>NZ_FCNZ02000012.1 GCF_001544495.1 Caballeronia telluris
GACCAGCCGTACCGAGCCGTCCGGCAAGCGCACTCGCGGCACCCGCACTTCCAGATAGCACTCGTGTTGGAAAAAATTAAGGTGGCGCAGCCGCTTGATTTGCGTGTCATGCGCAGGGTGCTCGCCGGCGAGCCCGGGGTAGGCGAATCGGCTGCCGGCAACAAAGTCCACGGCAATCGTGAGCTGCCGTTTGGCAGTATCAAAGTCGACACCTTGCACATACCACGGGGCCTTGATTCCCAAGGCGGCTTCAAAGAGTTGATTCGTCATCGCTTCGTCCCGCATGGCTGGTTGCAGCATTCTGCCGCAACCAGCCATGCCCCAGCTTATCGATTCAAGGCGCCCCAAGGGTGCGCTGCGCCGGGCTCACGCCCGCCCTTGACTCGCTAGACCACCCACTCGGAATTCAAAAGAGGCCTTTTTCTCTGGCGTCCGTTCCGCTTCAGGTCTAACGCGCTTGCGAAGCCTATCTTCTTCCTCGCAAAGCGCAGGGAAGTCGATGCCGTAGACCATGGCCTGGCCAACGGCTTTGCAAAGATGATTTTTGAACATGCGGCCAAGCGCTGCGTCAGGTATTTCGAGCAGGGTTTCGGCGACTCTCGGGTCAAATAGGATGGCCGCAACGACGGCCCGATGAATGAGATGCTCCAGCCAATCTTCATCGAGCGCTGTTTTGTTGTCCGTACTACCTGTCGACTTCGCCATTCTCATTGTCTTACCTAAGTGGCCAATTCCTACTCCGCGCGGAATCGATGAAGCTTATGGCGCCGAAAAGGCTTGCGCAGCAACTGACGCGCCGAGACCAGTTTCATCTCTCACCGTAAGCGCGGTACTGTTAAACGTCTACGCTGACCCCGCAATGAGCAGTTCCGTGACATCGGTAACCGCGCCCTCACAGTTGGCTTGAAACCAGCACTCCCACACGCGTTCAACGTCCCAGAACGTCCCGGGCTTCCCAACAAGTCGATAGGTGTTCCCGTCGCTTGTAAATGCGCGCATCGCATCGTGGTCAAAGACGCCGACAGCCCAGCTAACGCGCCCTCGATTCACAGGGTCGAAGCCGACAAGATGCATCAAGCCGTCCGATGTCTCAAAGGCTCTCCAGCGCGATAAAGATATTTCAGCCTCTGGCGGAGACAGGAATTTGGGGCAAAGGGGCATGGAAACCTCCTTGATTGCTCGAGCGCGTCCTTTCGCTGGCACTGAGGGGGCCGCTGCCCGGTGTCGTCCTTCGTCCAGGCAGGCGTGGGTCAGCAAGGCACCGGCATGACCTGACGACCGACTACACCGACAGTTGCGCTGGTTAGCGGTCGTCGCACATCGGCTCGCATGTGCAGGCCCCGGACAAATGGCAGGCTCCGACGTTGACTTGGCAAGTCGCCCGGAACACCTTGACGAACCAGCAATTTCCGGTATGCGTCGAGTAGACGTCACTACCGTTCCCAATTCTACGAATTACGTAGAGATTCGACAAGCGACTTCTACGATATTCGTAGAATGACCAAACAGCAACCTGCATCCCTTTTCGGGCGTCGGCTTCGAGAAGCGCGACGCTTGGCGGGCATGCCACAAGACAAATTAGGCGTTCAGATTGGACTCGATGAGCACACAGCGAGCGCGCGAATCAGCCGCTATGAGACTGGCGTGCATGAGCCGCCCTTCGAAATCGCCGTGAAGCTCGCGGAAGTGCTACGCCTGCCGGCGGCATACTTCTACTGCGAGGACGAGGACCTCGCGGGAGTGGTGTTGGCTTGGGGGCGACTGCCGAAGCCCGACCGCAGGCATCTGCGGAAGTTGGTTGAGGCGCAGCTTGAAGAGAGAATCGCCTCGAGATAACCGCGCTTTGAGATACGACCCTTACCCGACCGCAGCATCCTGCTAATCATCCGCCAACGGTCAGCTCTTGCCTGATGCACCGCAAACTCTTGCTCACGCCCTCCTCGCTTCGCTTTTCTCACCGTCAATGCGTAATGCTCCTCGCGCTCGGCCCAGAAGCAGAAATGCGTAACGTCGGCAAAGCTTGAACCATTAGAGACGGAACGCCTCGGTCCGCTGGAAATCCCCGATGAGTTCGCTGACAGTCATTCTAAGGCCGCATTTTACCTCAGAGACCCGCCCCTCAAGCTGTCCGGTCGGCTACGAGGACGCGTAGCGCGCGACCGCCGCTGTGGTTTGCTGATTCGAAAATTAGCGGCCACGACCGTAACAGTCGTGGCCGCGCCGTCCTGCGTCGTATCAATTTGGGTTGTGACCGATAGTTTTTCCGTCGGCACTTTTTGGTTGATGCCCCACTCGCAGTCGCGCTTCGACATCGGTCAATGCTTACGTTGCTTGCGCCTTTCCGTTTGGCAACGACGTAAATCCCGCTGACATCGTCATTGAAAATTTGTGCATTGCACGTCGAATTTCGCAGTTCCCGCACACTTTATTGTTCCTGGCAGGGGGCTCTTGCCTCCCCGCACACCTTGTTGTGCGCCGATACCGAAACAAACTCCATTTGACAAACACTCTTAAGATATATAACTTAAGATATGTTTTACGATACCTGGAGCCAGTCGATGAAAAACCATTTCCCTTTCGGCCGCGGTAAAGACTTCGCGGCGCACTTCGGCCCTCACTCGCACGTCGGGCGCTGCATCGCGCAGGCAATCGGCCGGCACCGCGGACACGGCGGCGACTTTCCGGGCGGGCCCGGCGGCCATGGCGGACGCGGTGGCCGGGGCGGCTTCGGCGGCGATGACGGCATGCCGCGCGCCCGCAAATTCACCTCCGACGACCTGCAACTCCTGCTGCTCGCGCTGCTCGCCGAGGCGCCGCGTCACGGCTATGAACTCATCAAGGCGCTGGAAGACCGGTCGAACGGCTTTTACGCGCCGAGCCCCGGCATGGTCTATCCCGCGCTCACGTATTCGGAGGAACTGGGCTACGCAACCGTCGAACTGGAAGGCAACCGCAAGCGCTACGCGCTGTCCGACGCCGGTCGCGAGCATCTCGCCGCAAACCGCGAACGCGTGGACCTGATGCTCGCGAAGCTCAAGCATTTCGCCCGCAAGATGGATTCGGTGCGCCGCGCCTTCGCGGGCGAGGAAGCCGACGACGCCAGCGAAGGCGGCTGGGTGCCCGAACTGACCGCCGCTCGCCGCGCGCTCAAGCGCGCGCTGCTTCTGCGCACGGACGCGCCGCAGGACGAACAGCGGCGCATCGCCGCGATCCTCGCGCGCGCCACCGACGAAATCGAACAGGGCGCCGCCCGAGACAAGGAGTAATCCGCCGATGAACGACACCACCTTGCAAAGCCGCCCCGATCTGGAAGTCACGCGGGTGCGCCACGCGCTGAAATTCCGCCTTCTGCAGGTGACGCATGTGCAGGCGCTCACGCCGCATCTCACGCGCGTGACGCTCACGGGCGAAGCGCTCGACGACTTCGTGTCCGCCTCGTTCGACGATCACATCAAGGTCTTCTTTCCCGAGCCGGGCCAGGACAAGCCCGAGGTGCCGGTCGCGGGTCCGGACGGCCCCGTTTTCGATCCGGACAAACCGCGTCCGGTCGCGCGCGATTTCACGCCGCGCCGCTATGACCGCGAGGCGCGCGAGCTCGACATCGAGTTCGCGTTGCATGAAGCGGGCCCCGCCACGGCGTGGGCCGCGCAGGCGAAGGTCGGGCAGTATCTGGGCGTCGGCGGGCCGCGCGGGTCGTTCGTGATTCCCGCGCATTTCGACTGGCATCTTTTCGTCGGCGACGAAACCGCTCTGCCCGCCATCGCGCGCCGTCTGGAGGAATTGCCGGCCGGCACGCGCGCGGCGACCGTGATCGAAGTGGCCGATCCCTCGGCGCGCATCGAATTCGAAACGAAAGCGGATCTCTATGCGGAGTGGCGCTATCGCGAAGACGCCGTTCATCCGGACGGCGGCGCCCTGCTGCTCGCGCTGCGGGAAATGTTCCTGCCCGACGGCGACGGTTATGTCTGGGCCGCGGGCGAAGCGACGCTCATGCGCGCCGTGCGTCGGTTGCTATGCGGGGAACGGGGCATCGACAAGCGCCGGATTCGCGCCTCCGCCTACTGGAAACGCGGCGCGCAGGCGGTGCACGAGACGATCGACGAATAAGGCGTTCAGAGCGGCACGTCTTCGATCAGATCCGCGCGCACCGCGCGAATCCTGCGATCGACGAAGTAGCCGCCGCCTTCCGTGTAGCGCAGATAAAGAGCCCGCAGACCGAACATTCCCACACGCCGCAACGGTTGTACGGAAAATAGCGCGGCGCGATGGGCGCATCGGCGGACCAGTAGTTCGTCTTGCCGGGCAAGTACTCGGAAAACGTCGGCTCCGGATCGTTCTCCGGCGCGAGCGTACCGATCTCGCGCAACTGCGTTTCGTCGAGCGAAAGCGGCTGGGACTGCCAGCCGTCGAGCGGCGTCTTCGTGCATCCGCACGGACCGGGCGCCCGCGCTTCCGCGCGCCGCGCGTGGTCGATAAGGGTGGCTGCGTTCATATGAGGGAAGTCGTTAAAGCGAACGGGCCATGATGCGCGTGCGCACCTCGCACGGCAAGTCGTCAGCCGTTCATCATCCGGTCGCGCTGCGCGCTCACCCATGAGCGGTCGAACCGTCCCTCGGCAATCGATGCCAGCGCCGCCGCTTCCTTCGCCGCCTGCCGGCGCGCGCCTTCGATCACCGCGTGCACGTCGGCGGGCGAGATCGCGAGCACGCCGTCCTCGTCGCCGACGACGATATCGCCCGGATGCACCACCATGCCGCCGACCGTCACCGGGACGTTGATCTCGCCCGGCCCGTGCTTGTACGGCCCCCGATGCGTGACGCCGCGCGCGTACACCGGGAAATCGCGCTGGCCGAGCGCGCCGACATCGCGGATCGCGCCGTCGATCACGAGGCCCTGCACGCCGAGGCTCTCCGCGAAGCTCGCCATGATGTCGCCCATCAGCGCCTGCGTGAGTTCGCCCGCGCCGTCGATCACGAGCACGTCGCCCGGGCGACAGTAGTCGAATGCGCGATGGATCGCGAGGTTGTCGCCGCCGCGCGTGCGGACCGTGACCGCGGTGCCGGCCATCGGTTTGGGCCGGTGGAACGGCCGCAATCCGGTCGTTCCGCTCACGCGGGCCAGGTTGTCGCTCAGGAGCGATACCGCGAGTTCGCGCAGGGCGTCGAGCGTCGCCGGGCTCGCCTGGGCAGCCGATTCGTATTCACGCCATCCGGCCGGATTCATGAGGTCGCTCCTTCGGTTGATCGTTGTCGTTCGAGTTGCACGGACAGGCGCCCGTACACCGTGCGGGCGTTGTCCTCATAGATGCGTTGCCGGTCCGCCGCGCTCAGCCATTCGATGCCGTCGATATAGCGTCGCGTGTCGTCGTAGTAGTGGCCGGTTTCGGGGTCGATGCCCTGCACCGCGCCGATCGTCTCCGAGGCGAACAGGATGTTGTCGACCGGAATCACTTTCGCGAGCAGTTCGGCGCCCGGCTGGTGATAGACGCAGGTATCGAAGAAGACGTTCTTCAGCAGATACTCGGTGAGAAGCGGCCGCTTCATGTCCTGCGCGAGTCCGCGATAGCGTCCCCAGTGATACGGCACCGCGCCGCCGCCGTGCGGGATGATGAACTTGAGCGTCGGGAAATCCGCGAACAGGTCCGCCTGGAGCAGTTGCATGAAGGCGGAGGTGTCGCCGTTGATGTAATGCGCGCCGGTCGCGTGGAAGTTCGGATTGCACGACGACGAAACGTGGATCATCGCCGGCACGTCGAGTTCGACCATCGCTTCGTAGAGCGGATACCACGAGCGGTCGGTCAGCGGCAGTCCGGACCAATGGCCGCCCGACGGATCGGGATTCAGATTGCAGCCGATGAAGCCCAGTTCCTCCACGCACCGCCGCAATTCGGCGATGCAGTTCGCGGGAGCGACACCCGGCGCCTGCGGCAACTGGCAGACGCCCACGAAATTGCGCGAAAAAAGCCCGCACACGCGATGCACGAGGTCGTTGCATTCGCTCGACCAGGCCGCGTTCGCTTCGGCGCCGGCCAGGTGATGGCCCATCCCGGCGGCGCGCGGCGAGAAGATCGTGAGATCGGTGCCGCGCTCGCGCTGGATGCGAAGCTGCCCGCCTTCAATGCTCTCCCGGATTTCGTCGTCGGAGATGAACGGGCGCGGCGGCGGCGCAACGCCGTCCTTCAGCGCGGCGACCTGCTTCGTCCGCCAGGCTTCGTGTTGCGGCGGCGAGGTCGTGTAGTGGCCGTGACAATCGATGATCATATGTTCAGTCCCAGTGCGTGTTCTCAGGTGTGCGTGGCCGGATCGGCGGCGGGCAGTGCGGCGGTTTCATCGTCGGCGGGTTTGACGCGCATCACGAGCGCGATCACCGTCGCCACGACGAGGAATGCCGCGATGGTCAGCAGCGCAAGCTTGAAGTTGCCCGTCGCGCTGCGCACGAGGCCGATGCTCCACGGCCCGACGAGTCCGCCGAACTGCGCGATCGTGTTGATGAGCGCGATGGTCGCCGCGCCCGCCGCGCCGGTCCGAAACGACGAAGCGAGGCTCCAGAAGAGCGGATTGCCCGCGTAGATGAAGAGTCCCGTCACGCACAGCAGTGCATAGGCGATCACGGGATTCGGCGCATACGCGCTGCCCGCGATCGCGATGGCGCTCATGCCGTAGACGAAGGCGAGATGCTTCTTGCGATCGCCGGTGCGGTCGGAGCTGCGGCTGATGATGAACGTGCCGAGCACGCCGAGAAGCGGCGGCGCCGCCGAAAGAAAGCCGACCTCGATGTTGCTCAGTTGGCCGAGACTCTTGACGATCTGCGGCAGCCACAAGAAGAGGCCGTAGATGCCGACCAGCGCGCAGCCGAAAAGACACGCGAGGCTCCACACGCGGACATCGCCCGCGACGCGCATCAGCGGGAAATGCTTGTCGCCGCCGACTGCCACGCGCTCGGCCGCGAGCGTCGATTCGAGCCATTGCTTTTCGTCGGCGGCGAGCCAGTCGGCGTCGGCGGGGCGCTCCGTCATGATGCGCAGCGTGAGGAGGCCGAGCAGCATCGCCGGGACGCCCTCGAGGATGAACATCCATTGCCATCCTTGCAGGCCGAGTATGCCGTTCGCATACGTCATCAGCGCGGTCGAGATCGGACCGCCGAGCACCGCCGAAAACGAGCCCGCGATGATGTAGCCGCCGACCGCGCGCGCCCGGTAGCGCACGGGAAACCACTTCGTCAGGTAGACCGCGACGCCCGGCAGGAAGCCCGCTTCCATCACGCCGAGCAGAAAGCGCAGAACGTAGAAGCTCTTGTCGTCGAAGACGAAGGCGGTCGCGGCCGCCACCGCGCCCCACGTGAGCAAAATGCGTGCGATCCAGCGACGCGCGCCCACGCGATGCAGCAGCAGGTTGCTCGGCACTTCGAGCAGCATGTAGCCGACAAAGAAGATGCTGCCCGCAAAGCCGAACACGGCGGGGCTGAAGCCGAGCGCCTTGTTCATGTCGAGCGCCGCGAAGCCGATGTTGATCCGGTCGAGGTAATTGAAGAACATCATCGCGAAGAGCAAGGGCATGAGCCGCCCGTACACCTTTCGCATAGTCGCTGCTTCGTTGAAAGAGGTCATGCCGTCTCCTGCTCGTCGGCTTCGGCGGTAGCCGTTGCCGCGTTCTTATCGTCGGGTCGCGTGCCTCACGGCCCGCACTTGCGCTTCATGCCTACAAACACCCTTCGTCGATACGCTTGCAGGCATGAAGTCGATGATAAGAATCTGAGCAGGACGCGTCCAAGACGACTTCCTTATGCTTCTATAAGTCTTTTCTTATAGTGAGGCGTCGCCGAGCGGCGCGGGAAGGCAGCCGAGAAACGCACGCAGATGCGGCGAGGCGTCGTCGGTACGGAACGTCGCGGCGAGCGTCGACCACTGCGACGCGCCCGGCCCTGCGAGATGGCGGAACACGACATCCGTGCGCCCGTGCCGCGCCACCGACTCGCCGACGAACGTCACGCCGAGACCCGCCGCGACGAGCGCGATCGCGGTCTGGATTTCGTAGGCCTGATGCGCGACGAACGGCGTCACGCCCGCATCGCGATAAAGCGACTGCACCATGCGCTTGAACTGCGCGTTCTGATGCTTCGGATAGAGGATGAGCGGCGTATCGGCGAGTTCGGCGATGCGCACTTTCTTGCGCGCCGCCAGCGGATGATCCGGTGCGAGCGCGGCCACCACATGCTCGCGCAAGAGCGGATACGACGTGCAGCCGGGAATCGCGAGCGGCTGGCGTCCGATGCCGATGTGGATGCGCATGTCGCGCAGCGCGTCGGTCTGTTCCTCGGTGAGCATTTCGAAGAGCTTCAGTTCGACTTGCGGATACGCATGATGAAACGCCTTGAGCGCGGGCGGCAGGATGCTGTACATCGCGGAGCGCGTGAAGCCGATCGAAAGCCAGCCGCGCCGGCCGATGCCGATTTCCTGCGCGCCGAGGCTCGCCTGCTCCCACGAGCCGAGAATCTGGCGCGCTTCCGTGCAGAGATAGTGGCCCGCTTCCGTAAGACGCAGCGGCCGCCGCGCCCGGTCGACGAGTTGCGTGCCGAGCCGGTCTTCCAGCAGGCGGATCTGCTGGCTCAGCGCGGGTTGCGCTATGTGAAGACGCTCGGCCGCGCGGCTGAAATTCAGTTCCTCCGCGAGAATCACGAAGCACTGCAAAGCCCGAAGATTCATATCGACTTGTGTTGGGATGTGGCGTTGACGGGACGCCGCCTACTATAGCCGCGCCGTCCACGTCCGGCGCCGCGTTCCTTCTGCTGTGCTCATCCCCGTCTTATTGCAGCTTTCACACACTTCCGTTACGTACTTACAACATCTTTTAATGATAACGATTCGCATTTGAGTATAATCCGGGCGCCGCAAGTGCCGGCCGTCCGCGAATCAACCGGACGACACGCACACCGCCGCCCGGAATCCCTTTGCCCGGGACGGAAAACTCACCATCATGCATTGCTCCGTTCATGTCCGCTTCCCGTTTGTGCAATTCGCAGTTCGAAATTTCCCGGCGCTCCGTTCATCACGCGTCGATCGTCGCCGCGATCGCCCTCGCCTTCCAGCTTCCGGCCGCGTTCGCGCAGTCGGCCGACACCGCCGCACCGGCTGAAACCACGCTTCCCGCCGTCAAGATCCAGGCTTCGAAGGAAGCCCTGCCCGGCGATCTCGAACCGACTTTCGCGGGAGGCCAAGTCGCCCGCGGCTCCGATTTCGGCGTGCTCGGCCAGCAGAAGAACATCGACGTGCCGTTCAGCATGACGACCTACACGTCGAAGCTGATCGAAGACCAGCAGGCGCGCACGCTCGCCGACGTCCTCGACAACGATCCGGCCGTGCGCACCGCCTACGGCTTCGGCAACTTCTCGCAAGTGTTCGTGATCCGCGGCTTCGAAATGACCGGCGACGACATCTCGCTCAACGGCCTTTACGGCATCACGCCGCGCCAGCTCGTCTCGACCGACGCGCTCGAACGCGTCGACGTGTTCAAGGGCGCGAACGCGTTCCTCGGCGGCGCATCGCCGACGGGCACCGCGATCGGCGGCGGCATCAACCTGCAACTGAAGCGCGCCGACGACAAGCCGCTCACGCGCGTGACGGTCGAAGGCAGCGGCTCGGGCGAGTTCGGCGCGCATCTCGATGTCGGCCGGCGCTTCGGCAGCGAAGACCAGTTCGGCATTCGCGTGAATCAGGCGAATCGCGACGGCGAAACCAGCATCGACGGCGAACATCGCCGCGACAACACCACAGCGGTCGCACTCGACTGGCGCGGCGACAAGCTGCGTCTTTACGGCGACTTCCTCTATCAGCGCCAGCGCGTCAACGACGGCCGGCCGGTCGTGCGCGTGACGGGCGATGTGGTGCCGCAACCGCCTTCGGCTTCGTACAACTACGCGCAGACCTGGAGCTTCAGTTCGCTCGAAGACACGGTGGGCATCGTGCGGGCGGAATACGACTTCGTGCCCGGCTGGACGGCCTATGTCGCGGGTGGCGCGCGTCACACCAACGAGCACGGCGAATACTCGACGCCCGTCGTCGGCAACGCCGGCACGACGGCCTCGCGCCTCGGCGTGCCGCATCAGGAAGACGCCACCTCCGCCGAAGCGGGCGTGCGCGGACGTTTCAACACCGGGCCGGTTTCGCATTTCGTGACGGCGGGCGCGTCGATCGTGCGCGTCGACTCGCAGTCGGCCTACACGATGAGCCGTTCCTTCCCGACGAGTCTCTACGACACACAACAGGTGCCGTCGCCGGCCACGGCCTTCTCGGGCGGCGATCTGTCCGATCCGCAGACGACCGCGCTCACGCTGATGCGCAGCGTCGCGGTGTCCGACACGCTCGGCTTCCTGAACGACCGCGTGCTGTTCACGATCGGCGCGCGTCATCAGGGGCTCGTGTCGAACTCGTACGATTACACCGGCAAGCAGACCGAGGCCTATAACGATTCGATCACGACGCCGCTTTTCGGGCTCGTCGTCAAGCCGTGGCAGAACGTGGCGTTCTTCGCCAACCATAGCGAAGCGCTGGCCGCGGGCGACCAGGCGCCGTCGACGGCGAACAATTTCGGGCAGTTGCTGCCGCCCGAGCGCTCTAAGCAGTACGAAGTCGGCGTGAAGTACGACAACGAGAAATTCGGCGCGTCGCTGGCGGCATTCCAGATCGAAAAGCCGTCGACGTTCACGAACGGCGCGGGCTTCTTCGTCGCGGACGGCAACCAGCGCCATCGCGGCGTCGAGGCGGCGGTGTACGGCCAGCCGGTGAAAGGCGTGCGGCTGATCGCGGGCGCGACCTACATCAACGCGCAGCAACTCGACACGGCCAATGGCGCGACGGACGGCAACCGGCCGGTCGGCGTGCCGAGCTTCATGTTCAACCTGGGCGCGGAATACGACGTGCCGATGCTGACCGGGCTCACGCTCTCCGCGCGCTGGATTCACACCGGCTCGCAGTATCTGAACGTGACGAACACGCTGTCGATTCCTGCCTGGGACCGCTTCGACCTCGGCACGCGTTACGCGACCGTGGTGTTCGGCAAGCCGACCACCTTCCGGGCGAGCGTGACGAACGTCGCGAACAAGTCGTACTGGGCGTCGACGGCCGGCGGTTATCTGACGCAAGGCGCGCCGCGCACGTTCCTGCTTTCGATGACGACGGATTTCTGATTTCCGTCCATCGAGCGAGCCGCTAACGAAAACGCCGCCGGTTTCTGGAAACCGGCGGCGTTTTTTTTGCGCTGTCCTGTGGCCGGGCTAACGCGCGCCCCGCCGCTCCTCGTCAACCGAGGAGCGCGCTTCTTCGTCCCGCGCGGGCCGCGCCCGCAACGACCACACGCTGTCCGTGCGCGCCGATGCAACGCGCTGGCGCGTCTTGTGCCACATCCACGCGAAACACGACGCGCCGAGCGCCGCGCCCACGTCGACGCCGATGGCGTGCGCATCGGCGGAAAACCAGAGGCCGCTCGATGGCGCCAGCCAGCCGGCGACGCTCGCGAGCGGAATCGCGGCTGTACTGAGCGCCGCGAGCGCCAGCAGTTCCACCGATGCCCGCGCCGCGCCGCGCGCCATCGCCCAGACGATCGCGGCGACGAACGTCGTGTAGTAGATGCCGACATGCCACGCATGCAGGTCGCCGACGCGGCCGGCGAGCGCCTTGGCCGCCGCGAGCGTGAGCGATATCCCGCAGATGCAGCCGAGCGTCACGCCGACCGTCAGCGCGGCCATCACGAAGGTCGAGCGGCGTTGCGCGAGTTGCACGCCATCGCGGCGCGTCGCCTTGCGGCGGCTCTCGATCCAGAGCAGATTGCCCGAATAGAACAGAAACGCGCCCGCTAGTCCGAGGAAGAAATAGCTCCAGCGCACGGGCGCGCCGCCGTAGCTGCCGAAGTGGAGCGCGTAGAACGCACTCGTCGCCGCCGACCAGTTGCTGCCGCCGCCGTCGCCCGGCAGAAATTGCGCGTTGAGGAACGCGCCGGAGGCGGGGTCCATCAGCGCGAAACCGCCGTCGCGGGCGAGAAAGCGCGCGTCGTCGCCGGCGACGAAAACCGTCGCGCCCGGTTCGCCCGCGCGACGGTAGCGCAGCGCGGTCGGCTCGAAGTGCGGCGCGCGCTCACGGACCTTCGCGAGCAGTTGCGCGGGCGGCAGCATCGCGGGCGCGCGTTCGCCCGCCGCGTTCAGGTGCGCCGGCGCCTTCGCGAAGTACGGGTTTTGCGCCGCCATCATCGGCTTGAGCGCGCCGTCGTAGATCAGCTTGTCCTGCGCGCCGTAGATATAGTCGCCGAGGCCGAACGCGACCACCGAGAGCGCCATCACGAGATGAAACGGCAGGCTCAGGATGCCGACCGCGTTGTGCGCATCGAGCCACATCCGCTTCAGGTTCTTGCCGATACGCAGGGCGAACAGGTCCTTCACGAGCGTCGGCAGCAGCACGATCACACCGGACACCAGCGCGAGTCCGTACAGCAGCGACACGACGCCCATCACGCCGACGCCGAATTCATAGCCGCCCGGAACGCCGCCCGTCATGTGCAGCAAGTCGATGACGCGCGCCGCGTCCGAGGGCCGGCTTTCGGTCGCGTGCAACTGGCCCTGATCGTCGAGCCACGCATGCCAGCGACGTCCCGGCGACGGTTGCCAGGAAAGACGCACACGGTTTTCGTCGACTAGCGACAGGTTCAGGAGCTTGCGCGCGGCCGGATAAGCGGCGAGCGTGCGCTCGATCAGCGCGTCGGCGCGTTCGATCGGCACGGACGGCGTCGCGCTGGCGGCGGGCGGTGTCGTCCAGGCGGTCAGCGAGTCCTTGAACATCATGACGGCGCCGGCGTAGAACGCGATGAAGAGCAACAGCCCGGCGACGATGCCGGTCCAGGTGTGGACGGTCTTGTAGACACGAATGACGTCACTGCGCATGCTGAAGGAAGCCGAATCGGGGAAGTGGGTTGATGCGCTCAGGTCACGACGCGCTGGCAGAGCATGACGAGCGCGAACGCGGCGACGTTGAGCGCGGCGAGCCACGCGACGGCGCGCGCCCCGCTGCGGAACAGGAACGCGGCGGAGGCGACCGCGATCCAGACCGGCGGCACGAGCCACATCGCGACCTGGAATTTGCTAGCGGCGGCCAGACCGCCTGGCGAGAGGCGCGCGAGCAGCGCGCTGGCGGCGATCGCCAGTCCGAGACCGCCCGTGACGCCCGCGATGAACTTCGTCATCAGGGCGCGTTCGATCGGATTGACGGCGCGCGTCATCGTGCGCGCATCCGTTCGATCAGCACGCCGACAAACGGACACGCGGTCAGGCAGGCCATCGAAGCCGCGATGACGACGGAAAGCGACGTCGCGATTGGCAGCCCGCGCGCGGCGCTCACGAGCGACGCGACGATGCATACGATGCCCGCGATGCGCGACGGCCGGGCGGGCCAGGGGCGGCGAAGCCATCGCTGGTTGGGCGAACTGGAATGGAACAGCAGCGCGCCGGCGAGCGCCGACGCGACGGTGAAAGCGTGGTTCATGAATCTCGCGAAACGACCGGCGGACGTCTGCAATCAAATGAGAATGATTATCATACAGAAGTCGCTCTTGCTGATGACCGGTTTTTCGTGCCGTTCGGGGGATTCACCAAATTAATGTAGGGCGATTAATTCGACCGTTAGTTGCATTTGATGGCACTCGTTCGTAAAGGCCACCATCGCGAACGCCCGCAGAACGTCAGGGCGCCATCGCTTCGAGACGGCGCTGCGATCCACGTTCGAGCAGCCTGTCGAGCGAAACCGGCCTGCTCAACAAAAAGCCCTGCACCTCGTCGCAGCGTGCGTCGCGCAGAATGTCCATCTGATCCTGTGTTTCGACGCCCTCCGCGACGACCGCCATGCCGAGCTTGTGCGCCAGATCGATGACGCCTTCCACCACCGTCCTGACGGTCTCGTCGGACATGATGTTGTCGACGAATGACTTGTCGAGCTTCAGGACATCGGGACGAAAACGCGCCAGATAGCTAAGGCTCGAATAACCCGTGCCGAAATCGTCGATGGCGATCCGCACGCCCATGCGCTGGATCTGCGTGAGGACTTCCTGCGCGCCGTCGATGTTCTCGATCAGCGCCGACTCCGTGATTTCCAGCGTGATGCGGCGTGCGTCGATGCAACATCGCTTGATCGTCTGCTTGAGGACGGAAACGAGCTGGGGATCGCGGAACTGTTTCGGCGACACATTGATCGACACCGACTTCACCTCCGGCGTCGATGTCGCGAGCACGCTGGCCGCCTGCACGGCCTCGCGGATGATCCAGTGACCGGCCTCCACGATGAGCCCGCTCTCTTCGAGCACCGGAACGAAGGCGCCCGGCGCCAGCAGGCCGAGTTGCGGATGATTCCAGCGCAGCAGCGCCTCCGCGCCCGTGAGCGCGCCCGAATCGACGCGATAGTGCGGCTGGTAATGCAGGACGAACTGGTCGTCGCGGATCGCGTCGTGAAGCTCGGTCTCCAGATGCGCGCGCGCGAGGTCGACCTTTTCCTCTTCGCCGAACACGCGGAACGTGTTGCGTCCCGCCCGCTTCGCCGCGTACATGGCGAGGTCGGCGCTCGTGAACAGTGCCTCGGGCGTGCTGCCGTTCTCGGGATACATCGCGACGCCGATCGAGCAGGTCATCGTGACGGTCTTGCAGTCGATGCTGATCGGACGATGGCACGCGACCGCCAGCCGGCGGCACGCCTGGGCGATCCGGTCCGGGTCCGGCACGCCGGGCAGGAGAATCGTGAATTCGTCGCCGCCCGGCCGCGCCACGATCGCGCTTTCCGGCAGGACGCTGCGAATGCGCTCGGCGATGGCCGTCAGCACCGTGTCGCCCGCCGAATGGCCGGCGGTGTCGTTGATCGACTTGAAGCGGTCGATGTCGATGAAGAGATACGCGAACGGTTCGCCGGCATTGCAGTGGGCGAGCAGCGCCTCGGTCATCGAATTGCGGTTGTGAAGTCCCGTCAGACTGTCGATGTTCGCGAGCCGATGCAGTTCGCGAAGCCGCTCCTGCTCCTCGGTCGCGTCGACGCACACGCTCACCACGCGCGCCACCGCGCCCGCCTCGATGACCGGATAGATGTCCGCGCGCACCCAGCGGATACGCGCCTCGGGCAGACACAGCCGGAAATAGCTCTGCGCCGGCGCGCCGGTCTGGACGGCATCGCGCATCCGGCCGCGCAGTTGCGGCAGGTCGTCGGGATGAACGCGTTCGGCCCATGAGGTTTCATCGGCTTCGAGCGCGGACATCGGCATTTCCCACATCCGCTCGAACGCCGAACTCACGTGAAGCAGCGTGCGGAAGTCGTGGCTTGTGGTCCAGAACACGGCGTCGACGTGGTCTTCCATGTCTTTCTGGACCTGGGCATTGCCGCGCAGCTCGGCGATCAGATCGACTTCGGCCGTGATGTCGCGCGATTTGCAGAGGATCGCGACGACCTTGCCGCGCTCGCCGAACACGGGCGCGAAGGTCGACGTCCACCATTTCATCGAGCCCGTGACGGTGCGGCAGGCGCCCGAAAACGACGTCGATTCTGCCGCGATCGCGCGCGCGAATGCGTGCCGCGCCTCGGGGCCGTCCCAGAGGCCGAGCCAGTCGACGCCGACCATGTCGTCGGGGGAATCGGCTTCGAAGAGACGCGTACCGACGTCCGAAATGCACACGATGCGGCCATCGAGATCGAGCAGCTTGAGACAGTCCTCGGCGATGCCGAGCAGCCCTTTGGCGAACTGCTGCGCGACGAAAACCTGACGCTTCGATTGCTGCATGTGTTGCGCGACGACCGCCGCGCCCGCGATGAAGACGGCCAGCATCAGGTTCCACGGCAGCGGCGCCCACGCCGAGACAACCGCCGTCAGCGCGACGGCGGCGCATGGGAGCGCGAAGCCGTCGAGGCGCCGGCCGCACGTGACGTAGGAAAATCTCCTCAAGATCGTTTTGTCGATGGTCCCGAGGAAATCCGTCGCCTTTACCTGCACCGCACACCCCTTTCTACTGTTCGCTATTCGCTTCTTAACGGCGCGCGGCGGCGGGTCTTTAGTGGTCGATCCGCGACAATCGGCCGCATACTCAAGTTCGCCACGAACGCGCCGTAAAGCGCATATGGCAAAACCGGAGCAATCCGGCGACGCAAAACTAAAGGGACTTCGCTAAGAAGTCAGCCAGTTGCCCGGCGCGCGAGCGCAGGGCCAATCGACGGAAGTCCTTCAAGGGACGCCGCTCAGGAGGCAACAGATGTTCAACGTCCGCATCCGAATCGCTCTGCTGATGACGGCGCTCTTCCTCGCCATCCCGCCGACGCCATCGTTCGCAGCCGCGACCGGCCTGCCGCTCGTCGTACCCGCGTATTTCGATCCCGTCGGCAAGGGCGCGGCCTTCTGGAACGAGCTCGCGACAACCGCCGCGAAAGTCCCCACCATCGTGATCGTCAATCCGAACAGCGGCCCGGGCCTGCGCGAAGACCCCGCCTACACGGCGGCCATCGCAAAGGTGCGGGCGGCGGGCGGCAAGGTGATCGGCTATGTGTCGTCGTCGTATGCGAAGCGTTCGCTGTCTGCCGTGGTGAGCGACATCAACCTGTACGTGTCGCTCTACAGGATCGATGGCTTTTTCATCGACGAAATGACGAACGACAGCGTCACGTCGCACGTCCAGTTCTATCAGTCGGTGTACAACTACATCAAGGGCTTGTCGCCGCGCTATTCGGTGATGGGCAACCCGGGCACGAGCGTGCCCGAGCTTTACTCGAGCCTGCCGGCCGCCGATCAGTTCGTCGTATTCGAGGACAGCGCGAAACGCTACGCGAGCTATGCGAGCGCGCCCTGGCAGGCGCGTTATCCGAAGTCGCGCTTCGTGCATGTCGTCTATGGCGTGGACGCTTCGCAGCTAGCGAAGACGATCCAGTTCGCGAGCACGCATGGTGCGGGCGGTGTGTTCGTCACCTCGACCGGATTGCCGAATCCGTATAAGAACCTGCCGGCCTACTGGAATCACGAAGTCGCCGCCGCGGCGGCGATCCGGTGACGGCACACGAACGCGCGTCTAAAAGATCTTCCCCGGGTTGAGAATGCCGTGCGGATCGAGCGCCTGCTTGATCGCCCGCATCGATTCGACGTCGGCTTCCGTGCGGCTTTGGCGCAGGAAGTGCTTCTTCTTCACGCCGATGCCGTGCTCCGCCGAAATCGAGCCGTGGAATTCGCGCGTGACGTCGTAGACGATGCGGTCGATGTCGTCGTGATCGTGCTTCGGCATGCCCGGCACGTCCACGACGATGTGGATGTTGCCGTCGCCGAGATGTCCGTAGACCAAGATCGTGGCACCCGGCCAGCGCTCGCGCAGACGCGCCTCGCAGAGCGCCGCCGCCTCGCCGACCTGCGCGATCGAAAAGCTGACGTCATAGGCGGCATGATCCGGAATGAAGCGCTGGTATTCGCCGGGGGCGTCGCGGATCGCCCAGAACGCCTGCGCATGCGCTTCCGACGAGGCCAGCGCCGCGTCGCTCACGATGCCTTCTTCGAGCATCGTCCCGAGAAACTCCTCGAAGGCTTCGCCGTGCCGGACCGGGTCCGTGCCCACGCTTTCCAGCAGCACGTAGAACGGATGCGGTGAGGCGAGCGGCGCGCGCAACGTGTCGAGATTGGCGAGCACCGTATCGTGATAGCCCGCCCACATCACCTCGAACGCGGAGACACCCGGCGCGAGTCCCGCCTGCGCGCGCGTGAGGAGCGTGGTGACGGCCGCGAAGTCGGGCAGGCCGCACCACGCGGTCGCGGTCGCCGTGGGTTTCGGCCGCAGACGCAGCACCGCGCGCGTGATGACGGCGAGCGTGCCTTCGCTGCCCGTCAGCAGGTGACGAAGATCGTAGCCGCTGTTGTTCTTGATCATCTTGTTGAGCCCGCCGACGACGGCGCCGCTCGCGAGCACGGCTTCGAGGCCCAGCACCTGATCGCGCATCATCCCGTACTTGATGACGCGGTTGCCGCCCGCGTTGGTCGCGAGATTGCCGCCGATCGAGCAGCTGCCGCGCGCGCCGAGATCGAGCGGAAAGTAGAAGCCCGCCGCGCTCGCCGCTTCCTGGACCACTTGCAGCGGCGTGCCCGCTTCGACCGTCATGGTGCCCGACACGGCATCGATTTCCACGATGCGGTTCATGCGGTCGAGGCTCAGCGCGACCTCGTCGCCGCGCAGGTTCGCGCCGCCGACGAGTCCCGTCAGGCCGCCTTGCGTGACGACCGGCAGCGCGTGGCGCGTGCAGAGAGCGAGCGCCGCCGCGACTTCGGCCGTATCGCGCGGCCTGACGAGCGCGAGCGGCACGGCGCTCGGCAACCCGCTCCAGTCTTCGACGCGGCGGTCGCCGAATTCGCCGGGAAGCATCACCACTTGCGCGCCGAGCGTTTCCCGCAACGCGCGCACCCCTTCGTCTGCTGCCATGACTCTGTCTCCTTTCGTTATCGCGATTGCGGCCTTCATCATAAACAGATCAGACGAAGCCCGCGATCGCATGCGGCACATACGGCGCTTCGAGGCGCGCGATTTCATCCGCCGACAGATCGAGCGACAGCGCGGCGAGTGCGTCCGTCAGATGCGCGGGCTTCGATGCGCCGACGATCGGCGTCGTCACCGCCGCCTTCTGCGCGACCCACGCGAGCGCGACCTGCGCGCGCGGCACGCCGCGCTCCGCCGCGACGGCGGCCACCGCTTCGATCACCGCGCGGTCCGCTTCGAGCGAGCGCTCGTAGAGCCCGCTGCCGAAGTCGTCGGTTTGCTGCCGTTCGCTCGACTCGTTCCAGTCGCGCGTCAGGCGCCCGCGCGCGAGCGGGCTCCACGGCATCACACCGATGCCCATGTCTTCGCACAGCGGCAGCATCTCGCGCTCTTCCTCGCGATACAGCAGGTTCAGATGATTCTGCATCGTGACGAACGGCGTGAAGCCGCGCTCGCGCGCGGTGTAGAGCGCCTTGCTGAACTGCCACGCATACATCGACGACGCGCCGATATAACGCGCCTTGCCCGCCTTCACGACATCATGGAGCGCTTCGAGCGTTTCCTCGATCGGCGTGTGATAGTCCCAGCGATGGATCTGGTAAAGATCGACGTAATCGGTGCCGAGGCGGCGGAGGCTGTTGTCGATTTCGTTGAAGATGGCCTTGCGCGACAGTCCCGCGCCGTTCGGACCCGGACGCATGCGGTTGAACACCTTCGTCGCGATCACGAGGTCGTCGCGCTTGGCGAAGTCACGCAGCGCCCGTCCGACGATTTCCTCCGACGTGCCGTCCGAATACGCGTTAGCGGTATCGAAGAAATTGATGCCGGCTTCGAGCGCCTGCCGGATGAGCGGTCGGCTCTCGTCTTCGTCGAGCGTCCACGGATGCTTGCCGCGCGAAGGCACGCCGTAAGTCATGCAGCCAAGACACAGACGCGAGACGTCGAGTCCCGTCGAGCCGAGTTTCACGTACTCCATGGATTCGCTCCTTGCTGGAAGGTTGCCGGTGTCTGCCTGTGACCGGCGCACACGGCGTGCCGTTCCCGGGCGTGTCGTTTCGCATGGCAACTGAAAGCGTTCTAAAGTTCCGGCTTTACCGACCGATAGTTCCCTGATGGCACTTCCAATCCAACCGTCCACGATGAGTCAAGCCGAAGCACGACAGGTCCGCGAACCCGATGACGCCGAGCGGTCGCGCCTGCGCCGCGCCATCGTCGCGACCGTCATCGGCAACGGCTTTGTCGCGTACGACTTCACGGTGTACAGCTTTTCGGCCGGCATCATCGGGCGGCTCTTCTTCCCTTCGCACGACGCCGCTTCGTCGCTGCTGCTGTCGCTCGCGACCTTCGGCGCGGGCTTCGTCATGCGCCCGCTCGGCGCGTTCCTGATCGGCCGCGTCGCGGACAGTCGCGGCCGGCGCGCGGGCATGACGCTGTCGATCGCGCTCATGACCGTCGGGACGTGGCTGATCGCCTGCCTGCCGACGCCCGCGACCATCGGCTGGGCCGCGACCGTCCTGATGGTGATCGCGAGACTGCTGCAGGGGCTGGCCGCGGGCGGCGAGATCGGGCCGGCGTCGGCATCGCTGATGGAATCCGTCGCCTACGGGCGGCGCTGTTTCATCGTCAGCTGGCGCGGCGCGAGCCAGGGCGCGGCCGCGTGCGCGGCGGCGCTCGTCGGAGCCTCGACGACGGCGCTCCTCTCGCCCGCCGCGATGCACGACTGGGGCTGGCGCGTTCCGTTCGTGCTCGGCGGGCTGATCGGGCCGGTCGGCTGGTATCTGCGGCGGCGCCTGCCCGCCACGCCCGTCGCGCGCCGCGCGCGCACGCCGCTCGCGCAGGTCGTGCGGGAAGACGGCCGCGCGCTCGCCTGCGGCATCCTGATGATGGCGGCGCCTTCGGTGAGCATCTACGTCGCCGTGTTCTACATGCCGAGCTACCTCGTGCACACGCTGCACCGCCCCCCGGCGATCAGCCTCCTCACCGCGTCGCTCTCCGGGCTCGTCATTCTGGTGACGACGCCGCTCGTCGCCCATTTCGCCGACCGGCTCGCGAGCCGCAAGACGCTGCAGTACGCATCGCTCTGCGCGGCGCTCGTGACGGCGTATCCGGCCTTCCTCGCGCTCACGCACGGCGCGGCCGATCTGGTCGCGCTCGCCGTCATCACGGCCTATGTCGCGCTTGCCGTGAACAACGCGGGCGCCAGTTCGGTCCTGATGCTCGAAGCGTTCCCGACGCACCGGCGCGCGGCGGCGCTCTCGGTGATCTACGCGGTCGGCGTGGTCGCGTTCGGCGGATTTTCGCCGCTGATGGTCGCGTGGCTGATCGACGTCACCGGCAATCCGATGACGCCCGCCTGGTATCTGCTGGCGGCGACCTGCGTGACGCTCGTCGGGCTCAGGCGCTTTCCGGAACGTGCGTCAGGCGAACGGCCGGCCAGCGCGTGACACGCGCGCCGCAGCGTCGCGCCGCAGATCGAGCGAGCGCAGACGCGCGTCCTGCGGACTCATGTCGAAGGCCCGGCGAAACGCGCGCGTAAAGTCCGACGCGCTCTTGAAACCGAGCCCGTAGGCGATGTCGGTCACCTGGAGATGCGGGAAGCGCACGAGTTCGTCGGCCGCCTCGCGCAGCCGTCGATGACGGATATACGCGCCGAGGCCGCCCTCGTGCTCGAACCAGCGATAGAGCGTCGCCCGCTTGAGTCCGAGCGCTTCGACCACCCGCATCGGCGTGAGATCGCCCTGATGCAGGTTCGCGTCGATGAAGCGCCTCACCTGTCCCATCAGCGCGCGCTGCACGGCCGCGCGGCCCGTGTCCGTCAGCTTCGTCTCCTCGCGAAACGCCGCGATCAGGAGCTGCGCGCCCGCATCGAGCGTGCGGGCGGCGTCCGCGGCATTCTCGGCATTCTCGGCATTCTCGGCGCCGAGGCCCGGCAGTTCGCGCGCCGTCGCGCCGAAGTGATCGAAGACGAGTTGCGCGAGCGGCGCTTGGTACGGCACGACGCGGCCGTGCAGCGCGTCGCCGTCGCCGAGTCCCGCTTCGACGATCGCGCGCGGCACGAACATCGTCAGCACGCGGCACGCCGGACGGTCCACGCGAAACGGCTGATTCATGTCGAACGCGACGATGCCCCGCACCGACCCCGGCGCGCTGCGCTTGCGGCTCACGCCGCTCACCTCGCCGGTTTCGCCTTCCGCATACACGTGAAACGCGAAATCGCGGCGCGTGTCGGCGGAAACGCGCGCGACCGAGCGCTCCAGACGCATCGCTTCGGTACGCGCGTCGGTGAAAACCAGTCCGCCGACCGAATGCAGGTCGATGTTCGCGCCGAAGCCGTCCGCGAGTTGCGTCTTCTGCGGCGGCACGTCGACGACGTGGCCCACCCGCGCGCGCCACGCGAGCAACTGCTCGACGGCGGGAAGCGCGTGCGTGCTGAAGCGGGTCGACACGATGCCGGGACGCGGCGCGTCGTCGCGGGCAGGCCGGTCGGCGTTCGGACTCGAATTCATAGACGGTGGTCGAGGCGGCGGCGCGCGGTCATTCGCACGGGCGGGAGCGGCCGTCGCCATTTTTGTTCTGCGGATTTGAGACGCATGGTAAAGCCGGTCGAAGTCAGCACGTTATCTTGTTTTCCCGAAGTCGGCAGTTGCGCGAAGCGTGCGCGAAACGCCGCCGATTCCCTGTTTACGGCAGCGCAACCCGGAAAACACAGCCTCGGCGCCGCGAGGATGCCGGGGCCACACGAGATGAGTACCCCCATGACCAGCAAGTCCGCCCATGTCGACGGCGCGAAACTGTTGCCGTCGAATCTGGCGGATAGCGAACTCGACCATCTGGAACGCGTGATCGAATCGTTCGCGCGCTCCAACAAGCCGCACATGCTCGGCTGGCTCGACGACGACTATTGGCAGAAACGCGTGCGTACGCTGGCCAAGGAGAACGACCTCGTCGCGGCCCAACGTCAGCGCGTGCTGCGGCTGCTCGATTTGCTCGAACGCAAGGCCTTGCTCAGCGAGCGCAGCCGCGCCGCCTAGTGCGTCGCGCGCGAATCGTCGGAGCGGCGTCGCGAGCGGTTCTGCGGCGCGGCGCGCCGGGCGGTTTACTTGCCATTCCCCCCGCGACGCATCCGTTTCTCTCCACCGAGTCAGCGCGGCCTGCATCTTCCGCCGCTTCTCCGGCCCGTTGCGTAAAGCATGCGAAAAACGCCGAGCGCGTCCGCGAACGTGGCGACCGTCCAGTCGCGTTCGGGATCGCGATGGACCGTCGCAAGGCCGCTCGGGCGCCGCGCTCGCGATTTCCGCGAATACGCACGCATACCGACGCGCCGGCGCATGCGAACCGAACTGATCGGCCGGGAAACGGTCGGAATGAGCACTGACTGCACCGAACGGCGCACGCGCCGCCGCCCAGAATCGAACGATTGCCACGCGATGGCATGTTCGGTGCTAGTTCTGCGACCATGAATGGGAGCACGCCATGAGGATCGCATTGACACATGAGCTGGGTCTGAAACGAATCGCCCGAGGGGCGGCGGAACAACTCGCGGCGCTATGGCCGAAGCCGCGCGGCGACGGGCCCGACGCGGCGCCGGGCGGCGACCCGGCCGTAGTGGGCGTCATCGACGACTGTTATTCCGAGGCGGTCAACTTCCGTTTCGAGATGCACGGCGTGACGCACCGGGGCCTCGTGACTTACGACGCTTTGAAAATTCGCCACGGTGATGCGGGCCACGAGCCGGAAATGGCGCTGTTCCTTCAGCACGCGCAGGAGATTTGCGCGTCGGCGGCCGAGAAAGTGTCGCGCGGCGAAGCCGAGCCCGTCGTGCTCGAAACCGAAGACATCTAGCGCGCCGAAACGCGCCTGCCCTCAGGCCGCGCGACGCGTCATCGTTCCGTCCGGCTGCTGCTCGCGGGCGATGAACACCGAAAGCGCATTCTCAAGACGGACGAGCCTCACTTTCTGCGGCGGCAGCAGATCGAAGCGCATCTGAAGTTCGGCGATGCGTCCGAGCCAGTACTGCGCGGTGAACGTCGCCGGCGTATTTCGGTGGCCGGATTGGACGTAATGCCCGATCACCATTTCCAGATGAACGATCGCCGGTTCGGCCGCGCACGCGGCATGGCGATACATCTTGGGCGTCTTTTCGTCGAGATGAAGTCGATTCTGCATCGTCTGCCTGCGGGTCAGGATTGAGTGGCGACCTTAGGCAATCTTCATACCTGAACGCGGCGCAAAGCCGCCCCGCCCCCGCCCCACAAGGGTTTTCCCGACATCGCCTTGCGCCGAACCGCCCCGCGCGCACGGCAAAAAGCGCCAACGTCTCTGCCGAAACTACAACCCGTTTCAGCCGCTTCAATCCCCCGCGGCCCGCAGCGCCGCGCGCGCGAGCACGCCCTCCAGTTCGGGCAAGTCGACCGGCTTGGTGAGATGAGCGTCGAAGCCCGCCGTCCGCGTGCGGGCGATGTCCTCGTCCGAACCGAGGCCCGTCATCGCCGCGACGATCACGTCGCCGCTCGTCGCCTCGCGGATGCGCCGGATCACGTCGAACCCCGTCATGCCCGGCATCGACAGGTCGAGCAACACGACCTGCGGCGCGCGTTGCCCGAACGACTGCAGCGCGTCGGGGCCGTCGTAGGCCGCGCGCGCGGTGTGTCCGAGCATTTCCACGAGCAGCGTCATGCTGTCGGCGGAATCCTTGTTGTCGTCGACGACCAGCACGTCGAGCGGCCGGTTCGCGTGCCGATCCGGCGTCGGCGGCACGCTCGCGGCGCGCGTCGGCGCCTGCACGAGCGGCAGCCACATGCTGAACGTGCTGCCCTGTCCCGCGCCGCCGCTGCGTGCTTCGACGTGTCCGCCGTGCAGTTGCGCGATGGCGCGCACGAGCGTCAGGCCGATGCCGAGGCCGCCCTCGTCCGCATGGGCGCCAGGCGGATGTTCCTGCACGAACAGGTCGAACACGCTGTCGAGCGCATCCGGCGAGATGCCGCGGCCCCGGTCGATCACGCGGACCACCACCGAATTCCCATGCGGCCCGGTTTCGAGCGTGATCTTCGAACCGACCGGGCTGAATTTCGATGCGTTGTTCAGCAGGTTGTTGAGCGCCTGGACGAGCCGCGTCGTATCGCCTTTCACGAACAGCGGCTGCTCGGCGCCGCTCACCGCGAGCCGTTGCTGGCGCTCGTCGAAAAGCGGCTGGCTCGCCTCGACGCTCAGCTGGATCACGTCGGCGACGTTGACCGTGTCGCTCGACAGGCGAATCTTGCCCGAACTGACGCGGCCCGCTTCGAGCAGATCGTCGACGAGCTTCGTCAGGTGCGCGAGCTGACGGTCGACGATCTGGCGGCTGCGCACGACGTCGGCGTCTTCGGTCGACTTGAGCTTGAGAATGCTGACCGCATTGCGGATCGGCGCGAGCGGATTGCGCAGTTCGTGGCCGAGCAGCGCCAGAAATTCGTTCATCCGGCGGCTCGACGCTTCCAGTTCCTCGAGCCTGCGCCGCGCGGTCATGTCGCGCGTGATCTTGACGAAGCCTTGCTGCTGTCCGTCGCCATCGCGCAGCGCGGTCAGGATCACATGCGCCCAGAACGCGGAGCCGTCCTTGCGCAAGCGCCAGCCTTCGTTCTCTACGCGTCCCTGCGACGCCGCCCGCAGCAATTCGGCCTCCGGCTTCTTCTTGCTGACGTCGTCGGGTGAGAAGAACAGCGTGAAATGCCGCCCGACGATTTCGTCCGCTTCATAGCCGTGGATCTCGCGGGCGCCGTCGTTCCAGGACCGCACGAAGCCGTCCTGGTCCAGCATGAAGATGGCGTAGTCGCTGACGGAATTGATCAGCAGACGCAGGCGTTCGTCGGCTTCCGTGGCGCGGCGCCGGTCGGAGATGTCGTGGATGAAGCAGGTGAACTGCCGCTGGCTCTCGAACCAGACCTCGCTGATCGTGAGTTCCGCCGGAAACTCGCGCCCGTCGCGGCGCATCGCCGGCAACTCGACGCGCTTGTTGATGAAGCGCGCTTCGCCCGTCGCGAGGTAGCGCGTGAGGCCCGCCCGGTGCGCATCGCGAAAGCGCTCGGGCACGATCAGCGCGGACAGTTCCTCGCCGATCGCCTCATGGGTGCGCCAGCCGAACAGGTTCGCCGCGGCCTCGTTCCAGTCGGCGATGAGCCCCGCTTCGTCGATCGCCACGAACGCCACGTGCGCGTTGTCGAGCACGGTGCGCCGGCGCCGCAGCGCGTCGGCGAGCTTTTTCTCGTATTCGATGCGCAGCGACGACTCGACGTTCAGATCCGCGGCGACGCTTTGGTTCGCCCGCAACAGCTTCTCGTTTTCCTGGGCGATTTCTTCCCGCGCGATGGTCACGGCGATGCAGGCGCAAAACGCGTCGAGGATGCTGACGTCGGCGGCCTTGAACTGATCGACCTGGCGCGAAATCAGCTTCAGCACGGCAACCGAGCGTCCTTCGTAGACGACGGGCGCCACCACCATCGACACGGCCCCGACCGCTTCGCACGCGGCGCGGTCGACGCGATGATCGGTCGACGCATCGCGGCAGATGAGCGGCTGCTGCCGCGTGATGCACAGGCCCGAGAGGCTGCCCTCCAGGGCGATCCGCGTGCCGATGTGACGGGCGGCCTCGCCGCTCACGGCGCGATAGACGAGTTGATCGCCCTCGATCCACTCGACGACCGCCGACGCCACGCCGGCGACTTCCTTCAGCGTATCGGTCACGGATTGCAGATAAGGATCGAGCGGCAGCCGGGAATGCGCGAGGCTCGCAAAGGTCGAAAACCATCTTTGAAAATGCGCGTGCCGAACGGGATTCGACTGTCGCTCTTCAGGTGATGACGCCTCGTACTGAAAGTGCATGGCCCGTTTCCGTTGTTATTGAATTCGCATCGGTAACGCGGAACGTGTCCGCGAAACGCCGTCCGATTGAAACACAAAACTCGCGCAAACGTTTGCGCACGGCGGTCAAACTCGCCTTCAAGATTTCAATATTAGTTTTATAGACCGTTGTTAGCTCCGCCAATTAACCGATTTAATCGATTACATACACTATGTTCCGGGTTTATTGAAATGATTCTTCGACACCATGTAAATCCGTCTTTTTAATCCGGGGCGTATCGCGAAGGAAATGCCGACAAAATTGCGCGCGGATGTCCCGATACGCTCCGAACGGTATCATCGGGCCTCGCGATTCCATAACAACAACATGACCCATTCGACGACGCGCTCGCGCTGGCCCGGCCTGATCTTCCTCTTCGTGACCGCCGTCGGCTGGGCGCTCAACTGGCCCGCCATGAAAGTGCTGCTCAAGCAATGGCCGCCGCTTTTTTCGCGCGGCGTCGCGGGCGTCGCGGCGGCGCTTTTGCTCGGCGCCATCGCGACCGCGATCGGCGAGAACACGCGCATTTCGCGCCAGGTCATGCCGCGGGTCGTCCTCGCCGCCTGCACCAACGTCTTCGCGTGGATGGGTTTTTCCACGCTCTCGATGAAATGGCTTTCCGTCAGCGAGGGCGCGCTGCTCGTCTACACGATGCCGGTCTGGGCGATGCTGCTCGCCTGGCCGATCCAGTCGCGCCGGCCGACGCGCCGCGGCTTCGCCGCGCTCGCGCTGGCGCTGGCGGGCGTCGTCGTGCTGCTCGGCGGGCACGGCATCGCGTTCGACGCGGGCAAGCTCGCCGGCATCGGCTTCGCGCTTTCGGCGGCGGTGCTGTTTGCGCTCGGCACCGTGGTCGCGCGCACGGCGGTGCCGGTTGCGCCGGTCACGCTCGTCGCGTGGCAGGTCGGGATCGGCTGCGTGCCGATGGTGATCGCCGGCCTGCTTTTCGAGCATCCGGATTTCGCGGCGCTCAAGGCGAACGGCTGGGCCGTGCTCGTCTACATGGCGCTCGTGCCGATGGGCGTCTGCTATCTCGCGTGGTTCGCGACGCTGCGCTATTTGCCGCCGGAAGTCGCGTCGATCGGGATGCTGCTCGTGCCGATCATGGGCATCGTGGCCGCCGCGATCGCGCTCGGCGAACCGCTCGGCGCCCGCGAAGCTGCGGCGATGGCGCTCACGTTAAGCGGCGTCGGACTTGCGCTGCGCCGACCCGACGCGCCGTCGCGCGGCGAATGACACGGCCGCCGCAGCAACCGAGAAGCAGTACGCAGAGGGCCCACGCGCGACCTAAAATATAAGCGTGGTCGGGCTCGGATGCGGAGGCCGCGATGAACGAGTTTTTGGGTACCCTGATCCGGTTGTCCGGTTCGGCTTTGAGTTCGCGCGTGACAGTGGGCGACGTCGTCAACGTGCTGTTCGCGCTCTCGCTGCTGGCGCTCGTCGCGCTGGTGCTGCTGGTGCACGAGGGCATCGAATCGCGCCGCTCGCGCGAGGCGCTGCGCGGCCATGCGCCACACGAGGCGCATCACGGCTGGCTGCGTCATCGCCATTGAGCGGCTGCGAAACATTGCCGGGCGCGGGCGCTTGGACGGCCGCGAGCGTCCGCAAAACTAAAGGCCCCGTCGCGCAATGCGCCGGGGCCTTCTCTCAAGATAGTTCGTCGATGGGAAGTAGTAGGCGCGGCTGTGTCCTGCCGCGCCAGAACGCTTCTTACATCGGCTCTCACACTCTGTGGCGGATGTCCCAATGTACATACAAATAAATGCCGCCTGTGTGGGACGTCGCACGCAGAGTGCGAAATAGCGCGACGCTCGGCGGCTCGTTTCAGGGCGCGGCGCCCGGGCCGGAGGCGGGCTGCTGCTCTTCGGACGGCAGCGGCAGCAACGGCGGCATCTCGGCCGGCATTGACGACGCGATGATCGGCGGCACGGCCTGCGGCGCTCTCGCCGGCTTCGAAGCGAACCGGTTCGCGAACCATCCTCGAACACTCGCGACCCACGCGCGCAACGTGCCGGTCTCTTCTTCCCTGGCGAAGCGCTCGCGCGGATCGATCAGACGCGAGCGCATCGAACGCTGGAAGAAATCGCCGACGATCGGTAACGCGCTGTGCGCGCCCTGTCCCCAGTAGTCGCTGCGCAGCGTCACGCGACTGTCGTTGAAGCCGACCCACGCGCCCGCCACGAGCTGCGGATGCACCAGGATGAACCAGCCGTCGGCGTTGTCCTGCGTCGTGCCGGTCTTGCCCGCGACCTCTCCGCGAATCCCGAAGCGGCTGCGAATGCTCGAACCCGTGCCGCGATCGATCACCGCGCGCATCGCGTCGAGCAGTTTCTGCGCGGCGTCCGCGGGCAGCACGCGTTCGGGCGTCGCGGGCTCGAACTGCGCCAGCAGTTCGCCCTTGCGATCCTCGATGCGCGTGACGAGCACCGGCTCGACATGGCCGCCGCCGTTCGCGATCGTCCCGTATGCCGACACCATTTCCTTCAGCGTCACCGGACTCGTGCCGAGCGCGAGCGACGGCACGAGTTCGAGCCTGCTGTCGCGCACGCCCATCGCACGCGCGAGCCGCGCGACGCGCGCGGGCCCGACTTCCTGCATCAGTTGCGCCGTGATGCGGTTCTTCGAATAGGCGAGACCATCGCGCAGGGTCACGGGACGGCCGCTCGGCGGCGAGTCGTCCTCGGGACGCCAGACTTCGCCGCCCGCGAGCGGGATCTCGACGGCCTGGTCGATGAACGTGTCGTCGGGCTTGGCGCCCTGCTCGAAGGCCGCGCCATAGACGAACGGCTTGAAGGTCGAGCCCGGCTGGCGCCGCGCCTGGCTGACGTGATCGAACGGGTCCTGGCTGAAATCGCGACTGCCGACCCACGCCCGGATATAGCCGTTGCGCGGATCGAGCGCGAGAAACGCCGCCTGCATGCGCGTCTTGTTCTCGCACAGCGTGCGCATGAAGTTGCGGTCCGATGCGAAGCGCTTCATCGCTTCGTCTTCGGCGACGCCGGCATCCTTCGCCGCGCGGTATTCGGGCGACTCGCGCACGAACGCGCGCACGAGGTCGGGATTGCCGCCGGCGCAGCCCGCACGCGCGCCCCACGCCGCGTTCGCGATCGACTGCAACTGGTTGCCCTGCCACGTGACGGCTTGCGTCGCCATCGTCTGCAGACGCGAGTCGATGGTGGTGCGCACCACGAGCCCGTCGGAATAGATGTTGTAGTCGTTGTCGTCGGCCCACGCGATCAGCCACTTGCGCAACTGCTGCGCGAAATGCGGCGCGCGGCCGGGCGCCTCCAGCTGACGCTCGAAATCGACGCGCAATGGCCGGCGCTTCAGCGACTCGTAGGTCGTAGGCGCGAGATGTCCGTACTTCACCATCTGCGCGAGCACGATGTTGCGCCGCTCCAGCGCGCGCTCGGGATTGATGACCGGGTTGTAGTAGCTGTTGCCCTTCAGCATGCCGACGAGCGTCGCGCTTTCGGTCACGTCGAGACGATCGGCGGATTTGTCGAAGTAGGTGCGCGCCGCCATCTCGATGCCGTACGCGTTGTACAGGAACGGCACGGTGTTGAGATACGTTTCGAGGATCTCGGCTTTCGTGTAGATCATCTCGATCTTGAGCGCGGTGATCGCTTCCTTCAGCTTGCGCGTGAGCGTCTGCGAGCGGCCGATGTCGTCCGGGTACAGGTTGCGCGCGAGCTGCTGCGTGATGGTGGAGCCGCCCTGCCGGTCGCCGGAGAACGTGCGAACCGCCGCCGACGCCGTGCGCCGCCAGTCCAGGCCGTGATGCTGATAGAAGCGATGATCCTCGGTCGCGACGAGCGCCTCGACCACATGCGGCGAGATGTCCGCGAGCTTCGCCCACTCGCGGTTGACGGGTTTGAATTCCGCGAGCAGCTTGCCATCGGCGGAAAAGATGCGCGCGGGTTCGTCGACCTTGGCACGGCGGATGTCGCCGATGCCCGGCGTGAACGGAATCAGCACGAGCACGTAGAGGAGCACGAGCGCGGGCACGGCCGCCGCCGCCCGCACGAGACCGCGTCGCGTGGGATGACGCAGGCGGCGCAAAAGTTCGGCGGCGACCGGACGCGTGCGCGCGATGGCGCGGTCGAAATGGTCTCGAAGGAAGGATACGTCGGGGCGCTTCACACTGACCTGCCGGCTGCGGGGAAGGCAGCATGCTAGCAAATTGGGCACGGACGGGATCGGAAGGCGCGCCTCCCACGTTTTTTTCGATCGGCCATAATGTGCCGTCCGCACGATCGAGCCCATCGCATGATCCAGGAATCCGTGACACGCGCCGCGAGCGCCCTGCGCAGCACGGCGGACTTCTGGTCCGTGCGCATCGTCGATGAACGAATCGACCAGCATGCCGTGCGCAACGACGTCGTCCAGCCGCTCTCCACCACGCGCGATCGCGGCGCGATGCTCGTCGCGTGGGCCGGGGCGGGCGCCGGTTATGCCGCGAGCCCCGACCTCTCCGCGTCGGGCCTGCAAGCCGCGCTCGACGTCGCCACGCAGCGCGCACAAGCGTGCGCGGCCGCGTCGCTCGTCGATCACCGGCAGATGCTGCGTCCCGTCGAAAGCGGCCGATACGAATCGCCCGGCGCACAAGCGCCCCTGCCCGATCGCAACGAATGGCTCGCGCGTCTCGCGCACGAATGCGCCGCCGCACGCATCGACGAGCGCATCGTCGAACGCATCGCGGGCGTGACCCTCACGCGCATCGAGCAAACCTTCATCACGAGCGACGGCGTGCGCGTCGACCAGCGTTTCAATCTCGTGATGCCGCAATTCACCGCCGTCGCGCACGCGGCGGGCGACACGCAAGTCCGCACGCTCGGCGGCGACTACGGCACGCTCGCGCAAGGCGGAATCGAAGTGCTCGCGCGCTATCGGTTCGACGGCGCGGGCGAGCGCATCGCCGACGAAGCACTGCAACTGCTCGCCGCGCCGAATTGTCCGTCGGGACCGCGCGACCTGCTCCTGATGCCCGACCAGATGATGCTGCAGATCCACGAATCGATCGGTCATCCGCTCGAACTGGATCGCATCCTCGGCGACGAGCGCAATTTCGCGGGATCGAGCTTCATCAGGCGCGAAGACTTCGGCACCTATCGTTACGGCTCGCCGCTCCTCAACGTGACCTTCGACCCCGGCTACGCGGCCGAAGCCGCCACCTACGCGTTCGACGACGACGGCACCCGCGCGCACAAGGCGTATCTGATCCGCGACGGCGTGCTCGAACGGCCGCTCGGCGGCGCGCTGTCGCAACAGCGCGCGGGGCTTCCCGGCGTGGCGAACTCGCGGGCGTCGGGCTGGAACCGTCCGCCGATCGACCGCATGGCGAATCTCAACATCGAGCCGGGATCGAGCTCGCTCGACGAGATGATCGCCGGCATCGAACGCGGCATCATGATGCGCACGAATACGTCGTGGTCCATCGACGATCATCGCAACAAGTTCCAGTTCGGCTGCGAGTGGGGCCAGTTGATCGAGAACGGCACGCTCACGCAAGTGGTCCGGCAACCGAACTATCGCGGCATCTCGGCGAACTTCTGGCGCAGCCTGGCCGCCGTCGGCAACGAGGAGACGCGCCGCGTGTATGGCACGTCGATGTGCGGCAAGGGCGAGCCGATGCAGATCGTGCGCGTCGGCCATGCGTCGCCGGCATGCGTGTTCAGCAACGTCGACGTGTTCGGAGGCGCGCGATGACCGCACCGGCATTCGACTGGCATCGTCATTTCGCCTCGCTCGCGGACGACATCGAAGCGCGGCTGCGCGAAGGCGAAGTCGCGTTGACGTCGCTCTCGGCCGAAGACTCGGACTTCGTTCGCTTCAACGCGGGCAAGGTGCGGCAGATCGGCCGCGTGACGCAGGGCAAGCTGACGCTGCGGCTCGTCGAGGGCGAACGGCAGGCGTATGCGACGCTCACGATCGGCGGCGACCCCGCGCAGGATCGAAGCGATATCGCCGAGACGCTCGCTATCCTGCGCGACGGTCTGCGCGACGCGCCCGACGATCCGCACCTGCTCTTCGACCGCTCGCCGTGGTCGCAGTCGACGCACCGGCGCGGCACCTTGCCCGGAATCGACGCGCTCGTGCGCGTCGTCACCGGCTGCGCGGCCGGGCTCGATTTCGTCGGCTTCTACGCGGGCGGCTCGATCGTGCGCGGCTTCGCTTCGTCGCTCGGCAGCCGCGGCTGGCACGAGGTCGAGAACTTCAACTTCAGCTGGTCGCTGTGCGAAGCGGGCGGACGCGCGATCAAGACAACCTACGCGGGCGACGACTGGCGCGACGATGTCTTCGCGAGCCGCGTCGAGCAGGCCGCCGCCCACATGCGGGTGTTCGAGCGCACGCCGCGCGTCCTGTCGCCGGGACAGTACCGCACTTACCTCGCGCCGGCCGCGCTTTGGGAACTGATCGGCACCGCGTCGTTCACCGCGTTCTCCGCGCGCCAGCAGGCGAGCGGGCGCAGCGAGTTGCATCGGTTGCACGCGGGTGAGGTATCGCTCGATCCGCGCGTCACGCTGACCGAAGACCTCGGCCTCGACATCGCGCCGCGCTTCAACGAGGACGGCTATCTGCGCGAGAGCGTGCCGCTCATCGAGCAGGGCCGCAGCGCGGGGCTGCTCGTCAGCGCGCGCACGGCTCGCGAACACGGCCAGCGTCCGAACGGGGCGCTCGCAAGCGAGATGCCGGTCACGTTGTCAATGCAAGGCGGCGATCTCGCCGACGCCGATGTGCTGAAGGCGCTCGATACGGGGCTGTATGTGGGCAACCTCTGGTACGTGAATTTTTCCGATCGCGTGAACGGCCGGCTCACCGGCATGACGCGCTTTGCGACGTTCTGGGTCGAGCATGGCGAGATCGTCGCGCCGGTCGAGGCAATGCGTTTCGACGACAGTCTCTATCGCCTGCTCGGCAGCGAACTCGAACGGCTCGGCGAGACGCCGGAGCTGATGCTGAGCGACTGGACCTGGGGCGAGCGGTCGACAGGCGGGATGAAGCTGCCCGGACTTCTCGCGCGTTCATTCGACCTGACTCTTTAAGCAGGGCAACGACTCGCGTTCGAATTCGCACGACGAGTCATATTTCTTACACAGGTAATACCTATCCTTGGACCCCATCTCTTCAAGATGCGCGCGTCCGGGTATGCCTGCGTTCTTCCTTCACTCCGTCTTCACGCTTTCTGCGCGCGTCTGTCGCTCGACGCTGCGGGCGCTTCGGCGTCCCTTGCTCGCGCCTCTTGTGCTGCTCGCATGCGCAAGCGTTTGCGCATGCGATGACGCGAACAACAGCGCGAATGACGACACCAAGCCAACGCCCGCAACGTCCCTTTCTGAACGTCCCAACCCGCAACAGCAACAAGCCGTGAGTTCCCTGCAAAGCTGGGCGCAGCAGGCGACCACAGGCGAGGCCCCGGCGCCTCGCCCTGCGTCCGATGTGCTCGCCCCGCCCGTCATCCACACCGTCGACTAACCCCTCCCCTGGTGCACACCCCATGACATCGAAAAACCGACGCGAATTCCTGCGCGCCGCCGCTCAGGCGGCCGGCGCGGCCACTGCACTGAACGTGATGCCGGCAGGCATCCGCAACGCGCTCGCGATCCCCGCGCACAACCGCCACGGATCGATCAAGGACGTCGAGCACATCGTCGTGCTGATGCAGGAGAACCGCTCGTTCGATCATTACTTCGGCACCTTGCGCGGCGTGCGCGGCTTCGGCGACACGCGCGCGGTCACGCTGCCGAACGGCAAGCCCGTCTGGCATCAGCCGATCGCAGCGGGCGCCGGCGACGTGCTGCCGTTTCATCCGGACGCGCCGAACATGGGCCTGCAGTTTTTGCAGGACCTGCCGCACGACTGGAAAAGCGGCCTCGGCGCCTTCAACGGCGGCCGCTACGACCAATGGGTGCCGTACAAGGGCACGACGACGATGGCCTACCTCACGCGCGAGGATATTCCCTTCCACTATCGGCTCGCCGACGCCTTCACGATCTGCGACGCGTATCACTGCTCGACCAACACGTCGACCGATCCGAACCGCTACTACCTGTGGACCGGCTACGTCGGCAACGACAATACCGGCGGCGGCCCGGTCATCGACAACGCCGAAGTCGGTTACGGCTGGTCCACCTATCCGGAAGTGCTGGAACGCGCGGGCATCTCGTGGAAGGTGTATCAGGACATCGGCACGGGCCTCGATGCGAAAGGTTCGTGGGGCTGGACGCAGGACGCGTTCATCGGCAACTACGGCGACACGTCCCTGCTCTATTTCAAGCAGTATCAGAACGCGCAGCCCGGCAGCGCGCTGTACGAGAAGGCGCGTCGCGGCACGAACGCAGCCGCGGGCGACGGCTACTTCGACATCCTCAAGCGTGACGTGCAGAACAACACGTTGCCGCAGGTATCGTGGATCGTCGCGCCGGAAGCGTTCTCCGAGCATCCGAACTGGCCGGCGAACTACGGCGCGTGGTACATCGACCAGGTGTTACAGGTCCTGACGTCCAATCCGGAAGTCTGGAGCAAGACCGCGCTCTTCATCAATTACGACGAGAACGACGGCTTCTTCGATCACCTCGTGCCGCCGTTCGCACCGGGATCGAGCGCGAACGGACTCTCGACCGTCGATACGACCGGCGAGTACTTCCCCGGCGACGCGAAGTACGCGCCCGGTCCCTACGGGCTCGGCGCGCGCGTGCCGATGCTCGTGGTGTCGCCGTGGTCGAAGGGCGGCTGGGTCTGCTCGGAGACCTTCGATCACACGTCGGTGATCCGCTTCATCGAGTGCCGCTTCGGCCACGGTCGCGACGTGAAGGAAGCGAACATCTCGCCGTGGCGCCGTGCGATATGCGGCGATCTCACGTCGGCGTTCAACTTCGAGAACCCAAACGACGCGTTCCCGCCGTTGCCCCCGACGACGGGCTACGTCCCCGCCGACAAGCAGCGTCATCCCGACTACGTGCCGTTGCCGCCGGTCTCGCAGGCCGTGCCCCGACAGGAACCGGGTGTGCGCCGCTCGCGCGCGCTGCCTTACGAGTTCTTCGTGCGTTCGCGGATCGACGAATCGGCGAAGCAGGTGTCGATGGCCTTCATCAACACGGGCCGTGCGGGCGCCGTCTTCCTGCTGTATCGCGCGCCGAGCACCGACGCGCCTCGCACCTACACCGTCGAGGCAGGCAAACGGCTCACCGACCGGCTCGCGCTCGACGCCGACGGCACGTTCGACTTCACGATCCACGGGCCGAACGGTTTCCTGCGCCGGCTGGCAGGCAAACCGGCCGCGGGCGGCGGGTGGAATCAGCGCGAACGCGCGCTGCCCGATGTCGCGGAAGGCTACGACGTCGCGAACGGCAACCTTCAGTTGCGCCTGAAGAACCTCGGCACGTCGCGATGCGAGTTCTCCATCGTCAACGCCTACGATCCTTCGGCCGTGGTCAAGCGTCGCGTGGCGGGCGGCGATACGGCGGCGGTGTATCTCGACTTGCGCGGCGCGCATGGCTGGTACGACGTGCAGGTGACTGTCGATACGGACCGCGCGTTCGTGCGCCGGCTTGCCGGCCACGTGGAGACCGGCCGCGACAGCGCGAGCGATCCCGCGCTCGGGGGTTAAAGCGCCCGGCGTAAGACAGCGGCGCGCGCCGCTGTCCTTCCATGCGAGCTTCGCCAATACCGCAAATAACGATACGAACGGTTGCCATTCGCGCTAAAAGCGCATAACAAGGGCTTGGCACGCGAATCATCCGGCGTCGGCTAACCTCTATCGGTTCGCATCCGAAACGAGGCGACCGGCGATGGCATCGAACAACGAACTCAAGCGATATCGCGCGAACCTGATCGACGAGCTTCACAGCGCGGCGCTTTATGAAACGCTTGCCCGCGTCGAGAAAGACACCTTGCGCAAGCAGGTGTTCGGCGAACTGGCGCAATCGGAGCGCAAGCACGCACGCGTCTGGGCGGACAAGCTGGAAGCGAACGGCGTGCACGTGAAGTCGCGAGGCCCGGGCGTCAAGACCGTTCTCATGCGCGGCCTCGTGCATGTATTCGGACCGGCGTTCGTCCTTCCTTCGCTTGCAGCCGCCGAATACGCGGATCGCAACAAGTACGCAGGACATCCGGACACCGCGGAGATGTCGGAAGAAGAACATCGGCACGCAGACGTCGTGCAGGCCATGGCCGATGCCGACAAGCCCGACGCGTCGAAGGGCGCGCAAATCGCGAGTGCGGAGTCGTGGCACAAGGGCGTGTCGTCGGGCAACGATCTGCGAGCGGCGGTTCTCGGCGCGAACGACGGGCTCGTGTCGAACTTCTGCTTGCTGATGGGGGTCGCGGGCGCGGGCACCAGCAACAAGACCATCCTTTTGACGGGGCTCGCCGGACTGATCGCCGGCGCCTGCTCGATGGCGCTCGGCGAGTGGCTCTCGGTGACCAACGCGCGCGAGCTTGCGAAGACGCAGATCGCCAGGGAAGCAGACGAACTCGAACATACTCCTGAAGCCGAAGAGCATGAACTCAGCCTGATCTATCGCGCGAAGGGACTCGACAGCGCGGTCGCGAAGCGCGTGGCATCGCAGATTATGCGCGACAAGGACAAGGCACTCGATGCACTCACGCGCGAAGAACTCGGCCTCGATCCTGCCGAACTCGGAGGCAATCCGTGGTCGGCGGCGGCGGTCTCGTTCTGCCTGTTCGCAATCGGTGCCATTTTTCCCGCCATGCCCTTTCTTTGGGCGAACGGCTTAACGGCTGTGATCCAGTGCATCGCGCTAAGCGTACTCGCCCTCGCTGCGATCGGCATGTTCACCTCGCTCTTCAACGGACGCGGCATCGCATTTTCGGCTATCCGCCAGATCGTGATCGGCCTTGTTGCCGCTGGATTCACCTTCGGCGTCGGCCGATTGCTGGGCGTCTCGGTGACCTGAGGGAGCGAGACTTACCGAACTAACCGGTTGGTACAACCGTTGCGCATGAGGTGGATCGTGTTTTTTAAATGCGCTCTTAAGGAAGCAAAAAAAGCACATGCGGCCGTATGACAATGCACCCGACGGTATGCGGCCCAGACAACATCCAGCGTCAATCCGCCAAATTGAAAGTCGGGGAGACGCGTATGATGCACTGCATGCAACACGCTCCGCGCGCATCCGATTTACCGATCCGGTTCAAATGACCGCAAATCTGCCGCACAGCAGCAATCAAAGCGTAAACCCGTAACACGGCGCTTACATTTGGACCTCGCCATACCGAAGCGGCAGCTAGCAGGCGTGGAAAAACGTACTTCTTTCGTCCTTCGGATGTGGTACCGCTTAGTCATAGCGTTGACGAGCGGACGCCCGACAGCCTTTAGGCAGGCAGCAAAAGTCTCCGACATCAATACGGATGATCCATTACGATAGGGTCATCGCGCACAGCATGAAAGACCCGGCTAAGACTTAGCGTCAGGCGACGTGTTAGGTTCGTCTCACCATCGAAGCAAGTCGTCCGTACCTGTCGCGCGCACTCCCGGCACTTGAATCCTTGGCGCTAAAAAGCGTTTCCGGTGAAATTCCTCATAGGATATGGAATGTTTTTTCCCAAGCATATAGTTAGCAAAACGAAAGGTATGAAATCAGATCGACTGATCGGATGGGACGCCATCAGGAGTTCTCTATGAAGGTATTGATTGCGAACACCCTGTATTACCCCGATGTCGTGGGCGGCGCCGAAGTCTCGACGCAACTGCTCGCGGAAGGTCTTGCCGCGGCCGGCGTCGACGTCACTGTCGTATGCGCGACCGGCACCGGTGTCGATCACATCAGCAAGCTCAATGGCGTGAAGATATGGCGGCTTCGCTTCGCGAATGTCTACTGGCCCCATCGCGCGGGCAAGCGATCGCGCGTAGCGAAGCTCGTATGGCATGCCATCGACACGCACAACCTCATCATGGCGCGCAAGCTGAAAACCGTCGTGGCTCGCGAGAAGCCGGACCTCGTGAGCACGAGCAATCTCTCGTGTCTGTCGGTTGATCTTTGGCGGATTGCGAAGAACGCCGGCCTGCCGGTCGTTCATACGACGCGCGACTATTATCTCTTGTGCCCCGCGGCGACGATGCTCTCCAACAATCGGAGTTGCGAGCGTCAATGCACGCTTTGTGCGTGCTACGCGGGTCACAAGCGAACACAGTCGGAAAAGGTCGACATCGCCATCGGCGTCAGCCGCTTCGTGCTCCAGAAGCATCTCGACAACGGCTTCTTCCCCGCGGCGTCCTCGACACGCGTCATCAGCGACTGTCATTTCTCCGATGCCGGCGAGCCCCCGGTCTCCACCGCGCCGTCGGTCAAGGACGTCGTTCGGCTCGGCATGCTCGGCCGCATTTCGCCCGAAAAGGGTATCGAGCTGCTGATCGACGAACTGATGAAGGACAACTCGCTCAACTGGAAACTGACGATCGGCGGAACCGGCGACGGTGATTACGTCGCCAGCCTGAAGTCGCGCTACAACGACGCGCGCGTGCGATTCCTCGGCCATGTCGATGCGTCGAGCTTCCTGCGCGAACTCGACGTGCTGGTCGTCCCGTCGCGGTGGAACGAGCCGTTTGGCCGCGTGATCGTCGAAGCGTACTCGCAGGGGATACCTGTCGTCGGCGCCAACACCGGCGGCATTCCGGAGGTGATCGAACCGACTTCCCATCTCGTCTTCGACATCGACAAGCCGCAATCTCTGATCGAAAGGATTCACGATGCGATCGAGATGGCGCGGGATCCTGAAACGCACGACCGGCTTTTACGCTACGCTGATTCTTTCAGTCCCGACAGGATGGTTGCAGCCTACCTGAAGGTCTACAGCGATGCGCTCAAGCAGAGCGCTCCGACAGAGAACCACGAGGCGCAGTTGCATGTGTCGAGCGAATGAGGAAGTCTTCGTATGAATACACCGAGTCTTGACTATGTCCCCGCGCGCGGCGGCCCGACCGTAACGTCCACGACCGCAAGCCTTTACCAGGCGGCGGTCGACAATGTCTGGGGCGTCGTATTGATCGTAGTGGCCGTCACGTGCCTGGCTATCGGCTATGCATTGCTGTCGGTTCCGAGCTACACAGCCGACGCCATCGTGCGAGTCGAATATCCGAACTCGAACGCGCTCGGCCTCAATTCACGTTCGGGACGCGGCTCGCAGGAAGTTGTTCCGAAGACCCTGCCGAGCGATGCCGAGATGCAGATCATCCTGAGCCGCACGGTACTGTGGCCGGTCATTCAGAAGTACAAGCAGGACATTCTCGTGACACCGGATGAGGTGCCTGTCATCGGGCGCATCTCCGAACTGATCGCGGCTGCTCGTTCGTCCGATCAACCGATGGCGGCCTTTCTCGGCCTGCACGCCTATGCGTGGGGCGGCGAAAAGATCGACGTGCAGACGCTCGATGTGCCGTCGCGCTACATCAATCAGGAAATGACGCTGCGCGCACTCGCCGACCAGCGCTATCAACTGATCGACAAAGACGGCAACACGCTGATTGAAGGCACCGCGGGTTCGCTCGCGCAGAAGGATGGCTTGTCCATTCTGGTGAGCCGCCTCGTCGCGCGGCCCGGCACCGAATTCACGGTCGAGCGCCTGAGCGAATATTCGGCGTTGCAGCGGTTTAGCAAGCAGGTCAAGGCATCCGAGCCCCAGAAGGAATCTGGCGTCGTGCAGATTTCCTACGAAGACAAGGACCCGAAACTCGCGCAAGACATCACGAATGCGATTGCGCAGACGTATATCGCCTCGCATGTCGATCAGCGCCGGACCGAAGCGGGCAGCACGCGCGAATTCATTCAGAGCGAACTGCCCCGGCTGAAGGAACAACTCAAGCGCACGGAGACCAACCTTAGCGACTATCGAACCAACGCCGACTCGATGACACCCAGTTCGGAAGCGGATTCGTACCTCAAGAGCACGCTCGACATCGACAAGCAAATTGCCGCACTCGACATGCAGCGCGCCGAGGTGGCGAGCCGCTTCGGCCCCGGCACGCGCGACATGCAAACTATGGACGAGCAGCTCGGGCTCTTGAAGCAGCAGAAGGCGGAACTGGAAAGCCGCTTCAGCCAGTTGCCCGAGTCGGACCGCAGGGCGGCCGACCTGACGCGGGAAGCCAAGGTCGCGGAGAGCATCTACGTGGCGATGCAGGGCAAGTCGAACGAACTCGACGTCACGCGCGCCGGCACGCTCGGCAATGTGCATCTCGTCGATTCCGCGTTGTTCCCGAGCGAGCCTTCCAAACCGAAGCGCTTGATCGTGATTGCGGGCGGCCTCGTTGCCGGCTTGCTGCTGGGCTTGCTCTTCGTGGTCTATCGCAAGCTCACGTCGCGCAGCATCGTGCTGAGTCCGGACGCCGCCGAATATCAACTACAGCTGCCTGTCTTCGGCACGGTGGCCTTCAGCGCGGAACAGGCGCGTCTGGAAGATTCGCCGATCCGCACGGCGCGCATGCTCAGCCAGCGCGCGGGCGTGCCGCCCTTGGACAAGACCGCGCTCGTGCTCTCGGCCGACACGGAGAACGAAGGCGCCATCGAGGCATTGCGCGCGATCCACGCATCGCTCATGCGCGACATCGAGCGCACGGGCAGCAACGTGCTCGCGATCGTCGGCGCGGCGCCAGGCACCGGCAAGACCTTCGTCGCATCGAACCTCGCGGTGATTCATGCGCACGCGGGCAATCGCGTGCTGCTGATCGACGGCGACCTGCGACGCGGCAAGGTCGCCACCGAGTTCGGCTTGCCGAACGACATCGGTCTCGCCGACCTGCTCGCGGAGAAACAGGAGATCGACCGCGTGATCCAGTCGTGCGCCGTGGCGGGACTCAGCGTGATCTCGTCGGGCGTGCCGCCTGCGAACCCCTCGAAGCTCTTGTCCACGACGCGGCTGCGCCTCTTGCTCGAACGGCTCGCGCCTCACTACGACCTCATCGTGATCGACACGCCCGCGGTGCTCGCCGCAAGCGACGCGGTGATGATCGCAGCGACAGCCGGCTCGGCGGCGATCGTGGTGCGGCCCGGTGCGCAAACCGGGGATCAACTCGGCGAGACGACGCGTCGGCTCGACCGCGCGGGGGCGCGTGTCGCCGGTGCAATTTTCAACGCGATGCCCAAACGTCGCAGCGAAAAGCGCATGCATCCCTACCCGCATCATTACTCCGACCCGTCCACGCGTGGTCACTCACCCGCCTGACCCCAGGCATGCAAAATGCGCAGGAGCTTCGACGAATCAACCCCATGCGCAAAAGCAGGACACAATAAATGTCGATATCAAAAACAACGCAAAATCTCCTGAAGAGCCTGCTGCCGGATGCGATTTTCCTGAGTCTTTCGCATCGGCAAAAAGTCGGGCGCTTTCCTCGCCTCAGGCACCCCGTCACGTTCAATGAAAAGATCCTGCAGCGCTGTCTGTATCCCGATCCACGGTACGCCGATTTGACCGACAAGCTGCTGGTGCGCGACTTCATCAAGCGCACGATCGGCGAGGAGCATCTGATTCCTTTGCTGGCGAGTCCGGAGACCTTCACGGAAGCGGACTTCGCGGCCTTGCCTTCGTCGTTCGCGATGAAGGCCAATCACGGAAGCGGCTTCGTCAAGATCGTCCATGACAAGACGCAGACGTCGTTCGAGGAGCTTCGAGCACTCGGCGAAAGCTGGCTGAAGACGGACTTCTACGACGTTGCAAGAGAACGCCACTACCGCGATATCAAACCGAAGCTCTTCTTCGAAGCATTGCTCATCGAGAGCGACGGCAACGTGCCGCCCGACTTCAAGATCCATTGCTTCAACCAGCCCTCGGGCGCGCATCAGGCGTACATCCTCCACATCTCGGACCGCTTCAAGGCGCACCCGCGCGGCGATTTCTATGACGAAGAGTGGAATCAGCTTGCCGTCCGGATCGGGCACTATCCGTGCAGCACGGTGCCCACGCCGCGCCCCGCTCATCTCGACGCGATTCTCGCGTGTGCGCGTTCGCTGTCCGCGCCGTTCGACTATGTGCGCGTCGACCTGTACGCGCCCGGCGACCGGATTTACTTCGGCGAGTTGACGTTCACGCCGGGCGCGGGCGTCTATCCGCTCTACCCGGAGAGCATCGACTACGAATGGGGGCGCATGCTGCATTCGCAGCCCATCCTGCCGACGCTCGCGACCGCCACGCCCGATATGCGAAGCCGCGAGGAAGAGCGTCACGCCGTGGATTTCGCCCAGCGGTAACAGGCGGTTCTTCGGCGCGCGGCCGCAGGGAATCATCGTCGCGCTCCGTTCTCATGCAGCGGCCATAAACAGAATAGGATGGGCCGCAGACGGGATTGCATGACGCGCTCTGGCGCCCTGCCGGGGGCGCCAGAGCGCCGCTATACTCAGGCTCCGTAGCGACGACCGTGCACCGCACGATCGCGCCGTACAGGGCCGACCATGGACAATCACGAACCGCTGAACCTTGCCTATCTGCGCGCATTCAGGCTCGTCGCGCAGACCGGCAGCGCCACGCGCGCGGCCGCCGCGCTCTTTCGCGCTCAGTCCGCCGTGACACGTTCGTTGCGGGAACTCGAGGCATCGGTCGGCGAGGCGCTCTTCGAGCGACGCTCGTCCGGCATGCTGCCGACGCCAGCCGGCCGCGCGGTGCTGCAACGCTGCGACCGCATTTTCGCGGAGCTGGAAGAGCTGGCCCAGTGGTGCACCGCGCGCCAGTCGCGCCGGCGTCCTGCAACGGGCAACGCGTTGCCCGCGTATCTGCTCAATACGCGACGCCTTCAGTTGTTCTCGGCGCTCGCCCGTCACCGTCACATGCCGAGCGCCGCGCAGACCTTCGGCATCAGCCAGCCTGCGGTCAGCAGCGCCATCCGCATCATGGAGAGCGGTGCGGGCATGCAGCTTTTTTATCGCAGCCCGCGCGGCCTTCTGCTGACGAGCGAGGGCGAGACGTTCCTGCTTCACGTACGCCGCGCGCTAAACGAGCTACGCCACATCCCCGACGACATCGCCGCGCTGCACGGCAGCATCCAGGGCTACGTGACGGTCGGCGCATTGCCGCTCGGGCGCACGCTCATTCTTCCGGAGGCCATCGCGCGCGTGGCCGCGCGCTATCCCGGCGTGCGGATCGTGACCGACGAAAGCGCGTATGAAACGCTCGTCGCCGGGCTGCGGGCCGGGGACATCGATTTCGTGCTGGGCGCGCTGCGCGCCAACGATGCGACGAGCGGCCTCGCCAACGAACGATTGATGTCCGAGGATCTCGTCGTGCTCGCCCGGCGCGGTCATCCGCTCGCGAACGCCCGCGGGCTCACGCTCAGGGACCTCGCGGATACCCAATGGATCCTGCCGCGCAGTCACGCTCCGGCGCGCGGGCTCTTTGAATCGCATTTCAAGCGCATGCGACTGAAGCCGCCGATGCCGAGCGTGGAAACCGCCGACCTCGCCATCATTCGCGGCGTGCTGTTGCATACGGACATGCTGGCCGTGCTGTCGGCGCAGCAGCTTTACTACGAGTGCGAGTCGGACCAGCTCGTCGTGCTCGACATCACGATGCAGAACACGTCGCGCGACATCGGGCTCATCGTGCGGGCGGGCGGCACGCCGTCGCCGGCTGCGCGCGTGTTGATCGACGCGATCCGTCTGACCGTCGACAAGGTCGCGCGCACCACGCTCGTCGCGATGCGCTAAGGCGTTGTTCAGCAACCCTTGATCGCATCCTCCAGCGCTTCCTGCGAAATCGGCTTTAGCAGATAGCCGTCGAACGCATCGAGTTCCTGCGCGCTCAGGTTCGCGCGGCCTGTCACTGCAACGACGCACGCCTGCGCGCTCGGGGTCGCCGCGCGAAGCTGCCGGCAGAGCGTCCGGCCGTCGGCGTCGGGGAGGCCGATATCCAGAAAGATCGCATCGTAGGTATTCGCCGCCGTCAAGGCGAGCGCGGACTGCCCGTCATACGCGACCTCTGGCTCGTGGCCGATCGATGCCGCGAGCGCCGCGAACGCATCCGCGAGGCGCGGATCGTCTTCGATAAAGAGAATTCGCATGATGGGCTCCACGACCCGGTTCAAGTGTCGGCCGACATCGCTTCGATCCAGCAGCGTTCGTTCCTGAACCGGATCACGCGGAAGCACCGGGCCGGTGCACTCGCGCTACGGATTTTTAAGCCGTTTCTCCGTGCACTCACTGCGCCCGGAGCGCATCGACGATATTCATGCGCGCCGCGCGCACCGCTGGCAGAAAGCCGCCGACGAGTCCCATCGCGACCGAAAACAGAAGCGTCTTCACGACGACGCCCGACGTGAGAACGAAGCCGAACGAAATGTCCGCGAAGGTCTGGAAGTTCGTGGTGGAGAACGAGGCGAACTGCATCAGCGCGGCGCAGCACAAGCCCACGACACCGCCGACGAAGCCGAGCAGCAACGCCTCCAGCAGAAACGCCGCGAGCACGTTCGCCCGCTTGAAACCGAGCGCGCGAAGCGTCCCGATCTCCGACACGCGGTTCGCCACCGAAGCGTACATCGTGATCATCGCGCCGATCATCGCCGCGATCGAGAAGATGATCGACAGCGTGAGGCCCAGGATGTTGATGAACGTGGAGAGCGCTTTGGACTGGTCGCTGTAGAACTGGCGTTCGCGCTTTGCCTGATCGGCGAGGCGCGGATCGACGTCGATGTCGGCCGAAAAGCGCTCGAAGAGATCGCTGCGCGCGAGCCGCAGCACCATCGACGAAAACGCCGAGCGCCGGAACGACTGCATCAACTGATCGACGTCGCCCCAGATTTCCGAGTCGAAGCCGCTGCCGCCGGCGTCGAAGCGGCCGACGACGGTCCAGTCGCGCTGGGCGAACCGCAAATGCTCGCCGATGCGCGTCCCGCTGAACCCCTTCGCGATGCTGCTGCCGACCACGATCTCCGACGACCCCGGCCGGAACATGCGCCCTTCCACCAGCCTGACCTGCGGCCGCAGCGCGAGCCCGAGCGGCGAGACGCCACGTATCACGACATTCGACAGCCGCTCCGAGCCGATCTTCGCGAGCGATATCAGCACCACGATTTCCTTCGACGCGAGCGGCCGGCCGTCCGCGCCCATCGCCACCGACGGATGCATCTCCATCACGTTCGCCTGATTGCGCTCGATCGCGCTCTGCACCTCGGTCTCGGCGCCCTTGCGGATCACGACGACGTTGTCTTCTTCGCCGGTGGAAACGAGCGTCTTCTGCAAACCCGCATCGAGCATCAGCACGGTCGAGAACACGAAGACGACGAGCGCGAGGCCGCCCGCCGTGAGGAGCGTCGTGAGCCGCCGGGCCCACAGGTTGCGCGCGACATAAGAAAGCGGAATCGCCATCGCCGCCCCTAGCCGATGGCCCGCAGGCCTTCGACGATCCGCACCCGCGCCGCCTGCACCGCCGGCACGATGGCGGCGGCGAGCGCCACGACGAGCGCGCACGCCGCCTGCAATCCGACCGTCTGCGCTGACACGCGGAACACGGGAAACACGCCGCCCGTCGCCTGCTTGAAGAAGCTCGCGGCGGGCGGCGTCGCGAGCATGCCGAGGCCGCCGCCGATCGTGCAGATGACGATCGACTCGCCGAACACGAGCAGCCCGAGAAACGCGGGACCGAAGCCGAGCGCCTTCAGCGTCGCGTATTCGGTCGTGCGTTCGCGCGCGCTCATTGCCATCGCGTTCGCCATCACCGCCATGATGATGAGGATCACCACGTAGGACACGACGCGGATCGCCGCGATGATCTGGTTCGACATCGCGACGAACCCGAGCTGGAACGCCTGCTCCGTTTCGGTCAGCGTCTCGGCGAGCGAGTTCTTGAACACGCCGTCGACGCGGCGTGAGACTTCCGCCGCTTCATCGGGGTTCGCCACGCCGAGCACGTAGATGCCGACCTGATCGGCGCGGCGCGGCGTCGTCTTGCGCACGCTTTCGTTCAGGTAGTCCCAGTGGAAGATGAGCTGGCGCGTGATCGTCGACTCGTCGCGCCCGTCGAGAATGCCGCGCACCACGAAGTCCCAGATGCCCGGAAAGATCGTGCCCTTGATCGGGATCACGTCGCCGACCTTGAAGCCGAACTGCGTCGCCAGTTGCCGGCCGATCAGGCAGCCCTTGCGGTCGCGCAGGTAGTCCGCGCGTTGGGCGGCGGGGAGGATGAACTCGGGATACAGGTCGAGATAATTGTCCGACACGGCGAACTGCGCGAAGAAGTTCTTCGGATCGCGATAGACGCCGCCGAACCAGTTGGAACGCGCGACGGTGGTCACGCCCTCGACGCCGCGGATGCGGTTCTCGTAGCTCAACGGCAGCGGAAACACGAGCGAGATCGCGTTGCGCGTCACGAGCCGCGCATTCGACGCCGCCGCCGCGCCCGCGTACCACGCGTCGACGACCGTATGCAGCAGGCCGTAGGCCAGCACCGCGATGGTCAGGCCGAGCACGGTCAGCGTCGTGCGCAGCCGGTGGCGCAGCGCGTTGCGGGTGATCAGCTTGACGAGGTACATGACGTCGGTTCAGTTCCGGCCTGCATCGATCAGCTCCCCTTTCTCCAGATGAACGAGCGCGCGCGCGGCGCCGGCCGCGTGCGCATCGTGCGTCACCATGATGATCGTCTTGCCGAGTTCGCGGTTCATCCGTTGCAGCATCGAGAGCACGTCGGAGGCGGAAGCGCGGTCGAGGTCGCCGGTCGGTTCGTCGGCGACGATCAGCTTCGGGTCGGTAATCAGCGCGCGCGCGATCGCGACGCGCTGCTGCTGCCCGCCCGACAGCTCCGACGGATAGTGGCTCATGCGGTCGCTCATGCTGACCATGTCGAGCACCATCTCGACGCGCTCGCGCCGCTCGCGGCGCGTGAGGCGCGTGAGCATCAGCGGCAGTTCGACGTTCTCGAACGCGTTCAGGACCGGCATCAGGTTGTAGAACTGGAAGATGAAGCCGATGTGGGCCGCGCGCCAGTCCGCGAGCGCCGCCTCGCCGAGCCGCGCGATATCGAGGCCCGCCACGCGCAACTCGCCGCTGTCCGGCCGGTCGATGCCCGCGATCAGGTTCAGGAGCGTGCTCTTGCCCGACCCCGACGGCCCCACCAGCGCGATGAAATCGCCCTCGGCGATTTCGAGCGTGATGTCGGTCAGGACCGGCACCGTCTGCACGCCGCGACGGTACGACTTCGCGACATGGCGTATCTCGACGAGCGGCATCGTGCTCATGCTATTTCTTCGCCACGGAAACGCGCGCGCCGTCGCCGAGCTTCTCGCCAGGCGCCAGCACGAGCGTTGCGCCCGGCTTCACGCCGTCCACCGCGACGAGTTCGCCGATCTTCGCGCCCGGCGTCACGGGCGTCTCGCGCACGCGGTCGTCCTTGACGACGTACACCACCTGCCGGCCATTGCGCGCGACGACCGACGAAGCCTGCACCGCGACCACCGGCTTCTCCTCGTTCGGCGGCACCGGCTTCGACAGAAACGCGATCTTCGCGCTCATCTCGGGCAAGACGCGCGAATCGCGTTCGACGAAACGCACCTTCACTAGCACGGTCGCCTTCGAGCGGTCGACGGTCGGCACGATGCGCGAGACGCTGCCGGACAGGCGCAGTTCCGGCAGCGCGTCGAGCTGGATCTCGCACGGCGCGCCCACGCCGATCTTCGCGATGTTCGATTCCGCCACGTCCGCTTCGACTTCGAGCGTCTCCATGTCGGCGATGGTCACGACCGCGCCCTTGCTGTCCGACGCCGACGAAAACGGCGTGATGTTGTCGCCGACATTCGCGTGCTTTTCGAGCACGACGCCGTTGAACGGCGCGCGGATCAGCGTCTGGTCGACGGCGACCTGCGCCGCGCGCGCGTTCGCCTGAGCCGAAGCGATGGCGGCGCGGTTGCTGTTGATCGACGCCTGCGCCTTGTCGTAGCGGGCGCGGTCCGAGTCGTACTGTGCGGCGGGGATCGCGCCCTGCGGCGCGAGGATCAGCGAGCGGCGCAGATTGGCCTCGGCGTCCTTCATCTCGGCGTGCTGCAATTCGAGGTTGGCGCGCGCGACGTTCACTTGCGCGAGCGCCTGGGCAAGCGACGCCTCCACGTCCCGGCTTTCCAGCCGCGCGATCACTTCGCCCTCCTTGACGACGGAGCCTTCGAGCACGCCGAGCCATTCGACGCGCCCCTGCGCCTTCGACGCGACCGCCGCCTTGCGCTGCGGCACGACGTAACCGGTGGCATTGAGCAGCGTGTAGTTTTGCGACGGATAGACCGAGGTGACGGTGGCCGTTTCGACGGCTTGCGGGCTCGTGAGCCTGAGGGCGATGCCGAGCGCGATGAGGAGGATCGCCGCGATGACGGCGTAGCGGAGCCAGCCGCGCCGGCGCCGTGGGACGATCGCGGAAGGCGACCGGTCGATTTTCAGTTTGTCGAGATCGTGTTCAGCCAATTTGGGGCCTTGCGCCCGCGGCCGGTCACTTTGATGAAGCGTCATGCAGGAACGCCGTACGATCAGCGACCGTCCGGCTCGTGGCGCCGTGTACGGGGCCCCCAGTATAGCGCCGCGCCGTGCCCGCGCTTTGACCTAAGCGGATGTTGCACTACGGGTTGGGTCCGTCGTCGGCCGTATTCGATGGCGGCGCGAGCGACACGACGTTGACGATCCCCTGCCGCGCCATCTTCGCGTACGGGCAGAAGCGCTCGGTGTGGCGCACGAGTTCTTCCGCGATCGCCCGCTCGACGCCCGGCAGATGAATGCGGACGTCGGCGGTCAGCGTGTAGAGACCGTCGACGGGATCGCGTCCGAAGGTGATCGACGCCTGAACCTTAGCCCCCGGAATCGGGATGCCCGCGCGCGCCGCGAGCAGGCTCAGCGCCCCGTGAAAACACGCGGCGTAACCCGCCGCGAAGAGCTGTTCCGGATTGGTCCCGCCGCCCGGGCCGCCGAGTGCGCCGGGAAGCCGCAGGTTCACGTCGAGGTTGCCGTCGTCCGAGCGCGCGACGCCCGACGCCCGGCCGTGGCCCGCGTCGCCGCCCGTCACGCTGACGGTCGTCGAATAGAGGCCGTGGAAGTCGGGCCCGTAATACTTGTCGAGCAGCGTGAGCGGCGGCGGGACCAGGGGTTTCATCGCGCAAATGCCTCGTGACGGACGATGCCGTGGCGCTCAGTGCGCCGCCGCGTGCGACCGGCTGAACCAGTCGTCGAGCGTCACGGCGCCCAGACGCGCGCCCGCGCCGGGAACGAGCGTGTCGTCCTTCAGGAGCGCGCCGAAATAGCGCTCGGCGGAATCCGCGACCACCTTGCGCGGATCGTTCGTCCCGGCGAGAAAACGCTGGATGAGATCGGTCAGGCGCACCTTGTCCGGCCCCGCCACCTCGACCACGCCATTGACCGGCGCCCCGAGCGACAGGTCGGCGACCGCGAGCGCGACGTCGTCCGACGCGATCGGCTGGATGTAGACCGGCGCAAGCCGCACCGATTCGCCTTGCGTGCCTCCCTGCGCGATGCCGCCGAGGAATTCCAGGAACTGCGTCGAGTGGATGATCGTGTACGGAACGCCGGACGCGCGGATCAGCTTCTCCTGCGCGATCTTGCCGCGGAAGTAGCCGCTTTCCGCGAGCCGGTCCGTGCCGACGACCGAGAGCGCCACGTGATGCGTCACGCCCGCCCGGGCTTCGGCGGCGAACAGGTTGCGGCCGGAGGCCTCGAAGAATTCGAGCACGGCCCGGTCTTCGAACGACGGCGAATTCGCCACGTCGATCACCACTTGCGCGCCCTTCAGCGCGGCGTCCAGGCCTTCGCCCGTGACCGTGTTCACGCCCGACGCCGGCGACGCCGCCAGCGCCTCGTGACCCCGCGCGCGCAATTCGCTGACGACCTTGCTGCCGATGAGCCCGCTGCCGCCGATGACTACGATCTTCATGATGTTCCCTCGATGGTGAACTCCGGCTTCATGCGCGTGCCGGGAATGGGGTCGACTTGCGGGATGCGCGCCCGGCATCCCGGCGCTTTGCCCGACGAACCGCGTTTCGCGCGGCGTGAGGCATGGATCGAATGGTAGGCGTGCGGGCGGCGCGGCAGTAGCCTCGCGCTGGGACGCGCGGTGTTGCCGTCAGCGCATCAATCGGTGCGCCGGTCAGCGCGCAGCCTGCACCGGCAGCGTGGACAGACAGTCGAGATCAAGCGCGCGCGCGTGCTCGGTCAGATAGTCGACGAAAACGCGGATTCTCGCGGGCAGTTGCCGGCGGCTCAGGTAGCAGACGTAATGGCCGCGATCGTCCGGCGCATGCTGTGCAAGACACGCGACGAGCCGTCCGTCGCGCAGTGCGTCGCAAGCCTGATAGCCCGCGAGTTGCGCGACGCCTTGTCCTTCCAGCACCGCCTGCAGCACGAGATCGGCGTCGTTGAAGGTGGCGAACGCATGGGGCGTGATCTTTTGCGGATGACCGCTCACCTTGAACTCCCAGTCGGCGACACGCCCCGAAGCCATCCGGAAATTGATGCAGCGATGCTCCGCGAGCGCCTCGACGCTGCGCGGCAAGCCATGCTCGCGCGCATAGCCAGGCGTCGCGCATACGATCATCTGCATCGGGATCAGTTGCCGCGCGACCACCTGGCTGTCTTCCATGCGCCCGTCGCGCAAGGCCACGTCGACGCGGCCCGACGTGAAGTCGGGCGGACCCTCGTCGAGCGACAGTTCCAGCGCGATCTCGGGGTACGTCTCGTGAAAGCCGCGCAGGAGCGGCGCGACGACCTTGCGGCCGAAACCGGTCGTCGATGCGATGCGCAACTGGCCGCGCGGCGGTCCGTTGCGCAACTCGCGCATGTCCTCGATCGCCTGAACGATGCGCTCCACGCCCGGATGACAGTTGCGGTAGAAGAGTTCGCCCTCGCGCGTGAGCGACGTGCTGCGCGTGGTGCGCAGAAAGAGGCGTGCGTCGAGTTGCGCTTCGAGCTTCTGCACGTTGCGGCTGACCGCCGAACGGCCGATGCCGAGCCGGTCGCTCGCCTTCGCGAAGCTGCCTTCGTCGGCGACGGCGAGGAACGCGACGACGCCCGCATAGCTCGTCGCGAAACTGTTGGCGAGCGCATCGGCGGTGCCCGCGCGGGGCGTGGAAGCGAGATTTTCAGCGAGGTTGTCGGGCATGGAAGTGCGTTCCGAAGTGTCCATGTCCGACTAGACGTTCGACTCGCGCTTCCTGTGACATCGTCCCCGTGATTTTTTTGTGGCGGGCGCTACTTCACGGGCGTCAGCACCGGCGCGTCCTTGTTTTTCAGCAGCAGCACGATGAACTTCGCCGGCTTCGTCGTGCTGGCGTTGCGGCCGACCGTGTGAATGTCGTTCGGGCCTTCGTAGAAGGTCTGGCCGGGCTTGAGCGTGACTTCCTTGCCGCCCTTCACCTGCATGACAATCGTTCCTTCCAGTACATAGATGAAACCGTGCGCGTCGTGCCGATGCACCGGGTCCTCGCCGCCCGGCGGATAGACGACCTCGATCATCAGCGCTTCCTTGCCGGGGTAATCCGCGAGCGCCTGCGTCATCAGCGGCGTGACGACGGCGTCCGGCGCCGCCTGCGCGGGGCCGGCGAGCGACGCCGCGCAAAGCAGCATCGCCGCGCGGGTTGGGGTCAGGCTGAACATGATGTGTCCTCGATGGTGGCCCGCGCTTCAGGGCCCGTTTGTCCCGTTTTTCCCGTTTGTACCGTTTGTCTGCTGCACGCGCGTCCGGCCTTCGCGTGCGACTTCGACTTACTGCAGCCCCGCCTTGTCGAGCCCGAACACCTTGTCCGACGAACCCGGCACGGTCCTGAACGCGACGTTCGCGCGATTCCAGCCGTTGATCGCCATCACTTCGAAGGTGAGGTCGGAGAGTTCCTTCTCCGAAAACTGGGTGCGCACGCGCTCGTAGAGGTCGTCGGGAACGCCGGCTTCCGGAATGCGCGTCAGCACTTCGGTCCATGCGAGCGCGGCGCGTTCGCGCGGTGCGAAGAGCGTCGATTCGCGCCAGATCGCCACATGGTGCAGACGCAGTTCGCGCTCGCCGTGCAGCTTCGCTTCCTTGACGTGCATGTCGACGCAGAAGGCGCAGCCGTTCATCTGCGACGCGCGGATCTGCACGAGATCGACGATCGAATGCTCGATGGCCGCTTCCTTCATCCGGTTACTGAATTCGAGGAATTTCTTGAACAGTTCCGGGGATTGTTGGATGTAGTTGAGTCGCTGAGTCATGATTTCTCCGTGCGATTGGGACAGACAGCCCGCGGCTTTCGGGGCGTCGCTGGCGGCGAAGCGCCGCACGGAAACCATCGTAGAGTCGGCGGGCGCGCGCCGGTAGACCCGCCGAAGTGCTCACGCTGTTGCCCGCGCGGCACCAATCGCGCGCGGCATGCATCGGCGCGCGGCGCGCATCGTCCTTCAGCCGCCGACCGCTGCCGCGATGCGCGCGAGCTTGTCGGGATTGCGCTGCACGTGCACGCGCACGATGCGCACGCCGTCGGTCTCGTAGGATTGCGCGGATTCCAGCTTGCCCTCGATGAAGCGCAGCAGCGCCCATTGCCCGTTGAGCAGCGCGAGTTCGACGCGCACCGCGTCGCCATAGCGCAATCTCGCGGCGAAAAAAAGTTGCGCGATGCGCCGACCGCCTTCGAGCGGCTTCGGAAAGCTCGGCACCCGGCCGCCGCCATCGCCGATCAACACGGCGTCGTCGGCGAGCAGCGCATGGATCGCGGCGAAATCGCCGCGAGAAAGCGCCTGCGCGAAATCCTGCAACAGGCTGCGGTGGATGTCGCGCGCAACCGTGGCGCGCGGCCGCGCGTCGCGCAACTGCGTCTTCGCGCGGCTCACGAGCTGGCGGCACGCGGCCTCGCTCTTGCCGATCGCGCTCGCCACTTCGTCGTAGCCGGCATCGAACACTTCGCGCAGCAGGAAGGCCGCGCGCGCTTCCGGACTCAGGCGTTCCAGCAGGACGAGGAAAGCCACCGACACGTCGTCGGCGCGCTCCGTCATCTCTTCCGGCGTGGCGGGCGATGCGCTGTATTCGGGCTCGGGCAGCCAGATGCCGGCGTAATGTTCGCGCTGGATCTTCGCGGCGCGCAGGCGGTCGATGGAAAGGCGCGTCGTCACGGAGACGAGCCAGGCCTCGGCGTTATGGATGGTCTCGTGCGCGGCCGCGTGCCAGCGCAGCCAGACATCCTGCACGATGTCTTCGGCTTCCGCGACCGATCCCAGCATCCGGTACGCGATGGCCTGCAAGCGACGTCGCAGGCGGTCGAAAACGCTCGTGGCATCGTCCATGGTGCGGCTTGCTCCCTCGCGACGTGGCAAGCGATTATGCTACCGCGTTGGGGGCGCCTCGCACAGGCGCTGTTTTGTGCTTCTATGGAACCTGTTCACGTAAGCGCGCAAACATCAGACGGTGTACAACGCCCGGGAGCCCTCGATGGAAACCAAGCCAAAAATCATCGTCCTCGACGACGAAGCCGAACTGCGCAACATGCTGCAACGCTTTCTCGGCTCACAGGGCTTCGAGGTGCGCGCGGTCGCCGACAGTCAGCGGCTCGACCGCTACCTGCAACGCGAGCCCTACGACCTGCTCGTGCTCGACCTGATGATGGAGCCCGAAGACGGTCTCTCGGTCTGCCGGCGTCTGCGCGCCGAAGGCCACACCTTGCCGATCCTGATGCTGACCGCGAAGGGCGACCCCGTCGACCGCGTGATCGGCCTCGAAACCGGCGCCGACGATTACCTCGCGAAGCCCTTCCTGCCGGGCGAGCTGGTCGCGCGCGTGCGGGCGCTGCTCCGGCGCCAGAAGATGGCGGCCGGCGACCCGACGCTCACCACGCAGTCGATTCGCTTCGGCGAATTCCGGCTCGATCTCGGCCGGCAGCGCCTCTATCAAAACGACGAGCCGTTCGAGATCCATTCCGCGCAGATGCAGTTGCTCGCCGCGCTCGGCTCCTCGCCGAACCGCGCGATCAGCCGCGACAACCTGATCGCGCGCACGCGCGGACGCGAACACGACGCGCTCGACCGCAGTATCGACGTGCAGGTGCTGCGCCTGCGGCAGATCGTCGAAGCTGACCCGTCGAAGCCGCGCTTCATCAAGACGGTGTGGGGCGTCGGCTACATGCTGCTCGCGGATATCGAATCGTGACGCGCCTGTTGCGTTCTCTTTTCGCGCGCAACATCGCGCTCCTGGTGGCGCTCGTCGCGCTGAGCCAGGTCTGCTCGCTCACGGTGCTGATGCATTACGTCCAGACGCCGCGCATCGAACGCGCCGCCGCGACCTTCGCGAACTATATCGACACGCTCGGCGGCATCGTCGCGGCGGCGCCGCCCGACGCACGCGCGGCATTCGTCGAGCGACTGCAGGCCCGGCGCGAGTTGCCCGCCGAAGCCGCGCTGGAACCGCCGCGCTCGCTGACGACGCTCTACCGCTCGTATCAGCGCAGCACGTTCCTCGCGATGCTGCGCCGCCATCTCCCGGCCGACGTGCCGGTGCGCTGGCAAATCGCCGACGACCGGTCCGGCGGCGAAGAACGGCTGTGGTTGCGCATGCGTGTCGGCGGCGAGCCGTACTGGATCGCGCTCGCGATTCCCGAAGCGGCGCACGGCGAAGGCTTCGTGTCGACGATCCTGCTCTCGCTCGCCCTCGCCGCGCTCGCGACGCTCACCGCTTACGTGATCCAGCGCCACCTGAACCGCCCGCTCGACGACCTCGCGCGCGCAGCGCGTCATCTGAGCGCGGGCGGCCAGCCCGAACCGCTGCCCGTCGACGGGCCGACCGAAATCGCGCAGGTGAGCCGCGCGTTCAACCAGATGACCGACGCGCTGCGCGAAGCCGAGGCGACCCGCGCCCTGATGCTCGCGGGTATCTCGCACGACATCCGCACGCCGCTCACGAAGCTGCGCCTCGCGATGGCGATGGCGGTTCCCGCGGGCGGCGATCAGACATTCGTCGCATCGTCGGAGAACTATCTCGACCAGATCGACGCCATTCTCCAGCAGTTCATGGACTACGCGGGCAGCGGCGCGAAGGAGGTGCCCGTCGACGGCGACCTGAACGCGCTCGTCGCGAGTCTCGCCGGCGACTTCGCGGGTCTCGGCCATGAGTTCGAACTGACGCTCGGCGACCTGCCGTCCTTCCCGTTCCGGCCCGTGAGCACGATGCGCCTCCTCATGAACCTGATGCAGAACGCGGTGCTGTATGGCGTGACCGGGCTCTCGGTGCGCACCTGGCTCGACGCCGACGCGCGGCTCGCGTGCATCGCGATCGGCGACCGCGGCAAGGGCATCGCGGCGGACGAGATGGAGAAGCTGAAGGAGCCGTTCCGGCGCGGGCGCGGCGGCGCCGGGCATCCTTCGGGCACGGGTCTCGGGCTCGCGATCGTGGAGCGCATCGCGAAGCTGCACGGCGGGACGCTCGTGCTGCGTCCACGCGAAGGCGGTGGGACGGAGGCCGTGGTCACGATGCGCCTCGGCTAATTGCCCGCGCTCGCCCGCCGTCACGCCGTGGGTGAAGAAAACCGCCTGATTGCTCCGTTCACGCCGACGGCGAAGTCGAACGGTCGCCCTCGCCATCGGTTTCGACCGCCTGCGTGCCGGGCACGTCGTCGGCGAGCGCTTGCGGGTCGATCATGTGCTCGGGTGCGATCGACTCGCGGCGTCGCGTGCGCTTCGGCGCCGCGCCCGCCTTGCCGGTCTTGCCCGGCTCGTTCAGAACGCTCGCGGCCGCCGCGCTCGTGATGGGCGGTATCGACTGCAACGGCACGATCGGCTGCGAGCGCGCGTTGACGTTGATCGGACTCGCCTCGTTGTCGTGGATCAGCGCGCGCACGCGCGGATAGATCTGCCGCTCCCAGCGCCTGCCGTTGAAGACGCCATAGTGACCGACGCCCGTCTGCACGTGATGCGCCTTCAGGTACGGCCGCAGCTTGTCGCAGAGATCCTGCGCGGCGAGCGTCTGTCCGACGGCGCAGATGTCGTCGCGTTCGCCTTCGATCGTGAGCAGCGCCGTGCGCCGGATCGCGGACGGCTCGACCTTGCGTCCGCGCACTTCGAGTTCGTGCAGCGGCAGCGAATGCCGCTGAAAAACCGTGTCGACGGTCTCCAGATAAAAATCCGCCGTCAGGTCCATCGTCGCGAAGTATTCTTCGTAGAAGACGCGGATCGCGTCGGCGAGACGCTCGTCGCCCTTCGCGCGCTGGTAGTGCATGTCGACGAACGAATCCAGATGGCGCGAGAGATTCATCGCCATGAACGCGTTCAGCTGCATGAAGCCCGGATACACGCGCCGGTGCGCCCCCGCGAAGCCGAACGGCACCGCGCTGATCAGATGCTTCTCGAACCATTCGAGCGGCTTGCTCTTCGCCAGTTCGTTCACGCGCGTCGGGTTGATGCGCGTGTCGATCGGGCCCGCCATCAGCGTCATGCTCGCGGGCTGCGCGGGATCGTTGTCCGCCGCCATCAGCGCGACTGCCGCGAGTGCCGCGACGGTCGGCTGGCAAACAGCGAGCAGATGCGCGCCCGGACCGATCTTCTGAATGAAGTCGATGATGTGCTGCACGTACTCGTCGAAGCCGAAGCGGCCGTGCATCAGCGAGATGTCGCGCGGATTGTGCCAGTCGGTGATGTAGACATCGTGGTGGGCAAGCATCGTGCGCACCGTGCCGCGCAAAAGCGTCGCGAAGTGGCCGGACATCGGCGCGATCACGAGCACGCGCGGCTGCGCATGGTCCGAGCCGTTGCGCGCGGCGTCCTTGGCGAAATGGACGAGCGAGCAGAACGGCGTCGAAGCCGCGACTTCCTCGATGACGGGAACCGGCTTGCCGTCGACGTCGACGGAATCGATTTCGAAGGGCGGGCGCGAATGCGTGAGGCCCGACAGCGTGAGCAGGTCGCAGGTCGCCCGGAGCGACCGGCCCTGCGGCGTCCCGGCGTAGGCCTGCCATGCAGCAAGCGAGTGATTCATTAGCGCGGCGCCGTGGCGAACCGGCAGCATCAGGTCCGACAGCACCTGGAAGGCGGGATAGGCGAACGGGTTCATCGATCTCCCACGGGTGCGCGAAACACAACGAAGGCCCTGAAGAACGCAATACATATGCCACAGGTCGACGCGCCTGCGACTTTGCATGACCCGCGCCGTCACCGGCGCGTCATCGGCCCATAGTAGCGTGTTCGGCTTGGCATGGCACTTGCGCCGTTCCCGCCCACGCGCTGGTTTTGCCGCGATTTGGTGCGCCACCGCACGGCGGCGTGCATCGGAGCGCGGACGGCGCCGGCGCTGCCCGAAAACGTCGCGCATTCCTAACCGGCTGGAGATTCGTATGGCAAATGCGACGCTGACCATCAGCAGCAAGAACTATTCGTCCTGGTCGCTGCGCGGGTGGCTGCTCGCGCGTTTCAGCGGTCTGCCGTTCGAGGAAGTCGTCATGCCCGTCGACGATCCCGTCGCCCGTGCCGAACTGCTGCTGCTTTCGCCTTCGATTCTCGTGCCCTGCCTCGTCCACAACGGCATCAAGGTATGGGACACGCTCGCGATCGCCGAATACCTGAACGAAGTCTGCCCCGACGCCCGGCTCCTTCCCGCCGACCGCCGCGAACGCGCGCATTGCCGCGCGATCTGCGGCGAGATGCATTCAGGCTTCGTCTCGCTGCGCTCCGCTTTGCCGATGAACCTCAAGGCGCACTTCCCGGGCTTCAAGGTCTGGGCGCGCGCGCAGACCGACATCGAACGCGTGACGACGATCTGGCGCGAGTGTCTCGCGCAATACGGCGGCCCGTTCCTGTTCGGCGCGCGCAGCGCGGCCGACGCGATGTTCGCACCGGTCGTGACGCGCTTCGTGACCTACGACGTGAAGCTCGATCCCGAGATCGTCGAATACGGGCAGCGCATTCTCGCGATGCCGGAGATGCAGGACTGGATCTCGGACGCGCAGCACGAAGCCGAGGAAATCGACGAACTCGACGTCGAGTTCTAGCGCACCTTCAACACGGCCGCGCCCGTGACACGGCCGGCGCGCAGGTCGTCGAGCGCGCGGTTGGCATCGGCGAGCGGATAAGCGGTCGTGCGCATCTCCAGATGGAACTGGCCCGCTAGCTTCATGAATTCGCGGCCGTCCTCGCGCGTGAGGTTCGCCACCGACGCCACGCGCCGCTCGCCCCACAAGAGCGCGTACGGAAACGACGGAATGTCGCTCATGTGAATCCCGCCGCACACGACGATCCCGCCCTTCCTCACCGCCTTCAACGCGGCCGGCACCAGTGCGCCGGACGGAGCGAAGATGAGCGCGGCGTCGAGTTCGTCGGGCGGCGTTTCATCGCTGCCGCCGGCCCATTGCGCCTTGAGGTCGAGCGCGAGTTGCTGCGCGGCCGCGTCGCCCGGGCGCGTGAACGCGTACACGCTGCGTCCCTGATGGCGCGCCACCTGCGCGACGATATGCGCCGCCGCGCCGAAACCGTAGATGCCGATGCGCTCCGCGTCGCCGGCCATCGCGAGCGTGCGGTAGCCGATCAGCCCCGCGCACATCAGCGGCGCCGCTTCGATGTCCGAGTAGCGCGGCGGCAGATGCAGGCAGTAGCGGCTGTCGGCGGCGACGCGTTCCGCGTAGCCGCCATCGAGCGTATAGCCGGTGAAGCTCGGTGCGTCGCAGAGATTTTCGCGGCCCGCGCCGCAATACCGGCAATGTCCGCACGTGTGCCCGAGCCACGGCACGCCGACGCGGTCGCCCGGCACGAAGTCCGTCACGCCGACACCCACCGCCGTCACGATGCCGACGATCTCGTGTCCCGGCACGAGCGGCAGCTTCGGCTGCGTGAGTTCACCGTCGACGACATGCAAGTCGGTGCGGCACACGCCGCACGCGTGGACGTCGATCATGAGCTTGCCGGTGTCGAGCACCGGATCGGGCAGATCGCGCTCGACCAGCCGGGGCGACGTGCCGTCGAAGACCATGGCGCGCATGACGAACGCTCCTCTTATGGAAGTGCTTAGACAACGCACGTTAGACACCGATGCTGCATCTGCATATCGGGCGCGCAGGCCGCTTGGTGGGGCGCCGGCGTCCGCGCTTGGTGCACGTTTGCACCGCATCGTGCTGCACGGTCCATGCCTGCGTCGGGCACGGCTGTTCGCATCGGGGAACGAAGTATTCATCCGTGTTTCCGAGCATAGGCAGTGCGCGGCGCGGCGATCGGCTTGCCGCGTCGATATGGCGCACGAGATCGCCTCGCGGCTGTCAGATTCGACGCCTAGACTCAAAGCAGAAGCGACAGAAGATGAGGGGCGTTGCGAATCGAACGGAACTTCGGCATCGGGCTTGCTTTCTTACGTCACTGGAAGCAGACAGCCAGGCGCCCAAGAGCGTCGCCGTCAGAAGTTGCTGCGATGCAAGGCATCGCCCGCAAGCATAAAGACATGGCCGGCATGCGCGCACCCGCGCCGTCATGCCGAAGCCGATCGACCGGCAGCCGAAGCGCATTTCGCGCGCCTCGCCCGTTCATCAAATTCAATTGAATCGAAGTCGTGGAGGATGTCATGCGTATTACCGTCAAGCTCGATGCGTTCGAGCGCGTCGATTCCGGCGCGTTCGCCATCCTGTGGCTCGACAAGGACACGCGCCGCTGGTCACGCGAAGGCCATCAGAGCGTGGATCTGCCCGACTGGGGCGACCTGCAGGCACGGCCCGACGGCACGCTCATCTGCGGCCAGCATGCCGACTCGCCGCTCTGCGTGCTCGAGCGGCTGGATTTCGACGTCGCAGGCGGCCCGTCCGAAGGCCAGGCCGGCCGCGCGCTCTGGTACGTGCACGGTTCGCCGGAGCCGGCGGCCGGTCGCTGGCATGTGCAGTGCATCGACCGCGAGCGCATCAAGGCCGAACACAGCGTCTTCGCGGGCGAGGAAAACGTCTAGCGGGAACGTCGGATTTCGCCGGATGCTCAGGCCATTCGTTTCGTGTGAGCGGCTCCGTTCCCTCGTTCACGCGGGCGCGTGCTCACGCGCCCCGTCCCGCACAAGCATGCGCGCTCTGGTGTTTTCCCTTGGCTCTTTTGGTCTCCGGATGTTGGTAGTATCAGTGGCCGGCTAGGTCGTTCGAACGAACGCACTCGGCGCGCGCGAGGGCGCCGCCGCGCTGCGAACCAAACTGCGAAAACCGAACTGCGCGACAAGTCGCAGACCCTGGGAGACACGCATGAATCAAGCAAAATTCGCCGATCCTTTCAGCCAGTTCGCCGCGATATTCCAGCAATACAAGCTGCCCGGCTTCGACGTGACGGCGATCCTCGAATCGCGCCGCAAGGACGTCGAAGCGCTCGCCGCCGCCAATCAGGTGGCGTTCGGCGGCATGCAGGCACTGCGCGACAAGCAACTCGAAATCCTGCGCCGCGCGCTGAGCGAACTCGAAGTCATTGCGCAGCAACTGGAAGCGTCGCCGCAAAAGCTCTCGTTCGATGCCACCGAAGTCGTGCAACGCGCGCTGCGCGACGGTCTCGCCGACATGGAAGACATCGCGCGCACCACCCAGCAGACTCAGGCCGAAGCCTATGCGCTCGTGGCGCAGCGCATGGACGACGCGCTCAAGGAGCTGAAGGCATCGCTCGCCCGGCCAGCCAGCTGAAGCCCGCCGAGACGCCCCGCCGTTCGACCGCCTGCACGCAGCCGTGAGCGGCTGCGCGCGAGCGTCGGCCACGAAGCGCGATGCCGCCCGTCACGCGGAGATTCTGCGATGGACTACGACGATTTCACGGCATTCGAGCACCGTGGCTGGGAGCATATCGTCCAGCCGTATGAGAATTACTTTGGCCGTCTGACGGCGCAGTCGCATGGCGCGCTGCTCGACGCGCTCGAAGTCGGCGCGGGAACGCGCATGCTCGATGTCGCGACCGGCCCCGGCAATCTGGCCGCGGCGGCGCTGGAGCGCGGCGCGACGATCTCGGCCGTCGATTTCTCCGCCACGATGATCGCGCACGCACGGCAGTCGCATCCGGACGTCGAGTTTCAGGTCGCGAGTGCCGAGTCGCTCCCGTTCGGCGACGAGCGTTTCGACGCGGTCGGCATCAGTTTCGGCATGTTGCATTTTCCGCATCCGGAAGCGGCGCTCGCCGAAGCGGCCCGCGTGTTGCGCAAGGGCGGGCGCGTGGCGTTCACGGTATGGGCCGCGCCCGAGCGGGCGGTCGGCTTCCAGATGGTGCTCGACGCCGTGCAGCAGCACGGGCGGCTGGACGTCGCGCTGCCCGCCGCGCCGCCGTTCTTTCGCTTCAGTGACCCCGACGAATCGAAGCGCGTCCTCGTCGAGGCGGGACTGGCCGATCCGCAGGCGGTCGAAGTCGATCAGACGTGGCCTTTCGCGCCGCCCGAGACGCCGTTCCACGGCCTGCTGCACGGCGGTGTGCGCATGGGCGCGTTGCTCCGGGCGCAGGAGGCGTCGGCGCTTGCGCGGATCGAAAAGGAAGTGAAGACGCGCGCCGCCGCTTATCTGCGGGAAGGCCAGTTGCTCGTGCCGATGCCGTGCATGCTGGCATCGGCGGTAAAACGGTAAACCGGCTGCGCGCGCTACGCGCCATCGGTCAGGCCAGTCAGTTCGCTTTGCAGCAGCGCGAAGTCGACGGGCTTCGCCAGCATGCGCACGTCCGGAATCGGCTCGCCGATCTCGGCGCTGTCGCCATAGCCCGATATCAGCAGCACGCGCATGCCCGGCCGCGTGCGCCGCACTTCGCGCGCGAGTTCGGCGCCTGACATGCCGGGCAGGTTCATGTCGCTCAGGAGCGCGTCGAACTTCTCCCGCGTCACGACGGCGAGCGCTTCTTCCGCGCTTGCCACGGCAGTGCAGTCGAGACCGAGGATCGTCAGCAGATCGTGCATCGCTTCGCGCGAGTCGGTTTCATCCTCGACGAGCAGGACCGAATGCACGCCCGCCGACCGCATCGTGGCAGCGCCGGATTTCCTTTCCACTTCAGCGCGTGTTTCGACACCGCGATCGAGCGCCGCGCGGATCTTGCGCGCGAGATCGTCACGCCGATACGGCTTGTTCAAAAGCGTCACGCCGCGATCGAGCTTGCCCTGATGGAAGATCACGTCGCGCGTGTAGCCCGAGGCGAACAGCACCGGGATCGGCGGCGTGCGCGCCGCCGCGCGCCGCGCGAGTTCGGCGCTCTTCACTTCGCCCGGCATCACGACGTCGGTGAACAGCAAGTCGATCGGCATGCCGCTCTCGACGAGCCTCGCCGCCTCGTCGCCGTTCGCCGCCTTCAGCACGTCATAGCCGAGTTCCGTCAAGAGCTCGACGGCGGTGATCCGCACATCGGCATCGTCCTCGACGACCAGCACCGTTTCGTGCGCCCCGAGCGGCACGCCGCCCGTATCGGCGGCTTCGGGTGTCTCGGCCTCGTCGCAGCGCGGGAAATACAGGCACACGGTCGTGCCGCGGCCCGGCGCGCTCTCGATGGCGGTGTGCCCGCCGCTCTGCTTGACGAAGCCGAACACCATGCTGAGGCCGAGGCCTGTGCCGCGGCCATCGGGCTTGGTGGTGAAGAACGGTTCGAACGCGTGTTCCAGAACCTCGGGCGCCATGCCCGCTCCGGTATCGGACACCGAAAAGCGCAAATAATCGCCGCGCGGCAGTTCGACGGACTCGCGACAGCACGCGTGGCCCGCCTCCTTCTGCGCACCGATGACGACATTGGTCGCCGTCAGCGTCAGCGTGCCTTCGCCGTGCATCGCGTCGCGCGCATTGATGGCGAGATTGAGCAGCGCATTTTCCAACTGGTTGCGATCGACGAGCACGTTCCACGACGCGCCGTCGCTACGCGTCTGCACGGCGACGGTCTCGCCCAGCACGCGATGCAGCATCTCCTTCATGCCAGCGAGCAGCCGTACCGGATTGACCACGGCCGGTGAAAGCGGCTGGCGCCGCGCGAACGCGAGCAGTTGCGAGGCGAGCCGCGCGCCGCGCTGCACGGCGTCGGTCGCGGCGGAAATCCGGCGCTGCGTGGCGGCGTCGTTGCCGACGCTCGTCGCGAGCATCTGCAGATTGCCGCTGATGACCTGCAACACGTTGTTGAAATCGTGCGCGACGCCGCCCGTCAGACTGCCGATCGCTTCCATCTTCTGCGCCTGGCGCAACTGCGCCTCGGCCGCGGCGCGCGCGGCGACCGCATCGGCGACGCGTTGCTCAAGCGTGCCCGTCAAGTGGCGCAGCGCTTCCTCGGCGATCTTGCGCTCGTGGATATCGATCAGCACGCCCGGATAGCGGCTGGGCGCACCCGTTTCGTCGAATTCGCAGCGTCCGTTCGCCTGCACCCAGCCGTAGCTGCCGTCGGGCCGACGGATGCGGTACTCGGCGTTGAGCGGCTGGCGCGTGGCGAGCGTCTCGTGCGCCGTGCGTTCGATCCGCTCGCGGTCGTCGGGATGAATCGCCTCGTTCGCGATGGCGCGCGGCAATCCGCGCGCGGCCTCGTCCACGTCGACGCCGAAGGTGCGCGCAAAACGCTCGTCGCCCGTGACCGTGTCGGCGGCGATGTCCCAGACCCAGGTGCCGAGCACCGCGCCCGTGTTCAGTGCCATCTGCAGGCGTTCGTCGGTCGCGCGGAAAGCGGCTTCGGCGGCCTCGCGGTGCCGCTCGGCGAGAATCCGCCCGGTCGTTTCCACGACGACCGAGAGGACGCCGGCCGGCGCGCCGTCGTCGCCGGGAACGGGGCTGTAGTACAGATCCATCCACACCTCTTCCGGGCGGCCGTTGCGCAGCAGCACGAGCGCCTTGTCGCGATACGTGAGCGTGCCGCCCGCGAGGCAGGTGTCCACGACGTTGCGGTTGAAACTCGCGATCTCCGGCCAGCCGAGTTCGACCGGCGAGCCGAGCAGATAGGGATGCCGGCCGCCCGCGAAGCCCGCGTAGGCGTCGTTGTAGATCATGTAACCCGGGCGCCCCCACAACATGACGAGCGGCACCGGCGAGGCCAGGAGCAGTTGCACGGCGGTCGCGAGCGCGCGCGACCAGGATTCGATCGGACCGAGTTCGGTCTGCGACCACTCGAACGTCCTGATGCGTCCGGCCATCTCGCCCTTCCACCCTGGGCAGCCGTGATCCTTAATCAAAAAGGGCATTTGACGTTCTCTCCGCCCATTCGAACGATGGGGCTTCTATTGGTATTGTCGGTTTGTCGTTGTGGCCGGCGCTCGCGCCCCTGCCGATTTTATGCCATCCGACTTTGGCGCGACTTAGCGCCGTGCCCGCCGCTCAGCGCGCCGCCGCCTTCACGATGATCTGCGACTGCGTGTCGCGCTCGATCCTTTTCAAGATCGCGAGCGCGGCCTCGAAATCAGCGGGCGAGCATACCTGCTTGCCGAAATCCGCCCGCAGGCGGCGCGTCACCTGGATCACGTTGGTGGACGGATCGAACAGGTACCGAGAGCGGTAATCGAAGAAACGGCCCGCGACATCCGCGCCGTCCGGCACCTCGACCACCCGCACGTCCTTCGGCAGCGCGATCTGCGACACCTCGTCGAAGTCGCCACCGACGCACACGTAGGGCTGCGCGCGCGTGCGCTCGGAAAGCCAGTTGCGGACCTGCGTCGCGATGCCGCCCGAGAGGCTCGACAGCGCCGGGAGCGCCGTCGTGCCAGTCGGCCAGACGACTTCGTCGAGCGAGCCGTCGATGGTCGTGACGAACGGGCCGCCGGTCGCATCGACGTCGCTCGTCGTAAGCGTCGCGCTGCCGCGCAGGCCGGTCGCGCGCAGCCGGTCGGCCGCGATCAGCTCGCGGCGCTGGGCGCTTGCCGCGCGCAGGTTCGAGCGCTCCATCTCCGCGCTCCAGCCCGCGTCCTGCACCCAGTACGACAGCGCCGCCGTGCCGCTCGCCGTCACGTCGACTTGCAGGCGCGCATCGCGCGAAAGCGGCTGCACGGCAGGCGTGCGGGCGAGCGTGCCGGAATCGACGAGCAGCGTCGGGCGATCCATGTCGGTGAGCGGCAGATAACCGAATTCGACGCTCGACGCGGTCGCATCGGCGTAGAGGTTGAGGTCCGGCAGCCACGTGATGACGTGATTGATCGCGCCGGAACCGTAGCCCGGCACCGACGGCAAGGTGTAGACGGAACCGAGCGCGATGAGCGCCGGCTCGCTCCGGATGCCGACGGCCGAAAGCAACGCGCCGTAGAGCGCGACGTGGTCCTTGCAGTCGCCGTAGCGGTTCGCGAGGATGTCGGCGGCGCGGTGCGGCACCGCCGGACTCTGGCCGATGAAGAGCGCCACGTAGCGGACGTTGCGGCGTACCCAGTCGTAGAGCGTCTTCGCACGGGCGCGGTCGTCGGTATCGTTCAGCGTGAGGGAGCGCGCGAGATCGCGGATCGCGGGCGCGTTCGCCGTCGGATCGGCGGCGGGTTCGCGGTAGCTCGCGGCGAACGCGGCGTAGTCGGGAAAGGTCGAGACGATCAGGCGGTCGCCGTACTGCGCATAACCCACCGAGCCGCTTTCGACGCGCTCGAAGCGCTCGCGGCTGTAGTCGAACTGATAACGCGTGCGGCCGTTCTCGGTGACCGGCGGCCGGGCGACGTAACCGCGCGCGTCGGCGTAGAGGGTCTTGCCGGCAGGCAGGTCGAAGATCAGCGTCTGGCTTTGCACCGGGCGGCGTCCCGGCTCGACGAAGTAATTGAACTGTCCCGCGACGACGGCCGCGGACTGGCTCTTGTGAAAGCGCAGATAGACGCTCGACCCGGTGCCGACGCCCGGATAGATCACGGCGCGCAGCTTCGCGTCCTGGAAGGTCGGCGCACCCGCCGAGCGCGGCTCCTGGATGTCGCGGATCTGGTCGGGCATCACGGCGTGGCGCACGCCGTTCATGTCGATCGCATAGGCATCGACGATATCGACCTTCGACACGCTCTTGTCGAACCAGACGTAGCGCTGCGCGATTTCGTCGATGCCGGCGGGCGTGTTTGCGCGCAGGATGGTTTCGTCGTCTTCGGTCAGCGAGCCGTCCTCCGCCACGACGAAGACGTGCACGTCGCTCACGACCGTGGACGGCTCTTGGGGCGCGGACACCGCCGCTGCCGGCAACGCTCCGCCCGCCGCCAGCATGCATGCGAACGCGATACGCCGCGCGAAATGGTGTGAAGGGTGATGCATGGCTCGCCGGTCCTTGCGTCGGACGCTCACGGGGACGAGCCATCGTACCGTAGTTCATGCGGGGGCGCGGGGGCGCCTGCCGCAGCGCACGCGCCACCAGCATCGACCGGTGTTTCGTCCGGTTTATTTCGACACTTTTGCCGCAACCGCGTCCTTCTTTTCTTTGTCGCTTGAATCGTCTTCGGCGGGAATCTCCGTCACGCTCACTTCGACTTCGAGTCCGCGAAACGCGCCGGGCGTACCGTTCCACGTGCCCCAGAGCGGCAACGCCTGATAGTGGTTCCACGCGACCGCCACGCGTATCAGATGACGATTGCCGATGATGCTGTTGGTCGGGTCGAAGTCCACCCAGCCCGCACCGGGCAAATAGATCTGAAGCCAGGCGTGGGTCGCGCCGCCACCCTGCGTCGCCGAATGGTCCGGCACGAAGATATAGCCGCTCACGAAACGCGCCGCGAGCCCCAGCGACCGCACCGCATCCATCATCAGCACCGCGAAGTCGCGGCAACTGCCGCTCTTGTGACGCAGCGTGTCGGCCGGACGGTTCACGCCCTTCTCGGTGCGGCGCACATACTTGAAGTCGTTGGCGATGCCGAGTGTCATCGCGCGCAGCATCGAGAGTGTGCCGGTCGCCGTTCCCGATGAAAGGAACTGGCGCGCCCACGTGCTCACGTCTTCGTCCGGATGCTGGCGATTGCGTGCGTTGACGAGATCGGATGCCTCTTCGTTCGTGTAGGCGAAGGGGTACGTCGCGGCATAGCGTTCGAGCGCGTAGTCGGGCTGCGGCGCCTCGTAGTGTTCCAGCGTGACATGGCTTTCGAAGATCAGCTCGGGCGCCTCGCCGGCGAACGTCGCCACGGCGACGGAATTGTCGAACACGTCGTGCAGCCAGTGAAGATGCGCGGGCGTCGGCGTGATGTGCAGGTGCGTCGTGACGAGTCGCAGATCGTGGCTCGATCTCGGCCGGAACATCATGCGATGCTCGCCGAACTCGACCGGCTCCGAATAACGATACGCGCTCAGGTGCCGCACGACGAAGCGTTGCGGATCGGTCACCTTGATCATTTCGCGACCACGGCGAAAAAGGCAGAGGGAACAAGCGGCTCGCTAGCCGAGACTTCCGGCATGGCGCGTGAGGGTCGTAAGGTCAAGATTCATCTCCCGTGGGCTCTCGGTGTCGGGACCACTGTAGACCTTTCGCGGGGCGGGCGCATGATTGCCACGCGCGGATGTCACCGTCGAGCGGTCGAGGGGATGCACGATTTCCTGGTCGGCGAAACGCGGGGTGAAGCGGAAAGGCACGGTCGTGCCGACCATCAAGGCGCTCGACGACTTAGAAAAGCTCGCATGTCTCGACGAGGCGAAGATGTCGCGCTGACAGCGCCTGCTGTCGAAAAGGCGCATCATTTCAGCAAGCGCCTGTGATGCGCGACCCCGACCGCTTGCAAGCACGTCGCTTCAGTCCTGTCACTATGACTTCATCCAAGCACGATCGCCGTGCCTTTCTGCGTTTCACGACCCAGGCCGCCCTCGCGCTGCCGCTCACGCACGTCGCTCGCGCCCAGACGCCCGACACCCACACCATGCTCAAGCGTCCGATTTCATCGACGGGCGAGGCGCTTCCCGTCGTCGGCTGCGGTACATGGCGCACCTTCGACGTCGGCAGCGACGCCGGCGCCCGCGCGGGTCTCGCCGACGTGCTGCGCGTGCTCTTCGAAGCGGGCGGCTCCGTGATCGATTCGTCGCCGATGTATGGCTCTTCCGAGGAAGTCGCCGGCGCGCTGCTCACGCAACTCGATGCCCATCGCAAGGCGTTCGTCGCGACCAAGGTGTGGACGCAGGGACGCGAAGCCGGCATCGCGCAGATGGAGCAATCGATGCGGCGGCTCCAGCAACCGCGCATCGACCTGATGCAGATCCACAATCTGCTCGACTGGCGCACCCAGCTCGCGACCTTGCGCGACTGGAAAGCCAGCGGCCGCATTCGCTACATCGGCATCACGCATTACACGTCGAGTGCGTTCGGCGATGTCGAAGCGGTATTGCGCTCGGAGAAACTCGACTTCGTGCAGATCAACTACGCAGCCGACGACCGCGACGCCGAGCGGCGCATCCTGCCGCTCGCGGCCGAACGCGGCGTCGCGGTGATCGTCAACCAGCCGTTCGGCGGCGGCGGATTGCTCGGGCGGCTCAAGGACCGTCCGTTGCCATCGTTCGCACAGGAAATCGGCTGCGGAAGCTGGGCGCAATTGCTGCTCAAGTTCGTGCTGGCGAATCCCGCCGTCACCTGCGTGATTCCGGGCACGGGCCGTCGCGAGCACATGATCGACAACGTGCAGGCAGGCTTCGGCGCCTATCCCGGCACTGCATTGCGCACGCGCATCGTCGAAGCGGTTGCCGGCTGAACGCGTGGACGGCAATAGCGGCGGGAATAAGCGTTGCTGCTCGAATGCGACCCTCGTCGAGCCAGGAAGGAGGAGATGACACATGAGCGACGACTACGATCTGGAACGCTTCGTCGATGCGCAGCGGACGGCCTATGACGACGCCCGCAGCGAATTGCAGGCGGGAAGAAAGCGCACGCACTGGATGTGGTTCATGTTCCCGCAGATCGCGGGCCTCGGGCATAGCGCGATGGCGCAGCATTATGCGATTGCGTCGCTTGCCGAAGCTGAAGCGTACCTTGCGCATCCGGTCCTCGGCGCGCGCTTGCGCGAACTCACGCGCATCGTGAACGACGTGCGCGAGCGCACCGTCGATCAAATCTTCGGCTACCCCGACGACATGAAATTCCATTCGTCGATGACACTGTTCGCGCAATGCTCGACCGATACGGCCGAGTTCGACGAAGCGCTCAATAAATACTTCGGCGACAAGCCCGATACCGGGACGCTCGACCGGCTGAGATAAGCCCTCACATTCACGAAGGGAACCCACATGACAACTGCCTTCAAGGTACGCGATCACGTCAGCTGGAACACGCCGCAAGGGGAGACGACGGGCCACATCGTGCGCGTCATCACGGAGCGCACGACCGTCGCCGGCCATACCGTCGACGCGTCCGCTTCCGAGCCGCACTATGAAGTGGAGAGCGAAAAGAGCGGCAAGCACGCGGTGCATAAAGGAAGCGCTCTCAAGCATCGCGCGGGGTGACGATAAGAGAACCGCCCGGTGACGCTTGACGTTCCGGGCGCTTCGTCGCCTTGCTCGATCTCGGTGCATGACGCCATATCTGCAAAGCGCACGCGAATCCGTCAAACTGCTAGCGCGCTCTCTCGCGCGTTCCGGATTCACTGCTCTTTCAACCTAAAGGAAATGGACACATGAAATCGAGAATCGTCGCTTTACTGATCGCGTCTTCCGCGATGGGCCTGGCGTCCTCCTCCGCATTCGCGCAGGTGGCGGGAGCGCAACCGCTCGGCGTGTCCGTCGAAGTATCGACGGCCATCGTGGAAGGTTGGAGCGTCAAGAAGTCCATTCTGAACAAGCCGGTCGTGAACGACGAAGGCGCGCGCGTCGGCGTGGTGCACGACATCATCGTGGCGCCCGACCGCTCGGTGTCGTTCGCGATCATCGCGGCCAACCAGTTCCTCGGCGTCTCGCATCATGACGTGGCGATCCCGATCGAGCAGCTCGACTTCGTCGGCGGCAAGCTGGTGCTCGCAGGCGCGACGAAGGCCGCGATCAAGGCGTTGCCGGAGTTCCAGTACACGAAGGTTAAAGCCGCACCTGTGCCGCGCGCCCAGTTCGAGCATCACTGACACGCCCGGCCCATGAAGCGATAGCTCAACGGGTCATCGCTTCATAGAGCAATTTGATTAGCTGTGCAACCAGATAAGCGCTTCGTTGCCGCGTGTGCGGACCGCAAGCCGGAGACATGGAGCTTCGCCGATGTTCAAAGCACTGCTGCTCGAGAAAGAGGACGACCGCACGAAGGCGTCCGTCCAGTCCATCGACGAAGCGCGTCTCGCCGATGGCGACGTGCTCGTGCGAGTCGCGTATTCCACGCTCAACTACAAGGACGCGCTCGCGATCACGGGCAAGGTCCCGGTCGTGCGCACGTTTCCGATGGTGCCGGGTATCGATTTCGCGGGCGTCGTCGAGGAAAGTTCGCATGCGGAGTTCAAACCCGGCGACAGCGTCGTGCTCAACGGCTGGGGCGCCGGTGAGACGCACTGGGGCGGCCTTGCGCAGAAGGCGCGCGTGTCAGGCGATCACCTGATTCAACTGCCCGAAGGCCTCACCGCGCGCCAGGCGATGGCGGTCGGCACCGCGGGCTACACCGCGATGCTGTGCGCGCAGGCGCTCGAACGCCACGGCGTCGCGCCGGGCGACGGCGACGTGCTGGTGACCGGCGCGAACGGCGGCGTCGGCAGCTTCGCCATCGCGATACTCGCGCGACGCGGCTATCGCGTCGTGGCATCGACGGGGCGCAGTTCCGAGGAAGCACGTCTGCGCGAACTCGGCGCGGCCGAGGTGATCGACCGCTCGACGCTGTCGGCGCCCGGCAAGCCGCTGCAAAAGGAGCGCTGGGCGGCGGCGGTCGATTGCGTCGGCAGCCACACGCTCGCGAACGTCTGCGCGAGCCTGCACTACGGCGGCGCGGTGGCGGCGTGCGGACTCGCTCAGGGCATGGATCTGCCGGCGACGGTTGCGCCGTTCATCCTGCGCGGCGTGGCCCTGCTCGGCGTGGACAGCGTGTATGCCCCGCGCGAGTGGCGGCTGCGCGCGTGGGCCAGCATCGCGAGCGAAGTGGCGGTGCAAACCATCGAGCAGGTCGCAGGCGAAATCGCGCTCGGCGAAGCGGTCGATGTCGCGAACCGCCTGTTGCAGGGCGAAGTGAAAGGCCGCGTGGTCGTCGACGTGAATCGATGAACCGGCACGCGCCGCCATGAGCATGGCGGCGCGTTCGCGTCAGAACGTGTTCCAGCCCTCGTTACCGCTCGCCGCCGGGCGCAGCGACGGCGCGCGGACGTGTTTCGCGGCGACCGGCGGCGTCAAGGCCGCTCGCGCGGGCGCAGCGTGAGACGAACCGTGCGACGACCCGGCGAGCACGAAAAACGCCACCGTTTCGTTCAGTTGCCGCCCCTGTTCGTCGAGCGCGTGCGAGGCAGCCGCCGCCTCTTCCACGAGCGCCGCGTTCTGCTGCGTCACCTGGTCCATCTGCGCGATGGCCTGGTTCACCTGCTCGATGCCGCGTCCCTGTTCGTCGGATGCCGCCGCGATCTCCTGCATGATGTCGGTCACGCGCGCGACCGCTTGCGTCACTTCCGCCATCGTCTTGCCCGCGTCCTCGGCGAGCGTCGAGCCGTCCTGCACCTTTTCCACCGAACTCGCGATCAGGTCCTTGATCTCCTTCGCCGCCGTCGACGAGCGCTGCGCGAGGCTGCGGACTTCGCTTGCGACCACGGCAAAGCCGCGTCCCTGTTCGCCCGCCCGCGCCGCCTCGACGGCCGCGTTCAACGCGAGGATGTTGGTCTGGAACGCGATGCCTTCGATGATCCCGGTGATGTCCGCGATCTTCGACGAGCTTTCGCTGATGCCGTGCATCGTGTCGACCACGCGCCCGACGACTTCGCTGCCCTTGTTCGCCACCGCCGACGCGTTGAGCGCGAGCGTGCTCGCCTGCTGCGCGTTCTCGGTGTTCTGCTTCACGGTCGACGTGAGTTCTTCCATGCTCGCGGCGGTTTCCTCGAGCGAAGCGGCCTGTTCCTCGGTGCGCTGGCTGAGGTCGGTATTGCCCGTCGCGATTTCCTTCGCCGCGCCGCCGATGGCGCCGCTGCTGGTGCGCACGCGGCCGACGGTCTCGGTCAGGCGGTCGTTCATTTCGCGCAGCGCGTGCATCAGCGCGCCGACTTCGTCCTTCGAATCCACGACGATCGTGCTGCGCAGGTCGCCGCGCGCCACCGTGCGGGCGATGTCGACCGCGACGCCGATCGGCCGCGTGACCGAACGCGTGATCGACACGCCGGACACGACCGCGAGCAGCACGGCGAACACCGACAGCGAAAACAGCACGTCGCGCCGCGTCTCGTAGGCGCGCTGATAGTCGTTCACGATCACTTCGCGGCGTGCGCGCGTATAGCTGGCGTAGGCATCCGTCGCCTTCACGAGCGTGGCGAGGAGCGGGCGGCACTCGTCGTCCATCTTCGCAATCGCCTCCTCGCGGTTGCCGGCGAGCGCGAGGCCGACGATGTCGGTCGCAACCGGACCATAGAGCCCCTCCACGCGATCCATCTCCGCAACGAGACTGCGCGCCTTTTCGCTCGTATCCGTGGCGGCGGCGATCATGTCCTTCAACTGCTTGAGCTTCGCTTTCACGTCGTCGTGGGCGCGCAGGACCTCGGCCTTTTCGAGTTCGACGTCGGCGGGCGTCTTCACCAGTACCAGATTGCGGGCCGCAATCGCGCGACCGTCCACCGCGGCACGCAACTGCTCCGCGACGTCGGCGCGCGCGTTGATGCCGTTCACGTAGTGCGAGAATCCGTCGGTGGCGGTGCCGAGCGCGCTCAGCGACATGCCCGCGATCACAAGGACGAGCACCGCCATGACGCCGAAGCCCGCGATGAGCTTGTTCTTGATTGTGATGTTCTTCAGACCCACGTGTCTCTCCGTGTCCATTCGGACGAAGGCGCCTATCCGCCGGCCGAAAAGGCCGGCTGTCGATGTCCGACCGGGTGCCGCGGCCCTGCGGTCCGATTCGGTGCTCTTAGGGATATAACGACACCGATACAAATGTCTGAAGGGAAGGTGGACAAAACCATATTGCATCGTTTGCGGACAGGCGATCTGGGATGCTATCTTTCCTGGCGTTCCTTTTGTCCACCCTAAACGACACGCTCCAGCATGCCGCAACTCGACTACCGCCTGCCCGAATTCGATGCCGCACTTGGCACGCTGCCCGTCACGCCGACGGCGAACATCGCCGGCGACGAGCCCTACTGGAGCGCCGTGCGCGCGCTCTACCGCCAGTCGGACGCGCTCGTCAACCTGGAGAACGGCTTCTGGGGCGCGATGGCAGAACCGGTGAAGGCGATGTTTCTGCACTGGACAGAACGAGTCAACTTCGAAACCACGCTGCTCGTGCGGCAGCACTGGCCGCAAATCATGGACGGCGTGCGCGGGAAGGTGGCGCAAGCGATGGGCTGCGGGATCGACGAAATCGAGCTCACGCGCAACGCGACCGAAGCGCTGCTCGCGCTCGTCAGCGGCTATAACCGGCTCGAACCCGGCGATACCGTGCTCTACAGCGACCTCGACTACCCGTGCGGCCGCGACGCGATGGAGTGGCTGCGCGAGCGCCGGGGCGTCACGCCCGTGCGCCTGACGATTCCCGAGCCCGCCACGCGAGAAAATGTCCTCGACACTTACGCCGCCGCGCTGCGCGCGCATCCGCGCACGCGGCTCGTGTTGCTCTCGCATGTGTGCTTCGCGACGGGTCTGGTGATGCCGGTGCGCGACATCGCCGCGATGGCCGAGGCGGCGGGCGCCGGCGTGATCGTCGACGCGGCGCATTCGTGGGGCATGCTCGACTTCGATGTGCCGGATCTCGGCGCGCCGTTTGCGGCGCTGAACCTGCACAAGTGGATCGGCGCGCCGCTCGGTTGCGGCGCGGTGTATATCCGGCGCGGCAGTCTCGATGCGATCGACCCCTATCTCGGCGACCGCACCTGGCCCGCCAGCGACATCCGCTCGCGCGTGCACACCGGATCGCCGAATTTCGCCGCGTGGCTGACCGTGCCCGCCGCGCTGGAATTGCACGGGAAAATCGGCGCGCATGCGAAGGAGGCGCGCCTGCGCGCGCTGAGGAACGCGTGGGCCGAGCCCGCGCGCGCCTTGCCCGGCGTGCAGATCATGACGCCCGCCGATCCGTCGATGACGGCGGGCATTACGTCGTTCCGGCTGCACGGGCGCACGTCGAAGGCAGACAACGACGCGATCGTCGCGGCGCTGCGCGAGCGTTTCGGCGTGTTCACGGTGGCGCGTCCCGGGCCTGACGCCGGCGAAGTCGTGCGGGTCACGCCAGGCGTTTTCACGCGCATGCAGGACGTCGAGCGCCTGCTCGAAGGTCTTTCAGTGCTGGCGCGCGAGGGCTAGCGCGCCAGTTCGCGCGCGTCCAGCCGCTCGATCAGCGCACCGAGCGCCGCCGCGCAGGGCTGTTCCGCTTTCACCGCGAAGAGCGCATCGGCGCGGGTGCGGCCGATGTTGATCGCCGCGATCGGCTTGCCCGCGCGATGCGCCCACTCGGCGAAGCGATACCCCGAATACACCATCAGCGACGACCCGAGCACGAGCATCGCGTCGGCGGCTTCGAGCGCGCGGGCGGCATCGTCGACGAGGGCGCGCGGCACGCTCTCGCCGAAAAACACGACGTCGGGCTTCAGCACGCCGCCGCAAAGCTGGCAGGCGGGCACGTCGAACGCGGCGAAATCGAGGTCTTCGATTTGCGCATCGCCGTCCGGCACCGCGGGCGCGGTGAGGCCCGCGAACGCCGGATTGGCCGCCTCCAGCATGCGCTGCACCGCCGCCCGCGGATGCTGCGCGCCGCAGTCGAGGCAACGCACGCGCCCGATATTGCCGTGCAGTTCGATGACGTCGGCATTGCCCGCGCGCGTGTGCAATCCGTCGACGTTCTGCGTCACGAGCCGCGCAATCCGTCCGCGCGACGCCAGCGCGCGCACCGCGTGATGCGCCGCGTTCGGCTCGGCGCCCGCGACCACCGGCCAGCCGATCAGGCTGCGCGCCCAGTAACGGCGGCGGGCGTGATCGGAATTGAGGAACTCCTGCAGCAGAATCGGCGAGCGGCCGGTACGCTGGCCCTCGCGGTCGCGGTAACACGGGATGCCGGAATCCGTGCTGATGCCCGCGCCGGACAGCACGAAAAGACGCGGATGCCGCTCGACGAAATCGAAAAGATCGTTCACTGCCGGTGTCCTCTGCGTTGCGACTCGTTGCAATATATGACGAAGCCACGCGCCGCGCTCGGCCGCCCTACCGGCCTTACCAATTCCATCCGAAGAACAACTGGCTTGACCAAATCGCGCGAGATCGCTAGATTAGGCCTCGCCCCACATTATTCTGAGACAAAACATGCTGACTGTGATTTGCGAAACGCCCGGCCTGCTGCGCGCCGAACAACGCGACAAGCCGCAACGCGGCGAGGATGAAGTGCTGCTGCGCGTGAAGCGCGTCGGCGTCTGCGGCACCGACCTGCACATTTTCACCGGCAACCAGCCGTATCTCGCCTATCCGCGCGTGATGGGGCACGAACTATCCGGCGTGATCGAGGAAGCCGATCCGGCAAGCGGACTCCAGGCCGGCGACCCGGTCTACGTGATGCCGTACCTGTCGTGCGGCAAATGCATCGCGTGCCGCCAAGGCAAGACGAACTGCTGCGTGAACATCCAGGTGCTCGGCGTGCATCGCGACGGCGCGTTCACCGAATATCTCACGCTGCCCGCGCAGTTCGTCCACAAGGCCGACGGCGTCTCGCTCGACGAAGCCGCGATGATCGAATTCCTCGCGATCGGCGCGCACGCCGTACGCCGCGCCGACGTGCAGGCGGGCCAGCGCGTGCTCGTCGTGGGGACGGGGCCGATCGGCATGGCGGCGCTCACGTTCGCGCGCCTGCGCGGCGCGACGGTCACCGCGCTCGACACGCGCGAGGACCGGCTGGCGTTCTGCCGCCGCGAACTGAAGGCGCACTCGACCGTGCAGATTGGCGAAGGCGACAAGGACGAACTCTCGCGCCTCACCGACGGCGAATTCTTCGACGTCGTCTTCGACGCCACCGGGAACGCGCGCGCGATGGAGCGCGGCTTCGAATTCATCGCGCACGGCGGCAAATACGTGCTGGTGTCGATCGTGCCGGAGCGCATTTCGTTCGCCGATCCGGAGTTCCACAAGCGCGAAGCGACGCTCATCGCGAGCCGCAACGCGACGCCGGAAGACTTCGAAACCGTGCTCGCCGCGATGCGCGCGGGCGAAGTGCCGAGTGCGGCGCTCAACACGCACCGCCTGCAACTCGCCGACGTCCCCGCCGAATTCTCCGGCCTGCTCGATCCGAAGGCGGGCGTCGTGAAGGCGATCGTCGAGTGCTGAGGCGCGGCCGCGCGTCGCGCTCAGGCTAAGGCGCCGCTTCCGGGTACTGCGGGCGCCCTTGCGCGTCGTGCCACGGTTCGCGGTGCTTGGTCCAGATCTCGTAGGTCGGCGGATAGAGGCCGACTTCGTCGAATAGGCCGGTCGGGATTTCGACTTCGGGCACGCCGTCGAACGCGAGATACACCGGCGATCCGCAGATCGCGCAGTGGTGCCGCCGGCCCGTCGCCGAACTCGACCACGCGCGGGTCTCGCCGGCGAACTGCGCGGCGTCGCGCGCGAAGATTGCATAGACGCCGAACGGCGCGCCGTGAATCTTCCTGCACGTCATGCAGTGGCACAGGTTCACTTCGAGCGGTGCAGCGCTCACCCGGATGCGCACAGCGCCGCATGCACAGCCGCCTTTGTGAATCGTTTGCTGGCGGGTCGGTTCGTCCATTCTTGCTCCTTTGCCTGTTCATTGCGCTGACGGATGCTCGCGTTCAGGGGCGCGCGAGCATCGTTTCCGATGATTGCACGCGTGCGGATGCAACGGCATCTTCTACATTCATCGCCGACAAACTTTTCGTTCGGAATCCGTGACATATCTGGCCGGCGCGGCGATCGGCGCGGGCGCCAAACTTGCTAGCAGCAGACATTGCAGCGGCGCAAACTGCGCATCCTGCCTTCGGACGCCAAGGTCGACGCCCAGCCGCTTTACGTCACGAATCTGACGATTGGCACGGCGGCGTACAACGTCGTCTACGTCGCGACGCTCACGCCCGCACGACGGAGACGCCCGCCGCCGCGAGCGGGTCGGTGAGCGCGGCGGGCGTGTTGCGCTCGACCACGAGGGTGCTCGCCATCGCGATCTCGCCGATCTTGTACTGCGACGCCGCGTTGATCTTGTCCGACGAGGCCAGCACGACCGTCTCGGCGGCATGGGCAGCGAGTGCGCGCTTCATGTAGGCCTCTTCGAGATCGCCGGTGGAAAAGCCGGCGCTGGCGTGCACGCCCGTCACGCCCATGAAGAAGAGATCGGCGCGAATGTGCGAGAGCGCTTCGAGCGCGGCCGCGCCGACCGTCACGATCGAATGCTTGAAGAGCCGTCCGCCGATCACGACGACCTCGATCGACGGATGGTCGACCAGTTCTATCGCGATGCTCGGGCTATGGGTAACGACGGTCGCGCGCAAGCCGCGCGGCAAGTAGCGCGCGAGCTGCACGCACGTCGTCCCGCCGTCGACAATCACGACCTGCCCTTCTCCGACCATTTCCGCCGCCGCTTTCGCGACAGCGCGCTTCGCCTCCGATTCGATGGATTGGCGCTGCGCGAAATCGGCCGTCGCGGGCGATGCCGGCAGCGCGCCGCCGTGTACGCGCTGCAATAGCCCCTCGCCTGCCATCTCGCGCAGATCGCGCCGCACGGTGTCTTCCGACACGCCGAATGCGTCGGCGAGCGCTTTCGCCACCACCTGGCCGTCGCGCGCGAGCGCTTCGAGGATCGCTTTCTTTCTCTGTGAGGTCAGCATCGGCATCCGTCGGGTGCATGTGTATGCACGAAATTTCTTGTTTTTACACGAACCTGCACGATACCATGCGAACGTGTTTTTCTCACAGCGGAGCACGCGCATGTCGACACCGACCGCAGAGCGAGTACGCATTATCGAGACCGAGGTTCTTTCCGAAGACTGGTATGTGCTCAAGAAAACGACGTTCGACTTCCTGCGCCGCGACAACGTCTGGCAACGGCAGAGCCGTGAAACCTACGATCGCGGCAACGGCGCGACCATCCTGCTCTTCGATCCGCTTCGCGAGACGGTCGTCCTGACGCGGCAGTTCCGGCTGCCGGCGTTCGTCAACGGACACGACGGCATGCTGATCGAAACGCCTGCGGGCTTGCTCGACGCGGCATCGCCCGAAGAGCGCATCCGCGCGGAACTGGAGGAAGAGACGGGTTATCGCGTGCGCGACGTGGAGAAGGTCTTCGAGGCGTTCATGAGCCCCGGTTCGGTGACCGAGAAGCTGTATTTCTTCGTCGCCTATTACGATTCGGCGTCGCGGATCGCGCAGGGCGGCGGCGTGGCATCCGAGGGAGAGGACATCGAAGTGATCGAACCGACGCTCGATCAGGCGCTCGGCATGATTGGGCGCGGCGAGATCGTCGACGGCAAGACCATCATGCTGCTGCACCACCTCGCGTTGCAGCGCGCGAGAAAATGAAACGCGCGGACGGGGCTCGCCCGGTCCGCGCGCATCGGGCGAGACGCGGCGCTCAGCGCACGAAGTAGCCCTTGCCCTGCATGCAGTCGCCGTAAGCGCGCCAGTAGCGCGCCATCGGCGGCTCGGGCGGCGGCAGCGGCGGCATCTTCATCTCCGCGTAGGCGGCATCCGATGCGCCGCTCGCGCCGGCCGTCGACGCTGCGCCAGGACCGGACGCGGCGCCAGGCATCGACGCACCCGCGACCATTGCCGCTGATGCGCCGCTCGCCGGCATCGCCGCGCTGGCGGACATCGGCGCCGATGCAGCCGAAGCGGCAACCGCACCGGACGCGCTCGGCGGCAGCGGCGGCTCGACGGGCCGCGGCGCCACGAGCGGGCGTGCTTCGCGCGGCTGATCGCGCGGCGCGGTCTGCGGCTCGCGCGCCATGACGACGCGTGTGTTCTGGTTGGCGTAGGCGTAACAGGCGGCGTTATCGACGGCCTGCTGGCCTGCGCTCTGGCTGCGGCCGGGCAAAGTCAGCGGCTGCTGCGCGAGCGCGACGCCGCTGGCGGCGAGCAGTGCGATTCCGGCAAAGGTGGACAGTCTCATTGGCGTGCGAACCCCGAAGCGGTGTTTTGTAATCGTAGCGGCGGTGGTCGGCACATGGCGGCTCGGCTTGTCGTTCGAGCCCCCTTTGGTTGCCGCCCGGCCTGCAGTCAAGGATACCGTTCCTGCGTGGCATGCCACGCCAGAAGCACCGGCTTCTTCCGCCATTTTCGTGCATTCCGGCTGCATGAGACGCCCGCCCGCATGAATCGCCGCAAGCCGACTGTTCGCTGCGGCACGTACGACAACCGCCGTCAGCGATCAGCCGCGGCAGTCCACCCACGCGTGTGCCCAGCGGCACGAATGGACGAGCGCGTCCTGTTCGTCGTCGAAATAATCGAGGACGTGGAACTGGTAGCGCGCTGCCTCGCCCGTGCCGTCGCGGCGTTCGAGCAGGAGGTCGGATGAGAACGATCCGTCAGGCAAACGATGTGCCGACGGCAATACTTTGTAGCCGTTGTAGTTATGAATATTTGAGTTTTGCATGATGGTGCGAGCGCACGCGGGGGTCGCGGCAAAGCATGCCGGCCACAGGCGCAACGCTGGATTTAAAGCCTGAATGAACCGCTAGAAGATGCGAGAAAAAACGCTGGGATATGCTGAAGGGGCGCTGCGATGGTGTACCGCCTGGGCGGCAACCTTGCTGGGAGCTAAGAGGCTCCGCGAGGTTCAGCTACAGTCGCGGACCGATGGTTCGATCCGCGACGAGCGTTGTATCTACTACTTACAGCGCGTGATTACAGCGGCGTGATGTTCGACGCTTGCAGACCCTTCGGGCCTTGCTTGGTTTCGAAGCTGACCTTCTGGTTTTCCGCGAGGGTCTTGAAGCCTTCGCTTCGGATCTCGGAGAAATGCGCGAAGAGGTCGTCACCGCCCTTATCCGGGGTGATGAAGCCGAAGCCCTTGCTGTCGTTGAACCACTTGACGGTACCGGTATCCATGAGAATTCCTTGAGTAAAAAAATTAAAACCATCCCGAACGGGACGAGAGAAGCATCAAGGAAGGGAGAGAGGACAACAAATACCGCAGGCGGAGGATGATGAACGACAATCGGGCTTCTTGAACACTTCGACCCGAACGTTACGTGTTCTCTGATTGACTGTCAAGCGAATTCGGTGCCTAGAGCAATTCTGCGCTCCAGCGCTTCAATTGTTCGACATTCGTACCGACTCCGCCGCACACGATCAGCAAGATATTCCGGGCATCGCGCAAAAGTTGCACGTCCGAATCGAGCGCGGCGACCGAAGCGCCGCACGCCGGCTCGACAACGACGCGATGCTCGTCCAGCATTTCCAGACATCCGCCGACCGCCTGCCGGTCCGACACGACCACGCTCGTGACCGCACGCCGTTTCGCGATCGCAAGCGCTTCCGCGCAGACGCTGCGCGCGCCGAGCGACGTCGCGATGCTTGTGATCGCAGGCAACTCGACGCGTTCGCCCGCTTCGAGCGATGCGGCATACGAGGCCGCGCCAGTCGTTTCCACCGCGACGAGCGGCACGTCGTCCCAGCGGTTGCGCCGCAGGCCTTCCGCCACGCCGCATAAAAGCCCGCCGCCGCCCACCGAGAGCACGACCGCATCCGGCTTCGATGCGGCGCGCGCGACCTCGTCGATCATGCTCGCATGGCCTTCCCAGATGAGAGGATCGTCGAAGGGATGAAGGAAGGCGTCGGCGGAGGTGCACGACGCGAGCGCGAAGCGGTTCGCCTCGTCCCACGACTTGCCATGCACGATGACTTCGGCGTTTTCCATGCCGATCAGATGCTTCGCGCGCTCCGATGTGGTCTCGGGCACCACGACCCGCACCGGCACGCCGAGCTTGCGGCCGGCATAGGCCACGGCGAGCCCCGCATTGCCACCCGATGACGATACGAACCGCCGCGCGCCACGTTCCATGTAGACAGAACAGGCATGGCCGATGCCGCGCGCTTTGAACGAGCCCGTGGGCTGCATCGCTTCCATCTTGAGCCAGATGGATTTGCCAAGCCGTTGCGACAGGGCACGCGATTCCAGCAGCGGTGTTTCGATGTACATGGCGACGAGGTCGGATCGATGTGAAAGCGTTCGATTTTACCCTCGCCGCCGAAACGGCATTGCCGCTATCAGAACTTCATGCCGACGCCAACGCCCAGCACGAGCGGATCGATATGCAGCGTGCCGAGCGGCGTACCGCCGAGCGATGCGTCGGTCTTCATCCAGATCTTCTTGATGTCGGCGTTGAGGAACACGTTCTTCGTCACGTCGACGTCGATGCCCGCCTGCAGCGCCGGGCCGAAGCTGTGGTTATTGACCGAGACGGACTGTCCGCCCGCGTGCAGGCCGTTGTTGTAGAAGAGCGTGTAGTTGAGCCCCGCGCCGACATAAGGCCGCACCGTTCCCGCATGATTGAAGTGATATTGGAGCAGCAGCGTGGGCGGCAGCACGCCGACGCCGCCTAGCCCGCCAAGATTCGACGTGACCTGATGGCGCGACGTGCCGAGAATCAGTTCGACACCGATACCGTCGGTAACCATATACGTGAAGTCCAGTTCGGGCACGGTTGCGTTGTTCACGCCGACGTTGAGCGCCGAGAGCGTGTCGCTCGTGCGTACTGAAGGCAGGATGCTGATCGACCTGAGTCTGACGAGCACGTCGCCCGCGTGGATGCCTGTCATCGACGTGCTTGCCTGCGTCGTGTCGCTCGCCATGGCGGGCATGGCAAAAAGGCTTGCCGCGCAAGCCAGACCGAGTACCGCGATACTTCTTTTCATGCTGTTTCGAGCCGTTGAGTGAAGACCTCCTATTGTTGGAGATGCGTGGCTTCTTCGCGTTGATGGCGCGCAACGTACTTGCTATGAACGTAGGGGCTTGACGGACTCTCACAGGTCGCATGCAGCATTTTCCGGGACCGATCCTTGCTGGATTTGCAGCAGGCGCAACACATCAGCGAGGATCATCGTGAGACACATCTCCACAGCGCTCGGCCGCACCGCGGCCATCATGCTCGGCAGTACGCTCGCCATCGTCGCCAGCGCGCAACAACAGCCGAACAAGCTACAGCCGGACAGCACGCCGGCCTATCAGGAGCACAACACGACATCGCCTGCGAGCGCGACGGCAGCCTGGGATCACGCGCTGAAAAAGGATCCGGGCAAGACGTCGTCGGGGAAAGGACCGGCGCCCGATCGCCCGAACGGACTGGGCATGGACGCGGGAGCGGGCAGCATGGGGAAAAAGCAGTAACGGCAAAGTGCCGGCTGTGCCGGCGCGGGAAACTTCATTCGTTCGCGGGCCAGGGCCACGTCGAATAGCGCGAAGACCTGGCGCCTTCCGATGCGGATTCGGAGTCCGCCGCCACGTCCGTTTCGCCGGCATCGGCGCTGTTGGAATCCGGCACATCGGGCAAATCTTCGCCGAACCACGGCACTTCCTTGCGCCGCTCGCTCAGATAAGCGGTCCATCCCGCTTCGTTGCCCGCGAAGAGATCATGCTGCACCGTCTGCGCCAGCAGGCGCCGGTTGAGGGTTTCGTCGAGCAGCGCTTTCGGCCAGACGAAGAACGCGCCCGTCGCGCGCCGCACGAATTCCTGCGGATGCATCCCGGCATCGACCTGGCTCAGGATGGCGAAGCTCACCAGAGCATCGTCCTTTTGCAGCGCGTCGCCGATGCTCGCCCGGCTATCCGCGCATTTCGACAGGCAGAAGATCGCTTCCAGCACATCGCCGAGATGGAGCAGTAGAGCGCGTCGTTCGTAGGGATCGTCCATTGCGGCCTCTGATTGATTCATGTTGCTGATTTACGTCGAGTGACAGCGTGATTTTAACGAACCCGCCCGCCCTCGGCCGCCGAGTATGTGCGCGACCGCGCTATCGGCAGATGCGATACGGTCCCATGTCGATGTGAAAGTGCATCCGGTGCAGCGCGTTGTAGTCCGGACCGAGCGTGGTGTCGAACGCATGGCACGCGCCGTCGTGGACGCGCTCGAGAAACGCGGCATCGGCGGAACCGTCGTTCCAGCGCGCGAGCGTGATGCGCCGTCCGCTTTCGAGCACGAAGCCGGTCAGATCGATCGCGTTGGCGCTCGCATGCTGGCTGCGCGAGCCGTCTTCCTGGTTGTTCACCTTGCGGCATGCGAAGCTGCCGACGTGCTCGATGCGCCGCACGCGCTGCCCGAACATCTCGACCGCCGCCGGCTGCAAATACTGATGCTCGAAGAACGCCAAGCCGATCGCGAGCGGACACGTCGCGAGAAACGGGCCGCTGTAGTCGACATCCGAATGTGTCACGCGAAGTACATCTTTGAGTTCGCAACCGGCGGGCGTCGTCGAATCGGCGACTGGACGAAACGCGACGCCGGAGCGTTCGAGCGTCGCCACGCACAGCTCGCGATCGTGGACGGTGCGCCACAGCTTGAGCGCGGTGAGCGGCCCGCGCGGCTCGCGCACGTCGAGCGGCGCGAATGGATTCCATCGATCCGGCACCGCCACCCGTCCCTGGTACACCGCGTAGCCGAAAGCAGCCGCTCCCGCCATCAGCACAAGCAGCAGCCACCCGACGATGCGTGCGCCCACCGAAGCCTCCGCAGTCGATGAAAACCGGACCACGGAGCACGCCGCGTGCCCGTCTAGCCGCGCGGCATGTCCTCGACGACCGTCGCGAGGATCATCGCGCCCGCGTTGAGCGGCGAAGGCCGGCACGCGCGCGGCCGATAGATTGCGTCGCCCCGGCCGATGCTCCTGCCGCTCAATGCGCAGACGCCCGGCTGGCGGGCGACGCTCGCGCGCCAGACCTGATCGCCGTAGCGGCAGGAACGCGGGTCGCACCAGGCGACCGTCGCGGTGCTCGACGTCGGCCGGTCGATCACGCTCACCACGACGTTCGCGTGCGTGGGCGCATCGCCTGCGCAGCGTCCGCGCGTCGCGATCGCTTCGTTTTCCCGCTGCGGGTCGCGTGCACGTACGTTCGTCGCGGCCGACTGCAGCGTCAGCCAGCCGACCGTCTGCGACCACGGGTCGATACCGATGGTTCGTCCATCCATGTGGCACCTCTTCTCGTCAGATCAGGAAGACCCGGCGCATGCACGCACCGGGCATTGACTGCAAGCCGAAATGAAGCGGCAGCGCCGGCGGCGCGAAGGCGTCGCGCGAGACCGGCGGGCAAAGGAAGTTCGTTATGTAGTAGACGATGTGATGCGCTGCGAGGCCATACCTTACCGCGTAAGAAATATCGGCGCCATGCTCGCGGAGCATAAATCTCGCGGCGCCAGTCCTGCTCTCGGGTCGACTCGAACGCGCGCGCCGGCCGTCTCGGATAGTGGAACAACGAACGGCACGACGCGGCGAATCGATCGCGCTAAACGCGGTTACGTAGCGGTCGCCTGCACGCGCTCGGCGAGCTTTGCGTCGTAACTCGAATGCACGTGCACGCGCTTTTTCTCGGGATACGCATACGCGTAAGCCTTTCGCAATGCGAGCGACGCTTCGTGAAAGCCCGAGAGGATCAGTTTCTGCTTGTTGGGATAATTGGCGATGTCGCCAACGGCGAAGATGCCCTGCCGCGACGACTCGTAGTTCGACGTATCGACTTCGATACGGCCGCCGCGAATCTCCAGTCCCCAGTTCGCGATCGGGCCGAGGTCCGCGACGAGGCCGTACAGCACGGCGAGCATGTCGGCGGGAATCTCGACGCTGCCCTCGACCTGCTTGACCGCGACCGAGTGCAACGCGCCGCCTGGCGCGTCCAGCCCGCCGATCATCCCGACGACGAAATCCATCTCGCCCGCCGCGACCGCGCGCTTCATGCTGTCGACCGATGAGGCCGTCGCGCTGAAGCCGTTTCGGCGATGCACGAGCGTCAGGCGTTGCGCGACGTGGCGCAGCGCGAGCGCCCAGTCGAGCGCGGAGTCCCCGCCGCCCGCGACGACCACGTGCTTGCCCGCGAAATCCGCGAGCCGCGCGACGCTGTAGAACACATGCCGTTCTTCGAGCGCGGTCGCGTCGGGCAACAGCAGGCGTTGCGGCTGGAAGGCGCCGTTGCCCGCCGCGATCAGGATCGCCGCCGCGTCGAACGTCATGCCCTGCTCCGTGCGCACGGTGAAGCGGCCGTCGTCGCGCTGCGTGAGGTCCATCACGCGCTGATCGAGGTGGATCGGGACATCGAACGGACGGCACTGCTGCATTAGCCGCTCGACGAGTTCGCGCGCGGTGCACGAGGGAATCGCGGGAATGTCGTAGATGGGTTTGTCGGGATACAGTTCGATGCACTGCCCGCCGACGCGCCCGAGCGCATCGACGATCTGGCACGAGAGCCCGATCACGCCCGCTTCGAACGCGGCGAAGAGGCCGACCGGCCCCGCGCCGACGATCAGGACGTCGGTTCGTATCGGCGCGCGCGGGTCTTCATGCGCGCCGGAGTTTGCGTCGGCTTCCATGTGCTGGTCCTGGCCTTGTCTGCGATGACGGTTTCGACAAGCCCAAGATACAGAACGCACCCCGCGCGAGCAACGATAACACCGCAAGCGGTGTGGACGAACGACCGTGCGCGCTCAGCGTGCGTTGACGCCTGCGTAATACTCGGCGGCGGCGTGGATCTCGTCCGGCGTCATGTTGCGCGCAACGTTGCGCATCTGTTCGTTGATGTCGTTATTGCGCGTGCCGTTCGCGAACGCCTGCAATTGCGCCTTCGTGTAGGCGGCCGGAAGACCGTCGAGCCACGGGCTGCCCGCCTTGCTGTCGATGCCGCCGTGGCACGCCGCGCACGGCGCGATATTGCGCATCGGCGAACCGTGCGCGACGATCGCCGGCGCGTTCGCCTCGCTCACGCGGCGTTGCGCGGGCGGCCTCGGCAGGCTCGCGTAATACGCCGCGAGATCGCGCATGTCCTGGTCGCTGAGATTCATCGCCATCGGCGACATCACCGCGTTGGTGCGCACGCCGTGCTGGAAATCGAGCAACTGCTTGTAGATCACGACCGCGTATTGCCCCGCGAGATTCGGCGAATTGGCGTCGCTCATGCCGCGTTCGCCGTGGCACATCGTGCAGCGAAGCGCGAGCGTCGCGCCGCGTCCGATGGAATTGCTGCTCGGATGCGCGAGCAGTTGCGGCGTCACTTCGACCGACGTCAGTTTGACCTTCGACGCCACCGGTTCGCCGCCGCCGAACCATTTCTGCGGCACGCCCGCCGCGCTGCAGATCGCGTTCCAGATGCCCTTGAACTGCGCATCGCTTTGCACAGACGGCAGCCAGACGAAGCCGACGATCGCGGATACCAGCGCGAGCCCGACCGTCGCGGCGACGCTCGCCTTGAACCACGGATTGCCGACCGAGAAAAGACGTTCGTCGCTCATCGCTGCGCTCCGATGGGAACGGCGGGCACCGACGTCTCCGAGCGCGTCATCAGTTGCGCGATCGGGTAGCCGTAATTGACGAGCGTGAGGCCGATCATCAGCGCGAGCCAGAGTGCGAAGCCGTTCAGCGCGACCGGAATCGTGCGCGGCTCGTGCACGGCGACGCTGAAGCGGAACTCTTCCGGCACGATGCGCTCGCCGCGATGCGCCTGGATCAGCACGACGAAGAACAGCACCGCCGACACGACGAGGATGAAGCCGCCGATCACCGAGAGAATCACGGAAAACGCCTGCGCCGCGATCTCGGGGTTCGAATAGTCGTAGAAGGCCATGCGGCGAGGCATGCCGAGGATGCCCGCGTAGTGCCACGGAAACGTCAGCACGATCATGCCGATGAACCACAGCCACAACTGCGCGCGAATGAGCTTCACGTTCGCGAGCGCGCGGCCGGTGAGATGCGGCCACAGGTCGTATGCGATCGCGAAGTACATGATGACGATCGCGCCCGCGAAGATCAGATGGAAGTGGCCCGTGATCCACTGCGTGTTGTGCACGGTGGAATCGAGCTGATAGCTCATGTTGATGATGCCGCCCGCGCCGCCGAAGCCGAGCATGACGAACGAGAACGCGACCGCGAGCATCATCGGGTTGTGCCACGGCAGCGCGCGAATCCAGCCCAGCGCGCCACGGCCGCCGCGCAGCCGCGCCGCGATCTCCACCGAGGCGCAGATCGTGAACACGGTCAAAAGCGTCGGCACCGCGACGAGCGCGGTGAACACCGAGTGCATGAACTTGAAGCCGGAGCCGACTTGCGGATCGGCGAACAGATGGTGAATGCCGATCGGCATCGACACCACGAGGAACAGGATAAACGAGATGCGCGCCATCGAATCGCTGTAGAGCCGCCCGCCGATCGCGCGCGGAATGATCGTGTAGTACGCGATGTACGCCGGCATCAGCCAGAAATAGACGATCGCGTGCAGCGTCCAGGAGAAGAAGACGCGCGCGAGTCCCGCGTCGATCGTGCTCTTCAGACCGAGCGCGACCGGAAGTATCTGGAACAGGATTTCGATCGCCGCGCCCACCGCCGTCCAGCCCCAGAGATAGGCGCCTGCCACCGTCGCGAACATCGCGAGCGGCACCGGGCGCCCCGGGTTCTCGCGCTTCCACGCATTGAGGTTCACCGACATCAGCGCGACCCAGATCCACGATCCGACCACCACGAGCACCACGCCGATGTAGTAGAACACGCTGCCGATCATCGGCGGATAGAAGGTGTAGAGCACGGACGCGAGGCCCATCGCGACCGGCACCATCGCGACGACCGATCCCACCGCGACCAGCAGAAAGCCCGCCCACGCCCAGCGCACGCCGATCAGCGGTTTCTTGAGCGCGAGTTCGCTGACCGCGTAGCCGAAGCCCATCGCGATGAGCGTCGGGAACACATAGCCCATCGCCGAGCCGTGCGCCGTGACGGAGCGATAGTAGATTTCGGCGTCCTGCAGCCACGGAGCGAGCGGGCTGCGCACATACATCTGCCATGCACCGAGCAAGAGCGCGATCCCGAACGCCGCGAACGCGAGCCAGAAGTGCGCGAGAACGAGTCGCTTGCTATTTAACACAGCTCAACCTCCGCGAATTCGCCGGCAGGCCGGCTGCCATCTGCATGAAGGCCGACTTGTCGATCACCCTGACATGCGCCCACATGCCCTGATGCCCGACACCGCAATATTCGTGGCACGGCATCAGATGGTCGCCCGGTTTGTTGAACGTGGTCTTGAACGTCGAGATGTAGCCCGGTTCGAGCATCGAATTGATGTTCGTGTTCGTGATGAGAAAGCCGTGCACGACATCCGAACTCGTCGCGCGGAAGGTGATCGGCGTGTCGGCGGGAACGAGGAGACACTGCGGCGTGAACGAGTACTGCTGCGCGACGATGCGTACCGTCACCGATCCATCCGCTTCCACCGCGCTCCCCAGATTGCTTTCGATGAATTCGCCCGAGACGTGCAGCGTCTCCGGCCGCACGGTCTCGACGCGCGACGGCGGCATCATCGCCCAGTTCAGGCCGGTGAAGATCACCATCGCGACGAGCACGGTGACGATCGCGATCACGACCATCGCCCAGCGCTTCTCGATGCGCTCGGCGACTTCGTGCGAATGTGACGGCGGAGGGTTCGTCGCCATGTGCGTGGCCTTTATTGAATCACGCCGCGAGGCAGGAAGACGAGGAAGTAGAACGCGAACCACAGGCCGACGACGATCGCCGTCGCGATGCTCGCGAGCGCGATCGCGCCCGTCGGCCCGCTTGCGACGATCTCGTCGACGGCGGCTTCGTCGCTCGCGTCCCTCTCGGAGAATGGCTTGCTCATTACGTCCTCAGTAAAGTGGCGCCGAGCGCAGTTCGTTCACTTCCTTCACGCTCACGGGCGCGCCGCGATTGCCCCACGTCGTGCGGATATACGTGACGACCGCCGCCACCTCCACATCCGACAGCGACTGCGCGAACGGCGGCATGCCATAAGGCTTCGGATTCTTGAAGGTGCCGGGCGGATAGCCGCCGTTCAGCACCATGCGGATCGGATTGACCGCCGAGTTCATCACGATCGACTGGTTGTTCGCGAGCGGCGGAAAGTGCGGCAGCTTGCCCTGTCCTGCTGCCGCATGGCACAGCGCGCATTGCGCGTCGTAGACCTTCTTGCCGAGCGGCGCGAGATCGTTGCGCGCCTCGGTGACGGCCGGTGTCGGCGGCTCGGACTTGTCGCCGGAGCGCTGCGGCAGCGCCTTCAGATAGACCGCCATCGCGCGCACGTCGTCTTCGGTCAGGTACATCAGGCTGTTGTAGACGACTTCCGCCATCGGCCCGTAGACCGCGCCGCGGTTCGAGATGCCCGCGTGCAGGAGACCGACAATGTCGTCGATGCTCCAGTCGCCGAGACCGGCTTCCTTGTTAGACGTGAGCGAAGGCGCGTACCAGTTCTGCAGCGGAATCAGCCCGCCCTCGAACGCCTTCGACGCGACGTTGCCGCCGAGCGCGTTGATCGCGGTGTGGCACATCGAGCAATGCCCGAGACCTTCGACGAGATACGCGCCGCGATTCCATTCCGCCGACTGTTTCGGATCGGGCTCGTATTCGCCCTGACGGAAAAAGAGCGAACGCCAGCCGATCAGCAACTGGCGCTTGTTGAACGGAAAGCGCAGTTCATGCGGACGATTCGGCTGGCTCACCGGCGTCGTGGACATCAGGTAGACGTAGATCGCGTCGGAATCGGCGCGCGTCACCTTCGTGTACGAGCCGAACGGCATCGCGGGATAAAGCAGTTCGCCGTCGCGCGACTTGCCCGTGTGCATCATCGTGTAGAACTCGGCGGCGGTCCAGTTGCCGATGCCCGTCGCCTTGTCGGACGAGATGTTCGGCGTGAAGAGCGTGCCAAAAGGCGTGTCCATCGGACGGCCACCGCCGAACACCTTGCCCGCCGGCAGCGTGTGGCACGCGACGCAATCGCCCGCGCGCGCGAGGTACTCGCCGCGCGCGATCTGCGCCGCATCGCCTTTCGCGCCCGCCGCCGTCGCCTTGGGCGCGCTCGACTGCGCGCCGGCATCGGCGATGAGCGCGCCGGACATCGCCAGCGCGCCGATCGTCCGGATCAGCGCACGGGCCGAAGGCAGTTGCAGGCGTCGGAGACCGGGCACGTCGATGAGCACTCTTCCTCCGCTAGTTGGGAACGCTGCCGCACGCGAGCGGCATCTTGAGCGAACCGGCGGCAACCGGCACCGGATTCGCCGGCGCGGGCAGCGACGCAAGGAAGGCCGCTACCGCCGTGATGTCGCGGTCGCTCAACTGCGACGCGACCTTCTTCATGCAATCGGGCGCGAGCGCGCTGCGGGTGCCGTAACGCCATGCGCCGAGCTGCGCACTGAGGTAGTCGGCATGCAGGCCGAGCAGGCCCGGAATGGCGGGCTCCATGCCGGTCATCGCGGCCGCGTGGCACGAGACGCACGCGGGAATCTTGCGCGACGGATCGCCCTGCGTGACGATGGCCTTGCCGAGCGCGAGCGTCTTAGCATCGACGGTCACGGTGCTCGGCGGCGGAAACGGCGGACGTTCGGCCGCGAAGTAACTGGCGATGTCGCGCAGATACGCATCGGGAAGATACGCGAGCAGATAGTTCATCGGCGGATACTTGCGGCGTCCGTCGCGAAACGCTTGCAGCTGGTTGTAGAGATAGCCGGCGGGCTTGCCGGAGAGACGGGGGAAATAGTCGTTGTCGGTGCCTTCGCCGCGCGGGCCATGGCAGGCGGCGCAGGCGAGCACGCGGGCAGCCATCGTGTCGGGCGCGCGCTCGTTCGTCGCGTCGGCGCTAAAGGCGTTCATGCTGAAGAACGCGAGAAGCGCATGGATCACGAATACGAAAAGGGCGCTGCGTCGTCCCACGTGTCCCCCGTTTCGATTCGCCATGTTCGACCCGTTGCATCGGGAGCGCCGGAGAATGCGGCGATCCGGCAACAGGCTTGTGTTAAGGCACTGCCAAAGCGATTGCTGGTGTCGCTTGCTTAACTGATCTTAGAAGACTCGTCGAAAATTGCCAGCATGATTCCTGCATCCGGGAATGCGAAAACGCTGAAATCACACGCGGCCAAAGCGCGCACCGCTTGGCACTTGAATAATCAATACCACTTTTTTAATGCGGGCAACAATAAGCGACGAGAAATCGCCCGCCTTTAATGCGCTTTCTTGACATAGATCAATTTCTATCCGGCTCGACGCTTATTTGAGGCCGAGTCGTCTCGCCAGTCGATTCAAATTGGCGCGGTCCATGCCCAGGTCACGCGCAGCCGCGGCCCAGTTCTGATCATGGCGCGCGAGTGCGTCGAGGAGCAGCGTGCGTTCGAACGACGTCACCGCGCCGCGAAAGTCCTGCTGCGCCGGCGATGGCGCCTGCGGTGCGGGCTCGGTCTGCGGCGGCGAAATCAACTGACCGGCTGCATCGGACAAGCCGAAGTCGGCCGCCTGAAGCGTGAGGATGCGCGGACGCTCCCGATGCGCCGCGAGCGCCTTCAACGCCGTGCGGCCGATCAGATGCTCCAGTTCCCGCACGTTGCCGGGCCACGCATAACCGAGTAGCGCCGTCTGCGCATCGGCAGCGAGACGCAGGCTTTGCAGGCCGAGCCGCCGACGGTTCTCTTCGAGGAAATATCCTGCGAGCAGCAGAACGTCGCGTCCACGCTCGCGCAGCGGCGGCACGACGAGCGGATACACGCTCAGCCGATGATAGAAGTCCGCGCGAAAACGCCCTTCGCGCACTTCATGCGCGAGATCGCGGTTGGTCGCGGCGATCAGCCGCACATCGACGGTATGTTCGCCATCGGAGCCGATGCGCTGCAATTGTCCGTTTTGCAGCACGCGCAGCAGCTTCGCCTGCACGGCGAGCGGCAGTTCGCCGACTTCGTCGAGAAAGAGCGTGCCGCCGTCGGCGAGTTCGAATTTGCCGCGCCGGTCCGACGAAGCGCCCGAGAACGCGCCGCGCACGTGGCCGAACAGCTCGCTTTCGACGAGCGTGTCGGGAAGCGCCGCGCAATTCACGCTGATGAGCGGCTTGCCCGCGCGCGGCGAGAGCGCGTGGATCGCGCTCGCGACCAGTTCCTTGCCGACGCCCGTCTCGCCCGTGACGAGCACGGTCAGGTCGCTCTTCGCGACGATCGCGATCTCGTCCTGCAAACGCTTGTGCTGTTTGCTCGCGCCGATCATCTCGCGACGGCTTGGCGCGCTCGCCTGCCGGTACGCTTCGGCGCGCTCGTGCTCTTGTTCGCTCGTGCGCGCGAGCGAATCAATGCGCTCGACCACGCTCACCGTCGCTGCCGCGAGACTCAGGAAGGCTTCGAGCGCACCCATGTCGACGCTGTCGAAGCGCGCCGGGTCCAGCGCGTCGAGCGTCAGGAGGCCCCACGGCCGGCCGCCGATGAAAAGCGGACAGCCGAGGCAATCGTGCACTTCGAGATCGCCGCTGACGCCCTTCACGAGCCCGTCGTAGGGATCGGGCAGGTTCGAGTCGGCGGCGAATCGTGTCGGTCCGGATTGCGCGAGCAGTTGCGCAAAGCGCGGATGCTCGGCAACGCGAAAGCGCCGGCCGAGCGTGTCGCTCGTGAGACCGTCGATGGCGAGCGGCACGAGCGTGTCGCCGTCCAGACGCAGCAATGCCGTCGCATCGCTCGGAAAGAGGGCGCGCAGGCTTTGCAGGAGCCGCCGGTAGCGCTCGGTGTCGGAGAGATCGCGCGACAAGTCTTGCATGAGCGGCACGAGCGCGTCGAGGAGCTCTTTTGCAGTCGAATTGACTACTAAAGGAGTCTTATTGACCAGAGTCTTATTGACCATGCCGAATTATAAACCATTGATTTTCTTGATATTCGAATCTGGCACGGATCGTGGATAGAAACGCTGGATAATTCAACCCGACGCGAGGACTCAAAGATGCTGTCATCCGAACACCGTGCAATCATCAAGGCCACTGTTCCGCTGCTCGAAAGCGGCGGCGAAGCGCTCACGCGGCATTTCTACAAGATGCTTCTCGACGAGAATCCCGAAGTGCGCCCGCTCTTCAATCAGGCGCACCAGGCAAGCGGCGCGCAACAGCGCGCGCTCGCCAACGGAGTGCTGATGTACGCGCGTCACATCGATCATCTCGACAAGCTCGGCGGCCTCGTCTCGCAGATCATCAACAAGCACGTCGCGCTCAACATCCTGCCGGAGCATTATCCGATTGTCGGACGTTCGCTGCTCAAGGCGATCCGCGAAGTGCTCGGCGAGGAGATCGCCACCGATGCCGTCATCGAGGCGTGGGGCGCGGCCTACAACCAGCTCGCTGACATCCTGATCGGGCTCGAGGAAAACATCTACAGCGAGAAGGAACAGGCGCCGGGCGGATGGCGCGGCACGCGCGTGTTCCGCGTCGCGCGCAAGGTCGAGGAAAGCGACGAGATCACGTCGTTCTATTTCCGCCCCGACGACGGCCGCCAATTGCTCGACTTCCATCCGGGCCAGTACATCGGCTTGCGGCTCGTCATCGACGGCGAGGAAGTGCGCCGCAACTATTCGCTCTCGGCGGCGCCGAACGGACGCGAGTATCGCATCAGCGTGAAGCGCGAGCCGAACGGCAAGGTGTCGAATCATCTGCATGCGAACGTGCATGAGAACGACGCGCTGGAACTCTTCGCGCCGTCGGGCGACTTCAGGCTCGAACACAACGAGAAGCCGCTCGTCCTGATCAGCGGCGGAGTCGGCATCACGCCGACGCTCGCGATGCTGCAGGCCGCGCTCGCGACCCAACGCGTCGTGCATTTCATCCATGCCGCGCGCCACGGCGGCGTGCACGCGTTCCGCGATCACATCGAAGCGCTGGCGCAACGTCATCCGCAACTGAAGCGCTTCTACTGCTACGAACATCGCCGCGACGAAGACGATCACGCGCACGGTTTCGGTCATATCGACGAAGCGCGGCTGCATCAATGGCTGCCCGAAACGCGCGACGTCGATGCATATTTCCTCGGACCGGCCGCTTTCATGAAGGCCGTGAAGAAGCACCTGAAGGCGCTCGGCGTACCGGAATCGCAGACCCGCTATGAGTTCTTCGGTCCGGCGGCGGCGCTGGAATGACGAGCAGCCAGGGAACATCGCAATGACAATTCATGAGCCCGCGACCGCGTATGTCGCGCCGCCCGGCAAGCACCAGCCTCACAAGCGCTTCGCCCTGTTCAATCTCGGCTTTCGGCCGTTCTATCTGTGCGGCGCGGCTTGCGCGGCAATCGCACTCGCCGTATGGCTGCTCGTGCTCGGCGGCGTGCCGATAAGCGGCGGCTATCTGCTGAAGACGAACCCGGTCGGTTGGCACGCGCACGAGATGCTGTTCGGATTCGCGGGGGCGGTTATCGTCGGCTTCCTCTTGACCGCCGTGCGCGCGTGGACCGGGCGCAACACCGCGCAAGGCGCTGCGCTCGCTGGACTCGTCGCGTTGTGGCTCGCGGCGCGCGTGCTCGTGTGGAGCGGTCCGGCGCTGCCCGCCGCGATCGTCGACAGCGCGTTCATGCCGGTCGCGGCGCTCGTGCTCTTGCGGGCTCTGATGCAGGCCGGCAACCGGCGCAACTACTTCATCGTGCCGGTGCTCTTCGTCTTCGGCGCGCTCGATGCCGCGTTCCACGTCTTCACGACAAGCGGACGCGCCGATCTCGCGATGCGTTGCATCTATGCCGCCGCGGGCATCGTCGTGCTGCTCGTCAGCGTGATCGGCGGGCGCGTCATTCCGATGTTCACCGCCAACGCGATTCCCGGTTTCGTCGCGAGAAAGTGGCGGCCGGTCGAACTCGCGGCGGGGCCCGTCACCGTGCTCGCGCTCTTCGCCGATGCCGCCGCGATCGACTCGCGCGTCGTCTTCGTGCTCGCGGCTGTCGCGTGCGCGACGCATGTGGCAAGGCTGGTCGGATGGCGATCGTATCGCGTGCGCGGTCCGGCGATCCTCGCGGTGCTGCATCTCGCCTATGCGTGGATTCCGCTCGGCTTCGCGCTGCTCGCGTTGAGCGCGGCCGGCCGCGTGCCGCACACGATCGCGATGCACGCGTTCACGGCGGGCGTGATCGGCGGCGCGATCATCGCGATGGTCACGCGCACCGCGCGCGGACACACGGGGCGTCCGCTCGTCGCGGATACGCGCGACATCGCGAGCTACGCGCTCGTCATGGCCGGATCGGCATTGCGCGTATTCGGCCCGCTGCTCGCGCCGCACTTCGCCATGCTCTGGATAGCGATCGCGGGCACCTGCTGGGTACTTGGCTTCGCGCTCTACCTGGGGGGCTATGCGCGACCGCTCTGGCGTCCGCGCGCGGACGGCAAGCCGGGTTGACGCGCCCTCCCTGCTTTCGCCAGTCCCCCGAATACGCGCGCGTTCCCTGCGCGCGGCGGGTTTCCCGCGAACGTCCTGAACGGAGATACTGGGTCATCGGTTCAACGACCGGTAACCCGGCAAAAACGTAACGCACTGGAGAAACGCATGAGCGCAAGCGTCGCTGTGACAGGTGGATCGGGGAGTCAACGCACGCGCATCATGCCGACATGAATAACCGCTCGCGCCGGTAACGCTCGGATAAAACGGGCGAGGAGACCACCTGCCGGCAGCAGCGACAACGCGCATCGAGGGAAACATCCAGACGCGGCGGGCCAACCGCGCGATGCGCGTGCTCATATAAAATAACGGGCGACCTGCCGGGTCGCCCGTTTTACATTGCGTCGCCGTTTCGCGGATGACTCAGCGCACCTTGCCGCTCTTCCACGCCGAGAGCAACTCGTCGTACTTCACCGTCTCGCCCTTCGGCTTTTCGTTGGCGAGCTTCTTCCACGGCGCGTGCTGGTCCGACAGCCACTTCGACGGATCGCTTTCCGCGTTCAGTTGCGGCGCGCAGACCTTCATGCCCGCGCGTTGCAGACGCGCAAGCACCTGGTCCATCTCCTTCGCGAGGTTGTCCATCGCGGCCTGCGGTGTCTTCTCACCCGCGACCGCCGTCGCGACGTTCTTCCACCACAGCTGCGCCATCTTCGGATAGTCGGGGACGTTGTTGCCGGTCGGCGTCCATGCAACGCGCGCCGGGCTGCGATAGAACTCGATCAGGCCGCCGTACTTGTCCGCGTTCTTCGTGAAGTAGTCGCTATGAATGTCCGAATCGCGGATGAACGTGAGACCGACGATCGACTTCTTCAGCGACACGCTCTTCGACGTCACGAACTGCGCATAGAGCCACGCGGCCGCGCGCTGGTTGGCGGGCGTCGACTTGAAGAAGGTCCACGAGCCGACGTCCTGATAACCGTTCTGCATGCCGTCCTTCCAGTACGGTCCGTGCGGCGACGGTGCCATGCGCCACTTCGGCGTGCCGTCCGCGTTGGTCACGTTGCCGGGCTTGAGCATCGACGCCGTGAAAGCGCTGTACCAGAAGATCTGCTGCGCGATCTTGCCTTGCGCGGGCACCGGACCGGCTTCGTTGAAGGTCATGCCCGAGGCTTCGGGCGGCGCGTACTTCTTCAGCCAGTCGATGTACTTGGTCGTCGCGTACACGGCCGCCGGGCTGTTCGTGCCGCCGCCGCGTGACACCGAAGCGCCTACCGCATGGCAGCCGTCCGGCGTCACGCGAATACCCCATTCGTCGACGGGCAGTCCGTTCGGAATGCCCTTGTCCGCTTCGCCGGCCATCGAGAGCCACGCGTCCGTGAAGCGCCAGCCGAGCGACGGGTCCTTTTTGCCGTAGTCCATGTGACCGAAGACCTTCTCGCCGTCGATGGTCTTCACGTCGTTCGTGAAGAAGTCGGCGATGTCTTCATAGGCGCTCCAGTTGACCGGCACGCCGAGGTCATAGCCGTACTTGGCCTTGAACTTGTCCTGCAAGTCCTTGCGCGCGAACCAGTCGGCGCGGAACCAGTAGAGGTTCGCGAACTGCTGGTCGGGCAACTGATAGAGCTTCTTGTCGGGCGCGGTCGTGAAGCTCGTGCCGATGAAGTCCTTGATGTCGAGGCCCGGATTCGTAAAGGCCTTGCCCTCGCCTTCCATGTAGTCGGAGAGCGGAACGATCACGCCATAGCGGTAGTGCGTGCCGATCAGGTCCGAGTCCGAAATCCAGCCGTCGTAGATGCTCTGGCCCGACTGCATCGACGTCTGCAATTTCTCGACGACATCGCCTTCCTGGATGATGTCGTGCTTCACCGCGATACCGGTGATCTCCGTGAACGCCTTGGCGAGCGTCTTCGATTCGTACATGTGCGTGTCGAGCGTCTCCGATACAACGTGCACTTCCTTCACGCCTTGCGACTTGAGTTTCGCCGCCGTATCGACGAACCACTTCATCTCGTCCATCTGCTGTTGCTTCGAGAGCGTGCTCGGCTGAAACTCGCTGTCGACCCACTTCTGCGCAGCCGCCGTATCCGCAAGGGCGGCGCTGCTCGCCAGCGCCCCTGCGAAGATGCCTCCGACTGCAAGCGCGACGATCCGTCTCCTGTGTTTCATTGTCTTCTCCTCACTCTCACACCCCTTGGATCATCTGCCGGCCCCCGTTCGGGGTAACAACGGAACCGGATAACCGGATATCGGAGTGCTAGCCCTTCCACATGATCACCGCAAGCACGAGCATCGAAATGGCGAACCCGGGCCATGCGCTCGCGCCCTCCGCGCTCACGCCGACCCACGCGAGATTGAGATACGCCGCCGTCAACAAGCCTATAAAGAGCCGGTCCCCGCGCGTCGTCGCGATAGGAAGAAAGCCCTTGCGCTCGACCGTCGGCGAGCGGATTTCCCAGACCGTCATGCCCGCCAGCATCACGGCGATGCACGCGAAGAAGATCGCGACTTCGGGCGTCCAGTACATCCACGTGATCATCAGACTCTCCCCATCGCAAAGCCCTTCGCGATGTAGTTGCGCACGAAGTAGATGACGAGCGCACCGGGGATGATCGTCAGCACGCCCGCCGCCGACAGCACGCCCCAGTCCATGCCCGCAGCCGAGATCGTGCGCGTCATCACGGCGGCGATCGGCTTCGCGTTCACGGTGGTGAGCGTGCGCGCGAGCAGCAGTTCGACCCAGCTGAACATGAAGCAGAAGAACGCCGTCACGCCGACGCCCGACTTGATGAGCGGCAAGAAGATCTTGATGAAGAAGGCCGGAAACGAATAGCCGTCGATATACGCCGTCTCGTCGATTTCGCGCGAGACGCCCGACATGAAGCCTTCGAGAATCCACACGGCGAGCGGCACGTTGAAGAGCATGTGCGCGAGCGCGACGGCCACATACGTGTCCATCAAACCAACGCTCGAATACCACTGGAAGAACGGCAGCAGGAACACGGCCGGCGGCGTCATGCGGTTCGTGAGCAGCCAGAAGAACATGTGCTTGTCGCCGAGAAAGCGATAGCGCGAGAACGCATAAGCCGCCGGCAACGCGACCAGCACCGACATCACCGTGTTCATCAGCACGTAGATGATCGAGTTGATGTAGCCCCAGTACCACGAGGGATCGGTGAAGATGACCTTGTAGTTCTCGAAGGTGATCTGGCGCGGAAACGTCGAGAATGCGGAGAGCGTCTCTTCGTTCGTGCGCAGCGAAATCGACAGCATCCAGTAGAGCGGGATCAGCGCGAAGAGGATGTAGACGACGATCGTCAGCGTGCGCATCCAGCGGCGGTCGTCACGCATGGTCGTCTCCCGTCGTCGAGGGGCCGCCCTTGCCCACGCGCTCCATCCAGTTGTAGAGAATGAAGCACAACAGCAGGATGATCAGGAAGTAGATCAGCGAGAAAGCCGCGGCCGGGCCGAGGTCGAACTGGCCCACCGCCTTCTGCGTGAGGTACTGCGAGAGGAACGTGGTCGAATCGCCGGGACCGCCGCCCGTCAGCACGAAAGGCTCCGTGTAGATCATGAAGCTGTCCATGAAGCGCAGCAGAACGGCGATCATCAGCACGCCGCGCATCTTCGGCAATTCGATGTATCGGAACACGGCGAAGCGGCTCGCGCCGTCGATCTCCGCCGCCTGATAGAACGCATCGGGGATCGCGCGCAAGCCCGCGTAGCAGAGAAGCGCGACGAGCGGCGTCCAGTGCCAGATGTCCATCACGAGCACCGTGACCCACGCGTCCGAGGGACTCGCCGTGTAGTTGTAGTCGATGCCCGCATGATTGAGCCAGTAGCCGAGCAGGCCGATATCGGGCCGCGCGAAAATCTGCCAGATCGTGCCGACGACATTCCATGGAATCAGGAGCGGCATCGCGAGGATCACGAGCGCCGCCGACGCGCGCCAGCCCGTTGCGGGCATCGCGAGCGCGAGTCCGACGCCGAGCGGAATCTCCAGCAGCAGCACGCACAGCGAGAAGATCACCTGGCGGCCGAGCGCGCCACGCAGGTCCGAATCGTTGATGATGTTGCGAAACCACTCGGTCCCGACGAACACGTGCTGCGTCGGGCTGATGATGTCCTGCACCGAATAGTTCACGACCGTCATCAGCGGCAGCACCGCGGAAAACGCGACGCAGATGAACACGGGCACGACCAAAAGCCACGCTTTCTGATTGATGGGCTTCATCGTCCGATCCTTTCGTCGTTGCTGAAGAACACGGTTTCGGGCGCGGCGAGCCGCAGCCATACCGGCCCTTCGGCGAGCGTCACATGCGGTTCCACCTTTGCCTTGAACACGTGGCCGTCGCAATCGGCGGTGACGAGCTGGTAGGTGCCGAGGCTCTGCGCGCGCAGCAGCCGCGCCTTCACCGCGCCCGGCTCTTCGCTTGCCGCGATGCGCGTGAACTCCGGACGAATGCCGAGCTTCAGTTCGCCATTCGCGCTCTGGAGCGTGGCGAGCGTGTTGCCGTCGACTTGCAGGCGCTGCGAACCGATCTTCACCGCATCGGCATCGAGCGCGATCGGGCAGAGGTTCATCCCCGGGCTGCCGATGAAATAACCGACGAACGCATGATCCGGGCTCAGGAACAGCGCCTCCGGTCCGCCCTTTTGCACGACCCGCCCATTCGTCATCACGACGACTTCATCGGCGAACGTGAGCGCTTCGACCTGATCGTGCGTCACGTAGATCAGCGTGAGCTTCAGTTGCTGATGGATCTTCTTCAACTGACGCCTGAGCATCCACTTCATGTGCGGGTCGATGACGGTGAGCGGTTCGTCGAAGAGAATCGCGGCGACGTCCTTGCGCACGAGGCCGCGCCCGAGCGAGATCTTCTGCTTCGCATCCGCCGCGAGGTTGCTCGCCTTGCGTCCCAGTTCGCGCGTCATGTCGAGAATCTCGGCGACCTCGTGCACGCGCGCCTTCACTTCGGCCGGGGGGAGCTTGCGGTTGCGCAGCGGGAACGCGAGGTTGTCGAAGACGCTCATCGTGTCGTAGATCACGGGGAACTGGAACACCTGCGCGATGTTGCGCTCGCGCGCCGAGAGCGCGGTCACGTCGCGGCCATCAAACAGCACCTTGCCTTCGGACGGTGTGACGAGCCCCGAGACAATATTGAGCAGCGTCGATTTCCCGCATCCCGACGGCCCGAGCAGCGCATACGCGCCGCCGTCGTCCCAGACCATGCTCATCGGCTGGAGCGCGTAGTCGTCGAGCGTCGCCGGGTTCGGGCGATAGGCGTGCGCGAGGTTCTGGAACTCAATGCGCGCCATGGCTCGCCTCCGGATGGGACACGAGCTTCGCGTCCTTGTCGAATACGAAGAGATCGGCCGGGTCGAGGAACACGTCGAGGTCGGTGCCGAGCGCGATCTGGTGCACGCCCTGCAACTGCGCGACGAGATCGATGCCGCCCGTCTTCGTGCGCACATGCAGATACGTTTCCGAGCCGCTCAGTTCGGCGAGTTCCAGGCGGCACGGCACGGCGATCGCGCGCGGCGAGCGCGCCGCGAGCCGCAGATGCCCGGGACGAATGCCGATACGGCAGGTGCCGCCGTCCGCGTTCAGCCGCACCGGCACGTCGACGCCGATCGGCAGCCGCGCGAGACCTTCGGTCGTGATGTCGCTCGTCAGCATGTTCATCGGCGGATCGTTGAAGACGGCGGCGACATCGACGGTCGCGGGCGCGTCGTAGACATCGAGCGTGCGGCCGTGCTGCAGCACGCGCCCCTTGTCGACGATCGCCGTATGGCCGCCGAGCAAGAGCGCTTCGAGCGGCTCGGTCGTCGCGTAGACGACGGTCGTCTTGCCGTCGGCGAAGAGCGTCGCGAGTTCGGCGCGCAGTTCTTCGCGCAGCTTGTAGTCGAGATTGACGAGCGGTTCGTCGAGCAGCACGAGCGACGAGCGCTTGACCAGCGCCCGCGCGAGCGCGCAACGCTGCTGCTGGCCGCCCGACAGCTCGCCCGGACGGCGCGTGAGCAGATGTTCTATATGAAGCTTCGCGGCGACTTCGTTCACGCGCGCATCCACTTCCTTCGCCGCGATGCCTTGCAGCCTGAGCGGCGACGCGATGTTTTCGAACACGGTCATCGCCGGATAGTTGATGAACTGCTGATAGACCATCGCGAGGTTGCGCTGTCTGACACCGACGCCCGTCACGTCGCGTCCGTCGACGAGCACGCGGCCGCTCGTCGGCTTGTCGAGGCCGGCCATTACGCGCATCAACGTCGTCTTGCCGGCCTGCGTCGGGCCGAGCAGCACGTTGATCGCGCCCGGCGTGAGGCGCAGATCGACGCCGTACAGATACGTCTGTCCGCCTGCAACGACGGTGACCCGCTCCAGTTCCAAGACCAAGTTCCGCTCCTTGTGGATGCCTGTTTTGCTGCCCGCGTCGCCACCGATGACCGTGCGCGCGTCGTCGACGGCTCGGCGCCAGATTGCGTTCATCGAAACGGCCCGCGCCGGGCGCTCTCGCGCGCGCTCAGGAATCGAGCAGACGGGCAGTCGAAGCGGCTCGGACGAGGCGCGCGCGGGAGCCGCGCGAGAGGCGGCCGGAGGTGCTGCTGGGCATAGGGTTCATCCATGTCTCGTTCGTTTTTTATTTGGACACCGATGCTGCGTTCGTGGCCCTGATTTTCAAAAAGGAACCCAAAACAACAAGGAGCATGTTCCTTTTTGTTCGTTTACGTTGAAATCGGGGTTAACCATACGAATCCATGCGTCCCTGCCCACGAACGGCTGACAGGGACAGAAGCCAAGTGTAATAGCGGAGCGCGTTTTCGCGACGATGACAGGCTCGCTGTAAACGAACACGGCGGACGCCGTGAGCGTCCGCCGCGAGGGAAAAGCTTGAAAGAGCGAACCGCGTCAGTCCTTCACGGTCGTGGCGTACGTCATGTCGAGGTCCCCGCGCGAATGCTTCTGCACGTGGGCGTTACGCATCGGCTTGAGCACGAAGATCGCGAGCAGGGCCGAGAGCGCCGCCATGCCCGAAGCCAGCGTGAACACGGCGTGCCAGCTTCCGGTCATCGTCGTGATGACGCTGCTGAACGGCACCAGCAACGCGGCCGTTCCCTTTGCGGTGTAGAGCAGACCCGCGTTGGTCGCGGCGAACTTCGGTCCGAAGGTATCGCCGCAAGTCGCCGGGAACAGGCTGTAGATTTCTCCCCAGGCGAAGAACACGATGCCCGTCAGCACGACGAACGCCACCGGACTGTGCCCGTACTTCGACAGCATCATGATGCCGACCGCCTCGACCGCGAACGCGATGAACATCGTGTTCTCCCGGCCGATCCGGTCCGAGACCCAGCCGAAGAACGGACGCGTCAGACCATTGAGCACGCGGTCGATGGTGAGCGCGAAAGTCAGCGCGGGCAGCGTCAGGCCGAGGATCGACACCGGCGAATCGTGCAGGCCGAAGTCCTTGGCGATCGGGCCGAGCTGCGCGGTTGCCATCAGGCCGCCGGCCGCCATCATCACGAACATCAGGTACATGACCCAGAAGATCGGCGACGTGAGCACTTGCTTCGGGCTCGCGTTGTAGACGGCGCGCTTGAGCGCATTCTTCGCCGGGGCGAGCATGCTGGCGGGCGGCGCGAAGAGCGCCATGCCGAGCAGGAACACGATGATGCCCTGGCCGAGGCCGAACCAGAGGAACGTCTGTTCGTAACCGCTGCTCTTGATCATGTGCGCGATCGGCACGACGGTCGCCGCCGATCCCGCGCCGAAGCCCGCCGCGGTAATGCCGGCCGCGAGCCCGCGACGATTCGGGAACCACTTGAGCGCGTTGCCGACGCAGGTGCCGTACACCGCGCCCGCGCCCACGCCGCCGACGGCTGCCGCGAAATACAGCATCGGCAGCGACGACGCGTAGGAATTCATCACCCACGCGATCGCGCACAAGAGGCCGCCGATGACGACCACCGGACGCGGTCCGTACTTGTCGACGAGATAGCCTTCGATCGGAACCAGCCAGGTTTCCGTCACCACGAAAATCGTAAACGCGACCTGAATCGCCGCGCGTCCCCAGTGATATTTTTCGTCGATGGGGTTCACAAACAGCGTCCAGCCGTACTGCATGTTCGCGATCATAGCCATGCAGATCACGCCGAATACGAGTTGTACCCACGGCGAAGCCAGCCGCGACGCTCCTGCCTGACGTTCCGTTTCCATTGCCTGTCTCCTTGGCGTATTGCCTTGTCGTTCGGGATGCCGATCGGCACCCTCCGTCTTGCCCAATTTTCCTGAGCGATTAGATATACACAGTATGTGATATATCAAGTAAGTCAAGCGAAAGAATCGATGGGGTTTTCACTAGGAAACCCTTCAACGTAAGGTTTTGAAAGCAAGCGCTTAACAAAGACGACGAAGCGAAAAAAAAGGCCCGCAGGAAAGCCTGACGGGCCTGAGACGTGACGCGAGACATGGCGATCCACGGCACGCACTCACGTTATAGTCGAAAGCTTGTTGTAATGCTAAAGTTTGTGATTGTAGGTTTCCCTAGGATGATTCCGGCCGCAGTTTGAGGCATGCTTCCAAGCCCCTTTCAGGACTGTAAGCTCAGAATACATTCACCGGCACATTCACCATCAGGCGGTAGACGTCGCTGCTACTGTCGGAGTAGTACTTGCTGCCGTGGTGATGCATGTAATAGAACTTGACCGATGTGTCCTTCAGCTTTCCGCTTGCAATCGTATAGCTCGGAATCACGCCGAATTCGTAGTGCGTGCCGTGAACCGGCTCGCCGTTTTTCCAGTACAGACCGTGAAGTGCGCTATCCGGATCGGCATAACGATTCGCCGATTCCGTCGCGTCCGCGCCCCAGCCATAGGCCGTCCACATCGTCATTTTCAGGCCGGGCGCGCCGTAATCCTTGAAATTGATCGAATACGACAGGCTCAGCGACTTTTCATGCGGCGCGTTGTAATCGACGTCGAGCGAGTTCGACAGGAAATCGCCTGCCGACTGGCCTACATAATCGAAAAACTGATTGCTGGCGATTTGCTGGAAACCGACCTGGACCGTATGCGCGCCATGCTGTCCCGACAATGCGAGGCTGTACGCGTGATTATTGATCGGGCCTTCGCGGCTCTGGCCCACGTCATGCGTGTAATAATAATTCAGCGCGCCGGTCCAGCGAATCGTCGACGGGCTGCCAATGCTGTGCGTCGCGGTCAAGTAATACTGGTCCCATACGTTCTCCGCGCGACTGCCGTAAAGCGAGATCGCGGTATCGTCACCGATCGTGTAATCGCCGCCCGCGTAAGTGAAGCGGCTGAACTTGACGCCGCCGTATTCCGTGTAGAGCGACGACGTGCTCGTCATGCCGCGCGCGAGCACGGCATCGACGCTGCCCGCCTTCATCGTCAGATTTTTGATCTCGTCGCTCGCGAGCGAAAAGCCGCGATAAGTCGGCGGCAAGGCGCGATTATCGTGCGGCACGAGAAAGGGATTATCGAAGAGTTGCTGGCCGTATTTCACCACCGTATTCGACACGCGCGCCTTGACGTCCCAGACGCCCGGATACGTCCATGCAAGCTGGTTTTGCCCCGTCGTTTTATCCGCGTTCAAATGCACACGATTTCCCGCGCCCTGCCCGCCATTCAGTTTCAACGCGCTAAAGAGCGAAGCATCGAAACCGACGCCGAACAATCCACGCGTATAACCCGATTCGAACACCGCCTGATTGCCGATGACCCACGCATCCTTGTTCTTCGCGCCTTCCACTTCAAAGTGCTCCGAATAGGAGCGGAAAAGCAGTTTCAAATGCGAGTCTTCGATAAACCCATTCGATTTCGCCTGATTGCTGACCGGCGCATCGGCTTCGGTATTCGGCGGTGAACTCGGCGGCGCTTCGGTATGGCGCGAAGGCGGGTCGGTTTCGATTTCGTCGGCGTGCGCGAATACCGCCGTCGCCATTAAACCGCTGAACAGCAAAATCGATAACGCGAGTGAGTGCTTTTGTTTTTTCACGAATGATCTCCACTTATTGTTGTTTCTACTGCTTGCTTTAGCGCCGTTGTGAATCGATGGAATGCACGATGCCGCGCCCGGCGACCGGTAAAGGTCGGGGCATCGACGGCGACGACAGGGGACGGATGCTTCGAGGCGGGTCGTTCTTCAGTTCATGGCGCTCACGGGTCGTCGGGTAATGAAGGGATCAGGCAAGGAGGCACGCCGCCGCGACAGAGTCCGACAGCGTGCGCAGCGCGGGCGTTTCGATGGCGCAGCGCGCTTCGGCGATCGGACAGCGCGTATGGAACACGCAGCCGGACGGCGGACTGATCGGGCTCGGGATATCGCCTGAGAGAATCTGCACGACCTTGCGGCGCTCGATGGCCGGATCGGGCACCGGCACCGCCGACAGCAGCGCGCGCGTGTACGGATGGCGCGGCTCGGCATAGAGCGACTGCTTCTCCGCGAGCTCCATCACGTGGCCGAGATACATGACCATCACGCGATCCGAGATGTGCTTGACCACCGCGAGATCATGCGCGATGAAGATGAGCGCAAGCCCCATCTCCGATTGCAGCGACTTCAGCAGATTGACGATCTGCGCCTGAATCGACACATCGAGCGCGGACACCGGCTCATCGCACACGACGAGCTTCGGCTCCACGATCAACGCCCGCGCGATGCCGATGCGCTGGCACTGTCCGCCGGAAAATTCGTGCGCGTAGCGGTTGATCATCTGTTCGCGCAGGCCGACTTTCGCCATCATCGCGCGCACGCGCTGCATGGTTTCGTCCTTCGACATCCCCGGACGGTGTTCGCGCAACGGTTCCGCGATAATCTGCCCGACCGTCATGCGCGGATCGAGCGAAGCGAGCGGGTCCTGGAAGATCATCTGGATGTCGCGCCGCACGTCGTGCCACGCGCGCGGCGACGCGCCCGAAAGCGTGTTGCCCATCCACACGATCTCGCCTTGCGTCGCGGGAATCAGATTAAGGATCGCGCGCGAAAGCGTCGACTTGCCGCAGCCCGATTCGCCGACCACGCCGAGCGTTTCGCCCGCCTTCAGATCGAAGCTGACGCCGTCGACGGCTTTGAGCGTGCGCGACGGCGCCCACGGCAGCCGGCTCTTGGCCTTGACCTTGAAATGCACCTGCACGTCGCGCACAGACAGGATGGTTGGCTCAGACATGACGCGCCTCCTCGTGCAGCGACTTCAGCTGTTCGACGGGGCGATAACACGCGCGCAGCCATGCGGCGTCGCCGTGCAAGGGTTCGAGCGCAGGCGCGCGCTCGCCGCAGCGCGCGTTCGCATCGACGCAGCGTTCCTGAAACGGACAACCCGAGGGCGGATGCGCCATGTTCGGCGGATTGCCGGGAATGCCCTGCAACGCGGCGCCGCTCTGATCGAGACGCGGCAACGCGCGCAACAGCCCAATCGTGTACGGATGCGATGGCCGCGCGAACAGGTTAGTCGCGCTGCAATGCTCCATCACGCGGCCGCCGTACATCACCATCACCTTCTCGCACAGACCCGCGACCACGCCGAGATCGTGCGTGATCAGCACGATGGCCGTGCCGAAGTCGTGCTGGAGATTGCGCAGGAGTTGGAGGATTTGCGCCTGCACGGTGACATCGAGCGCGGTCGTCGGTTCATCGGCGAAGAGCACTTGCGGCTCGCACAGGAGCGCCATCGCGATCATCACGCGCTGGCGCATGCCGCCCGACAACTCGTGCGGATACTGGTCGATACGATGCGCCGCTTCGGGAATCCGCACGGCTTCGAGCATGCCGATCGCGCGCGTTTTTGCCGCGCGGCGCGTCATGTTCTTGTGCAGTTCCAGCACCTCGGTCATCTGCCGCTCGATCGTCAAATACGGATTGAGCGACGTCATCGGGTCCTGGAAGATCATCGAGAGGCGATTGCCGCGGATGCGGTTCAGCGCCTTCGCCCGCATCGCGAGCAGATTCTCGCCGTGATACATCGCGCGGCCGCTCGCACGGCCGTTGCTCGCCAGCAGACCGAGCATCGCGAGCACGCTCTGGCTTTTCCCGGAGCCCGATTCGCCGACGATGCCGAGCGTCTCGCCCTCTCGCAGATCGAAGCTCACGCCGTTGACCGCGCGCACGCTGGCGTCGGGCGTCTTGAACGCGACTTCGAGGTCGCTTACCTTGAGCAGAGTCGACATGGGCTCACCGGTCCTTCGGATCGAGCGCATCGCGCAGCCCGTCGCCGACAAAGTTGATGCAATAGAGCGTGACCGACAAGAGCGCGGCCGGGAACAGCAGAATCCACGGCGAGCTTTCCATCACGCCGACGCCGTCCTGGATCAGCACGCCCCAGCTCGTCATCGGTTCCTGCACGCCGAGGCCGAGAAACGACAGCACGGACTCCGTGAGAATCACGCCGGGCACGGTCACGGTCGTGTAGATCGCGACGATGCCGAGCAGGTTCGGCACGACATGCCGCACGATGATCCCGCTCGTCGAGACGCCGATCGCGCGCGCCGCCTCCACGTATTCCTTCGAGCGGATCGCGAGCGTCTGCCCGCGCACGACGCGCGCCATGTCCATCCACGAGAACACGGTGATCGTGAGCACGACGAGGTAGAACTCGCGGCCGAGCAGCGTGACCATCAGGATCGCGATCAGCAGGTACGGAATCGCGTACATCATGTCCACGAAGCGCATCATCGCGTTGTCCACGCGGCCGCCGACGAAGCCCGCCACCGCGCCCCACACGATGCCGAGCGTCACCGACGTGAGCGTGGCGAGCGCGCCGATCAGAAGCGATACGCGGCCTCCGATCAGACAACGCACGAGCAGATCGCGGCCGGTTTCGTCGGTGCCGAAGAGATGCCAGTTCGCGAAGGTCGGCGTGGCGCTCATCGCGTTCCAGTCGGCGGAATCGAACGCGTTCGGCAGCAGCATCGGACCGATAATGCAGGCAAGCGTGATGAGCGCGAGCAGCACGAGGCTCGCGACGGCAGCCTTGTTGCGCCGAAAGCGCATGCGCGCGTCCTGCCACGGGCTGCGTCCTTCGACGGGCGCGGCGGCGGCTTGTTCGAGCAGCGGCGCGAGAGAAGATTTCATGTTGGGTTCGATGCTCAATAGCGGATTTTCGGATCGAGCCACGCGTAGGCGAGATCGACCAGCAGGTTGAGCAGCACGGCCACGACCGTGACGAGCACGACGAGTCCGAGGACGAGCGTGTAGTCGCGATTGGCCGCGCCGTTCACGATCAGCTTGCCGATGCCCGGCAGCGAGAACACCGATTCCGTGACGACCGCCGCCGTGATCGACGCGATCGCGAGCGGCCCGAGCACCGAGACGACCGGAATCAGCGTCGGGCGCAGCGCATGGCGCAGGACGACGGTCCGTCGCGGCAGACCCTTCGCGAACGCGGTGCGAATATAGTTGGTGTTCATCACTTCGATCAGGCTCGCGCGCGTGACGCGGCCGACGGTCGCGACGCTGATCATCGTGAGGAGCGTGACGGGCAGCACCATATAGCGGACGTCGAAGCCGTTCCAGCCGCCCGCCGGCAGCCACTTCAGCAGGATCGCGAAGACGAGGATCAAAACCGGCCCGATCACGAACGAAGGGAACGCGCTGCCCGCGTTGGAGACGAGCATCAGCAGGTAGTCAGCGGGACTGTTGCGATAGAGCGCGGCGAAAATGCCGAGCGACACGCCGATCAGGATCGCGAGCAGCATCGAGATGCCGCCGATCGCAAGCGATACCGGCAAAGCCCGCAGCACGAGTTCGTTCACGCTCCAGTCCGCGTAGCGAAACGAAGCGCCGAGGTCGCCGTGCAGGAGACTGTCGAGATAGAGCAGGTACTGCTTCCAGAGCGGCTCGCCGAGATGGTATTTCGCCTGCAGGTTCGCGAGCACTTCCGCCGACACCTTGCGCTCGCCGTCGAACGGGCCACCGGGCGTCGCGTGCAACAGCAGATAGCAGACCGTGACGACGAGCAGCAGCGTGGGCAGCGTCAGCAGTACGCGCCGCAGTGTGTAAGACCACATGTTTTTTCTCCTCGCGGATGGCGCCGCCCTTAGGCGGCGCCATCGACATCAGTGCTTGACGATGTAGAGGTCCTTGCTGCTATAACGGTCCAACGGATTCTTCAGCGAGTATCCGCCGACATAGCTCTTCACCAGCCGCACGAGCGTGTATTGCAGGAGCGGCAGCATCGGATAGTCGTCCATCGCGAGCTTGGCCGCTTCGGTTTGCAGTTGCGTGCGCTTAGCCTGATCGGTGGTCGCGTTCGCTTCTTTGATGAGCGCGTCGGCCTTGGGATTGCAGCTGGAGTTGTCATTCTGTTCCGAATTGCACTGCACGAGCGTGAGGAACGTGGTGGCGTCGTTGTAGTCGGCGGTCCAGCCGTTGCGGGCGATCTGATAGTCACCCGTATGACGCTTCTTGATAAGCACCTTGAATTCCATCGCTTCGATCTCGGTGTCCAGCCCGAGCTTCGTCTTCCATTCCGATGCCGCGAAAATCGCCATCTTCTTGTGATATTCGCTCGTGTTCATCGCGAAACGCAGCTTGGTGCCCGGCTTCACGCCCGCTTCGGCCAACAGCTTCTTCGCTTCCTCGACGCGCTTTGCCATCGGCCACGTCGACCAGTCGTAAGCCGTCACGTCAGCACCCTTGATGCCCTTCGGCATCACGCCGTAGGAGGGAATCTGGCCGTCGGCGGTCACGCGCTGCGCGAGAATGTCGCGGTCGATGACCATCGAAAGCGCCTTGCGCACGCGCACGTCCTTCAGGAGCGGGTCTTTATTGTTGAACGAGTAATAGCGCAGGCCGAGTATCGGCGAATTCTTGATGTCGGCGGGGAACTGCTGCTTGTACTTCGCGTAGGTGCCCGACGGCAACTGCATCATGAAGTCGTTCTCACCCGACTGGAAGAGCTTCAGGTCGCTGTTTTCATCCTCGACCGGCAAATACGTGACCTGCGTCAGCGGCACCCGCGACGCGTCCCAGTAATTCGGGTTCTTGACCAGCACGAGCTTGCTGTTGACCTGCCATTCCTTCAGCACGAACGCCCCGTTGCTCACGATTTTTCCGGGCTTCGTCCAGTCGCGGCCATACTTTTCGACCGCGGCCTTGTTGACGGGACCGAGCGTCGTGTTCGACACCAGACTCGCCAGAAAGGGCACCGGATACGGCGTCTTCACTTCGAGCGTGTTCGCGTCGATCGCGCGCACGCCGAGTTCGCTCACGGGCTTCTTCCCCGCGATGATTTCGGCGCCGTTCAGCAGAAACTTGCCGAACGTCCCGGCGGAAGGCGACGCCAGTTTCGGATCGACGAGACGCTGGCAGCCGTACACGAAATCGTTTGCGGTAACGGCCTCGCCATTGGACCATTTGGCATTCTTGCGCAGATGGAAGATCCACGTCGTCGGGTCCTTCTGCTCCCATTTTTCGGCGACGCCCGGTTGCACGTTGCCATCGGGGTCGGTGGCGGTGAGACCTTCGAACAGGTCCTCGGACACGTTGTTGGCCGGCACCGATTCCACGAAATTCGGATCGAGCGTTTCGACTTCCGACGCGTTGTTGCGCACCAGTTCCTGTTTCGCCGCGAGTTGTACGCCCGGCGGAACGATGGCGGCTTGCGCGCACAGCGCGACGGCGCCGAACGCGGCGGCGAGTATCGCGGACACGGCGCGGCGGCGCGGCATCGAATGGCCCGAGCGGGGAGCGCGCGCGCGATGCACGGGCTGGATGGCGGGAACGACGAAGAACGTCATGGGGATCCTCTTGCCTTGTCTCATGTTGTTGTAGCAGGCCGGGATAATCGGCCCGATTCATACTGGCGGAACGTCGTCTAGCTTTGGCTGGCTAAACTCGATCGAATCGGTCCTTAGCCAGCCTGACGTTCCGCTTAACCCGCTTTCCGGCAGCAACTCAGGTTGGCGGCGAGTATTTAACAACAATAAGGCGGAATCCACTCACATGTGCTTATAGGCCATGTGATTTGCGCATACTTGCGACGTTTCTTTGACAAATAGCGCATTGTGTTGTGCCAACGCCATTTGAGCGGCGCAGTAAGTCTTTGTTTCCTATAAGATTCGAGTCCCGAATTTGCAATCCATGCTTTCAGTCAAGAATGATCCGTTTTCGCCAGATCGAAGCCTTTCGAAGTCTCATCATGACCGGCACGAGTGTCGGTGCCGCACGCAAGATGCACGTCACGCAGCCCGCCATCAGCCGCCTGATCGCCGATCTCGAAGCCGACCTCGGCTTTAGCCTGTTCAGTAGAATCGGCGGCCGCCTGAATCCCACGACCGCGGGGCTGCGCTTCTACAAGTCGGTCGAGGAGAATTTCCTTGGGCTGGAGCGGCTCAAGCAGGTCGCCGACATGATCCGCGACGAAGCCTCCGAAGGCCTCACCGTCGCGTGCATGCCGGTGCTCGCGACCACGCTCCTGCCGCCGATCCTCGCGGACTTCGTCGAGCGCCATCCGGGCGTGCCGATTCGCGTCGACTCGGTGAAGGTGCCCGAAGTGCTCTTGAGCTTGCAGAACCACAAGGCCGATGTCGCGATCAGCCAGGCGTTTCCGGCTGTCGCGGGCATCGAGGTGCAGACGCTGCTGCGCACGCGTGCGCTATGCGCGATGCCCGCCGGCCATCGGCTCGCGAAAAAGAAAGTGGTGCGCGCGCAGGACCTGCGCGGCGAGCGGATCATCGGCTGGCTGCCGAATTCGCGGCAGGCTTACGAGGCCGAGCAGTCGACCATCTCCGCCGCCGAGGAACGCCCGAACTACACGGTCTTGACCGACACCGCCCACACGCGCTATGCGATGGTCGCGGGCGGGCTCGGCGTGTCGATCGTCGAGCCGTTCGCGGCGAAAGTGTGGCGCGCGCACGGCGTCGTCGTGCGTCCGTTCGAGGCGCCCGCCGACTACGCGATCGAATACGAATACGCGCTCTCGTACCCGAGCAGCGGCATCCGTTCGGATCTGGTCGCGTCGTTCAGGGAGTCGGCGCTGCGCGTCATCGAGCGTTACTCGTTCGACGACTGAGCGCGCAGCGTCCGAACCTTCAGCCTGCGCCGCCGAAGAGATTCTCGGCGCGCACGCGCATCTCTTCCGGCGACACGTCTTCGATGTGCGTCGCGATCCACCAGAGATGGCCGAACGGGTCGCGCACTTTGCCGCCGCGGTCGCCGTAGAACTGGTCCGCGACCGGGCGAACGAGCGTGGCACCTTCGTCGACGGCGCGTTGCGCGACCGCGTCGACATCCTCCACGTAGAGATGCAGCGTGACGGGCGTGCCGCCCACCGAGAGCGGCCCGCGCACGTCCATTTCGGGAAACTCGTCGGAGAGATAGACGACGTTGCCGCCGATCGACAGTTCCGCATGCCCGACCCGCCCGCCCGGCGCATCGAGCCGGAACACTTCGGTCGCGCCGAACACCTTCGTGTAGAACTCGATCGCGGCAGCGCCGCCCGCCACCGTCATGTAGGGCGTCACGCCGTGGCGGCCTTCGGGAATCGGATCGACTTTCGCATTCATCGCTGTCTCCTGTTCGTTGTCGGATCGCTTGCGTGATGCATTGCAACGTCTTGCCCAACGACCAAGCATAACGCTTTTGCGCAGAGCGAACGGATCGTCGGCGCTGGATTGCGCATGCGGCGCCGGCACGGCAATCTCAAGATTCGAAACGAGGCGCGGCCTTTGCTGGCACGGTCCCGGCGCAACCGCGATCGTCGATGAATTTTCGGCGCAAACGATAGTCCGACGCGTTATGTAAGTGCAGAATAGGCAGCGACGACATTTCTAATCGCTCGTTCGCGCATCTCGGTCCGCTTCTCGCGCGGCGGGCTTCTTCTTCATCCACGCATCTCGGGAGCACTCATGCACGATCTGAAAGGCAAAACGGTTCTGATCACCGGAGCCAGCACCGGCATCGGCGCGGCGGCCGCGCGCGCATTCGGCCGCTACGGCGCGAACGTCGCGATTCACTACAACCAGTCTAAGGAAGCCGCCGACGCCGTCGCGCAGGAAGTGCGCGCGCTCGGCGTGAACGCGATCACCGTCGGCGCGGACGTGCGCGACACGAAGGCAATCGACGCCGCCGTCGCGCAAGTCGCCGACGAATTCGGCAAGCTCGACGTGCTCATCAACAACGCGGGCAGCCTCGTGAAGCGCGAGCCGCTGGAAAGCGTGACCGACGAACTCTTCGACGAAGTCCTGCACATCAACGCGCGCTCGGTCGTGGCATTCACGCGCGCGGCGTTGCCGTCGCTGCGCGCCAACGGCGGCGGTTCGATCATCAATGTGACGTCGGTGGCGGCGCGCAACGGCGGCGGCCCGGGCGCGCTGCTGTACGCGGCGTCGAAAGGCTTTGTCAGCACGCTCACGAAGGGCATGGCGAAGGAACTCATGGCCGACAAGATTCGCGTGAACGGCGTGGCGCCCGGCGTGATCCAGACGCCGTTCCAGGACCGCTTCACGTCGCCCGAGCAGCTCGAAGCGTTCCGCAAGTCGATTCCGATGGGCTTCATCGGCGAGCCCGACGATTGCAGCGGCGCGTTCCTGTATCTCGCCTCCGAGACGATGTCGCGCTACGTGACGGGTCAGATCATCGACGTGAACGGCGGGCAGCTGATGCCATAAGCCTCCCGCTTTTCCGACGGCGGCCGCGATCATGGTATAAGCCCATTTTCACCGCAAGCCAAGGAGACAGAAGGGATGTCGTCGAAACTGGAACAACGCATGCGCTCATCGGTGCTCGGCGCGTTCGCGGCCGCCGCGCTTTTCGTATCGACGGGCTTCGTCGAGAGCACGCCGGCCTACGCGAAAACCGATACCCAGCCGGCGGTACTCACCGCTTCGGCGGTGGCCGTCGCGGATAAATACGCGGCAGCAACCGCCGAGCAGATCTTCAGGCAGGGCGGCAATGCCGTCGATGCGGCCGTCGCCATCGCCTTCACGCTCGCCGTGACGTATCCGGAAGCGGGCAACATCGGCGGCGGCGGCTTCATGACGCTCTACGTGGACCATCGGCCGTACTTTCTCGACTATCGCGAGCGCGCGCCGCTCACCGCGACCAAGAACATGTATCTCGACGACAAGGGCGAGGTCATCAAGGGCATGAGCCTGTACGGCCATCGCGCGGTGGGCGTGCCGGGCACGGTCGCGGGCATGTGGGAGGCGCAGAAGCGCTTCGGCAAGCTGAAGTGGAAGCAGGTGCTCGCGCCCGCGATCGCGTATGCGCAGAACGGCTTCGAAGTGGACGACCAGTTGCAGGACCGGCGCGACAAGGCGTCGAAGGAGTTCGCGGGCAAGACCAACTTCGACCTCTACTTCGGCGGCATGAAACAGGGCGCGGTATTCAAGCAGCCGGATCTGGCGGCGACCTTGCAGCGCGTCGCCGACAACGGCGCGAAGGGCTTCTACGAAGGCCGGACGGCCGAACTGATCGCGGCGTCGATGAAGGGCCACGGCCTCATCACCGAGCGCGACCTGAAGGACTACAAGGCGGTGTGGCGTCAGCCGATTCTCGCGAGCTGGAACGGCTACCGGATCATCACCGCGCCGCCGCCCAGCTCGGGCGGCATCGGCCTCGTGCAGTTGCTGAAGATGAAGGCGGACTTGAAGGACAAGTTCGAGAACGTCCCGCTCGATTCGGCGCAGTACATCCACCTCGTCGCGGAAATCGAGAAGCGCGTGTTCGCCGATCGCGCGCAGTATCTCGGCGATCCCGACTTCTACAAGGTGCCGGTCGCGCAGCTCACCAACGACGACTACATCCTGAAGCGCGCGCAGGAAGTGAATCCCGAGACGCCTTCCGACACCAAGAGCGTGCTGCCGGGGCTCGGCACCACGATGCCCGAGAAGGCCGAGACGACGCACTACTCCGTCGTCGACAAATGGGGCAACGCGGTGTCGAACACGTACACGATCAACGGCTACTTCGGATCGGGCGTCGTCGCGGAAGGCACGGGCATCGTGCTGAACGACGAAATGGACGACTTCTCGTCGAAGCCGGGCGTCGCGAACATGTTCGGCGTGGTCGGCAGCGATGCCAACGCCATCGCGCCGAAGAAGCGCCCGCTCTCGTCGATGACGCCGACCATCCTCACGAAGGACGACAAGGTCGCGATGGTCATCGGCACGCCGGGCGGCTCGCGCATCTTCACGTCGATATTCCAGGTGCTCTCCAACGTGTACGACTTCTCGATGCCGCTGCCGGAAGCCGTCGGCGCGACGCGCTTTCATCATCAGCTCTTGCCGCCGAACACGATCTATCAGGAGCCGTACCACGCGCTCGATCCGGAAGTCGTGAAAGCGCTCGAAGCGAAGGGCTACACGTTCACGATGCAGGGATTCAACGGCGACATCCAGGCGATCCGCATCGACGGCGATACGCCCGAGCCGATGTCCGATCCGCGCGGACGAGGCGTATCGCGCGTGATTCAGTGATTTTGTCCACGTAAACCCCGACGTTTGCAGCAAGGCCAGGCCGCGCGCCTGGCCTTTTTTCATTGGGGTTTGCATCGGGGGCATCAGCCGCTATCGCCCGCCCCGCAAGACTTATAAGGATGCCGGCATGCGCGGCATGCCTTTTTTGAGATTGGATCGTGACTTGTGTTCCCCTAGTCTCTGTCCTGACCGAGTCCAGCCCCGCCGCTGGCGCGGATCGAACCCAAAACTACACAGACGAGACGACCCTGACGACGGCCCCGCGCGCTTGTCTGCGCCCGGAACCAGCCGTTTCAGCGTGCTGATAAAGGAGTAGCTCATGATGGAATCCCCTGCCCGGCCGCTGGCCGACATCACATCAATCGATCGCGAGGAATCCGTGGAGTCCGCCGAACGTGGCGGCTTCATCGACCGGTATTTCGGCATTTCCGCTCGCGGCAGCACGCAACGGCGCGAAGTCGTCGCCGGCGTGACGACGTTTCTCGCGATGGTCTATTCGGTGTTCGTCGTGCCGGGCATGCTCGGCAAGGCGGGTTTCGACACGAGCGCGGTGTTCGTCGCCGTGTGCCTCACGACTGCATTCGGCTCGCTCCTGATGGGCATCTGGGCGCGCCTGCCGATCGCGATTGGCTGCGCGATCTCGCTCACCGCGTTCACGGCGTTCGGCCTCGTGCTCGGCAAGGGACTCTCGCCGGCGGTCGCGCTGGGCGCGGTGTTCCTGATGGGCCTCGTGTTCACCGCGATCTCCGTCACCGGCGTGCGCTCGTGGATCCTGCGCAACCTGCCGACGGGCGTCGCGCATGGCACGGGCATCGGCATCGGCCTGTTCCTGCTGTTGATCGCGTCGAACGAAGTCGGGCTGATCGTCAAGAATCCCGCGCCGGGCATGCCGGTGTCGCTCGGGCACATCAACGCCTTCCCGGTGATGATGTCGATTCTCGGGCTCGCCGCGATCTTCGGTCTGGAGCGCCGGCGCGTGCCGGGCGGCATTCTGCTGGTGGTAGTCGGCCTCTCCGCGATCGGCCTCGCGTTCGATCCGTCCGTGCGCTTTCACGGCATCTTCGCGCTGCCTTCGCTGTCTGCACCGGGCCATGCTTCGCTGATCGGCGCGATGGACATCAAGGGCGCGCTGTCGATGGCGGTGCTGCCGAGCGTGCTCGCCCTCGTGATGACAGCGGTCTTCGATGCCACCGGCACGATCCGCGCGGTCGCGGGCCAGGCGGGCCAGATCGACGAAAACGGCCGCATCGTGAACGGCGGCCGCGCGCTGACGGCGGATTCGATCAGCTCGATCTTCTCGGCGTGCTTCGGCGGTGCGCCGGCGGCGGCTTACATCGAGTCGTCGGTGGGCGTGGCGGCGGGCGCGAAGACGGGGTTGGCGGCCGCGGTGGTCGGCGCGCTCTTTCTGGCGGTGATGTTCCTCTCGCCGCTCGCGGGCCTCGTGCCGTCCTACGCGACGGCGCCCGCGCTGATGTATGTCGGGCTGCTGATGCTCGGCAACGTGAGCAAGCTCCACATGGACGATACCGTCGATGCGATGTCGGGCCTCGTCTGCGCGGTGTTCATCGTGCTTTCGGCGAACATCGTGACGGGCATCATGCTCGGCTTCAGCACGCTCGTGATCGGGCGGATCGTGGCGGGCGAGTATCGCAAGCTGAACGTGGGGACCGTGCTGATCGCGCTCGTGCTCGCGGTGTTCTATCTCGGAGGCTGGGCCATCTAGGTGACGGGGCGCTCGTCGGGTGCGTTTGTTTGCACCTGACGAGCGCCCCATCGAAACGCGGTAAAGAACCCGCTTCACCCCACGCCGAGCAACCCGCGCTTCGCGAGATTTGCGTACAGCGCGCGCACGCCGAAGGTCCACGGTTCGATCTCGGTCGAGAGCCGCACAGTATTGACGAGCGCGCCCAGTTGCGGCGTCGAAATGACGACGCGGTCGCCGAGGTGGTGCGTAAATCCGCCGCCCGCCGTGTCGCGATCCTTGATCGGCGAGAACATCGTGCCGAGGAACAGCATAAATCCGTCCGGGTATTGATGATGAGCGCCGGAGGTCTGCGCGACGAGGTCGGCCGGGTCGCGGCTGATCTCGCTCATGTGGCTCACGCCGTCGAGCACGAAGTCGTCGTCCGTGCCCTCGACGCGCAGCGAAACGCTCGACGCGCGCACGGTATCGAGCGTGAACGCGTCGTCGAAGAGACGCACGAACGGGCCGATCGCGCACGAGCCGTTGTTGTCCTTGCACTTGCCGAGCAACAGCGCCGAGCGGCCTTCGATGTCGCGCAGGTTCACGTCGTTGCCGAGCGTCGCGCCGACGATCTCGCCGCGGCTGTTCACCGCGAGCACGATCTCCGGCTCGGGATTGTTCCAGGTCGACGCCGCGAGCAAACCGACATCGGCGCCGAAGCCGACGGCCGACATCGGCTGCGACTTCGAGAACACCTCGGCGTCCGGGCCGATGCCCACTTCCATGTATTGCGACCACGCGCCGCGCCGCTCCAGTTCGGCCTTGAGCTTCATCGCCGCTTCGGAGCCCGGTTCGATCTTCGAGAGATCAGTGCCGATCGTCGTGGCGATCATGTCGCGCACTTCGCGCGCCTTCGCCGGATCGCCGCCCGCCTGTTCCTCGATCACGCGCTCGATCAGACTCACCGCGAAGGTCACGCCGCACGCCTTGATCGCCTGCACGTCGCAGGGCGCGAGGAGCCGCACGGCGGGCGTCGCGGCGCCGGGCACGTTGGCGGCCATCAATGCGTCGACGCGTCCGAGCGACTCGCCGGGCGCCGTGCGCGCGATAAGTGCCGCATCCGCGCGTTCGAAGAGATCGGCGGTGGTCGGCACGGCCGACGTGATGTCGAACACCTCGCCGCCGCGCACGGCCACGACGCACGGGCCTTCGAAGCGGTCGGTCTTGCGCCATACGCGGCCGACCAAGAGCGCCTGGTCGAGATCATCAGGGAGGAAACCGGGTTCGGATGTCGCGGACATAAAGAGATATTCCGATGAAGTGGGTTCAGTGCGAATGGCGCGGGTTGCCGCGCTCGGCGATCACTTTCAGATAGAGCGTCGCGGGTTCGAGGCAGCCGCCCGTCGAAAGCTGGCCGACCGTCTGCCGGTACAGTTCCTGCCACGGCGTCTGCGCGGGCGGAAACTCGAAGTGCATCGTGGCGCGCCGCGCTGCAAGTTCGTCTTCGTCGATGAGCACGTTCACGCTGCGCGCGTTCAGGTCGACGCGAATGCGGTCGTTCGTGCGCAGCAGCGACAGCCCGCCGCCGACGGCCGCTTCCGGCGACATGTTGAGAATCGACGGACTCGCGGACGTGCCGCTTTGCCGGCCGTCGCCCATCGTCGGCAGCGAGATGATGCCCTGCTTCACGAGCGCGGCGGGCGGCGCCATGTTGACCACTTCCGCGCTGCCCGGATAGCCGACTGTGCCCGCGCCGCGAATCACGAGAATGCAATGCTGGTCGATGTCGAGCGACGGATCGTTGATGCGCGCATGATAGTCCTCGGGGCCGTCGAAGACGATGGCGCGCGCTTCGAAGGTGTTTTCCGCGCCCGGCTCGCTCAGATAAGTCTGCTGGAACGCCTCGCCGACGACCGACATCTTCATGATCGCGCTGTCGAAGAAATTGCCCGACAACACGATGAAACCCGCGCCGTGCTTGAGCGGCTCGGCGGCGGTCATGATGACATCGCCATCCGCCTCGGGCGCCGCGTCGGCAATTTCACCGATGCTTTTGCCCGACACGGTCAGGCAGTCGCGATGCACGAGACCGGCTTTCGCCAGTTCGCGCAGCACGGCGGGCACACCGCCCGCGCGATGGAAGCTTTCGCCGAGATACTCGCCGGCCGGCATGCAGTTCACGATCAGCGGCACGTCGACGCCGACGCGCTGCCAGTCGTCGAGACTCAGTTCGATGCCCATGTGCCGCGCAATCGCGATCAGATGCGGCGGGCAGTTGGTGGACGCACCGAGCGCCGACGCCACCACGATCGCGTTCTCGAAGGCCGCTTTCGTCATGATCCGCGACGGGCGCACGTCCTCGCGCACGAGGTCGACGATGCGCTTGCCGGTCGCGTACGCCATCTGCCCGCGCTCGCGATACGCCGCCGGAATGCTCGCGCATCCGGGCAGCGACATGCCGAGCGCTTCGGCGAGGCTGTTCATCGAGAGCGCGGTGCCCATCGTGTTGCAATGGCCGATGGAAGGCGACGAGGCCGTCGTCAGTTCCATGAAGCCTTCGTAGTCAATTTCGCCCGTCGCCAGCAGATTGCGCGCGTGCCAGATGACCGTGCCGGAGCCGACGCGCTTGCCCTGATGCCAGCCGTCGAGCATCGGACCGCCCGAGAGCACGATGGCCGGCATGTCGACGGTGGCCGCCGCCATCAGGCAGGCGGGCGTGGTCTTGTCGCAGCCGGTGGTCAGCACCACGCCGTCGAGCGGGAAGCCGTGCAGGATCTCCACGAGCCCGAGGTACGCGAGATTGCGATCGAGCGCGGCGGTCGGCCGGCGGCTCTGCTCGGCGAGCGGATGCATCGGGAATTCCATCGGAATGCCGCCCGCGTCGCGGATGCCCGCCTTCGTGCGCGCGGCGAGTTCGATGTGATGGCGGTTGCACGGCGCGAGATCGCTGCCCGTCTGCGCAATGCCGATGATCGGGCGGCCCGACTGCAATTCCTCGCGCGTCAGGCCGTAGTTCATGAAGCGCTCGACGTAGAGCGCGGTCATGTCGGCGTGGGCGGGATCGTCGAACCATTCCTGGCTGCGCAGGCGCCGGGCGCCGCGCGGTGTGCTGGGCTGGGACATCGTGCTCATCTCCATGAGTTGTTTTCCGACGACGCATCGAGTGCGTTCGTTCGACTCCGGCCGCTTTGCGTTACCGGTAACATTTTTCCAATGTTAGCACGCGGCGTCTCGCGGCTTCATCAGTTTAGGCGCTTTCCCGAGCGATCACCGTGTAGGCGATGTTCACTTTCGTGGACGCGCGCGCTTGGGCGCGATCGCCGTTCAGTGCGGCGAGCAGCGTTTCGCCGGTGCGAAAGCCGATGCCGTGCGCGTCCACCGAGACGGTCGTGATCGTCGGTTGCGAGCACGCGGACACTTCGAAGTTGCCGAATCCCGCGACGGCGATGTCGCCGGGCACGGAGAGGCCGCGCCGGTGGCACTGCATGATCGCGCCGAACGCGGACATGTCGCTCACGCACATGACGGCGTCCGTGTCGGGCCACTGGTCGAGGAGCGCATCGAGCGCGGGCGCGCCGTGACTCATCGTGACCGGCGAATCGCCCAGCCGCACGACGCGCGGTTCGCCGAGCGCGAGCGCCCGAATCTCCTGCCGATACCCCTTCAGGCGCTCCAGCCCGCGCCGGTCGAGATCGCCCGCCCCGCCGATGAAGCCGATTCGCCGGTAACCGCGCGCGGCGAGATAGCGCACCATCTCCCGCGCAGCTTTCGCGTTCGAGAAGCCCACGGCCGCGTCGATCGGATCGGCCGGCAGGTCCCACATTTCGACCACCGGAATGCCCGAGCGCACCAGGAGTGCGCGCGTCGCCGCGGTGTGCTGCGCGCCGGTAAGCGCGACGCAGCGCGGCTGATGCCGGAGCATCGAACGCACGAGCCGTTCTTCACGATCGAGGTCGTAATCGGTGTCGCCGAGCAGCAGCTGGAGACCCTTCGGTTCGAGCGCTGCGGTCAGGCCGCGGACGGTATCGGAGAAATTGGAACTGGCAAGCGACGGCACCAGTACGGCGACGAACTCCGAGCGCCCCGAGGAGAGCGCGCCGGCGGCGGCATCGGCGACGTATCCGAGTTCGTCGATGGCTTGCCGCACGCGCTCGCGCGTCGCGAGTGCGACGCTGTGTCCCGCGAGCACGCGCGAGACCGTCATCTTCGAGACGCCGGCGAGACGCGCGACGTCAGACATGCGCGCCGGCGCGCTCGGGACGACGGATTGACGCGCGGCGTCGACGGTGGTGCTGGAGTTGCCCATCGGGGAAATTCGGTCCGGATCGTGAGTGAAGGCCTGCCCGTCATGATACGGCAGGCCTCATTCGCGGCTCCTTCCGGGGTCCGCGCGAGCCAAAAAAAGGGCCGCAACGAACGTTGCCGCCCTTTCACGTCTCTCGACGATTTTTCTCGCGATCCAGCCAGCCAGCAGCGGCGCCAGGCCGCTACGGCTTACTTGCGACGATAAGCGTCGACGAGGATTTCGCAGTTCTGGACATGCAGGTCGAGCGCGCGGTTCCATTCGCGACGCGTGACGGCCATGGCGTTGCGCAGCCAGGAGCCGAAGGAAACGAGAATCGAGGTTTGAGCGGTGGTCTTCATGGCGGTTATCCGGGTAAGTAGCTAAGGGATAACCCTTATAATACACCTTTTATGCTGCAGTGCAACCTATCTTTAAAAAACAACAGTCTGCAATGGGTTGTTTTGCAACGAAATTTTGGGCCTTTCGTCTGCCGAACGAGGGCCGCGAACTCTCACTTCATCTTCAAAATGACCGCCGTCGCCGGGTCGTATCGGTATCCCTTTTGAGCGAGTTGTTGCGCCATCTTCTCGCCGATCAGACTCTGCTGCGCCTCCCGGAACACCAGTTCGTGATCGGGTTTCAGCCGTTCGAGTTCGGAGGAGAGCTTTCGCATGAGCGCGACCTCGCCGACGCTTCGCGCGTTGATGATCAAGTTCTCCTCGTTCGCCTGTTCGAGCCGCTGCTTGAGATCCTTCGCATACGACACCCACTGTTCGGCCTTTGTGCGCAGATTGCCATACGCCTTCTCATGCGCCCTGGCCTGCGCCGTCACCTGACGCTGCAACGCGATGACTTCATCGGCACTCGCGCCGCCGGCCGCCCGAATCTCTACCTCGCGGCCAGGCACGCTTTTAAGCGCGGCATCGGCGTGCTCCTGCTTTGCGAGGCGATGTTCCAGTTCGGCGGCATGAAGCTCCGCCGCATCCGCGCGTTCCCGTGCAGCCGCGACCTCTTGCGCGACAGCCCTCAACTCGGCACCTGCCACCGCGTCGTGGCCGCTCAGCGCCGCGATCTGCTCGCGGGCCTGCCCGAGTTCGCGCGTGACGCGCTCCAGCTCCTCGATCCGAACCGATGCTTCTTCGAGCCGAGACGCGGTGGACTTGCGCTCTTCGGCAAGCGCCTCGCGCGACGCCTGAAGTTCCGCTGCCATTGCGCGATGAGCCGACGCGCGTTCGGTTTCCAGCACGGAGTGTTCGGCGAGTCTCTCTCCCGCCTGCGCGGCCGCCGCTTCCGCGGCTTGCGCGCGCGAAGCAGCCGCGCTTGCCTCGTGGCTCCATCGTTCGACCTCTTCCGACTTCGCCTGACACGCGGCGCCGAGCGCGGCAATTTGCTGCCGCGCCTCGTCGCGCTCCTGAAGGGCCGCTGCCAGTTCGTCATTCCTGCTCGCGGCGACTGCGTTCAATTCCTCATGCGCCCGGGTGAGGCGCGTTGCCGCCTCGTCGATGTGCGCAGCGTGCGCCACGCGTTCGGCTTCAAGCGCGCCGCGCGCGGCTTCCAATTGTGATTCGAGCTCGGAGACTTTCGCGAGTGCCTCGCTGACCTGCGCCGCGGCCGCCTCGGCGGCTTCCGCGCGGGAAATCGCCGCGCGCGCCTCGTGGCTCCATCGCTCGACCTCTTCCGACTTCGCCTGACACGCGGCGCCGAGCGTCGCAACTTCCTGCCGCGCTTCGTCGCGCTCCCGAAGGGCCGCTGCCAGTTCGTGGTTCCTGCTCGCGGCGACGGCGTTCAATTCCTCATACGCCTGCGTGAGGCGCTTTGTCGTTTCGTCGACGTGGGCGGCGTTCGTCACACGTTCGGCTTCAAGCGCGCTGCGTGCAGCGTCCAGTTCCGATTCGAGCGCGCGGATTCTCGCGAGTCCATCGCTCACCTGCGACGCCGCGGCCGCCTCGGCGGCTTCCGCGCGGGAAGTCGCGGCTCGCGCTTCGCGGCTCCATCGCTCGACCTCTTCCGACTTCACCTGACACGCGGCGCCCAGCGTGGCAAGCTCCTGTTGCAGGCGGTCGCATTGCTCGCTGACGCGCGCTACCTCGTCGTTCCTGTTCGAGATTTCGGCGATCAATCCCTCCCGCGCCCGGCCCTGTTCCTCGATCGACGCCCGGGCGGCCTGCAGGCCGTCTTCCGCCGAAACAACGCGCTGGAGCAGTTCAGCCGCCCGTGCCTCGGCGGCTTCTCCGCGCGCGTTGGCCGCCGCAAGCGCGTTTTCGAACGCGTGTACCGAGTCTTCGGAAGCACGCAAGCGCTCCGTCGCGAGGGCGAGATCGTGGCGATCCTTGGCCGCGTCCTCGTGCGTCTTCTGATACTCGCCGAGCGCTTCGTCTCGCTCGGCAAGGATCGACGCGAGTTGATCGCTCAATGCGTGCACGCGCTGATTCAGCACGCGCTCGGCGTCTTCGCGCGAAGCGGCCCACAGGCGTCTCGCGGCCTCCATGAGCGTTCCGGCGATCTCCTCCGGCACCTCGGCCGCCGGTTGGGCCTGCGACGCGGGACGCTGCTTCGCCGCTTGCCATCGCTGCAACGCCGCGGCGATCTCGACGATCGATCCGGTATTGAGTTCCGACCAAACAGTCACGGGCGATACCCGCCGCCCTTCGTCGATCATGCGATCCGCGATCGAAGCGATGTATTCGTCGGTCATGCTGGCTGCGTCTTCGGACATAGGCGCCTCGCAAATCAGTGTGGCAGACTTGAACTGAAGCTGGTCTATACGTTACTACACTGTCCGCACTCCCCGTTGTGCTGCGGGAGACCAGAGGGCGCTGCGCGCGGACGAGCGAAGTCCACGAAGCAGTAAGCATGGTCGGCAGAACGAGAGCGGCTTGCAGGGGCGCCGCACATGCGTCGGCGGTGGACTATGCTTGCACAGGTGCCGCCGGCGCAGGTGGCCGCGCGCGGCGCCTGATTCAGAGGAGAGCTACCATGACTACGCCGCTGAGAATGCGATCGCTGCTGCCCGTGTTCGGATTCCTGCTCGCTGGCTGCGCCGCCGGCGGCATGCAAGAGAGCGCGACGCACTTGAGCCCGACCGAGTGTCGCGACCTGACCGCGCTCAGGAGCAACGCGCCGCCCACGATGGAGCAACACCATAGCGAACTGTCCGCCCTCAGGAAGGCGGGCTACGACCCGTCGAGGTTTTTCGATCCGTATTACCCGGACGATCTGCAAGCGGCGCAGCGGCAAGTCGATCTTTGGTTTCAGGCAGATTGTCAGCCTGCGCGGCCCGGTTGACGGGCGGGGCATCACCGGTTAGTCGAACCGCTGACTACGCGGCACGATCGCGGCAATGGCGTCTCAACGTGGCCGTTTGCACGCACTCGGCCATGACGTCAGAGAAGCGGCCACTAGCCTCCAGGCGTTAGCTACGGCTTGAACGACGCGGTTGGACGTACCGACGTGCAGCGCGAATGGTAAGCCGCTGAAACGCTTGCGCGTAAGACCGATGCGAGCTAAACCTCCACTTTGTCCCGCTTCACGGCCGGCGCAAATTGCGCAGCGACAAGTGGGAAGCTTCGAGTCACCGTGCGGGACAGCCTAGGCTTTACCCCTCAACGAAGATGACGTTGCGTCGCAAACCGTATCCGGAGGCAATCGATGTCGGAACAAGAAATCCGTCAGGCCCTGAACGCGCACTGGGACGCGTCATCAAAGGGCAACCTCGACGCAGAACATGAAATCTACGATGACAATGCCGTCTGCGATTATCCGCAGTCGGGTGAGCGGATCCTCGGGCGAAGCAACTTGCAGGCGCTGCGGGGTCATCATCCGGACAAACCATCGGGCTTCGACGTGAGGCGAATTCTGGGCAAGGGCGAACTCTGGATCACCGAATACACGATCGCATATACGGGGCGCCCGTCGTGCGTCGTGAGCATCATGGAGTTCCGCAACGGCAAAGTCGTTCACGAGACGCAGTACTTTTCGGATCCCTTCGAGGCGCCGAAGTGGCGCAGTCAATGGGTCAACGCCGCCGCGTGATGCGGCGTAGTTCTGTCGTCGATCGCGTTGTCCGAAATTGCAGGTCGTATTCGCGGATCATCTTGGCGGATTTCGCGGACATGCGTCGCGTGCGGCTTTCGAATCGTCTGCTATAACCTTACGTGAGCCCATTGTCCGGCACGCGACGCGACCCGCTTCGCTGGTAAAAGCACCGCCTGCCTCATTCGCGGGAGAATCGAGAATGACGCACGTCCGACCAAATCCGGCACCGACCCGTCGCGCGCACCGTCTGCCCGACGCATCCCACCGGCTCTTCTTTCTCGCTCATTTCACGTTGATCAGCATCGCGGCGACCGCACACGCCGCAGGACCGCTTCCTCAAGATGGCAACTTCGTCGCGGGCGCCGGCACGATTCGCACACAAGGCGGCACGCTCGACATCAAGCAAAGTTCGCCACGCGCCGTCGTCGACTGGCGCAGCTTTTCCATCGGCAAAGGCAACAGCGTGAATGTCGACAACGGCTCGGGCGCCACGCTCAGCCGCGTGAGCGGCGCGGCCGGCTCGGTGATCGACGGCAAGCTCAGCGCGACAGGCAGTTTTTATCTCGTCAATCCGCAAGGCGTGCTCATCGGCCCGAGCGGCATTGTCACGACCGGCGGGCGCTTCGTCGCCTCTGCGCTCGACATCGACGGCAACGCATTCATGAAGGGCGGCGCGCTCATCCTCAACGGCGACGGGTGCGGCGCCGTCGTCAGTCTGGGCGCGATCAGTTCGAGCGGCGGCGACGTGTTCCTCATCTCGCGCACGACGACGGTCAACGCAGGCTCGATCGACGCGCCGCGCGGCACGGCCGAACTTGCCGCGGGCGGCGAAGTGCTGCTGAAGGATTCCGCGAGCGGCCCGCAAGTGTATGTGCAGGCCGGCAGCTACGGCAAAGTGATCGACAAGGGCACGATCGCTGCCGCACAGATCAGCCTGCAGGCCGCCGACGGCAACGTATTCGCGCTCGCAGGGAAGCACGGCGAGCTTCGCGCCACCGGAACGGCGCAACGCGACGGACATGTCTGGCTCGTCGCGGATCAAGGCGAAGTGGGTGCGCACGGGCATATCGTTGCGTCGAATGCGGATGGTGCAGGCGGCACGGTCGTGTTCCGGGCGCGCACACTCGATCTCGACTACGTGTCCGTCGACGCAGCACAGTGGCACTTGCGCACGCCTTCGTTCATCGCGGGTCCACATAAAGCGTCGACGATCGCGCGCAACCTGTCGCGCGGAACGTCGATCACGGTCGACGCCGCCGATCCGCATGGCGACATCGCCGTGCTGTCGGATCTCCGGTGGAGCGGCAACGCGTCTCTCGCGCTCAACGCCGGACACAGCGTGTGGATCGGCCGGGATGTCACGATCGCCAATGCCGGCGGCGGCAACCTGACCTTGCGCGCGGATGCAGCCGGCGCCGACCACGCAGGCAGTGCGATCAATCGTGGCCTGATCGACTGGTCGAAGAGCACGGGCACCGTCGCGGCGCTCTATGACATGAACGGCGGCTACGCGGCCGGCCGCGTACGCGTCAATCCGGACTGGCATGCGGCGCCTTATAGCGGTCTGCGGACGCAACTGACGGCCTACAAGCTGATCAACTCGATCGCCGACCTGAAGCGAATCTCGTCCGACCTCTCCGGCGTCTACGCGCTTGGCAAGGACATCGCGCCGGCCGAGGACGAAAGCGGACGCGTGCGTCTCGCCACGGCGACCGACTCGACGTTCAAGGGACAACTCGACGGCATGGGCCACGAGATCAGCGGGCTTTCGCTACAGCCGCTGCGGGACGACGGATCGCACGACGACTACGGCGCGCTGTTTCCCACGATCGGGAAAAGCGGGATCGTGCGCAACATTGGTATCGTGGATTCGGGCGCGGGTGCGATCAACTCACCGATCGCCCTGCTCGCCGGAGATAACCAGGGGCTGATCGTCAACGTGCATGCGACGGGGTCGGTCATCTCCGACGGCATCGCGACCTCAGGCGGCGGACTCGTGGTGAATAACGACGGCGTCATCGCGCGATCGTCGGTCAGTGCCAGCTTCGGCTATCAGGGATCGTTCGGCGGGATGGCGCAGAGCAACGGCGGGTTGATCGTTCAATCGTTCGCGGACAGCGACATTCTCGGCGGGACGCATTCGTATGGCGGCGGTCTCGTGAACAGCAACTCGGGAACCATCAGGCAATCGTACGCAACCGGTTCGATCGGTACGCTGGAGAACGGCGGCATCGCGGAATACAACTCGGGACGGATCGAGCAGTCGTTCGTCACCGCCAACGTGGGGCCAGGCGGGTATCCGTCGGGCGCCATCGCGGCGGGCAACTACGGAACGATCACCGCCGACGTGTTCTGGGACCGGACGGCAACAGGCCATGACAACGGCGTCGGCCGTGGCACGCTGATGCCCGCCGCCAATGGCTTGACGCCGGCGCAGATGCGCGATCCTGCTTCCTTCGGACCCACCTGGGACTTCGGTCCACATGGCGCCTGGGCCATGCCGGCAGGCGCGACGCATCCCGTCTTGCAATGGCAGCTCGCGCAGTGATCCGAACGGTTCCACGGCGAGACGCGCGTAAAACTCGCCGCCACCATTATTTGAAAGCCATATTCACTTGCCGCATTGCAGCATGGAAAATTCGGATCGACTAGGTACAAATCCGCGTTCGCATGGGTCCGAACTTAGCTATTCTTGTACTGCTTTCTGTATGCTTACATTGACTGTATTCTTCCAGCAGCCTCCTAACGGCCGGAGCCCGGCCAGGAGGCTGGAGAGCGTACGCAGGAAACGTAGCGTCGTCATGTCCGAGGGATTTCGTATGTGCCTACGTTCACTCTGCGCGTTTGCCCTCGCCGAATCGGCGCATAACGGAGTGCTGCATGTCATTATCTAAAACACTTATCGGCGTCGCAAAAGGCTTGTTGCCAGACTATGTTTATCTGAGCATGCATCACCGAAAGAAAGTCGGCCGCTTTCCGAATCTGATGAAGCCCACCACATACAACGAGAAGATCCTTTACCGCTGCCTCCATCCTGATCCGAGATACGCTGATCTAACCGACAAGCTCACTGTTCGCGACTACGTGCGATCCAAGATAGGCGAAGAATATCTGGTACCGCTGATTGCAGAACCCGAGTCGTTGACTAAAGAAATATTCGACGCGCTTCCACCGGCTTTTGTCATGAAGGCGAATCACGGCAGCAGCTTCGTCAAGGTCGTTAAAGACAAGTCGCAGGTCAGCTTCGAAGAATTGTCGGCCCTTGCCACTCAGTGGCTAGCGATCGACTTCTATCGGGTGGCACGCGAGCGGCATTACCGCGCGATCAAACATCGGATTTTTTTCGAAACCTTGCTCCTGGATGAATCCGACGCCGTCCCCGCTGACTACAAGATCTATTTCTTCAAAGATGAAAGCGGTCGCAAGAATGTGTTTATCGCCGTGATTTCGGATCGATTCGGAGAGCAGCCGCGCGGTGATTTCTACGACACTGAATGGAATCCGCTCGATATCGGTCTTGGACGCTTCGCGCGTAGCAAGTCTCCCAATCCGCGGCCTGAGAATCTCCCCATGCTTCTCGATATCGCAGAGCGGCTCGCGGAGGAATTCCAGTTTGTTCGAGTCGACCTGTACGCGCCGAAAGGCAAGATTTATTTCGGCGAGCTCACCTTTACGCCCGGCGCCGGTGTGTCTCGGCTTCGGCCCGATAGCGTCGATTATGAATGGGGCAAGTACCTTCAGGTCGAGCGCGCGCATTGAAGTAACGCTCCTCTTCCGGAGTCGACGGCCGCTCGCAGAGCACATTGGTCCTTCTTGCTCTTGGCCTTGCACGACAGCGCCTCTCTCCAATTGCCAGCGTCTGCTCAAGCCAGACGCATCGGCCTTGTGATTACGGCGGCGCAGGCCCAAGATGCGCCCTCGCGCCTCCGTACGCTTCGTTTCGGCACGGGCTTCTTTCGCAAGAAACCACCAAGACCATCCGACTCGGGATTTACCCCGTAGACGCCCGCTTCCGTCCTCATTCTCAACTTGCGTTGTTATAATTCTTTCATCATCCGACCAGAATCTAACACTGCGCGCGGCGCCTCTTGGTGTTCGACCGCAGACCCTCCGATGGCAAAAACCGATCGTCTGCGACTGCTTGCCAGTGCCCTCGAAAACCAGAGCGTGATGCGCCTGCGCGATGCCGCGGCGCTGCTCGGCGTGTCCGAGATGACCGTGCGGCGCGACATCGCCGCGAGCCCGGCGCAGTTCACGTATCTCGGCGGCTACATCGTGAGCGCCGCGGACGTGCCCAATGCCGCCGGCTACACCATCGAAGAAGAAAAGGACCACTTCGCGCAGGCGAAAGCGGAGGCTTCGGGCGTGGCGGCGCGCTTGCTGGTGGACAGCGAGACGGTTTTCATCGACTGCGGCACGACCCTCACTACGCTCGTGCGCCAGATTCCCGCCGACATGCACCTCACGGTCGTCTGCTATTCGCTGAACGTGGCGGAAATCCTGCGGCGCCGGCCGAACGTGCGGATGATCCTGCTGGGCGGCGTCTACGTGCCGTCGTCGGATTCGTTCGCGAGCGACGAGAGCGTCGAAACACTGCGCCGCATGGGCATCAACAAGGCGTTTCTCTCGGCGGGCGGCGTCGACGAAGCGCGCGGCGTGACCTGCTGGAACTTTCATGAGGTCGCGATCAAGCAGGCGGCGATGGCGAGCGCGGTGGAACGGCATCTCGTCGTCGATTCGAGCAAGTTCGGCAAGGTGAAGGCCGTGCGCTTCTCACAACTCGACGACTTCGATTCGATCATCACCGAGAGCGGGCAAGCCGTGCGACGCGCGAAGTGATGTCGCGCCGCGAGCAACGCCGCGTCACCTCACCCGAAACCGCGCTCTGAACGCACTCGGCAAGACCCCTTCGATACGCCGGAAGAACTTCACGAAGTTAGTGTCCTCCCCGAACCCGACCTCCTGGGCGATCACCTTGATCGAGAGGTCGGTGTGCACGAGCAGCCGCTTCGCTTCCAGCGTGACACGTTTCTCGATCAGCTTTTTGGGCGTCGACTGACTCGCCACCATACACGCGCGCGTCAAGGTTCGCGTGGTATAGCCGAGCGCTGCCGCATAGTCTTCGACGCGCCGCGTGTGCATGTAGCGCTGCTCGAGCGCTTCGATGAAGCGCACATAAGTGCGATGCGCGACATCGGGTACTAAAAGAGCGGCTTCCGCCTGATCCGAAATGCGGACGAGCCGAACAATCAGCGTCTGCAGTTGAAGCTGGAGCACCCTATCCGACAGCGCGGAACCGTCCGCCTCGCGATATTCCTCCGCGAGAAGGTAGATGTCCTCGATCGCCCGCCATTCCGGGCGCCGCGGCGGATGCAGCACCGTAGCGGGCCGCACGCGCCACGTCAGACTGCCGCAAGCGCTCCGGTCCGGCGCGCTCATGTCCGACGCCAGAAACATCGGCGTGAACAGGATGATCTTCGCCTCCATGCCGGGCTGCAGCCTGAACTGCTGCACTTGCCCCGGCCGGATGTGGAAGATCGTGTACGGCGTCCAGTCGTAGCGAACGAAATCGATCCAGTGCTTGCCGCTGCCTTCCAGGCAGAGAATCAGCAAGTGAAATTCGGGCCGCTGCGGATGATCGAAATGATCGGCCGGTACACGCGCGATCAGATCGGATAGCGACAGCACCTCGATCTGCATATCGGGACGATCGCGGTTGCTGTAGCGGATCTCAGGAATCGAGCCGGAATAGGGCAGCGCATCCATGGGATTCCGGCGCATGCTCACCTCCCGGCTTGCCGTGTCCTCATTTGACCATTCATCGGGACCATTTTGACATTTCCTGGACAGGCCAGGAAAGCGAACATAGTGTCGTAGCGTACATTTTTACAATTAAAGCGAGGAAGCCGATATTTTCGATACATCAATCAACGCAACGTTTCGAACTCCGAATTTATGATCGCGCGTGGGTGATACACGAACACGCGCAACTTCGGCAATGGGGTTTGGTATGAGCTTATAGCAAGACCGTTCAACAAAGCCGTACTGCATCGATGCCCGCGACGTAAGCAAATGCTTACGGTCCATGTCGCCTTGCGTTGTTGCGCATCGCGCATGCAGACGATCTCTTCACTTCACCGATTGCAGGGATGTCTCGTGAACGATAATCAACATCCAATGAACGGCAGGGAAAGGGTGGACATCCTGCGCACGATGGCTTCCACACATCCCGGGGGCAGCCTGTCGCCTCAACGCGCGCGTGAGGGATTGCGCAACGGCGAATTCGCGGTCGCCTATCAGCCCGTCGTGAAGGCAAAGACACTCGATCTCCTGGCCGTCGAATGTCTGATCCGGTGGCAACACCCGGAACTCGGCGTGCTGCTTCCCGGCAGCTTCATGACAGCGCTGGAAGACGCCGTTACCGCACGGGCAATCAGCTACTTCGTGCTGGAGACGGCCTGCCGCCAACTCGCCGGCCTGCAGCACAGCGGCGTATCGTCGGCGCGCGCCGCCATCAATATCCAGCCGTCGCAACTCGCTGACAAGGAACTCAGTGAACGCATCGTGGAGGCTTGTTCGCGTAACCAGATCGAGCCCTCGCTCATCGAGTTGGAGTTGCTCGAAACCGAAAATGCGTCACAGGTATTGAATGTCAGCGACTACACGCGCCCGTTCGAAAAGCTGGGCGTGCGCTTCGCACTTGACGATTTCGGCTCAGGGTATTCGTCACTTGCGATGCTGGGGTCCACGCGCATCCAGACGATCAAACTGGACCGCGCGTTCATTGCAGGCGTCCCGGCTTCGACGCGTGCGTGCACGTTGTTGACCAGCATCCTTCAGTTACTGGATCGAATGGGTTTTCTGGTGGTGGTCGAAGGCGTCGAGACGATGGAACAGCTACGCTGGCTTTCGGTGCATCCCGAGGTCTTCGTGCAGGGCTACTACATCGCGCGCCCGCAAACCGCCATTCTGCAGGCAGTGAGGCCCTTCAACTAGACGCCTGCACGCGTCGGCAAACCGTGGCACGTCTCCCGTGCCACGGTCGGGCCGCTAGCTCCTGCGGCCCAGCGCGAACAGCGTTCCCGCGATCAGAATGAACGCGCCGATGATCACTTTCTGCCACGTGCTCGGCACGCCGACGAGAATCAGCACGCTGTTGATGAGCGTCACGAGCACGACGCCGAGCAGCGTCCCCGCGACCGTCCCCGTGCCGCCGGTAATGCGCGCGCCGCCGAGGATCACGGCCGCGATCACATCGAGTTCGGTGCCGACGAGATCGAACGGGTTCGCGAGCCGGTTCGTCGATACATGCAGGATACCGGCGACGCCCGCGAGCATTCCCGTATAGCCGAACACGAAGAGGTGAATCGCGCGCAGGTTGTAGCCGAGCCGCTCGGCGATCGGCAGGCTGCCGCCCATCGCATAGACGCCGCGTCCCATCATCGTCCGGTTGAGTAACCACCAGGTCACGACGGCCGCGATCACGAGCGCGATCACAGAGACCGGTAACACCGCGCGCAAGCCGTCGCCCGTGTGATAGAAGAAGAGCGGCAAGCGCCCGAAGCTATCCATGCTGTGCGGGATGTTCATGAAGAACTGCGTGCCGACGAACGTCAGCAGCAAACCGCGGTAAAGATATTGCGTGCCGATCGTGACGATCAGCGAGGGCGCCTTCAGCCGATGCACGAGCAGCCCGTTGACGATGCCGAGCACGACGCCGCCCAGCGCGCCCGCCACCAGGATCAGCGCGAACGGCGCATCCGGCCACCACGCGAACACGGCCTTGGTGAGCGAATACATCGTGAGCGCGGCGATCGCGGTGAACGACACGTCGATGCCGCCCGATGCCAGCACGACCAGCGTGCCGAGCGCGAAAAGCGACACGGTCGTGCCGGAATGCAGCAGGTCGAAGAGCGTAGCGAACTGGAAGAAGCGCGGATTCAGCGTGCCGACGATCAAACACGTCACGAGAATCAGCGCGACCGTGAACCACTCGGGATTGCGCATCAGCCGTGCGGTCCAGCTCAGTTGCCGCACGCGCGGCGCCAGCTCCTGCACGGATTGCGGCATCGCTTCATGAGATACACGACGGACGGACTCGCTCATGCTGCCTCGGAAAGTAGAGCGTGATAAAGATCGGCTTCCGCCATCTGCTCGGCGCGATATTCGTTCGCGACGCGGCCTTTCTTCATCATCAGGATTCGGTCGCAGTTCTGCAGCAGTTCCGGAAGATCGTCGCTGATCAGGATGATGCCGATACCCGTCTGCGCGAGCCGCTGCATGATGCGATAAATGATGTCCTTCGATCCCACGTCGACGCCGACGGTTGGCCCGTGCAGGATCAGGACACGCGGATCGATCGCGAGCCAGCGGCCGATCAAGACGCGCTGCTGGTTGCCGCCCGAGAGCGATTGCACCGGCTTGTCGACATCGGGTGTCGCGATCTGCAAGTCCTTCACGGTGCTCTCGGCCAGTTCCTGCGCGCGCTTGCGGTCAATCTGTCCGAAGCGGTCGCGCAGACTCGAGATCATCGCGGTGATGACGTTGTCGCGGATCGGCTTGTCGAGGAAGAGCCCTTCGTTCAGGCGGTCTTCGGGCACATAGCCGATGCGCTGCCGCTTGGCATCGGCCGGGGAAGAGAGGCGCACGAGCGAACCGTCGAGCGTCACCGTGCCGTGGTCGGACGGCGCGACGCCAGCCAGCGCACGCGCGAGTTCGTTACGTCCGGAATCGAGCAGTCCCGTCACGCCGAGAATCTCGCCGCGATGCAACGCAAACGACACATCGGCGAACTGGCCCCGGCGACCGAGCGACTTCACGTCCAGCACGATCTCGCGCGCGGCTTCCGCACCCGCCTCGCGATAACGCTCGGTCGAAAGATGCTTGCCGGTCATCAGTTCGCTGATCTGCGCCTTGGTGTAATCCTGGATCGGACCTTGCGCCATTTTCTGGCCGTCGCGCAACACGATCACTTCACCGCCGATCGCGTAGCACTCGTCGAGCTTGTGGCTCACGAACAGCACCGCAACGCCGTCGGCGCGCAGCTTCGCGAGCACGGTGATGAGGTTGTCCACTTCCTTCTGTGTGAGCGAAGTCGTCGGCTCGTCCATGATGACGAATTTCGCCGCGCTCGCAATCGCGCGCGCGATGGCGACGAGCTGACGCGTCGCGAGCGGCAGTTGCTCGACGAGAGTCGCCTGGAAATCGGCGTCGCCGGGCAGGCCCACGGCTTCGAGCGCGCGCGCAGCGGTTGCCGCGAGCGCTCGGCGATCGAACGTGCGCGCGAGGCGCCCCGCGTGTTCCGCAAGTTCGGACGTCAGCGCGACATTCTCCGCGACGCTCATGTTCGGCAGCAGCGACAGGTCCTGATAAACCGTTTCGATACCCGCCGAAAGCGCTTCGAGCGGCGAAAGCCGCGCATGACGACGGCCTTCGATCACGAGTTCGCCTTCATCGGGCGGCTGCGCGCCCGAGATGATCTTGATGAGCGTGCTCTTGCCGCAGCCGTTCTCGCCGAGAAGATGGTAGATCTGCCCGCGCTTGAACGAGAGGCTCACGCCGCGCAGCGCATAGACGCCGGTGAAGCGCTTGTGAATGTCGACGACTTCGAGAAGCGGTGCTGAATTCATCATGGCCTTGCTTTGCTTTTAACGGGCCGGCACGCTTCGCCGTCGATAATTAAAACCGAAGCGTGCCGCCTGCGCATCAGAACGGATACTGCTTGTAGTTCGACTTGTCGACATCGACCCAGCCGGTGCCGCGCACGATCACGCCCTTGCCCGGACCTTTGCTGACCGTGACCTTCGTGTAGCCCGGCACGCCGAGATCGGCACCGTCAGCGACCGTCTTGCCGTCCACCAGCATCTTCGCCACCTTGTTCATCGCGAGGCCGGCGAGCTTCGGGTCCCAGAACGCGATGCCGTTGATCGCGCCGCTTTCGAGGAACTTGCCCGCTTCGGTCGGGAGGCCCGTGCCGTACACGCAGATCTTGCCGACCTTGCCCGCCTCTTCCACCGCGCGGCCGATGCCGATCACATCCAGCGACGACGACCCTTGGAAGCCCGTGAGGTCCGGGTGCTTGCGCAGCACTTCCTTCGCGACCTGATACGCGCGCTCGCCATCGTTATTCGTTTCGAGTTTCGGCTCGACGAGATCCATCTTCGGGTACTTCTGTTTCGCGTTGCCGATACCGCCGTCGGCCCACTGCACCTGCGAGCGGCTGCCGAGCGAGCCCACCAGCACGGCCCACTTGCCCTGCGAGTTCATGCACTTGGCAAGGCGTTCGTTCAGGCCCGCGCCATAAGCCGTGTTATCGAATGCTTCGAGGTCGACCATCGTGTTCTTCGCGTTGTCGGCTTCGTGCGTCACGACCTTGATGCCGCGATCCATCGCCTTCTTGAGCGCGGGTTCGAGCGTCGGCGGATCGTAGGGAACGACCGCGATCGCCGTAACCTTCTTAGCGATCAGGTCTTCGATGATCTTCAATTGCTGCGCGGCATCGGCGCGTCCCGGGCCTGTCTGATAGACGGTTACGCCCGGATTTTCCTTGCCGAATTCCTTCACGCCGTCGTCCATGCGATTGAACCAGTTGATGCCGGTCACCTTCACCACGGTGACGATGGTTTCGTTGGTCGCGGCGTGTGCGGCGGCCATTGCGCCGGCGGCGAGTGCAATCGCGGTGAGCGCGGTTCCGAGTCGTTTGAGTTTCATGCGATGTCTCCTTTATGGTTCGAATGTGCTGCAAATGTGATGAAGATGCAGAGGAAGAACTAGCGTCCCGTCGATGCGGGCGGCGGCGGCACTTTGGGCGAGGGCGCAGCGCCGCCGATACCGAAGATCGCGCGCACGCGCTCGCCGCCTGCGAAGGCGAGCGAAGCGAGCAGCAGGAAGCCCCATGCGCAGTCGCCGAAAAACTGCGAGACGCCGAGCAGGTTGAAGAGGCTCGACAGGAACTGCAACACGGTCGCGGCAAGGAACACGCAGACGATGCGTCCATAACCGCCAGCGGGATTCACGCCGCCCATGACGGCGATCAGGATCGCGATCAGCAGATACGAGTTGCCGTAGTCCCACTTCGCGCTCGATGTGTGTGCCGCGCTGATGAGTCCCGCAAGCGAGGCGAGCACGCCGCACATGCCATAGGTCACGATCAGCATGCGGGCGCGCGGGATGCCCGCGTAGAACGCCGCTTTCGGGTTCGTGCCCATCAGATAGAGGCGCAGCCCGAACGGCGTGCGCTTGAGCACCCAGCCGAGCACGAGCACGGCCGCGATGAAGATCCAGAGCGAGATCGGCACTTGCAGGAAGGTGCCGTTACCGATGTTCGAGAGCGGATCGACGTATTCGACTCGCACCGACGCGCCGTTGCTCAATACCACCGCGATACCCGTAAAGAGCAGTTGCGTGCCGAGCGTGCAAAGGATTGGCGTGAGCCTCAAGCGCGCGATCACGACGCCGTTGAGCAGACCGCCGAGCAAGCCGACGATAAGCACCATGCCTGTAAAAACGGCGGTGTAGAGCGCGGGAGAATCGTCGGCGACGACGAGCTTCGGCAACACCATCGCGGCGACCATGCCGGACAGGTTCGCGAGCCCGACGCCCGACAAGTCGATGCCGCCGTTGCCGGACACCATCGAAAGCATGATGCCGAGCGCGAGCAGACCCAGTTCGGGCAACTGTCCGCCCATCGACTGGAGGTTGTCGATATCGAGGAACTGGCCGTTCGAGAGCCAGGTCGCCGCGATCACGACGAGCAGGTTCACGCCGACCAGAAAGTTGAGCTGGCGATCGGCGAGCCACTTCGACGCTTTCATCGCTCAGTCTCCGTTCACGGCGACGGTTCCGCACTCGGCGAGCACCGCGTTGATCTCGGCGAGCGCCGGCATCGAAGGCGCCGTGCCCGCGCGCGTCACCGAGAGGCTCGCGAGCGCGCAGCCGAAGCGCACCGCATCGAACGCGGATTCGCCGCGCGCAAGCGCCGCCGCGAAGCCGCCGGTGAAGCCATCGCCGGCACCGGCCGTTTCCACCACGCGGCCGCAGTCGAACGCCGGCACCAGCACCGATTCGTGCGCCGAATGCAGCAGCGCGCCCTGCTCGCCGAGCGTCACGATCACCGCGCGCGCGCCTTTAGCGAGCAGCGCATCGGCGGCCCGGCGTGCATCGTCGACCGACGCGATCGCGATGCCCGTCAGCGCCGTCGCCTCGGTTTCGTTCGGCGTGATGTAGTCGCAAAGCGGATAGATGTCGTCGGGCAGCGGCAACGCGGGCGCCGGATTGAACACGGTCGTGACGTCATGCTTGCGCGCGAGTTCGAGGCCGCGCCGCGCGGCCGGAATCGGCTGTTCGAGTTGCGTGACGAACACCGCCGCATCCGCGATGTCGGACTCGATCGCCTCGACGTCCGCGGGACACAGCGTGCCCGCCGCGCCGGCCGCGACGATGATCGCGTTGCCGCCGGTACGCTCGTCGACGAAGATGTGCGCTGCGCCCGTCGACACGTCTTCCAGCACCGTCGCGCGCGACGTGATGCCTTCGGCACGCCAAGTCGATTGCGCGATCTCGCCGAACGCGTCGGCACCGATGCGCGTGCAGAAGATCACGTCCGCCCCCGCGCGCGCCGCCGCCACCGCCTGGTTCGAGCCCTTGCCGCCCGGGCCCATCGCGAAGGCGGAGCCGGGAATCGTCTCGCCGATCAGCGGCATGCGCTCGGCGCGAAACGCGAGGTCCGTCACGTAGATGCCGAGGATCACTACGCTGCGACGGCTCATTGCGCGGACTCCGGCGCGTCCGGCGCGAGTTCGACGCCCTTCTTGAAGATGAAGCAGCCATAGCCGCGCGCTTCGCCCGTCGCGATCACGCAATAGGCTTGCTTCGCGCGCTCGTAGAACGCGAAGCGCTCGACGGAGGCGAACGGCATCGCGCGACCTTCGGCGTCGTCGACTTCGCGTTGCGCTTCGCGTTGAACGGCGGGCAGCGCACTCGCATCGCCGACCACTTCCATGCGCTCGGCGGGATGATCGACGAACGAATCGAGCGGCATCACCGAAAGCACGGCGCGAATTGCACGCGGCGCGCTCGCGCCGTCGATGCGCAGCAGCTTGCCGAGCACGGTCTGTCGCGCGACCGAATCGGCGGGAAAATTGGCATCGCAGATCACGACTTCGTCGCCGTGTCCCATCGCGCACAACGCGTGCAGGATGTCGGCGTTCAACAGCGGATCGATGTTCTTCAGCACAGCGTCTCCTCCATGCATGGGCGCGCTTCGTCGTGAAGTCTTCGCCCTTAAGTTGATTGGGTATCAGTCCCCGTACGGCACCCAGATGTTCTTCACCTGCACCGCCTGACGGAGAAACGGCAGGCCTTCGCTCGCGGCATCGTGCCAGTCGAACGCGCGGCCACGATCCACGAACGTGCGCTTCAGATTGCCGACCGATTCGCGCTCCGCCATCGACGAGAGTTCGGCGCCATTGAAGCACCACAACGCGTCGACATCGTCGTGCTGCGCGAGCGTCTTCGCAAGCGCATGCGATTCGCCCGTCACGATATTGAGCGCGCCGCCCGGCACGTCGGACGTCTCGACGACCTGATAAAAATCCGTCGCCATCAGCGGACAGGTCTCGCTCGGCACGGCCACCACGCGGTTGCCGAGCGCGAGCGCCGGTGCGACGAGCGACACGAAACCGAGCAGCGGCGCTTCATCCGGACACACCACGCCGATCACGCCCAGCGGCTCGTGCATCGCGAGCGCGACGCCTTGCAACGGCGGCGCATGCACCGCGCCGTCGAACTTGTCGGCCCACGCGCCGTAGGTGAAAAGACGCGTGATCGACGCTTCGACTTCGCGCGCGGCATCGCGTTCGCTCGCGCCCGTGCGCGTGACGAGCTGGCGCACGAATTCCGCCGAGCGCGCCGAGAGATTTTCGGCCAGGTAGTACAGCACCTGCGCGCGGTTGTGCGCACTCGCGCTCGACCACTTCTGCGCACCACGCGCCGCCGCGACCGCATTGCGAATGTCCTTGCGATTGCCTTCGCCCACTTCGCCGACGATCGCGCCCGAAGGCGCATGCACGAGCCGCGAATAGCCGCTGTCGGGACGCGCCTGCTTGCCGCCGATGAAGAGCTTCGCGGTACGGTCGAGCGCGCTCACGTTCGCGTCGGAGGGCGCCTGCGTCTCGTTGGGGCGCGCGGCGGCCTTCTTGCGAACCGGAAGTCTGCTCCACGCGCGCGGCTGCAAATATTCGTAGATTCCCTCGCGTCCGCCTTCGCGCCCGAAACCCGATTCGCGATAGCCGCCGAAGCCGACAGCCGCGTCGAAGAGATTGGTCGCGTTGATCCATACGACGCCGCACTGCAAACGCGGCGCGACGTCGAGCGCGCGGCTGATGTTTTCGCTCCATACGCTCGCCGCGAGCCCGTAGCGCGTGTTGTTCGCGAGCGCGACCGCTTCTTCGGGCGTGCGAAAGCTCATCGTCACGAGCACTGGGCCAAAGATCTCTTCTTGCGCGAGCGTCGATGCGGGCGCGACGTTGGTGACGAGCGTCGGCGGGAAAAACGCGCCGCCTTCGGGCAGCCTGAGACTCGCCGGCTGATGAATCGCACAGCCTTCGCTTTCGCCGAGCGCCACGAGCGCGCGGATGCGTTCGAGCTGCACGGTATCGACGATCGCACTCATGTCGATGCCCTTGTCGAGCGACGGCCCGACGCGCAGCGTTTCCATGCGGCGCTTGAGCTTCTCGACGAAGCGCGCCTCGATGCCTTCCTGCACGAGCAGCCGCGAGCCGGCGCAGCACACTTGCCCCTGATTGAACCAGATCGCATCGACGACGCCTTCGACCGCGCTGTCGAGATCGGCGTCATCGAAGACGATGAACGGCGACTTGCCGCCGAGTTCGAGCGTGAGCGACTTGCCCGATCCCGCTGTCGCGACGCGAATCTGCCGCCCGACTTCCGTCGATCCGGTGAACGCGATCTTCGCGACGCGGGCGTGCTCGACCAGCGCCGCGCCCGTGCGGCCGTCGCCCGTCACGACGTTCAGCACGCCCGCAGGCAGACCCGCGCGCGTCGCGAGCTCGGCGAACAGGAGCGCCGTGAGCGGCGTGTATTCGGCGGGCTTGAGCACCACGCAATTGCCCATCGCGAGCGCGGGCGCGATCTTCCACGCGAGCATCAGCAGCGGAAAATTCCACGGCACGATCTGGCCGATCACGCCGAGCGGCGCCCAGTCGGCGAATTCGCGCTCCTGCAACTGCGCCCAGCCCGCGTGATGATAAAAGTGCCGCGAAACAAGGGGAATGTCGATGTCGCGCGTCTCGCGGATCGGCTTGCCGTTGTCGAGCGATTCGACCACCGCGAAAAGCCGGCTGTGACGCTGCACCATGCGCGCGAGCGCATACAGGTGGCGCGCGCGGCCCGGGCCGCCGAGCGCCTGCCATGCGGCGAGCGCGCCCTGCGCGGCGTCGACCGCGGCGGCGACATCGGCGCTGTCGCCTTGTGCGATCGATGCGAGCACGCGGCCGGTTGCCGGCTCCCGCGATTCGAAGCGCTCGGCCTGATCGGCTGCACAAGGCGCGCGCCACGCGCCGCCGATGAAATGGCCGAAGCCGCTCGCATGCTGATCGAGCCATACGCGCGCGGCGCGATCGTCTTCCGGTGCGGGTCCGTATTCCATCGAAGAAAAGTATTCGGCTACGCTCATGAGGATGTCTGGTTGAATCGACGAATCGAGAAAAGGCGCGTGCTCACGCGACGGGATGACGGTTGAACGCCGAGTAGCGGCCGCTCACGTGATGTTCGAGCTGCCGCTCGATGTCGGACAGCAGGCTCGACGCACCGATGCGGAACAGGTCCGCTTCGAGCCAGTCGCGCCCGAGTTCTTCCTTCATGAGGATCTGGTATTCCAGCACCGACTTGGCCGTCGATACGCCGCCCGCCGGCTTGAAGCCGATCGCCACGCCCGTGCGCGCGAGGTACTCGCGGATCATGCGCACCATCACGAGCGAGACGTCGAGTGTCGCGTTGACGCCTTCCTTGCCCGTCGAGGTCTTGATGAAATCGGCGCCGGCCATCATGCAGACCATCGACGCCTTCGCCACGTTCGAGAGCGTGCGGATGTCGCCGGTCGCGAGAATCGCCTTCACATGCGCTTCGCCGCACGCCGCGCGGAAGTCGCGCATCTCGTCGTAGAGCGCCTGCCAGTTGCCGGTTAGAACGTGTTCGCGCGTCACGACGATGTCGATTTCGGCGGCGCCGTCCGCCACCGACGCCTCGATCTCGCGCAGCTTCAACGGATGCGGAATGAGTCCGGCGGGAAAGCCCGTCGATACCGCCGCGACCGGAATGCCGCTGCCGTCGAGCGCGTGGACCGCCGCCTTCACGAAACGGTGATAGACGCATACGGCGCCGGTCTTGATCGAGCCGGGCGCCATGCCGAGCGCTTCGAGCAGGTCGTCGCGCAACGGACGGCGCGCCTTCGCGCAGAGGCGTTCGACGCGCGCGGTGGTGTCGTCGCCGTTGAGCGTCGTGAGGTCGATGCAGGTGATGGCCTTGAGCAACCATGCCGCCTGTGCGTCTTTCTTGACCGCGCGCCGCGTGCCGAGCGTCGAGGCGCGCCGGGCCACGGCCGACTGATTCACGCGCAAGCCGTCGAGCCATGCGAGGTCGAACGGAACGCCGGGATTGCGCGTGAGCGTGTCCGGATGCGGCCGGCTTGAGCCGGGCCACGCGAGAACGGATTTCGAGGCAGCATCGAGCATGAGATCGTTTGGGTTTGTGCGGCGCACAACACCTTTTTGATAGATTGATCTCAGTTTATAACATCGTTGTTACGATCGTAACATAGGGAAAGTGCGGAGGCTTCCGAGGCCACGTTGCGGGTAAGACGATGTCAGGACGCGCCCTTTTCCCGCAGCGTCGTCACATATTGCTTGGCCGCTTCGTTGCCGTGCGCTATCGCCCGTAGCGCAAGAGTAAATCCGACTTGCGTCTCATGAGCGACCGCGCTGCGGTCCGTATCGAAGACCTTGACCGCGCGTCTCAGATGTTGCGCCGCCTGCACATGCAGCTCCGACGCCGCCGCATGATGTTGCGCGGCCGTCAGGTCGCTTTCACCCGATCCGGCCGGTGAAGAAGCGCCCGCATGCTTGACGGCGACGTTAGACTCATCGATGGCATGAAGTGCATGGCCCTGCGCCAATACCGCCTGATGAGCAGCATGATCCTGATCGCTGCCGGCCTCGTAATACTGCGATGCCTCACGATGAAATCGCGCAGCTTGCTCGTGATGCGACGCGGCAGCCTCGAGGTGCACCTTTTTACCTTGCTTGGTATTCACGGTCGCTCCCGCTGCAAAGACATTCCCTCATCATTGACCGATTGCGTGCAACTTGCAACGTACCAGCGAGGCATCGCGCGGCATCTTGGTCCGCTCGTCATCGCTTCGGGCACCGGGATGAAGCCGTCTGCGAGCGCGTTCCCTCGCGTTCGAGCCATGCGCGGAACACCGCGACCAGTTCGTTCGGGGCTTTGTCGTCCGGCACGTAAGTGCAATAGCTTCGCGATGGCAGACGAGGACCGTCGAGCGGCGCGACCAGCCGGCCGGCGGCGAGATCGTCGGCGACGAGCGCTGTGGGTCCCATCGCGACGCCCAGCCCCTCGATGGCGGCTTGCAGCGTCAGATAAAAGTGATCGAAGGTCAGGACGGCGGCGGGCTGGAACGCGGGCATCGATGCTTTCGCGAGCCAGTCCGGCCAGAGCCGCGGAAGGCTCGACGTATGCAGCAGCGTGTGCCGGCGTATGTCGCCGGGCTGCGTGAGCGGCACGCGCTGCAGAAGCGCCGGGCTGCAAACCGGGAGCCGCTCTTCGGACAGGAACGGCCGCATCGAATAACCGTAAAACGTGTCCGGGCCGCCACGGATGACGACGTCGCACGCATCCGTGAGACGCTCGACCGACTCGTTCGATGTCTGAACGTTCACGTCGATGCCGGGGTGTGCCGCGTTAAAGCGCGCGAGTCTCGGCACGAGCCAGCGCAACGTGAACGTCGCGGGCGCGTTCACCGACAGCATTCGCGATACCGTCGCGGGCAAGCCGTATCGCGCGGTGGCCTGTGCGAGTCGCCCGAACAGCGGGCCGATCTCTTCCAGATAAGCCCGCGCCGCCGGGGTGAGCGACACGCGCCGGTTGTGCCGCTCGAACAACGGTGCGCCGAGCCACGTTTCGAGCAGACGCACATGCTGACTCACCGCGCCGTGAGTCACGTGCAATTCGGCTGCCGCGTCCTTGAAACTGCCGAGGCGGCCGGCGGCCTCGAAAGCGCGCAGCGCGTTGAGTGGCGGCAAGGGTCGTTGCATTCGCAGGAGTTTTTCTATTGCGATCGCCCAATTTATCTGGTTTGTCAGGGCATCACAAGATAGTTAAGCTTTCCTTTCGCCCCTTCCCGAACTTCGATACGCATGCTCAGCTATACCGGCGGTCTCGTCCTTTTCGCCGCGCTGCTTCACGCAAGCTGGAACGCGATGCTGCACGGCAACCGCGACCGCTTTCTCTCGATGACGTGGATGAGCATCGCCATCGCGGCGGTATCCACGGGCGTCGTCGCATTCGTGCCGTGGCCGCCCGACGCCGCCTGGCCGTGCATCATCGCGTCGGGGCTCGTACATATCGTCTACAACGTGAGCCTCGTGCGCGCGTATCGACGCGGCGATCTCGCGCAGGCGTATCCGATCGCGCGCGGCTCCTCGCCGCTGCTCGTCGCGCTTGGCGCGGCGCTCTTTGCGCACGAAGCGATCGGGCCGTTGCACGCGCTCGGCATCGCGATGATCTCGGGCGGCATCATTTCGCTCGCGCTCGGAGGCGGGTCCGTGTCGCGCTCGGGGGCGCTCGCCGCTCTGACGGTCGGCGCGACGATCGCCGTCTATACCGTGATCGACGGCATCGGCGTGCGCTCGATGAGCGGCCACGCGCTCGCCTACACCGCGTGGATGTTCATGTTCTATTGGCTGATGCCGGTGCTGTTCGTCGCGATGCGCGGCATCGACGCATTGTTGACGCCGATACGCGCCGCGCCGGTGTCCATCGTTTCGTCGCTCGCAGGCGGACTGGTGTCCATCGCGGCCTACGGCATCGTGATCTGGGCGATGCAATCGGGCGCGATGGGCACGGTGTCGGCGTTGCGGGAGACGAGCGTCGTGTTCGCCGTGCTGATCGGACGGGTGTTTCTGCGGGAAGCCGTCAGCAAGAAACGCTGGCTGGCGTGCGTGGTGGTCGCGGGTGGAGCGATCTGTCTGGGACTATGACCGATGGCGCGGCGCTTTAGTCAGAACCGGCTATTCGAGCGCCACGGATTTAAGCGTCGGCGCATGCGTGGGGGAAAAACCGGACGCGTGACGATCGCGATGCGTCTGTCGCTTTTCTTCCGCGCTCGAAATGTAGTTCACCAGTTCGCGGCTGAGATCAGCGTCCTTCGAACCCGGACGCCACGGCACGCAACCGTGCTTCTTGCGCGTCGTCCGCGCGAGCGCCAGCGCATCTCGTGCGGCCTTCGCGCTTTCCAGGCCCACTTCCTCGCCGATCGCGAGCGGATCGCCGAACTCCGCGAACGAACCCAGGTCTTCCCTGCCCGCATGGACCCGCGCCGGAAAGTCGCGCAATTCGGATACGCTTTTGTGGCCGAGCCGTCGCCATTGCACGCGCTCGGGGAACAGGAAGGCCGGCAGCATGACGCTCGTCAGCGCGTCGCGACTGCCCGTGCGGCTGACTTCGGCGAGCGCCCAGTCCGCGCGGTGCATCATCGCCCGGCACGAGCGCGCGTAGCCTTCGAGCGAGACGGCGATTTCCAGAGCGGCATCGCGACGTTCACGCCGATGCGCAAACCGGTCGCGCAGACCTTGCATCGCCAGGACGACGAAAGCGCTGACGGCGCTCGACGTACCGACGATCGCGAGCCAGCTCGGCCAGTCGATCTGCTTCAGAAAAGCCGGCATCTCGTGCCACTGCGTCTGCCACATGATTCATCCTCAGAGCCGTGGGAGCAGAAAGTATAAGGATTTTCGCCATTCCTCTGAAAAAAGTGACGCGATCCGACGCCATAGTGTGTGGAATACGCGACGGTCCCCGCGCCGAGCGAGGTGAGAGGCAATGCTGGTAGCATGCCTCCCACCCTTCGCATGTCATCGCCATCAGTCAGAGCATGAAAGATCCGACCGCCCGTTCCGCCTCGCTCGGCCCGCTTCCCTACGTCGTGGCCGCGACCTTCTTCATGGAGTACCTCGACACCACCATCATCGCGACCGCGCTGCCGCAGATGGCCCATTCGTTCGGCACGAGTCCGAACGCATTGAGCCTCGGCATGAGCGCCTACATGATCGCGCTCGCCATCTTCATTCCCGCGAGCGGCTGGGTCGCCGACCGCTTCGGCTCGCGCAGCGTGTTCTTCACCGCGATCGTGACGTTCACGCTGGCGTCGCTCCTGTGCGGCATCTCGCAGGACGTGGTGCAGTTCACGGCGGCGCGGGTCCTGCAAGGCATCGGCGGCGCGCTGATGGTGCCGGTCGGCCGCCTGACCGTGGTGCGCAGCATCGACAAGAAGCAGTTGATGCAGGCCATCTCGACGATCACCTGGCCCGGCATCGTCGCGCCTGTGGTCGGGCCGCCGATCGGCGGCTTCATCACCACTTATGCATCGTGGCGCTGGATCTTCCTGTTGAACCTGCCGGTGTGTTTCGCCGTGCTGATCGCGGTGCTCAAGTGGGTGCCGAATCTGCGTAGCGAAGAGCGCCGTCCGTTCGACGTCGGCGGGCTCGTGCTGAGCGGCCTGACGCTCACCGCGATTCTCTACGGCGCGGACCTGGCGAGCCAGCCGGACACCAATCCGTGGATCGGGCTCGCCGTCATCGTCGCGGGTCTCATGATCGGCGTGCTCGCCTACCAGCACGCGCTGCGGCGCCCGCATCCGCTCATCGACGTGACGACGCTTCGAATCCCGACGTTCTCCGTGACGGTGATCACGGGCACGTTCACGCGCATCGGCATCGGCGCCGTGCCCTATCTGATGCCGCTGCTGTTCCAGATCGGCTTCGGCTTGTCCGCGTTTCACTCGGGACTGCTGCTGCTCGCGAGCGCGCTCGGCAACCTCGGCATGAAGGCGCTGACGACCGCCATCCTGAGGCGGCACGGCTTCCGGAACGTCGTGATCATCAATTGCGCCTTCTGCGGCGTCTTCACGATTGCGTGCGGCCTGCTCACGCCCGCAGCGCCGCTCGCGCTCACGCTCTTCGTGGTGTTCGTCTACGGCGTGACCCGCTCGATGCAGTTCTCGTCGCTCGCCACGCTCGCCTATGCGGACGTGCCGCAGCCGCAGATGAGCGCTGCCAACACGATGTGGAACGCGGCGGCTCAGATGAGCATCGGGCTTGGCATCGCGTTCGGTGCGCTCGCGTTGCGCGCGGCTTCGGCCTTCCACGACAACGCCGCCACGCAGGCGCACGTCTTCACGCTCGACGACTTTCGTCTCGCCTTTCTCGGCGCGGGCGTGCTCACGCTGGTGTCGATCTACGGCTACGTGAAGCTCGCGGGCGATGCCGGGCACAAGCTCAGCAACGCATCGCGGTGACGCGCAGAGTCGTTTCCCGGACAAACCGCGAAGGGCGAGAATCCCATTGAATTATCTGCCGCATGTAGTACTGTGCGAGCTAGGGCGCGCGGCATCGGGCGCGCGAGCGTCACCGTTGGAAGTGCTAACCGCAGTGGATGACACGCAGGCCAAAGCATCGACGCGTCGCGTGTACGTGGTCCCGGTCGCGCCTGGGACGGCCTGCTTCGTCGCCTGCCGATCCGACCATGCCCAACATCTTCATCACGTACAGACGCGACGACAGCTCGGCGACCAGCGAACTACTGCACGACCGGCTGGCCGCCCTGTTTCCGCGAAACCGCGTGTTCATCGACATTCAGGACATACCCGCCGGCACGAACTGGCGGAATGTGTTGTCGGAGCGAATCCGGCAATACGACGTGGTACTGGCGGTCGTCGGCACGGCATGGCTCGCGATGCTCAACGAGCGTGCTGCACAGGGCGCGAGCGACTACGTGCGCTGGGAGGTGGCCGAAGCGCTACGCCAGAAGAAGCGCGTCGTTCCCGTGCTGGTCGACGGCACACAGCTTCCCGACGCGCACGAACTGCCCGCTGATATCGCCGAACTGGCGAACCTCCATACCATGCCCCTTCGGCGGGACACACGCGACCGCGACATCGCTGCGATCGCCGCCCAACTGGAAGGCACCGGCCTGATCGAGTCCATCAGGCTCAGCATGCAGAAGCTGCGGATCTTTCGCGCGAGCGCGGCCGTTTCGGTGCTGGTGGGTGCCACGGCGTTCTCGTTCGTCTGGGTCAATGTATTCGATCTCCTCGGCCTCGACACGCGTACCGCGAGCTTCACCATGATGATCGGAGACGTGCTCTTCGAGCCGGCGCTTTCGAAGGACCTGGTGCTCGTCGGCATCGTGCCGAACGCTTCGGAAACGCGCGGCCTCGCGCGTACGCGTCGCGCCGACTACGCACGCCTGATCGCGCTCGCAGCGCAGCAGAAGGCCAGAGCCATCGCCTTCGACATCACCACGGAAGAACCCGGCCCCGCCGACGCCGCCCTGATCGACGCAATACGCGCGGCGCGTCCGAGCGGCACGCGCGTCGTGTTCGGCTTCAAGGCACGGACGCCCGACGGTCGCGCCGTCGCGCTGCCGGGCCTCGGCGAGTCCGGCGCCTTTCTCGGACTGACGTGCATCGGCCAGAAGCTCGACAACGCGGTGTTCGGCACGGTCGCGATGCAGGCGGGCAAGAGCGTCTACGGGTCGTTCGCGCTCTATGCGGTCACCGGCGCGACCGTCATCGAGCGCATCCCTTCGTCGGACACGATCCTGCATGTGAGCAACGGCGCCGAAGATCAAAACGTGCGCTTCTCCTTGCGCGAAGTCGCCGAATGGGCCGACAAGGACTGTCCCGCGCGTCCGGCGGGGGCCGTGCTCGCGCGCATCATCTTTCCGCTGTCGCATCGCGAACGTCTGCGCGATCCGGCGAGGCGGTTCAACGCCGATGCCGTGCTCGCCCTCGGTGCGCCCGCGCCCGCGTGGCAGGGCAAGGTGATCGTCGTCGGTGCCGAGCATCCGCTGGACCTCCTGCAGACGCGGCTCGACGTGGCGGGGCCGGAGCGCTACGGCTTCGAGTTCCAGGCCGGCGCGGTCAATGCCCTCCTGACCGGGGCGATCGTCACGCCGCTCGGATACCTTCAGCAATGGCTTCTCGTGCTCGTGATGGTGGCTGCCGCAATCGCCTATCGCATCTGGCGCGTGGGCAAGTCGCGATGGCTCGACGTCGTCGTCCTGCCTGCGGCCTGTTTCGTCTTTCTCGCGATCGCCGTGCTGCTTTACGCCAGACTTGGCTTGCTCGTCGACAGCCTTTACCACCTCGCCGCCTTTGGCGTGACATGGTGGATGCTGCTGGCACTCGAAAAGAGGTGGTCTCATGGCAGGCGCTGAACGTCGTCCCGATATGCTTGTGGCGCTTGTGCGGTTCGCGCTGTGCGCGGCGCTCCTTGCGGGTTGCGCGGATGCATCGTTCGGCGTCGGTCCGCTCTTCGTGGGCGCGGGGGCGTCGCAAAAGGGCACGCTGCTGTATTCCGACCCCGGCGTAAGCGTCGAGCGCCCGGAGAAGGGCGTGATTCGCGATCCGTCCGGCATGCAACTGCTTCCCGGCGATATCGTCGATACGGCGGGCGGCCAGGCCGTCATCGAATACGACGACGGCAGCACGGTCACGCTCAACCGGCAGACGCGCGTTCAGTTAGGGTCGATCAAGCTGCTCGTCGGCGAACTGTTCGCCAGGATCAAGCGCATTGCGAAGCAAGGCGGCGGCCAAGTGGTCACGAAGGAACTGTCGGCGTCGGTGGAAGGCACGGAGTTCGACGTGCGCCGCAGCGACGGCTATCCGGCGACGGCGCCCGGCAACGTGGCGGTCTTCGTGCGTGAAGGGCGTGTGCTGTGCACGCCGGGAAGCGGCGCAAGCTGGCCGCCGATTCTTTTGACCGAGAACCTCTCGCTTACCGTCGCCGGAAATCGCGGGCCGTCCGCGCCGCAGCGCGTAGAAGCGGGCGCCCTCTCGCGCTGGGCCGACGAAGCCGAATCGCGGCTTCGCAAGCCGCGAGCTTCGCCGGTGACGTGGGGCGTCGCGCCCGGTGTCGAACCGATGGGCGGTCCGCGTTATCCGGGCGGTCCTCAGTCCAGCGAGCGCTCGACGACCGGCACCGGCACGGACCCACGCGCCGGGAATCGCGCGGTTCCATACAATCCGCCGACGACCCCATCGACGCCCATCCGTTAGCGGACGACACGCTCGCTTCGACAATGTTATGCGGCGCTCATAAGACGGCATCCTAAGCAGTGCATGCGCGGGAATACGTGCTAAAACGCTATTCACGTCGCGCTGATCCAATACAGCGATCGCGCGCCGTCTCGATCCCCGCCTGCTAATAAAGCTTCCCCTTCAAACATTCCCGGCGGCATTTCATTTCGGGTACGGCCCGTCCAGCGTGCAACGACGCCCACTCCCGACGAAACACCATGTGGAGAACAGCATGGACCAGTCAACGTTCATGGCGGCAACCGGCGCGTCCCAGACGAGCGCGGCATTCTGGCTCGCGCCGATTTCGTCGGCGATGGAGCGATACCAGATCAATACCCCCGCGCGGCAGGCGGCGTTTCTGGCGCAAATCGCTTACGAAAGCGGAGGCTTTCCGCTGCCGCCCGTCGCCGAGAAGTTCAACTACGCGGCCTCCCGTCTGGATGCCGTTTTCTCTTCGCTGACGCAGACGCAATGCAACGCGCTCGGCCGACAGACCGGCGAGACGTGCGTGCCGCCCGATCGTCAGCAGCAGATCGCGAATCTCGTCTATCAGAACAAGTGCGGCAACGGTCCCGCTGCGAGCGGCGACGGCTGGCGCTATCGTGGCTTGGGTCTGATCCAGCTCACCTTCAAGGGCAATTTCGACGCGGCGGGCAAGGCGATCGGCGTCGATCTGGCTGCCAACCCGGACAGCGTGCGCAACGATGCCGGCGTCGCCGCGCTCGTCGCCGCATGGTTCTGGCAATCGCACGGCTGCAACGAACTCGCCGATCAGGGCAGCTTCCACGCCATCACGGCGAAGATCAATCCGGCGCACGAAGGCGAGCAAGGACGCGACAACGCGTTCGAATTGGCAAGCAACGCGCTCGGCGCGGCGGTGTCCGGGGGCAACGCGATGGCGTGACGGTGCGCTTTATGGCGATGGCGATGGCGATGCAAGATCGAATGCGCCATCGCCGACGCAGCCCATTTCCGTAAGACCAATATCTTCCATCGCAGGTCCTATACTTCGCGTGGACACGCATTCCATCGCGGCCGCCCCTCGACCCCTCGCTTGCCTGCTCTAGACGACGCCATGCTGACCCTTGACGACATTCGGGCAATTCCGCTGTTCTCCACGCTTTCCGACGCCGAACTCGACCATCTCGCGAACACCTCGGCGGACCTCCATCTGTCTCCCGGTGAATTCGCCGTGCACGAAGGCGGCGAGCGAGCGCTCTATGCGGTGCTCTCGGGCAAGATGGAGGTCGTCAAGCTGTTCGACGGCGTCGAGCGCACGCTCGGCTGGCGTCTGCCCGGCACGGTCTTCGGTGAAGTGCCGCTCGCGTTGAGTTCGCCGTTTCCGGGCGCGTACCGGGCCGCGCAGGCGTCGCGCGTGATGCGCGTCGATGCACCGCGCTACTACGCGCTGGCGGCGGCATCGCCGGAGGTCGCGGTGAAGATGGGCGCGCTGGCGCGCGAGCGCATCGGCGGATTGCAGGGCATCGCCGCCGAGCCGCCCAAGCCGCGCGTGACGATGGTCGGCAGCCGGTGGGATACGGCGTGTGCGGGCTTGCGCAAGTTTCTCGCAAGCAACCAGATCAGCTTTGACTGGATGACGCCGGACGCGCCCGAAATGGCGACGCGCTGGCACGCCCCTTGTCCCGCAGAGGAAGACTGTCCCGTGCTGCGCCTCGCCGACGGCACGCTCCTCAACCGCCCCGCGACGCGCGAGCTGGCCGAACTGCTCGGTCTGCAAACGAAACCGCGCCTTGCCGAATACGACACGATGATCATCGGCGGCGGTCCCGCTGGCCTTGCCGCGGCGGTCTACGGCGCGTCCGAGGGCCTGCGCACCATCGTGGTCGAGCGCGAGGCGCCGGGCGGACAGGCCGGCACCTCGTCGCGCATCGAGAACTACCTTGGGTTTCCGAGCGGCGTCTCCGGCGACGAACTCGCGAGCCGGGCCTTGCAGCAGGCGAAGCGCCTTGGCGCGGAGATTCTGGTGACGCGCGCGGTGGAGCGCATCGATGTCGAGTCGCGCTGCGTCCATCTCGACGGCGGCGACGTCGTTCGCGTGCGCACGCTGATCCTCGCGACGGGCGTCACGTGGCGGCGCCTCGCGATCGAAGGCTTCGACCGCTTCATCGGCAAGGGCATCTACTACGGCGCGGCGCGCAGCGAAGCCGGCGCGACGCACGGACTCGACGTGCATCTGATCGGCGGCGGCAATTCGGCCGGCCAGGCGGCGTTGTTCTTCGCGGGCCACGCGCGCGTGGTGACGCTCGTCGTGCGCGGCGACGCGCTCGAAAAGAGCATGTCCCGCTACCTGGTGGAGCAGCTTGCCGGCAAATCGAATGTCGTGGTGAAACTGCGCTCGGAAGTCGTCGGCGCGTATGGCGACACGCATCTCACCGCCATCGACATACTCGACGGCGCCACGGCGACCATCAGCCGTCACGATTGCGGCGGCCTGTTCGTCTTCATCGGCGCCGACGCGCAAACCGCATGGCTGCCGCCCGACATCGCGTGCGACAAGCGCGGCTATGTCCTGACTGGCGACGACGTCATCAAGGCCGGGCGCTGGCCGCACAGCCGCGATCCGTATCTGCTCGAATCGAGCGTGCCCGGCGTGTTCGCCTGCGGGGACGTGAGGCTGAGTCCGGTGAAGCGCGTGGCGTCGGCCGTTGGCGAGGGCAGCATGGCGATCGCCTTCGCGCACAAGTATCTTCAACTCGACGGTCGATAGCGGCGGCTTCGGGACGGTGCCGGCCACATTACAGACTTGTCATCCGCGCGTCAGAAACGGGTAACGCGCGCTCCCGCACACTGGGCTTTTGCATTCGACAGCGCTTCAGGCGCATCAACGCCCGGGAATTCTTGTGTGGATCGTCCGACTGGCCCTTCGCCGGCCCTATACCTTCGTTGTCCTCGCGCTCCTGCTGTTCCTGATCGGCCCGCTTGCGATCATGCGAACGCCGACGGACATCTTTCCGAACATCGACATTCCGGTGGTGAGCATCGTCTGGTCCTACAACGGCTTCTCCGCCGAGGACATGGCGCAGCGCATCACCTCGAACTATGAGCGCGCGCTCACGTCGGATGTCGAGAACATCGAGCACATCGAATCGCAGTCGCTGAACGGCGTCTCGGTCATCAAGATCTTCTTTCACCCGGGCGCCGATATCAACCGCGCGGTCGCCGAGGCCACGTCGAATTCGGCGTCGATCCTGCGCATCCTGCCGCCCGGCACGCTGCCGCCGAACATCATCACCTACAACGCGTCGACGGTGCCGATCCTGCAACTCGGGCTGTCGAGCAACACGCTGCCGGAGCAGACCCTGTACGACCTCGGCAACAGCTTCGTGCGCACGCAGCTCGCGACCGTGCAGGGCGCGGCGGTTCCGTTGCCGTTCGGCGGCAAGATTCGGCAGATCATGGTGGACATCGACCCGCGCAAGCTGCAGGCCAAGGACCTCTCGCCGAGCGACGTGGTGAACGCCGTCAACGCGCAGAACCTGATCCTGCCCGGCGGCACGGCGAAGATCGGCACGCGCGAATACAACGTGCAACTGAACGGCAGCACTGATAGCGTCGCGGCGCTCAACAACCTGCCGGTCAAGGCGATCAATGGCGGTGTCGTGTATCTGCGCGACGTGGCGCAAGTGCGCGACGGCTACGCGCCGCAGACCAACATCGTGCGCAGCGACGGCAAGCGTGCGGCGCTCCTGACCGTCGAGAAGACCGGCAGCACGTCCACGCTCACGATCATCCAGCAGATCAAGGCGATGCTGCCAACGATCTCCGCGGGCCTGCCGAGCGCGCTCAAGATCACGCCGCTCGCCGACCAGTCGGTGTTCGTCAAGTCGTCGATCATGGGCGTCGTGCGCGAGGCGCTGATCGCCGCGTGCCTCACGGCGATGATGATCCTGCTCTTTCTCGGCAGCTGGCGCGCGACGCTGATCATCGCGGTGACGATCCCGCTGTCCGTCATCACGTCGCTGATCGCGCTGTCGGCGCTCGGCGAGACGATCAACATCATGACGCTCGGCGGCCTCGCGCTCGCGGTCGGCATTCTCGTGGACGACGCGACCGTCGCCATCGAGAACATCACGCATCATCTGGAGAACGGTGCCTCGCTTCCGGACGCGATCCTGAACGGATCGGGCGAGATCGCGGTGCCGACCTTCGTCTCCACGCTCTCGATCTGCATCGTATTCGCGCCGATGTTCCTGCTCTCGGGCGTGGCACGCTATCTGTTCGTGCCGCTCGCCGAAGCGGTGGTCTTCGCGATGTGCGCCTCGTATTTCTTCTCGCGCACGCTGATTCCGACACTCGCGATGTATCTGCTCAAGGCCGGCGGCAAGCGCGAGCCGCATGGACGCTTCGCGTTCCTGGCGCGCTGGCAGGCTGCGTTCGAACAGCGTTTCGAGGCCCTTCGCGCACGCTACAAGAACACGCTCGCTCGCGGCATCGACCATCCGCGCAAGGTGATCGCAGCGTTCGCGATCTTCTGCCTCGGGTCGATGACGCTCGTGCCGTTCACCGGCCGCGATTTCTTTCCGAGCGTCGACACGGGCGAAATCCGTCTGCACATGCGCGCGCCGACCGGCATGCGCATCGAAGAGACGGCGCGCCTCGCCGACGAGGTCGAAGCGAAGATCCGCACCGTGATTCCGAAGTCCGAAGAAGCCGCATTGCTCGACAACATCGGCGTGCCGGTGAGCGGCATCAACCTCACGTACTCGTCGTCGGCGCCGATCGGCAGCGAAGACGCGGACATCATGATCTCCCTCACGCCCCGTCACGCGCCGACCGCCGCGTATGTGGCGACGTTGCGCAGCGTGCTCGGCGCGTCGTTTCCCGGCACGACGTTCTCGTTCCTGCCCGCCGACATCGTGAGCCAGATTCTCAACTTCGGCCAGCCCGCGCCCATCGACATACAGATCGTCGGGCGGAATCTCGCGCAAAACCGGGTGGCCGCCAATGCGCTGCTGACGAAGCTTCGCCACGTGCGCGGGCTCGTCGATGCGCGGATTCAGCAGCCGGGCAATGCGCCCGCCATCGATCTCAACGTCGATCGCACGAAGGCGATGCAGGCGGGCCTCACGCAAAAGCAGGTGGCGCAGGACCTCTTGATCGCGCTCTCCGGAAGCTCGCAGACGACGCCCAACTTCTGGCTCGATCCGAAGAACGGCGTGAGCTATCCGCTGATGACCGAAGTGCCGCAAACCGATATCCATTCGCTTCAGACACTCGCCAACCTGCCCCTCACCGTCGGCGCGGCCCAGGGCTCGCAGCAAAGCATTCTCGGCTCGCTCGGCACGATGACGCGCGCATCGCAGCAGGCGGTGGTGTCGCACTACAACGTGCAGCCGGTGCTCGATATCTATGCGTCCGTGCAAGGCCGTGACCTCGGTAGCGTCGCGTCCGATGTCGCGAAGCTCATCAAGGAAACAGAACCGTCGCTTGCGCCCGGATCGTCGATCGTGATGCGCGGCCAGGTGCAATCGATGACGCAATCGTTCAGCGGACTCGCCCTCGGACTCGCATTCGCGATCGTGCTCGTCTATCTGCTGATGGTGGTGAACTTCCAGTCGTGGCTCGACCCGCTCATCATCGTGAGCGGCTTGCCGGCATCGATTGCCGGTATCGCGTGGATGCTGTTCGCGACCGGCACGACGCTCTCCGTGCCCGCGCTCACCGGCACCATTCTTTGCATCGGCATTGCAACGGCCAATAGCATTCTCGTCGTCAATGCGGCCCGCGAGATGCTGCAAGGCGGCGCCGAGCCGCTTCGCGCCGCGCTCGAAGCGGGCTTCAGCCGCTTCCGGCCCGTCCTCATGACGGCTCTCGCGATGCTGATCGGCATGCTGCCGATGGCGCTCGGTCTCGGGGACGGCGGCGAACAGAACGCGCCGCTCGGGCGGGCGGTCATCGGCGGACTGATGCTCGGTACCGTCGCGACGCTGCTCTTCGTGCCGGTCGTGTTCGGCATGGTGCATGCGTGGCTCGCCCGGCGCCGCTCGACCCGCTCTCCCGTTCCGAGCCCCGCCGCCGGCCAGTGACATTCCACTCAGTCCATCGACCATGAACCAGCAAGACGACCAACAACCATCCCGCGCGATGCCTTCGACCCGCAAGACGCGTCGCGTGCTTGCCCCGGTGCTGCTCGCAGGCGTCGTGGCCGCGCTGCTCGCCGCGGGCATCCTGCCGCGGTTGCATGCGCAGACCGCGCTCACCGCGCAGACGGCATCGCTCAGCATGCAGACCGTCTCGGTCATCGTACCGCGCACGGCGCCTTCGACGCAGGAGCTGTTGCTGCCCGGCGCGGTGACCGCCTTCGCCGATGCCGCGATCTACGCCCGCACGAGCGGCTATATCGAGCACTGGTACGCGGATATCGGCGCGCACGTGAAGAAGGGCGACGTGCTGGCGACCATCCAGACCCCCGAGCTCGACGCCCAACTTCTGCAAGCGCGCGCCGACGAAGCCACGGCGCAAGCCAACTTCGATTACGCGAAAGTCACGGCGCAACGCTGGCAGGACATGCTGAAAACGCAATCCGTCTCGCAGCAGGACGCGGACACCAAATCCGGCGACATGCAGGCCAAGCGCGCGATGTTGCAGTCTGCGCAGGCGAACGTGCGCAGGCTCGCGGAACTCGTGTCGTACGAGAAGCTCACCGCGCCCTTCGACGGCGTGGTGACCGCGCGCAATGTCGATGTGGGCGCGCTCGTGACGGCGGGCGGCGCGCCGGGGCTGGCGGCATCGGGCGGCGAGCTTTTCCATGTTGCCCAGCGCGACACGTTGCGCGTGTTCGTCGACGTCCCGCAAAACGACGCGCCTTTCTCGGCGAACACGCGGGCCTATCTCACGGTGCAGCCGTATCCCGGCCGCCGTTTCGCTGCGAACGTCGCGCGCAATGCGGGCGCGATGGACCCGGCGAGCCGCACGTTGCGCGTGGAAGTCGACGTCGCGAACGGCGATGGCGCGCTGCTGCCGGGCGCGTATGCGCAAGTGCATCTCGCGCTTCAGAACAGCAGGCCCGCGCTCGACTTGCCTGTGAGCGCGCTGCTCTTCCGGCCGGACGGCGTGACGGTGGCGACCGTCGATTCCGCGAGCAGGACGCAACTGAAAACAGTCGGTATCGGCCGCGACTTCGGCACGCATGTCGAAGTGACGAGCGGCCTCGATGCAAGCGACCGCGTGATCGACAACCCCGGCGACGCGACCACGAGCGGCGAGACCGTACGCGTCTCGAAGATGGCGAGCGCGTCATGAAAAGCAATCCGATGTTGCTTCGCGTGCTCGTTGCGGGCGTCGGTTGCGCCGTGCTCGGTGCCTGTTCCACCTTGCCGCCTTATTCGCGACCGGACGTCGCGGTGCCGGCCCATTACGCCGCCGCGCCGGGCTGGTCCGACGCCGCTCCCGCCGACCAGACGCCGCGCGGCCCGTGGTGGACCGTCTTCAACGATCCCGAGCTCGACCGGCTGGAAGCACGCGTCGATGTCTCCAACCAGACGCTGAAGAAAGCGGTATCGCAGTTGCAACAGGCCCGCGCACTGGCGGATTATCAGCAAGCAGGCTTCTGGCCGAGCGTGACGGCCGGTGTCGCGCAAAGCCGCGCGCGTACCTCGCAGAACGTGCTGGGCCATTCGCTCGCGGGCAAGACCGTGCCCGATTACTCGGCGGGACTGTCGGCGTCGTGGGAACCGGACCTGTTCGGCCGTATCGGCGACGCCGCCACGAACGCGCAGGCGAATGCCGAAGCCAGCGCGGCCGATGTCGAAGCGGTGCGCCTGTCGGTCACGAGCGAACTCGCCACCGATTACTTCAACCTGCGCTCGCTCGATACGCAAAAGAATCTGCTCGACGACTCCGTGTCTGCCTACGCTGCGGCGCTGCGTCTCCTGAACCAGCAACTCGCGAACGGCGCGATCGATGCATCCGCGGTCGCGCAGGCGCAAGCGCAACTCGAAAGCACCCGCACCCAGGCAACCGACACCGGCGCGCAGCGCGCCCAGCTTCAGCACGCGATCGCGGTGCTGGTGGGCGAACCGGCATCGACGTTCACCGTTGCCGCCCGCGAGCAGGCCCTGTCGGTGCCCGAGGTGCCGCCCGGTGTGCCCTCCCGGTTGCTCGAACGCAGGCCGGATATCGCCGCCGCGGAGCGGCGCGTGTTCGCATCGAATGCGCAGATCGGCGAGGCGCGCGCCGCCTATTTTCCGAATCTCGTGCTGAGTGCGAGCGTGGGGCTCGAAAGCACGTTCTTCGCGCCCTGGCTGAGCGCCCCGAGTCTCTTCTGGTCGCTCGGCCCGCAACTCGCCGCCACGATCTTCGACGGCGGCCAGCGCAATGACACGCTCAAGCGTGCGCGCGCGCAATACGACGGGTCGGTCGCCGATTACCGGCAGACCGTCCTCACCTCGTTTCAGCAAGTGGAGGACGACCTGACCTCGCTGAACGCACTCGCCGACGAAGCGCAGAGCCAGCGTCGCGCATCCGATGCGGCGGCGCTCTCGCTGCGGCTGACGACCAACCGCTATCAGGCGGGCGCGGTGAGCTATCTGGACGTGGTGACCGCGCAGACCATCGCACTCACCAACGAGCGCACGGCCGAACAGATCGACGCGCGGCGGGTGATCGCGTGCGTGCAACTGCTCGTGGCGCTGGGAGGAGGATGGCAGGACACGGCGAGCGCCTTGGCAAGCGCGAAATGAACCGGACCGCCGCGTCGCTTCAAGGGCCTTTGGATGCCAGACGAATGCGCGCGGCGCAGCGTTCGAATGCCGTGGCGAGCTCGTTCAGCGTGGCGCTGTCGGCGCCTGACAGAAGAAGACAGTCGTCCACGAGTGCGGACAAGGATGCGAGCTGCTGATCGACGGCATACCGGCTGCCGTCCGGCCGCGTGTTCCACAACAGATGCGACGCCGGCGGATTCGGCTGAGGCAGATACACGGCGACGCACGCGGGTTCCGCGCCCATGGGCGGCAACAGTTCCATTTCGACGGACTCGAGCAGGCCGCCGTTCGCGTTCGCAATGATCGTCATAAAGGCCGCGTGCGGGTCGCAATGCAATCGCTCATTTTCCGCCAGCAAACTTAGCAGATCCTTAGCTCGGGTCAACGCGCGCATTAAGGGGCTACTAAGCGGCTACTAGACGGCTACTAAGCGACTACTAAGTCACGCTGCCCAAAGTTGCTTCCGACACGACGCGCAGGCCATGCCATCCCGTCCCGGGAAGCGGCTGCGCGCACGCCCTTTCGCGAGGCATGTTCATGGCTAAGAACCGAAGCGCCTATCTGACCCGAGCCATCAACAAGGTGCCGGAGGTGACGCTCGCCTTCTGGATCATCAAGATCATGTCGACAACGGTCGGCGAAACCGGCGCGGACTATCTTGCCGTGAACGTCGGCCTCGGGGCGATCGTCACCGATGCGATCACGGCCGCGCTGCTCATCGTCGCGCTCCTTGCGCAACTGCGCTCGCGCCGCTTCGTGCCGTGGATTTACTGGCTCACGGTCGTGCTGGTGAGCGTGGTAGGCACGCAGATCACCGACGCGCTCACCGACGGCGCCGGCGTCAGCCTCTACGCGAGCACGGCCTGCTTCGGCGTGATGCTCGCGGCAATTTTCTGGTTCTGGTATCGCGCGGAAGGCACGCTGTCGATTCGCGCGATCGATTCCCGCCCTCGCGAACTCTTCTACTGGGGGGCCATCCTCTGCACGTTCGCGCTCGGCACCGCTGCCGGCGACCTCGCGACCGAAGCGCTCGGCCTTGGCTTCTCGCTCGGCGTGGTGATCTTCAGCGCACTGATCGCGCTCACGGCGTTCGCCGCGTACCTCGGACTGAACCGCGTGACGGCCTTCTGGATCGCCTACGTCCTGACCCGTCCGTTGGGCGCGTCGCTCGGCGACCTGCTCTCGCAGTCGCGCACGTATGGCGGCGTCGGCCTCGGGACGATCTACACCAGTGCCATTTTTCTGACGATTATCGTTGCGCTCGTGGCTTACGTGAGCATCGCGAAGCCGAAAGCGGACGAATCGTCGCTTGCCTGACCTCACTAGGGAGAAGAAGATGAAAACGCCACGTCTTGTCACCGTCGCACTGAGCATCGTGTTGGGCGCAGCCACCTTCGGCACCGCATTCACGCCTGACGGATTCGCACTGATCGGCTCGATTCAGGCCGCGACCGCATCGAAGCTCGGCGACCTCGCGCCGTTCAGGGCGATCGTCGTGGATACGGCCGCGCGGGTCGACAAGGGCGACCTCGCTGGCGCGAAGACGCGCATCAAGGATCTGGAGACATCGTGGGACGAAGCGGAGCCGTCGCTCAAGCCGCGCGCGGCGCCGGACTGGCATACGGTCGACAAGGCGATCGACCGTGCGCTCGATGCGCTGCGGGCCAAGGCGCCCGATCAGGCGAACTGCAAGCAGGCGTTAGCGGATTTGCTCGCGACTATGGATCGCATCGGCGCCTGTCACGGCACATGTTGAGCTAATCGGGGCACGGGATGCGAGTGTTGCTGGTAGAAGATGACCGCATGATCGGCGAGGCGGTGCAGGATGCGCTGCGAGACGACAGCTACGCAGCCGACTGGGTGCGCGACGGCAAGCTCGCGCTCAGGAGCTTGGAGACGCACGTCTACGACGCGATACTGCTCGATCTCGGCCTGCCGGGCAAGGACGGACTCGACGTGCTGCGCGCCGTGCGCCAGGCGGGAAGTCTCGTGCCGGTACTGATCATCACCGCGCGCGACTGCATCGACGACCGCATTCTCGGCCTCGATGCGGGCGCCGACGACTATCTGCTCAAACCGTTCCACATGTCGGAGTTGAAAGCCCGCATGCGCGCGGTGATCCGGCGGCGCGGCGGGCAGGCCGCGCCGGTCATGAGCAACGGCCTCATCACGCTCGATCCCGCGACCCGCGAAGCCAGTTCCGGGCCGCACTTCTCGCGCCTGTCGAGCCGCGAGTTCGCGCTGCTGCAGGCGCTCCTGATCCGCCCCGGCGCGATCCTGTCGCGCGCCGAACTGGAAGCGCGCATCTATGGCTGGAACGAGGAAGTCGAGAGCAACGCAGTGGAATTCCTGATCCATTCGTTGCGCAAGAAGCTGGGCACCGCGGCCATCAAGAATGTGCGCGGTGTCGGCTGGATGGTGTCGAAAGCGCCATGACGCAATCGCTTCAGTTCAGGTTGTCGGCGTGGCTGTCGGCGCTCGTGGTGGCGATCGCGGTCGTCGCGGGCGTGATTGCGTTCAAGACGGCCTTTCACGAAGCGAACGAACTGCAGGACGATCAGCTCGAACAAATCGCCCTGCTCATCACGCCGCAGAGCCTCGGCGTGATGGAGCACGAGGCGCTCGCCAACGTCGCGAATCCGGCGGACCTCGAAGCGAAGCTCGTGATCCAGACGACGCTCGAGCACAGGCCGCTCGCGCTCGCCGCCAATCTGCCCGACGGCTTGCAGAACGCGAGCGTGCAAGGCGTGCCGTGGCGGATCGTCGTAAAGACGCTCGCGAGCGGGACGCGCGTCGTGGTCGGCCAGCAGACGGCCGGACGCGACGAGATCGCGCGCAACAGCGCGCTTGCCACCGTCATGCCGTTCGGAACGCTCGCGCTCGTGCTGCTCGTCGTGTTGCATCTCGTGGTGCGCCGCATGTTCAGGCCGCTCGCCTTGCTCGCCACGAGTCTGGACAACCGGCCCGAACACGACCTCTCCGCACTCGCCGGCGATGCGCTCCCGAGCGAGATCGCGCCATTCGTCGTGGCGATCAACCGGCTGCTCGGGCGCGTCGAGACATCGGTGGCCGCGCAGCGCCGCTTCGTTGCCGATGCCGCGCATGAACTACGCTCGCCGCTGACTGCGCTCTCGCTGCAGGCCGAGCGGCTCGATGCCAGCGACATGCCGGACGCGGCGCGCAAGCGGCTCACGTCGATGCGCTGCGGTATCGATCGCACCCGCGTGCTGCTCAACCAGCTTCTGACGCTCGCTCGCCTGCAGGACAAGCCGCGCGCGTCGTCCGCTGCCGAATTACGCGTGCACGCCGTCTTTCGCCATGTCCTCGAAGACCTGATGCCGCTCGCCGAGGAACGGCGCGTCGATATCGGCGTGTCGGGCGACGAAGACGTGCTCGTGCACGCGCCCGAAGCGGACCTCACGATACTGGTGAGGAACCTCGTCGACAACGCAATTCGCTATACGCCGGAAGGGGGATCGGTCGATCTCTCGACCGGCATCGCCGACGGACGGCCGTGGATTTGCGTGACGGATACGGGTCCCGGCATCGCGCCCGAGGAGCGAGCGCGCGTGTTCGATCCGTTCTATCGCGTGCTTGGAAGCGATGTGGATGGCTCGGGGCTGGGCTTGTCGATCGTCGGGAGCATCGCTGCGCGCATCGGCGCGCAGATCGAGTTGTCCGACGGCGAGCCCAGCGGGCTCGTCGCGACGGTGACGCTCGCGCGCGTGTGATCGCGCCGAGGCGTACGCATCACACTCGTTTCAGTTCGACGCATACGCTTCGGTCGCGCCGGCATCGCCCGTGGATTGCGCGAACGAGCCCATCTTCCCTTCATGCCGCGCTTCGAAGATCGCACGGTTGCGGGCAATCGCGCGCTGGCCCGGCGGATAGTCGACAGAGGATGAAGGCGCGAAACCCTTCGCCTCGGCCTGCACGAGTTGCTGCCTGACCTCCGCGCGGGTCAGTCCGCCGGCGTGCGCCGACGCTTGCGTCGCGACGGCAACCGTGATCGATGCAAGCAGAAACAATGCGGTCTTCTTCATGATGATTTCCCTTTTCGACAGTTGAACGAGTGCGCCCGGCGGGCGCGACTCGATTCATGACTCATTGCGCGGCCGCGTGACCTGCGCCTGAAACGCCATTCGAGGCGGCCCCGTCCTGCGCACCGCCGTAAGCGACCGAAGGAGCATGCATCGCCGCGACCTTGGCTTCTGCAACTTGAAGCGCGTTCGGATAGTCCGCGTCGTGCGTGCTCGGCCGATAACCGGCCGCTTCCAGTTGCACGAGATCCGCGCGTACTTGCGCGCGCGTCACGGGGCCGCCCGTCGTCTGGGCAAAAGACGCCAGCGGTGCCAGCATCGCGGTCGCCAGGACCGCGCACAGGATTTTCTTCATGATGATCAACCTCCAGGAATCAATGACAAAGGTCTCATCCGAACCGATGGAACCGGATGAAGCCTGCTTGGACGCCGCTCTTTGAATGATTGGCGTTGAAGTCATTGTGGTGCCCGGAGACCGACACGATACTGACGCGGACGTTACAAGTTTGATAACTTGCACGATAAGTTTCGTCGCGCGCGAAGACGCGATGACGGCGTCGGCCTGCTTCTATTGCGGAGGGAAGGACAGCACGAAACGCGTGTTGCGCGCATCGCTTTCGGCGTGCACGCGGCCGTCATGCAACTCCATGATGCTCCGGACGATCGCCAGCCCGAGACCCGACGAACCGCTCGCAGGACCGCCGGCGCGCGACGGATCGCCACGGTAGAAGCGGTCGAAGATGCGTTCGAGCAAGAGAGGATCGATAGGCGCGCCCTCGTTCTCGACGGTCACCCGCACCCCGGCGGCATCCGCGCAGGCGACGAGCCTGATCGCGCCTTCGCGCGGCGTATGACGCACCGCATTGGCAAGCAGATTGCTCACCGCGCGCCTGAAAAGCTCGACGTCGGCCCGGAGATGACCGGACCCGCTCACGGTCAGATGCACGCCCGCCTCTTCCGCGAGTCCTTCGAAGTATTCGGCGATGCGGTGCAGTTCCCCGGCCACCTCGAACTCGCGCATATGCCGCGAGAACTGCGGATGCTCCGCGCGCGCGAGGAACAACACGTTTTCGATCATCCGCGAGAGACGGTCGCACTCTTCGAGATTCGACGCGAGAAGTGCCTGATATTCGTCGACCGAACGGGGCCGTGCGAGCGCGACTTCCGTCGCACCGCGCATGTTGGCAAGCGGCGTGCGCATGTCGTGAGCGAGATCGGCGGTGAACTGCGAAAGACGCTGGAAACTGCGCTCCAGCCCCGCGAGCATGCCGTTGATCGACACGATGAGCGGCTCCAGTTCGCTCGGCACGCCTTCCACCGCGATGCGCGTGTCGAGCTTGTCGACCGTCACGCCCGCCGCATTCTCGGCCATCTCGCGCAGCGGGCTGAGCGCGCGGCGCACGAGAAAATAACCGATGGCGAACGTCAGCAGAACGCCCGCGACACCGGCCAGATGCAGCCGGTCACGATAGCGGTCGAGCAGCAGCCAGCGGTCGCGCATGTTGCGCACGATCGCGATGGTCGCGACCGTTCCGTCGCCGAGCTTGGCATCGACGGCCAGAATGCGCAGCGGATCGCCGTCCGGTGCCGTGGCCGCAAAGATGGCGTTGTCGGTGATCCGCGCGGCCGCAGGGACGCGTGCGGAAGCGGGCGTCAGCCCCTCGGCGGCGCCGCCGAGATTGTGCTGCAGCAGGAGTTTGCCCGACGCATCCGCGATGCCGATGGAGAGCGCCTCGTTGCCGAGCACCTGGCTCTCCAGCCGCTCGTTGAATCGGCGGATGTCCGCGAAATTCTGCAATTCCTCCGCGAGACGCCGCGTGTGCCGTGCGGCCAGCACGATGTCGAGATCGTCCTGCACGCGCACCTGCCGCTCCAGCGCGAAGTACACGAAGCTGCCGACCATAGCGAATACGGCGAGCGTGGTGGCGGCGAAGGCGAAGGCGAGCGTCGTGGTGAGCGAACGCGCGCGCATCAGTCGGTCTCTTGGGTATTGATCACGTAGCCGACACCGCGCACGGTCTGGATCAGCTTGACGTCGAAGTCGTCGTCGATCTTCGCGCGCAGGCGGCGGATCGCCACTTCCACCACGTTGGTGTCGCTGTCGAAGTTCATGTCCCAGACGTAGGACGCGATCTGCGTGCGGCTCAGCACTTCGCCGTGCCGCCGCGCGAGCAGTTGCAGCAACGCGAATTCGCGCGGCGTGAGCTCGATGCGCCTGCCCGCGCGACGCACCTTGCGACGCGTCACGTCGATCTCCAGATCGCCGAGCGAGATGAGGTCGCTTTCACGCAACGGACCGCGACGCGCAAGCGTCCTCACGCGTGCCAGCAATTCGACGAACGCAAACGGCTTCACGAGATAGTCGTCTGCGCCGAGTTCGAGTCCGCGCACGCGATCGGCGACGTCGTCGCGGGCAGTGAGGAAGATGACCGGCGTGGCCTTCGTCTGACGCAGATTGCGCACGACCGTCCAGCCATCCATGGTCGGGAGCATTACGTCGAGCACGATGACGTCGTAGTTCTCTTCCTGCGCGAGGATCAGCCCTTCGGCGCCATCGCCCACGACGTCGACCAGATAGCCGGCTTCTTCAAGTCCCTTCTTGATGTATGCGCCTGCCTTTTGCTCGTCTTCGACTATCAGAATGCGCATCCGGCGACCTCATCGTGGGCAATTGACCATGCCTGCGATCTTACGCCGCGCCCACCAGCGCGCGATTACAAAAGCGTTATCTACGAGGGCCGCCGTGGAAGTCGCTCAGATCGGCGTAGCGGCCATGACGGCCCGCGCGGCTCAATACATCGCGGGAGAACAGGTCGGAGATCGCGCATGTGCCGAGCGCGCCCGCCGACAGAAGCAGGACCGATTGCATCATCAAGTCGAACATGGAATTTTCTCTCTCAGGTTTGGCGTCAATGAATGCGCGCCCTCCACGCGCTCGCCCCGTTCAAACGTCCGTCTTGTCGTTGTTTGCCCTCAGACCGCACTCTCCGGCTCGCAACTTAGTCGTCAATTAGGGCGCGTCCGGCGACCGAAATACCTTGAGCATAATGCGACTCAATCGTATTCTGACGCACTCAGACGCATGAGTCTGCCGACGTCGAAGGTCTGCTTGCAGGAGGCCCTGTCCGTCGCGGACGTCGCGTCATCCCATTCGATCACCCGTCTTTCCAGGAGTTTCGGCATGTTGTCGACCGCCATCATCGCGTTTCGTGAAGTGCTCGAAGCCGCGCTCGTCATCTCCATCGTGATGGCCGCCACCAAAGGCGTTCCGCGACGCGGTTTCTGGGTGTCGTGCGGTCTCGCTGCGGGGATCGTCGGCGCGGCGCTCGTCGCCGTTTTCGCCGATGTCATCGGCTCGTTCGCGGCAGGCATGGGCCAGGAGGTGTTCAACGCGGCCATCATGTTCCTCGCGGTCGCGATGCTCACCTGGCACAGCGTCTGGATGAGCAAGCACGGTCGCGAGATGGCGCAGCAGTTGAGCGCAGTCGGCAAGGCGGTCGCGAGCGGCACGAAGCCCCTGACGGGGCTCGCCATCGTCGTGGCGGTCGCGGTGCTGCGCGAGGGCTCAGAAACGGTGCTGTTCCTGTACGGCATCGCCGCGGGCGATCCGGGACAGACCTCGCAGATGGCCGTGGGCGGCGCCATCGGCGTTCTCGGCGGCATCGGGCTCGGCGCCTGCATGTACTTCGGCCTGCTGCAAATTCCGGTCAGGCGACTTTTCAGCGTGACGAACTGGCTCATCATGCTGCTCGCGGCGGGGATGGCAAGCCAGTGCGCGGGCTATCTGCTGTCCGCCGGGCTGGTGCCGGCGCTCGGCGAACAAACCTGGGACACCTCGTGGCTGCTCGACGAAACCAGCATCGTCGGGAAGATGCTGCATACGCTCGTCGGCTATACGGCGCGACCGGCGGGCATCCAGCTCATCGTGTACGTGGCGACGCTGGCGGGCACGATCGCGCTGAATCGCTGGGTCTGGCAGGCCGGCACGCGCTCGACGCAACCGAAACAGCCCGCATGAGCGACGCGGCCTGTGTCATCCGGACACGGCGGCCCGCACGATCAGCCAGAGCCCCAGGCCGACCGCCATCGCACCGATGCCTCGCGCAACGCTCTGGCCGGCCGGCGCGATGCGTTCGGCCGTCACGGCGGCCGTCACGACGGCCATCGCGCTTAAGTCCATGACGCCGCTGACGAGGAAGATGGCCGTCAAACCGGCGGAGCAACCGATGCAGTGAAAGCCGAGGTGCAGTCCGTATCGCCATGCCGTCCCGGCGCGGGCCGGCAATACCTGCCCGCGTGCGGGTGCTTCCCGGCAGCAGGCAAGATGACGCGCCTTCCACGCGCTGAACTGCAGCCCGCCCGCGATCACGACGACCACCCCCATCGCAACCGGCGCGGCACGCGCCAGCGCGGGAAACCGCAATTGGACCGCCGCCAGCGCGGCGCCCAGCGCGAAGACCGCCACGCCAGCCGCACTCCACACGATGAAATACCCGACGCCCACCGTAGCGGTCAACCAGCCGAGACGCGTCGCGCCGCTCGCAGCGACGGCCTCGCGATAGCGCCGCAGCATCGGCATCAGCGACGGCAGCATCATCGCGACCATCATGACGGCCCACATGCCGATGAACGAAGCCGCGACGACGAACCACGACTGGCCGCACATCGGTGTCCATGCCATCGACATCGTCCAGCCGCCGGGCATCGGCATCTCGCCCATCGCCGACATCGAGGCGCACCAGACGACCGTCGTCGCAACGCTCGCGGCGAAAAGCAACGCCGACACGCCGATGAAACCCCGCTCGGAAACCGTCCGTCCTGACATCGCTCGCTCCCGGATCGTCGTGCTAGATTAGTACCGGGCTTCGGACGGCGGGAGTGACAAGTGTGGCGGGATTCGACTAGACGATGGACTCGCTGATCACGGCGGCGGCGCGTGCGCTCGCAGCCGGCGATCCGCTCGGCGCGCTGAACCGCGTGGCCTTGCGCGACGACGCGCCCGCGCTCGCACTCCGAGGCATCGCGATGGCGCAGCTCGGCGACCTCGTGCGCGCGAAGGCGCTCGTGCGCAGCGCGGCCCGCGCTTTCGGTTCGAAGGAGGCGGTGGCGCGGGCGCGATGCGTCGTCGCCGAGGCGGAGATCGCCCTCGTCTCGCGCGACCTGAACTGGCCGACGAAAGCGCTCGACGCCGCGCGGGCGACGCTCGAAGCGCACGGCGACCGGCTGAACGCCGCGCATGCGCGCTATCTCGGCGTGCGGCGTCTGCTTCTGATCGGTCGCATCGACGATGCGGAGCGCACGCTCGACGCGCTCGACCCGACGCCATTCCCGCCCGCATTGCGCGCCGCCCACGAACTGGTCGTCGCGGGCATCGCGATGCGGCGCCTGCGGACGAAGCCCGCGCGCGCGGCGCTCGCCCGCGCCGAGCGCGCCGCGCAACAGGCGCGCATCCCCGCGCTCGCGGCCGAAGTCGAAAGCGCTTACCTCGTTTTGAACGCCCCTGCGGCGCGCCTCATCGCACGCGGCGAGGAACGGCTGCTCCTCCTCGACGACGTCGAGGCGCTGCTTGCGTCGGAGGCGCTGGTCGTGGATGCGTGCCGTCTCGTCGTGCGCGATGCGCGCACGCGGGTGCCGCTCGCAAGCCGGCCGGTGCTGTTCGCGCTCGCGCGTGCGCTCGGCGAAGCATGGCCGTCGGACGTGCCGAGAGATGTGCTCATCGCGCGGGCCTTTCGCACCAAGCACGCTGACGAAACGCACCGCGCGCGCTTGCGCGTCGAAATCGGGCGGCTTCGCGCGATGCTCGGGCCGCTCGCCGACGTGAACGCCACGAAGCAAGGCTTTGCGCTCTCGCCACGCGGCGCGCGCGAGGTCGTGGTGATGGCGCGGCCCGTCGAAGAGGCGCATGCGGCGATGCTCGCCTGTCTCGCGGACGGCGAGTCGTGGTCCAGTTCCGCCCTTGCCCTTGCGCTCGGAGCCAGCCAGCGCACCGTGCAGCGGGCGCTCGATTCGCTCGCGACGGCAGGCAAGGTGCAGTCCTTCGGCCGCGGACGGGCGCGCCGCTGGATGACGCCGCCCGTGCCCGGATTCACGACGACCTTGTTACTCCCCGCCTCGCTGTCGGGCGACTAGGATGGGAGCGTGAAACCTATAAACAGGATCCGACCATGAACCGATCAGCGGCTGAAATCGTGCGTGAATATGGGCCCTTTCCGGGCATCGACAAAGTGCATGGCGTCACGTACGACGGCCAGCAAGTGTGGTTCGCCACGGGCGACAAGCTGAACGCGCTCGATCCGGCGAGCGGCGAGACGGTGCGTTCGATCGACGTCGCGGCCCATGCGGGGACGGCCTTCGACGGCGAGCATCTGTATCAGATCGCCGAACAGCGCATCCAGAAGATCGATCCGAAGACCGGCCGCGTGCTCGCCACGATCCCGGCGCCCGGTGGCGGCGGCGATTCGGGACTCGCGTGGGCCGAAGGAACGCTCTGGGTCGGTCAGTATCAGGAGCGGAAAATCCATCAGGTCGATCCGCAGACCGGGGCCGTGCTTCGCACCATCGAATCCAACCGCTTCGTCACCGGCGTCACCTGGGTCGATGGAGAACTCTGGCACGCCACGTTGGAAGCGGGCGAGAGCGAACTGCGGCGGATCGATGCGCGCACGGGCGAGTTGCTGGAGCGTCTCGACATGCCGGCTGGCGTCGGCGTGTCGGGGCTCGAATCCGATGGCGGCGACCGGTTCTACTGCGGCGGCGGAAGCAGCGGGAAGGTGCGGGCCGTCCGACGGCCGAGGCGTCAGGCGGACGACCTCGAAGGCACGAACGATCCGGACGACGCGGCTTAGGTCCGCGCCGCCGTCAATTCGTCCACTCTCGACAGAAATAGTTCGAGCGTGGGCGAAGCATTCGCCCGGCTCACGACCGACCACGGCAGCAGGTTGTTCGCCTACTCCGGCATCAGCGCGAGGCCGCGCGTGGAAGCGACGAGCGACATCGACGTCGTTCTCCCGCGAAGCTCTGGAGACCGAAGGATCGCGCGTTCAAGCGCGCATGCTCCTGCCGCGCAGGTCGTCGAGCACGGAGGCCACGGCGAACACGACGAGGATCGTGGCGAACGGAACCGACGCGACGAAACCGGCGTGCCTGAATCCAAACGCGCCCGCGAGCCAGGCGGTGCGATTGCGGGCAGTCAGGCGGCGAAGGTAGTGGATCGGCATGACGGCGGGAGACCGGCATCGAGCGCCAATTCCATGCCGTGAAAATTTCCCGCATCGATTGTTTTCCGCACGCGGCTAGCCCAGTAGCCAGCTGCGGCTCGCCGGGCTATCCTGCAATGCGTTCCAGTCAATCCGTTGAACACAACTCGAAAGGAATCGATCCATGCCGCGTTCGACCGCAGAAAAGCGCGCAACGTTTCGCGCGTTGCACGATGAGGGCTGCTTCGTATTGCCGAATCCGTGGGACATCGGAAGCGCCCGCTATCTGGAGAGCCTGGGGTTCAAGGCGCTCGCCACGACGAGCGCCGGTTTCGCGTGGACGCTCGGCCAGCCCGACAACGGCGTCACGCTCGACCAGGTGCTCGCCCATCTTCGCGACATGGCGTCGGCAACCGACCTGCCGTTGAACGCGGACTTCGAGAACGGCTTCGCGCACGATCCGGCCGAGCTCGCCCATAACGTGCGGCTTGCGCTCGATACCGGCATCGCGGGCCTGTCGATCGAAGATGCCACCGGCGACGCCGCCAATCCGATCTATCCGCTCGACGTCGCGATCGCGCGCATCGAAGCGGCCCGACGCACGTTCGACGAAGCCGGCAACGACGCGCTCCTGATCGGCCGAGCGGAGAACTTCCTGCACGGGCGCAACGATTTGCGCGACACCATCGCCCGCCTGGTCGCCTATCGCGACGCGGGCGCGGACTGTCTGTACGCGCCGGGCCTGAAGACGCGCGAGCAGATTGCCGAAGCGGTCGCCGCCGTGGCACCGGCGCCGCTGAACCTGCTTGTCAGTTCCGCGACGGATCTCACCTTCGACGACATCGCCAGGCTCGGCGTGCGTCGCATCAGCGTCGGCAGCGCGCTCGCGCGCACCGTGTGGGGCGAGTTCATGCGCGTGGCGCAATTGCTGGCGGGCGGAAGCTTCGACGGGTTCGCCAAGGCCGCGTCGAATCCACAGCTCGACGCGTTTTTCTCGGGCAAGCGTTAGCGATCCGCGTTTTCGCCGTGCTACTCGCGCGGCCACACGCCCGACGACCCTCGGCGATGACTGTCGACGAGATGCGTATCGACAATGCCCGTCGCTTCCATGAGCGCGTGCATCGTCGTCGGGCCGACGAAAACGAAACCCTTCGCGCGCAGCGCCTTGCTCAATGCAACCGATTCGGCCGACGTGGTCGGGATGTCGGAAAGCAGCGTGGGCGCGGGCGTGACCTTCGGCTGGAACGACCAGATGAACGCGGCGAGCCCGCCTTCATCGCGCAGACGCACGGTCGCCCGTGCATTGCCGATGGTCGCGAGAATCTTGGCGCGGTTGCGAATGATGCGCTCGTCGGCCATCAGGCGCGCGACGTCCCCTTCCGAAAAAGCCGCGACGGCGTCCGGATTGAAATCGAGGAATACTTCGCGGAACGCGTCGCGCTTGCGCAGGATCGTCGCCCACGAGAGTCCCGACTGGAACGCTTCGAGGCTCAGGCGCTCGAACAGCCCGCGCTCGTCGCGCACGGGCATGCCCCATTCGGTGTCGTAATACGCCTGCAGCAACGCATCCGTCGCGGCCCACGGCGGACGCGCGAGACCATCCACGCCGACGATCACGTCGACCGGTTGCGTCCGCACGGGACGCGCCGCTTTTTTCGCCGCGCGCTTGGCGGGCTGACTGTTCTTCTTGGTGACCACGTGTCCTTTCTCTGTCGATGCGCATTGTCTGACCGTTCCATCTTATCGCCCGCGCGCGCCTCGCGCGGCAAAGCGCCTACACTGTGACCCTCACTGTCATTCACGCGGGCCGGGAAGCTCGCGTTCGCAAGGAATCATGGCGACTCCCATCCATCAGGCCAGGACCACGCTGGAACTCCCGTTCAAGACTCCGTTCGACTGGACGCATCTGCTCTCGTTCATCGCGGGGCGGGCGTCGGCAGGCGTCGAATCGGTCGAAGGGAGCACCTACCGCCGCGCGATCGAATGGAACGGTGACAGCGGAACGATCGAGGTCACGCGTCATCCGCGCAAGCATCGCCTCATCGTGACGATCGACGGCGACGTGCGGCGTCATCAAGACGATCTCGCCGCGCCCGTCGCGCGCATGTTCGACCTGCACGCCGATCCCAAAGCAATCGACCGCACGCTGTCAGCTGACCCCTGGCTCGCGCCGCTGGTCGAAGCCTCGCCGGGGCTGCGCGTGCCGGGCGCGTGGTCGGGCTTCGAACTCGTCGTCCGGACGATCGTCGGGCAACAGGTGAGCGTGAAGGGCGCGTCGACGATCATGAGCCGCATCGTGCAGCGCGCGGGCAAGCGCATCGACGGCCATCCGCACGAAGGCACCGCCTGGCGCTTCCCGACGCCCGCCGAACTGGCCGCAGCCAATCTCGACCTAATCGGCATGCCGACCAAGCGGATCGCCACCGTGCAGCGTTTCGCGCAGGCCGTCGCGAGCGACGCGCTGCCGCTCGACACGCCCGGCGCCGATCCGCTCGCGTTGCAGCGGGACATGCTCGCGATGCCCGGCATCGGGCCGTGGACCGTCGGCTATGTCGCGATGCGTGCATTGCGCGATCCCGACGCGTGGCCGGAAGCCGACCTCGTGCTGATGCAGGCCATCGCCCGGCGCGACCCGTCGCTCGTGAAGGCGGCGCAGCAGCGTGCAAGGACCGAGCGCTGGCGTCCGTGGCGCGCGTATGCCGCGATGCATCTGTGGAACGGCGTCGCCAGGGAAACGGGGCTTGCGCGAGGCGGTTAAGCGCCGCCGCATCGCTTCACACCGAAGCCGCGATGTGTTCCCGCAGCCATGAATGCGCGGGGTCGCGATGCGAGCGCTCATGCCAGAGCATCGCCATCTCGTAGCCCGGCACATCGACGGGCGGCTCGACGATCCTCAGCGCAGGCGAATCGCGAACGAGCCGCGCGGGCAGCATTGCGACGAGATCGGTGTTCGCCAGCACCGACATGACGAACAGGAAGTGCGGCACGGACAGCACGACGCGCCGCGTGAGACCCGCTTCCGACAACGCTTCATCCGTAACGCCGCGAAACCCGCCGCCATCCGGCGACACGATCACATGATCGAGTGCGCAGAATTGCGTTCGCGTGGGCTTTCTTTTCAGGCGCGGATGACCCGCGCGCCCGGCCAGCACATATCGCTCGGTAAAGAGCGGACGGCGACGCAAGCCCGCTGGCGCTTCGTCGCTCGTATGCAAGGCCAGATCGATCACGCCCTGCTCCGCTTGCCTCGCGATGTGCGGCGGAGCGAGTTCCAGAACCGCCAGCCGCGTGCGCGGTGCCGCCGTGCGCAATCCGCCGAGCGCCGGCAGCAGAACCGTCGATTCGCTGTAGTCGGTCGCGGCGACGCGCCACGTATGAGTCGCCGAAGCCGGGTCGAAAGGACTGGCGGGCGACACCGCGCGTCCGAGCGCTTCGAGCGCTTCCCTCAGTGGCGCGCGCAACGCGTCGGCTCGCGCGGTGGGCCGCATCCCGCGCGGCCCCGGCAACAGAAGCGGATCGCCGAAGATGTCCCGCAGCTTCGCGAGATGCACGCTCACCGATGGCTGCGAGAAGTTCAGGCGTTCCGCCGCACGCGTGACGTTGTGTTCGGAGAGCAGCGCATCGAGCGTGACGAGCAGATTGAGATCCAGCCGCCTGAGATTATTCATCGCAATACCTGCAATATTGGAAATTCATTTCCAATATACCGGACGCAAACCTATCCTGCCTGTTTCTGGCAATGGAGGTCATCCATGAATATTCTTGTGGTCTACGCGCATCCCGAACCGCGCTCGCTGAACGGCTCGCTCAGGAATTTCTCGGTCAAGCGACTCGAAGAGGCGGGACACGCCGTTCAGGTTTCGGACCTGTACGCAATGAACTGGAAGGCATCGCTCGATGCGAACGACAGCCGCGTCGCACCGCGCGATCTGCGCTTCGATCCATCGCTCGATTCGAAGCATGCGTTCGAGCATGGCCTGCAAAGCGAGGACATCGCGCGCGAGCAGGAGAAGCTGAGATGGGCGGACACGCTCATCCTTCAGTTCCCGCTATGGTGGTTCTCGATGCCGGCGATCCTGAAAGGCTGGGTCGAGCGCGTCTATGCCTACGGCTTCGCGTATGGCGTCGGCGAGCACTCCGACGCGCGCTGGGGCGACCGTTATGGAGAAGGCACGCTCGCGGGCAAGCGGGCGATGCTCGTCGTCACCGTGGGCGGCTGGGAGTCGCACTACAGTGCGCGCGGCATCAACGGACCGATCGACGACATCCTGTTCCCCATCCATCACGGGATTCTGTATTACCCGGGATTCGACGTCCTGCCGCCGTTCGTGGTCTACCGGACCGGCCGGACCGACGAAGCGCGATTCGCAACCCTGTGCGACGAACTCGGACGACGTCTCGACGACCTCGCGAATACGGCGCCTATCGCCTTTCGTCCACAGAACGCGGGCGCGTACGACATCCCCGCGCTGACGCTGCGCCCGGAGATTGCGCCTGAGATGAACGGCTTCGCCGCGCACATCGGCTAGGCGGTTCCCGCCACCGTCCGCGCCGCTCTCCTGAAACGGGTCCCGAAGACTGCGCACTGGCTACCTCGAATTCGCCAAAACTGGTCGTTTTCGAAGGCCAGTCGTGCGCGTAATCTGTCTTCATCGCATCGCTGCATGCGTTCAACCCTCAGGAGCCCATCATGGAACAACGTCTCGACTTCTACAAAGCCAACCCCGCCGCCATCGAAGCGCTGGTCGGTGTCGAAAAGCGTATCGGCAAGTCGGCGCTCGAAAAATCGCTGACAGAACTGGTTCGTCTGCGTGCGTCGCAGATCAACGGCTGCGCGTACTGCGTCGACATGCACACGACCGACGCACGCAAGGGCGGCGAAACGGAGCGCCGCCTGGCGACGGTCGTCGTATGGCGCGAAACGCCGTTCTTCACCGACCGCGAACGCGCCGCGCTCGAATGGACGGAAGCGCTGACGCTGGTGTCGCAGGAACACGTTCCCGACGCCGTGTGGAACGCCGTGCGCCCGCATTTCAGCGACGAAGAACTCGTCGACCTGACGCTGCTCATCACCGCCATCAATGCGTGGAACCGCTTTGCGATTGCGTTCCGCAAGCTGCCGGCCTGACGTCGCGCGCATCCGTCATTCGAACCGCCGCGGCACACGCGGCCACTTCAGTCAGTCATTGTTTCCAGGAGAAAAGTCGTGAAAGTCATGCATGTGGATGCGAGCGCGAAGCGCGAACGATCCAACTCGCGCGCGTTGAGCCGATTCTTCATTGAGCGTCTGCGCACCGAAGGGGTGGACGTCGAAATCGACTACCTCGACGTCACGGTCGATACCCCGCCGCACGTCACCGAAGCGTACGCCATCGCCATCTATACGCCGGAGAAAGACCGCACGCCCGCGATGAAAGCGACGCTCGCCGCCTCCGACGCCTTGTGCCGGCGCGTGCTCGAAGCCGACGCGCTCGATGTACAACTGGTCGATGCCCTCCGCCTTCAAAGCTTTCGTCGACAGCATCACGCGCACCGGCATCACGTACCTGCATACGGAAGACGGCCGCATCGAGGGGCAGCTCGGACGCCAGAAGGTGATCTTCATCACGAGCCGCGGCGCCGATCTGCGCCCGGGCACGCCGTTCTCGTCGATGGACGCGCTCACGCCGTCGCTCAGAGCCGCGTTCGGGTTCCTCGGTGTCGCGGAGCCGGCCTTCGTCGATGCGCAGCCGCTCCAGTTCTCGGATCAGGAAGCGCGCACCCAGGCGCTCGAACGCGCACGCGACGAGTTGTCCGCGATCGCGGCGCGCTGGGCGCAAGTGGAAACGTCATCGAACGTGCAAGAAGAAGCCGGCGCGCTCTGACCGAAACGCACATTCTCAGGAGAATCATCATGAATATCCGCTCGATGGCGGCCGCCGCGCTTGCCGTGCTGTCGCTCGCGACGGCTTCGCAAACCGCCTTCGCCGCCGAAACCGCCGCGCACGAAACGATCACGCCGGCACTCGCCGAAGCAATTCCGAACGTTCCCGGCAAAACGATGACCGCGCTCGTCGTCGAGTACGCGCCCGGCGCCAAGTCGCCGTCGCATCGGCACGGACAGGCGTTCGTCGTCGGCTATGTGCTCTCGGGCGCGATCCGCAGCCAGGTCGATGGCGGCGAGACACGCGTCTTCCACGCGGGCGAGCACTGGACCGAAAAGCCCGGCGCGCATCACACGGTGAGCGAAAACGCGAGCGATACCGAACCGGCGAAACTGCTCGCGATCTTCATCGCGGACACGAAAGACAAGAATCTCGTCACGTTCGACAAGAAATAGCCCCCGACGCCGCGCAACGCGGCGGATTCAGCACCCACGCCGCCCTCACGACTGGAAACGCGAATCGCGTTTCCGGTCGTTTCAATTTCCCCGGCGCTCGATTGCTCTCGTCAGACGAATCTGCATCATCGTGCGCATTTTAGAAAACGATTAACTTAAACGAAGCGTGGCACGACGGCCTGACGCGCCGGACCCCGGGAAACCGAGCACTAGGCAACCTCAGGCAAAGCCACTATTCTAAAAAAACGTTTTCCAAACATGGCAGACGCAGCGCACGGCAAGCCTCGCCGCGCGACGCTAAAGGCCCCGGCGCTCGTCGCCATTACCGATCAGAGAGCGCGGCGCGACGAGCGATGCCGCGTAACGGAGACACTCATGAACACTGCCGTCGCCGGCGTCGTGCGCGCCGCCAGCCGCTACCGCTGGACCGTGTGCGCGCTGCTATTCTTCGCGACCGTCATCAACTACATGGACCGGCAGATTCTCGGCCTGCTCGCGCCGCTCCTGCAGCACGACATCGGCTGGACGCAGATTCAGTATGGACGGATCGTGATCGCGTTCTCGGCGTTCTACGCGGTCGGTCTCCTGTGTTTCGGCCGGATCGTCGACTGGCTCGGCACGCGCGTTTCCTATGCGCTCGCCATGCTGGTCTGGAGCATCGCGGCGATGCTGCACGCGGCGGTGGGGTCGGTGACCGGTTTCGCGATGGTGCGGGCGCTGCTCGGCATCGGCGAAGGCGGCAATTTCCCGGCCGCGATCAAGACCACGGCGGAATGGTTTCCGCGCCGTGAACGCGCGCTCGCCACCGGCATCTTCAACTCGGGCGCGAACATCGGCGCCGTGTTTGCTCCCGCGATCATTCCGCCGCTCGCGCTCGCCTTCGGCTGGCGCGCGGCATTCGTGATGATCGGGGCAATCGGCATCGTCTGGCTGGGCTTCTGGTTCGCGTTCTACCGCTCGGCCGATCCGGCTTCCCGCGACGAGGAAATGGCCGAAGCGCAGGACGAAGTCGAAGCGCTCGACGCCGCCAACGTCAACGCCCGCGCGCCGGGCTGGGGCGTGCTGATCAAGAAGCGCCAGACGTGGGCGTTCATCATCGGCAAGTTCCTGACCGATCCGGTGTGGTGGTTCTACCTGTTCTGGCTGCCGAAGTGGCTCAACGAATCGCGCGGCATGGACATGCAGCACATCGGCCTGCCGCTCGTCGTGATCTACGCGATGACGACCATCGGCAGTATCGGAGGCGGATGGATTTCGTCGGCGCTGTTGCGTGCCGGCTGGAGCGTGAACGGCGCGCGCAAGACCGCGATGTTCATCTGCGCCTGCTGCGTGCTGCCGATCGCGTTCGTCTCGCAAGTCGACAATCTGTGGGGCGCGGTGGCGATCGTCGGTCTCGCGGCGGCGGCGCACCAGGGCTGGTCGGCGAATCTGTTCACGACCGCATCGGACCTGTTCCCGAAGCGCGCGCTCGGCGCCGTGGTCGGCATCGGCGGCATGGCCGGTTCGATCGGCGGTGTGCTGTTCTCGGAAGTGATCGGCCAGGTGCTGCAACGCACGGGCCACTACTGGGTGCTGTTCGCGATCGGCGCCTCGGCGTATCTCATCGCCTTCGCGATCATGCACTTCCTCACGCCGCGCATGCAGCCGGCGAAACTCGAGGTCTGAAGCAATGCGGCGCCCGCCCGGTTCGATGCGCGGGCGCCGCGTTTCAACGGCAGGGCGCCGTCGAGTCCCGCACGATCAGCCGCGGTTCGAACATCGAATGCCCGGTATCCGGATGACCCGCGAGCGCGTCGATGAGCTTTTGCATCGCGAGCTCGCCCATCTTCTCGCTTTGCACGTCGACGGTGGTCAGCGCGGGCGACGCGTACTCGCTGTAGGGCACGTTGTCGACGCCCGTCACCGAGACGTCCTCAGGCACGCGAATCCCGAGCGAAGCCGCTTCCTTCATGAAACCGAGCGCGATCAGGTCGTTGTAGCAGATCACCGCCTGCGGCCGGTGCGGCCCGAGCATCACGCGCGAGCAGGCATGTTCGCCCGCGCGGGCGGTCGGCGCGTGGGCGTCGTGAACATCGAGCGTGAGCCCCACTTCGTCGAGACACTCGCGCACGCCGCGAATCCGCTCGTCGTTGATGCGCGCGTGTCCGAAGCCGAGATACGCGATCTGGCGATGCCCGAGATTCACCAGATGCCGCGCGAGCATGTAGGCGGCCAGCCGGTTGTCGATGCCGACGCTCGGAATCGGCAATTCGTCGCTGCGGCGCAAGAGCACGAGCGGCTTGCCGAGATCGAGCATCCACCGCGCTTCCTCGTCGGAGAGACGCGAGCTCACGATCAGGCCGTCGACGCGCTGCGCGAGCGCTTCGATCAGCGGGCGTTCGAGCGCCTGCGTTTCGTCGATGTCGACGAGCAGCAGCGTGTAGTCGTGCCGCAGCGCGATGCGGTTCGCGCCTTTCACGACGTTCGTGAAGTGCGGATTGGCGATGTCGAGAATCGTGAGGCCGATGGTGCGCGTGCGTCCGGTGATCATCGAGCGCGCGAGCGGGTTCGAACGGTAGCCGAGGTCCTCGATGGCGGCCTTGAGCTTCGCCTCGACGGGCGCCGAGAAGCGCTGCGCGCCGTTCATGTACTTGGAGACCGTCGCCACCGATACGCCGGCGGCGGCAGCGACGTCGCGAATCGTCGGGGAAAGTTTTTTCATACGGAGGGTAACGTTTTCTCTGTTTGTTAACGGATTGTCGCAGAAAACGCGATTCGCGGGCATGCGCCGGGCAGGCGATCCATTCGGGAAACCGCCACCGGCAGGCGCCAATTGACGTCGAACGACAGCCGCCGTTATAGTCTGGAAAACGTTTTCCTTAATCAAATTTTCGAAGCACCTGGAGGAATTTCCCATGAACCCGACACGAAAACCCTTCCACCGCCTGCTCCTGACGGGCGCGGCCGGCAATCTGGGCTGTCAGCTTCGCGGCGCGCTCGCGAACTGGGCCGACATCGTGCGCGTGAGTGACATCGCCGCGCTCGGCGAACCCGCGCCGCACGAAGAAACGAACGTCGTCGATCTGTCCGACCGCGAAGCGGTCATGCATCTCGTCGAAGGCGTCGATGCGATCGTGCATCTCGGCGGCATTTCGATCGACGCGCCGTTCGACGACCTGATCGAAGCCAACATCCGCGGCACCTACAACCTCTACGAAGCGGCCCGCCGGCACGGCGTTAAGCGCGTCGTGTTCGCGAGCTCGAATCACACGATCGGTTTTCATCCCGTGACCGAAGTGCTCGACGCCGACTCGCCGCAGCGCCCGGACAGCCTCTACGGCGTGACGAAATGCTTCGGCGAATCGCTGTCGCGCTATTACTACGACCGCTTCGGCATCGAGACGGTGTGCCTGCGCATCGGTTCGTCGTTCGAGGAGCCGAAAAATGCGCGCATGCTCGTCACGTTCCTGAGCTATCGCGATTTGATCGAACTCGTGCGCTGCTCGCTCTTCACGAACCGCGTCGGACACGTCGTCGCATACGGTGCGTCGAACAATCCGGTTAAGTGGTGGGACAACACGAAGGCGGGTTTCCTCGGCTTCAACCCGCGCGACAGCTCCATGCCGTTCGCCGAGCGCTTCCCGGCCTCGGCCCCGACCGACGACCACGACGATCCCGCCCAGCGCTTCCAGGGCGGCCCGTTCGTGCTCGGCGAACCGATGGAGCGCAGCCGATGAGCGCCGCGCCGCGCGTGGAGCGGCTCGACGCGGCCGGGCGCGCGACGGTCGGCGAGTGTCCCGTGTGGCACGCGGGCGAAGCGTCGCTGTATTGGGTCGACATTCCGGCGCGGCGCATCGTGCGGCTGGAGGTCGCGAGCGGGCGTCGCAGCGAATGGGCGATGCCGGAACAGGTCGCGTGCTTTGCGTTCGATCGCGACGGCACGGTGCTCGCCGGGCTCGAAAGCGGCCTCTTCGCGGTGACGCTGGAAGGCGCCGACGCCACGACGCGCCCCCTCGCCGCGCCCGATTTCGCGGCGGACGGCATGCGCTTCAACGACGGCCGCTGCGACCGCCAGGGACGCTTCTGGGCCGGCACGATGTTGCAGGACATGTCGCTTGCCAGCACGGCCGGCGCGCTCTATCGCTTCGACGCGAATGGCACGCTCTCTTCACCCATCGTGGACGGGCTGGTCACGCAGAACGGCCTCGCGTGGTCGCCGGACGGCACGACGCTGTATCTGTCGGATTCGCATCCGACGCGGCGTCTCATCTGGGCCTTCGACTTCGACATCGAAACCGGCACGCCGCACAATCGACGCGTCTTCGCGGACCTGCATCACTATTCTGGCCGCCCGGACGGCGCCGCCGTCGACGCCGACGGCTGCTACTGGACCTGCGCGAACGATGCGGGGAAGCTACTGCGCTTCACCCCGCAAGGCCGGCTCGACCGCGAGATCGCGGTGCCGGCCAGCAAGCCGTCGATGTGTGCTTTCGGCGGCAGCGATTTCGACACGCTGTTCGTCACCTCGATCCGCCCGGGCGCGAACGCGAACGACGACGACGGCCACGTGTTCGCGCTCCGCCCGGGCGTGAAAGGATTGCCCGAGCCGCTCTACGCCGGTCGCTTGTCGGTCGCGTGACGGCGGCGTTTTCGCCGCGCGCGCACGAGTGAGCGCCATTCAGAGACCGAAGCCCAGTTGCGCCTTGCCGAGAGGCGTCAGGCTGGCTTCGGTCGCTCTGCCGGCGAAATCGGTTTCGAAATGGTCGGCCGGGAAATCCGGCGGACTCTCTCCCTTCAGGAACGCCGGCAACTGGCGCCGCAGATAGGCATCGTTCTTCGCGCAGGCCGGCGCCGCCGAGATGTACATCACGTTGCTGTACCCCCTTCCGCGATGCGCATCCTCCACCGCGTGGATCACGTCGCTGTGCCAGAACACGGTGTCGCCCGCCTGCATCTGCGGAATCGATGAGAGCGCCTCTTGCAGCGGACCGTGCCACTGCGGCTTGATGGACAGCGCACGGCCGGGCTGGGCGCCGCACAGATCATCGTCAGCGACGTCGTCTTGCAGCGCGCGCAAGAGCACATAGACCATCGCATTCGCGATCGGCACGAGTTGCAGCGTGCCGTCGCCGGGGCCTTGCGGCGTCAGCGCCGTCCAGCCCTGAAACGTGCGGAACATCGAGCAGACGGCCGGCGACGGCAGCTCCCGCACCTCGGGCCGGTAAGCGGCATCGAAGGCGTCGTAGCGACGCCAGTCGCCGCTGAACACATGCCGGTAGACGCGCCTGAAGTTGTCGTCGAGCCATCGTTCGACCGAGCCGCCGTCGCAATGCGCCGACAACCCCAGCGACTCCGACCCGGGCGGGCGGCGTCGCAGGCGGTCCGCGTAGACGGGAACCCGCTCGGGATCGAAATGGACGCGGCCCTCGCTCTCCCATTTCCACAGCCGGTTGAGGAACACGCGCGTTTGCGTGAGTTCGGGCGATTGCCGGGCCTCGACCTGCGGCGCGGACCAGTAGATGCCGTAGATCTGCGGCTTGCTCGACGTCAGATTGCCGAAATACTTGTCTTCAGCCCGATGCGCGAGTTTGTCGTCGAGCCGGTTTTCCTCGACATACGCGGCGATGCGTGCGTCCCATTCGCCCGCGCGTTCGAGACTGAAAACGCCGCGCACGACGCACGCGCCGCGTTCCTTGACGCGCGCGATCTGTTCGTCGCTGACCCGTCCGTCCGCGATGTCCGGGAAGCGGATTTCGGGGATCACCGATTCGCCGCGCCCGCGCTCTTTCACGATGAGGGCGACCTTGCGCTCGATCTCCGCCTCGACCTGCCCGAACACCTCCCTGTAGTTGGGCAGCGCCGCCCGGAGTTGTCGTTTCACTGCGCGGATCGCGGACGGCAAGTCGTCGATTTGAAGGGCACTCATGGCGTCTCCTGATGTTGTCGAATGCCCTGAGCTTAGTCCGATGCGCCCGCTCCGAGTGATACCATCCGGTCAACTTCTTTGCGTTTCCGGACATGAAACCTTCCTACGAACATGTCGCGATGGGCGCGGGCTGCTCCGTGCGCGTCTTTCATCGAAAGCTGCCGCGCATTCCTTTCGAATGGCATCACCATCCCGAGTACGAACTCACGCTGACGATGAACAGCCGCGGCAAGCGCTACATCGGCGATTCGATCGCGACCTATGAAGGCGACGACCTCGTGCTGGTGCCGCCGGATCTGCCGCACACGTGGTCGTCGAACCGTTCGATCGACGGCAGCGCGCCGCAGGTCGCTATCGTCGTGTGGTTCAGCGGCGACTGGGCGCGGCGGGTGGCCGACTGCTGTCCGGAGTTCGAGGCGCTGCATCGGCTGCTGAGACGCGCCGCGTGCGGGCTGGCGTTCGGTCCCGAAGCGGGCGCCGCGCTGCGCGCGCGTGCCGCGGGACTGCTGTCCGACTCGCCGCGCGAGCGGCTCGGCGTCGTGCTCGATGCGCTATGCGCGCTCGCCGATGAAGACGCGACGCCGCTCGCGTCGCCGAGCGCATTCGACGTCGACAGCGCCGGACGCCCGTCGGGCCACGAGCCGGAGCGGCTCAACCGCGCGCTGGCGGTGATCGAGGCGCGCTTTGCCGAGCGGCTGACGGTCGGCGAACTGGCGGCGGCCGCGAGGCTTTCCGAACGCACGCTCAATCGCTATTTCATGCAGCATCTCGGCGAGAGCGCGGTGCGTTATGTGAACCGCGTGCGCGTCGGTCACGCCTGCCGGATGCTCGCCGATACGTCGTGGCCGGTCTCGGTGATCGCGGCACGCTCCGGCTTTCCGAACGTCGCCCATTTCAACCGGCAGTTCCGCGCGCTCAAGGAGACGACGCCGGCCGCCTATCGGAAGGAGTTTGCCGGCGCGGCGCACAGCGCGGCCGATGACGAACCGCTCGACTCGCGCTCGCCCTCGCTGGAACGGCGCTGATTCGCTAACCGCCGAAGCGCGGCTCCGGCAATCCCTTGACGCCGAGTCCCGTCACCGCGAACAGTCCGCCCTTGTCGCGCTCTTTCTGCGGAATGCCCCACATCGGGCGCCCCATCGTCGTGACGTACAGAGTGTCCAGATTCGGGCCGCCGAACATCACGCTCGTCAGGTTGCGCACCGGGAACGGCACGACGCGATCGAGCGTGCCATCGGGCGCGTAGCGCAAGATGCGTCCGCCGAACACGAGCGCCGACCAGACGTAGCCTTCCGCATCGACGGTCGCGCCGTCGAAGGTGCCGGCCATGTCGCGCGCCGAGGCGAACACGCGCCGGTTCGATGCAGCGCCCGTCTCGATGTCGTAATCGTAGGCGTACATCTGCTTGTCGTAGGTGTCCGTGAAATAGAGCGTGCGATTGTCGGGGCTCCAGCACGGACCGTTCGAGCAACTGATCCCGCCGTCGAGCCGCGTCACCTTGCCGTCCGTATCCAGCCGGTACAGGCCGCCGCTTCGCGTCGAACGTTGCCCGCGATCCGCGTCGTAGCGATCGAAATCGTAGGCCATCGTGCCCGCGATGAACCGGCCCTTGCGATCCACCTTGCCGTCGTTGAAGCGCGTCTCGGGATCGTCGCTCTCCGGGTCCGCGATCAGCTGGACCGTCTGCTTGTCGAAGTCGTAGAAATGCAGGCCGTTCGCGAGCGCGACCACCGCGCCGCCCTTCTCCCTGAGCGCCATCGAGCCGATATGGCGCGGCACGAAAAAGCGCTCGACTTCGCTGCCGTCCGCGCGGCAACGGTAGATCTCGGCGGCGGTACTGTCGATCCAGTAGAGCCGTTCCTCCTTCACATCCCAGAGCGGCCCTTCGCCGAGGTGATTGTTCGCATCGACCAGCAATCGCGTTTCGATCATCGTCGTCTCCGTGTTGGGTTCAGCGGCGCTTCAGTCCTGTTCCTTCTTTGCGATCGCGCGGCGATGGGCGAGCAGCGCCATCAGCCTGCGATCGCGCCAGCGGCTGCGCGTTTCGATGTCGCCGCGATCGAGCACCGCACGGCGCTCGGCATCGAGTTTTGCGATCGTATCGGCGGACCAGCCGAACGGCACGCGCTCCGCCGCAATCGAGCGATAGGTGCCGCCATAGCGATCCGCGTAGTCCTGCACGCCGCCCGGCGCGTTCAGGTCGATGGTCTCGAACGGGCCCATGAAGGACCAGCGCATGGCGAGGCCGTCGCGCATGACGGTGTCGAGATCGGCGGCGCTTGCGTAGCCTTGCTCGTAGAGGCTCATCGCTTCGTCGAGCACCGCGCCTTGCAGGCGGTTGAGCAGGAAGCCCGCGATCTCGCGATTGACCGTCACCGGCTTCTGCCCTGCTTCCTCATACAGCGTGCGAGCGCGCTCTAGCGTCTCGCGCGCGGTCCAGGGCGCGCCGCACAGTTCGACGAGCGGCACGAGCGAGGGCGGATTCACCGGATGTCCGACGAGACAGCGCGCGCGGCCGTGCAAGCCTTCGGTGAACGTCGACGCGGGCAGGCCGGAAGTGGAACTGGACAGCAGGGTGTCGGGTTGGGTCAAGCGGTCGAGTTCGGTGAAGAGTGCGCGCTTTGCCTCGACGATCTCCGCGATGTTCTCCTGCACGAGTTCGACGTCGCGCACGGCGTCCGCGAGGCTCGCGCATGGCGTGATGCGCGCGACGATCGCGGCGACATCTTCTTCGATCAGGCCGAACTCGGCCAGGTCGCGGACGCTTTCACTGATCGCCGGCAGCGCGCCGTCGAGCATCGCGAGGTCCGCGTCGTGAAGGTGCACGTCGAAACCCGCGCGCGCGAATACTATCGACCATGCCCGGCCGATCCGGCCCGATCCGATTACCGCTATTCGTCGATTTGCCATCGATGTCTCCTGGTTTTGTGCTTGCGTGGAACTTGTTTTCGCGTCGGTCTATTGGCTCTGCCCCTGTCCGGGGCGGGACTTACTTTCTTTGCTGCTGCAAAGAAAGTAAGCAAAGAAAGCAGCTTTTCTGGCAGCAGTCACAACACGGCAACGCTCTAGAGTTACCGAGTGGACATACCGCCTAAGTGTCGCCCTCAAACATCCACCCGGCTTGGCGCGCAGTACGGCTGACACCTCTCGAACTTCAACAAAGTGGTATGCGCTCCGTTCAGCTCCGTCCGCGCTTCGCTCGGACGATGGGCACAACAAGAACCAGTGGTTTGTAACGACCGCGAAGCTCAACCGCGCGACTGATGTACCTCTCGTTAGCGAAGCGAAAACGGATGAATGACTGCTGTGCCAATCTTTTCACTGTGCGATGACACAGTGGTTAATCGCACCAAGCCCGGTTAGTCCTTTGAGGGCGACCCTTAGGCGGTATGTCCACTCTGTTCTTCAAGTGCGTTGCCGCCTTAAGACTGCTGCCTAAAAAAGCTGCTTTCTTTGCTTACTTTCTTTGCAGCAGCAAAGAAAGTAAGTCCCGCCCCGGACAGGGGCAGAGCTAATAGACCGACGCGAAAACAAGTTCCACGCAAGAGAAGAGCAAGAGCAAGAGCAAGCGCAGCGAAAAGAACCCCGACCAATCCCTCAAGCCTTCTTATCTCGCAGAGTAATCACGGCCGCAAGCACGACGAGCCCATTGACGATGTCCCGCACGGCCGGCGGCACGGTCGTCCCTGCGAGCAGCGTCCCGAGCGCGGTGAGCAAGAGCGCGCCACCGAACACCCCGATATAGTGCCCGCGCCCGCCCGTAATCAGGGCGCCCCCCACGACGACGACAGCAATCGACGGCAGCAAGTACGGATCGCCCATGCCGAGAAACGCCTGGCTGCTAAAGCCTGCAAGCAGCAACCCGACGATGGCGGAGCAAAGCCCCGAAAGACAGTACACGGCGATCAGCGTCGCGCCGACCCGCACGCCCGAAAGCTTCGCGGCGATGGGCGAATTGCCGACCGCATAGACGCGCCGCCCGAACGCCGTGCGATGCAGCAGCAACAACGCCACCGCGAGAAAGACCGGCACGCTCCACGCCGCGAGCGAGAGCGGCCCGAAGCGGCCGTTCGTGAACTCGCTGATCGAAGACGGCGCCCAGCCTTGCGGTGAGCCGTTGCAATAGATCAGCGTGAGACCTTGAAGCAGCCCGTTCGCGGCAAGCGTGACGACGATGGGCGGCAGTCCCAGCACCACGACTCCGACGCCATTGAACACACCGACGAGCAGCCCGACGCCCAGCACGAGCGGCACCGCCCACACCGCCGCGCCGTTGATGCCGTGCGTGAGACCGGTAAGCAGCACGCCCGACAGCGTGATGAGCCACGGCATCGACAAGTCGAGGCCGCCCGTCAGGATCACCGCGCCCTGGCCGAGCCCGAGGATCGCGAGAAACAGCGTGAGCGTGAGCAGGCTGCTATAGAAGTTCGCGCTCGCGAGCACGCCCGGCCCGTAGACGAATCCGGTGATCGCCACCACCGCGACGAACAGCAGATACGCGGGCATCACATACTTGACCCATTCGCGATTGCGCTCGATCCAGTCGCCGATCGCACGGCCTTTCAGCTCCGTGTTGTCGATCGGACGAAAGTTCTCTACTTCGAAGCTGACGCGACGCGCATCGCCGCCGTCCTTCGCGCGCGTGCCGGTTCGCAGCGCCTTGAGCCATTTCGACGCATAGCGCGCGCAGTGATGCGCGGCGGACTGCTTGCCGATCGACGAACCCAGCACGGCGAGAATCAGGATCACTGCCTCGGCGATCGTCGTGAAGAACGCCGACACGTTCAAGACGAGCAGGATGTTCACGGTGATCATGAGCGTCATCGCGGCGAAGACGGTGCCGACGCATCCGCCTCGTCCGCCGCCGAGCCACGTCCCGCCGAGCACGACGGCCGTGAACATCGAGAGCAGCAGCGGCCGGCCGACGAGCGGATCGGCGGAACCGGTCTGCGCGGATACGTATAAACCCGCCGCCGCGTAGAACATGCCGGCGAGCGCGTAGGTCGCGATGCGGTAGCGCGTCACCGGCATGCCGTTGGCGTACGCGCCGTCTGGATCGCTGCCGAGCGCATAGAGGCCCACGCCGAAGCGCGTGCGCTTCACGAACGACCAGACGACGAGCGCGAGCACGAGCACCGCGGCCGACATCGGTACCTTGTCGGCAATCAGGTCCGATGTGACGAGCGCGCCGAACTGTTCGCCGATGCTGCCGCCCGGCTTGTTCTGGATCAGGAGCGTGAGGCCTTGCACCATGAACATCGTCGCGAGCGTGACGACGATGGATTGCAGGCGGAACCACGCGATCACCGCGCCGTTGACGAGCCCGATGCCGCCGCCTATCGCGATGATGAGCGCGACGCCGCCCCACTGTTCGAGCGGCGTGCCCTGCACGAAGCGCACCGCGAGCACGTTGGAAAGCGAGACGACCGCCGACGCCGACAGATCGAAGCCGCCCGCGAGCACGACGATGGTCTGTCCGATCGCCGCGAGCGCGAGCGTCGTGCTGCTCGATATGACCGAGCCGATGTCGTACATACCGACGGGCGTCGCGGAAAGCGACACCCACGCGATCAGCATCGCGAGCAAGGCGCCGATGGCGATGATCAAACCGCGGTAATGATCGATGCGCGCGCCCAGCCCGACGCGCGCGCCGGGCCGCACAATCTCGCTATCGGGCGACGCAATGGCGTTGTTCATGAAGCACCTCTGTTTGCTTGAATCGGACTTAGCTCGCCAGCATCTTGCGCATCACGTTTTCTTCGGTAAGCGCATCGCCTTCGAGCTCGGCGACATTGCGACCGCGATACACGACCGACACGCGGTCGCAGACATTGACGAGCTCGGGCACGTCGGTCGAATAGAACAGCACCGAGCCGCCCGCGGCGGCGAACGCGCGCATCAGCACGAAAATCTGGTGCTTGGTGCCGACGTCGATGCCGCGCGTCGGATCGAACATCAGCCACACGCGGCTTTGGGTGAGGAGCCACTTCGCCATCGCGATCTTCTGCTGATTGCCGCCCGAGAACGACAAGCACGGCTTGTAGACCGCGCGCGGGTTGACTTCCATCTGCGCGAGCGCCCGCTTGATCGCGGCCTGCTCGCGCTTGCGGTCGATCAGTCCAAAGCGCGTGAACCGCTCGATGACCGGCAGCGACACGTTCTCACCGCCCGGCAAGCGCAGGAGGAGTCCTTCGGTCTTGCGGTCCTCGGGAAGAAAGCTCGTCGATACGCCCGCCTTCAGCGAATCGGCCGTGGACGTGAGCGTGACCGGATTGCCGTCGATCAGGATCTCGCCGTCGTCGATGAACTCGGCGCCGAAGAGCGCTTCGAACAGTTCGCGCTGGCCCATGCCCTGCAACGCCGCGATGCCGTGCACTTCGCCCGCCTTGAGCGTGAGGTTGAAGTCGCTCACGACGCCGTCGACCTTGATGCCGCGCGCTTCCATTGCAGGCACGTCGCTCTTGATGTGCGCGGGCACCTTCGGCGGATACTTCGCCTCCATCGAGCGGCCGATGACGAGGCGGATCACCTGGTCGTCGGAAATGGACGCGGTATCGAACGCACCGACGTCCTTGCCATTGCGATACACCGTGAGGCTGTCGCAGAACTCGCGCACCTCCTGCATGCGATGCGAGATGAAGACGAACGTGACGCCGCGCGACTTCATCTCGTCGATACGCCGTGCAAGCCACGCGACGTCGCGTCCCGAGAGCGCGGACGTCGGCTCGTCGAGCAAAAGCACCTGCGGGCCGCGCACGATGGCCTTCGCGATCTCGATCTTCTGCCGCACGGGAAGCGCGAGATCGCGGATGTAGGCGCCGGGCCGCACGTCGTCGAGTTCGAGCCGTTCGAGCCATTCGGCCGCCATGCGCTGCGACTCGCGCTTCTTGATGCGGCCGAACCAGCCCGTCGGCTCATACGACATCATGAGGTTTTGCGCGACGGTCAGGTCGCGCACGAGCGTCATCTCCTGGAACGCGGTCTGCACGCCGGCGCGATGCGCGTCCATCGGGTTCTTCATCGACACGTCGCGCCCCATCACGGCGATGCTGCCCGAGTCCGGCTGCATGAGTCCCGAGAGCAGCTTGACCGTGGTCGATTTGCCCGCGCCGTTCTCGCCGAGCAGCGCGTGAACGGCGCCGCGCTTCACGCGAAACGACGCGCCGTCGAGCGCGACGGTCGCGCCGAAGCGCTTCGTGACTTTCGACAGATCGATAGCCAGGTCGGTCGTCATCTCGTGTCTCTCCTTCGTGATGAACTCAATCCTGCTTGCCGGTCAACGCCGCGTTGAAGCCGACCTCACGTGTGTCGTCCGAGTAGATGTCCGCGAACCAGCCCGGCGGCACCTTGTCCGGCATGAACGCCGTGCAACCCGCCTTGAGTTCGTCGATCGAACCGGTCTTGCAAAGCTTCGACTGCGGCGTCTCGACGAGCGGCAGCTTGAGCGTCACACGTTGCGGAAATTCCTTGCCATCGAGCTTCTGCACGGCCATCTTGAGCGCCATCGCACCCGAGTACGGCGGCGCGCCATACGAGATCGACCGATAGCCGATCGAGCGGTATGCGCCTTCGCCCTTCACGGTGCCCGGCGGCAACATCTGCACGCGATGCCCGTTCGACGATTCGCCCGCGCACGGCTTGACCTTGTCGTCGGCGACGCCCGCTTCAAGCTGCATCGACGCCGCCGTGAAGCAGCCGACCTGCATCCACAAGCCGTCGATCTTGTCCCAGCTATTCGTCGCCAGGATCTTCGAGAGCTCGGTCTTCGCCGTCGCCTGGCTCCACATGCCGGTGCCTTCGGCCACGACCTTGATGCCCGGAAACTTCGCGAACACGGCCTTTGCGGCCTCGGTGCGCGCGCGGTCCACGGAGGTTCCGGGCACGCCGTTGATCATCACGATGTTGCCCTTTCCGTTGATGGTCTTCGCAAGCCACTCCGCTGTCACCGTTCCCGCCTGGTGCTGGTCGATCGTCACGTTGTGCGCGCACGGCTCGGTCACTTCGCCGTCGTAGGCGGCCACCACGACGCCCTTCGAGCACGCGTTCTTGATCGCGCGATTGAGCGCGGTCGGCGAGATCGGGTAGATGACGATCGCCTTCGCGCCCGCCTGCACCATCGAGTTGATCTGCTGGATCTGCTTTTGCGCATCGGTGCCCGCGACCTGCACTTCGAGATCGACCTTGTCCTTAAGCGCAGGCGTGCCCGCCATCGCCTTGACCATGTTCGCGGCTTCGGTCTGCCAGTCGTTGCCGACGTAGCTCATCGACAGGAAAATCTTGTACTTGTCCGCGGCCGAAGCCGGTCCCGACAGCGCGAGCGCGCCCAAGAACGCGGCGCCGAGCGCGAGTCGGCCCGCATGACGAATCGGTTGCGTCAGTGCTTTCATGTCTTCCTCCATCCAACGTATGGTTGTGTTCTAGCTTTCGATGTGTTGCAGACGTGCACTTGCGGGCAGTTCGATGCCCGACGATCCGGGCACGACATTCGGGTCGTGTCCGGGAATCACGAAATCGGCGATCTGCCGGATGCGCTTGAGCGAGGCCAGTTCGGCGAAGGTCTCGTGGACGATCCCCACCGGCACGAGGTCGACGATGTTCTCCATGCAGTTCGCGCAGTCGCCCGCGATCATCACGACGCCATCGTCCGTATCGACGGCGACGGACTGATGGCCCGGTGTGTGGCCCGGTGTCGGCACGACGCGCACGCCGGGCACGATGTCCGCGACTCCGTTGACGAACTGCCAGCGAAAGTACGCAAGCGGTTCGCGGCCGATCAGGAACTCCTGGTAATACGTGGCCTGCGTCGGCAGCGGCCGGCCCGCGTATTCCCACTCGGCGGCCTGAATGACGAAGCGCGCATTGCGAAAGAGCGTGTTGCCGCCCGAGTGGTCGTAATGCAGGTGCGTGTTGATGACGATATCGACCTCGTCCGCGCTCCAGCCGACATACTCCTTCAGCGCGCGTTCGAGCTTCTCCTCGGGCGCCTGCTCGCACGGACACACGAAGTTCGATACCCACGCGGGATCGTGAATGCCGGTATCGACGACGATCTTCTTCTGCGCGCCAACGATCGCCGTCGACCAGACCGGCACTTTCATCTGCTGGCCGAAGTAGCGGCCATACACTTGCGACGAGCGGTCGACGGTGAGCCAGCCCGTCGGCATCGCGACAACCTTCAGCTTGTTCAAGGCGGCCTCCGGGTCAGAAGTTCGTTTCGCTCGCGCCCTTCAGGCCGAGCATCGCGCGCGCTTCGGCGGGCGTCGCGATGTCGAGCGAGAGTCCTTCGATCACTTGTCGGATCTTCACGACCTGCGCGGCACTCGATTCCGCGAGCTTGCCCGGCTCGATCCACAGCGAATCTTCCAGCCCGACGCGCACGTTCGAACCCTGCGCGAGACCGATTGACCCGAGCGGAATCTGGTTGCGTCCGGCGCCGAGGATCGACCACACGTAGTCGTGGCCGAAGAGACGATCGGCGGTGCGCTTCATATGCGCGAGGTCTTCCGGATGCGCGCCGATGCCGCCGAGCAAACCGAACACGCTCTGCACGAAGAACGGCGGCTTCGCGAGCCCGCGATCGACGAAATGCGCGAGGTTGTAGAGATGCGAGATGTCGTAGCACTCGTATTCGAAGCGCGTGCCGTTCGCGCCGCATGACGTGAGAATGTATTCGATGTCCGCGAACGTGTTCTTGAAGACCAGATCGCGGCTGTTTTCCAGATGCTTGCGTTCCCAGTCGTACTTCAGTTCCTTGAAGCGATCGAGCATCGGATACAGCCCGAAATTCATCGACCCCATGTTGAGCGACGCCACTTCCGGCCTGAAGTGATGCGCGGGCTTCAATCGCTCCGCGACGGTCATGTGCGGACTGCCACCGCTCGTCAGGTTGATGACCGCGTCGGTCTCGGACTTGATGCGCGGCAGGAACTGCTGGAAGACCGCGGGGTCCTGCGTCGGATGGCCGTCCTCGGGATCGCGCGCATGCAGGTGCAGGATCGCCGCGCCCGCTTTCGCGGCGGCGAGCGCCGCGTCGCCGATTTCCTGCGGCGTCACCGGCAGATACGGCGACATCGATGGCGTATGAATCGCGCCCGTGGGCGCGCAGGTGATGATGACCTTGCGTTTCGTTGCCATGTGATCCTCTCGACTGGAAACTCGAATTCGTTCAAAGCACTTCGACGTTGCCGCACACGGAGATCGCCTGCCCCGAGATGCCGCTGCCGCCCGGCGAGCACAGAAAGAGCGCGGTGGCCGCGACTTCGTCGGGTGTCGTCATCCGGCGCAGCGAAATCTTCGCGAGATATTCCTTCTCCATGTCTTCGTAGGAGAGGCCGAGCTGCTTCGCGCGCGCCTCGATCACGCGCTGGATGCGCGGTCCCTTCACGATGCCCGGCTGGATCGCGTTCACGCGGATACCCGCCGGTCCCAGTTCGATCGCGAGACTCTTGGTGAGACCGACGACCGCCCACTTCGTCGCGGCATACGGCGTGCGGTACGCGTAGCCGAGACGCCCCGCCACGGAAGACAGCGCGATGATCGCGCCGCCGTCGCGCGCGCCGCGCAGGAGCGGCACCGCACGGCGCGCGAAATAGAACTGCGCGTTCAGATTGACGTCGATGGTCTGTTCCCACTCGCTCACGTCGATCTCGTCGATGCCGCCCGTCGGACCCGCAATGCCCGCGTTGTTGATCAGCACGTCCAGGCCGCCGAGTTGCGCATCGGCATCGGCGAAGACGCGCTCGACCGCGTCCTTGTCTGCCACGTCGGCGAGCGTCGCGGTGATCGCGTTGCACTCGGACTGGCTTTCGACTTCGAGCAGCGCGTCGATGGCCGCCTGGCTCGCGTCGCAGACATGCACGCGCGACCCGGCATCGACGAACGCGCGCGCGATCACGAGCCCGATGCCCGATGCGCCGCCCGTGACGAGCACGCGCAAGCCGGCGTGCGGTTTCAACATCTGTAGAACCGTCATGCTGCCTCCGTTGTTTTTAAAAGCCTCAGGCGCTCGCGGCTTCCCTGCCCTGCAGGCGCTCCTGCAAATCGGCGGCTGCGTCGCCGATGTCTTGCTCGATCCCCGCGCGCGCGCCTTCGCCATCGCCGCGCCAGAGCGCATCGACGATCTTGCGGTGCGCCGCCATCGAGCGCCGCATATGCGGAATGTCCGGCGCGACAAGGTTGAGAAACGGACCGATGCGCATCCAGAGGTTCTGGATCGTCGCGAGCGTGAGGTCGCTTGCGCCGTGCGTGTAGATGGCGATGTGGAACTCGAAGTTGCTGCGCAGATAGGCCGCGACATGGCCCGCTTCGACGTGCGCGTCCATCGTGTCGAAGACGGCTTGCAGCGCGGCCAGATGCTCCTGTGTCATGCGTGAGGCGGCGCGCTTCGCCACGCAGCCTTCGAGCGCGATGCGCACGTCGCGCAGTTCGTCGAGCAGATCGAGCGTCATCGGCGGGACCATCAGTGCGCGGCCGGGACCGTCGATCAACGCACCTTCCGCCTGCAGCCGCGTGAGCGCGGCGCGCACGGGCATCGTCGACGAACCGACCGCTTCCGCGACACCGCGCAGCGAAAGCAACTGCCCCGGCGCAAAGCGGCCGGTCATGATCGCCTCGCGCAACTGGGCGTAGACGCGGCCGGCCATCGTTTCGCGCGCCACGAGTTCGAGCGCGGGCAGGTCGCTGCCAGCAGAACGTGTTGCCACTTCGTGCCTCCCTGCGAATTGTGTGACCTGTGATCACAGATGATGTGTCGCAGTTTCGGCCTTGAGTGCGCGGGAGTCAACCCGTGAGGGATAGGGATAAACGCGGAGGCGGGACGGTACGTCGATTGCCGGGGCTACTGTGCGTCGAGCGCGAGATGCGCGCGTGCGGCTTCGAGGATTTCGTCGGAAAGCGGGTCGCCGCGCACCGCCCGGGCGAGCGTCACGGCGCCTACCAGCATCGACATGCGCGCGAGCGCGCGGCGTCGCTCGCGCCGGGTCCGGCGCGCTTTCGAATACGACATCAGCACGCCCACGAGCGTCTTCAGACCGCGTGCGTAGGCGCTGCGAACCGGCTTAGACGCGTCTTCGCGCCCCACGTCGGCAGCGAGCGAATGTGCGGGACAGCCAAAGCCGGGATCGTCGCGCTGCTTTGCGCTCAGATAATGCTTCGCCAACGACGCGAGCGCGGCCCGTTCGGTGGCGCCCGGCTTGCCGAACGCCTCCCAGCGCGCGACAGATTCCTCGAAGGCGCGCGCGCAGGCAACCGACGCGAGTTCGTCCTTCGATTCGAAATGCCCGTAGAAGCCGCCATGCGTGAGGCCCGCGCTCGCCATGATGTCGGCGACCGACACGCCGTTGAGCCCGTGCTCCTTGAAGAGGCGCGCGGAAGCCGCCTCGATCAGCAGGCGGTTGCGCTCGGTCTGTTCGCGGGAAGCGCGTGGCATGGTCGTCGTTCAGGTGGCGTACTGCGCCTCGCCGTTGCCGAACGACCAGTTCTCCTTCGCCACCTCGACGAGACTGATGAACAGGTCCTCCCGTCTCAGCCCGACGCGTTCATGCAGGCCGTCCGCGAGCGCCTTGTAGAACGCGCGCTTCATGTTCAGGTCGCGCCCCGCATTCAGCGTGATCTGCACGATCACGCATTTCGGCGTTCGCTCGATGCCAAGGTAGCTCGGGTCCGCGATGAAGTCGCCGGCTTCGTGCTCGGTAACGACCATGAAGCGGTCGTTGGCCGGGACGTTCAGCGTTTTGGTCATCGCGTTATAGACCTCGTCGGTGAGCGCGGCGCGGTATTCGGCCGATTGGCCTTGTGCGAGATCGATGCGTACGAGCGGCATGTCCAGCTCCTTTCGATGTGGGTCGGGTGGCTTTCCACAATAGATGATGGCCGTACTTTATTCAATAGATGATGACCGTCATTTTTAAAATCGCGACGGACCGCTGCCCGTCTGTCGCCGAAATGCAGATGCACGGCCGATCTCGCCATGACGCCGTCCGCCAGGCATGAGAGTCTCAACGGACGCTTACATGCGCGTGAGCCGCCTCATACCGCGATCCGAATATCGCGGCTCACGCGACACGTTCCCTTTGTCACCGGGCGGCGAACTCCGCTAAAGTGAATCCCGCGCGGGACACGCGACGTCGCGCAACCATCCGATCGGAGCAACACTCATGCAACTCAAGTGCGCCAACCTGTTCGAGCAATCCGCCTATGTCGGCGGAACGTGGATCGAAGCGGCCTCACAGCCGCATGAGACCGTCGTCAATCCGGCCACCGGCGAGCCGATCGGCCACGTGCCGCGGCTGACCGCCGCGCAGGCGAAGGAGGCCATCGCGCACGCAGCGACGGCCTTCGAAGAATGGCGCGAATGGAGCGGCCGGGAGCGCGCGTGCGTGCTGCGCGAATGGGCGCAGTTATTGAAGACGCATCGCGACGACCTCGCGATCATCCTCAGTTCCGAACAAGGCAAGCCGATTCACGAGGCACGCGCCGAAGTCGCGCAGGCGGCGAATTACATCGAGTGGTTCTCGGAAGAGGCGCGGCGCATTCACGGCGACACCCTGCCGGCCGCGCGCCGCAGCCAGCGCATACGCGTGATCCGGGAGCCGCTCGGCGTGTGCGCGGCGATCACGTCGTGGACATTTCCATCGTCGATGGTCGCGCGCAAGATCGGCGCCGCGCTCGCCGCCGGCTGCACGGTCGTGCTCAAGCCGGCTTCGCAGGCGCCGTTCTCCGCGCTCGCGCTCTGCGTGCTGGCCGAGAACGCAGGCTTGCCGCGCGGCGTGCTCTCCGTGCTCACGGGCGACGACGAGACGCTCGTCGGCGCACTGATCGACAGCCCGCAGGTCAGGAAAGTGTCGTTCACCGGCAGCATCGAAGCGGGTAAGAAGCTGATGGCCCGTTGCGCCGAGACGGTAAAGAGGGTTTCGCTCGAACTCGGCGCGAGTTCGCCGTTCATCGTTTTCGACGACGCCAATCTCGACCTCGCCGTGAGCGGCGCAATCGCGGCGCGCTTTCGTCATACGGGCCAGGCGGCGATGTGCGCGAACCGCTTTCTGATCCAGGACGGCGTGCACGACGAATTCGTGCGGCGACTGGTCGACAAGGTGAAGACGCTGAAGACGGGCGACGGCATGCGCGACGAGACGCAGGTCGGCCCGTTGATCGACCGCGCGTCGGTCGAGCGGATCGACGCGCTGGTGAGAGACGCCATCGAATCAGGCGCGAAGGTGATGGCGGGCGGCCAGCGTCACGCGGCCGGCCCGAACTTCTATCAGCCGACGGTCCTCACGAACGTCAGCCCCGAGATGGCGATTTGCGGCGACGAAGTTCTCGGTCCGGTGGCGAACGTGACCCGTTTTCACGACGAAGCCGAAGCACTGCGTCTCGCGAACCGGCCGCGCACCGGACTCGCCGCGTACTTCTATACCGCCGACCTGAACCGCTCGTTTCGCATGATGGAAGCGCTGGAATGCGGCGTGGTCGGCGTGAACGAAAGCCTCGTGTTCAGCGAAATGGGTCCGTTCGGCGGCGTGAAGGAATCGGGCATCGGCCGGGAAGGCTCGCACTATGGCGTCGAGGAATATCTCGACACCAAGTACGTCTGCTACGGCAACGTGAGCTGAACCCGGTTCAGCGCGCGCGCCGCTCGCGTACCGCGCTCGCGAGCGCTTCGAGCGCCGGTTCCGTCTGCGCCCAGCCGAGGCACGCATCGGTGATCGACACGCCGGGGGCGAGCGGCACGCCCGGCTTGAGATCCTGCCTGCCTTCCTCGAGATTGCTTTCGATCATCACGCCGATGATGCGCGTGTCGCCGTGCGCGAGCTGTCCCGCGACGTCCGCGGCCACGTCGAGCTGCTTCAGGTGCGACTTGCCCGAGTTCGCGTGCGAGCAATCGACCATCACCTGCTCGCGCAAGCCGACCGTCTTCAGCGCGGCGCAGCATGCCTCGATCGACGCGCGGTCGTAGTTCGGCCCTTTCTTGCCGCCGCGCAGGATCACGTGCGCATCGTCGTTGCCGCGCGTCTCGAAGATCGCGGCCATGCCCATCTTCGTCATGCCCATGAACGCGTGGCTCGCCCCCGCCGCGACGATGGCGTCCGCGGCGATCTGCACGCCGCCGTCGGTGCCGTTCTTGAAGCCGATCGGGCAACTGAGGCCGGAAGCCAACTGCCGATGGCTCTGGCTTTCGGTCGTGCGCGCGCCGATCGCGCCCCACGCGATCAGATCCGCGATGTATTGCGGGCTCAGCAGATCGAGGAATTCGGTCGCGGTCGGCAGGCCGATGCTGCTCACGTCGAGCAGCAACTGACGCGCGCGCCGCAGGCCTTCGTTGATGCGATAGCTGCCGTCGAGGCGCGGGTCGTTGATGTAGCCTTTCCAGCCCACCGTCGTGCGCGGCTTCTCGAAGTACACGCGCATCACGACCAGCAGGTCGTCGGACAGGGCGTCGGCGGTGGCCTTCAGGCGATGCGCGTAGTCGAGCGCCTGATCGTGATCGTGGATCGAGCACGGGCCGACCACCGCCACGAGGCGGTCGTCGCGGCCGTGCAAAATATCGGCGATCTCGACGCGGCTCTTTTCGACGAGCGCCTGCACGGCGGTCGGCACCGGCAGTTCGTCCTGAAGGAGCGCCGGGGAGATCAGCGGGCGCACGGCGCCGATCCGCACGTCGTCGATGCGGGTCGTGTCCTGCGTGGAATCGGCGAGGCCGACTTCCTGATCGAGTTGCGGATTGTCGATGCGGCTCAAGGTCGTTCTCCCGGGCTGGCGGTAAGCAAACGGCGATTATCGCATTCGCACCCGCCGAGGCATGTCATTTTGCACGACGGAAATCGAACGACCGGCCGGCTTCACACGGCGATCCGCTCAATTCGACTGCAGCCGGTGCATCAGCGGCTTGAGCGCGGGATACAGATCGACATAGACGCCGAAGCGCTCGTCATACATTTTTTTGCGCGCGGCGTCCGGCTGCGCGCGCTCGACGAGCGTCACCCAGCCCGCCTCGGCCGTCTCGCGCGAGACGAGCCCGACGCCGAGCGCCGCCAGCATCGCGGCGCCCATCGCGGCCTCCACGTCCTCCTCGATCGACAGCACCGGAAAGCCCGTCACGTCCGCGATGATCTGCATCCACAGGTCGGAATGCGCCGCGCCGCCGACCACGATCAGCCGCTCGTCGAGCGAGCGCGCGCCGCGCCGCCCCGCTTCGATGTTGTGTCGCAGCGCGTACGCGACGCCTTCCAGCACCGCGCGGTAGAGCGTCGCGCGCGTGTGAAAGAGGCTCAGGCCGACGAACGTGCCGCTCGCCTTCGGGTCCCACACCGGGCTGCGTTCGCCCATCAGATAAGGCAGGAACACGACGCCGTCCGAGCCCGCCACGACCTTCGACGCCTCTTCTTCCAGAATGCGGTGCGGATCGCCGTGCGGCAGCGCCTTCGCGGCTTCGGTTTCGCCGTGGCAGAACTGCTCGCGAAACCACGTCACCGATGCGCCCGCCGTGATCGCGCCGCCGAACACGTACAGGTCCTTCAGGCCGTTGAAGACGTGCGGAAAGCTGACGAGACCGTGCCCGGCATCGACGCTCTGGTTGATGTAGCCCCAGCACATGCTGGTGCCGATCATCGCGACATGTTCGCCGGACTTCGTGACGCCGGCGGCGAAGGTCGCGACGGCCGCGTCGATGCCGCCCGCGACGACCGGCGTTCCCGCCGCGAGGCCGAGCCGCTCCGCCCAGTCCGGCAACAATCCGCCGACGACCTCCGTCGATTCGACGAGCCGCGGCGGCATCAGCGTGGCGGGAATGCCGAGCATGTCGAGCGCTTCCGGCGACCACGCGCGCTTCGCGATGTCGTACACGCCGCCGATGTTGCCCGCCGAGCTGTGATCGACCGCGAGTTCGCCGGTCAGCCGCTGGATCACGTAGGCGTTCGGCGGCACGAAATAGCGTGTCTTCGCCCAGACGTCGGGCTCGTTGTTGCGCAGCCAGAGCATCTTCGTATAGCCGTAGTAGCTGTCGACGCCGTTGCCCGTGATCGCGCCGAGCCGCGCCAGATCGACCTGCGCCTTCACCCACTCGACTTCCTTCGTCGCCCGGCGATCCATCCAGATGAGGCACGGATAGAGCGGCTCCATGTTCTCGCCGACCGGAATGCCCGAGCCGCCGTAGAGGCTGCTCACACAAAGGCTCTTGATCGAGCCGGGCTCCACGTTCGCCATCTTCACGCATTCGGCGATGCATTCGGCCACCGCGTCGAACCAGACATCCGGCCATTGCTGCGCCCACAGCGGCCGTGGCGTGTCCGGGTGATACGCCCGCGTGCTCTGCGCGACGATGTCGCCGTTCGCATTCACGACGAGCGCCTTCGTGCTCTGCGTGCCGATGTCGATGCCGATCACATGATCCATTTCGTCTCGCTCCGGGTCTCTTGTATTTGGCTTATCGTCCGGACGCGCGCGGTCCGGCGTGATTTGCCATCTTATATCGACGGGAGCGGAGCGGCAGGGTCGGAAGGATCAGGCGGGCGTCGTGTGGACGATTGCGCCGGTCTGCGCGGCCTTCGCGATCGCCTCGGTGATGCGCAGGTTCTGCAAGCCGTCGCGCGCGCTGACGACCGGCTCGGCCTCGCCGCGCACGACCCGCACGAAATGCGCGATCTGGTTGGCGAGCGGATCATCGCGCGTGATCGCCACGACGCGCTCGTCGAACGGCTTCCACCACGAGCGGTCTTCGGCGCGGCCGTAGGTTTTCAGGCGCATCGTCGGCACCGACAGCGATCCCGACGTGCCCGCGATCACGTAGCAGTCTTCGTCGGGATAGGTCGTGTAGGCCTTGTTCTCCTGCGAGGTCTGTTCCCAGCTGCGCGCGCTCGCCGCCGTATCGGAAAGCATGAACGTGCCGAGCGCGCCGTTCGCGAAGCGCAGGTTGATCGCGACCGTGTCCTCGACCGCGAAGCCGCGCGTCGCGTTCGACGCGAACGCCTGCACCGCGACGATGTCGCCGCATAGCATGCGCAGGTTGTGCACCTCGTGGATCAGGTTGAGCAGGATCGGGCCGCCGCCCGGCTGGCTGCGCCACGGCGCGTCGGCGAAATACGAGTCGGGCTTGAAGAAGACCGCGCTGCCCATCACCGCGACGAGCCGGCCGAGCCGACCCTCGTCGATCAGTTGTTTCGCGCGCGCCATGATCGGGCTGTGCGCGCGGTGATGGCCGATCAGGATTTTCGCTCCCGCGCGCTCCGCCTCGGCCACGAGCGTCTCGGCTTCCGCGACGCTCGGCGCGACCGGCTTTTCGAGCAGCATCGGCACGCCGGCCGCGATGCACGTCAGCGCGTGCTCGACGTGAAGCGGGTTCGGCGTCGCGAGCACGACGCCGTCGGGACGGTCCCTCTCGAAGAGTTCGTCGAGCGAGCGATACAGCGGCACGCCCGCCTTCTGCGCGACGCTTGCCGCGCCCGGTGAAGGATCGACGATCGCCGAGAGCGTGCACGCCGGGCTCGCCTGAATCACGCCGATATGCGCGAGTCCGATATAACCGGCGCCTGCCACGGCGATGCGGGTCGTTTCCATGCTTATCCTGTCGACCAGAGGCGACGATTCGAGTGTGTATCGACTTTCTGACGGATCAGCTAACGAGCAGGCCGCATGCGCTGGTCACGCGGGGCAAGACGCGCGTCATGCCGCGCGCCTCAGCATGGAGCCTTCGGGTCCGGGCGGCTGCCGCAGCGCGGCGTGCGCGCCCGGTGGGCGGTCGTCGATTTCGGCCATACCATAGGTAAGCGCGAATTGGCGGGCCTCGAGCGGCCCCGAAAAATGACCCAGCACGCCGCTCGCGCGCTGCAATCCGTTCACTTCCCTGACGATCAGCATGGCGGCGTATAAACCTTCGTCGTAAGCAGCGAGCGGAATCAGGACAACGTTCTTATATGCGACCTCGGTATCTCGCATTGTCGATTCTCTCCAGGTTCTGGCCGTTTTTCACTCCGGTAATGTGTTCCTCGGAGCGTCGGTTATGTTTACCTATTGTCGATAAACATAAACATCGAATCATTCGGGGTTTTCCCTTGTTTCGGTAAATATTTTCCGAACGATCGGTCATCGGTGCCTGGAGAGGCCGACTACATGCGAAACCACAATCCTGTTTCCTTAACGATTTGACCAGGACAAAATCGACGAGCTTTTCTCAGTGCGCCACTTTTGCCGGCGCCGTTCGACGCCGGAGCACACGCGCCTGCAACACGATGACGAGCAGCAAAAACAACCCGCGAATCACCGACTGCCAATACGCCGACAAGCTGATGTACCCCAGCCCATTCTCGAAGTTGAGCAAATTGAACACGAGTCCGAGCAACGCGACGCCGGCGATCGTCATCGCGATGGAGCCCTCGCCGCCCGTCAGGCGCGTGCCGCCGAGCACCACCGCCGAGATCGCGAACAACTCCCAGCCGACGCCTTCGTTTGGCTGCCCCGCGCCGAACTGCGCGGCGAGGATCGCGCCCGCGATGCCCGCGAGCAGTCCGCTCACGGCGTAGACCGAGACCAGCGTGCGGTCGACGTTGAGTCCCATCAGCCGCGACGCCTCCTCGCTGCCGCCGATCGCGAGCGCGTGCCGGCCGAAACGCGTGCTGCGCAACGCGATCCAGCCGAGCACGGCGGCCGCCGCCGCGACGAGACCCGGGATCGGCAGGCCGAACAGGTCGCCCTGGCCGAAGTCGGCGAAGTTCGATTGGGCGGAGATCGCAACCGCGTCGTTGTGTCCGAGCAGCAGCGCGAGGCCGTGCGCGCCGAGACTCGTCGCGAGCGTGACGATGAACGGCAGGATCCGCATGTGCGTGATGACAAGGCCGTTCAGCACGCCGACCGCGAGCCCCGCGCACGATCCCGCGAGCACGGCCGCCACGCCGCCGTGCGAACTCGCGAGCGCCGCGACCACGCTGCCGAGCGCGGCAACCGCGCCCACGGACAGGTCGATGCCGCCCGTCATGATGACGAACGCCATGCCGATCGAAATCAGCGCGAACATCGCGTTGTAGCGCCAGAACGACGTGATGTTGTACGCGGAGGCGAAATGCTCGTAGCGCGTCACGCCGAGCACGAGGAGCGCCACGAGCGCGATGAGAATCGGGAGGTTCTTTTTCATGTCATCGTTCCCTTGCCGCTCACGCGCGGCGCCGCTGCACGTACACCGCCGCGATGATGATGCCCGCCTTCATGACGAGCGCGGCCGCGTCCGGAATGCCGTGCGCGAGCAGCGTGTAGCGCAGCAACTGGATGATGAGCGCGCCGATCAGCGTGCCCGCGATATACGCCTTGCCGCCCGTCAACGCCGTGCCGCCGACGGCGACGGCCGCGATCGCATCGAGTTCGGAGCCGAGGCCGATCACGTTCGCATCCGACGACGAATTCACCGAAATCGAAATCAGCCCGGCGAGTCCCGCGAGCGCGGCGCACACGGTGTACGCGATCATCTTCACGCGCGCGGTCGGGATGCCGGAGAGATACGCCGCCTGTTCGTTGCCGCCCGTGACGAGCAGATACTTGCCGAAGAGCGTCTTCCTCACGATCCACGCGAACAGCGCGACGAGCGCGAACATCAGCAGGATCTGGAACGGCACGCCCGCGACCTTGCCGAGCGCGATCCACTGGAAGGCGGGCGTGTTGAACGCTTGCAGGCTGCCGTCGGTGACGACCTGCGCGATGCCGCGTCCGGCGATGAACAGCACGAGCGTCGCGACGATCGGCTGCACTTCCAGCCGCGTCACGAGAAAGCCGTTGAAGACGCCGCACGCGGCGGCGGCGAGAATCGGCAGCGTGAAGGCGAGCACGATGCCGAGCGGCCCGTCGATGTTCATGAAGAGCATCGGCGCGAGCGCACCGGAAATCGCCATCGAAGCGCCCACCGACAAGTCGATCCCGCCCGTCGCGACGACGAGCGTCATCCCGATCCCGACGATCACGATCGTCACGACCTGCGTCAGGTTGACGTTGAAGGTTTGCAGCGACCAGAAGTGGTCGGTGAACAGCAGGTTGAACACGATCATCGCGAGCAGTACGGCAATCTCGCGCTGGATCGTCAGGCGATACCGCTTCTTCGTTGCGGTTTGCGAAAGCGCCACGGTGGGTTGCGTCTTCTGCTGCGTCATGGCCTCGCTCCTTCGCTTGTCGTGACGGCCTGCGCGAGCGTCGATTGTTCGCCCGAGCCGTAGGCGATCGCATCCATGATCGACGCCTCGTTCATGCGCGCGCCGTCGAGTTCGGCGACGGTCTCGCCGTCGCGGATCACGACCGCGCGGTCCGCCACCGCCGTCAGTTCTTCCAGTTCCGACGCCGACAGCAGCACCGCGAGCCCCGAGTCGCGCAATTCGCGCACGATCTTCGCGACATCGGCTTTCGCGCCGACGTCGATGCCGCGCGTGGGTTCGTCGAGCAGGAGCAGTTTCGGATCGGTGGCGAGCCAGCGCGCGAGCAGCACCTTTTGCTGGTTGCCGCCGGACAGTTCGCGGATCGGCTGGTCGGGCGAGCGCAGCTTGATGCCGAGCGATTCGATGAAATGATCGACGATCTCGCGCTGCTTCGCCACGTCCACCACGCCGTTCTTCGTCAGCGTGCGCAGGCAGACGAGCGTGAGGTTGTCGCGCACGGAAAGCTCCGGCACGATGCCTTCGGCCTTGCGGTCCTCGGTGAGATACGCGATGCCGCGCGCGATCGCGTCCCGCGGCGACTTCAGCGTCACGTTCTCGCCGCCGATCGAGAGCGACCCGCGCTCCGGACGGTCCGCGCCGAACAACAGCCGCATCGTCTCCGTGCGGCCCGAGCCGAGCAGGCCCGCGAGCCCGACCGCTTCGCCCGCGTGGACGTCGAGCGTGACGTCGGTCACTTTCGCGCCGCTCGCGAGCGCCCGCGCGGCAAGCGCAACGCCGCCGCGCTTCGCGAGATTCGCTTCCTTCACGGCGCTGTCTTCCTGCACGACGGCGGCGAGCGAGCGCCCGAGCATCGTCGTGACGAGTTGCAGTTTGTCCATGCCGGCCATCGTGCTTTCGGCGACGGTCTGGCCGTCGCGCATCACGGTGACGCGGTCGCACAGCGCGTACAGTTCGTCGAGCCGATGCGACACGAAGATGACCGCGCGGCCGTCGTCACGCAGACGCCGCACGACATTGAACAGCAGTTCGACTTCGCGTTCGTCGAGCGAGGAGGTCGATTCGTCCATGATGACCATCTTCGCATCCGACGACACCGCGCGCGCGAGTGCCACCATCTGCTGGATCGCGGTGGAATAGTCGCGCACCGGTTTCTCGACGTCGATCTGCAAGCCGAACGAATCGAGCAGCGCGCGCGCATCGGCGCGCACGCGTTTCCAGTCGATCAGGCCGAAGCGGCGCGGCTCGCGGCCGAGAAAGATGTTCTCGGCCACCGAGCGAAACGGCACGAGGTTGATCTCCTGATAGATCGTGCTGATGCCCGCTTCGCGCGCTTCCTTCGGCGAGCGGAAATCGACCTCGCGGCCGTCGAAGCGGATCGTGCCGCCCGTGCGCCGGTAGGCGCCGGTGAGAATCTTGATGAGCGTCGACTTGCCCGCGCCGTTCTGGCCGATGAGCGCGTGCACTTCGCCCGGAACCACCGAGAGCCGCGCGTGACGCAGCGCCGCGACGCCGCCGAAGCTGATGTCGATGTCCTGCATGTCGAGCAATGCGCCTGTGGTCGGCGTTCCCATTCGCTGCCTCCGATGTACAAAAGAAGCGGCCGTCCGGAGGACGCGCCGCTCCAAACACCTTCGCTGTTGCTCATGCGGGCTCGCCGGCCCGTCGGATCAGTACCCGTACTGCATGCTTTCCTTGACGTTGCTCTTGTCATAGAAGCGGTCGGAGACCTTGACCCACGGTGGCACCGTTTCGCCCTTCGCAAACTTCTGCGCGACGTCGCAGGCGAGCGGCCCGAAGAACGGACTCGACTGCACGCTCGCGCCCAGTTCGCCCGCCGCGATGGCATCCAGCCCGCCCTTGGTGCCGTCGATCGTCACGAGCACGATGTCCTTGCCCGGCTGCTTGCCCGCGGCCTTGATCGCGGCGATCGCGCCAAGCGCCATCTCGTCGTTGTGCGCGTAGACGGCGGTCACGTCGGGATGCGCCTGGAGCAGTGTCTCCATGACCTGGCGGCCCTTGTCGCGCGCGAAGTCGCCGCTTTGCGACGCGACGATCTTCATGCCCGGATTCTTCGCGATCACTTCGTCGAAGCCCTTCTTGCGATCGTTCGCGGCGGACGCGCCCGTCGAGCCTTCCAGTTCGATGATCGTCGCCTTGGCCGCCGTCGCCTTGACGAGCCAGTCGGCGGCGCGGTGTCCCTGATCGATGAAGTCCGAGCCGATGAACGTGATGTAGTCACGACCCGCCTTCGCCATCGACTGATCGACGTTGCGGTCGACGAGAATCACCGGGATGCCTGCCTTCTTCGCCTGCAACACGACCGGCGCGAGCGGCTTTTCCTCGCGCGGCGGGAACACGAGCAGATCGACGTGCTGCGCGATCATGCTTTGAATATCCGCGACCTGCTTGGCGGGCGAACTGTTCGCGTCGGTCATGACCATCTGCCAGCCGCACTTGGCCGCGACGTCCTTGAAGCTCTTGGTCTCCGCGAGCCGCCACGGGTTGTTGCTCTCGGTCTGCGCGAAGCCGACGCGCAGCGGCTTCTTGTTCGGGATCTTGGGCAGCGCGTCGTCGGCGGCGCTGGCGACGCCCGCGACACTCAGGCCCGCCACGAGCGACAACGCAGCAAGCGACGCTACGAGCGGACGAATGCCGGTGTTGCACCGGCGTGAGGTTTTTCCAAGCGACAGCATGTCTTCCTCCGATAGGATGGTTTGCATTGTTCTGTACTGCTGATGCCTTGGTACGGCGAACTGCGGTGATATTCCTTGCGTCGATGAAGTCCGTCGATTATTCCACCGAGATTTATTAACGGTCAATCACTAATATTATTAATCGCGAGCTGTTTTGCTTCAGCGAGCCCAGCCACCGACCCGCGTTCGACGAGCGGCCCGTCGAGCTTGACGGTCCGGTGCCGGACCGGCGCGCCTGCCGCGCGGTTGTGCTCCTCCTGAAGCAGCGTTTCGACCGCCCAGCGACCCAGTTCGTAGTTCGGCAAGACGACCGTCGAAAGCGGCGGATGCGTGTGGCGCGCGATTTCCTGGTCGTCGTAGCCGAGCACCGAGACGTCTTCCGGCACGCGCAGCCCGAGTTGCTTCAGCGCCTCGATCGCGCCGAGCGCCATCAGGTCGTTCGCGCAGAAGATCGCGGTTGGCGGGTTCGGCTCGCGCATCAGCGACAGTGTCTGCTCGAAGCCGGTGCCCGAACTCCAGGCGCCGTCGCGCACGAGTTCCGGCGCGAATGGCAGGTCGGCGGTCGCTAGCGCGGTGCGATATCCCTTCAGGCGGTCGCGCGAGGCGTCCTGCCACGGTTCGCCATTGATATAACCGATGCGCCGGTGCCCGGCTTTCAACAGGTGATCCGTGGCGGTGTGGCCGCCCGCGACCTCCGCCGGCACCACGGACGAGAGATTCAGCTCGCTCGCGTAGCAGTTGAGCAGCACGGTCGGCACCTTCGAGAGCGCCGCGGGAAGGGTCACGCGGCGCGTGTACACGGTCGCGTAGATCACGCCGAGCACGCTCGGGTTGCCGAGGGTCGCGTCCAGCACCTGCTGCTCGATCTCCGCGTTGCCATGTGTCGAATACACGGCCAGCATGCGGCCGTGCGCGAATGCGGCGTCGCGCGCGCCGTCGATGTTCACGACTGGATGCGGGCTCGTCGAGATTTCGTCGGCGAGATAGACGATCAGGTTGCGCTCGCCCGCCGCGTCGAGCGCGAGCGGCTCGCGCGGCGTCATCCGGTAGCCGAGTTCCTGCGCCGCCTTCAGCACCTTCTCGCGCGTGGCGTCGGAAAATTTCGCTCCGCTCGCGTTGTTCAGCACGAGCGAAACGCTAGATTGTGAGACGCCGGTGAGCTTCGCGATGTCGGTCATCGTCGGGCGGCGCTGCGTGGATTTTTTCATTGTGCTGGGCCGCCCTTGGGCGGCGTGGTCGATGCCGATGGCGCGTTCATGCGGTCACGACCTTAACACTAATATTATGCGCAAACAACGCTCGGAAACGCGGTGACGTGAACATCCGGCATCGGGACAATTACTAATAATATTGACGACGCAGCGCGGCGCGTGCGATTCTGACCTGAAAGCGCAATGTCACCTGGAGGAGACCCATGTCCCGATACGACGAGAGCGCCCGCGACGCGCTCGCTGCCGCGTTCGAGCGCGATGGCTTTGTCATGTTGCCCGAACACTTTCCGCGCGCCGCGATGGAGACGTGGCGCGCGGCCTTCGCACCGCTTCTGGCGCCGCACATGAGCGCGGCGACAGGAAACCGCGGCCCGGGACGCTACTACGTGACCCTGCCGTTTGAAGGCGTTTTCGCCGACCCGTCGATCTTCTGCGACGAGGACCTTATCGGCATCGTCGAGCGGCTGGCGGGTCCGGACCCGGTCATGTGCCAGCTCGCCACCGACACGCCCGTGCGCGGCTCCGAATTCCAGGACTGGCATCGCGATACGCCGCCGCTCTTCGACCACTTCGCGGAAACGCCTTCGTTCCAGCTCGCGGTGAATTTTCCGCTCGTCGATGTGGACGAGGAGAACGGCTCGCTGGAAACCACCCGGCGCACGCATCGCATGTCGCGCGACGAGGCGCTCGCCGGTCTCGAAGACGGGCGATTCCCGCCCGAACGCGTGCCGATGCGCCTCGGCGACGTGATGATCCGCGACGTGCGCGGCCTGCATCGCGGGACGCCGAATTTCACCGACACGCCGCGTCCGATGGTCGTGATCGGCTACAGCCGCGCGTGGTATTTCCGGCCGGAAGTGCGCATCGAGGTGCCGCGCCGCGTGTTCGACGCGCTTCCGGCGCGCGCGAAACGACTTCTGCGCTACAACCCGCAGGTCGACGAGACGCCGCGCATCTTCGACGAAAACTACCGGCAGTTCGCATATTGAGCGCCGCTGCTTGCCCGCCGTTGCTGGCGCTCGGCTGCGGCGCGCGCCGCGCGCTGATCGCGCCGCATATCGGCGGCGCGATCGCGGCGTTCTTCGATGCAAGCGACGACGGCGATATCCACTGGCTGCGTCCGGCCACCGACGCCGCGCTGGCCGCGCGCAATCCGCTCGGCATGGCGAGCTTTCCGCTGCTGCCGTACTGCAACCGTATCCGCGATGCGCGGTTCACGTTCGACGGCCGCGCGATCGACTTGTCCGGCGACGGCAACGCCTTCGATCACGCGCTGCACGGCCACGCGTGGCGCCGGCCGTGGCGCGTCGGCGAATCGACGGAATCGAGCGTCGAACTGCATTTCAGCCACGAGCCGTCCGACGCGCCCGCGCATCACTGGCCGTTTCGCTATGAGGCGACGCAGCGCATCGTCCTGTCCGGCGACGCGCTCACCGTCACGATGTCGGCGCGCAATTTGTCGGACCGTCCGATGCCCTTCGGCATGGGCCATCATCCGTATTACCCGCGCACGCCGTCGACGCGCATTTACACGCGTGTCGAAGCGATGTGGCACGCCACGCCCGATCTCCTGCCGACCCATCTCGGGCCGCACGCGTGCATCGGCGAACTGGACTCGCCGCAAGGCATGTCCGCGGACGAGTTCGACCTCGACAACAACTTCGCGGGATGGTCGCGCCGCGCGACCATCGCGTGGCCCGACGAGGCGCGCGCCGTGACGCTCGAGGCCGACGCGCCGTTCGATCACATGGTGCTCTATGCACCGGCCGGCGAGCCGTCGCTTTTGTGCGTCGAACCGGTGACGAACACCGTGGACTGGATCAATCTCGACGCGCCGCGCGAGCAGAAAGGCGGTTGCGTGCTGGCGCCCGGCGAATCGGTGAGCGCGTCGTTCGCTTGGTTGCCGTCACGCTGAGGCCAGCGCTTCCACGACGGCGTCGACGCGCTTGCACGGATGTCGTGCAGTAACGTCGATTTACAGGCCATTTCGCATGGACGATGATGAACGCATCGAATCCACTGCAAAAGGACGCTGTCATGACGACGATGCAAGCGCTCGTGCTCAATCGCTACAACGGCCCGCTCGAACTCACCGAACTGCCCAGGCCCACGCCGGCGGCAGGACAGGTGCTGGTCCGCATCGCGGCGAGCGGCCTCAATCCGCTCGATACCAAGATCCGCGCCGGCGGCGCCGCGCACGCGCGGCATCCGCTGCCGCTCGTGCTCGGCATCGACATGGCGGGGGTGGTCGAGGAAGTCGGCGCGGGCGTCACCGCGTTCGAGACCGGCGACGAGGTCTACGGAATGACGGGCGGCGTCGGCGGCATTCAGGGGTCGCTCGCGCACTACGCCGCCGTCGATGCCGCACTGCTCGCGAAGAAACCCGCGAATCTCTCGATGCGCGAGGCAGCCGCGCTGCCGCTCGCGTTCGTCACGGCTTACGCGGGCATCGTCGACCGGGCGCGCCTGCAAGCGGGGCAGACCGTGCTCGTGCAAGGCGGCGCGGGCGGCGTCGGCTTCGTCGCCGTGCAACTGGCGCGCGCGCTCGGCGCGACGGTCGCGGCCACTGCCAGCGCGCGCGATCTCGATATCGTGGCGCAAGCGGGCGCCACGCCGGTCGATTACCGTGCGCGGACGGTCGAACAATACGTACAGTCGCTGACCGATGGCGCCGGATTCGATGTCGTCGTCGACACGGTTGGCGGCGCGACGCTCGATGCCTCGTTCGCGGCGGTGAAGCATTTCGGCCACGTCGTGAGCGCGCTCGGCTGGGGCACGCACGCGCTTGCACCGCTATCGTTTCGCGAAGCGACGTATTCGGGCGTGTTCACGTTGTATCCGCTTCTAAGCGGACAGCATCGCGCGCATCACGGCGACATGCTGCGCGAAGCGACGCGTCTCGCGGAAGCCGGTCAGTTGGCGCCGCGCGTCGATGCACGCCGCTTCGACCTGCGCTCGGCGGAACTCGCTTACGAAGCCATCGCGAGCGGCTCGGCGCGCGGCAAGATCGTCGTCGATATCGCTTGAGTCGGCTTGAAGCAGCTACCTCAGCAATCCGAACACCGCCACGCTCGCCGATGTGCCCACGTAGACCTTGCCGTTCGCGATCATCGGCGTGATGAACTTGTTGCCGGGGCCGAACTGGTCGCGCGAACCGGACTGGTTGCTGTTGTACAGCTCCGTCGCGAGATTGGTGGCGTCGTAGGCGTGCAGCACGGCGATCACGCCGTTTTCCGCCGCCCACACGATGCCGTTCGTGTTGCCGTTCGCCGAAATGCTCGGCGTCGTGCCCGGCGAGCCGAAGCTGTTCGGCGACTGGCTCGCGGGCGCGGTCCCAAGACGCGCGTTGCTGATCCTGAACGCCTTGATGTGGTCGCCGATCGAGCCGAAATACACGGTGTTGTTCCAGTACGCGGGCATGCCGAATTCCGGCCCGGTGATCTGGCCGCTGATCTCCTGGTAGATGTGGTCCGCGTTCGAATCGAACTTGCCCATCGAGTCGCGGTTCACGACGTAGATGATCGAATCCTTGCCCGCGCCGAGCGCGAGGTGGTGGATCGTGCCGCTTGCGTCCGCGAGATCGGGCAGCACCAGCGCGCCGCCCGAACCGAGATCCTCGTCGGCGTTCGATTGCTGCACCGTATTCGACGCCTGGAAATAATCCGCCACCGAGAGCGCCGGCGACGGGCTCAGCTTCAGGAACCCATTGCCGTAGTCGCCGTGCAACGGATGTTCGGCCGCGTTGAGCGTCGAATCGAAGGTGCCGTTGGCATCGAGGAAATAGATCGAGGCGCTGTCCGACGCCATCCCCGCGCCGCTCATCCAGATCGCGCCGCCGGAACCGTTCGGCGTCAGGTTCAACACGCCGGCCTGCTTGAGCGTATCGGCGCTGTAGGAGATCACCCAGCCCGTGTACGGCTGGATGTCGCAATGCGACGTCCAGCCGGTGTAGATCACGCCGTTCAGAAGCAGCAGCGACTGGCGCTCGGCATATTGCCCCGGATCGAAGACGACGCGTCCGTTCAAACTGCCCGCGCCGTTGCCCGGATAGGACGCGGCGATCTCGGTCGGTCCGCCGAAGAGTTCGGCGCCGGTCGTCACGTCGAGCGCGTGGATGCGCTGGTGGTAATTGCCCGAGCCGTCCTTCGACATCGCGACGACATAGATCGCGCCGTTAGGTCCGCGCGAACGGTCGATGACCGGCGTCGCCGTGATGCCGATTGTCGGCGTGATCTGCAGGCAGCCGTGGTTATCGCTCGGCGTTTCTCCCTGGCCCAGCGCCGAGACTTGCCAGAGTTTCGCGCCGGTGTCGGCGTCGAGCGCATAGACGCTCGCGTTCTCCGTCGCGATGTAGAGCACGTTGTGCGTGCCGCCCGCGATGGTCATCGACGCGAGATAGAGCGGCTCGGCATCGACGGCGCCATCGACGGCGTACACGCCGAGCTTGCCGAAGGTCGCCGCCTTGACCGTCGACGGGGTGAGCGCGGTTTCGTTCAGGCGCTGACCGGTGCGGGCGATGTCGTTGTGATACGTGGTGACGTCGGCGGGGTTGGCGGTCGCGGTGCTGCCGGTCGGCGGCGGGTTTGTCGTGCCGTTGCCTGCGCCGCTTCCGCCCGTGTTCGAGCCAGTGCCTGTGCCTGTGCCTGTGCCTGTGCCTGTGCCTGTGCCTGTGCCTGTGCTGGTGCCCGTGCCGCCGCCCGACGCCGGACTCGCGCCCGACGCTGCGCCCGAGCCGCCCGCCGGCGCGCTTGCCGGCGAACTGCCGCCCGTGGTCGTCGTGGCTGGCTGGCTCGAACTGCCGCCGCTGCATCCCGCGAGCGCGGCGACGAAGAGCAGCCCGCACAAACCGCCACGAAACGTCGCCCCAAAAGGATCCCGCCGATGCAAGCAGTCCATGAGACTCCCCTTCTGGATGAGGTCGCGCGGGCGATTTGACGCGCTCTTCAATTATCGTTCTTGAACAATACGAATACCTGCATGCGGTCCGTTTCGTACGCGTCTTTGGCGGATAAACCGGGCCGCGTGGCGAATCAGGACGAACGCAGGACGGCTCGCGAACGATCCGCCGCATCCGGCACCACTGGACGCCGGCAGCGCTTTCGTTGTCGCCGTAGAATCGGTTGCCCGTCACCGCCTTCGAGACCTTCAAGAGACCCGACGATGAACGCTCCCGCCTCCGAAGAAAATGCCGGCCAAACCGAACTCTGGCTGATCCGTCACGGTGAAACGCAATGGAGCCTGTCGCGCCAGCACACCGGCCGCACCGACATTCCGCTCACCGAACGCGGCCGCGAGCAGGCGCGCCTGCTCGCGCCGATCCTCGCGCAAGCACGCTTCGACCGCGCGCTGACGAGCCCGATGGCGCGCGCGATCGAAACCTGCCACCTAGCCGGTCTGGGCGAACACGCCGAAGTGGAACCCGAACTGCGCGAATGGGACTACGGCATCTACGAGGGCCGCACGACCGCCGAGATCCGCGAAAAGGAGCCCGGCTGGTCGATATGGGATTCGCCGATACCCGAAGGCGAGAGCATCGGCGAAATCGAGGCCCGCGCGCGGAAGCTCGTCGAGCGGCTTGCGGCGACGCGCGGGCGCATCGCGCTCTTTTCGCACGCGCACTTCCTGCGCATCCTGGCCGGCTGCTGGATCGGCGATTCGGCCGCGCTCGGCGCGCATCTGCTGCTCGACACCGCAACCATCAGCATCCTCGGCTTCGAGCGCGAGACCCGCGCGATCCGGCAATGGAACGTGCGGCATCCCGACATCGGCTAAACCGCCGCGTTCACGGCAACGCGTACGCGATCACGTAATCGCCCGCCTTCGTCCCGAGCGATCCGTGTCCGCCCGCGACGACGAGCAGATACTGCTTGCCGTTCGCGTCGGCGTAGCTCATCGGCGTGGCCTGGCCGCCTGCCGGCAGGCGCGCTTCCCACAGCTTGCGGCCGTCGCGCACGTCGTAGCCGCGCACGTAGTAGTCGAGCGTGCCCGACAGGAACGCGACGCCGCCCGCCGTCACCATCGTCCCACCGAGGCTCGGAACGCCGAGCGGCATCGGAATCGGCAGCGGCGCGCTGTCGCGAATCGTCCCGTTCTTGTGCATCCACGCGACCTTGCTCGTCTTCAGATCGACGCCCGCGACATAACCCCACGGCGGCGCCTGGCACGGAATGCCGAGCGGCGAGAGAAACGGACTCAGCTCGAAGCCGAATGGCGCGCCGCGCGCCATCTTGATGCCGCTCGTCTCGCTGCCCTTCTTTTCGCCGGTGTCGGCGGGAATCTGGTCGCGGGGCACGAGCTTCGACACGAACGCCATGTAGTCGGGATTGGCGATCAGCACCTGCCGCACCGGATCGACGGAGATGCCGCCCCAGTCGAACACGCCGAAGTTACCCGGATACACGAGCGTCCCCTGCTGCGACGGCGGCGTGAACGCGCCGTCGTAGCGCAGCTTCTTGAACGCGATGCGGCACCAGAGCATGTCGAAGGGATTCGTGCCCCACATGTCGCGCTCGGTCAGGCGCGGCGGGTTGAAATTGAGCGCGGAGACGGGCTGGGTCGGCGCGCTGTGGTCGCCGGACGCGGCGCCTTGAGGCACGGGCGTTTCGGCAATCGGCACGATCGGCTGGCCGGTTGCGCGGTTGAGCACGTAGAGGCTGCCTTGTTTGGTCGACGCGATCAGCGCCGGCTGCACGCCCTGCGCGGTCTGGAGATCGACGAGACTCGGCTGGCCGCCGACATCCATGTCCCACAGGTCGTGATGCGTGAACTGATAGTTCCAGCGCAGCTTGCCGGTCGCGAGATCGAGCGCGACGACGCCCGCCGCGAAACGCTCCGCCTCCTTCGTGCGCAGGCCGCCCCATTGGTCGGGCGTCTGGTTGCCCATCGGCAGGTACAGCATGCCGAGCTTTTCGTCGACGCTGAACACCGACCACATGTTCGGCGAGTTGCGCACGTAGGTCTTGTCGGCGGCGATCGACTGCGTTTCGTCGGGGTTGCCCGAGTCCCAGTTCCAGACCAGATGGCCGTCGTGGACGTCGAATGCGCGCACGACGCCCGAAGGCTCGTTCGTCGATTCGTTGTCGGTGACGTGGCCGCTCAGGATCACGAGGTCGCGCGTGACGGCGGGCGGCGAGGTCGAGTAATAGCCGCCGGGCGTGAATGGGCCGATGTTCGCGCGCAAGTCGATTTCGCCGTTCTTGCCGAAGCTCGTGCAGGGCTTGCCGGTGTCGGCGTCGAGCGCGATCAGACGGGCGTCGGCGGTCGGCAGGAAGATGCGCTTCGGGCATTCGGCCGAAGCCGTGGCCGTGGCCGGAGGCGCCGACGCAGCTTCAGGCGCGCTCGCGGCGGCCGTGGCGTCCGACGCGCCGCCGGGCGAAGTCGCCAGCGCCGCAGCCGCGCCCGCGCCGGGAGCGCTCGCGGCATCGGACGCGCTGGCGGCGGCGTTCATCGCGGCCGTCGCGCTGGCGGGAGCCGCGCTTTCAGTCGCCGGGCTGGCGGCTGCGTCGCTGGCTGCGGCGGCCGGCGCGCTCGCCGCCGCCGACGCCGGATGCAGCGACGCATCCCAGTACGACACGCCGCGGCACGTCATGTGTTCCCAGTGCTTGAACCCGACCGCGCTCTTGAGCTGCGGATCGAAGCGCCAGCGCTCCTTGCCGCTCGCGGCATCGAGCGCGATCACGCGGCTGTGCGGCGTGCAGACGAAAATCGTGTCGCCGACCTTGATCGGCGTGTTCTCGTCGGTGGTTTCGGTCGGATCGTCGGGGCCGGGCATGTCGCCGGTGCGAAACTGCCACGCCATCTTCAACTGGCCGACGTTCTCCGGCGTGATCTGCGTGAGCGGCGAATAGCGCTGCCCGAGCGGCGAGCCGCCGTAGTCGATCCAGTCGCCGGGCGCGCGCGGCGCGTCGGGGCTCGTGGCGCTCGTGGCGCTCGTGGCGGACCCGGCCGGCGCGGCGGCTAGATCGAGCCGGCCGGGGCGGTCGTGCGGATCGACAAGGCTCGTGCCGATGCCGAGCAGCACCGCCAGCACGGTCGCGGCGGCAAGCGGCGTGCGGCCAGCGCGCGGTGTTGTCGGCGGGCCGAACAGCGCGCCCCGGTGCACCGCGGGAATCAGCAGCCACAGCGCGAGCACGACCCACAGCCCGAGACGCGGCAGCAGTTGCCAGAAGTCGAAGCGCGCTTCGGCGACGGCCCAGATCGTCGAGCCGAACAGGACGAGCGCGTAGAGCAGGAGCGCGGAGCGTCGCCGTATCAGGAGGAGCAGGCCGGTCACGAGCACGCCGATCCCGGCGATGAGGTAATACCACGATCCGCCGAGCATCCCCAGCCGGACGCCGCCGACCGCCAGCAGCGCGCCGATGACGATGAAGACGACGGCCGTGAAGGTCGTGAGCGGATGAAGACGTGCGTTACCGGCCATGGTGCTACCCCCCGGGACGATGGATGACGGAACACGGCCGGCCATGGCCGAGGTTCGGATGCTTTCGCGCAGCAGCATCCAGCAATCCACATACCAAAGGACAACAGGGAAAATGTAATCAGGCGAGCACGCGCTGCACGGCCGCGATCAGCGAATCGAGCGAGACCGGCTTGCCGAGATGGGCGTTGAAGCCGGCCTGAAGCGCTTGCGCCTCATCCTGGGGGCGGCCGAATCCGGTGAGCGCGATGGCGGCGATCTTCGCGGTACGCGGCGCCTTGCGCAGTTCCGCGATGAGTTCGTAGCCGCTCATCTCGGGCATGCCGATGTCGGAGAGCACGAGATCGAACTCGTTGGCCGCGATCTCGTTGAGCGCCGCGCGCGCCCGCGACACCGCGCTAACCTTCGCGCCTTCCAGTTCGAGGAGCGTGCGAAAGGCGTCGAGCGCGTCGAGCGAATCGTCGACGAGCAGCACGCGCAGATCCTTCAAAATCGCCGGATCGCTGGCGCCGGCGTTCACCGGCGTGAACGTCGAAGACGGACGCTCCGGCAGGCACAGGCGGAAATGCGCGCCATGCCCGACGCCTTCCGAGCGCGCTTCAATACGACCGCCGTGCATCTCGGTCAGTTGCTTGACGAGCGACAGCCCGATGCCGAGGCCGCCCTGATCGCGCCTTCCCGCGCCTTCGGCCTGGCTGAACATGTCGAAGATCTTCGGCAGGAAGTCGGGCGCGATGCCCTGTCCCCGGTCGATCACGTCGACGCACGCGAAGTTGCCGTCGCACGCGAGCGCGAGGCTCACCTCGCCGCCGGGGAAGCTGAACTTGATCGCGTTGCGCACGAGATTCCAGAGAATCTGCTCGACGCGAACCGGATCGGCTTCGATCATGGCGGGCTTGTCCGCGCCCGTCACCGTGAGCGTGATGTCGTTCGCGCGGGCGTCGATGGCGCTCGCCTCCACGACGGTATGCAGCACGGCGGCGATGTCGACCGGCGCGACTTGCAGCGCGAGCTTGCCGGTGCGCACGCGCGACAGATCGAGCAGGTCGTCGATGATCTTCGACTGGCCGATCACCGAGCGGCGGATCGCATCGGCGGCGCTCTGCACGAGCGGAATGTCGCGGCATTCGTAGGCGCGCGTGAGCAGTTCCGCCTTGACGTGGATCAGGTTCAGCGGATTCTTCAGTTCGTGTGACAGCACCGCGAAGAATTCGTCCTTGAGCCGGTTCGCCGCTTCCGCCTGCGCGCGCACCGTGCGCTCGAAATTCAGCTGCGCGCGCGCCATGCCCTCGGCGCTGCGCTTTTCGGTCACGTCGCGCGCAATCTTGGCGAAGCCCCGAAAATCGTCCGTGCGAATCAGCGTCGTGACGCCGCTGCAATACACTCGGCGGCCGTCACGGCGCGTATGCCAGCGCTCGTCCTCCGCGCGGCCTTCGTCGCCCGCGCGCCGCCGCTCCGCTGCCGGCACGCCTTCGGAGCGGTCGGCGGCGGTGTAGATGAGGTCCGCGGATTTGCCGATCATCTCGTCCTCGCGAAAGCCGAACACGCGCTCCGCGCCCTTGTTCCAGCTGACGACGACACCTTCGAGGTCCTGCACGACGATCGCGTAGTCGTCCGTGCTCTGCGCCGCGAGCTTGAGCCGTTCCTCGCTCGCGTGCGCCGCCTGTTCCGCGCTGCGCCGCGCGCTGACGTCGACGAGCGTCAGCACGGCGCCGTCGATGCGGTCGTCGCCGGTGCGGTATGGCATCACGCGTGCGACATACCAGGCGCCGTCGCGCGCGCTCACCTCGCGTTGGGTCGGCTTGAGGTCGTCGAATGCGGCGGAGACGTCGTCGGCGAGTTCGGGATAGTCCAGGCGATGCGTCAGGTCGAGCAGCGGCCGGCCGATGTCCGAAGCGATGATGTTGAAAAGGCCCACGGCCGCGCTCGTATAGCGCTTGATGCGCATCCCCCGGTCGACGAACACCGTCGCGATGCCGGTCGAGGCGATCAGGTTGCGCAGGTCGTCGTTCGCCTTGTCGGTTTCCTCGACTTTGTCCTGCAGTTCGCTATTCACCGCGATCAGTTCCTCGTTCACCGACTGCAACTCTTCCTTGCCCGTTCCGAGTTCCTCGGTCGCGGAGCGCAGCTCCTCGTTGATCGACTGCAATTCCTCGTTCGATGCCTTCAACTCTTCCGTCGACACGTTCGACTGCTCGATCGTCGTCTGCAACTGTTCCTTCGTGCGGTGCAACTCTTCCTCGATCTGCACGAGCGTCGGATCGCGCGGATCGCCGGATTCGTCCGCGCCAGGACGCGTGTCGCCGGGCGTTTCGTCGAAGAGCACGAGCACGACGTCGGTGCCCGAGGTGTCGTCGCGATACGGGCGCACGGAAATATCGACGAGATACGCCGTCTCGCCGCGCATGAAGCGCACGCGATCCACGTCGGCGTTGCCGCCCGACATCGCTGCCTTCGACAGTGCGGCGCGCAGTTCCAGCCGCAGGTCGGGATGCACGAGCTTGAGCAGGTTGTGCGACGGCTCGCCGCCGACGTAGCGCAGGAAGCGGCCGGCTTCGTCGGTCATGTGCAGGATTTCGCCGTCGCGGTCGATGATGACGCTCGGCGGCGCGTGATGCTCGACCGCGCGCTGGTGCAGCACCGCGAGCGAGAGGCTGCCGGGACGGCGCGGACTCTCGGCCTCGGCGGGCGGCCCCGCGCTCGCCGTGCGCGGCATGCTCGCGATCGGTTGCGGGACGGAGCGCGCGAGCGCGGTCGAACTTCTCACGCGATAGAGGCGGTGCTTCTTGTCGACGGCGACGAACAGTTCATCGGCGACTTCCGCCGATTCGGAACTGCCGAGAAAGAGATAGCCGGCCGGTTGCAGCGCGAAGTGAAACGTTTGCAGCACCTGGCGCTGGATCGAGCGGTCCATGTAGATGAGCAGATTGCGGCACGACACCATGTCGAGCCGCGAAAACGGCGGATCGCGCAGGATATTGTGGGTCGCGAACAGCACTTTCTCGCGCAACTGCTTGTCTAGCAGGCCGTTGAAATAGCTCATGTAGCGGTCATCCGTAACGAAGGCGTAAACGTTGAACTTATGTCATCAATGA
>NZ_FCNZ02000013.1 GCF_001544495.1 Caballeronia telluris
GACCAGCCGTACCGAGCCGTCCGGCAAGCGCACTCGCGGCACCCGCACTTCCAGATAGCACTCGTGTTGGAAAAAATTAAGGTGGCGCAGCCGCTTGATTTGCGTGTCATGCGCAGGGTGCTCGCCGGCGAGCCCGGGGTAGGCGAATCGGCGGGCCTGTCATAAATTTCGTGTGCGGGCATAAGATGTAGCTCAAGGAGCATGTATGCCACGCAAACCGAAGACGGCTGCCGGCAACAAAGTCCACGGCAATTGTGAGCTGCCGTTTGGCAGTATCAAAGTCGACACCTTGCACATACCACGGGGCCTTGATTCCCAAGGCGGCTTCAAAGAGTTGATTCGTCATCGCTTCGTCCCGCATGGCTGGTTGCAGCATTCTGCCGCAACCAGCCATGCCCCAGCTTATCGATTCAAGGCGCCCCAAGGGTGCGCTGCGCCGGGCTCACGCCCGCCCTTGACTCGCTAAACCACCCACTCGGAATTCAAAAGAGGCAACAATGAATGTCGTTTTGAAACGAGCATCCCGGGTTATCTGGCTAACGGGCTTATCGGGCGCCGGTAAATCGACCATCGCGCGTGCACTGGCAGCGAGCCTGACCGACTCTCACGTGAGTTGCGCTGTTCTCGACGGCGACGAATTGCGCACGGGATTAAATTCTGATCTTTCGTACAGTTCGCAAGATCGTTTGGAGAACGTCAGGCGCGTGGCACACGTTGCAAAGCTTTTTCTATCCCATGTCGACGTCGTGATCGTCGCCGTGATTTCTCCGAGCAGGACTGGACGCGAAATGGCGAAGGACGTCATCGGCAAAGGCTTCCTCGAGATTTTCGTCGATGCGCCTATCGCTATTTGTGAATCACGCGATCCCAAGGGTCTTTATCACAAAGTTCGCGCGGGCGCGATAAGCCATTTCACGGGCGTCTCCGATCCCTATGAGCCGCCAACCTCGCCCGTGCTGTCGCTAAGAACCGACATGCTTTCCTTAGCCGATGAAATCGGCATGCTTAGAGCGTTAATCGACCGATAAGCTGCCTTGATCGGTAGCCCGCACAAGCTGACGTCGGCATTCCGTCAGCACGCGTCGTCGCGGAGATCGGCGCCGCGACGACGCGTGCTGCCACTATCCTCGTGTGTTGCGATTGCGCGCGACCACATAGATTTCGCCCGCAATGTCTGGATAACGTTCGCCCAATTTCATGAACGCGTCGAGCATCTCTGGCGTCCAGTGCTCCTCGATCTGCTTGTTCGACACCGGCTTCATCCAATAGCCGCCAAAAACCTCGATTTCCAGCTTCGCCTGATAAAAAGCGTTGCGGAACGAAGCAGGATCGAACACCCGCCGATGGCCGTGATGGATGTCCATCTCGTTGAGTGCGTCCTCTTGTGGAAGCATGCCCATGATCACGGCTGCTTGGCGGTGCAAGGAATGCGAATTCGGTACGGCGGCAAACAGGCGTCCAGTGTCTGGCTTGAGCCAGTGCCTTGCTCGAGCGAGGATGTCGACCGGGTCCTGCACATGCTCCAGCACGTGACCAAGAATGATATTGTCGAACTTCTCGGCCGAATCGAACTCTTCGAAGAGCGAATGTACGACGTTGGCTTTCGGAAAACGCCGACGCAGATCCTCGCAGAATTGACCCGATCCCTCCACGAGCGTCAGCTTCTTGCGCGTCGTCGCGAGCAGTTCGGTCATGACGCCTTCCGCCGGTCCCATCTCGAGCAACGTCTCTCCGGTCAGAAACCGCTCGGCGATCTTAAACGAATATTGCACGGTCGCCGAGTTGGCTCCGGCCGAATACAGCGACACTTGAGAGATGGATTCCAAACGGTCCTGTTCTTCCTGATTCATTAGATATCGCCCTCGGTTTCGTTGCTGCCCCTCGCGCATGCGAGCGCGGAGTCGATGAACTCAAACATGAACCCCGTCCTGAACATCACAAAGCTGATACTCCGACCGCCGAATGCGACCGCCGGGACTGGCGGCACGGTCACCTTCCCACGATGCGTGCGCGCCCACGCCAGCGCCGTCTCGATATCGTCAACGCAGTAAGCGAAATGGTAAATCTTGATGCCCGCGTCGAGCCAGGGAGTCAAGGTACGCGAACCAGGCAGGTTTTCGAGCAACTCAATGCGCGGCCCCGGCCCTGTCAGAAAACAGCCCGCAATGCCTTGAACCGGATCTTCGAAGGAATCGGCCTCGATCTGATAACCCGCGAATTCGAAGAATTCCCGCTCTCTCGCCATTGACGCCGTCGCGTAGCCGACGTGATGAAAATCGAAGCCTGCGGGAACGGTCGGAAGGTCAGCCACGAGACATCCTCTTCGCGACCATCCGCACGAGTGTTTCCAGCCGAGCGCCGATCTGCGGCCACGTGTCGCGTGTAACCTGATGCTCGACCGCATCGACACGGCGCCCACCAATCTCGAAATGACGAGGCAGCACGCGGCGTTCCGCGATTTCGCACGAGTCGTGAAACGATACTACTTTCGCGTTCTCCGCGACGGTGCGGCAATATACGGCGTCGAGACCGAGCGATTCCAGCCCTATCCGATAGATGAGCCACGCGCTCTCCACCGCCGCCACGGAACCCGGGCGAATGATCCAGCGGCCCCATTCCGCCGCGCGCGCGCCGTCATCCAGGTCATACAGAGAGATGACGCCTTCCCGCGTATCGGTATCTCTGCGCTCGACCACGAAGTAATAATCACCCGCGCGCTCGTAATACGAGGACAGCCAGGCGAGTTGTTGCTCTCGCGTCTGCGCGCCCGCGTGCAAGTAGGCATTCAAAGCGGGATCGGCGCGCAACTCCACGACAAATTGCGCATCGCTATCCGCAATGGGACGCAGCCGGAACGCGTGCCCCTCGACACTGATGTCATGCCGCATGCTTCGCCTCGATGGCGCTGACGATCTTAGACGCACTGTCGAGATCTGCGAGTTCCTCTTCGCTGAACTCGGTGCCGAACTCGTCCTCCAGTACGAACATGATCTCCATGTGCTTGAGCGAATCCCACTCCGCCGCATGCTCACGGGTCATTTGTTGGACAGTTTCGAAGTGCCGCTTCAGCACGGTGCTGATCGCGGCAACCACCCGTTCTTCGATTTGTGCGTGGTCCATAGTTACTTTGCCTATAGCGATTGATGAATTTCGCATTACCGGTCCGCGTGTTCCGGGTAGAGCAATTCCACGCCATCGATCGGTGCAAACCGACGCACGACATCCGCAGGCAGGGCGTACAAACCATCGGACAAGGTCGACGCGCCTCCACGCAGTGCCGCAAGCCAGGCGAGCGCCGGCTGATTGCGCGGTCCGTTCTTGACACGGAACACAATTTCCTCGCACTGCGCGACAAATGGCATCGAACCAATGACTGACAGAATCGCCGTATCCTCCAGGCGCCGGCCCATCGCGCGACAACTCAGGCACAATTCTTCAATGATCACCTTGTCATCCGCCCGTTGCGCGACAATCACGCCAACTACGCCGCTGTCGGCGAGGCGGTCCGTCATCCGCACGCTCGCGACACAGGCGTCCGGCCGTTCCATGAGCGCCGCCAGCTTCGCGTGATTGAAGCGCTGCAGCGCCATGTTGAACTGATTGGTCTTCTGACAGAGATCTGCGAGCCGGTCGAGCTGGTCGCGTGGATCAAGGCGAAACGCGAGCGAAACTTGAAGGCTGCGAAAGTACTCCGCGGGATCGGCCGCCTCTGCGAGCAACGTCTCACGTTCGATGTTCGCCTTGAGATCTTTCACACGTCTGGAGTCTTCCGCCTCGACCTTCCATCGCCACAGGCCCGGATAGTAGAGTACAGCGTTCTCAGTTAGCGCCGCATTCTCGTGCGCATGCGTCGTGTGCACGCCGGGCAATCGTCCCGCGACGGTGGCCAGTTCGCCGGGATTATCGTCGACAAACAGTACGGCTTCAGGTGCGATACGCAGCGCCTTTGCGACTCGTGCGAGCGCCTCCGCCTTGTCGTTCCATGAGATCTCAGTCACGGAGAAATGCTGCCACTGGAGCGGAAAATCCCGGCGAAGCTGGAAAAGCCCTTCCACATCTGGCCGCGTGTTACGCGAAACGAGCGCAAGGAAGATGCCGCGCTCGCTAAGCGTCTTGGCGAACGTCTGCAAGCGCGCATGTGCGTCTGTGAGTATCACGCCTTCCGCTCCCTCTTCTCCCAAGACGCCCGCATAAAGCGTGTGATCGAGATCGAGCGCGAGCGCCTTGACGGGCGGTAGCACCGCGGCAGCAAGCCAATGACACGCTAGCTTGCGTGCGAGCACCGTCTGCGCAGCGTTACCGACAGGTGTACCCGCCATCGCGGCGGTGCGCGGATCCAGCAGGTTGACGCCGGCTTCGGTACAAGTCGCGGCCAAATCGGCGAAATGGACGGCAGGAAGTCGCTGGGTTAGCGCGTGCATTTTCTCGCGCTCGGCGTCGCTCTCCAGCCAGGTCGCGATTACGATGGGCGCCGTGCTCGATCCGCGCAGTGCGCTTACTCGTCCGCCCAGCCAGTCGAGCCAATCACCGCTTGCGCCGCCTTCCTTACGATAGCGACTGCTGTCGAGCCAGAGCAATTCGACGTCGCATTGAGCGTGGCCGGAAAACATCAGCGTGTCGTCATAATCGCTGATACGCGTGTTCGCGCTCCATCCGCCCCAGAAAAAGAATGGGCGAGCCAGTTCGAGGATCGGCTCGATAGCATGGTTGCGCCAAACATTCACCGTGGCGCAAGCGGAGCCAGTGAAATCGCAATGTATGCTCTGAAGCGTAAGACGCGAAAGCTTAGCGGCAAAGAGGGCCGGTTGAATCTCGACCCGCTTCATGGTCAATTCGACGGAAAACTTTGAACGCATGGAAGATTGCTCATAGGGTTACGCTGACCTGCTCAAAGCCTCTGCCACGCAACCTTAACCTGATGCGGGACATTGCGCCACTTGGCGTCCGTGAATTACGCGGACTACGTGGCGCGGGTCGTATTCAACAAAAATTGAAACATTTTCAGATCGGGACCAACACCTTGGTCGCGCAAATCGCCTCTTTCGGCAATATCGTAAGCGCAGCCAAGACCCATCGCCTGCACTTCCTTGTACGGGTGTGCGAGCAGCAGCAAGCTCTTTTCGTACATACTCAGTGGCGCGTCAACGTCGACGCGAGGCGGCAGGACGTGAGGGAAAGCGGCGCGAACGACGCGCGGCAAGGCATCGTCGAGCGAGCGCCTCAATACGTATGCCGTTTCCGCCGACAATGCCGAAACGGAGCGCGTACCCGACAGATTGCCCGGATGACGCCGGTAACGAACGACCCGCTCGCTGTCGACGCCGATGCTCATGCCTCGACCGCAGGCCCTGAGCCAGTAGTCGAAATCTTGCAAGCCCACGAGTCCTTCGTGGAAAAACCCCAGTTCGGTCAAAACCCGGGAGCGCATCATCGCGCTGGGTCCGCACAAGAAATTGCCGAGCAGAAACAGACGGCGATACATCTCCGGACCGGGTTTCTGGTCGACGTAAAGAACCGGCACCTCGCTATCAGGCAGGGGGTCGCCTGCCATGTCGATCATCTGAGGCTTTGCGAAAACCAGGTCGTGCGAGGTTGCTCGCAAGACTTCGAGCTGATGCCCGATGCGCTGCGGCTCGCAGACGTCATCGCCACCAAGAAAAGCGATGTACTCGCCTTCCGTGACCCGGAAAGCCGCATTGACGGCAGCGCTCGGTCCGCCGTTAGGCTGAGCGACAAGTTGCACGCGCGGGCCGAAGTTTTGTGTCACGAGGGACGCGCCGTCATCGGTCGAGCCGTCGTCGATCACGATGATCTGCAGTTGTTGGTAAGTCTGGGCGCACACGCTGCCCAGCGTTTCCAGTACGTAGGCAGCATGATTGAAGATCGGGACGATGACGGTCACAAGCGGGTCTGACATACGGAAGCTCTGTTGGCTGTGACGATTAACTCGAGTCTGCGCATCTGGCGAACAAGGGCCTCAGCGGCGCGCGAAATCGCGCAACGCTTCAACTACACGATCGACATCGTCGATCCGCATCTGCGGCCAGAGTGGGAGCGACAGCAGTTCTTCCGCGGCGCGACGCGCAAGCGGCAAATCGTTCGCCGGGATGCCCAACTCGCTGAACGCCCGTTGCATGTGCGGAGCCAGCGGGTAATGAATAGCCGTCTTGATCTCACGGTGTGCGAGGAATGAAATCAGTTTTTCGCGCTCTTTCGCGCGCACTACGTATAGGTGAAAAACATGATCGTTGTGCGGCGCGATCAACGGCGTCTCGATGCCGTCCAGCCCCTTCAAGCCGGCCGTGTAGTGCTGCGCGATCGCACGGCGGCGATCGTTCCAGTCATCGAGATACGGAAGCTTGGTACGCAGAATGGCCGCCTGTAACTCGTCGAGGCGCGAATTCGTGCCCGGTATCTCGTGCACGTATTTCGCCTTCGAGCCATAGTTGCGCAGCGCCATCAGCTTGTCGGCAAGCGCGGCGTCGTCCGTGACGATCGCACCGCCGTCGCCCATCGCACCGAGATTCTTGGTGGGATAAAAGCTGAATGCGGCCGCATCCCCAAGCGACCCGCAGCGTCTTTGACGATACTTCGCACCGTGAGCTTGCGCGGCGTCTTCGAGGACGAGCAGTCCGGCTTTTCCGGCGATCCCCCGAATCTCGTCCATCGCTGCTGCCTGACCGTAGAGATGCACTGGAATAACCGCGGCGCTGCGCGGCGTTATGCGCGCCGCCAGGCACCTCGCGTCCAGCACATGGTGTTCGTCAATTTCGACGGGAACTGGCGTTGCCCCGACCATTGAAACCGCAAGCCACGTCGCTATGAACGTGTGCGAGGGCACCAGTACTTCATCTCCCGGACCTATCCCCCATGCGCGCAGGGTGAGCGCCAATGCGTCCAGCCCGTTGCCGACCCCGACGCAAAAGCGCGCACCGCAGTAATGCGCGAACTCCTCTTCGAACGCCGTCGACTCCGGGCCGAGAATCATATGGCCGCTACGCGATACGCGTTCGAACGCGTCACTTATCTGCTGCTGCAGTGTGGATTGCACCGCATGCATGTCAAAGAAGGGAATCATCTGGACGAGCGCTTGCTGGTTTCCCGTAGGAAGGTTTGGTAGTCGCGGATATAGTCGTTCTCGTCGTACAGCTTCGACGCAAGCACGAGACACACCGCACCCGACGAAAAATTATTCAGCTCACGCCAGACGAGCGAGCGGATCAGCACGCCCGACGAGGGTCGGTTGCATGTCAGCACGCGCCTTTCGAAACCGTTGTCGAGGACCAGATCGAAGCTGCCCGACACCGCGATGATGATCTGCTGCAACTCATGATGCGCATGCCCGGCGCGCATACCGCCGCTCGGGACATCGTACAAGTAGTAGACACGCTGAACATCGAACGGCACATGCCGGTTGCCTTCGATGAACGTGAGATTGCCGCGCGGATCAGTGATCTTCGGCAAATCCATGACCGAAATTTCGTTGTCGAGCGATGGATGATCAGGAGCAAGCACGGGAAGTCCTTATCGTTGAGGCGTTTCGGTCAGAGCGGCAGCGGCCACTGCTTCGACATCCACGGCGTAATCGTCATGTACGCCGTACCTGCCGTTCAACTTGTATGCACGCGGTCCGCGCACAAAGGAAACACTGACGCCGGAAACCCGGCCGAGCAGTTCCCACAAGTAGAGCTGAAGACTGGTGTGATCCGACGAAAGGACTATGACTCGCGTGCCGGGCGCACACCACAGCATGTTGGTCAGGTGCGCTCCAGTTGGCGCGATGACCACCGACGCTTGCCGGAACAGGCGGATCTGCGTTTCCACATCGAGGTCGTCTACGCGCACAATCTCGAATCCGAGTTCAACCAGGCGGCCTTCGATCTGCTGCTGGTTCGTCAATACGCGCCTCGCGCCGCCTCGACCGATGAATATCTTGCGATTGCCGCTCTTCGAACTCCGGGGGAATCGGCCGTCGCACCGACGTACCGCCGCGCGTATGCGTTCGACATCGATCGCTGATTGAGACGCCGCTTCGCCGCCAAAATACGCATCGGGAATTGATGCGGTCTCGGAGGCCATATACAGGTACTTCACGCTGTACAGGGTGCCGGGTTCGAGATAAAGCACGGGCCGACGCGAAATGTTGGCGAGGTCGATCAGCGCGCGGATGTTCGGGTGCAGATCGTCTTGCACGAGCAAGGGAACCGAGGGCGGAACGTTTGCGATTTCCGCCAAGATGAGGCGCGGTAACGCTTCGACGAGGAAGTGGAAGTAGTTATTCGCAGATTCCAGCATCAGATGGATTCCGCTCTCCACCCACGCGCCCTGCCGCGCCTTGCACTCGAGCACGACGCGACGACGCGGCAGGCGCCGTGTATGGGCCCACTTGACCGCCACGTCGGGCTGGTCGGCAAAATGCGCCTCCTCGTCGTGAATGGCCGTGTTCAGATTGGTCACGACATAGCGCGTGCCCGCCACAGCGATGACATCGTTCAGTTTTGCGACCAGAGGGGCGCCCGGAAACGCGACCGAGCTTCCGAGGCCCTGCACAGTGCTCGTCGGACGCGCAAGTACTTCGTTACCGTCGGCCTGACTCGCGGACGTCTGCACGAATTCTTCGAGCGACTGAACTCGCAACTCGACCGAGCAAGGCGTTCCTTCCAGGTCGGGCCGCACGTTACCAAGAAAGCGCCTGAGTGCAGCCGTGACGCGAAAGTGCTGCTTGACGACTTGTGTTCCGGTGCTTGGCCCTCGCCGTGCCAGGAAATGCGCAAGCGGGCTGACCCGATTCCAGTCGACATCGGGATTCTCGCGCTTGTGCGCCTCGGGATCAAACAGCGCGCTGGGCCAATGGCCCGCTCGTTCGCCCGACTTGATGTAGTGCAGAAGCGGATTGAGCCCCGACGTTCTGGCGTCTTCGTATTCGCTCAGATACCAGCGGCCGTCGAAGAATTCGTTCGGATCGAGACCTTGAAACCCGCCATAGCGCAGGTAGTCTTCCAGCGGGTGGCTCTCCTCGTCGATGACCTCCGGCTTTTGACACACGTAATAGCGCGGGTCGAACAACGGAGTGGGGCTACGCAGTTCGCGCGCGCCGAACGAGATGTAATGCCCGAGCGGATGCACCTTCGCTTCGGCAACGCCGGGATTGTTCTCCAGGTACCAATTGACATCGAAGAGCAGGTTGACGCTAACGTCGAGTTCAGTCAGAAAATCCGAAAGCTTCAGTTCGTCCTGGACAACTGGCTGCGGCGGTTTCTCTCGCCCCTCAGCGGACCCGGTTTTAATGTCTTGCCCCGGTGTATCCGGATCGCCCGGCAACGTCCCTGATCTGATGTTCGCCGGGGAAAAAGCTTCGGTGTTCGACATAAACGTTCCGTGAAACGTAGCACGTAAACAGGTTGACCGGAACGGCCGGATTGGACCGGCTACCGGAGCAGGATTGCGCGGTCTTACGAGTAGAACGCGCCGCCGCATTCGTCAACGAAACGCGACAGCATAGTCAGGAAGCGCGAAAAATGCTTCGACAAGATAGCATAAGTGCGTAAGCGATTGAACCGTCTGATACATTTTGTAATGTCGACGGAAGGCATTTTGGTGGAAATTCTTCGGCTGGCTCGCTTCAAACCTAAGCAACTATGCTGCCAGAGCCGCTGATCTGCCGATAATGGATCGATTGCCGCACATGCGTGCCGAAAGGCAAATATATATTGCCTCGTCGAACCGGCCTCATAATTCTCCTTGTTCGGCAGACAGATCAAAAGCAGTTTTTCGTCGAATTTTGTCATAATTGTGCGTCTAGTGTGGGCATGGAACGCAGGCGGGATGGCAGACCCGACGATCCTGAGCACATACGCGGCCGCGCCGGCCGGTCCCGGGTTTTTTGCGAGCGGCACCTCCGACGGGCGAAGCGAGTCCCACATGAATTTCTAGAAGGCACTGAATGCTTAACTACCCCTACGGCCTGACGTTTTGCGTCGGCGCCCCACGGAGCGGCACTACCGTTTTCTGCAATCTTCTTACAGAAGGAAAGTCAGCTTTTCCTATGCTCCCGGAATGTACCTATATAACGCAGTTGATTCGCCTTTATCACGACATTCTCAACTATTCCGACGCACAAAGATTCAAAGCGTTTGCCAAATCGAAAGCAGATTTGGCCGACGTGTTTTCGCGATCGATCGACGGGTTTATCCGACTTGCACATAGCCACTTCGCGCATATCGAAGGGAGTCAGTTGATTCTCAAGGACCCCGAGATCACGATCTACTTGGATCAATTGCGTGACTTCTTTCCTACGGCCAAAGTCGTCTGCGTTGTGAGGGATCCAGTCAATGTGGTCGCCTCGATGGGCAAGGTTTTCGCGAAGCAGGGCCGTGCAACGACATTCGATGAGCTACTTTCGTTTGTCTTCAACTATTACTGGCGCGCGTCCGAGTCGCAACTTGCGAAGTCCGGTGCGATGCATTTCGTCGATTTTGAAAAAATTCTCGACGCCGACGAAAGCGAATTCCAGGCGACCGAGCACTTTCTTGGCTACTCGATCGGCCGAAGTGGTTTTGGCAAGACCTTTTTCGATTTCGACACTACGGACGCCACTCATTCCGCGAATTACGGTCAGGCGATGGCGAGACCGGTGCGGGGCGAAGTCGCGCTGAGCGAGGACGAACGACTTAAAGTTCAGAATGCATTCTCGGGTTACAACCTGATGTATAAATGGTGGTGATACAAAATTTACCCTCTATGTTGGCTGAATGTGTACAAACCACCTCGACCGGACCGGGTGTCAAGCGCAAGTCAAGAAAAAAGGCAACGCACCCATGCTCGATCGGTAGTTCTACCACGCAGTGTTACCGCGTCGGTTAAGGTAAAATCGCCGTCCTAAAAAGCGCGGACAACACCGCAGACGAATTGTTCGTTTTCAGGTCGCGTTCCGCGCGTCGAAGCCATCCGTTTGATCATCAAGGCAGCACCTTCGTGACCAAGAAGACCATCAGTGCAATCATTCCCGTCATTGGCGATTACCTGCAAGTCCAGCCTCCGCTCGCCCACCTGGTATCACAGCTTTCGGAAGCGTTCGCGATCGACGGCGTTCGACTCGAGGTAATTTTCGTCGCAGATGGTGCACACTGGAACCAGACTATCGATGCGTCGGACCTGCCGGCGAGTGCGCCAAGCGTGTTCATCACCGAACCCGCGCAATCGATGCCAGCGTGCCTATTCAATCGCGGCGCGCAGGAAGCACGGGGCGACTACGTCGCCTTCCTGTGGCCTGGCACGCCGATTCTCGATTGGACGCATTCGCTTTCGCGCCTTGCGATGAATATCAAGGACGGCGAGCCCGCTGTCGCGGGCCGCGTCGCCCATTTTGCGACCGGCGAGCATCCCGTCGAATCGTGGCTTTGGAGTTGCGAAGGTTTCGAGCCGAACGGCTACCCGTCTGGATGGATCGAACTCGCGGACATCGTTCCGATGGAGGCAACGCTCGTGCGCCGCAGCGTGTTCCAGGAGCTGGGGGGCTTCTCGACGTCACCGCTGTTGCAGCGCGGCTTCTGGTGGGATTTCAGTTTGCGACTGAGTCGGCGCCACGAAATTCGCTCGATCGACGTAGCTTCTCCGCAGAGCCGTTGGTCCTGGCACGTCTATCCGTTGACCGCCGATGTCGGCGTGAGCGGCGACATGATGGCACGCCGTGTCATGCGCGGAGCAGGTACGGTGCACTCGCCCGCCGGCGGTATCGAAGTAGACTGGGCGGACGTGGCAAGCTTTGCGCTCAGCATCGCGGACGCCGACCTCGAGCGACTCAACCGTCAATTGCGTCGTTTTGCGTCGATCGCGGGCCTGGAAAACGCGTGCTTGCCAGATGCGCGCGAGTCGCCTATGACGCCGCTGCGCCTTACCGTCCTTGGCGGGCCAAACGAACCGGCCCACAATCAGCTCTGCTTCTTCAACTTCTTCCAACTGCTCGAACGCGACAATCTCATCACCTGGCGCACGAGCCTCGATACGGCCGCGACATCAGCGGATATGCTCAACAGCGACCTCGTTATCTTCAGTCGCGTGAAGACCCAGGCTGGATGCGCCCTGATGGAATTCTGCAAGGCGAACGGCATTCCAACCATCTATATGCTGGACGACAACTGGTTCAGTATCGGCAGCGAGTGGAAGGAATACGAAGGCCTCTTCAAGCCAGGGGCACCGATGTTCGAGAACTTCATGTTCTGTCTCGAACGCGCCGACGTCTGCCTGACCTACAACAAGGTGCTCGCGGAAGATCTCGCGCCCTACGCACCCAATCTCGTGGTAATGCCGACCAATATCGACCTGTCTCTTTTTCAGCGGCAGCCGCGTGAACCTCGCAAGAAAAAGATCGTCGGCTACGTCGGATCGGCGCGGCAAGATACGAGCGCGTTTCGCGCCTTACGCGAGCTAGTGGAAGAGCGCGATGACGTGGAAGTTTTCGTCATGTCGAACGCAGTGCCCGAGGAACTCCGATCGCTGCCCGCCGGAAAAGTGCAATTCCAGCCCTACGTTTTCAGCTACAAGCGCTATGCGGAAATCGTGTGTCGGCGTGCGCCGGACATTCTTATCGCGCCGTTAGGCGAGACGCGCACTGAGGCCTCGAAATGCCCGAACAAATATCTGGAGATCGCAGCCGTCGGCGCGGCCGGAGTTTTCAGCAAAGTCGAACCCTACGTCTCACACATCGCTCACGACAAGACCGGAATCATGGTGGAAGACCGCGCGGACGAATGGAAAGACGCGATCCGAGGGCTGCTCGACAATGAAGACGCACGCGCGTCAGTCGCGCGCCAAGCGCTCGCGCATGTGACCGATCACTTCTCCACCGAACGTGTGCTGGACCAGTTCTGGACACTGATTCGAAACACCGCGAATACGCGCGAGTTCCAACGATGAACGCTCCAGCCTTGAAAGTCGCCTTCGTATCACACTCGGCGGCGCCCGCCGGTGCAGAGCGCTCGCTCGTCAACTTCGTCAGCAACCTTCCGTCGTCGATCGCACCCATCGTCATCTTTCCGAGCGCCGGCGGACCGATGTTCGACCAGATCGTCCAGGCACGCTTGCCCGCGATCAAATTGGAATACGATCCCTATCTTCCGTCAGTCGGCGACACGGGAGGGATGCGCGAGCGCGAAGAACGAAAGCAACTCGAACAACGCCGCTTCTCGACACTGTGCAAGGAGCTGGAGATTGATGCGGTCGTCGTCAACACCAACGTCATCTCGCCGGCGGTCTATGCAGCGGCGAGTCTCGAAATTCCGGTCATCATCCATTCCCACGGGCTGATCAGCCAACGTCTGCTGTCACGGCTGAACTCGCAGCTTTGGGCGTTCGAGGATCCTGCGCAATTGCTTTCGGCCAGCCGGGTAATATGCCCGTCCCAGATCGTAGCGGACTTTTACGTCGATTTTTACGGCGTACCGCGCGACGCGATCGAGGTCGTTCCGAACGGCACCTTGTTCGAGCCGTGGGCACCTTTGCCGTTCGCCGACGCCTCGGCGGGAGCGCCGAACAAGTTCGTGATGCTGTGCACGCTCGACGTCAACAAGAACGTGCCGATGTTCATCGAAGCGGCTCGCATCGCGCGCGAGCGCGGTCTGCGCAATTTTGAGTTCCACGTCTACGGGCACGGCGCGGAAAACTATCACGATCACCTGCGCGATCTCATCTGGACCAAGAGGCTCGACGATACGGTCTTCCTGCATGACAAGACGCTCGACGTCAAGTCGGTGTATGACGGCGCGACGGGCGTCGTCGTTGCAAGTCAACTCGAGTCGTTTTCGTTCGTCACGATCGAGGCGATGAGCCGCGGACGCGCCGTAGTCTCGACCCGTTGCGGCGGGCCCGAGCAGTTGATCAACGACGGTGAGACCGGCTTCCTCGTCGACCGAAACGATGCGGAGGGGCTAGCCGAAAGGATCCGCGTGCTCGCGACTGATCGCGCGCTCGCGTCGCGCATGGGCGCGGAGGGACGCCGAATCGCCGAGACGCGCTACGAGATCGGCGCACTGTCAGCCCACTACGCCGAACTCATCGCCAAAGTAGTGAAAGAGTCTAGTCACCAGTCACTACGCAGCAAGCGGCTCATTGCGATGCGTCACACGGGTCTGAAGCGTGCAGTCACCATGATGAACGGTAGTTTCGACGCGTCTATTTCCAGTTTGCGCGTTCCAGTAGTCGACCCTGCGTTGAGCGCTCAGGCTTTCGACAACCGGGCGCGGGCCATCGAATTTGCCAATCACTATTCGCGCAGTCAATCGGGCCTGCTGGCCCGCGTGCGACATCGTCTGCGCGCGAGAGAGAACCTGTGGTCTCTTGTTTCGGAGGACTTTCAGCCGCTCCGCCAGTTTTCAGAACAGAAGGGTCTGCATGAAGGTGCTCGACTGACCCTGTCGCACGATTTGCGGCGTGTCGCCTATCGCGAGTACACGACCGGAAGTATCGACGCCGACTTCCGCAAGGTGCTGATCGGCGTGAGCATGGCGGCGCTCGGAATGGGAGGAACGGTCGGCATCGAGTTGGTGGATAGCCGGGGGAACATAGTCGCGCATCAGGAATGCCAACTCGCGGATGCCTCACCGTATGCGCCAGTCTCGTTCGATCTTGGCAGTGGCTGGAAAACGGCCGACAGTGTCTATCGACTGCGTATCTTCGCCCGAGAATGCGACGGCCCGGTGTGGGCCTACGAGTTTGTGGAAGATAGATTGGGCGGCTTTCTGAGTCCCGGATTCAGGCCATTTTTTGCGCTCACCTGAAAAGCAAGAGGGTTCGCCGCGCGCGGCCGGACCTCGCGCAGCGAATTTTCCGCTTAGAGCGTCGCCTCACCGCGGCGTCCGGCCCATCCATCCCGAACGCCCTGCCGCATACGAAGCAAGCGAGTGCCACGCGGGGGTACACACAATCCGAAGAACGCCATCGAGCCAAGGAGTCGCAGGAACAGAAAGGCTCGCCATGCCCAAGACATCGGCACTTCTCGCAGTAACAGAATGGTATTTCGGCACATGTAGTAGTCCCGCAGCGGCGAGTGGACGAACACCTCACGAGGGCGTCCCATCCAGACTTTCACGACTTCGTCACCGAGCGAATGCGTGAGCCTCGCGCCGGGCACAGCGAATAACTGATAGCCGCGATTGAGCGCACGCAAGCACCACTCGGTGTCGACATGATCGATGAACAGATCGTCGTTCATGCCCCCGATATCAGCGAGGACATCCGCGCGCACGAGCGTTCCCGACGAAATCAGAAAGTCGACCGGCATCTCGTCCCGTCCAGCTTGACAGGTCTCGCGGTAAAGCCATCCGCCGCGTCTGGAACAGATGAACCGCCCGCTCGTTCCCGTGCGCTTGTCCACGATCACCGGCCCGAGCGCTCCCACAGCGTGACCACGCGCACGCAATCGCAAGTCGGAGTCGAGCAGACGTTGCACCATGTCACTCGCCGCGATGCTGTCGTGATCGAGGAACAGGATGTAGTTGCACACCGACGTCGACTTTGACTCGCGTGCGATTGTTTCGACGCCGCGATTTTGCGCTGCCGCGATGCCGACATTTCGTGCGAGACGCACGAAGGTGCAGTCACGGCGCAGCGCAACTTCCTGCAACGCATCCGCGATAGCACTCGCCGAGCCGTTATCGACGATCACAACGCGTTCGACTTGCGGTCGCAGCGCCGCGAGGACTCCGGCGAACGCCTCCGGTGCGGGATTGTAAGTCACGATGACCGCAGCCATGCGCAAATCGCAAATCGCGTCGTCCGGCTCTGCTCGCCGCCTCGTGAACGTCATCAGGCGTTCCTTCTCACGCGAGTGACGCGGGAGGCGATCATCGTCTTGACCCGCCCGATACCGACGATCGCACGCAATCGGATGCGACCCAGCCGTTGTCGCGTACGGATCATGGCAAGCGTGCGAGCGTCTGGCATCTGGATGGGATCGCCAGTTCCGTATTTGCTCGAAAATTCGCAGAGCATGGTTCGCCATTGCGTGGCGACCACGCTCTGCGCATAACGCAAACGTACGTCCTCATAGGCCGCTTCGGCGATGCTCTCGCGTAAGTCCGTGTCGGTTACCAACCGTTCCAGCGCGTTAAACCAAGCCTCGGTCGTGTGTTCGACGAGCAGGCCCGTCTTGCCGTCGATCACCGTTTCCTTGTATGGAGACGAGTTCGTGTACACGCCCGCGATCTTGAGTCCGCCGTATTCACGATACTTGTTGTTGGTCTTATAGAGGTTTGCCGTCGAAGCGGTCATCGGGGCGATGCCAATATCGAGTGCCTGCGAAGCCTTCAATGCAATGAACTCCGCATAGTCGACCACCGGTTCAACAAACGAGACCCGATCTCTACCACGCAGTTCCGGCGGGCAATATCCGAAGAACGTGAGCGACACATGCGCGTGGCAATCAAGCAGGCGCTGGAACGCCGGGAGGATCTCGACAAAGTCCGGCGCGCGCGTGATGCTTCCCGCAAAGCCGATGCGCACTTCGCCCGGCCCTTTGTCGAATGCTGCTGTGTTCTCGACGAGCGAGAAATCGAACGGCGCGTTTAGATGCACGATCTCCGTACGCGGGAACATCTTCTTGATGTATTCCCCAAGTAGTGCCGAATTCACGATGACGGCCTTTGCTCCTTTGATCGCACGGCTCAACGTCCAGCGCACGGGCTGAAATTGATAAAACTGGGCGACGGGTGAATCGCCCTTCAATTCCCAGAAATTGTCGTCAATGTAGTAGAGATAGGGAATGCCATGCAGCGCCATCCACTGCAGCATTGGCTCCGCGGCGGGACTCGCGATCCGGCTGAGCAGCACAAGTCCGCCATCGAGCACCGACATCGGAGTGAAATCCGTCACCAGGATCTTTTCGACACTGCCGAGTTCGCCGAGCGCTTCCGTAATGAGACGGCCGATGATCTGATTCGTCGGTATGTCCCCTTCGACTATCATCTTGACCTTGATGGTCGGGGCACGTTCTTCTCCGATCCCAGCGGCGTCGTTGCTGACGGGCGCGGCGCTCACTGGGATCTTGCCGCTAGGCTCCAGCAATTCGATGAACGGCGACGGCGCACCATACAGCATCTGAAAATGCGTGCGATTGGTCAGTTCGAACACATATACCGGCGTGGTCGAGGCGCAACTCAGACGTAAGCGCCAGACCTGCCCTCCTTGGATCTGAACCGCAGGGAAGTGGAATGAAACCGGCTGATTCAGATCGATGCGCCGGAGTTCACGGATCGCGCTGGCAGCGAGCTTGCCCGAAGGTGAAATCAACTGAATCTTGAATTTGGCCTGCTTAGGCCCGTCGGTCGCGATCGCGAGCGATACGCCGCCCAGCGTCGTGTCGGGGAGCGTCAATTCGTAGTCGTGATAGGCCTTATCATGCAGGCTGTCGCTGTACTCGAGTTTGTTGTCGCGCCGCTTCCAGCCGTACTTCACCGCATCGCGCTGAAGCGGAAGAAACGCTGGCGCGCAATGAGCCCAGAGGTCGTTTGGACGTGCAAGAATCCGGTGACGCCACGAAAAGCGACGGTTGCGTCGCAGTGCAAGCAGTTCCTCGGCGTTGCGTCGCAAAGCCTCGTCGACTTCGTGCTGCACACCGGTCGTTCCGCTTCCTTGTGTCGTCAGCAACGCCGTAAGTCGATGATACTGCCTCGCCCAGGATGGCGCGCCGCCGTTCGCGCGCAGTATGCCAAGCAGGACGTCGCGATTCACGTTGCCCGAGAACGCCTCCGCGCAGAATGTGCGGTTGCGCGCCAGGATGGCTTCTCTATCGAAACGCTCGTCCACAGCGCCGCGCAGCGTCGCATGCCACGCATCGATGTCGAAGGGGTTCTCGACGACGAGCGCGTTCGCGCGATCCTCGATTTCGAGGTATGGCGGGATTCGCGGCAACACGGCCACCGCGTTGAGCAGGCGCGCGGTCAAAACCGGATGGAGCGTCTTGTACTGATTGTTCGCGGTTTCGCCCGGTGCAAGCAGCATGAAGTCCGGAGCAAATCGTGCGAACCTCTGCACGACATGAAGATAGCCGGCGCTCCAGGGGAGCAGCGTCACACGCAGCGATGGAGGAAGCTTATCTAGCCCGTCATCGTTACTGCGCAACCCGGGCGCGACGAAGTGAATCTTGCGGCCTTCGCTGGCAAAGCGCGACAAGGCGGGAATGAGGACGTCCCACAAACCCTTCGAACGCCAGAAGCCGCCCATGAAAGCAACGACGATTTCATCCGCGTCATGCTTCTTACCATGGGCCGCACGCGCTTGCTCTTCATCCTGCCGCGCGCATGCGACGGGAAAGAGGCTCAGTTGCGTGTGCAACTCGTTGCGGCGGAAATAGTCGACGAGCGCGTTGCTACTGAGCAACGCCCCGGCAAACGGCCGTAGCGATTCCTTCAGCCCGCGCTTGCTGAAGTCTTCGGTATGCATCATCGCCTCGCCTTTCTCGGCGAGTACGGACATGTTGTCATCCAAGAAGTAATAGGCGGGAACATCGAGCGTTCGCGCCGCGTCGATCCAGGACTGATATACGCGAACGGCGCGAACGACCACGAGGGCGGTAGCGCGTCCAAGCGCGTTGAGATAGCGGTCCGGTTCATTCGGAACTACGAGCACTCGCCGGCTCAAGGGTTCGGGCAACATGTCGAAGTACAGCGCGACCGACGCGTCGTACTGCACTGTCACCACGAGGATGTAGCCCTGGTCATCGGGTGGCGCGGCGGCCATAGTCTCCGCGAGCTCTTCCTCCGCCGGAAAACCGAGTGCCTGAGCCGCGAACGCGCACGCAGCACGTGTCGGCCAGCCATGCTCCGTGAACGCGGCGACCACGTCATAGTTGGCGATGCTCTCGCGTTTCAGCGCGTGATCGCGTTCCGTACGCATCCACTCTTCGATCGCCCAGCGGTCGACTTCGAGCAATTCGCTAGGGGCCGAGGAAGGATGGCGTACGCCAATCGCAACGTCGACGGGCTGAAATTGGAAATAGTTCGCGAGCCGCCGCCAGAGGTCCCACTCGGAAACCTGGGCAAGCAAGACATGCGGGTCGGTGCAGCCGACCAGATCGAATGCGGCGCGAGGAATCAGCGCCGTGTTGCGCCCAACAAAGTTGGATACGCGTAGCATGATCGCGGGCTTGCCGCGATCGGTGGAAAACTCGGCAATCGGCTCGCCGGTCACCAAATCTCGAATCTGAGTCTCGACAAAGCCATAGACAATCGCATTCTCGCAGCCCGCCTGAGCCTTCTTCTGTGCTTCGAGCAGATGTGCAAGCGCGCCACGGTCGAACTCATCTTCCTCTCGTGCGAGTACGAAAAAACCGCCGCGCGCTCGTCTCCAGGCCTCGACCCAGCCGATTGCGGGAATGCCGATCCGGCTTTGATGACGCAACACGGACAGGCGTCCGTCGCGGGTGCACACGTCATCGATCCAGGATGCGGTAGCCGTGTCGCCGCTATCGTCGACGACGATTACCTCGAGCGACAACTCTGACTGGGCGAGCGCGGATTCTATTGCGCGAGAGACGATAGCCAAGTCGCTGCAGGAAACAACGAGCAAAAGCGACACGTCCGGGGCCACCGCATCCCGCACCGACGCACCGGCGCCTGGTAGCCATTTCGTGTCCTGGGTAAGCGTATCGACGATCATGGTAGTTGTCGCTGCTAGGGAGTATGGCGTGAGCGCCGCCACGGGGTAGCCGCGCGACTCGCGTTACTGACCGGCGGTGCGCCGGTACTCATTGAGCACGTCCTTTGCCGCCCCATCGAGGACGATCTCGCCCTTGCGCAACCAGATGACACGTTCACAGAACGATTCGAGCATATCGAGACTGTGGCTCGAAAACACCAGAATCTTTCCTTGCTCCATAAACTCATGCATGCGCTGCTTCGCCTTGTTGGCGAATTGCACGTCGCCCGCGCCCATGACCTCGTCGAGCAGAAGAATCTCGGGATTAATCGCGGTCGAGACCGAAAAGGCGAGACGAATGAACATACCCGCCGAATAAGTCTTGACCGGATAATCGAGAAACTCGCCGAGCTCCGAAAACTCCGCGATCTGATGAATACGTTCCTCGACCTCTGCAGGCGAAAGTCCTAGGAGCATGCCCCGTATGCGAATGTTGTCCCAACCGGTCTGCGTCATTTCGAAGCCGGTCGCGAGTTCGAACATTGCCGAAACGTGTCCGTTGATGCGCGCTTCGCCGGACGTCGGCGGGTAGATTCCCGCCATCACCTTCAGGATTGTGCTCTTGCCCGCTCCGTTCAGTCCGATGAGCCCGACGCGTTCGCCATGGTCGATGTCGAGCGTGATGCCCTTCAACGCATGCACGACACGGCGTTCCTGCTTTTCGCCTTGGCGGCGGCGCCGCAGCGCGTTGACCACCGTGGTTCTCAGGCTCTCGTGTCGCGCGCCAACGTCGAACCTCACGCCGACGTCGCGCAGGCTGATCTTCAAATCTTGCGTCATAGCACGTACACAATGCGTTGTGACATCTTTCTCACGACCAGAACGGCGACGATGCCCATGACGACACAATAGCCGAGCGAAACGCACACCACTTCGAGCGGAGGCGGTGCGCTATTGAGCAACGGGTACCGGATGATTTCGATAAGGTAGTACAGCGGATTAAACATGTAGATGAAAGCGAGACCACGGTCTTTGAGCATCGCCACCGTGAAAATTACCGGTGTCAAATAAAACGCAATCTGAATCAGACTACCGAGCAAGTGAGGCAGATCCCGAAAGCGAACACCCACATGAGCGACGATCACGAGATGGAAGAAATTGATCAGCAGGAAGAGCGCGAAGCCAGGCATCACCCAGAGCGCGCCCCACCCGATCTGCCGCCGGTAAAGCGCCATGCAAACGAAGAAGATCACCAGGCCGATCGAAAATACTATGACGTAAGGCACCATTGCGCGGTAGAGGTAAATAATCTTCGGAAAGGGGAACTGCTTGATATAGCCTTCGGCGACAATAAACGCCGATGCACCTTCGACGAGCGAGGACGTGATGAACGACCAGATCACGAGACCGATCGTCAGGAACGGCAGAAACTCGTTCATCGGTTGATGAAACAGCCGACCGTAAATCAGCCCTACCGCCGCGATCACGGCGGCAAGGTTGATCAGGATCCAGGTGGGTCCCAGCACAGAATTGCGGAAGCGGCTCTTGACGTCCTGCACTCCCATGTGGAGCCAGACGCGCCAGAGCTTCGCCGCGCTCACGAACTCGCCCAAAGAAGGACGCGAGTTCGCGCTGTTATAGGTAATCATCAATACTCCGTTCCATTCTTATTAAGCCGTCGGTGCTTCGCGCAACCGCAAAGCCGAGCGACTCATACAGACGCCGGGCACGTGCGTTGGTCTCGATGACATCAAGATATACCGAACGCAGCGCGAGCTGGGTGGCAGCGAATCGCATCAGAGCGTCAATCGCCTCACGCATCAAGCCTTGGCCCTGAAACTCCGACGCCACGACGAAGCGCCCGATTTCCGCTGCGCGCTTATCATCGTCGATCGCGTAGATAGCGACCTGCCCGACCTTCGCCCCTGAGTCCACGCGCTCCACTATGAACGCCAGGTCGTCTGCCTTCTCGCTATAACGCACGAACCATTGATGATGCGCATCCCATTCGAGGGGCGCGGAACTCTTGAATTGCTGGCGAACGCCATCTCGATTGCGCCAGACAAGCGTCTCGCGGAGGTCGTCGTCCGCGAGGAGGCGCAGGCGCACAGCGCCAAAGGAATACGGCGCGTGAGCTAGCTTCATTTCGCGGCGTACTGACGAACCAGGGAAGCGATCAGTTCGACGTCCTTGCGTGAGACGCCCATGTGCATTGGCAATGACAGGATTTCGGTGCTCGCCTGATGCGCGTTCGGGCACTGGCCCTTTCCGCTCGCATACATGCGGTATTCCGTATTGTCACGATAGTGGACGCCCGGATATACCTCGTGCTCGTTCAACGCGAGCATCAGTTCGTCGCGGTTCTTCACACGAATCTGGAACAAGTGACGCGACGACTCGCAACCCTTCGTAATCTTCACGAGCTTGATGTTGTCCTGGCCCCACAGTAGTTCTTCATACCAGCTCGCCAACTGACGGCGGTATGAGTTGTCATTGTCAAGATACTTCAGTTGCACGAGGCCGATCGCTGCCATGATCGAGTTGCCGTGATACTTGTAGCCGACTTCCTCGACGTCGTACATCCACTTGTATGCGCCTTGCGTTGCGGTGCGGGCGTAAGTGTCCTTGTTGATGCCGAGCCAGCTCATCTTGCGCACGCGCACGTCGTCTTCTTCGTCCTGGAAGCAGATCATGCCAGAGTCGGCCGTCGGCAGATTTTTCACGGCCTGGAAACTGAACACCGTCACATCCGCATCGTGACCGACATGACGTCCGTGGAAACGCGAGCCGGACATGTGCGCAGCGTCCAACACCACCTTGATGCCGCGCTCCCGACAAATCTTTAACACCTTCTCATACTGGCCGACATTACCGCCGACGCCAACAAATACGATGGCTCGCGTCTTGTCGGTAATTCGGGAAGCGACGCTGTCTGGGTCGAGACAGAGCGAGTCGTCGACGTCGGCAAACACCGGCGTCAGTTTTGCGTATAGGATTGCGTGGTTCGACGACACGAAAGTAAGCGGCGTCGTAATGACTTCGTCACCGTCTTCCCAGTCGAACTTGGTCTTGAAAAGTTCCAGCGCCAGATGCAAGCCGACAGTGTTCGAACTCAGATAATGAGCGTGCTTCAAGCCTGTGTAGCTCTTCCATGCCTCTTCGAACTGGTTCGTCTTGAAACCCAGCCCCGTCCAACCCTTGACGAGACATTCGCGGATTTCTTCGAGACACTCATCAACACGGAAATTCGGCACGAACAATTGAATAGCCACGTACTTCTCCTGAGGATTCTGTTTAATCAAATAATTCAGCTTTAGCGAGTGAATATGCCGCTTCGTCTTTCTTGGAAAGAATAGGCTGAATCCCGGTGGGCCAGCCGATTCCAATATCCCGATCGTCCCAGCGAATCGATCGCTCGAATTCGGGTGCGTAGTAATCGGTCGTCTTATAGAGAAATTCCGCAGACTCCGACGTCACCACAAAGCCATGCCCGAATCCCGGCGGCACCCAAAGCTGCCGCTTGTTATCCGCCGTCAATTCGACACCAACCCACTTTCCGAAAGTCGCCGACGAACGGCGCAAGTCTACGGCGACATCGAAAACGCTGCCAATAATGACGCGCACGAGTTTACCTTGCGGCTGCTGAATCTGGTAATGCAGGCCCCGCAGGACGTTCTTCGCCGAGCGCGAGTGATTGTCCTGCACGAATTCGGCTTGCACGCCGGTCACTTCGCCGAACTGCCTCGCATTGAAGCTCTCGTAAAAGAAGCCACGCTCGTCGCCAAAGCTTTTCGGCTCCAGAATGAGCACTTCGGGAATTGCCGTGGGAATGGCTTTCAAATTCATGCAACCGACTCCTTGAAAACGCGTTGGAGATATTGGCCGTATCCGTTTTTGGAAAGCTCGGACGCAAGCTTCCCTAGCTCATCCGCGGAAATCCACCGATTCCGGAAGGCGATCTCCTCTGGGCAGGCGACCATCAAGCCTTGCCGTTTTTGAAGCGTAGCAATGAATACCGCCGCTTCCTGTAGAGAATCGTGCGTCCCGGTATCGAGCCATGCGTATCCGCGCCCCATGATCTCCACGTTCAACGTCTGCTTCGCCATATAAGCCAAATTGACATCGGTGATTTCGAGCTCGCCGCGTGCCGATGGCTTGATCTCGCCAGCGATATCGCAGACGTCGTTGTCGTAGAAATAAAGGCCCGTCACTGCATAGTTCGACTTGGGCACTTTCGGCTTTTCCTCTAGCGACAGTGCGCGGAACTTGTCGTCGAATTCCACGACCCCATAGCGCTCGGGGTCCTGCACGTGATACGCGAACACGGACGCGCCCGTCTCGCGAGCGGCTGCCCGCTGCACCTGAACTTGCAGATCGTGGCCGTGAAAAATGTTATCGCCAAGAATCAACGTCGACGGATCGTTGCCGATGAAGTCGCGTCCAATCAGAAACGCCTGCGCGATGCCATCGGGGCTTGGCTGCTCGGCGTATTGGATATTGACACCCCACCGCTTGCCATCGCCCAGCATTTCGATGAAGCGAGGCGTGTCCTGGGGCGTGGAGATGATCAGAATGTCGCGGATGCCGGCCAGCATGAGCGTGCACAGCGGATAGTAGATCATCGGCTTGTCGTACACTGGTAACAATTGTTTCGAGACTGCGCGCGTAATGGGATAGAGCCGTGTCCCGGAGCCGCCGGCGAGGATGATACCTTTTCGATTCATGGCATTTCTCTCAATCAAATGTTGCGCGGCGCCTGATCGACGAAGACGTTTCTCGCGTCGATAAATCGGTTCACGAAACGACGAACGCCCTCTTGCCAATCCGGCAACTCGATGCCGAGCGAACTGCGAAGCAGCGATGTGTCCAGCCGCGAATTGGCCGGCCGAGGTGCCGCCTGGCCATATTCCGCCGACGTCACGGGTGAGATCCCTTCATGAGCGACCCGTACTGGAACGCCTGCTTCATACATCAACTGGACAATGAAGCGCGCGTATTCATACCAACTGGCCTCCCCCGAGGCGCACAGATGATAGACGCCCGAACGCATGGGCATGTCGCTTCGCAGATAAGCCCGCACCGAATGCGCCGCAACGTCCGCGACCAGTTCCGCAGCCGTCGGGGCACCGACCTGATCATTGACGACCGTCAACGCATCGCGCGTTTGCGCCGCGCGCATGATGGCCTTGATGAAATTGCCACCGTTCGCCCCATACAGCCAGCTTGTGCGAAAGATGTAATGCTTTTCGCACGACTCCATCACCGCCCGCTCGCCCGCAATCTTACTCGCACCGTATTCGGACACCGGATTTGGAGTGTCACCTTCCGTGTAGGGCGCGTTCTTGCTGCCGTCGAACACATAGTCCGTCGAATAATGCACGAGCAACGCGTTCAGGCTGGCGGCTTCCTCCGCCAGCACGCGCGGCGCGTCAGCGTTGACCGCCCGTGCAAGCGCCACCTCGGTTTCGGCCTGATCCACCGCGGTATAACCACCCGCGTTGACGATCACATCGGGCTTGATACTGCGCACAACAGTCCTAACTTGCTCCGTCACACATAGGTCGCACTGTTCGCGGGTGAGCGCAGTCACGCGTCCCAGCACGGCCAGGCTGCGTCGAAGCTCACTTCCAACCTGCCCTCCCGCGCCGATGACGAGAATGCTAGGCGAAAGCCTGGAAGATTCATTCATTCCCGAGCGACTCCACCCTGCGATATTCGCCAGAGGTAACGTGCTCCCACCACTCGCGGTTCGCGAGATACCACGCCGCCGTCTTGCGCAGACCCGTTTCGAAGGTTTCCGCGGGTTTCCAGCCAAGCTCGCGCTCGAGCTTGCGCGCATCGATGGCGTAACGCTGGTCGTGTCCCGGGCGGTCTTTTACGAAGGTGATTTGATCGCGATAGGCCCCGGACGCCTTAGGTTGAAGTTCTTCGAGCAGTTCGCAGAGCGTGTTGACGACATCGATATTCGCCTTTTCGTTCCAGCCGCCGATATTGTAGGTCTCGCCGACCTTGCCGGCTTCGAGCACGCGACGGATGGCCGCACAGTGATCCCCGACATATAACCAATCGCGGACGTTCTTGCCGTCGCCGTACACGGGCAGCGGCTCGCCTGCGAGTGCGCGGGTGATCACGAGCGGAATCAGCTTCTCGGGGAAGTGATACGGGCCGTAGTTGTTCGAGCAGTTGGTCGTAAGCGTGGGCAAGCCATATGTATGATGATAAGCGCGCACGAGATGATCCGATGCCGCCTTTGACGCGGAGTAAGGACTATTTGGAGCATACGGCGTCGCTTCCGAGAACTGCGGATCGTTGGGACCGAGCGAGCCGAACACTTCGTCGGTGGACACCGCGAGGAAACGGAACGCGGCTTTCTGACGGTCCGGCAGAGCATCCCAATAGGTACGGGTAGCTTCGAGCAGCGTAAAGGTACCGACGACATTCGTCTGCACGAAGTCGGCCGGACCGTGAATGGACCGATCGACGTGACTTTCCGCAGCAAAGTGGAGAATCGCGCGCGGCTTGTGTTCGGCGAGCAGTAAATCGATGGCAACGCGGTCACAGATGTCCGCACGGGCGAAGATGTGCTTCGGATTGCCGGCCAGCGACTTCAGCGTTTCGAGGTTACCCGCATACGTCAGCTTGTCGACGTTCAAAACGGGTTCATCCGAGCCCTTGAGCCAATCCAGAACAAAATTGGCACCGATGAAGCCGGCGCCGCCCGTAACGAGAATCATATGAGCCCTTTTTAACGCCCCCAGCGCATGATACGGCCGAAAGCACCCTCGAATTTATGAAAAAATTACGCGATCTGCGCGAACGTTGCTGTCGAAGACGAATGCCGTAAGACCGGTGGCCGTTGCTCTCCGCGGCAATTGATAAGCCGCTAATTATAAGGCCACAGTGTGCAAAAACGACACGACTAACAACTTGATACAGCTACAGGCTTTTGCTTGCAAGCGGTTGCAGCGTGTCACTCCGGCGGGCGGGGGTCAAATTCCGCATATGCCGCAGGTATCCGCCGCCGTTCATAATGCTCTCCATCTGCGTATCCGCATTCCTGCCGGCAACGCCCGCCCCGATCTTAATTCTATGGACGACACACTGAACGCCAGCGCTGGCTCTGCGCGACCCGCCCCAGTCGTCTTCGGCGATCTTCAAGGTTGCTGCAAGCCATTCCAACGTTTGCTTCGAAAAGCGGCCCCCGGCCCCGACACCCCGCTCTGGTTCGCTGGCGACCTGATCAACCGCGGCCCGGAATCGCTCAATACCCTGCGCGACGTGATCGCGCTCGGCAGCCGCGCGACCGTCGTCCTCGGCAACCACGACCTGAACCTGCTCGCGGTCGCGGCCGGCCTGCGCAAGCCGAAGAAAGGCGACACGCTCGACGAGATCCTCGCCGCGAAAGACGCGGACGATCTCATCGACTGGGTGCGCCACAAGCCGCTCGCGCACTTCGAGCATGGCGTGCTGATGGTTCACGCGGGCGTGTTGCCGCAGTGGGACGTCACGAAGACGCTGGAACTCGCACGCGAGCTGGAACAGGCGCTGCGTGGGCCGAAGTGGAAGGAGACGCTCGCGTCGCTGTACGGCAACGAGCCGCATCGCTGGGACGATTCGCTCACCGGCGCGGACCGGCTGCGCGTGACGTACAACGCGCTGTCGCGCATCCGCTTTTGCACCGCAGAAGGCGCGATGGAATTCGCGAACAACGCCGGCCCCGACGCCGCGCCGCCCGGCTACATGCCGTGGTTCGACGTTCCGGGGCGCCGGACGCAGGACGTGACGGTCGTGTTCGGCCACTGGGCCGCGCTCGGCCTGATGGTCCGCGACGACGTGCTGTGCCTCGATTCAGGATGCGTGTGGGGAAACAAGCTGTCGGCGGTGCGGCTTGCCGCCGATCCGGCCGAGCGCGTCGTGACACAGGTCAGTTGCGCGATGAAAGGCTGACGATCAGGCGGTCCGCTGCGACGGCAGCGTGCCATCATCGGTATCGACCGAAGCCGGCGCGACAACCTGCGCCGGCGCCTCGCCGCGCATGCGGTGCAACGCCACTTCGATCGCCGCCTGCGCCTCGCTTGCCAGAAGACGCCTGTTCGCGCCCGGCGCGAGCGCCTCGCACACGTAAAGATGCGCGGTCAGCGGCGCGCCGCGCAGCAGCAGGTCGAGCGAATCGCCGAGCGTCATGTCGTCGATATAGGCGGGCGCCGTCGATTGCCGGCCGCGCGCGTCCTCGTACATGAGGCAGACCGGCTGCACCGGACACGACGCCGACACCGCCGCCTGAAACAGGTTCGCGTGAAACGGCAGCAGCTTCTCGCCGCTCGACGTCGTGCCTTCCGGGAACACGCACATCATCTCGCCCGCCATCAGGCGATTCGCGAGTTCGTGCATGATGCGCTTCGCGTCGCTGCGCTTCTCGCGCTGGATGAACACCGTGCCGAGCTGCTGCGCCAGCCAGCCGACCACCGGCCAGTTGCGAATCTCCGCCTTCGAGACGAACGGCGTCGGCCGCCACGCGTTGATCACGTAGATGTCGATCCACGAGATGTGATTGCCGACCACCAGCACGCCGGCGTCGAGGCGCGCCTCGTCGTTATGGACGACGAGCCGCATGCCCGCGAGCCGTAGCATTTTCAGCGACCACGCGCGGTTCATCTCGCGCCGTGCCTCGGCGGAGGCGCGCGGAAAGCGCGTCGCGACGATCCACATGCCGTGCAGCAGGTGAACGACGAGACGCAGCTTCGCGCCGACGAGACGCATCGTCAGCGCGTCTCGAAGGCGATGTGCCCCGCGACGATCGTCGCGCGCACGCGGGCCGGCAGTTCGTAGCCGAGAAACGGCGAGTTGCGTCCCTGGCTCTTCAGCTTGCGCGGATCGACGAGCCAATCCGCCGACGGATCGAAGACGCACAGATCGGCGAGCGCGCCCATCGCGATGCGTCCCGCCGGGAGCTTGAGCACGTTGGCGGGCGCGGACGAAATGCGCGCGAGGGCCTTCGCCAAAGGCAGGTTCGCCTCGCGCGCCCACTTCACCGTCAGCGAAAGCAGCAGTTCCAGGCCCGTCGAACCGGGCGTGGCTTCGGCGAACGGCAGCAGTTTTTCGTCGTCGTCGAGCGGCGTGTGGTCGGAGCAGATCGCGTCGATCGTGCCATCGGCGAGACCCGCGCGGATCGCTTCGCGATCGCGCTGCGAGCGCAGCGGCGGATCGAGGCGATATTGCGAGTCGAAATAGCCGATGTCGATGTCAGTCAGGTGAACGTGGTTGATCGTGACGTCGCACGACACCGCGAGCCCTTCGGCCTTCGCGCCGCGCACGAGTTCGACGCCCGCCGCGGACGACAGATGCGACAGATGCACGCGCGCGCCCGTGACGCGCATCAGCTCGAAAATGGTGTGCAGCGCGATGGTTTCCGCCGACACCGGCACGCCCGAGAGGCCGAGCCGCGAGGCCACCGCGCCGCTCGCCGCGACGCCGCCGCTTGCCATGTACGCGTCCTGCGGACGCAGCCACACGGTATAGCCGTAAGTGGTCGCATATTGCAGCGCGCGCAGGAGCGTGCGGGTATCGACGATGGGATTGTCGGCCTGCGAGAAGCCGATGCAGCCGGCTTCCGTCAACTCGACCATTTCCGTGATCGCCTGCCCTTTCAGGCCGACGGTCAGCGCGCCGAGCGGATACACGTGCGCCTGATGCAGCTTCTGCGCGCGGAACTTGAGCATTTCGACTAGACCGGGCTCGTCAAGCACCGGGTCGGTGTCGGGCGGGCACACGAGGCTCGTCACGCCGCCCGCGATGGCCGCCGCCATTTCGGATTCGAGCGTCGCCTTGTGCTCGAAACCCGGCTCGCGCAGCCGCGCCGAGAGGTCGACGAAACCGGGCGCGATGGCGAGACCCTTCGCGTCGATGGTCTTCGCGGCGCTGAAGTCGGCGGGCGCCTCGCCGATCCCGACGATCCGTCCCGCCGCGATAAAAACGTCCGCTTGCCGCTCGGTGCCGGCCGCGGGATCGATGAGCGTGCCGCCCTGAATCTGGATCTTCATGTCGTGTTCTTTAGTCGCTATTTCCGGCCACAATGCCCATCACCGCCATGCGCACCGCGATGCCGAACGTCACCTGATTCAGGATCACCGACTGCGGTCCGTCGGCCACTTGCGAATCGATTTCGACGCCGCGGTTCATTGGCCCCGGATGCATCACGATCGCATCGGGCGCGGCGAGCGCAAGTCGCTCGGGCGTCAGGCCCCAGCTCTTGAAATATTCCTGCGCGGACGGCAGCAGCGCGCCGCTCATGCGCTCGTTTTGCAGGCGCAGCATGATGATCACGTCGACGCCCTTCAGGCCTTCGTCGAGATTGTGATAGACGTGCACGCCCATCTGTTCGAGGTTGCCCGGCAAAAGCGTGCGCGGCCCGATCGCGCGCACTTCCGGCACGCCGAGCGTGGTGAGCGCATGAATGTCCGAGCGCGCGACGCGCGAATGCAAAATGTCGCCGACGATCGCCACGCGCAGCTTCGTGAAGTCGCGCTTGTAATGGCGGATCGTGTACATGTCGAGCAACCCTTGCGTCGGGTGCGCATGACGGCCGTCGCCGGCGTTGATCACGTGGACGTGCGGCGCGCAATGCTCGGCGATCAGATACGGCGCGCCGCTCGACGCGTGGCGCACGACGAACATGTCGGCGTGCATCGCGGAGAGATTGTTGATCGTATCGAGCAGCGACTCGCCCTTGCTCGTCGACGACGCATTGATGTTCAGGTTCAGCACGTCCGCCGACAACCGCTTGGCGGCGATCTCGAAGGTGGTGCGGGTGCGCGTCGAGTTCTCGAAGAAGAGGTTGAACACCGACTTGCCGCGCAACAGCGGCACCTTCTTCACTTCGCGGTCGGTGACGCTCACGAACTGCTCGGCGGTATCGAGAATATGCGTGACGATCGAGCGCGGTAGCCCTTCGATGGTCAGCAGGTGTTTCAGCTCGCCATTCTTCGTGAGCTGCGGATTGCCTTTGAGAAAGCCGTATCTGAACGTGTCGGAGGCGCGCGCGGACGCGTTGTCCGGCGTGCTGCTTTCGGCAGAACCCTGAGTGGCGGTGTTCATGTCAGTCCTGACGGGTTATTTCGATTGAGTCGAGGGTGTTGCTGCGCGCTATGCGTGGCTCGCGCGCGCTTCGGTCGTGAAGGCGAAGGTGCCGTCGTCGCGTTTGGCGAGCACGAGGTCCACGTCGGCCGACACGTCCACCACGCCGCCGACGAAGCGCGCCGCGATCGGCAGTTCACGCCCGCCGCGATCGGCGAGCACGGCGAGATCGACCGAAGCCGGACGGCCGTAGTCGTAAAGTTCGTTGACGGCCGCGCGCGCGGTGCGCCCGGTGGAGAGCACATCGTCGATCAGCACGATCCGGCGGTTGTCGACTTCGAACGGGAGCGAGGTGGGGCTCGCCTGGCTGTGCAGGCCCTTCTTGGCGTAGTCGTCGCGATGCAGCGACACGTTCACGACGCCGAATTCCTTCGCGCCCAAATCCTGCGCGAGCCGCCCGGCAAGCCAGGCGCCGCCGCTGTAGATGCCGCAGAGCACCGCGCCATCGGCTGCTTTCAGCGACTCGCCGTGAGCCGCGCGAATCTGGTCGAGCAACGCGCGATAGAGCGCTTCGGCGTCAATGGGACTCATGATCGTCGGACAGTCCGTCTAGAAATTGTTGGAGGATGACGCGGGCGGCTTCGGCATCGATGTCGTCGAAGCGGCCGCGGGCGTTGGGGCGCACGCCGCCCGCCTTCAGTTGCGCTTTCGCATCGACGGAGGAATAGCGTTCGTCGACCCAGCTGACCGGCACGCTGAAGCGCCCGTTTACCTGATTGCCGAAGCGCTTCGCCTGCTGCGTCATGTCGTGAGGCGTGCCGTCCGGATGGAGCGGCAGGCCGACCACGACCGCATCCGGCTTCCATTCGTCGATCAGCTTGCCGACCGTTTCGAAACGATAATCGCGATTGCGGTTTTCGAGGACGACGAGCGCGCGGGCCTGCCGCGTCAACGTATTGCCAACCGCCACGCCGATACGCTTCTCGCCGTAATCGAAGGCGAGCAGAGTCGCGGCCCGGTTCATGCGTGGCCCATCAGGCGTGGCCTGCTTCGCCGGAAAGCATCGAGCGCGACACGCCGAGCAGCGACAGCGCCGCTTCGAGGCGATCTTCCGCGGGTACGTCGAAAATGATGCGTGAATCGGCTTCCACAGTGAGCCAGCCGTTCTTCGAGATTTCCTCTTCGAGCTGCCCCGCGCCCCAGCCGGCGTGGCCGAGCGTGAGGAGAAAGCGGTCGGGGCCCTTGCCGCTCGCGACGGCTTCGAGCACGTCTTTCGAGGTGGTCATCGCGAGGCCGCCGGGCACGCTCATCGACGAGGTGTACGGCTCGCCCTCGCCCGGTTCGTGCAGGACAAAGCCGCGTTCGGTCTGCACCGGTCCGCCGAAATAGACGGGCAAATGCACGAGCGGCTCGATTTCGAGCTTGAGGTCGATGCGATTGAAGAGCGACTGCAGGTCGATGTCGGTCGGCCGGTTGATCACAAGGCCGAGCGCACCGCGTTCGCTGTGATCGCAAAGGTAGACTACCGTTCCCGAGAACGTCGGATCGGCCATGCTGGGCATGGCGATCAGGAACTGATTCGTCAAATTGATGCGATCGGAAGTCTTGGACATAATTCAGAATTTTACCAAAGGCGCTACGTGATGGCCGACTTTGATCTGGGGCTGGTGTGGTTTCGGCGTGACCTGCGCGTGGCAGACCATGCTGCACTCTATCACGCGCTTACGCGGTGCCGCCGGGTGCTGTGCGCCTTCGTTTTCGACCGCGAAATCCTCGCGCCGTTGCCGAAAACCGATCGCCGCGTGCCGTTCATTCACGCGAGCGCCGTCGAACTGGACCACGCCTTGCGCGACGCGGGCGGCGCGCTGATCGTGCGTCATGGCGCGCCGCTTCACGAGATTGCCTCGCTCGCCCGCGAATGCGGCGTGCAGGCGGTCTTCGCCAACCGCGACTACGAGCCGTCGGCGAAGGCGCGAGACGCCGCGGTCGCGGAAAAGCTGGCGGGCGCGGGCGTCGCGTTCTTCACGTTCAAGGACCAGACGATCTTCGATCACGACGACGTCCTGACGGGCGCCGGCAAGCCGTACACGGTGTTTACGCCGTACAAGCGCAACTGGCTCGCGACACTCACGCCGGATGCGCTCAAGCCCTATGCGTCGGAAGACGCGTTTTCGGCGTTGGCGAAACCGCCTTCGAGTGTGAAGCACGCGATCCCTTTACTCGATGCGCTCGGCTTCAGCGCCACGCACGCGCTGGCGCTGCCGGCGGGTACGAGCGGCGCGCTGAGTCTTTTCGACGACTTCCACGACCGCATGCCCGACTATCACCGCACGCGCGACTTCCCGGCGGTGAAGGGGCCGAGCTATCTCGGCGTGCATCTGCGGCACGGCACGATCTCGATCCGCGCGCTCGCCCGCAGCGCGCACGATGCGCAGCGTCACGGCGACCGCGGCGCCGAAACGTGGCTGTCGGAACTGATCTGGCGGGACTTTTATTTTTCCGTGCTGCACCATTTCCCGCAGGTCGGCGTGCCGGGCGATCATCGCGCGTTCAAGCCGGAATACGACCGCATCCGATGGGAAACCGGCGACGCCGCCGATGCCGACTTTGTGGCGTGGTGCGAAGGCCGGACGGGCTATCCGCTCGTCGATGCCGCGATGCGCCAGATCAACCAGTCGGGCTACATGCACAACCGTCTGCGGATGGTGGTCGCGAGTTTTCTGACGAAGGACCTCGGCATCGACTGGCGGCGCGGCGAGGCGTACTTCGAGGCGCTGCTCAACGATTTCGAACTGTCGTCGAACAATGGCGGCTGGCAGTGGGCGGCATCGAGCGGCTGCGACGCGCAACCGTACTTCCGCATCTTCAATCCGGTGACGCAGTCGGAGAAGTTCGATCCGCAAGGCAAGTTCATTCGCCACTATGTGCCGGAAGTGGCGGCGCTCTCCGACAAGGACATTCACGCGCCGTGGCGCGCGAAACCCGACGCGCTCAAGGCCGCGACAATCGCGCTCGGCGCGGATTACCCGCTGCCCATCGTCGATCACGACACGGCGCGCAAGACGACGCTCGCGCGCTACGACGTCGTCAAAAGCGCGCGCAACGGACCTAGCGTGTGACCGCCGTCTGCCGCTCGATCATCGCGATCAGCGACAGCACCGAGCCGCGCCCCTCGGCCGGCGCAATGCCCGCCGCCGCCTGATGCAGCATCGAGCGCAGCGTTTCGGCGGCGCGCTCGGGGATAGCGGCATCGAGCGTGTGGGTCTGGAATTCATACGCGATGCGCCGCCACGCGAGCCCGAGCGTATCCGCGAGCAGCGCGACGTGCCCGAGCCCGAGCGAACACGCCGCCGCGCCCAGCCGGTACGCTGCGTCGGCGGCATGCAGCGCGGCATCCGTATCGACGCTGCCGGTTTCGCGCGCCGCGCCGCCCCGCTCGACCAGTCCGTCGATCGACACTTCCGCGCTCTGCAAAAAGTCTTCGTAGGCGGCCGCGTTCACGCGCAGCACGCCGAGGTCGCGCGTGACGGCATCGCGGGTCGCGGCTTCGGCCGCCTCCGCCGCGCCCTGCTCCCATACCGTTTCGGAAGCCTGCGTCGCGGCGATATGCCACGCCACCGTGAGGCCGTAGTCGCGCAGGACGTCGACGTGGGCCGCATCTTCGGGGCGCGCGCCGAAGAGCGCGAAGTCGCGCCAGAGCAACGCGAGCGTCGCGCGCACCAGCGACTTCGGCGCATACGACGACGCATGCGCCTGATCCGCCAGCACCAGATTGAAGCGCGCGTAGAGCCGGCGGGCGTCGGCGGCGGGGGCGTCGGTCGGCGCGTTGGTCGGCGTGATGTGCGCGCGCTCGCGCAGCGCGCGCACGGTTGCCACGGCAAGGCGCCAGAAATCGTAGGGATCGGGGCTCGCGAGATCGGAGAGACACGCGTCGAGCCGGGCGAACGCGTCGTCGCCGTTGTCGGACGGCGTGCGCAGCAGCGCGAGCAGCGCCTCTTCGTAATGCGCCCGCACCCGCGCGAGGCGCTCGGGCGCGATCGGGCGCAGCGTCGCGGGCGGGATCGCGCGGCCGGCGAGCGCGAGATCGTCGAAGGAAACCGGGGCCACGCGCGTGTGCGCGGCGAAGAGCGCGTGCAGCGCGCGGTAGTGGTCGAAGAGAACGGTCGAGCACGCAAGCTCGCGCAAGTTGCGCCTCTCGACTGCCGCGCCGAACACGCGCAGCGTATCGACGATGCGTGTGCGGTTGGCGTCGCTGTCGTCGCCGAGCGGCGCGACGAGCGCCAGCGTCTCCGTGAAGCGCTGCGCCGGCAGCCAGCCCGCGGCGTGCAGCGCGTTGATCGCGCGCTTGAGCGCCGCGGCCGAATCGCCCTGGCGCTGGAACGCATGCAACGCGTCGGCAAGCGCCATTTCGGCGCTGCGCACCGACCCGCCGCGCGGATTGGGCAAGGCTTCAAACGCAACGGACAAATCGGGCAGGTCGAGTCGAATGGTCATGGAAGCGCTCACGTGCCGTTTCGCGGCCCTCGGCCGCACGCGGGTTGAACTGCATCATGGCTGAGCCGGACCGAACAGGCCAGCCGGGGCGGCCCCGACCCGGGCTCAACCGGACATCGAACGGGCCGCCGGCCCTTCGGCCCAATGTTCCGACATCGGGCCGACACTCAAGCGTAAGCCTAAATCACGCGAATGGGGTTCGATCGTTTGCTTTTCGCGTGGCGGGCGGCGTTTCCTTCGTCGCAACAAAAAGGCCCGACAAAAACAGGCCCGACAAAAACGCACGCCCAAACGACGCGCGCCGCATGACGGTGACGTCATGCGGCGCGGCATCGGTGCCGGCGCGCGATGCCGGCTCAGATCTGGACCATCTCGAAGTCTTCCTTACGGGCTCCGCACTCGGGACAGGTCCAGTTGATCGGAACGTCTTCCCAGCGCGTGCCGGGCGCAATGCCTTCTTCGGGCAGGCCCGCTTCTTCGTCGTAGATCCAGCCGCAGATCAGGCACATCCAGCTTCTGTATTCCATGCTTATGCCGAGTCGAATAGTCGGTTGAAATTTAAGGACATGATGGTACCGTGTTGCCGCCCCGATGCCTAGCAACAGGCTTTCCGGCCGGGCGTTTCCCGGTCTTCGGGACCGCTTCGCCCTGCCGTGGCGACAGCGCGAAATCATACCGCGCACCCGTCCCGCCGCGCCGTCACCAAAAGCCGCGACGATCGAGCGGGCCCCCGCGCGAATCTTCCGCAAAATGTAGGCAAAGAACGCCCTCTCGCGCCCCTCCAGTGCGATTAGGCCGCATAATCGAAGCAATTACACCGTCTTGGTCTGGCCGTCCGGGCACGTAGTTTAAGACTCGTTCGCTAGCCGGTGCGGCGCTTTATCCCACGTTTGCCCGTGTTGCTTCCAGCCGCTTTTTTACGCCTTTTCGATCTTCCATGCCTGCTTTCGTCATGCCCAGCGACACGCCTCCGATCGTTCTCACGTTCGGCCTCTCCGACCCGACCGGCGGCTTCGGTCTGCAAGCGGACCTGCTGACGCTCGCGAGCATGGGCTGTCACGGCGTGTCCGTGCTGACGGGCTACACGGTGCGCGATTCGGCCACGACCGACGAAGTCACCGGCCTCGATCCGGACACGGTCGCGACCCAGGCGCGCATGTTGCTGGAAGACATGCCGATTGCCGCGTTCAAGATCGGCGCGGCGACACGGGCAGAAGTCGTGAGCGCGATCGCCGAGGTGGTCGCGGACTACGACGACATCCCGCTGATCCTGGCTCCCGACTTCACGCTCGACGATGAACACGTCCTTTCCGCCGACGAACTGCGCGAATCGCTCGCCGACCTGCTCGTGCCGCAGACGACCATGCTAGTCGCCGATCACACCACGTTGTTGCAGCTCGCCCAGCCTGACGGCGACGCCGAAGCGCCGAGCCTCGACGCCGCGATCTCGCATTTGCTCGCGCAGGGCTGCGAATATATCCTCGCGACGGAGACGGGCACGCATCGGCACGTCAACACGCTCTACAGCGAGGAAGGCCAGGTGCGGCAGGACACGTGGGACCGCAGCCCGAATCGCATGATGGGTCTGACGGATACGCTCGGCTCGGCCATCGCCGCGCTGCTCGCGAACGGCCAGGAACCGGCCGAAGCCGCGCGCGAGGCGCAGGAGTACCTGTTCCAGGCGACGCGCGCCGCGTTCCGCCCAGGCATGGGCGCGTATTTGCCGGACCGCTTTTTCTGGGCGCGCTCGAACGAGATGGACGACACCGACGGCGCGACGCCGCCCGATGCCGTCGCGGACGAGCCGCCGCCAGCCGCGCCGGGTGCAGCGCGTCACTAAACCTACTACGACGAGGCGTTGAGAGCGCATGCCGTATCGACTGCCCCACCTTCACAAGGCAATCCATCACGGCGCGATCCGCGTCGGCTGCGCCGGCTGGGGCCTGACGAGCGCCGTCGGCTCGCACTTCCCTGCCGAGGGCACGCATCTCGAACGCTACGCGCACGTGCTCACCTGCGTCGAGATCAATTCCAGCTTCTACAAGCCGCATCGCGCCCAGACTTACGAAAACTGGGCGCAGAGCGTGCCGTCGTCGTTTCGCTTTTCCGTGAAGCTCGCCAAGGCGATCACGCACGATGCGCGGCTCGTCGGCTGCGAGGCGCTCCTCGACGAGTTTCTCGACACGACGGGCAAGCTCGGCGACAAGCTCGGTTGCTGGCTCGTGCAACTGCCGCCGAGCCTCGCGTTCGATGCGAATGTTGCCGAAACGTTTTTCACCGCGCTGCGCGAGCGCACGCAGGTGCCGGTGGCGTGCGAGGCGCGCCATCCGACGTGGTTCACGACCCAAGTGGCCGCGCTGCTGAAGTCGAAACACATCGCCTATGTGGACGCCGACCCGATCCCCGACGAATGCGAGATCAGGCATCGCGCGGACGCGTCGCTCGTCTATGTGCGGCTGCACGGGTCGCCGGATCTGTATAAATCGTCCTACGACTACACCTACCTCGACGATCTCGCGCACACGCTGCAACAGCGCGCGAAAAAAGGCGCGCAGGTGTGGTGCGTGTTCGACAACACGGCCCAGGGCGCCGCGCAGCCGAACGCGCTGCATCTGCTCGCGCGTCTCAAGCCGCATCACAAGTGACGTTTCGATTCCTACGCGAGGAGAAGCCAATGCGCAGGTGGATTGGAGTGGTGAGCCTTGCCGCGATGCTGTGCGCCGCGCTGCCTGCGTCGGTGTCGGCGCAAACGGATGCGACGCCGCCGCCGAACGCCGCGCCCGCCGGCGACGGCACCTTTCTGCTCACGATCTTCCTGAAGCACGACCAGTCGAAGCCTTTGCCGAAAATCAACGAACAGTTGAAGGAGCAAGGCTACTTCAAGGCGTTTCCGCCGCCGGGCGTGCAGGTGGTGTCGTGGTACGTGATGATGGGCATCGGACAGGTGGTCACGCTGCGCGTGCCGGCCGACCGTCTGCGCGAAGTGAACCGCGCGATCGAGAATACCGCGTGGGGCGGCTACACGACCGAGTTCTATCCGACCTACGATTACAAGGCGGTCGCCGAGCAAATGCGGGCGCAGTCGAAATAATCCTGACGCGCACAAAAAAACCCGCAAGGCCTTTCGACCTTGCGGGTTTTTCATTTTGGCACCGACGCGGATTTCCTTCGAAACCCGCGCCCGGGATGCAGACCGGCGCGAGCCGTTCTTACATGTCCATGCCCATTCCGCCCATGCCGCCGGGCATGCCGCCAGCCATCGGCGAATCTTCCTTCGGCAGTTCGCAGACAGCTGCGTCGGTAGTCAACAGCAGGCCAGCGACCGATGCCGCGTTTTGCAGCGCCGTGCGCGTCACCTTCGTCGGATCGACCACACCTGCGTCGACCAGATCGACGTACTCGCCCGTTGCTGCGTTGTAGCCGTAGTTGCCCTGGCCGGCTGCAACCGCTGCCACCACGACGCTGGCTTCTTCGCCGCCGTTCGTGACGATCTGACGCAGCGGCTCTTCCATCGCGCGCAGCACGATCTTGATGCCTGCGTCCTGGTCGGCGTTCGCGCCCTTCAGGCCTTCGATGGCCTTGCGAGCGCGGATCAGCGCGACGCCGCCGCCAGCCACGATGCCTTCTTCCACCGCTGCGCGCGTTGCGTGCAGTGCGTCTTCGACACGTGCCTTCTTTTCCTTCATTTCGACTTCGGTCGCAGCGCCGACCTTGATCACTGCCACGCCGCCGGCCAGCTTCGCCACGCGCTCTTGCAGCTTTTCACGGTCGTAGTCCGACGTGGCTTCTTCGATCTGCGTGCGCACTTGCTTCACGCGCGCTTCGATCGAAGCGGCTTCGCCTGCGCCGTCGATGATCGTCGTGTTTTCCTTGCCCACTTCGATGCGCTTCGCCTGGCCCAGTTCGGCCAGCGTTGCCTTTTCGAGCGTGAGGCCGGTTTCTTCGGCGATCACTTGACCACCCGTCAGGATGGCGATGTCTTCGAGCATCGCCTTGCGACGGTCGCCGAAGCCCGGAGCCTTGACGGCGACAGTCTTCAGGATGCCGCGGATGTTGTTGACGACGAGCGTTGCGAGCGCTTCGCCTTCGACGTCTTCAGCGATGATGAGCAGCGGACGGCCAGCCTTCGCGACTTGTTCCAGTACCGGCAGCAGGTCACGGATGTTCGACACCTTCTTGTCGTGCAGCAGCACGAACGGGTTTTCGAGCAGCGCGACTTGCTTGTCCGGGTTGTTGATGAAGTACGGCGACAGGTAGCCGCGGTCGAACTGCATGCCTTCCACGACGTCCAGCTCGTCTTCCAGCGACTTGCCGTCTTCAACCGTGATCACGCCTTCCTTGCCGACCTTGTCCATGGCTTCGGCGATGCGGTCGCCGATCGACGAATCGCTGTTCGCCGAGATCGCGCCGACTTGCGCGATTTCCTTGTTGGTCGTGCACGGCTTGCTGATCTTGCGCAGTTCTTCGATGGCGGCCGTGACGGCCTTGTCGATGCCGCGCTTCAGGTCCATCGGGTTCATGCCCGATGCAACGTACTTCATGCCTTCGCGAACGATCGACTGGGCCAGAACCGTAGCCGTGGTCGTGCCGTCGCCGGCGTTGTCGCTGGTCTTGGAAGCCACTTCCTTGACCATTTGCGCGCCCATGTTCTGGAGCTTGTCCTTCAGTTCGATTTCCTTCGCGACCGAAACACCATCCTTCGTGACCGTCGGGCCGCCGAAGCTGCGTTCCAGAACGACGTTGCGGCCCTTCGGACCCAGCGTGACCTTGACCGCGTTCGCGAGGATGTTCACGCCTTCGACCATCTTGGCGCGAGCGGAATCGCCAAATACGACTTCTTTAGCTGCCATATCCAAACTCCTTGATTCGTTTCGGTTTTGTCGGCGGGGAGCGGGCTTTTGCACCTTTCGCGGCGAGATCCGGGATCGATCGCCGGCGCTCCGGACCGAACGTACAAATGGATGATTACTTGACCAGAACGGCCATGATGTCTTCTTCGCGCATCACGAGCAGTTCCTGCCCGTCGACCTTGACGGTCTGGCCAGCGTACTTACCGAACAGCACGCGGTCGCCCACTTTGACGTCGAGGGCGTTCTGCGTACCCTTGTCATCGCGCTTGCCCGGGCCGACGGCCAGGATTTCGCCTTGATCCGGCTTTTCGGCTGCGGCGTCGGGGATGATGAGGCCCGAGGCAGTCTTGGTTTCCTGATCCAGACGTTTGACGATGACGCGATCGTGCAAAGGACGAAGGTTCATACACACTCCTCTCTTAATTGAGACTGAAGAAACGCGGGAAAACCCGTACCAGTAGGCTTGGAGCCACCGGACGGCAAACTTGTTAGCACTCTCGTGCGGTGAGTGCCAATTATATGGACCGGTTGTGGCAATTTCAAGAAGGGAATTGTCGAGAGACGAAATGCGCGACAACGAAAGCCCGCGTCGCTTTTACGTCCGCCTCTGCGCCGGCACTACAATCTACCCCGCCGACGTCACTCGCCTTCCTTCCCATGCGCATCCGATTCCTCTTCCTCGGCCTCCCGCTCTTCGCTCTCGCCGCCTGCGGCGGCAAGGCCACGCCGACGCCCAGCTACCAGCAGGAGTTGTTCAGCACCGGCCCGAGCCCATACGCGCGCACTTTCGAGGCGCCGACGAAAGAAGCCTGCGAAGCCGCGCGCCGCGCGCTGCTTTCCCAAGGCTTCCTGACCACGATGGTCCAGCCCGACACCGTCGACGCCAACAAGAACTTCCAGCCGACTCCGGAGACGCACGTCGTCGTGTCGTTCCATGTCGTGTGCACGCCCGGCGAGAACACGACCAACACCAGCATCGCCTACGTGAACGCCGTGCAGGACGGCTACGCGCTCAAGAAAAGCGACACGTCCGCGAGCGTGGGCTTAAGCGTGCTCGGCTCGCTGTCGCTGCCGATCCGCTCGAACAGCGACGCGATGGTCAAGATCTCCAGCGAAACGGTCCCGGCGGGCAAGTTCTACGACCGCTTTTTCACGCTGATGAACCACTATCTCTACACGGTTCCGCGCAGTTCGCCGATCGCCGGCGAAACGATCAGGAGCGAGGCGCTCGCGCCATCGCTGATTCTCAACTCGCCCGAACTCACGCCGACGCCGATCGTCGTGCAGGCGCCCGCCGCCGCCGCGACGGCAATCCATGCATCCGATGCGGTCGCTGCATCCGCCCCGGCGCAGGCATCGTCGCCGATGCAGTGAGCGCGGCGCCACCGCCCGAACCGTTCCGAAAAACCTTTCCCGCGTTGACCGCGCATGACTGCGCGAGCACGGCGGGCGCGTCGCGCCAGAGGCGATGCGCCCGCCAGTCGGAATGCAAAAAAGCCGTTCGCCCCGTAAAAGGCGAACGGCTCTCATCCGATCTCGACTCAACCGCCGATCAATTCGGCACGTTCACCGCACCGCCCGCCACCGTGATCGCATCCGCGCCCGGATTCGCCGAAATCTCCGGCAGATTCGCCGTCGTCAGCGCGGGCGCCGAACCCGGCGTGCCTCCGCGCGACGTCGCGCGCACCACCTGCGACGGCGGCAGCGCCGCGCCGTTCTTCAGATGATTCCACATCAGGTTCAGCGCCTGAATGTTGTAGTAGTGCACCGGCACGAATCGCGTATCGAAGCCCGCGACGCTCAGGAACGCATCGAAATGCTGGCCGTTCGTGATCTCGTACAGCGCGAGCTGGCTCGACTTGCCTTCCGCGACCTGATTCGCGCCGAGATACGGCCGCGACGCATGGTTGACCGGCACGAGCGCGTCGGCGCGTCCCTGCACGATGATCGCGGGCTTGCCGCGCAGGTTCGCCTTCACGCGGAGCGCGTTCACGTTCGCCGCCATCGTCGGATTGCCCGTCGTCCAGAGCGTGCGCATGCAGACCGCGCCCGCAAAGCTCGCGTCGGCGGTTGCCAGCCGATGATCCGCCGCGCCTGACGTTCCCGCGTTGTACACGAGATTGACGCCGTTGGTCGGCGGCACGCCGTTGCCGTTGCCGAACACGGTGAGCATCGGCGAGACCAGCGGCGTGAGGCCGGCCGCGCCCGTCAGCGGGTTGGTCGTGCCGAAGCTGAAGTTGCACAGGTTGTCCGCGACGCTCGCCTGCATGTAGGCGTTCGCGTAGGTGACCGCGACCGCCGGCACCGCCTGCGAATCCCACATCGGCGCCTGCAGCGTGTCGGAATCGGACTGATAGCCCGCCTGATGGAGCTTGTCGAGCGCGTCGTTCGCCTGACTGCGCGTATCGCCTCCCGCGACGAGCCCGCTCGCCGCGAGCGACGCGCAACGCGCCGTGCGGATCGCGTTGGTCGTCGCGAACGGCAGCGCCGTGAGATACGGCGAGCCGGCCGCCGCGGTCGCGAGCGCGGCGCACGGCTGGAGCAGGTTCGCGAGCGTCGTGTAATCGGCGAGCGGCGAGCCGAACGCGCCGACCGCGACGCCGCCCTGCCTCACCGACACCTGCGACGGCAGGTTCAGGTTGATCTGCGGCTCGCCGACGACGACCGCCGTGATCCAGCCATCGGTATCCTGCTCCGCGGCCGCGAGCGACGCGCCGCCGCCGTTGCTCACCGAGGCCGCGATCGTCGTGATGCTGCCACGGCCGTAACGGACCTGGCGCGTCGTGCCGTCGAGCGTGCCGTAGGAATCGTTGAGCGCCCAATACGCGAACTGGATCGCCTGCAGCGTGTTGTTGCCCCAGTCCTTCTCGGGATTCTGCTGCGAATGCGCGTGCTTGAACGCGTAGCGGTTCGCAAAGTTCGTGTTGAACGTCGCGGCCGAAGTCGAACCGAGGTTCGCCGTGAACACGCTCGACTTGCCGGCCGCGTTGGCGCCCGCGAGCGTGCCGTCGATCAGCGTGACGATGTTCGTCGCGAGTTCGTGCGCGCCGTTGCCGCTGCCCTTGTCGGTGTAGGCGACCGCGCAGCCGCGCTTCAGGCCCCATTCGCCCGCCGCCGAGATCGCGCCGTACACGCCGCGCGAGCCGGACGACGTCGCCGTAACGATGCACGGATGGTCCGGGTTGAAGCTCGCCGGAATCTGCACGAGCAGGCTCACGTTTTTCGTGCCGCTGCCGTCGTCGGCGAACGCGAGGTATTCCTTGCCGGCGATCTTGCCTTCGCCGAGCGTGTCGTTGCCGTTCAGGTCGACGTTCGGCCCCCAGAAACGGCCGTAGCCGCCGTTCGCCGACATGTCGACGAGCGCGCGGTAGTTCGAATAGATCGCCAGGCGCCGCAATTCGGCGGCGGTCGGCTGCGCGGGACTCGCGATCGTCGGCGGCGTCGCGGACGCGAGCCCTGTCTTGCCGAGGCCGGCGGTCAGCAGGTCGTCGGTATTGCCGTCGTAGGACTGCGTCTTCACCGATCCCGCGACGAAGTTCGGCAGCGTGTTGTTCGCGGGGGCGCTGTTGTTGTCGTCGCTGCTGCCGCACGCAGCGAGCGCGACCGCGCTCAGGGCGGCGAAAGCCGTCATCCATGGAAGCCTCGGAATTCTTGTCATTCTCAGTCTCCGTCATGATGTTTATGTGACCGGGCGAGCGGCCCGGCATGGCGTTTTCGCGGACGCAAAAACGCTTTACTGCCGATGCAAGTTCCAGGACGATTCCGTGCCTTCGCCCTCCACCGCTGGCGGCCGGGCACAGCCGGACCCTTCAGCCGTCCAGAACGGAAGACACGCGCGCGGCGCTTTCTCACGCCGGACGAGGAAACATGCGCATCCGCGCGTTTGTCTCGCCCCGGGAAAGCGTCTCGATGTCGAGACGGCGCCCGGCTTTCGACACCAACTTGGCGACGCCAAACGAAAACGGGTTCCGGCGCGCGAAGCGCCGGAACCCGTCAGGCCATGAGCCCCGGCGACGCCGCGCTACGCACGACGACGCCCCACGTCTTGCTCGGCTTCAGCCCCCTCCGCCCTGCACGCCGAGCGTGATCTTGTTCGACACGGATTTCACGCCGGCCACGCCCTTCGCGACTTCCTCGGCCTGGGAGATCTGGCTGCCGTCCGGCACGGTGCCGGTCAGGACCACTGCACCGCCGCGCGCTTTCACGAACACGTTCGACACGTCAAACCCCTGCGCCTTCGCCAACGCCCTGCGTACGTCGTTGCCCAGCTTGCGGTCGGTCTTCTTGGTCGCGCTCTTCTGGGCCTTGGCGGAGGCCGCCGAGTCGGTGGTCGCCATGGCATCGCTCGACTGGGCATACGCGCTCGAGGCCACGGCCACGCATACCACCACGCCCAGCGCCTTCAACATATCGACAGCTTTCATGATTTCTCCTTTTGCTTCGCTTATTGACTTCGCACAGTTGCTACTTCGCACACTTGCTACTTCGGATGGGACCGCATCTTTCTGGCGGCTTGCTACGACATCATGCGGAACGCGATGGCCGCGGACATGGCGCGGCCCGCGCGCATGCATGACGGCCGGCGAGCCGGCGGATGTGGCAACACGGTGCTGCGAGAGGCTGGCGAATCAATCGAATGCTCGGCCGGTTGCGGGCGTGGCCCGGCGGCTCATATTTGGGGTGCTGCGCGGCGGCTGCCGGACTGCTGATCAGCTCGCCGCCTTCCATTCTGACGCGCGGCGTATGCATCGACCCACATTGCGGGTCAAGCGCACGCGTGTGCAGGTGCACGGCGGCGAACGTCAATTTAATCCAGCACGCACAGAAGCGCAAAGCTTTTAAGCGACAGCGACGCCGCCGCGCAACCCGCGCCGTGACATGCGCGCTTCATGCCAGCTTCATGCCGGCTTCATGCCGACCCGCCTGGTCGCCGCCCGCTCCCGCCCGTCGCGGCGGTCCGGTGCGGATTCGATCTCATGTACCATCGTCGGGAAAGGGCAGCCGGTGCCGCGCGACGACGTTTACCACGCGCTGTTTTCTTGCGCAGCGAGGTGTCACGTCGCCCCATCTTCGGCGAGATTGCAATCCGAACGAAGCACTTGCCGCCGAATCACCGACGACGGGAAGACGAACCTGCACCCGCTTTCCGCCTCCCGACCACCGACCAAGCGATGAACCAGCCTCCAGAGCCCAACCCAGGACCCGGGACCGGCCCCGACAAGGACCGCCGCGCGACACGCAATGCGCGTCTCACGCCGCCACGCATCGTCGCGCGCTTCGTTGCCATTTCGTGGCGCGACCTCGCGCTGACGTTCGTGCCGATCCTCCTCGTGAGCGCGGCCGCGATCTATCTGGCCGTGCGCCTGATCCAGCCCGCGCCGCCGAGCACGCTGACGATCGCCGCCGGCACGAAAGGCAGCTCGTTCTGGAACAGCGCGCAGAAATACAAGACGATCCTCGCTCGCAATGGCGTCACGCTCAACGTGCTGGAAACGCAAGGCTCGCTCGACAACCTGCGCCGTCTCGACGACCCGAAGCAAAAGGTCGACGTCGGCTTCGTGCAAGGCGGCGTCAGCACGCCGGGCGCGGCGCATGACAACCTGATGTCGCTTGGCAGCGTCGCTTACGTGCCGCTTGCCGTGTTCTATCACGGCCCGGCCATCTCGCGTCTGTCGGAACTGAAGGGCAAGCGCCTCGCGATCAGCGCCGAAGGCAGCGGCACGCGGGCGCTCGCGCTCACGCTCCTGAAGGCGAACGGCATCGAGCCGGGCGACGACACCGAACTGCTGCCGCTCGCGGGCAACGAGGCGGCGGCGGCGCTCGTCAAAGGCGATGTCGACGCCGTCTTCCTCACGGGCGACTCCGCGCAGCCGCCGACGATGGGCCGCCTCTTTCGCATGCCCGGCGTGCGCTTCTTCGACTTTTCGCAGGCCGATGCCTACTCGCGGCGCTTTCCGTACCTGAACGTGATCGAGCTGCCGATGGGCGCGTTCGATTTCGCGAAAAATCTGCCGCCCAAGCCAATCCACATGGTCGCGCCGACCGCCGAGCTCGTCGCCCGCGACGGGCTGCATCCGGCGCTCTCCGATTTGCTGATCGAAGCCGCGCGCGAGGTCCACGGCCGCGCGAACCTGATGCAGCGCGCGAACGAGTTCCCGGCGCCGCTCGTCCACGAATACCGGATCAGCGACGACGCCGAGCGCTACTACAAGTCGGGCAAGAGTTTCCTGTACCGCACGCTGCCGTTCTGGGTCGCGAGTCTCGCGGATCGCGTGATCGTGCTGCTGGTGCCGATCATCGTCGTGCTGATTCCGGGCCTGCGGCTCGTGCCGGGACTCTACCGGTGGCGCGTGAAATCGCGCATCTACCGCTGGTATGGCGCGCTGATTGCGATCGAGCGCGAGGCGATGGGCGACCCCGGACACGAGGAGCGCGAGGCGCTGATCGACCGGGTCGACGCGATCGAGAACGCCGTCAATCGCATGAAGATGCCGCTCGCGTTCGCCGACCAGTTCTACGTGCTGCGCGAGCATATCGGCTTCGTGCGGCATCGGCTGACGCAGGATCAGGCGCTCGCGCGCGACGCGCAGGCGGCTCGCGGCGAACGCTCGTCCGCGGGACAGGAGGCGGCTCGCGCACGCGGCACGCCGGATGCGCGCGATGTCGCGTCGCGGGCAGACATCGCGTGACGCAGCACTTAAGATGAGTGCAAGTCGGGCGGAGTCAGGATCCGACGCAGCCGAATACACAATTGGATCGAGTCACAGCGCGCAGCAAGCATCAGGTCAGGGAGAACAATCATGAGCGCCTCGAACACCCCCCGTCACGGCCAGCCGTACTTTTTCTTCGATTTTATCTCGCCGTTTTCGTATCTGCTGCTCGAACAGCACGACAAATGGCCGGCGATGCCCTTCGAGGTCACGCCGGTCGAACTGTACAAACTGCTCGACCGGTGGGGCCAGCCTCACGCGGCGACGATTCCGTCGAAACGCGTCTTCACCTACCGGCACGCGCTCTTTCGCGCCGAGCAACTGGGCATTCCGTTCCGGATGCCGCCCAAGCATCCGTTCGATCCGAGCAAACCGCTGCGCCTTGCCGTCGCGGCGGGCAGCGACATCGCGTGCGTGCGCGACATCTTTCGCTTCATCTGGCGCGACGGCCGCGATCCGTCGACGCCCGAAGGCTTTCGCGATCTGTGCCAGCAAGTCGGTATGCCGGACGGCGAGACGCTGATCGAGCAGGAGGACATCAAGGCGAAACTGCGGGCGAACAACGATCTGGCGGTGTCGCTCGGCGTGTTCGGCGTGCCGACCTTCGTCGTCAACGACCAGTTGTTCTGGGGCGAGGACACGCTGCCGATGATGCTCTACGTCGCGCGGTCGCCGAACTGGCTCGACGGGATGGAGGTTCGCCGCATCAGCAGCCTGCCGATGGCGCCGACGGACACCGATTTCGGGTAGCGAGCGCCCGTTCGACGCCCGACGTGCCGCAAAGCCACGCCGCTATGCCGCGCATAGCGGGCCTGCTATGGCGTCGCGCGCCGGAACGGCTTAACTTGGGCGTTTCCCGACTCTCCGTTGGCGGCCCGCCGCCGTCCGTATCGTATTCAATCCGCGCCCATGAACGACATCGCCGATTCACTCGACATCTGGCTCATCCGCGTGCTGCGCACGCTGCTGCTCGAACGCAGCGTGACGCAGACGGCGCAGCGGCTGAACCAGACGCAGCCGGCGATCAGCACCGCGCTCAGGCGTCTGCGCGAAATCCTGAACGATCCGATCCTCGTGCGCGGCAAGCAGGGCATGGTGCCGACCGAATATGGCGAGTCGCTGCTCGCGCCGGCGCAGCGCGCGCTGCGCGAAGTCGAGTTCATTGCGACGCCGCATGGCGACTTCGACGCCGCCAGTTCGCGGCGCACGTTCCGCATCTCCGCGCCCGACTATCTCAACGATTTCTTCATGCCGACGCTGGTCGGCGCGTTCCGGGAGGCGGCGCCGCACGCGCGGCTGGAGATCGAATCGCTCAGTCCGATGCGCGATCACGAGCGCGCGCTGGACGCGGGCGAGATCGATCTCGTCGTCGCGAACTGGACGAAGCCGGAGCCGCGTTTCGAGCGCCAGGATCTTTTCACCGATGTATTCGTCTGCCTGATGCGCGCCGACCATCCGCTCGCGCGCGAGCCGCTGACGGCCGAGCGTTACGCACTCGCGGCCCACTTGGCGCCGACGCCGTATAGCGGCGCGAAGCGCCATCCGATCGATATCGGGCTGGAGCGCGCGGGCATCCGGCGACGCATCGTCGCGACGATTCCGTACTTCGGGCTCGTGCCGCAGGTGCTGTTGCAGTCGGACCTGATTTTTACCGCGCCGCGGCGGTTCGCGTTGCACTACGCGGCGATGCTGCCGCTGGCGGTGCTGGAGTCGCCGGTGCCGTTTCCGCGGATCAAGTGCTATCAGCTTTCGCTGCCGCAGCCGGAGCAACCGACCGATGTCGTGTGGCTGCGCGCGTTGATGGCGCAGGTTTCGGATGGGTTGACGGGGAAGCGGGCGGGAGCGGCCGGTGTTCAGGCCGCCAGCAACTCGATGTGAACGCGCCGGCCGAGTGCCGTCGCAATGTTGACGAGTGCGTCGAGAGAGAAGCGCGACACGCGTCCGCGCAACAAGTCGTTGATACGCGGCTGAGTCACGCCGCAACGACGCGCGGCCTCCTCCTGCGTCCAGCCTCCATCGCTCACGACGGCCGCGACCTGCTGCATGAGTTCCGCGCGAGCCTGGAGATTGGCGGCCTGTTCGGGCGTATCGGCGAGCGCATCCCAGACGCTGGCGTAGGTATGCGGTCCGGTTGTAGCCTTCGTCATTTCAAACCCCTCATCAATTCGTTGAACCTGGCTGCTGCCAGATCGATGTCGCGTTTTGACGTGGCCTGAGTTTTCTTCTGAAAGGCATGCAATACATAAACCGCGTCAGCGAGGCGCGCCGTGTAGACGACGCGGTACGTGCCCGAGTCGTCCCATAGGCGCAATTCTTCTACGCCCCGGCCGATGGACGGCATGGGCTTGAAGTCGTCGGGTTGCTGCCCGCGCTGCACTTTGTCTAGCTGGAATCCGGCGTCGTGCCTCGCGTCCTTGGGGAAAGTCGCGCAAACACTTGAGCGCGTCTCCAAGAAATCGAATCGGCTTCATTCGCCCGATTATATCCAATTGGATATAATTTTCCAACACGAATATCGTGACGAGTGCGCGACGGCTCAAGGGCCTACGCGCTGACGCTCATCGTCCCGACCGCCTGCCGCTTCGCGCAACTCACCCGCAGCAACTGCGCCGCGACCGCCAGCGCGATCGAAGCCGGCGCCTTGTCGACGATTCCCTCGACCCCGATCGGACAAGTGATTTCCGCGAGCCGATGCCCGGACACCCCCCGCTCCACCAGCCGCCGCTCGAACTTCACCCGCTTCGTCTTCGACCCGATCAGCCCGAAGTACGCAAAGTCCTCGCGCCGCATGATGCGTTGAGTCAACGCGAAGTCGAGCGAATGATCGTGCGTCATCACGAGAAAGTACGCGCCCGCCGGCGCTTCATCGACGATCGCTTCGGCCAGGTCGGTCGGTTCGATCTGCACGTTGGCGGGCACTTCGTCGGGAAAGAGCTCGTCGCGCGCGTCGACCCACTGCACGACGCACGGCAGCGTCCCGAGCACCTTCACGAGCGCGTGTCCCACGTGGCCCGCGCCAAACAACACGACGTGCATCATGACCGCGCGCTCCTCACCGCATTCACCGCCTTCAGGATCTCCTCGGCCGTGGCCGGCGCGTTCATCGCCGGATTCACCTTGTTGCCGCCGACGGCCGCCACCGCGTCGCGGATCGCGAAGAACACCGAGAACGGCAACAGCAGCGGCGGCTCGCCGACCGCCTTCGACTTGTGGATGCTGTCCTCCACGTTGCGGTTCTTGAAGAGATTCACGCGGAAATCGGCAGGCGTGTCGTTGACGGTCGGAATCTTGTACGTCGACGGCGCGTGCGTCATCAGCTTGCCGCCCGCGTTCCACCACAACTCCTCGGTCGTGAGCCAGCCCATGCCCTGCACGAATGCGCCTTCCACCTGACCCTTGTCGAGCGCCGGATTCAGCGAATCGCCGACGTCGTGCAACGCGTCCGCGCGCAGCACGCGCATCTCGCCCGTGAGCGTGTCGATCACGACTTCCGACACCGCCGCGCCATACGAGTAATAGGAGAACGGCCGGCCTTGCAGCGCCGCCTGATCCCAATGGAGCTTGGGCGTCGCGTAGAAGCCGTCGGACCACAGCTGAACGCGCGCGAGATACGCCTTCGCGATGACCTCCTCGAACGGAATCGCATCGTCGCCGACGATCACGCGGTCGTTCGCAAAGCGCACGCTCGATGCCGCCACCTCGCTCCCGCCGAACTTCTCGGCGGCGAACTTCGCGAGCCGCTCGCGCAACTGGCGCGCGGCGTCCTGCGCGGCCTTGCCGTTCAGATCGGTTCCGGTCGATGCCGCGGTGGCCGACGTATTCGCGACCTTGCTCGTGTCGGTGGCCGTCACGCGCACGCGCCCGAAGTCGATGCCGAGTTCGTGCGCGACGACCTGCGCGACCTTGGTGTTGAGCCCCTGCCCCATCTCGGTGCCGCCGTGGTTCACGAGAATCGAACCGTCGGTGTAGATATGGACGAGCGCGCCCGCCTGGTTGAAGTGCGTCACGTTGAACGCGATGCCGAACTTGACCGGCGTGAGCGCAAGCCCCTTCTTCAGGATCTCGTTCTTCGCGTTGAATTCGCGCACGGCTTCACGACGACGCCGGTAGTCGCTCGTCTCGGCCAGTTCGCCGAGCAATTCCGGCAGCACGTTGTCCTCGACCGTCTGGCCGTAGGGCGTGCGGTTGTTGTCGGTCTTGCCGTAGAGGTTGTTCAGGCGCACGTCGAGCGAATCCATGCCGAGCGAACGCGCGACGTTGTCGATGATGTACTCGATCGCGAACGCGCCCTGCGGTCCGCCGAAGCCGCGAAACGCGGTATTCGACTGCGTATTGGTCTTGCCGCAATAGCCTTCGATATGGACGTCGGGCAGCCAGTACGCGTTGTCGAAGTGACAGACGGCGCGCGTCATCACCGGGCCCGAGAGGTCTGCGGAAAAGCCGCAGCGCGAAGTCATGTCGACCGACACGCCGTCGATCACGCCGTCGTCGCGATAACCGACTTCGAAGTGGTAATGGAAGTCGTGGCGCTTGCCGGTGATCATCATGTCGTCGTCGCGGTCCGGGCGCAGCTTGACCGGGCACAGCAGCTTCCATGCGGCGAGCGCGGCGCAGCACGCGAAGATGCCCGACTGCGATTCCTTGCCGCCGAAGCCGCCGCCCATCCGGCGGCATTCGACCAGCACGTTGTGCGACGGCACCTTCAGCACGTGCGCGACGAGATGTTGCATCTCGCTCGGATGCTGCGTCGAGCAGAAGACATGCATGCCGTCGTCGTCCTTCGGCACGGCGTAGGCGATCTGTCCTTCCAGATAGAACTGTTCCTGGCCGCCGAGCAGCATCTCGCCGCGCTCGTGGTGCGCCGCGCGCGCCATGCGCCCGGGTGCGTCGCCGCGCGCGAGCTTGAGCGGCTTCAGCACATACGATTCGGCCTTGCGCGCTTCCTGCGCGGTCAGCACGGCGGGCAAATCCTCGAATTCGATCTGCGCACGGCGGGCGGCGAGCCGCGCCGCATCGTGCGACGTCGCGACCACGATGAACATCGGCTGGCCGACGAACTGCACGATGCCGTCGGCGAGCACCGGATCGTCGTGGATGATCGGGCCACAGTCGTTGACGCCCGGAATGTCCTCGGCGGTGAAGACGGCGACGACGCCCGGCGTCGCGCGCACGGCGTCGAAGTTCATCGACACGATTTTCGCGTGCGCCTTCGGGCTCATGCCGAGCGCGGCGTGCAGCGTGCCGGCGACGAGCGGAATGTCGTCGGTGTAGCTCGCGCGCCCGCTGACATGCAGATGCGCCGATTCGTGCGGGCGCGAAACGTGGACTTGCTTGAACGCGTCGATGTCGTCGGCGAGCGACTGGGCGTCGGTGAGGAAGGCTTCGGCTTGCTGGTTCATGTTGTCGGTTTCCTCTTACTGCACTTCGACCAGTTGAATGGCGCGCACATCGAGCGCGTGCTTCGGCAGCGGATCATGCGGACGCGTCTCGAGCCAGAACCGGTAGATCAGGCTCTTCGCCGTATCGAACCGGTAGTGGCTGCTCGCGCGCATGTCGGTGAGCGGCGCGTAATCGCGGCCCAGCGCGACCATCGCGGCCTGGGCGGTGGCTTCGTGCCATTGCGCGCCGGCGAGGACGCTTTCGGCGTGGCTCGCGCGCTTGGGCGTCGCGGCCATGCCACCGAACGCGATGCGCGGCTCGCGGATCGTGTCGCCATCGGCGATGAACGAGAACGCGGCGCACACGGCGGAAATGTCGGAGTCGAAGCGCTTGGAGAGCTTGTAGGTGCGGAACTGCAGCTTCGCGCGCGCGCCGCTGCGCGTCGGCACCTTCAGGCCGGCGACGAATTCGTGCTCCGCCATGTCCTTCTTCTGATACGCGAGGTAGAGGTCTTCGAGCGGCATCTCGCGCTCGCCGTTCGCGCCGAAAAGCACGACGCGCGCGCCGAGCGCGATCAGGCCGGGCATCGAATCGCCGATCGGCGAGCCGTTCGCGACGTTGCCGCCGATCGTCCCGGCATTGCGGATCGGCAGGGAGGCGAAGCGCTGCCACATCTCGGCGAGTTCGGGATACTGCTTCGCGAGTTCCGCATACGCGCGCTCGACGGTCACGCCCGCGCCGATCTCGATCCACGGGTCGTTCGTCTCGCAGCGCTGCAACGTCTCGATCTGCCCGACGTAGACGATGTCGCCGAGATCGCGCAGTTGCTTCGTCACCCACAGGCCGACGTCCGTGCTGCCCGCCAGGATGCGCGCTTCCGGCCGCTCGGCCTTGAGTTGCGCGAGCGCCTCGATCGTGCGCGGCGCGTCGAAGCGGCGGCCGGCGTGCTCGTAGTGGAAGGTGTCGTCGCGCCGGATGCCGGCGAGCTTCTGCGCGAGCGCCGTCACGTCGACCGGTGCGAGCGGCGCGGGTGCGTCGAACATCTTTTCGGCGGCGTCGACGATCGGCTTGTATCCCGTGCAGCGGCACAGGTTGCCGGTCAGCGCGTTGTTGATTTCCTCGCGCGACGGCGCCGACTTCGCGGCGCACGGACTCGTCGCATGACCGTGCTTTTCGTAGAGCGCCCACATCGACATCACGAAGCCCGGCGTGCAGAAACCGCACTGCGACCCGTGGCAATCGACGAGCGACTGCTGCACCGGATGTAGCGAGCCATCCGGCTGACGCAGGTCTTCGACGGTGAAGAGCGCTTTGCCGTCGAGCGTCGGCAGAAACTGAATGCACGCGTTCACCGCCTTGAACGCGACGCCGCCGTTGGAATCCGCCTCGCCGATCACGACGGTGCACGCGCCGCAGTCGCCTTCCGCGCAGCCTTCCTTGGTGCCGGTGCAGCGCGCGTCCTCGCGCAAGTATTGAAGGACCGTGCGGGTCGTCGATGCGTCGCTCACTTCGCGGATCGCGTTGCGGTGGTAGAAGCGAATCGGCTGGCTCATTGTGGGTCTCTGGGCTCGATGCTGGTTGCGCGGGGCTCGCGCAGCCTGTGCGATGGTCGGAAAACTATCATCGACAAAAACGACAACCCATAGCCGGCCCAGGATGAACGACATATTCCTGTCCCAATATTATCGGGAAGCCTTTTGGATCAAGGGTTTGCGGCGCGCGCCGATAGCGCGCAAAGGCGGGATTTGATCCGTCTGGTTACAAAACTTGGCGGACGCTGCACTGCAACATATGGGAGAATCACGACTCCCGGCCGAATTCAACCCGCAGTTACCCCAATGTCCACCCATTCTTCCACCACGCGTCCCAGCGACCTCGCCATTACCGGACGCATCGTGTCCGTCGTCGTCTTCACCTTCCTGTGCTACCTGACCATCGGCATCCCGCTCGCGGTGCTGCCCGGTTTCGTGCACACGGACCTCGGCTTCGGCTCGGTGATGGCGGGCGCGGCGATCAGCGTCCAGTACTTCGCGACGCTCGCCTCGCGTCCGCTTGCCGGCCGCACCGCCGATACGCTCGGGCCGAAGAAGACGGTGCTCTACGGCCTCATGGCGTGCGCGGCGAGCGGCGTGTTGCTGCTGGGCTCGGCGCTGGCGGCGCAGTGGCACGCGGTCAGCCTCGTGTTGCTGATCCTCGGGCGGCTCGTGCTCGGTTTCGGTGAAAGCTGGGTCGGCACTGGGTCGATCACGTGGGGCATCGGGCGCGTCGGGGTATCGAACAACGCGAAGGTCATTTCCTGGAACGGCATCGCCACCTATGGCGCGCTTGCGATCGGCGCGCCGCTCGGCGTGTTCCTCGACCATTCAATCGGCTTCGCGTCGCTCGGCTTTCTCGTGATCGCGCTCGGCGCGCTCGGCTACTGGCTCGCGACGCGCATGGCGCCCGTTCCGGTCGTGCACGGCGAGCGCATGTCGTACCGCAGCGTCTTCTTCCGCGTGCTGCCGCACGGACTCGGTCTCGCGCTCGGCTCGGCGGGCTTCGGTTCGATCGCGACGTTCATCACCCTCTTCTACGCCGCGCACAACTGGCCGAACGCGGCGCTCTCGCTCACGGTGTTCGGCACGATGTTCGTCGGCGCGCGCCTCCTGTTCGCGAACACGATCAAGACCTACGGCGGCTTTCGCGTCGCGATCGTCTCGTTCGCGTTCGAATGCGCGGGCTTGCTGATGCTGTGGCTCTCCGCCGATCCGACCTTCGCGCTCGCGGGCGCCGCGCTCACCGGCTTCGGCTTCGCGCTCGTGTTCCCGGCGCTGGGCGTCGAGGCGGTCGGGCTCGTTCCGCCCACGAGCCGTGGCGCGGCGCTCTCGGCGTATTCGGTGTTCCTCGACTTGTCGCTCGGACTGACCGGGCCGCTTGCGGGCTACATCGCGGGCGAGTTCGGCTATGGCTCGGTGTTCCTGTTCGCCGCCGTGGCGGCGGCGCTGGCCGTCGCACTGTCGGTCGCGCTGTACATGCGAACCGGACGCGGCGTCGGCGGGCCGGCCACGGCCTGATCGCCCCGCCATCGACGATCAAAGCGCTCGCTCCCGCGAGCGTTTTTTTTGCCGCGTGCCCGGCGTGCAGCGTCGAACGGGCGAGGCGAGCCGCGCCAGTTTCGCAGATCGAAGCATCCGGAAAAAGTGGACGTCGTCGCGCGGGCCGGCGACGCAGCCGATCCCTCACACGAATGCGCTGCGTGCGGGCCGTGCTGGACATGGATTTGTGTCGGTGAAACTATTGGAGCGAAACCGACGCGACGCCGTCAGAATCACATCGCGCTCCTCAGGATGGCGCGCGACAACGGCGGCACGCGAGCTGCACAAAGAAACCGAAGACAAAAGCGAACGTTGCGGCGGACCTCGAATCGAACGTCAAATTCGAGCGAGGAGCGCGAGCCGCGCGGGCAGCATTGAGATACCCTGATGGAAACGGCCCGCGCGAAAGAACCGAGGTCGGCTACGCTGTCGTTGGCAGCGAGCCGGACACGTTCGCCGGCATCGAGATCGACAACAACACATCCAAATATCAGGTGAACGCAATGGTTCAGAAACCCGACGAACCTCAATATGACCTGCTCACTGCCGCACGCGAGGAAAAAGTGCGTGTGGCGGTCTTTCTCGTCAACGGAATCCGGCTCGTCGGCTACATCGAATCGTTCGACCGGCACGTCGTGATCCTGCGCGCGCCGACCGGCGTGCAGGTCGTCTACAAGCACGCCATCTCGACGATCCAGCCCGACACCGGCAAGCCGCCGACCAACCGGCGCACCCACGACACTCCGCATGGCGAGGGCGAACGCTCTTCCGGACCGCGTCGCGGACCGGGCGAAGGTCACCGGTCGTAAAAAAAGCGCGCCCGCAACGGGGCACGCTTTCACATCGGTGTCACGCGGGTTTCATGCTCGCGCCACGACACTCGCCGTTTCTGAGCGTTTCTGCACGCGTTTTTGCACGCTTTTCTGCCTATTACGCGCGCATCGCGCCGGATCGGTTCGCGGCGCCTTCGACCCAGGGCTTCCGCGAGAGCACGTCGCGCAGCACCGCTTCGAGTTCCGGTTCGCCCGGGTGGCAGCCCCATTTGCTGAAGCCCGCCGCCGACGCGATCATGAACCACGAATGCGGCGGAAACCATTCGAAGCGCAGCGCACCGTTCTCGAAGACGCGCAGCCGGCCGGTATCGCGATCGAAATCCGCGCACAGCGCGGTGCCGCTCTGATGCGCGCTTGCTCGGATGAGGCGGTTCAACATCGATCGCTCCTGGCTGCGGCCCGCACGACGAGCCGATGGTGTCGCCGCACGCGCGTGCGGCGTTGACGTCCGCATGCAAGCGGCGAGCGCTCGTCTGCCGGGACACGTCCATCAGACACCCGGCCGAGCGTCGCGTCGGTGCGTTACATGACATTCGGCCGCGCCGGGGAACCCGCCGCGTCAGAGCATTTCCAGATGCTGTTTGTGTTTCGGCGGCCTGAAGTGGCTGTCGATCTGCGCGAGTTCGTCCGGGGTGAGCGCGAGATCCGCCGCCGCGCGGTTCTCCTTCACATGCGCCACGTTCGACGCCTTCGGAATCGAGCAGACGCCGGGCTGCTGAAGCACCCACGCGAGCGCAATCTGGAACATCGACACGCCGCGCGCCGCCGCGATGTCGTTCAGCACGCTTTTCTTCGGCAGCCGTGCGTGATCGACGGGGCTGTACGCCATCGCCGGGAGACCGCGTTCGCGCAGCCACGGCAGCAGGTCGAATTCCGGCCCGCGACGCGCGACGTTGTAGAGAATCTGGTCGGTCGCGCACGCGTTGCCGTCGTCGAGCGCGAAGAGTTCCTCCATGTCGTCGGTGTCGAAGTTGCTCACGCCCCAGTGACGGATCTTGCCGTCGCGCTTCAACTTTTCGAAGCCGGCCACCGCGCCTTCGAGATCCTCGCCGCCGCGCCAGTGCAGCAAATACAGTTCGATGCGGTCGGTGTTCAGGCGCTTCAGACTGCGCTCGCACGCCGCCTGCACGCCGCGCTCGCTGGCGTTGTGCGGATACACCTTGCTCACGATGAAAATGTCGTCGCGCAGGCTGCCGAGCGCTTCGGCGATCAGCTTTTCGCTTTCGCCGTCGCCGTACATCTCGGCGGTGTCGATGAGCGTCATGCCGAGTTCGACGCCCGCGCGCAACGCGGCGATCTCGTCCCGGCGCGCGCCCGCGCGTTCGCCCATTCCCCAGGTGCCCTGGCCGAGCTTCGGAATCGCCTCGCCGGTCGGCAAGGCTACGGTTTCAATCGATTGGGTCATCGCGTTCTCCTCGAAGCACTATCGTACTTCGGTCCGCGCGGGCGCCGCGGGTTCCCCGGATCGTCGCGAAGCGTTCAAAGCAGCCCGACGACGAGCGGCCCGAGCAGCGTCAAAAGGACGTTCGCGAGCGCATAGGTGATCGCGAACGGCACCGTCGGCACGCCGCTCGCGGCTTTGTCGAGCACGGCGCCGAATGCCGGATTCGCGCTGCGCGAACCGGTAAGCGCGCCGGCGAGCAGCGCGGCGTTGTCGTAGCGCAGCACGTAGCGGCCGAACAGCATCGTCAGCAAGAGCGGAAACAGCGTGACGAACACGCCGAGCAGGAAGATCGTGAGGCCGCTCTCCTTGACCGTCACGACCGCCTGCAGTCCCGAGTTGATCCCAACCACCGCGACGAACGCGGCCAGCCCGAAATCCTTGAGCAGTTGCGAGGCCGCCGGCGGCATCACACCGTACATCGGATGCTTGCCGCGCATCCAGCCGAACACGAGCCCTGCGAGCAGGCACCCGCCGCCCGAGCCGAGCGTGAGCGGAATGCCGCCCAGGTTCACCACGACGAGGCCGATCAGCAATCCCACCACGATGCCGACGCCCATGTAGATGAAGTCGGTCTTGTTGGTGTACGGCAGCTCGTAGCCGGCGGCATCGACGGCGCGTCTGGTGTCCTGCGGCGACCCGAAGAACGTGATCACGTCGCCGTGTTCGAGTTCGGTTTCGGGCAGCACCGGCAGCGGCCGGTCCACGCGCCGGATCTCGTGGATATAGACGCCATGCCGCAATTCGCGGTCGACGCTCGCGCGCACCGCCGCGATCGTCGTGTGATTCATGCCGCGGCGCGTGAACACGCCCTGGCGGCGCTGCATGACGAGGCTGATGCCGTCGGTGTCGCCGACTTCCTCGCCGAGTTGCGACGCCGCCGCGACCATCACTTCCCGGCGCCCGACGACGAGCACGATGTCGCCGGCTTCGAGCATCACGTCCGGACGCGGTTCGAGCGGCTTGCCCGCGCGCCGGATGCGCTCGATCGTGATCATGTCCTGCTCCGCCGTCTCGATCTGCGCGACGGTGCGTCCACCGCCGCCGAGCACGCGAAACGCGCGCCCGACGAGCACCGGCAACGTCGACGTCTGCCCCGCGCCCGGCCCGCTACCGCCCGTGCCGGCCAGCGCCTTCTCGGCGTCGAGCGCGGCGTCGTGCAGGTTCTGGCCCATGAACTTCGGCAGGATGTTCACACACACGATGATCGCGCCGAGCGAGCCGAACACGTAGGTGACGGCGTAGGCAATCGCGACATCCGACTGCAGCGCCTTCGTTTCCGCCGCCGGCAGGCCGAGCCGCGCGATGGCGTCGCCGGCCGTGCCGATGATCGCCGACTGCGTGAGCGCGCCGCCCGCGAGCCCCGCCGCGAGACCCTTGTTCAGCCCGAAAAGCCGCGCGCAGACGATCACCGTGACGAGCGCGGTCGCGGCAAGAAACACGGCCATCGCGATCTCGCGCAGCGTGCGCCGATTGAGCGAGTTGAAGAACTGCGGGCCCGAGTCGTACCCGACCGCGTAGATGAAGACGGCGAACATCACGGATTTGACGCCGTTGTCGATCTGCACGCCCACCTGGCTGATCACGACCGCCGCGAGCAGCGATCCGCCCACGCCGCCGAGCTGGAACTTGCCGAAGTTGATCTGGCCGATCAGGTAGCCGATCGCGAGCGACAGGAAAAGCGCCACTTCCGGCGACTTCTGGACGATCTGGTGTAGCCAGTCCATCGGGTCCCTTTATGGTGGTGGGCGCCGCCCTAGCCGAACTTGCCCGCGAGGCCGACGATCAGCGGGCCCATCAGCGGCAGCAGCACGTTCGAGAGCGCGTAGGTGATCGTGTAGCCGATGACGGGCGTCGAGTTGCCGGTCACGCCGACGAGCGCACTGATCGCCGGCGTGCTGCACTGCTGTCCGGCGATCGCACCGAGCAGCATCGGCACTTCGAGCTTCAGCAGGAACCGTCCGACGAACAGCGAGACGAGCGCCGGCCCGAGCGTGATGACGACCCCCGCGACCGGCAGCGCGACGCCGTATTCGCGGATCAGGCGCACGGCGTCGGCGCCCGCCGACAGCCCGACCGCCGCGATGAACGTGCAGAGGCCGAAGTCCTTCAATATCTGCGCGGCCGCCGAGGGCAGCGAGCCGATCAGCGGATAGCGCGAGCGGATCCAGCCGAACAGCAGCCCGGCGAGGAGACACCCGCCGCCCGTGCCGAGCGTCACGTCGATGCCGCCCATCCGCGCGGAGAGCCGCCCGAGCGCAATGCCGACGAGCACGCCGAGGCCGAGGAACACGAAGTCGGTCTTCTGCGTCGCGCGCACGACGTAGCCGAGCTTCGCCGCGCCGCGCGCCACGTCTTCCCGCGCCCCGACGAGCGTCAGCACGTCGCCGCGATGCAATTCCGTGCCGGGCAGCGCGGGAATCGTGCTGTCGAGCCGCGTGACCGCCGAGATGAAGACGCCGCGCGCGTCCGCGGGCGACGCGCGCTCGCGCACCTGTGCGACCGTTAAGCCGTGCACGCCGCGATGCGTGAGCATGACGTCGAGCTTGTCGGCGTAGGCATCGGCGACATCCGCGCCGAACACTTCCTCGCCGATGGCGGGGATCGCCTGCACGACCGCTTCGCGCCGTCCGCCGATCAGGATGCGATCGCCCGGTTTCAGCACGACGGCCGGCTGCGCGCGGATCACCGAGCGGCTGCGCGTCACGCGCTGCACGCTGATGTTGTGGCCGTAGCGCGCTTCGAGTTCGCCGATGGTCTGCCCCGCCGCGCCGATCACCTTCACTTCGCGCCCGACGAGCGGCGGCGCGGCGAGGCTCTGGCCTTCCGCGAGGGCGCCGTCGCCGCCGAGCTTGCGCCACAGCCGCTCGGACTCCTCGCGCAGGTTCACGCGCAAGAGGAGCGGCGCGAATTGGCTCGTGAACAGCACGATCGTGACGAGCCCGAACAGGTAGCTCACGCTGTACGCGGTGACGATGTTCGCCTGCAGGCGCGCGGTGTCGGCGGCGGAAAGGCCGAGCCGGCCGATCGCCTCGGACGCGGTGCCGACCACCGCCGATTCGGTCGCGGCGCCCGCGAGCAGGCCGGCGGCGGTGCCCTGGTCGAGCTTGAACATCGCGACGGCGCCGAGCACGAGCCCGATCACGACGACCATCTCGACGATCGACAGGATGCCGTAGCGCCAGCCCCGGCCGATGTTGGCGAAGAACTGCGGGCCGCCCGTGAAGCCGAGCGCGAAGATGAAAAGCGCGAAGGCGATGTTTTTCAGATCGGGAGAAATGCGCGCGCCGCTTTGCCCGAGGATCAGCGCGACGATCAGCGTGCCGCAGACGCCGCCGAGCTGGATCGGGCCGATCTTCACGGAGCCGATGAGATAACCGATCGCCAGACTGGCGAACAGCGCGATTTCAGGCTGAGCGGCGAGCAACTGCCAGAGCATGGATTATCTCTTTCTCTGCGAAATAAACGGCTTTATTCCGGATAGGACGAGATTCGTACAGTTGTTTACACGACATTGGCACCCGTTCTGCGATAACAGGTTGCAATTTCCGAATCAGAGTTTAGCTTCCATAAAGCGAAACGCGAAACGGTACACACTTGACAACTATTCTCAGATTTACGACTAAGCATTTATAGAATAACAAATGGCGCAAACTGCAAATCCAGCAGCGCCTTGCTTACCAAGCCGCTGGCGCAACATTCCAAGAATACTTCGCGTTCTGCAAAATCGTCACCGGCCCTCTCTGGTCATTTTTACACGTGCATTTCGCCGCCGTGGTCAGTGAATTCCGGTCGCTAGCATACAAGTATTAAGAACCCGTACGAAATACCGTGAAGAAATTAAATATTGTAATTTGAACCGGCTGTCAATATTATTTCCTTGCGGGTCTCTAAAAATCCGCTGTATCGAGGTCGACGTTTTGCATCGGATAAATCGACACATCTTCCGAGGGTCATAGTGATGAATCAGATTCATGCCATGCGAGTCTTCGTCCGCGTCTCCGAGACTGAAAGTTTCCGACGCGCAGCACAACAACTCGACGTATCGAATGCGTTAGTCACCCGATCGATCGCCATGCTCGAAGCGCACCTGCGCACGCGTCTCATCAACCGCACCACGCGTAATCTTTCGCTCACCGAAGCCGGCACGCGCTATCTGGAAGGCTGCCGCGCCCTGCTGGAAGAACTGGACAATCTGGAATCCGCGCTCGCGCACACCGAAGGCGAACCGAGCGGCACCTTGCGCGTCGTGGCGTCGAGTTCGCTGTCGCTGCTCACGCTGACACCGCTCATCGACGGCTTCCGCAAGCTCTATCCCAGGGTCAACGTGCGGCTCACGCTGGCCGAACGCCACGTCGATCTGGTGGAAGACGGCTTCGACGTCGGCATCGTCACCGCCTTCATGGTGACAAGCACCGCGCTCGTCGAACGTCCGGTCGCGACCAACCCGCTGATTCCGGTCGCCACGCCCGCCTACCTCGCCGAGCACGGCACGCCGCGCGCGCCCGTCGACCTGCAGGCGTATCCGTCGGTCGCGCTGCCCAACGAAATCCGCAGTTCCACCTGGCATTTTCGCCATCGCCACGGCGCCTCCGATCAGGTCACGCTCGCGCCGGTCTACACGGTCAACAACGCGCTGATGGTGCGCCTCGCGACGCTCGCGGGCATGGGTTTCTCCGTCCTTCCGGAAGGCCTCGTCAGAGCCGACCTCGATGCCGGAACGCTCGTGCGGGTCCTGCCCGACTACGCAATCGACGATCCCGACATGAAGGTTTCGGTGGTCTATCCCGGACGCCAGTACCTGCCCGCCAAGACGCGCTTTTTCATCGATTACACGCTCGCCAAGCTCGCGCCGCAGGTGAACGGCGGCGTCGAACGCCCGGACGCGGTGTTGACCCACGTGCCCGGCTTCATGCCGATTTCGACCGCAAGCGCGGGGCACGCCATGCCGCTGGCGGACCGGTCCACTCACTGACGGATTCCCGGTATGCCGACCCGCATGATCGGATCGGCCGTGTGTTCGGCGGCATCATGGCGGGTTTCGGCATGAACGTGCTGGCGTACGATCCCGGCACGCCCGCCGAGGACCTGCTCGCACGCGGCGCGCGCTACGTGCCGCTCGCTGTCCGCTCTTGCCGGCGACGTATCACCTCATCGACGAACGCGCGCTCGGCAAGATGAAGCGCGGTGCGATGCTGATCAACACCGGGCGCGGCGGGCTCGTCGAAAGCAATGCGCTGGCCGGTGCATTGAAGAGCGGCCAGCTGGGCCATCTCGGGCTCGACGTCTACGAGGAAGAAGGCGGCCTCTTCTTCGAGGACCACTCGAACCGTCTCCTGCAGGACGACGTGCTCGCGCGCCTCCTGATGTTTCCGAACGTGATCGCCACGTCGCACCAGGCGTTCTTCACGCGCGAGGCGCTGCTCGAAATCGCCACGACGACGCTCGGCAACGTCAGGGCGTGGCAGGACGGCGCGCCGACCAACGTGGTCGACGGCTGAGGCGCTTTCGGCCCGCGCGAACTCAGATATCCCCGTATTCCGACGACGCCTCGCCCGACGCCGCGCACATCTGGCGCAGCAGTTCGGCTTCGCGCTCGTGCACTTCCACCGGCATGCACAGCGCGCCCGCGTGCGCGAGATAGCGCGCGCGATGCTGGCCGTTCCGGAACGACACCACGCCCTCCCGGTGCACGCCGATGAGCCCTAGGAGCCCCGGCGCGCGCCGCGCCGAGATCGTCACATAAGGCATTTCGGGCACGCGCGGATTGTCGGGATCGAGGAATTCGCGGATTCCTTTTACCTTGCCCGCATGCCAGTCGCTGACGGCCGTGAGCACATAGTCGGTCTCGTCGCGATCGGCGCATTCGAGAAGCCGCTTGACGTCGACCAGCACGACCTGATGACGCGAGTCGCGCCCCGTGAAGACGCGCTTCAGGCGCACGAAGTCGTACAGCGCGTGGCCTTGCAGCCGCACGATCCAGACCGCTTCGGCAGCGGCCGGGGCAATCATCGCAGTATCGATCGACATAGAGAAGAGCCGGGGCCGCGCGCACTCCATGCGCACGCTTGTTAAGTGAAACTTGTACACCCTAGTGACGGTTCGTGAAAGACTCATGACGGGCACGGCATGTGCTCTGTTGCGTGAATCAAACTACGCTCATCCGAAGGACGAGCCGGAGCGAGGTTGAACACGAACATAAGCACAAGCACGAACACACGGGCTGACCTGATCGTCGCGCGTCCGGAAGGGCTTTACTGTCCGGCAGGCCGCTTTTATATCGATCCGTGGCGGCCGGTCGAACGCGCCGTCATCACGCATGCGCATGCCGATCATGCGCGCTTCGGCCATCGGCACTATCTGGCGGCCGAGCCGGGCGTCGGCGTGCTCTTGTCGCGGCTGCCCGGCATCGACTTGCAGGGCGTGCCTTACGGCGAGCGCATCGTGATCAACGGCGTGACGGTCTCGCTGCATCCGGCGGGGCACGTGCTCGGCTCGGCGCAGGTGCGCGTGGAGCACGCGGGCCGCGTGTGGGTTGCCTCGGGCGACTACAAGGTCGAGCCCGATCCCACCTGCGCGCCGTTCGAGCCGGTTCGCTGCGACACCTTCATCACCGAATCGACGTTCGGCCTGCCGATCTATCGCTGGGAGCCGTCGCAGACCGTGTTCGACGGCATCGACTCCTGGTGGCGGCACAACGCGGCGCAGGGACGCGCGTCGGTGCTCTTCTGCTATTCGTTCGGCAAGGCGCAGCGCATTCTCGCGGGCGTCGATGCCGCGATCGGCCCGATCTTCTGCCACGGCGCCGTCGAGCCGCTCAACCGCGCGTACGTGCAGGCCGGCGTGCATTTGCCGCCGACGCGCCCGGTCTCCGAGATCGCCGCGCGCGACAAGGCCGCGTTCAAGGGCGCGCTCGTCGTCGCGCCGCCGTCCGCGCAGGGCAGCGCGTGGATGCGGCGCTTCGGCGACTACAGCGACGCCTTCGCGTCCGGCTGGATGCGCCTGCGCGGCACGCGGCGGCGTCGCGGGCTGGATCGCGGCTTCGTGCTCTCCGATCACGCCGACTGGCCCGGCCTGCAACTCGCGATCGGCGCGACCGGTGCAGAACGCGTGATCGTCACGCACGGCCAGATCGAGCCGATGGTGCGCTGGCTGCGCGAACAGGGCCTCGAAGCAGGCGCCTTCACGACAGAATACGGCGACGACGCGATAGAAGCCGACGCGGCCGAAGCGCCGGCGGCCGTCGAGAGCACGACGAGCCACGCAGAATGAAACGCTTCGCCACGCTCTACGCCGCCCTCGACGCGACGACTTCGACGAACGAGAAGCTCGAAGCGCTGACCGCGTACTTCTCGGCGGCCGAGCCCGAGGATGCCGCGTGGGCGTCGTATTTCCTCGCGGGCGGCAAGCCGCGCCAGTCGGTGCCGACGCGCGTGCTCACCGAACTCGCCCGCGAGCGCGCCGGCCTGCCGGAATGGCTCTTCGAGGAGTCGTATCAGGCGGTCGGCGATCTGGCCGAAACGATCGCGCATATCCTGCCCCCCGCGACGCGCGAATCCGAACTCGGGCTCGCGCAGTGGATCGAGGATCGCGTACTGACCTTGCGCGGCGCGAGTCCCCCGGAGTTGCGCGAGCGGCTCGTCGGCTACTGGGACGAACTGAACTGGAGCGAGCGCTTTCTGCTGACGAAGCTGATCGGCGGCGGCTTTCGCGTCGGCGTGGCGCGGCAGCTCGTCGTGCGCGCGCTCGCCGAGGTCGCGGGCGTCGATCACAAGCGCATCGCGCAACGGATGGTCGGCTGGACCGATTCGCGTCAGGCGCCGAGCGCCGCGCGCTATTTGCGGCTCGTCGCCCCCGAGCGCGCGGGCGAAGAGGCCGACGCGCCGCACGAAAGCGATCTCGGTCTGCCCTATCCGTTCTTTCTCGCGCATCCGCTGCAAGCCGATCCGGCGACGCTCGGAGCGCCATCGGACTGGCTCGTCGAATGGAAGTGGGACGGCATTCGCGCGCAGCTCGTCAAGCGCGGCGGCCGCGTGTGGCTGTGGTCGCGCGGCGAGGACCTCATCACGGATCGCTTTCCCGAACTCGCGTCGCTCGGCGCGGCGCTGCCGGACGGCACCGTGATCGACGGCGAGATTCTCGCCTGGGAGCCGGGCAGCGCGGCGCCGTTGCCGTTCGCGCGCCTGCAGCCGCGCATCACGCGCAAGTCGCTGACGAAGAAGGTGCTCGCCGATTCGCCCGCGGCGCTCCTCGCCTACGATCTGCTCGAAGCCGATGGCATCGACTTGCGCACGACGCCGCTCGAAGCACGCCGCGCGCGGCTCGATGCCCTCGCCACGACGCTTGCGACGGACTTGCTGCGCGTCTCGCCACTCGTCGCCGCCGACGACTGGAACACGCTCGCGACGCTGCGCGACGAGAGCCGCGCGCGCGGCGTCGAAGGTCTGATGCTGAAGGCGCGCCACTCTATGTACGGCGTCGGGCGCACGAAGGCGTCGGGGACATGGTGGAAGTGGAAGATCGACCCGTACGCCGTCGATGCCGTGCTGCTCTACGCGCAGCGCGGCCACGGCCGGCGCGCGAGCCTCTACACGGATTTCACCTTCGCGGTCTGGGACGAAGCCGACGGCGTACGCACGCTGGTGCCGTTCGCCAAGGCGTATTCGGGCCTCACCGACGAGGAAATGCGCCAGGTCGATGCAATCGTGCGCAAGACGACGGTCGAGAAGTTCGGCCCGGTGCGCAGCGTCACGCCGACGCTCGTCTTCGAGATCGGCTTCGAAGGGATTCAGGCGAGCCCGCGCCACAAGTCGGGCATCGCGGTGCGTTTTCCGCGCATGCTGCGCTGGCGCACCGACAAGCAGATCGACGACGCCGACACGCTCGACATGCTCAAGGGCTTTCTCGGCGAGACCGCATCATGAATGCGCCCGACGACGCCCGCGAGCGGCGGCCGCGCCCGCCACGTCCGCGACGCGTGCCGAAGACGCGCGCGGCGCAGGCGAAAAGCGATGCCACGGCGGCCGGATCGTTCCGGCCCGCGCCGTTCGGCGTCGATCCGCTCGAAGCGGCGAAGCCGTTCGACGAACGCGTGAAACGCTGGTTCGCGGACAAAGGCTGGCAGCCGTTCGACTTCCAGCGCGAAGTGTGGCGCGAGATCGCGCACGGATCGAGCGGCCTGCTTCACGCGACGACCGGCGCCGGCAAGACATGGGCGGTGTGGCTCGGCGCGCTCGCGGCGTTCGCGGAACCGAAGGCGCGCGCGCTGCCCGCGCCGCTCACCGTGCTGTGGATCACGCCGATGCGCGCGCTCGCGGCCGATACCGCGCGCGCGTTGCAGGCCGCCGTGACGGCGCTCGCCGTGCCGTGGTCGGTCGGCCTGCGCACCGGCGACACGCAATCGGCCGAACGCGCGCGGCAGAATCGCCGGATGCCGTCGGCGCTCGTCACGACGCCCGAAAGCCTCACGCTGATGCTCACGCGCGCCAACGCACGCGAGGAACTCGCGCACGTGCGGCTCGTGGTCGTCGACGAATGGCACGAACTGCTCGGCAACAAGCGCGGCACGCAGACCCAGCTCGCGCTCGCGCGCCTCGTCCGCTGGCGGCCCGAAGTGCAGGTCTGGGGCCTCTCCGCGACGCTCGGCAACACCCAACTCGCGCACGACGCGCTGCTCGCATCGGTAAAAACGCCGCGCGTGATCGTGCGCGGCGCGCAGCCGAAGACGCTTATCGTCGATACGCTGATTCCCGAGACGATCGAGCGCTTTCCGTGGGGCGGCCATCTCGGCGTGCGGCAGGTCGGGCCGGTCGCCGATGAAATCGACCGGGCGCAGAGTTCGCTCGTCTTCACCAACACGCGCTCTCAATCGGAAATCTGGTATCGCGCGCTGCTCGAACTGCGTCCCGACTGGGCCGGCCTCATCGCGCTGCATCATGGATCGCTCGATCAGGAAGTACGCGAATGGGTCGAACTCGGGCTGAAGAACGGGCAATTGAAGGCGGTCGTGTGCACGTCGAGCCTCGATCTCGGCGTCGATTTCCTGCCGGTCGATCGCGTGTTTCAAATCGGCTCGCCGAAGGGCGTCGCGCGCCTGATGCAGCGCGCCGGGCGCTCCGGCCACGCGCCCGGACGCGTGTCGCGCGTGACGATCGTGCCGACGCATGCGCTCGAACTCGTCGAAGCGGCGGCGGCGCGCTGGGCGGTCGAGGAAAAGCACATCGAAGGCCGCGAGATGCCGTACAAACCGCTCGACGTGCTCGTGCAGCATCTCGTGACGGTGGCGATCGGCGGCGGCTTCACGGCGTCCGAACTCTTCGACGAAGTCCGCCACGCGTATGCGTATCGCGACCTGACGCAGCAGGAATTCGACTGGGCGCTCGCCTTCGTCGAGCGCGGCGGCACGTCGCTCGCGGCGTATCCGGACTATCACCGCGTCGAGCGCGACGACGGCGGCGTCTATCGCGTGCCGCGCGAGGACCTGATCCGGCGGCATCGCAACAACGTCGGGACCATCGTGGCGAACGCGACCATCAACGTCGCCTACCTGACGGGCGGGCGCATCGGCGCGATGGAGGAATCGTTCATCTCGCGCCTGAAACCCGGCGACGTCTTCACGTTCGGCGGCCGCACGCTCGAACTCGTGCGCGTGCGCGACATGACCGCCTACGTGAAGCGCGCGACCTCCTCGCGCGGCGCGATGCCGCAATGGGCCGGCAGCCGCATGCCGCTGTCGTCGGAACTCGCGGGCGCAACGCTCATGATGCTCGCGCGCGCAAACGCCGGCATCTACGACGAACCCGAAATGCGCGCCGTGCGGCCGCTGCTCGAATTGCAGGCGAAATGGTCCGCGCTGCCGGGACCGGGCGTGCTGCTCGTCGAGGCGATCCGTTCGCGCGAGGGACATCATTTCTTCTGCTACCCGTTCGCCGGACGCACCGCGCATATCGGGCTGGGATCGCTGATCGGCTGGCGCGTCGCGCGCGATTCGCCGAGCACGTTTTCCATTTCGATGAACGACTATGGGTTCGAGCTGCTGTCGGCGCGTCCGTTCGACTGGGAGACGCTCATGGAAGGCGGACTCTTTTCGCCCGCGAATCTCGAACACGACATTCTCGCGAGCCTCAATTCCTCCGAACTCGCGGCGCGGCGCTTTCGCGAGATCGCGCGCGTGTCGGGGCTCGTGTATCAGGGACATCCGGGGCAGCAAAAGAGCGCGCGGCAATTGCAGGCGTCGAGCGGGCTCTTCTACGAAGTGTTTCGCAAGCACGACGCCGATAACCTGCTGCTCGCGCAGGCCGAGGACGAAGTGCGGCTTCAGGAACTCGAACTGGACCGCATCCGCGTGGCGCTCGAACGGATGAACGCGAGCCGTCTCGCGCTCACGCATCCGAAGAAACCGACGCCCTTCGCGTTTCCGCTGATCGTCGGACGACTGCGCGAGAAGGTGAGCACCGAGAAGCTGTCCGATCGCGTCGAACGGATGCTGGCCGATCTGGAAAAGGCGGCGCGCACATGACGACCGAAGCGCTGACCGTCGATGTCGCCGGCCACACGTTGCTGCTCTCGGCCGAGCGCGCGGCGTTCGATCCGCTCCTGAAGGCGCTCTTCATCGCCGACGCGCATTTCGGCAAGGACGCCGTGTTCCGTGCGCGCGGGATTCCGGTGCCGGCCGGGACGACCGATGCAAATCTCGCGCGGCTCGATGCGCTCGTCGCGACGCATCGGCCCGAGTCGATCGTGTTTCTCGGCGACTTGTTGCACGCGCGGGAATCGCACGCCGACGAGACGTTGAGCGCGCTGTCGGCTTGGCGCGCGCGGCATCGGGCGCTGCGGCTCTTGCTCGTCGAAGGCAATCACGACCGGCATGCGGGCGCGCTGCCGGCGGCGTTCGGCATCGAGACGGTGTTCGAGCCCTATGCGATGGGACCGTGGGCGCTTTGCCATCATCCGCAGACCGTGGACGCCGCGTATGCGCTTGGCGGGCACGAGCATCCGGTTTATCGCATCGCGACGCGAGCGGACCGGGTGCGGCTGCCGTGCTTTCGGTTCGGTGCGCGAAACGGGGTGCTGCCGGCGTTCGGTGAATTCACCGGCGGGTTCGAAGTGAACGACTCGGCGCGGGGAGAGGCGATTTACGTCGTCGCGGGCGAAAGAGTGCTGGAGGTGCGGGGGTCGATCCACCCTCAGTGATAAATCGTCTTCGACGACGTGAGCTTCGTCAGCGTCCCGCGCTGGAACCTGAACCAGCCCTCGCCGGTTCTGAGCACGGCTTCGTCGCGCTGCCAGTAGACGCTCTCGATCCTGAGGCGCCGCCCGATACGCTCGACCGCCGGCGGTTTCCTGCGAAAGTCGTAGAGCACGAGCCCATTGCCCTCCTCGACCAGCATCCGCGCGACCGCCTCGTGGGCGCCCGACGTGTCGTCGAAATGGCGCAGGCGGTTGTTGTTCACGCGATCGAACGGCTGGCCGTCGATCTGCGCGACGTACGCGCTGCCCTCCTGCACGAACTGCAGCGCGCCGGCCACCGTCGCGACAGGCCCCGCTGTGACGCTTTGCGCATGCGCGACGCTCGCGACGAGCGTCGCGGCCGCGAACAGAACCTGAAGCACTCTCCGGCAAACGATCATCGAATGACTCCTGAAACGCGGCGCTTTTCCAACACCGCGTCAACGCGCAATGATCCGAATTTTGACATCGCGTAATTAAAAGAACCATTCACAAGCGACCCATCGCAGGGAAGACTCATGCGTACATCGGACCCTTCCGGAAAATAACCCTTACGCGAGCGCCGTGCCCGAGCGGCGGAACTAAGGGTTTTCACCAGCGACGGCGTACATCCTTCGGTACACTTCACTCCTTCATTCATCGCGTAACGCTTGGCGTCGTTCATTTCGAAAACGCGCGTCGCGACGACACTTCCGCGCCCTTCGCCGCCATGCCCCTGCCTCTTCTCGCTCTCGCCATTGCCGCGTTCGGCATCGGCACGACCGAATTCGTCATCATGGGCCTCTTGCCCAACGTCGCCCGCGACCTCGATGTATCGATTCCCGCCGCCGGCATGCTCGTCTCCGGCTATGCGCTCGGCGTGACCATCGGCGCGCCGATCCTCGCCATCATCACCGCGAAGATGCCGCGCAAGAAGGCGCTGATGGGGCTGATCGGCGTGTTCATCGTCGGCAACATGCTGTGCGCGATCGCGCCGGGCTACTGGGTCCTGATGGGCGCGCGCATCGTGACGGCGTTCTGCCACGGCGCGTTCTTCGGCATCGGCTCGGTGGTCGCGGCCGACCTCGTCGCGCCGAACCGCCGCGCGCAGGCGATCGCACTGATGTTCACCGGCCTGACGCTCGCGAACGTGCTCGGCGTGCCGCTCGGCACCGCGCTCGGCCAGGCGGCCGGCTGGCGCGCGACGTTCTGGGTCGTGACGCTGATCGGCCTCGTCGCGGCGGGGGCGCTCGCCGTCTGCCTGCCGAGGCACATCGAGATGCGCGAAACCAGCATCCTGCGCGAATTCGACGTGCTCAAGAACCCGCAAGTGCTGATGGTGCTCGGCATCAGCGTGCTGGCGTCTGCCAGCCTGTTCTCGGTCTTCACCTACATCACGCCGATTCTCGAAGACGTCACCGGCTTCTCGCCGCATGCGGTCACGTATGTGCTGCTGCTCTTCGGGCTCGGACTGACGGTCGGCAGCACGCTCGGCGGCAAGCTCGCCGACTGGAAAGTGCTGCGCTCGCTCTTGTCGTTCCTGCTCGCGATCGTGGTGATCCTCATCATCTTCGCCGGCACGATGCGCTTCGAAATCCCCGCGATGATCACGATTTTCCTCTGGGGCGTGCTCGCGTTCGCGATCGTGCCGCCGCTGCAGATTTTGATCGTGAACCGCGCGAGCGACGCGCCGAATCTCGCCTCGACGCTGAATCAAGGCGCCTTCAATCTCGGCAACGCGACGGGCGCGTGGCTCGGCGGCGTCGCGATCAGCGCGGGCGCGCCGCTCGAGGCACTGCCGTGGGTCGGCGTGCTGATGGCGTGCGGCGCGTTCGGGCTGACGCTGCTTTCCGCGTCGCTTGAGCGGCGCGCGCGGCGCTCGGCCGTCGGGCAGGCGGCCTGAACGTCCTTCCCTCCGCCTTTTCAGCCGGAAAAGGCACAATCACGGCTTCACTATCCCACGCGCCGCCGGTGAACCCGCGCCGGCGCGTTCGTCGATGAAACGCATTCTCTCGCGTGACTTTCTCGCCTTGATTCTCAGCGTCGCCGTGGTCGGGCTCGGCCTCGGCGCGACGCTGCCGCTCACCGCGCTCGCGCTGACGCAGGCGGGCTACGGCACCGACGTCGTCGGCCTGATGACCGCGATGCAGGCCGGCGGCGGCCTCGCGATCGTCCCGCTCGCGAGCCGGATCGCCGCGCGCTTCGGTGCGCGCGAGGCGATCGTCGGCACGGTGATCGCGGTTGCAGGCGCGACCGCGCTGATGCAGTTCACGACCAACCTGTGGCTCTGGGCGGTGCTGCGCTTCGTATGCGGGGCGGCGTTGATGCTGCTCTTTACGATCGGCGAGGCGTGGGTCACGCAACTCGCCGACGATTCGACGCGCGGCCGCGTCGTCGCGATCTACGCGACCAACTTCACGCTGTTCCAGATGGCGGGGCCGGTGCTGGTGAGCTTCATCGGCGACCGGCAGGCGGGACGCTTCGCGCTGTGCGGCGCGATCTTTCTGTGCGCGCTGCCCGCGCTCGCGCTGATCCGCGTCGCGCCGCAGACGGAGGAAACGCACGACGCGCCCGCGCACTGGCGGCACGTCCTGCCGCGCATGCCGGCTATCGTGGCGGGCACGGGCTTCTTCGCGCTCTTCGACACGCTCGCGCTCTCGCTGATGCCGCTCTTCGCGATGTCGCACGGGGTGTCGGCGGAAGTGGCGGTGCTGTTCGCCTCGGCGCTCCTTCTCGGCGACACGACGATGCAGTTCCCGATCGGCTGGCTCGCCGACCATGTCGGGCGCACGCGCGTGCATATCGGCGCGGGGGTGGTCGTGGTGATGCTGTTGCCGCTTTTGCCGTGGGCAGCGTCGCGGCCGTGGGTCTGTTGGCCGCTGCTCTACGTGATCGGCGCGGCGGCGGGCAGCATCTACACGCTGTCGCTCGTCGCTTGCGGGGAACGCTTTCGCGGCGCGGCGCTCGTCTCGGCGACGTCGATCGTCGGTGGTTCGTGGAGTATCGCGAGCTTCGACGGCCCGGTCGTCGCGGGCGCGTTGATGCGCCAGAGCGGACCGAATGCGTTGATCGCGGTGCTCATCGCGAGCGCCGCCGCGTTTCTGGTCGCGGCGGCCTGGGAAGCGCGCGGCGCTCGCGCGATGACGAACGTCTCAGGCTGAAGGCACGGCACGCGCCGCCAGGATCTGCCCCGCGCATTGGCCGAAGCCGACGCGATAGCCTTCGCCCTGGCACCAGCCCGTAAGCGTGAGTTCGTCGCCGTCGACGATGAACGCGCGCTCGCCGCCCTCCGCAAGCGTGATCGGACGCTGGCCGTTCCAGGTGCTTTCGAGCAGACTGCCGCAGGAATCCGGCGTCGGTCCGCTGATCGTGCCCGAGCCCATCAGGTCGCCGACGCGCGTATTGCAGCCTGCCACCGTGTGATGCGCGAGTTGCTGCGCCATCGACCAATACATCAGCTTGAAGTTGGTCCGCGAAATCGTGGTCGCCTTCGACGCGCCTTCGGGACGCAGCGTCACCTGTAGTTCGATGTCGAATGCGTGATCGCCTTCGTGGCGCAGATACGCGAGCGGTTGCGGGTCCTGCGCGGGCGTCGCGGTGCGAAACGGTTCGAGCGCGTCGAGCGTGACGATCCACGGCGAGATGGTCGTCGCGAAACCCTTCGCGTTGAACGGCCCGAGCGGCACGTATTCCCACTGCTGGATGTCGCGCGCGCTCCAGTCGTTCAGCAGCACCATGCCGAAGATGTGCGACTCGGCCTCATTGCACGCGATCGGCTCGCCGAGCGCATTTCCCGCGCCGACGATAAACCCCATCTCCAGTTCGATATCCAGCTTGCGACACGCGCTGAAAACCGGCCGCTCGTCGTTCGGCAGCTTGATCTGTCCGTTCGGACGGCGCACCGGCGTGCCGCTCACGATCACCGACGACGCGCGTCCGTTGTACCCGATCGGCATCTCCGACCAGTTCGGCAAGAGCGCGTTCTTCGGATCGCGGAACATCGAGCCGACGTTCGTCGCGTGCTCCCTCGACGAGTAGAAATCGGTGTAGCCGGGAATCTCGACGGGCAAATGCAGCGTCGCGTCCGATTGCGGCACGAGCGCGCGCTGGCGCAACGCGGCGTCGTCGCGCAGGGTCGCGTTGCCGTTCGCGAGCAGCGCGGAGAGCACGACGCGCACGTTACGCCACGCATCGCGGCCGAGCGCGATGAAATCGTTCAGGCGCGGTTTGTCGAACACGCCGCTCGCCGGCAGCAGTCCGGCCCGTTCGAGCGCGGCGAGATCGACGATCCACTCGCCGATCGCCACGCCCGCGCGCGGCGACGGATTCACCGCGTTGCTGAACACGCCGAACGGCAGGTTCTGGATCGGGAAGTCGCTCGCCGGGTCGTTGGCCGATTCGATCCAGCTTTTCAGCGCCGGAGCCAGCGTGGCGTTCAGTTGCTCGGACGTGCTCATCGTTGCTCCGGGTTGAAATGTTTCGTGAGGCCTTGCCAGCATTCGTAGTAATGCGCCTGCAACTGCGCGGTTTCGAGCGCGAATTGCGTCGGCTTGATGAGCGTGCGGGTTTCGATCATGAACGCCATCGTGTCGCCGACCTTCGCCGGCTTCGACGTATCGATACTCGATGCCTTCTCGAACGTGCCCGCGTCCGGGCCGTGTCCCGACATGCAGTTGTGCAGGCTCGACCCGCCCGGCACAAAGCCTTCGGCCTTTGCGTCGTAGGCGCCGTGCACGAGTCCCATGAACTCGCTCGCGACATTGCGATGGAACCACGGTGGGCGGAACGTATCCTCGGCGGCGAGCCAGCGCGGGGGGAAGATCACGAAGTCGATCGTATCGACGCCCGGCGTGTCGCTCACCGACTGCAACACCAGGAAGATCGACGGATCCGGATGGTCGTAGCTGATCGAGCCGATGGTATTGAAGTGGCGCAGGTCGTACTTGTACGGCGCGTAGTTGCCGTGCCACGCGACCACGTCGAGCGGCGAATGGCCGATGTCCGCGCGCCACAGCACGCCGTTCATCTTCGCGACGAGTTCGAACGCGCCTTCGCGGTCTTCATACGCGGCCTGCGGCGTGAGGAAGTCGCGCGGATTGGCGAGACCGTTCGAGCCGATCGGCCCGAGATCCGGCAGTTGCAAAAGCGCGCCGAAGTTCTCGCAGATATAGCCGCGCGCCTGATCGTCCGGCAGCGCGACCGAGAAGCGCACGCCGCGCGGAATCACCGCGATCTCGAACGGCGCGACGTCGAGCTTGCCCATCTCCGTGAAGATCGCGAGGCGCCCTTCCTGCGGGACGATCAGCAACTCGCCGTCGGCGCTGTAGAAAAAGCGGTCCTTCATCGAGCGGTTCGCGGCGTACAGATGGATCGCGCAGCCCGTCATCGATTCGGCCGCGCCGTTGCCCGCCATCGTCACCCAGCCGTCGATGAAATCGGTCGGCTCGGCGGGCATCGGCAGCGGGTCCCAGCGAAGCTGGTTCGGCGGCGTCGGCGGCACTTCGGCGAAATTCGCGACGAGTTTCGCGCGCAGCAGGTCGCCGGCGACCTGTGTGAACGGCATGTGGACCGCCGCCGGGCGAATGCGATACAGCCACGCGCGACGGTTGTGAGCGCGCGGCGCGGTGAACGCCGTGCCCGACATCTGCTCGGCGTAAAGCCCGTAGGGCGCGCGTTGCGGCGAGTTTCGGCCGAGCGGCAACGCGCCGGGCAGCGCCTCGGTCGCGAAGTCGTTGGCGAAGCCCGACTGATAGTGAAGGCTCGTGTCCGTGTGAGTCTCGAACGTCGGCATGGTGAATGTCCTCGTTGGGCTGTCGGCCCCGCAACGCGAACAGCCGCGTTTCGAGACGGACGGAGAGATGATCTATTCAAATACGATTTACGAATAGTAAAACGAATTACGTTTAGTTAAATCGTCGTTAACCCTAGGCACGCGTCCTGCGCTAGGGAGCGGCCATATCAATATGTGAATATTGTGCAAAGCGGCGCGCCGCGCACTGCTACCATCGTTGGATGCCCCGCTGCGTCATCGCATCCGGCATCGCGCCCTGCCTAAAGCTACGACCACAATGATCGCGCCGACCGTCCCCGAACTCGTCTCCAAAGCAGCGACCCATCCGTTTCTCGGCGCGCACATCGCGCTCGGCGATCGCGAGCAGGGCGGCGTGGCCGTCGCGCAATACCACGACGTCACGCTCGCGAGCGCCTACGAGCCGATCTTCGATGTCGGCACGCATAGCTTTCCGCAGACGCTCTCCGCGTCGCCGGAGAGCGCCGAGCGTTTCGGCGACGAACTCGGCATGCAGGCGCTGACGCTCGTCGGTGACCGCACGTCGTACGATCCGTTCGCGCAAATCGACGAGGATCGCGAGCTGGTCGAGCTGGACCGCCTCTCGCGCGCCCTGCACGCGTTCAATTTTTTCGGCGCGCAGCGGCCGGGCCTCCTGTTCCTGCGCGTCCACGAGCGGCTTTTGAAAAGCGTGAAATACGATCACGGGCTGCACTTCTCGTCCGTGCTGATCGACTTCGGGCTCAATCCTTCGCGCATCGTGATCGAATTGCCGGAGGCGGCCGTCGCGCACAAGACCTTTCTCGGTTATCTGACGAAGAGCTACCAGCACTACGGCTTCAAGGTCGCGGGCAACCTGCCGAACGCCGGACAGATCATGTCGGTGTCCGACATGGCGCGGCTCGACTTCATCAAGATGGACGCGGGCGCGGCATTGCGCGACTCGGTGGTGAAGCATCTCGTCGGTTACGCGGGACGCCTGCGCATTCCGCTCATCTTCAGTCACGTCGTCGACGAAGCGCAGTTCGACGCCCTCCAGCAATTCGACGTGCGCTTCGTCCAAGGCCCCGTGTTCGACGCCCATCCGGCGAATTCGCGCTGACAACCGTTGTGCGATGCAACCTTCGCGGCGCGCCGGACCACGCGCGCGCACCGAACCTTTCCACTCGTTTCCTGCCGCATCGCAGCGCCCTTTGAGCTGCAAGCCGCCTTGACTTTCGGCAATCCAGATACGATCATTCGCTCACAACGAGAGCAATTGATCGACCATCGGCGATGCCGGGATCGACGCACAACAGCGGACGCCATCGACGGACGCTTCCATTCAGAGGACGACAGACATGACTAGCGAACGCAGTGCGGCCGCCGATGTGATCCTGCACATCGGCGCGGGATCGTTTCATCGCGCGCATCAGGCGTGGTATCTGCACCGGCTGATCGAGTCGGGCGACACGCGCTGGTCGCTCGCCGTCGGCAACATTCGCGGCGACATGAACGCCGTGCTCGAAGCGCTCGCGGCCCAGAACGGCGCCTATACGCTCGAAACCGTGACGCCGCAGGGCGAGCGCGCATACGAGACGGTCAAGTCGATCACGAAGGTCGTGCCGTGGTCCGCCGATCTGAACGCGCTGGTCGCCGCGGGCGCCGCGCCGGAGACGAAGATCGTGTCGTTCACCGTGACCGAAGGCGGCTATTACCTCGACGAAAACGACAAGCTCGACACCGCCAATCCCGATCTCGCCGCCGACCTGAAAGGCGCGCGCACGACGATCTACGGCGCGCTCGCCGCGATTCTCGATGCGCGCATGAAAGGCGATGCCGGCAAGCTCACGCTGCAGAACTGCGACAACCTGCGCAGCAACGGCGATCGCTTCAACGCCGGCATGCTCGAATTCCTGACGTTGCGCGGCGAGACCGCGTTGCGCGACTGGATGATCGCGAACACGTCGTGTCCGAATTCGATGGTCGACCGCATCACGCCGCGCCCGACGCCTGACGTGCGCGAGCGCGTGAAGGCCGCGACCGGTTTCGACGACCGCGCGCCCGTCATGGGCGAGGCGTTCATCCAGTGGGTCATCGAGGATCATTTCTGCGCGGGACGGCCCGCGTGGGAAAAGGTCGGTGCGGAGTTGGTCGAATCGGTGCTGCCTTACGAAGAGGCGAAGATCCGCATCCTGAACGCGAGCCATAGCTGCATCGCGTGGGCGGGGACGCTGGTCGGGCTGCAATACATCCACGAAGGCACGCTCGACCCCGAAATCCGCGCGTTCGCCGAGGCCTACGTCACCGAAGACGTGATTCCGTGCCTCACGCCCAGCCCGCTCGATCTCGCGAAATATCGCGACGTCGTGCTCGACCGCTTCAGCAATCCGCATATCCAGGACACCAACCAGCGCGTCGCCGCCGACGGCTTCTCGAAGCTGCCCGGCTTCATCGCGCCGACGCTTTCCGAATGCTTCGCCCGCCATGTCGATCCGAACGCGACCGCCATCCTGCCCGCGCTCTTCTTCCGCTTCCTCGAACGCTGGCACGAGGGCAAGCTGCCCTACACCTACCAGGACGGCGTGATGGACCCGGCGGTCGCGCACGGCTTTTTCACCTCGCCTGATCCGCTCAAGGCGTTCGCCGGCGACAAGCTGCTGTGGGGCAGCATGGCGGGCTCGGAAGGGCTCGAACGGGTGCTGCGCGCCGCCGTCGCCCGCGTCGACGGGTGGCTCGAGAAGCGCGCCTGATCCGCGAGCGCTTGCGGGCGCTCACCCCGGCACACGGAGCCTGCGGGCTCCGTTCTAATGCTCATGGCGCAACGCGGGGCGCGGCGCTACATTAGCGGCTCGCGGCTTTCCCCATCGCCTTTCGCCTTCGATAAGGGTTCGTTCATGTATCTGGGTATCGACCTCGGCACCTCTGAAGTAAAAGTCCTGCTGCTCGCGAGCGACGGCAGCGTGATCGGCACGGCGGGCACGCCGTTCTCCGTGTCCCGGCCGAAGCCGCGCTGGGCGGAACAGAATCCGCTCGACTGGTGGGAAGGCACGCGCACCGCGCTCTTCGCCTTGCGCGACAAGTATCCGAACGAGTTCGCGCAAGTGCGCGGCATCGGCCTCTCGGGGCAGATGCACGGCGCCGTGCTGCTCGATTCGAACGATCGCGTGCTGCGCCCCGCGATCCTCTGGAACGACATGCGCAGCGACAAGGAATGCGCGGAACTCACCGAGCGCGCGCCGGAACTGCATCGGATCGCGGGCAATCTCGCGATGCCCGGCTTCACCGCGCCGAAGCTGCTGTGGGTCGCGCACAACGAGCCGGACATCTTCCGGCAGACGGCTTGCGTGCTGTTGCCGAAGGATTACTTGCGACTGCACCTGACGGGCACGAAGGTCTCCGATCCGTCGGACGCGGCCGGCACGCTCTGGCTGGATGTGGCGCGCCGCGACTGGTCCGACGAACTGCTCGCCGCCTGCGACATGTCGCGCGCGCAGATGCCCGCGCTCGCGGAGGGCAGCGAGCCGTCCGGCACGCTGCTTCCCGAACTCGCGCGCGAACTGGGCCTCGCGGAGGGCGTGATCGTCGCGGCGGGCGGCGGCGACAACGCCGCGAGCGCGATCGGCATCGGCGCGACGGAACCGGGCGACGGCTTCCTGTCGCTCGGCACGTCGGGCGTGCTGTGCGTTGTCGGCGACCGCTTCCGGCCGAATCCGGCGTCGGCGGTGCACGCGTTCTGCCACGCGATCCCCGACCGCTGGCATCAGATGAGCGTGATCCTCTCGGCGGCGAGCTGCCTGCGCTGGGTCTGCAAGCTCACGTCCACCGACGAACCGACGCTGCTCGCCGAAATCGCCGCGCTCGGACCCGAGTCGACTGCCATCGCTCCACTCTTTTTGCCGTATTTGAGCGGCGAGCGCACGCCGCACAACGATCCGTTCGCGCAGGGCGTGTTCTTCGGCATGACGCACGCGACCGACCGCGCCCTGCTCGGCTATTCGGTGCTCGAAGGCGTGACGCTCGCGCTGACCGACGGCCTCGACGCATTGCGCTCGGGCGGCACGGAGGCGCGCGCGCTGTCGCTCCTCGGTGGCGGTGCGCGCAGCGCGTACTGGGGGCAGATGTTCGCCGATGCGCTCGATACGACCACCCGCACGCATGGCGGCGGCGAGACGGGCGCGGCGCTCGGCGCGGCACGGCTCGGCTGGCTCGCGGCGGGCGGCGATCCGGCGACGGTGCTCGCGAAACCGCCCGTCAGGGACGAGTTCAGGCCGAACCAGGAACGACATGAATTGCTGCGCCAGCGTCTGAAGGGTTTCCGCGAGCTGTATCAGCATGTGCGGCCGCTCTTCGATCCGGCGCGTCCGCGGCTCGCGTAAGCGGGTCGGCGACATCCGCCGCCGACCTCAGAGGCACAGCATCTAGAATAAGAACGAAGCGGGCGCAGGCTTTTGCCGCGTCCGCGTAACGACAGCGACGACACCGTGCCCAAGTCCAACGAAAAACTCGATCTCGCGACGCGAGCCGCCTGGCTCTACTACGTCGCGGGCAACACGCAGAACGAGATCGCCGAGAAGCTGCAGATTTCGCGGCCGGTGGCGCAGCGGCTCGTGGCGTTTGCGGTCGAAAAGAACCTGATCCGCGTGCGGGTCGATCATCGGATTGCCGATTGCCTGTCGCTCGCGGCGGCTTTGTCGAAGCGCTACGGGCTCTCGATGTGCGAAGTCGTGCCGATCGACGGCGATACCAGCGAGCAGGTCGACCGCAAGCTCGCGGTCGCGGGCGCGCAGGTGATGGAACGATTTCTCGTCGAGGAAAAGCCGCTCGTCGTGTCGATCAGCAGCGGCCGGACGCTGAAGGCAGCCGTCGCGCAGATCGGGCAGCTAGAACGGCCGCAGCATCGGCTTGTGTCGATGGTGGGCGCGATTGCACACGACGGATCGTCGAATCGCTACGACGTCGCGCAGCATCTTTCCGAGAAAACAGGCGGCAAGCATTTCATGCTGCCCGCACCACTCATGGCCGATAACGAGGCCGAGCGCGCGCAGTGGTGCAATCACCGGCTGTATCGCATCGTCGATGCGCTCGCGCAGAAGGCGGACGTGGCGTTCGTCGGGATCGGCAATGTGGGCATCAACTGTCCGCTGCATGAGGACGGGTTCATCACGTCGGCCGAAGTGAAGGAACTAATGCAGGCGGGCGCGGTGGCGGAACTGCTCGGCTTGCCGATCGATGCCGGGGGCGCGCGGGTGAATTCGGCGACCGGCGCGCGCGTGACGAGTCTGCGGCTGGACACGCCGCCGAAGCGCCCGACAATCGGCTTTGCCGGCGGACAGCGAAAACGGGAAGCGCTGATCGCGACGCTCAAGGGCAAATGGCTGTCGGGTCTCGTGACCGACGAGCTATGCGCGAGGGCGGCGCTGGAGGCGTGAGGCGCCTCTGGCACAGCCTGCGCCTGAAAATGATCCGGATCGGAAGATGAAAGCGCCCGGCCGCAACGCGGTCCAGGCGCCTCCTCAAGCCGCCGACAACACCTCGATGATCTTCCGCTTGAACGCCTGCCCCTCCGCGTTGAACAGGTGGCAATGCTCGGGCGTCGCGCCGAGCTTGAGCGTCTCGCCGCGCGCGTGCCGTTCGAGCGGCGGAATCCGCGCGATCAGCCCGTCCGGCGCGACCGGCGTTTCCGCATAGAGATAGGCCGCATCGCCGAGCGACTCGACCGCCATCGTCGTGCTCGACACGCCATGCTCGACGGTCGCCGCCGTGCCCGCGTGCAGATGCTCTCCCCGGATGCCGACCGTCACCGCATCGCCTACCTTCACCGGCCCCGGCTCGACCGCGACCAGTTGCGTCTCGCCGGTCGCGTACTTCACGAGCACGCCGTCGGACATCACCTGCGTGACCGTGCCGTTCAGGAAGTTCATCTTCGGCGAACCGATAAACCCCGCGACGAACTTGTTCGCCGGCGCGTGATAAAGCTGGTTCGGCGTGCCCACCTGCTCGACGTTCCCCGCCGACAGCACGACGATCTTGTCCGCGAGCGTCATCGCTTCGACCTGGTCGTGCGTCACGTAGATCATCGTCGTCTTGAGCTCGTCGTGCAGGCGCGCGAATTCGAGGCGCATCTTCACGCGCAGCGCGGCGTCGAGGTTCGAGAGCGGTTCGTCGAAGAGAAACACTTTCGGCTTGCGCGTGATCGCCCGGCCGATCGCGACGCGCTGCCGCTGTCCGCCCGACAGCTGCTTCGGCTTGCGATCGAGCAGGTGATCGATGTGCAGGATCTTCGCGGCATTCTTCACCGCCGCGTCGATCGCCGGCTTCTTTTCGCCCGCGAGCTTGAGGCCGAACGCCATGTTGTCGTAGAGCGTCATATGCGGATAAAGCGCGTACGACTGGAACACCATCGCGATGCCGCGCTTCGCGGGCGGCAGTTCGTTCACGCGCGTGCCGTCGATCATCAGATCGCCGGCGCTGATGTCTTCGAGTCCCGCGATCATGCGCATCAGCGTCGACTTGCCGCAGCCGCTCGGGCCGACGAACACGACGAACTCGCCGTCGCTGATGTCGAGGTTGACGTTCTTCATCACCTCGGTTTCTTCGTAGCGCTTGTTGATGCCGCGTAAGGTCAGGCTTGCCATGATGTGTCTCCCATGCATCCGATGCCGATAAGGCTGGTGAGGCCGTGACTGCGGCCCCTAACGAATTTCGAAAGTCGCGTTCTGCAACCACTCGCCAGCGAGCGCGGGCAGCCGCTTCATGTCGTCGAAGACGACGCTCGCGCCCGCGCGCCGCAGCGCATCGATTTGTCCTTCGGTCGCGTGCCCGCCGCCGATGAAGCCGAGCACCGCCATGCCCGCCGCCCGCGCCGCAGTGACGCCCGTCACGCTGTCCTCGACCACGAGGCAGTGCGCGGTCGACACCCGGAGCGTGCGCGCCGCGGCGAGGTAGACGTCGGGCGCGGGCTTGGGGTTCTCCACCATGTCCGCGCAAAAACGCCGCTCGCCGAAGAAGCGCACGAGGCCCGTGCGCTTGAGCACGGTCTCGACATAGGGCGTAAAGCTGTTGCTCGCACAGGCCTTCCGAAGCGGAATCGCCGCCAGCGCCTCGGCGATGCCCTCGACCGCCGGCGCCTCGACGGCGGCCGCTTCGACCGCGCGCCGGATCGCGTCGATCTGCTCGTGCGTCAGCGTGCGGTTGAGCGTGTCGGCGGTGCTCGCGAGCACGCCCTCGATGCGCAGGCCGAGCAGCGGCATCACGACCGGCTCGACATCGACGCCCGGCCACAGCGCATGCAGCTCCGAAACGAGCACCCGCGCCGCGACCGCCTCGCTGTCGATCAGCACGCCGTCGCAGTCGCAGATCATCAGGCGATCCGCGTGTTCGGCCGGGTTGGAAGTGAGGTTCAGGTTCACGAGCCCGGCCTCACTTCACGGCGCCGAAGGTCAGACCGCGCACCAGTTGCTTCTGCGACAGCCAGCCGACGATCAAAATCGGTGCGACCGCGAGCAGCGATGCCGCCGAGAGCTTCGCCCAGAACAACCCTTCGGGGCTCGAATACGACGCGATGAAGACGGTCAACGGCGCCGCGTTCGAGCTCGACAGGTTGATGCTCCAGAACGCCTCGTTCCACGAAAGGATCACGAGCAGCAGTCCCGTCGATGCGAGTCCCGGCAGCGACATCGGCATCAGCAGGTAGATGATCTCCTGCCAGGTCGTCGCGCCGTCGATGCGCCCTGCTTCGAGAATGTCGCGCGGCACTTCGTTGAAGTACGTGAACGCCATCCACACGGCAATCGGCAGGTTGATCAGCGTGTAGACGATGATGAGGCCGGTCACGGTATCCAGCAGCCCCGTGTTCTTCCACAGCAGGTAGATCGGCACCAGCACGCCGACCGACGGCATCATCTTCGTCGACAGCATCCACAGCAGCACCTTTTGCGTCTTCTTCGTCGGGAAGAACGCCATCGCGTAGGCGCACGGCACCGCGAGCAAGAGGCAGATCACCGTGACGCCGAGCGAGATCAGCACCGAGTTCAGCGCGAAGCCGAAGTAGTTGCTGCGCGCGAGCACCTCGCGAAAGCTCTCGAGCGTCGGCGTGAAGAAGAGCGACGACGCATACGCCTGCTGCTCGGTCTTGAACGCCGTGATGGTCATCCAGAAGATCGGGAAGAACAGCAGGATCGCAAAGAACCACGCGAAGATGCCGGGAATGGCGCGCTTGACCGTGTCCAGGACCGGTACGGACGGGGTGGCGGTAACGGGATGGCTCATGACTCGTACTCCCCTTTCAGGTTCTTCGCGAGCATGCGCACGAGGAAGAACGCGACGATGTTCGCCAGCACGACCGCGAGAATGCCGCCCGCGGACGCGAGACCGACGTCGAACTGTTGCAGGCCGAGCGAATAGATCAGGTACGACAGGTTGGTCGTCGCGGTGCCGGGACCGCCGCCCGTCGTCGTGTAGATTTCAGCGAAGATCGACAGCAGGAAAATGGTTTCCATCATCACCACGACCGCGATCGCGCGCTTGAGGTGCGGCAGCGTGATGAAGAAGAACATCGCGAACGGCCCGGCGCCGTCGATGCGCGCGGCTTCCTTCTGTTCCTGGTCGAGCGACTGAATGGCCGTGAAGAGGATCAGGAACGCGAACGGCAGCCACTGCCACGCCACGATGATGATCACCGCGAAGAGCGGATACTGCGCGAACCAGTCGATCGGCTGCATGCCGAGCGCGAGCATGCCCTGCGCGATGAGCCCGTACACCGGATGCAGGATCATGTTCTTCCAGATCAGCGCGCTGACGGTCGGCATCACGAAGAACGGCGCGATCACGAGCAGCCGCGCGATGCCCTGGCCGATGAACTTGCGGTCGAACAACACCGCGAGCAGCACGCCGCCGATCACGGTGATCGCGAGCACCGAGCCGATCAGCGTCAGCGTGTGGCCGATCGACGGACCGAACGCGGGGTCGGTGGCGAGGAAGTGATAGTTGTCGAGGCCGGCGAAGCCTTTGACATCGGGATTAAGCAGGTTGTAGCGCGAGAACGAATACCAGATCGTCATCGCGAGCGGGATCGCCATCCACAGGAACAGCAGTCCGGTCGACGGCGAGATGAGCCAGCGGACCGACTTCGCGCGGCGCTTGTCGCGCTCGGCCGCCGATTCGGCGTAGTGCTCCGTCATGGGGGGATTCAGTTGACTCATGATCGTGTCACCTCTCGATGATGCGCGGGCCGCACCGCGCTCTCAGTCGAGTGCGGCCCGCTTCACTGCGTTGGGTTCAGCAATAACGTCCGTGCTTATTTCTGATACCCCGCCTGTTTCACCGCGCGGTCGGCGGTGGCGTTGCCGGCCTTCAGCGCCGCGTCGACGGTGGTCTGCCCGGCGACGACACCCGAGATCGACTGCCCGACGACCGTACCGAACGACTGGAACTCCGGAATGCCGACGAACTGGATGCCGCTATACGGCACCTTCTTCAGCGACGCATCGTTCGGATCGGCCGATTCGATCGCCTTCAGCACGAAGTCGCCGAAGGGCGCCGCCTGCTTGTACTCGGGACGCGCGTAAGTCGACTTGCGCGTGCCCGGCGGCACCGACGCCCAGCCTTCGTCCTTGCCGACCATCTCGATGTATTCCTTCGAGGTCGCCCACGCGATGAACTTCTTCGCGGCGTCCTGCGACTTCGACGTCTTCGGGATCGCGAGCGACCACGACCACAGCCAGTGCGAGCCTTTCGGCGTCACCGCGACCGGCGCCGCCGCGAAGCCGATCTTGTCGGCCACCTGCGACTGCGACTTGTTGTAGAGCATGCCGGCCGCGACCGTCGCGTCGATCCACATCGCGCACTTGCCCGAGGACATCAGCGTGAGGTTCTCGTTGAAGCCGTTCGAGCTGGCTCCCGGAGGGCCGTCGGTCTTTAGCAGATCCGCGTAGAAGCCGACCGCCTTCTGCCATTCGGGCGTATCGAGCTGCGCCTTCCAGTTCTCGTCGAACCAGCGGCCGCCGTAGGTGTTCACCACCGTCGACACGAACGCCATGTTCTCGCCCCAGCCCGCCTTGCCGCGCAGGCAAATGCCGTACTGGCCCTTCGACTTGTCGGTGAGCTTGTCGGCGAACTGCTTGATCTGGTCGTAGGTCGGCTGGTCGGGCATCTTCAGGCCGGCCGCCTGGAACAGGTCCTTGCGGTAGTAGGTCATCGAGCTTTCGACATAGAACGGCAGCGCGTACAGCTGGCCGTTGTACGAGAGACCGTCGCGGGCGGTCTTCACGACATCGTCGAGATCGTAGGACGCGGGCAGGCCGGTGATCGGCGAGAGCCAGCCGCGCTTGCCCCAGAGCGGCGCTTCATAGGTGCCGATCGTCACCACGTCGAACTGGCCGCTGTTGGTTGTGATGTCGGTCGTGGCGCGCTGGCGCAGCACGTTCTCCTCGAGGATCACCCACTTGAGCTGGATGTCGGGATTCGCCTTCTCGAACGCCGGGGCGAGCTTCTTCAACTCGATCATGTCCGGATTGTTCAGCGTGGCGACCGTGACGGTGGTGGCGGCCTTCGCCGTCATGGAACCGAGCGCGGCCGCGGCGAAGGCGGCAAGGGCCAGCGCGCGGGCAGCCGTCGTGCGGCCCTGCAATGCTCGAACGTTGAATTGGGCGCGTTTCATGTTGTTTCGTCTCCTTTTTCGTGAGCACGGGCACTCGTGCTGCGTGGCTTGCCTGATAGCAGGCTCGATGCGGTTGGTTATGGATAGTGCGGGTCGCCCGATGCGTATTCACGCGCCTTAAACAGCACGAGACGCATCGCGTTGCGACTCCCTCTATGTGTTGCCGACAAAGCTGCCCTGATGATGCAAGTTACCGATGCATGTAGCGGCATGCGCCGCCGTTCGATTGCGTTCCGGCCGTCGTTCGGTCCTGCGCCGTTCCAATATAGACGGCGCGAGTAGACGGCGCGAGAAGGCAATCAAGTGAAGCCAAGCCGGATGACACGGCGGGCGGCGCCTGCATGCGCCCCGGCGCGCGCGATCAGCTCATCCAGTTGCCGCCGTCCACGTTCAGGGTCTGCGCGGTGATGTAGTCCGAATCCGCCGATGCGAGAAAGAGCGCGGCGCCCGTCAGATCCGCGGGCAATCCCATGCGGCCGAGCGGCACTTCCTCGCCGACGAGCCGCTTCTTCTCGCCGAGCGGCCGGTTCTCGTACTTCGCGAAGAGCGCGTCGACCTGCTGCCACATCGGCGTATCGACGACGCCCGGCGCAATGCCGTTCACGTTGATGCGCGCCTTCGCGAGCGCGAGCGCCGCCGACTGCGTATAGCTGATGACCGCTGCCTTGGTCGCGCAATAGTGCGATACGAGCGCCTCGCCGCGCCGGCCCGCCTGCGACGACATGTTGATGATCTTGCCGCCGCGTCCCTGCTCGACTAAGCGCCGCGCGACCGTCTGCATCAGGAAGAACATGCCCTTCACGTTGACCGCGAAGAGGCGGTCGTAGACGTCCCAGGATTCGTCGAGGATCGGGCGCATATCGAAGAGCGCCGCATTGTTGAAGAGAATATCGACGCCGCCGAAACGCTCGACCGTCGACTCGACGATGCGCTGAATGTCTTCGCGCTTCGTGACGTCGGCGCGCAAGGCAAGCACGCGATCGGCGGTGGCGGTGAACCGCTGTGCCAGCTCGCCTGCGTCCTTCACGTCGACGACGACGACTTTCGCGCCTTCGTCGAGATACCGCCTGGCAACCGCCTCACCGATGCCGCTCGCCGCGCCGGTGATGATCGCGACCTTGTCTTGCAGTTTCAAGGCTGTCTCCGAATTCGTTTTTCCGGCCGTCGCACCGAGCGAACGCTCTGCATGCGAACAATTGCTCTCTCTTTGATCGAATGATCGGCGACGCGCCGGGCGCTGTCAAGGCGCGTCGCGATCTTTCGATGCTGCGGCGCGCCATCTCGTTATCTTCGGGAAAACCCCTGCTGGCGCGGCTGACAGCGCGACGACAGGCATTTCGGGGAGCCGCGCGCCGTGCAAGTTCGGCATGCAGAAGCGCGTGATACGTTATATCATCTCGGAACTTTTTAACGCCGCCAAACGCTCATGTCCGCGTCCCACGAACAGATGCTCTCGCGAGCCGAACGGCTCGCCGCCGAACGCGGCCTCGCGCTCACGCCGCTCAGGCGCCAGGTCTACGAACTCGTCCTGCGCGCGCAGAAACCGATCGGCGCCTACGACTTGATCGACGCGATGGAACCGCATCGCGGCGGCCGCGTGCCGCCCACGACGATCTATCGCGCGCTCGACTTTCTGGTGGAGAACGGCTTCGTGCACCGGATCGCGTCGAAGAACGCGTTCTTCGCGTGCTGCGATGTCGGCCAGCCGCACGAAAGCCAGTTCCTGATCTGCGACGAATGCGGCGCGACGCTCGAAATTCCCGGCGACGAACTCGCGTCCACGCTTTCCGCGAGCGCGCCCGCGCACGGCTTCGAAGTGCGCCATCAGGTCGTCGAACTGAGCGGTGTGTGCAGCGACTGCCAGCACAAGCATCGCGACGCCTGAACACGATCCAATCCGACCAACCCGACATCCGACAACAACATGAAAAGACTTGCCATTTTTCTGGCGGGAGCCGCGCTTGCGCTCGGTTTGTGCGGCAGCGTGGCGGCCCAGAGCGCGCGCATCCCGGTGGTCGCCGCGGAGAATTTCTACGCCGACGTGGTGAAGCAACTGGGCGGCGAGCGCGTCCAGGTGACGAGCATCCTCAACAATCCCGACGAAGACCCGCATCTCTTCGAAGCCAGCCCGAAGACCGCACGCGCGCTGCAACACGCGGCGCTCGTCGTCTACAACGGCGCCGACTACGATCCTTGGATGGAGAAGCTTCTCGCCGTATCGAAGGGTGAGAAGCGCACGACGATCGTCGTGGCGAATCTCGTCGGCAGGAAGTCCGGCGACAACCCGCATCTCTGGTATGACCCGGCGACGATGCCCGCTGTCGCGAAGGCGGTGAGCGGCTATCTCGTGCAGGCCGACCCGGCGCACAAGAGCGACTACGACGCGCGGCTCGCGACATTCCTCGCCTCGCTGAAGACGATCGACGACCGCGTCGCGTCGCTGCATGCGCACTACAAGGGCGTGCCCGTGACCGCGACCGAGCCGGTCTTCGGCTACATGGCGGACGCGATCGGCTTCGAGATGCGCAACCTGCGCTTCCAGCTCGCCGCGATGAACGAAACGGAGCCGAGCGCGAGCGACATCGCCGCCTTCGAGAAGGACCTGCGCGAGCGGCGCGTACACGTGCTGATCTACAACAGCCAGGCCACGGAAGGGCTGACGAAGCGCATGCTCAAGCTTTCGAAGGACTGGCATGTGCCGAGCGTGAGCGTCACCGAGACGCTGCCCGCCGGCAAGACGTTCCAGCAATGGATGCTGGCGCAGCTCGACGCGCTCTCCGGCGCGCTACAGGGATGGCAGCAATGAACGACGCTTTGAGCGACACCCGCGCGAACGCAATCCAAGTGGATCACGTGACGCTCGAACTGGGCGACCGCGCGATTCTCGACGACGCGACCTTTACCGTGCGCCGCGGCGAATTCATCGGCGTGCTCGGACCGAACGGCGCCGGCAAGACGACGCTGATGCGCGCGCTGCTCGGCCTGTTGCCGTTGTCGAGCGGATCGATCCGCGTGGATGGTCAAGCGGTCGTGCGCGGCAATCCGTCGATCGGCTACATGCCGCAGATTCGCAGCGGCCTCGCGGGACGGCGCGTGCGCGGACGGGATTTCGTCGCGATGGCCGCCGACGGGCATCACTGGGGCCTGCCGCATGCGAGCCCCGCCGTGCGCGCGGATGTCGAACGCGTGCTCGATCTCGTCGACGCTCACGCGCTCGCCGCGCGGCCGCTATCGGAGCTTTCGGGCGGCGAGCGGCAGCGCCTTCTGCTCGCGCAATGCCTGCTCGGCAAGCCGAAGGTGCTGCTGCTCGACGAGCCGCTCATCAGCCTCGATCCGCGGCATCAGACGGGTGTCGTCGACCTCGTGCGGCGCGTGCAGCGCGAACTCGGCATCACCGTGCTGTTCTCCGCGCATGAACTCAATCCGCTGCTCAACTCGCTCGATCGCGTGCTGTATCTCGGCAAGGGGCGCGCGGCGCTCGGCACCGTCGACGAGGTCATCACGAAGGCGGTGCTCTCGCGGCTGTACGGTTCGCCGATCGACGTCATGCGCGTGAACGGCCGCATCTTCGTGATGTCGGGCGATGTCGAAATCGACAAGCTCGACCACGCGCACGAAGAAGGCGACGAAGGCCACGAGCACGAGCACGAGCACGACCATGAGCATGATCACGCGCACGGACACAAGGCCAAGGGAAAGCACACGCACAATGTTTGAATACGAATTCATGGTGAACGCCTTCGCGGCGTCGGGGATCGTCGCGGTGCTGGCGGGCATCGTCGGATATTTTCTGGTCTTGCGCGGGCAGACCTTCGCGGGTCATGCGCTATCGCATGTCGGCTTCACGGGCGCGACGGGCGCGGTACTGGTCGGCGTGTCGCCGCTCTGGGGCATGGTCGGATTCACGCTCGCGGCGGGCGTCGGCATGGGCGCGCTCGGCGAGCGGCTGTCGGGGCGCGATGTCGCCATCGGCGTGATTCTGTCGCTGTCGCTCGGGTTGGGGCTGCTGTTCCTGCACTTCTTCACGGCTTACGCCACGCAGGCGACCGCGCTTCTTTTCGGCAATGTGCTCGGGGTGAGCCGCGAGACGCTTGGGATTCTGGCCGCGCTCGCGGCGGTCAGTCTCGTCGCGCTGGCGGCGATCATGCGGCCGTTGCTGTTTGCCTCGTTGCAGCCCGAACTCGCGGAGGCGAAAGGAGTGTCGTTGCGGCTCGTGTCGGTGCTGTTTCTTGCGGTGACCGCGCTCGCGGTTGCTGCGTGTACGCAGATCGTCGGGGTGCTGCTCGTGTTCGCGCTGATGGTAGGTCCCGCAGCGGCGGCGCAGAACGTGACGACGCGGCTCTCGACCGGACTTCTGCTCGCCGCCGTGTTCGCGCTCGGGCAAGCGTGGGCCGGGCTCGTGCTCGCCTATTACACGGACTGGCCCACCAGTTTCTGGATCACGATGCTCGCGGCGCTGGTTTATGGCGGGAGTCTGTTGGGGCGGCGGTGAGCGGACGGTCGCAATGGGGTGTTGAACCCCACGCAGGCGCTCCCCGCCCTAACGGCTCAACACCCGCGCATGATGCGCAACATGCTCCCCGACGAAGGTGGAAATGAAGTAATAACCGTGGTCGTATCCCTCATGCTTGCGCAGCACGACCTTCTGCCCCGCGCCCGCAGCGGCAGCCTCGAACACATCGGGGTGTAACTGCTCGGCGAGAAACTGATCCGCGAGCCCCTGATCGATCAGGATGCCCTCGGCGAACCGCCCCGCCGCCGTCGCCGCGACCAGCTCGCTCGCGTCATACGCTTTCCACGCCTCGCGATCCTCGCCGAGATAGCCGGAAAACGCCTTCACCCCCCACGGACACCGCGAAGGCGCCGCGATCGGCGCAAACGCCGACACCGACCGGTAAAGATCGGGATTGCGCAAGGCCAGAACGAGTGCCCCATGTCCGCCCATCGAGTGCCCGAAGATCCCGAGCCGGTCGCCGCGCACCGGCAACTCCGCCAGCACGGCCTCGCGCAGATCCTGCGTCACATACGAATACATCCGATAGTGCTTCGACCAGGGCTCCTCGGTCGCATCGACATAAAACCCCGCGCCGACGCCGAAGTCCCACGCCGCACCCTCGTTCGGAATGCCCGCGCCGCGCGGGCTCGTATCCGGCGAAATCAGCGCGATGCCGTGCTCGGCGGCATAGCGCTGCGCGCCGGCCTTGATCGCAAACGTCTCTTCGGTGCAAGTCAGCCCGGCGAGATAGAACAGCGCAGGCACCTTCCCCGACGACGCCTGCTGCGGCAAAAACACGGAAAAGCGCATCGGCAGGCCGATCGACTTCGAGTCGTGCCGATAGGTCCGCTGCACGCCGCCCCACGAGCGATGTTCTTCCACGAGTTCAAGCATCGTCGTCGCCTCCGGTTTAGTAGACCACGACCGAGCGAATCGATTCGCCCTTCTTCATCAGATCGAAGCCCTCGTTGATGCGCTCGAGCGGCAGATGATGCGTGATGAGATCGTCGATGTTGATCTTGCCTTCCATATACCAGTCGACGATCTTCGGCACGTCGGTGCGTCCCCGCGCGCCGCCGAATGCCGAGCCCTTCCACTCGCGGCCGGTCACGAGCTGGAACGGACGCGTCGAGATTTCCTCGCCCGCCGCCGCCACGCCGATGATGAACGACTGTCCCCAGCCCTTGTGCGTGCATTCGAGCGCCTGACGCATCACCTTCGTGTTGCCGATGCACTCGAACGAATAGTCGGCGCCGCCATCGGTCAACTGCACGATGTGATCGACGACGTTCTCGATCTCTTTCGGGTTGATGAAGTGCGTCATGCCGAACTTCTTCGCGAGTTCCACGCGGCCCGGATTGATGTCGACGCCGATGATCTTGTCGGCGCCCACCATCTTCGCGCCTTGAATCACGTTCAGGCCGATGCCGCCAAGCCCGAACACGACGACATTAGCGCCCGCTTCGACTTTCGCTGAATAGACAACAGCGCCGACGCCCGTCGTCACGCCGCAACCGATGTAGCAGATCTTGTCGAAGGGCGCGTCTTCGCGCACTTTCGCCACCGCGATCTCCGGCACGACGATGTAGTTCGAAAACGTCGAGGTGCCCATGTAGTGAAACAACGGCTTGCCGTTAAGCGAGAAGCGCGAGGTCGCGTCGGGCATGAGGCCGCGGCCTTGCGTCGAGCGGATCGCCTGACACAGGTTGGTCTTGCGCGACAGGCAGAACTTGCACTGGCGGCATTCCGGCGTGTAGAGCGGAATGACGTGATCGCCCTTTTTCAGCGTGCCGACGCCCGGCCCCACATCGACGATCACGCCCGCGCCTTCGTGTCCGAGGATCGCCGGGAAGATGCCTTCCGGATCGGCGCCCGAGAGCGTGTAGTAGTCGGTGTGACAGATGCCCGTCGCCTTCACTTCGATCAGCACTTCGCCGGCGCGCGGCCCTTCGAGATCGACTTCCTCGATCGTCAGCGGCTTGCCCGCTTCCCATGCAATGGCGGCTTTGGTTTTCATGGTGTCGCTCCTTTCATGACAATGCAATTCGGCTTTTAGCGCGTGACGTTCAGAACCTCGTAACACGCGCCCATCGTGTGATAGTCGACCTTGCCGGCCGGGCTTTTCTCGTCGCTGTACTGGCGGTTGTCGCGGGTCAGAATGCGATACCACGCGCCATACTTGTGATCGACGAAATGCGTCCAGCTATAGGCCCACAGTCGTTCGTATTCGTTCCAGTATTGCCGGGCCGCGGCTTCGTCGCCCTGCTCCGACATGCGTCCAGCGAGCAGCGCGGCCGCCGCCAGCGATTCGGCCTGCACCCAGAAATACTTGTCTTCGTCGTAGAAGCGGCCTTCGGGGTCGAAGCCGTAGACCATGCCGCCGTGCTCGCCGTCCCACGACAAATCGAGCGCGCGGTCGAACAGCTCACGCGCGCGCGTCAGATGCCACGCGTCCGGCCGATGCCGGTCGAGGATCAGCAAGAGCTTCGCCCACTCCGTCTGATGCCCCGGCTGAAAACCCCACGGACGAAAGATGTTGCTGCGATCGCCCTTGTTGTACGCCCAGTCGATCGACCAGTCGGGCTTGTAGTGCTCCCACACGAGGCCGCCCGCGAGCGCCGCCTGCCGGTTCACCATGTTGTCGGCGAGAAGCGCGGCGCGGTCCAGATAGCGCGCTTCGCCGCTCGCTTCATAGGCCGCGAGGAACGCCTCGCAGGCGTGCATGTTCGCGTTCTGCCCGCGATAGTCGGACACTTGCCAGTCGGCGGTCGCTTCGTCCTTGTACAGGCCGTGTGGTGCGTCCCAGAAGCACGACTCCATCAGGTTCCACGTTTCATCGAGGTAGGCGCGCGCTTCTTCGAAACCGGCTTCGAGCGCCTTCGCATACGCCAGCACGACGAACGCGAGGCCGTAGCAATGGTTCGTGGCATCGGTGACGTCGCGGCCGTTCAGCGTCCACGCATAACCGCCCGTCTCGGGATTGCGATGGAACCGCCGCAGATAGTCGATGCCATGCGCGACACCGCCGCGATACTCGTCGAGGCCGAAGTGCCGGTACGCCATCGCGTAGTTGAAGACGAAGCGCGTGCTCGACACGAGATGCCGCGTCTTGCGATCGTAGATCGTGCCGTCGTTCTTGTAGAAGTGATAGAAGCCACCCGCCGGGTCCATGCAGTGCGGGTGATAGAAGGTCATCGTGCGCAACGCGTGGTCCAGCAGGAACTCGCGCGAGCGGAAATCGGGTAGTGCAGGCTGCGTGGATGTCGGAGTTTCGATGGCGGGCATGGAAAGTTCGAAGTGATGTCTCGACGTCGCGCGCCAAAAGCGTCGCGGGGTTCAAGTGTAAGCGTTCAGGCAAGTCTCATGTCAGAACCAGTCCTTGACGCGCCCGTACAGATCGACGAAACGCGCATGGCGTTCGTCGAGCGCGGCGTCGTCGCGAGGCGTGGCGACGAGTGTCGCGGATGGCGCGAGCGTCGCGAGATCGCCCGCGTGCCAGTGGCCGACCGCAAGGCCGCCGAGGAGCGCCGCGCCGCGCGTCGCGGCGTTCGGGCAATCGACGGCGTGCAGCTCGACCTTCAGCGCATCGGCGAGCAATTGCCGCCAGCGCGGATCGATCGAGCCGCCGCCCGCGAGGCGCATCGTTGTCATCGTTGCGCCGCTCGAACGGATCGCATCGAGACCGGCGCGCAACGAAAACGCGACGCCTTCGAACGCCGCGCGCATCAGCGTGCCGCGCGTGTCGGATAGACCGAGGCCAAGCCAGCCGCCGCGCGCCGACGGATTCAACCACGGCGAGCGCTCGCCGCTCAGATACGGCAGGAAGCTCACGCGCGCCGATGCCTGCGCCGCGAACGCGTCCTCGTAGGCGCGCGGCCACGCATCGAACGCGAGCCAGCCGCGCACGGCTTCGAGCGCCACGCCGACGTTCTGCATCGCGGCCATCCGGTACCACTCGTCGGTGGCCGCGCGATACGCGTGCAAACCGGCGACCGACGCGGGCGCATCGTGCGACATCACGACGATCTGGCCGCCCGTGCCCGTGGTGAGCAGCGCGTCGCCGTCGCGGCACAGGCCGCTGCCGAGCGCGGCGCAAGGCGTATCGCCTGCGCCGACCGCCATCACGACGCCCGCCTTCAATCCGAGCGCGTCCGCCGCCTCGGCCGACAGCGTGCCCGCCGCCGCATAAGAAGGCGCCAACTGCGCGAACCATCTGCGCGGCAGGCCCAGGTTCGCGATTAGCGCGTCGTCCCAGAGACCGGACGGCTCGGCGAGCGCGGTCGCGCAGGCGTCGGACGGATCGGTCGCGATCTCGCCCCCGAGTTCGCCCCCTAAGCGCGTGCGCAGCCAGTCCTTCGGCTGGAGCGCCCAGCGGGCTTCGTCGAGCAGCGCGGGTTCGTTGAGCGCGATCCAGCGCAAGAGCGGCCCGGCCATGCCGGGCGCGACCGGATTGACCTGCGGCACAGGCCACGCATCGAGAAGATCGCGAGCGCGCGTGTCGGGCCAGAGCATCGCGGGACGCAGCGCGCGCCCTCGGCCGTCCGTCAGCACGACGCCGTGCATCTGCCCGGAGAAGCCGATCGCGCGGACGGCCTCGCGCTCGGCCGCCGGCAGCCGCGACGCGGCGGCGAGAAGCGCATGCCACCAGTCGTCGACCGGCGTCTCGGCCCAGCCAGGGTGCTCGGTCCTGACCGCATACGCGGCATTCGAGAACGCGATTTCGCGTCCATCCTCGTCAACGATGGCGAGTTTCAGCGAAGCCGTACCGAGATCGATGCCGAGAAAACGCATGGGAATTCGGAGCCTCAAAAGTTAAGGGAAATCCCGTAGAAAGACGGGTTAACCCGCTTTGACCGCACGAGTGGTCGAAAACGGCCTATATCGGCGGACGGATAAACATCATAACGACGCGCACAAGATCGTGGCCTTTCGCCGCGCGACAAATACCGGGCGATGTGCGTCAAGCCCCTTGCAGCAAGGGCTTCGGCCCGATCGCACCGATCGTCCGACGCGTCTTGCATATCGTCCGGCGAACGCGACGTATAGCGCCACGCAGTCTTGTTGTGCCTTTTTGTGGCGCTTACCTTTGATGCCACTCAATCAGAACAGCAATCAGGAGACAGCATATGGCTTCGAACACCGTGCATCCGTGCGACGAGCGGCTACCCACCGGACAATTGCTCACGCTGGGCATTCAGCACGTCCTCGTGATGTACGCGGGCGCGGTCGCGGTTCCGCTGATCCTCGGCGCCGCGATGAATCTGCCGAAAGACCAGATCGCGTTCCTCATCAGCGCCGACCTGTTCTCGTGCGGCATCGCCACGCTGATCCAGACGCTCGGCCTCTGGATCTTCGGCATTCGCCTGCCGGTCATCATGGGCTGCACGTTCGCGGCGGTCGGTCCGATGGTCGCGATCGGCACGAATCCGAGCCTCGGCATCCTCGACGTGTTCGGCTCGACGATCGCGGCGGGTGTCGTCGGCATCCTGCTCGCGCCGATGATCGGCAAGCTCCTGCGCTTCTTCCCGCCGGTCGTGGTCGGCACCGTGATCGCGGTGATCGGGCTCTCGCTGATGGGCGTCGGGATCAACTGGGCGGCGGGCGGCATCGGTAATCCCGAGTACGGCAATCCGGTGTACTTGCTGCTGTCGCTCGTCGTGCTGATGCTGATCCTGCTCATCAACAAGTTCATGCGCGGCTTCATCGCGAACATTTCGGTGCTGCTCGGGATGGTTGCGGGCTTCGCGATCGCGGCGGCGCTCGGCCTCGTCAACATGGACGGCGTCGCGCACGCACCGTGGGTCGGCGTCGTGCTGCCGTTCCACTTCGGCCTGCCGCACTTCGACCCGCTCTCGATCGCGACGATGATCATCGTGATGTTCGTCACCTTCATCGAATCGACTGGCATGTTCCTCGCGGTCGGCGATCTGGTGGAACGTCCGGTCGACCAGAAGGCGCTGGTGCGCGGACTGCGCGTCGACGGACTCGGCACGCTGATCGGCGGCATCTTCAACTCGTTCCCGCATACGTCGTTCTCGCAGAACGTCGGACTGATCGGCGTGACGGGCGTGAAGAGCCGCTTCGTCTGCGCGACGGGCGGCGTGATCCTCGTCGTGCTCGGCCTCTTTCCGAAGATGGCGCAGGTGGTCGCCTCGGTGCCGCCGTTCGTGCTCGGCGGCGCGGGCATCGTGATGTTCGGGATGGTCGCGGCGAACGGCATCAAGGTGCTGTCGAAGGTGGACTTCGTGAAGAATCACCACAACCTGTTCATCGTCGCGGTGAGCATCGGCCTCGGGATGGTGCCGGTCGTCGCGCCGAAGTTCTTCTCGCAACTGCCGCATGCGCTCGAACCGATTCTGCACAGCGGGATTCTGCTGGCGTCGGTGTCGGCGGTGGTGCTGAACGTCATCTTCAACGGCGTGAGAAAGGAACGCGATGCGCGCCGCGAGATTCGCCACGCGGGTCACGATTTCGACGGAACGGCGACGGAAGCAAAGTAACGCTGCAACGATAAACGCCTGGGCACTCGGACGCCGCGACGAAAGTCGCGGCGTTTTTGCGCTTGAGACGATTCGGGATAAACCCGACAAACGAGAAAGTTCTTTGTAATATTACTTCCATACAGACAGCCTACATTCGTGGACTCTTCTTCCCCTCGGAAAATCCACAATGAGCCAGAACCGCTACGCCCACACGCCCGAGACCTACACCGAACCCGACGACGACAACCCCAGCGCGAACTTTCATTTCACCGACATTCTGAACGCCCGCCTGACCCGCCGGCAGACGGTGTTCGGCGGCTTGTCCGCGACGACGGCCGCTCTCTTCGGCTCGTTTTCGCTGTCCGCGTGCGGCAGTTCCGACGACACTCCCGCCACGCCGACGCCCCCCGCCGTCACGAAGGCCACGCTGAACTTCAGCGCGGTCGGCCACAGCCTCGACGACATCGTGAAGGTGCCGGCGGGCTATAGCGTCGGCGTGCTGTATGCGCTCGGCGACCCACAGCAGTTCGGCGATGCGAGCTGGTCGGGCAACGGCTCGGAGAGCGCGGAATCGTACGATCGCCGCGCGGGCGATCATCACGACGGCATGCACTTCTTCGGTCTCGCCGACAACGGCACCTACGCCGCCTCGCGCTCCGATCGCGGCGTGCTCTGCGTGAACCACGAGAACATCACGCAGACTTACCTGCACGCCGCCGGCCCGACGACCGTCGCGGGCGCGCGCCCCGCCGCCGAAGTCGACAAGGAAGTGAACTGCCACGGCGTCAGCGTGCTGGAACTGAAGCGCTCGACCGGCAACGCGCTGGCTTACGTGCGCGGCTCGCGCCTGAACCGGCGTCTCACGGCGGCGAGCCGTTTCGCGATCGAAGGACCGGCCGCGGGCTCGGCGCGCATGAAGACGCTCTACGCCGCCGACGGCCTCGCCACGCGCGGCACCGTCAACAACTGCGCGAACGGCTACACGCCGTGGGGCACGTATCTCACCTGCGAGGAAAACTGGGCTGGCTACTTCAAGCGCGCCGCCACCGACACCACGCGCGCCGACGCAAAGAGCCTCAATCGTTATGGCGTGAAAGCCGGACAGTCTGGCAACTACGGCTGGAGCACGCCGGAGGGCGACCTGTACCGCCGCTGGGACACCTCGTCGACGCCCGGCGCCGGCGGTTCTTCCGATGGTTCAGCCAACTACGCCAACGTCGCGAACACGTTCGGCTGGGTGGTCGAAATCGATCCGTTCGATCCGGCTTCGACGCCCGTCAAGCGCACCGCGCTCGGCCGTTTCGGACACGAGGGCTGCCAGCCGTCGAACCCGGTCGAAGGCCAGCCGCTCGTGTTCTACATGGGCGACGACAGCCGCAACGAGTACATCTACAAGTTCGTGTCGAAGGCGCCGTGGTCCGCCGCCGACAAGGGCCTCGCCGCCGGCGCGAAGTATCTGAACGAAGGCACGCTCTACGTCGCGAAATTCAACGCGGACGGCACCGGCAACTGGGTTGCGCTGTCGACTTCGAATGCCGCGCTCGCGTCGTTTGCGAGCGACGCCGACATTCTGATCGACACGCGGCTCGCGGCGGACATCGTCGGCGCGACGAAGATGGATCGGCCGGAGTGGACGGCCGTGCATCCCGCGAACGGCGAGGTCTACGTGACGCTGACCAACGGCAACGCCGCCGTGCGCCCGCAAAGCGCGACCGATGCGGCGAACCCGCGCCCGGGCAACGTGAACGGGCATATCCTGCGCTGGCGGGAAGCGAACGCCCGCGCCGACGCGACCCAGTTCCAGTGGGACGTGTACCTGTTCGGATCGCCGTCGGCGCAGGCGCCGGGCTACAACCTCTCCGCGCTCACCGACAACAATGACTTTTCGAGCCCCGACGGCCTCTGGTTCGACTCGCGCGGCATGCTGTGGATCGAAACCGACGACGGCGCCTACACATCGACGACGAACTGCATGCTGCTCGCGGCGACGCCGGGCCAGGTCGGCGACGGCGGCGCGATCACCGCGGGCGGCGGCACGGCGACGTTCAAGGGCGCGAATCCGGGCGAGCACAACCTGCGGCGCTTTCTGGTCGGGCCGAAGGAATGCGAACTGACCGGCATCGCGATGACACCCGACAACAAGACGCTGATGGTGAACATTCAGCATCCGGGCGAAGACGGGACGGTGTCGAAGCTCACGAGCCACTGGCCGGACAGCCAGGGGAACGCCGCGAGCACGGCGCGTCCGCGTTCGGCGACGATCTTCATCACGAAGGACGATGGCGGAGCGATCGGGGTCTGAGCGACGCCTCGTCTCGCTGAAAAGCAAAAAAAACCGCAGCCTCTTTCGAGACTGCGGTTTTTTGTCCTGCGCGTCCGGCGAATCAGCCCGGCGCGACGGTCTTCCGAGCCGATTCGGCTTGCGGCGCGCGCGGCAGCAACCGTTCGACGGGCGTCATCTGCGAAACCGTCGCTGACGACGCAGCCGGCGCTCCCGAAGCCGGAACGGCCGGCGCCGTTGAACCGTAGTCGACCGGCGCGTCGGCCGGACGCGGCTGATCACCCGCGTGCTCGATCCACCCGCCACCGAGGAACTGATACAGGTCGACGAGATTCGTCAGCCGTTGCAGGCGCGCGTTGATCAGCAACTGCTGCGCGTTGTACAGATCGGTCTGCGCCGTCAACACCGCAAGATAGCTGTCGACCCCGTTCCGATACCGCAAATCCGACAATTCCAGCCGCCGGCTCTGCGAATTCGTGAAGCGTTCGAGCGCCTTGATCTGGTCGTCGAAGGTGCCGCGCGCAGCGAGCCCGTCCGCCACTTCGCGAAACGCGTTCTGGATCGCCTTCTCGTAGTTCGCGATCTCGATGCGCTTTTGCACCTGCGCCAGATCGAGATTGGCGAGGTTCGTGCCGCCTTCGAAGATTGGCACCGAAATCTGCGGCGCGAACGACCACGCCGCCGAGCCCGGCTTGAACAGCCCGCCGAGCGTCGGCGACAGCGTGCCGAAGCTGCCCGTCAGCGAGACGCGCGGGAAGAACGCCGCGCGCGCCGCGCCGATGTTCGCGTTCGCCGCGAGCAGCGACTGCTCGGCCGCCGCGATGTCCGGCCGGCGCACGAGCAGATCGGACGGCAAGCCGGCCGGAATGTCGGAGAGCAGATTCTGGCTGTCGAGCGGCAAACCCGTCGGCAGATCGGCCGGCAGCGGTTCGCCGACGAGCAGCACCAGCGCGTTCTCCGCCTGCGCCCGCAGACGCATCTCCGTCTGCAGATTCGCGCGCGCCTGTTCGACGATGCCTTCCGCCTGACGCTCGTCGAGTTCCGACCCCACGCCGTTGTCGTATTGCAGCTTCGTGATGCGGTACGAATCCTCGGCCGTCTTGAGCGTATTGCGCGTGACGGTCAAGAGATCGTCGACGGCGAGCATTTGCAGATACTGGTCCGCCACCGACGACACCAACGCGATCTCCGCCGCCTTGCGCGATTCCGCCGTCGACAGATACTGCGCGAGCGCCTGGTCCTTCAGGCTGCGGATGCGCCCGAAGAAGTCGATTTCCCACGACGCATTGAGCCCGACCGAATACGTATTCGAGATCGTCTGGTTGAAGAACGACAGATCGCGCGGCGTGCGCTGCTTGTTCTGGCTCGCGACCGCGTCGATCGTCGGCAGCAGCGCCGCGCGCGTGATCTGGTACTGCGCGCGCGCCGCCTCGACGTTGAGCACCGAAACGCGCAGGTCGCGGTTGTTCTTCAGCGCGAGTTCGACGATGCGCTGCAAGCGCGAATCGTTGAAGAAATCGCGCCAGCCGATGTCGGGCGCCGCGAGGTTGTTCGCCGTGCGGCCGTTGCTTGCAGTCGACGACGAAGTCGGCTGGTTGCTGTAGATGCCGCCTTCCGGGAAGGTCGACGTGGTGGGCTCGGCCGGCCGCTCGTACTTCGGCTCGAACGTGCAGCCGGCCACGAGCACGGTGAGCGCCGCGGCGACGGCTGTCGCCATCAAAGAGTGTCTAAGCATTTCAATGTCCTTCCTTGGGCGCACCGCCATTGCCGTCGCCGCCGTGCGGGCCTTCGATCGCGGCCGACGTGCCCGGTGTCGGCGTATCCTTGCTCTTGCTGAACTTGCTGATCACGACGAAGAACATTGGGATCATGAAGATGGCAAGGAAGGTCGCCGTGAGCATGCCGCCGATCACGCCGGTGCCGATCGCGTGCTGGCTCGCCGAGCCCGCGCCGTTACTGATCGCGAGCGGCAGCACGCCGAGAATGAACGCGAGCGACGTCATCAGGATCGGGCGCAGCCGCAGCCGCGCCGCTTCCACCGCGGCTTCGATCGTCGACATGCCCTGCATGCGCAGTTCGCGGGCGAATTCGACGATCAGAATCGCGTTCTTCGCCGACAAACCGACCGTGGTCAACAGGCCGACCTGGAAGAACACGTCGTTTTCCAGACCGCGCAGCGTGGCCGCAAGCAACGCGCCGAGCACGCCGAGCGGCACCACCATGATGACCGAGAAAGGAATCGACCAGCTTTCATACAGCGCCGCGAGACACAGGAACACGACGAGGATCGAGATGCCGTACAGAATCGGCGCCTGCGAACCCGACTGGCGTTCCTGATACGACAGCCCCGTCCACTCGTAGCCGATACCCGCCGGCAGCTTCGCCGCAATCGCCTCGATCGCCGTCATCGCCTGGCCGGTCGACTTGCCCGCCGCCGCCGCGCCCTGGATTTCGACCGCCGAAATGCCGTTGTAGCGTTCGAGCTTCGGCGAGCCGAAGATCCACTGGCCGGTCGCGAACGCGGAGAACGGCACCATCCCGCCCGACGCATTGCGCACGTACCACGCGTTCAGGTCCTCCGGATTCATGCGGAAGCGCGGTTCGCCCTGCACGTAGACCTTCTTGATCCGGTTGTCGACGTCGAGGAAGTTGTTCACGTACTGCGACGCCCACGCGATCGAGAACGTCTGGTCGATGTCGGCAGTCGTCACGCCGAGCACGTTCGCCTTCTCGCGGTCGATATCGACCTTGAACTGCGGCGTGTCGTTCAGGCCGTTCGGACGCACCTGCGCGAGCGACGGGTCCTTCGCCGCCATGCCGAGCAGCATGTTGCGCGCTTCCATCAGCTTCGCGTGGCCGACGCCCGCCCGGTCCTGCAACTCGAAGTCGAAGCCCGAGGCCGTGCCGAGTTCCGGAATCGACGGCGGGTTGACCGGGAATATCATCGCGTCCTTGTAGCCCGCGAAGTGCCCGAACATCCGCCCGACGAGCGCCTGCACCTTCTCGTTGCTCGACTGCCGCAGCGCGTAGTCCTTCATCCGCACGAACACGAGACCGGAGTTCTGGCCGCGGCCCGCGAACGAAAAGCCGTTCACCGTGAACACCGATTCCACGATCGCCTTCTCGTCGTTCAGCAGATAGTTCTGCACGTCGACGAGCACCTTGGCCGTGCGTTCCTGCGTCGAGCCCACCGGCGCCTGGACGAGCACGAACATCGTGCCCTGGTCTTCGTCGGGGAGGAACGACTTCGGCAGCCGGATGAACAGCATCCCCACCGCGACGATCACCACCAGATAGATGATGAGCCAGCGGCCCGAGCGCCTGATGACGTGCTCGACGCCGCTGTGGTACTTCGTCTGGCTCTTCGCGAAGGTGCGGTTGAACCAGCCGAAGAAGCCCGTCTTTTCGTCGTGATGGCCCTGCGGGATCGGCTTGAGAATGGTCGCGCAGAGCGCCGGCGTCAAAATGAGCGCGACGAGCACCGAGAGCACCATCGCCGCGACGATCGTGAGCGAGAACTGCCGGTAGATCGCGCCGACCGAGCCGCCCGAGAACGCCACCGGCACGAACACCGCGGAGAGCACGAGCGCCACGCCGATCAGCGCGCCGGTGATCTGCTCCATCGCCTTGCGGGTGGCGTCTCTTGGCGACAAGCCCTCTTCCGCCATCACCCGCTCGACGTTTTCCACGACCACGATCGCGTCGTCCACCAGCAAGCCGATGGCGAGCACGAGACCGAACATCGAGAGCGTGTTGATCGAGAACCCGACGATCGACATGACCGCGAACGTGCCGAGCAGAACCACCGGCACGGCGATCGTCGGGATCAGCGTGGCGCGCAGGTTCTGCAGGAACAGGTACATGACCAGGAACACGAGCACGATACCTTCGATCAGCGTCTTGACCACTTCCTCGATCGAGAGCTTGACGAACGGCGTCGTGTCGTACGGATACTTCACGACAAGCCCGTGCGGGAAGTACTTCGACAGATCGTCGATCTTCTGGCGCACCAGTTTCGCCGTCTGCAGCGCGTTCGCGCCCGTGGCGAGCTGGATCCCGAAGCCGGCCGTCGGCGCGCCGTTGTACTTCGTGTCGAAGTTGTAGTTTTCGCCGCCGAGCTCGATGCGCGCCACGTCCTTCAGGCGCACTTGCGAGCCGTCCTGGTTCACCTTCAGCAGGATGTTGCCGAACTGCTCGGGCGTCTGCAGCAGCGTGGCTTCCGTGATGGTCGCCTGCAGCATCTGGCCCGGCACCGACGGCGTGCCGCCGAGACCGCCGCCCGCCACCTGCACGTTTTGCGCCGTGATCGCGGTCTTCACATCGACGGGCGTGAGGCTGTAGTTGGTCAGCTTGGTCGCGTCGAGCCACACGCGCATCGCGTACTGCGAGCCGAAGAGCGTGACCGTGCCCACGCCGTCGATCCGGCTGATCGGGTCCTGCACCTTCGACGCCACGTAGTTCGCGAGGTCGTACTTGCTCATCGTGCCGTCTTCGGAGACGAACGCCATCACGAGCAGGAAGCTGCTGCTCGACTTCGTCACCTTCGTGCCGAGCTGCTGCACGGCTTGCGGCAGAAGCGGCGTCGCGAGCTGCAGCTTGTTCTGCACCTGCACCTGCGCGATGTCCGGATTCGTGCCGGCGGCGAACGTCAGCGTGATGGTCGCGGTGCCGGAGTCGTCACTCGTCGACGACAGGTACAGCAAGTGATCGAGGCCGCTCATCTGCTGCTCGATCACCTGCGTCACCGTGTTTTCGACGGTCGAAGCCGATGCGCCCGGATACGTCGCGCTGATCTGGATCGCAGGCGGCGCGATGGTCGGGTACTGCGCGACCGGCAGGTTGAAGATCGACGCGATCCCCGCCAGCATCAGGATGATGGCGATCACCCAGGCGAAGATCGGACGATCGATAAAAAACTTTGCCATGAAACAGGCTCCCTGTTATTGCGCGCCGGATGCGGCCTGAGCGCTCGACGCCCCCGCTGCACCGCTCGCGGCGCCCTGCGCGCCGCTCGCGGCGGGCGCGCCGGATGCATTGGATAGAGCCGCCGCTTGTGCGTCCGAGGCAGGCTGGGCGGGCAGTTGAGCCGCCACCGGCTTGACCGTCATGCCCGGCTTCGCTTTCTCGACGCCATTCACGATCACGCGGTCGCCCGGATTCAGCCCGCTGTCGACCACCCAGTTGCTGCCGTGCGTGCCCGAGGTCACGAGCGTGCGCAGTTCGACCTTGTCGCCCTGGCCGATCACGAGCGCGACCGCCTGACCCTTTTGGTCGTGCGTCACGCCGATCTGCGGCACGACGAGCGCCCGGTCGTTCACGCCTTCCTCGATGCGCGCGCGCACGAACATGCCCGGCAGCAGCACGCGGTCCTTGTTCGGGAAAATCGCGCGCACGGTGACGGAACCCGTGCCCTGATCGACGCTCACGTCAGAGAACTGGAGCTTGCCGGCTTCGGGATAGACGCGGCCGTCTTCGAGCACGAGCGTCACCTTCGCCGCGTGGATGCCCTGCGTCTGCAGACGCCCTTCCTGGATCTGCCTGCGCAGCTTGAGACCTTCGACGCTCGACTGCGTCAGGTCCACGTACACCGGATCGAGCTGCTGCACGGTCGTGAGCAGCGTGGCCGCGCTCGCCTGCACGTATGCGCCGGGCGTCACTTGCGAGAGACCCGTGCGGCCGCTGATCGGCGAGACGACGTCGGTGTAGCCGAGGTTGATCTGCGCGGTATCGACGGCGGCCTTGCCGGCTGCGACGTCGGCGACCGCCTGGCCCTGCGCGGCAAAGGCGTTGTCGTAGTCCTGCTTGCTGACCGCGTTCGCTGCGACGAGCACCTTGTAGCGCCCGACGAGCGCGTTCTGCGTCGCGACGTTCGCCTGCGCCTTCGCCAGCGTCGCCTTGGCGTTGTTCAGCGCCGCGATGTAGGGCGCCGGATCGATCTTGTAGAGGCGCTGGCCGGCCTTCACGTCCGCGCCTTCGGTGAACTCGCGGCGCAGCACGATGCCATCGACCCGCGCGCGCACCTGTGCATTCAGGAACGCGCTCGTGCGGCCCGGCAGTTCGTCCACGACGGGCACGCTGGTCGGCTGGACGGTGACGACGCCCACTTCGGGCGTCTGCGGCGGCGGTGCCGATTGTTTTTGTCCGCAGGCTGCAAAAAACAAGGCAGCCGTCGCGGCACTGATTAAGCGGAATGGAACCCGTTCGACGCGCATGGAGCGACCTCTGTCTAAGACTGAGTTTGAAATAAGTGCGCGGCCGCCTTCTTCGGGCAGGCCGCGCACGAGCGTCTTCACGACGCTGACCTACAGCCGGCTGGCAGATAAAACGGCCGGCGCCGACTCGTCATTCATGCCCGCGCGTGGCGCTCTGATGGCGCCTTCGGCCGGAGGGACGGCCTGAATCGGGCGGTTGGATTGAAAGCTTGTCGGATATTAACCGTTCGACATGACTTGGGTCATCGATCGACGGATGGTATTGTATATACATTCATGAATGAATGTATAAGTGACGAAATTAATTCAAGATGCGGGGCGGGAGCGGATTCCCCTCAAAGGTACCGATTACCTTTGACAAACATTTGACGCCGCTGCAACCGCAGCGGCCAGGCGATCGCAGTGAAGCAGGAGATGACGGCCACGGCCGCAGGATATGGTCAGACGAACCAAGGAAGAAGCGCAGTTGACGCGCAACCGCATTCTCGACGCGGCGGAGCGCGTGTTCTACGACAAGGGCGTGTCGCGCACCACACTCGCCGACATCGCGCAGGAAGCCGGCGTCACGCGCGGCGCGATCTACTGGCATTTCGCGAACAAGGGCGACCTGTTTACCGCCATGTTCGACCGCAGTCTCATGCCGCTCGACGAACTGATCGTCGCGACGCTCGATAGCAAGGAGCCCGATCCGCTCGGCCGGATGCGCGACATCTTCGTCTGGTGCATGCGCAACATCGCGCTCGACGAGCAGCGCCGGCGCGTGTTCGACATTCTTTTTCTGAAATGCGAGTTCGTCGAGGAAATGGGGCCGGTGCGCGAGCGGCATCAGAACAACATGCGCGAGGGGATCGAGCGCATCGAGCGCGGGCTCGTCAACGCGATCGCGCAGGGCCAGCTTCCCGCCGACCTCGACACGCGGCAGGCCACGACGATCCTCCACGCGCTTTTCACCGGCATCCTGCACGACTCGCTCATGTTCCCCGAAGGCGTCGATCTGGAGCGCGACGCCGAACGGCTGATCGACGCCTGCTTCGACTCGCTGCGCTACAGCCCGGCGCTGCGCTCAACCCGCGGCGCGGCCTGAACGCGCCTTCTGGTTCGACGCGTAGATCGAATCGCGCGCGGGCGCCTCGCCCGTGTCGAGCGCGGCGATCCATTCGGCGGTGGTGAGCACCGCCGCGAAACGCGACTGCATCACGACCGTGAAGACGCGGTGGATTTCCTCCGCGCTCGCCCGCCCGGCGCGGTTTTCGTAGGGTACGGCACCCGTCGCGTCGGAGAGAAATTCCACCGACAAACCCGCGTGGACGGCGTGCTTCACCGTCGAATCGTCGCAGTTGTGCGTCATGTAGCCGGCGATCACGAGCGTGTCGATCTCGTGCTCCGCCAGCCAGCCGGCGAGATCGGTGCCGGCGAAGGCGCTCGGCAGCGCCTTGTCGATCCGGTGCGCGTGCGGGCGGCTCGCGACCACCTCGTGCGATTCAGCGCCGTGCGAATCCGCAGCGAAAAGCGGCGAAGTGGCCGGCGCCACCTGCCGCACGACGACCACCGGCACGCGGTGCGCGTGCGCGGCGTCGATCGCCCGGCCGATATTGGCAAGCGAGACGTTCACATCCGGATATTCGATCGGCAGATTGCCGGTGACGTATTCATTCTGGACATCGATCACGATGAGGGCGCGGCGCGGCATGGTTTCCTTTCCTCGAACTGGTTGGCAATGGCGTCATTCTCGCGATCCGCGCGTGCGGGCGTAAGTGGCCCGATAGCCAGACAGCGATAGAATCGGGCCAATATGCCACGCGCCGGGAATCCGCCAATGTCCGTTGTCGCTGTCGTCGCCTTCGACGGGATCAGTCCGTTTCATCTTTCGGTGCCGTGCATCGTGTTCGGCGAAGACCGCACCGACGCCGGCCTGCCGCGCTTCCAGTTTCGCGTCTGCGCGGCCGAGCCGGGGCGCCTCTCGACCACCGCAGGTTTCACGATCGCCGCCGATCACGCGCTCGACGCCCTCGCCGACGCCGATATCGTGATCGTCCCCAGCTGGCGCGATCCGGCCGAGACGCCGCCCGCCGCCCTCCTCGACGCGCTGCGGGCCGCCCACGCACGCGGCGCGCGCCTGATCGGCCTGTGCCTCGGCGCGTATGTGCTCGCGGCCGCCGGCTTGCTCGACGGCCGCGTCGCGACCACGCACTGGGCCTGGGCCGACGACTTCGCGCGGCGCTTTCCGCGCGTGCGGCTCGATCCGAAGGTGCTCTACGTCGACGACGCGACGCTCACCACGTCGGCGGGAACGGCGGCGGGCATCGACTGCTGTTTGCATGTGTTGCGGCAGTTGTGCGGCGCCGAAGCCGCGAATCATGTCGCGCGGCGGCTCGTCGTGCCGCCGCATCGGCAGGGCTCGCAGGCGCAGTTCATCGAAGAGCCGCTGCCGAGGCACGCGAACGGCGACCGTCTCGCGGAGTTGCTCGACTGGCTGCGCGGCAATCTCGCGACGCCGCATTCGCTCGACGCACTCGCGGCGCGCGTCGCGATGAGCCGGCGCACGTTCACGCGGCGATTCCATCGTCTGACGGGCGCGACGGTGGGCGCGTGGCTGCTCGGCGAACGCATCGCGTTCGCACGGCGGCTCCTGGAAAGCACCGACCTGCCGATCGACCGGATCGCCGAGGCGTGCGGCTTCAATACCGGCGCGACGCTGCGCCAGCAGTTCGCGCAGACGCTGAAGACGTCGCCGTCGACGTATCGACGCGAGTTTCGGGGAAATTAGCGGGCGCGCGGCGCGTTTACTGCAACCCGACGCGCGGCGCGAGAAACGCGAACAGCGCGATGCAGACCAGCATCGCCGCCCACGCCCAGACAGGCAAGCCGAGCGGATGCGGATCGTGGGAATGATCGCGGTCGCGGTGCCCGAGGCCGTGTCCCGGCAGCCGGTGATGCAGCACGCCGCTCGCGGCGTCGGCGCCGCCCGGGTGGATCTGGCGTTGCGTCGCGCCGGGACGCCGCATGAACGCCGCCGACATCGCGCTCGGCCGCAGGAACACATGGCGCCGCGTGCCGGGGTCCTGCTGCGCGCGCATCGACGGCAAGCCGTGCTTCGCGCGCACCACTTCGCAGAATTCGGAGAAGAAATCGTCGGCGACTTCGCGCAGCGAATTCTCGATCTGCCGCGAGGGCAAGCCGGCGAGCGGCCCGGAGAGCGTCGCCCACAGCGTGTAGTCGACCCACGTCGATTCGCCGCTGGCGTCCGGATTGAGCGCGACGGCGATCTGTCCGCGCAACGAGCCGACGCCTTCGCCCCGCGCCTTGAAACTGAGCGTGCGGGCGTACGCACCGGCCGCGTCCGGCGCGACGGCGGCGGCGTCGGCTTCGCCATCGGTGTGGGCGTTCTGCCGCGTGACGCCCGCGCCGTGCGCCCGAATCTCGTAGCGCGCGCGCAACGCACCGAGCGGCACGATCATCGTGAGCGCATATTCGCCGCCCGAGAGTTTCGCGAACGATTCGCAGTTGTCGAGGCTCGCCCGCAGCAGCGCGAGATCGCCGAGGGCTTCCCGGACGTGCGCCGGGTCGAGGGGAACACGCAACGCATCGGTGACTTCCATCTGAGCCTCCCAGGCAAAGACTGCACTCGTTCGTTATGTTGCGGCGTGGATGAAGCGGCGAAGCAGAATCGGCGAAGCGGGCGAAGCGGGCAAAGCGGGCAAAACGGCAAAACGGCAAAACGGCAAAACGGCTGCAGCGTTCAGGAAGTCTCGTCGATGCGGTCGACGCGCGACGCATGGAACGCGAGGTAGCCCTTGATCCGGGCGGCGTCGGCGGTGGGCTGTTCGTAGCTCCACGCGGCGTTTTCGACGGGGCCGTCCTCGGTCAGCAAGTGGTAATGCGTGGCATCGCCCAGGTGCTGGCAATGCGAGACGTGGATCGAGCGCTGCAGGCGCGCCATGTTGACGTCCGCGCGCGGGAAATAATGCACGGCGGGCAAGCCGCTTTCGACGACCGTCAGCGACGCGTGCGTATCCGCGTAGGTGACGCCCTGGTGGATCACCCGGCAACGTCGGCCATTGGGCGTGATCTCGATGCGATGCGCGAAATCTTGCGTGTCGGTGTTCATCGATGCCCTCCCGGTTCGGCTGAGAAAAGCGCGAGGCACGTCGTCGTGCCCAGACTAACCGCAAAAAAAAGCCGCGGGCACATTCATGACCCGCGGCTTCATTATGAGCAAACTCCGGCCGGCTGTGTGCGCGCTTTCACGCGCTCGATCGTGCGTATTTCGCGCCATCGCCAACCGGCGTTTTGCAGGGCGCTCACGCGCCGGTCATTGAATACTCCAGTGAAACGCAGCCTTCGCCTTGCCCGCGCCCGCGACGCTCACCGCGTGTTTCTGCTCCTGATCCTTGTATTTCGCATACACGGTGTAGCTGCCGGCCGGCAGCTTGACCAGCATGTAGGGACCCATCGCTTCGGCATTGAGCACTTCGCCGTTCTTCGCATCGACGATCCTCACGTGGACGCCCGAGAGATAGTCCGCGGTCGGCCCCGTGAAACGCAACGATAGCGGCCACTGAGCCTGTTCGCGCAACAGCGCCTTCGATTCGTCGAGCCCGACGCCGCCCGACGTATACGACACGCTGCCTTGCTGCTCGATCTGCGGCAGGCCGCCGCCGTTGGTGTTGCCGGCGCTGCTCGTGTCGCTCGCCGCCGCGCTCGATGCTTGCGCCCACGCGCCGCCCGTCATGCTCAGGGCCATCGCGGCTGCCAGTGTCAGCGTCGCGTGCCTGCCTTTGGTCTTGATCGTCATTGTCGTTTCGCTCCATGTGTTTCGCGCAGCGCAGGGCTACGCTCGACCCGAAAACCGCCCGATGCGCCGGTACGGCGCGATGGGGCACCACGACGTGGCGACAGCATACTTCGTGCCCGATCGCGCCCTATCAGCACCGACCCCGACATCGACGATCAGCCAAGATCGACCGGTACGAAGATCTGCGCGTCGTCACGCTGGATCAGGAGCGCGAGGCTGTCGCCCGCGTGCGCGACCATCGCCTTCAACTGCTGCACGCTCGTCACCGGCTGGCCGTTGACCGCGAGAATCACGTCGCCGGGCTGGATGCCCGCGTTCGCCGCGGCGCCGTTCGCCTGCTGCACGATGAGGCCGCGCGAGAGCGAGCTGTCCTGCTTTTCCTCCGGCGTGAGCGGGCGCACCGCGACGCCGAGGCGCGCGTCCTGCGCCGAGGCGCCGTCGCCGTCGCTCTTGTCGCCCTTCGCGTTCGCGGTCTTGGCGTCCTTGAGCGCACCGACCGTCACCGTCAGGTCCTTCGAGCCCTTGTCGCGCCACACCTGCACCTTCGCCTGGCTGCCCGGCGGCAGGCCCGCGACCTGCGACGGCAACGAGGTCGAATCCGTGACCGCGAGGCCGTTGAGCGACATGATCACGTCGCCCGGTTGCAGACCCGCCTTCGCGGCCGGACCGCCCGGCTCGACCGAACTCACGAGCGCACCCTGCGGCGTCTTCATGCCGAACGAATTGGCGAGCGTCTGGTTCATGCCCTGCACGGTCACGCCGAGGCGCCCGCGATCGACGTGGCCCGTCTTCACGAGCGCATCCTTCACCTTGATCGCCTCGTTGATCGGGATGGCGAACGAAAGTCCCTGGAAGCCGCCCGTCTGCGAATAGATCATCGAATTGATGCCGATCACTTCGCCTTGCAGGTTGAAGAGCGGGCCGCCCGAGTTGCCCGGATTCACCGGCACGTCGGTCTGAATGAACGGCGTGTAGTTCTCGTTCGGCAGCGAGCGCGACTTCGCGCTGATGATGCCCGAGGTCACCGTGTTGTCGAAACCATAAGGCGAACCGATCGCGACGACCCACTGGCCGACCTTGCTGCCGTTCGGATCGCCGATCTTCACGATCGGCAGGTTCTTCGCGTCGATCTTGAGCACCGCGACGTCCGACTGCTTGTCCGCGCCGACGACCTTCGCGCGGTATTCGCGCTTGTCGGTGAGCTTGACGGTGACGACATTCGCGCCATCGACGACGTGCGCGTTGGTCAGGATGTAGCCGTCGCTGCTCACGATGAAGCCGGAGCCGAGGCCCTCGCTCGGGCGGTCCTGGCCGCCGTTGCCGTTGCCGCCGCCGGGGCCGCCGAAGCCGGGCATGCCGCCGAAGCGCTTGAAGAACTGGTAGAACGGATCGTTCGGATCGATGGGCAGTTGCGAGGCGCCATTGCCGCGCGACGACGTCTGCTTGACGACGTGCTTCGCGCTGATATTCACCACCGCCGGCCCGTAGGTTTCGACGAGACCGGAGAAGTCGGGCACGCCGGTCTTCGCGGCGGCTTCGGCCGGCATCATCGCGGCGGCTTGCGCGGGTGCGATGACCTGCGGCGCCGGGAGGTTGTTGTGTCCGGCCACGTAGCCCGCCGACAAGGCGATGGCGACGGCTGCAGCAACGGCGCTGCGGGTAAAAATCTTCGCTTTCATCGTGTGCTCCTGACAGGGGCGTTTTAGGATGAAACGAAGCTTACGTGGCGTCGCTTAAAGGTCGCTTAAAGCTGTCTCGAAACTTCGCGCCGACGCGTCCCGCTCAAAACCGCACCGTGACGAGCAGCCCGCCCGCCGCCGATTCGCCGAGCACGACGCGCGCGCCGTTCTGGTCCGCGATGCGCTTGACGATCGCAAGGCCGAGGCCGCTGCCCGCGACGTCCGTGCGCGTGCGGCTCGCGCCTTCGCCCACGCGATAGAAGCGGTCGAACACGCGCTCGCGTTCGTCGGCGGGAATGCCCGGGCCGCTGTCCGCGATCCGCACGACCGGGCGTCCCTCTTCCACCTTCAACGAAACGTCGACGCGCCCGCCGCGCGGCGTGTACTTCGTCGCATTGTCGATGAGGTTGTTGAGCATCACGCGCAGCGCGTCGCGATTGCCGGTGACGGTCGCGGCCTCGCTCGTCTCGATGCCGAGATCGACGCCGCGTTCCTGCGCGAGCAGCACGCTTGCGCCGACGCATTCGTCGACGAGCGCATGCAGGTCGACGTCCTGCATCGACGTCTTGCTGTCCGGCTCGGCCCGCGCGAGCGCAAGCAGTTGCTCCGCCAGCCGCGTCGCGCGCGCGATGCCCGCCTGCAGGTCCGCGAGCGCTTCCTTGCGCGCGCCGTCGTCCTGCGCGCGCGCAACGAGCTGCGCCTGGATCTGCACGGCCGCGAGCGGCGTGCGCAGTTCGTGGGCGGCGTCGGCGACGAACGCCTTCTGCGTGTCGAGCGCCGTCGCGAGGCGCGAAAGGAGCGCGTTCAGCGCGTGCACGACGGGTTGCACTTCCTGCGGCAAACGCGTGTCGGGCAAGGGTTCGAGCGCTTCGGGATGACGCGTGTCGAGCGCGCGCGTCACGCGCTGCAACGGCGCGAGCCCGCGCCCGACGATCAGCCACACCGCGAGCCCGAGGAACGGCAGCAGCAGCACGAGCGGCCAGAGCGTACGCCACGCGACGCCCGCCGCGAGCCGGTTGCGGATCGAGAGCGGTTGCGCGAGCTGCACGACGTTGTCGCCGACGATCGCGCTATACACGCGCCATTCGCCGCGCACCGTCATCTCGGTGGAAAAGCCGAGTTCCGCGTGCGGCGCGAGCGGCACGCGCGGATGCGAGTAGTACATCAGCACGCCATTGCGATTCCAGATCTGGATCACGACGCCTTCGTCGCTGTCCGCGCGCGAACTGAGCACCGACGAAAACGGCTCGGACGGCAGCGCGGAGGCGATCTGCTGCAACTGGTAATCGAAGAGTTCGTTGGCTTCGGCGAGCGCCTGACGGTAGATGAGCCAGCCCGCGAACCCCACGCCGACGATCACGAGCGCAAGCAGCCACACGAGGAGCTGGCGGCGAATCGAATGCATCAGGCGTCCTTCGCGACCATGTAGCCGAGCCCGCGCACGTTGCGGATCAGGTCGGCGCCGAGTTTCTTCCTCAGCGAATGGATGTAGACCTCGACCGTGTTGCTGCCGATCTCCTCGCCCCAGCCGTAGATCTTTTCTTCGAGCTGGCTCTTCGACAGCACCGCGCCTGGACGCGCCATCAGCGCTTCGAGCAGCGCGAACTCGCGCGCGGAGAGCGTGACGGGGGAGCCTTCGAGCGTCACCTGATGGCCGACCGGATCGAGCGTGAGCGGCCCGTGGCGCACGAGCGACTCGCCGCGTCCCGCGTGACGGCGGATCAGCGCGCGCATGCGGGCGCCGAGTTCGTCGAGATCGAAGGGCTTGACGAGATAGTCGTCCGCGCCGGCGTCCAGCCCTTTCACGCGATCGGCGATGGCGTCGCGCGCCGTCACGATCAGGACCGGCAGCGCGTTGCCGCGCGCGCGCAGGCTTTTGAGCACATCGAGCCCGTCGCGCTTCGGCAGGCCGAGGTCGAGCAGCATCATGTCGTAGGGCTCGCCGCCGACGGCCGTGAGCGCCGCGTCGCCGTCCTGCACCCAGTCGACGGCGAAGCCGTCGGCACGAAGCGCCTTCCTCACGCCCTCGGCGATCATCCGATCATCTTCGACTAGCAGGATTCGCATGGCGCGCTCGTTGTCGTATGGGGGAGCGGTCCATTTTAGCCGCGCCCGGCGGCCCGAGGATTAAGCGGGCCTTAAACGCGCGTCAGGCACATTGCGACGCACGGCAACGATTTAGCAAGGAAGCTTGTCTACAATAGCCGCTTTGTTCCGGGCCCCGACGCATGTGCGGCGCTCATCACTTCGCATCCAAAAAGAATTCATGCTGCTCGCTCCGCTTTTCGCCTTCCCCCGCTCCTCCTTTGCGCGCCTGTCCTCTTACGCGCTCGCCGTTGCGTTCGTCGTCGGCGGCGCGCTCGCGTATGCGCCTTACGCCGACGCGCGCGGCGGCACGAAAGCCGAATCGCAGGCGCAGTCGCCCAAGCGCGCGGCGCGCGGTGGGCTCAAGGCGAAGCGCGCCGAGCGCGCGGAACGCATCGCCGTGCCGGCCGGCCCGCTGCCGCCAACCGTGATGGCCGCGCTCGCGCGCGCGCACGTGCCGGTGTCGTCGATGAGCGTGGTCGTGCAGCGGATCGGCGCGCCGGTGCCGCTCGTCGCGATCAACGCGAACCAGCCGATGCTCCCCGCCTCGACGATGAAGCTCGTCACCACGTACGCCGGCCTTTCGCTGCTCGGCCCGGACTATCGCTGGAAGACGACCGCCTACGCCGACGGCGAAGTCGACCCGCACGGCGTGCTGCACGGCAACCTGTACATCCAGGGCACGGGCGACCCGAAGCTCGTGCCGGAAGAACTGATCGACCTGGTCGACCAGATCCGCAAGAACGGGATCACGGGCATCGACGGCGCGCTCGTGCTCGACAAGCGCTACTTCGACGCCTCCACGCGCGACCTGCCCGCCTTCGACCACGACGACAGCGCGCCCTACAACGTCGGTCCCGATCCGCTCTTGTACGCGTTCAAGTCGCTGTCGTTCACGCTGACGCCGAACCCGGAAGGCGGCGTCTCCATCGACGTGCTGCCGCAACTCGCGCAACTTCAGATCGACAACGAACTGCGCGTCACGCGCGGCGCGTGCGCGGGCACGCTGCCGGCGGCGTCGCCCAGCGTCGCGCAGACGAACTCTGGCTTCGTGCAGGCGTCGTTCATCGGCGACTATCCGCTGCGCTGCGGTTCACGCACGATCAACGTCGCGGCGCTCGATCACTCCACGTTCTTCGCGGGCGGCTTCCTCGCGCTCTGGAAGCAGACGGGCGGCACCTTCGCCGGCACGACCCGCGAAGGCGCGACGCCTTCGAGCGCGCGGCTCGTCGGCACGCACCGCAGCCCGGTGCTCTCCGACATCGTTCGCGACATCAACAAGTTCAGCAACAACGTGATGGCGCGCAACCTGTTCCTCACGATCGGCGCGGCCACCGCGAAGCCGCCCGCGACGCCGGTGAAGTCCGCGCAGGCGATCCTGCAGTTCCTGCGCAGAAGCGCCCTGCCGATGAACGGCCTGGCGCTCGACAACGGCTCCGGGCTCTCGCGCGACGAGACCATCAGCGCGCTGTCGCTCGCCGATCTCCTGCAGGCGGCGAATTCGAGCCCGGTTGCGCAGGTGTTCACGGAATCGCTGCCGATAGCAGGCGTCGACGGCACGATGCGCAACCGCCTGACCAACGCGGGCGCGCTCGGCAACGCGCACATCAAGACCGGCACGCTGCGCGACGTCCGCGCGATCGCCGGGTACGTCGGCGCGGAGAACGGCGAGACCTACGTGGTCGTGAGCTTCATCAACGATCCGCGGGCGGAAGCTGCGCGCGCCGCCCACGATGCGCTGCTCGAGTGGGTGTACGAAGGCGCGCGCAAGCCGGGCGCGGCCGAGTAGAAACCCGGGCTTCGAATATTCCTTCTACGAAGTCGCGAGCGCCGCCGCGCGCTCCCCGTGTACGCTCACGCACGCGGTCCGGTTCCGCCGCGCGAAGTCCGGCGGCCCCGGCGATGCGTCATTCGCGCGAAACATCTGATGGAGGTGGGAAGATTCGGTAAGCTATCGCGACGCTGGCTGGGCGGCCTGACCCGGCGCGGCGCCTGAAAACATGGATAAGAAACGCGGCAGTCGAGCCGCGGCATCAACTACAAGATTCACCAAAAAGATGGAGACGAGGTCGATGAACAAGCACACCACCACGCGCGGCGCGATGCTGCGTTATGCCCAGTTCGCCACGGCGAGCGCCGCGCTCGCCATCCTCGCCGCATGCGGCGGCGGCAGTGACGACAACAACAACAATTCGACGCCGCCGGGCGGCGTCAAGCTGCAAGTCGTTTCGTTCGGCGACAGCCTGTCCGACGTCGGCACGTACTCGCCCGTGATCACGCGGAGCTTCGGCGGCGGCCGCTTCACGACGAACCCGGGACAGGTCTGGACGCAGAACGTCGCGCAGTATTACGGCGACACGCTCACGCCCGCCGCGACCGGCGGCTTCGGCGTGCCGCTCACGCCGGGAACGGGCTTCGGCTACGGCCAGGGCGGCGCGCGCGTCACGCTCCAGCCGGGCATCGGCCACGCGACGCCGGGCACGGCCAACGCCGACTTCTCGCAAGCCACCACCATCCCGATCAACCAGCAGGTGAGCAACTATATCGCCGCGCACGGCGGCTTCAACGCGAATCAGCTCGTGTTGATCAACGGCGGCGCGAACGACATCCTGCTGAATCTGACCATCGCGCAGACTGCCGCCGCGCAGGCCGCCGCCGGGCAGATCCCGCCGCAAGCGGCACAACAGGCGGGCGCGGCGGCGCAGGCCGCGATCCAGCAGGCGGCGATCGATCTGGCAGGTGTCGTCGGGCGGGTCGTGCAGGCCGGGGCGACGCACGTCGTCGTGTCGAACGTGCCGGACATCGGCACGACGCCGCAAGGCCTCATGAGCGCCGACAAGGGCGCAACGCTCACGAGCGCCTCGAACGGTTTCAATACCGTGCTGAAGGGCGCGCTGACGCAGGCCGGCCTGATTTCCAAGGTCATCTACGTGGACCTGCCGCCGCTGCTCGCCAACATCACGGCGAACTATCAGTCGATGGGCTTCACGGTGTCGAACACGGGGACGGCCTGCAACCTCCAGGCGATGATCGCCGCCGCCACGAAGGCCGGCCAGACCAATCCGACCGCATTCGGCAGTTCGCTCTTCTGCTCGCCGGAAACGCAGACGGTCGCGGGCGCGGACCAGACGTACATGTACGCCGACACCATCCATCCGACGACGCACCTGCACTTGCTGTACGCGCAGGCCGTCGAACAGGCGATCGCTAAGTCCGGGCTCGGGAAGTAATTCGGGCTTTTTGGTTAGAAGCCGTCTGAAAGCGAAACGCCCGGTCGATCGACCGGGCGTTTTGCTTTTTTGCCCTGTTTCGCGACGAGGAAAGCCTATTCCTGCGCCTCGAACGCCGCCGCCGCGCGCCCGAGCCGATCGTTCACCGCGATCCATTCGATCGATTCGGGCAGCTTTTCGATCAGGATTCGCTCGACGTTCGCCCGGTCCAGCGCGCGCAGCAAGCCGTAGAGATCGCGCGCGTAGGTCTGCGGGTCTTCCGGCGCGGCGACGAAATGCACGCCCGGCGCCTGCGCCCACGCGAGCGCGCTCGACGCGCGCGCGACGAGCGCGATTTTCTGCACGTTCGACGCGCCGTGCGACGCGAGCAGCGCTTCGATCGCCGCGAACGGCAACAGCGCGAGCGGCGTGCGGGGCGCGTAATGCGCCTTCAGCGTGCCGGAGGCGCGCGGCGCGGTGGCGTCGCTGCCGTCGGGCAGGCGCGGCGCGACGCCGAGCACGTCCGCGATGGCCTGCGGGCTCACATGACCCGGGCGCAACAGCGCCGGAAAGCCGCGCGATAAATCCAGGATGGTCGATTCGATGCCGACGTCCGCCGCGCCGCCGTCGAGCACATGAACCGTCGCGCCGAACTCGTCGCGCACATGCTGCGCGGTCGTCGGGCTGACGTGTCCGAAGCGGTTCGCCGACGGCCCCGCCACGCCACCATGTCCGCCGCGCCGCGCACTGAACGCCGACAAAAGCTGCTGCGCCACCGGATGCGATGGCGCGCGAATCCCGACCGAGTCCTGCCCGCCGCTGACCGCCGCCGGAATATGCGCGGCGCGCTTCAGGATCAGCGTGAGCGGACCGGGCCAGAAGGCGTCGATCAGCTTGAGCGCGTCGGGGACGAGCGACTGCACCCAGTACGCCGGATCGCCTTCGGGCGCGAGATGCACGATCACCGGATGATTCGCCGGGCGCCCCTTCGCCGCGTAAATGCGCGCGATGGCGTCCGGATTCTCGGCGTCGCCGCCGAGGCCGTACACCGTTTCGGTCGGAAACGCGACGAGTTCGCCCGCGTCGAGAAGCGCCGCCGCTTCGTCGATCTGCGCGGCGCCCGGGTAGAGGATGCTCATCGGCGCGCGCTCAATCGAGCGGGATGTGCAGCATGCGTGCGCAGTCGCGTGCCGCCGTGCGGGCTTCTTCGAGCGTCTCCGCCGTGAAGTTGATGTGGCCCATCTTGCGGCCCGCGCGCGCCTCTTCCTTGCCGTACAGATGCAGACGCGCCGCCGGCATCGCGGCGACTTCCGTCCACGGCGGCGTGCGCGCCTTCTTGCCGTCGAACCAGACGTCGCCGAGCAGGTTCAGCATCGCGGCCGGCGAATGCTGGCGCGTGTCGCCGAGCGGCATGCCGGTCATCGCGCGCACTTGCTGCTCGAACTGGCTCGTCGCGCAGGCATCGACCGTGTAGTGCCCCGAGTTGTGCGGACGCGGCGCCATTTCGTTGGCGATCAGCGTGCCGTCTTCGAGGATGAAGAACTCGACGCACAGCACGCCGATATAGCCGAGCTTCGCGGCGATCGTAAGCGCGGCGTCCTGCGCCTGCGCGACGAGCGACGCGGACGCGTCGGGCGCGGGCACGACCGTCTTCGCGAGAATGCCGTTGACGTGAACGTTCTGCGCGAGCGGGAACACGGCCGACTTGCCGTCGCCGCCGCGCGCGATCAGCACGGACACCTCGAACTTGAGCGGCATGCGCTTTTCGAGCACGCACGGCACGCCGGCGAGCGACGCATACGCGGTGCGCACTTCGTCGACGTTGCGCACGCGGATCTGGCCCTTGCCGTCGTAGCCGAGGCGCGCGGTCTTCAGGATGCCGGGCAGCACGGCGGCGATCTTGTCGTCGGGAATGGCGGCGAGCGCTTCCGGCGATTCGATCACGACGTGCGGCGCGACCGGCACGCCGGCGTCGCAAATAAAGCGCTTCTCGGCGACGCGATCCTGCGCGATCGCGACGCACTTCGCCCCCGGGCTCACGAACGTGCAGTTCGCGAGGAATTCGAGGCTCGCGGCGGGCACGTTCTCGAATTCCGTCGACACCGCCGCGCACAGGCGGCCGAGTTCGGTGAGCGCGGCTTTGTCGTCGTAGGACGCGCGGATGTGTCGGTCCGCGACGGCGCCCGCCGGGCTCGACTCGTCCGGATCGAGGACGGCGACGCGATAGCCCATCGACTGCGCCGCGAAACAGAACATGCGGCCGAGCTGGCCGCCACCGACCATGCCGAGCCAGGCGCCGGGCAGGATGGGTGAAACCGGAGAGTTGTGTGGGTTCATCTTCGTGTGTTCTTGGCCGCCATGGCGGCCGTGGGACCGCGATTAAAGCGGCGGCAAAACCATCGCATGCGCGGCTTCGTTCTGACGCACGCGGAACGCAGCGAGGCGTTCGGCGTATGCGTCGTTCGTGCCGGAGAGAATCGATACCGCGAACAGCGCCGCATTCGCCGCGCCCGCCTCGCCGATCGCAAACGTCGCGACCGGCACGCCCTTCGGCATCTGCACGATCGAATGCAGCGAATCGACGCCCTTCAGATACTTGCTCGCGACCGGCACGCCGAGCACCGGCACGGTCGTCTTCGCGGCCAGCATGCCGGGCAGATGCGCCGCCCCGCCCGCGCCCGCGATGATCGCACGCAGCCCGCGCTCGCGCGCCTTTTCGGCGTACTCGAACATCTCGTCCGGCATGCGATGCGCCGAGACGACCTTCGCCTCGTAAGGCACGCCGAATTCCTGCAGGATCGCGACCGCGTTCTTCATCACGTCCCAGTCGGAACTGGAGCCCATCAGCACGCCGATGACCGGCGCGGCGTGCGTGTGGGCGGTCTGTGCTTCGCTCATCTTGGTTGTCCGTCCCAGTTAAACGAGCGACTGCCCGGTCAGGCGTTGCAGTGCCTCTTCGTACTTTTCGGCCGTCTTCGCGACCACGTCGTCCGGCAGCTTCGGCGCGGGCGGCTCTTTCTTCCACGGCTGCGTTTCGAGCCAGTCGCGCACGAACTGCTTGTCGAACGAAGGCGGATTCGTGCCGACCTGATAGCCGTCGGCGGGCCAGAAGCGCGACGAATCGGCCGTCAGCACTTCGTCCATCAGATACAGTTCGCCGCGCTCGTCGAGCCCGAATTCGAACTTGGTATCCGCGATGATGATGCCGCGCGTCGCCGCGTACTCGGCCGCTTCCTTGTACAGCTTGATCGAAATGTCGCGGATCGTCGCCGACAGTTCGGTGCCGATGCGGCGCTCCATCTCATCGTAGGTGATGTTTTCGTCGTGATGGCCCATTTCGGCCTTCGCGGCCGGCGTGAAAATGGGTTCGGGCAGCTTCTGCGCGTTTTGCAGGCCCGGCGGCAGTTCAACGCCGCACACGGCGCCCGTCGCCTGATAGTCCTTCCAGCCGCTGCCGGCGAGATAGCCGCGCACCACGGCTTCCACCAGGATCGGCTCAAGGCGCTTCACCACGACCGCGCGCCCCTTGACCTGGTCGACTTCGTCCGGCGCGACGACGGTCGCCGGATCGATGCCGGTATTGTGGTTCGGCACGATGTGCGCGAGCTTGCCGAACCAGAAATCGGCCATCTGGTTGAGCACGCGGCCCTTGTTCGGAATCGGCTCGCCCATGATGACGTCGAACGCGGAGAGGCGGTCGGTCGTGACGATCAGGAGCTTGTCCTGACCGACGGCGTAGTTGTCGCGGACCTTGCCGCGCCCGAGCAGCGGCAAGGACTGGATCGTGGATTCGAGAAGTGTGGAACGCGGAGTAGCCATCGTGATCGACCGGAAAAAATGCCGCAAAAATAAAAGCCAAACGCCGTTCCCCGAAAAGGCAGGAACGGCGGCGGATGACAACCAAACCAAACGCAAACGGGTTCCGTGGCGGAACCCGTTGATTTTACTCGCTCAATCTCGAAATTATTTGACGATCTGCGAGAGTTCGCCGGACTTGTACTTCTCGGCGATCTTGTCGAGCGGAATCGGCTTGATCTTGCCGGCCTGACCTTCACAGCCGAACTGCACGTAGCGTTCGAGACAAATCTTCTTCGCCGCTTCGCGCGCCGGCTTCAGATAGTCGCGCGGATCGAATTTCGACGGATTTTCCGCGAAATAGCGGCGGATCGCGCCGGTGATCGCGAGGCGCAGGTCGGTGTCGATATTCACCTTGCGCACGCCGTGCTTGATACCTTCCTGGATTTCCTCGACCGGCACGCCGTAGGTTTCCTTCATGTCGCCGCCGAATTCGCGGATTTCGGCCAGCAGATTCTGCGGCACCGACGACGAACCGTGCATGACCAGGTGCGTGTTCGGGATGCGCTGGTGGATTTCCTTGATGCGCTGGATCGCGAGGATGTCGCCCGTGGGCTTCTTCGTGAACTTGTACGCGCCGTGCGAGGTGCCGATCGCGATCGCCAACGCGTCGCACTGCGTTTTCGCCACGAAGTCGGCGGCCTGCTCGACGTCGGTGAGCAACTGCTCGCGCGTCATCGTGCCTTCGGCGCCGTGGCCGTCTTCCTTGTCGCCCTTCATGGTTTCCAGCGAACCGAGCACGCCCAGCTCCGCTTCGACCGTCACGCCGATCGAATGCGCCATCTCCACGACCTTGCGCGACACGTCGACGTTGTACTCGTAGGACGCCACCGACTTGCCGTCGGCTTCGAGCGAACCGTCCATCATCACGCTCGTGAAGCCGCTCCTGATCGCCGCCATGCAGACCGCCGGCGATTGCCCGTGATCCTGGTGCATCACGACCGGAATGTGCGGATACGACTCGACGGCCGCTTCGATCAGGTGACGCAGGAACGCTTCGCCCGCGTACTTACGCGCGCCGGCCGACGCCTGCATGATGACGGGCGCGTTGACTTCGTTCGCGGCGGCCATGATCGCCTGCACCTGCTCCAGATTGTTTACGTTAAATGCCGGGAGTCCGTAGCCGTTTTCGGCTGCGTGGTCCAGCAACTGACGCATTGATACGAGAGGCATTGTGAAACTCCTTGAGATGAAACGAATTCTTGGGCGTGCGGCCGGAGATTTTTGAGGATTTTAGCGAAACGCAAGCGCCGATCCTGTGCGCTCGCGTGCGTTCCCGTGCATTTCGTCACGCCTTTTTGCCTCCGCCGGCGCATTTCATGGCGCTTTCCGGGTGAAACCCGGCGCGCCGGCGGACGCTGCAAATCCCGCTTCAGACGGCCGCGCCGATCAGAAAACCTCGCCGACGCGCACGATCTTCAGCGTATTGGTGCCGCCCGCCTGCCCCATCGGCTCGCCGACCGTCAGCACGACCATGTCGCCGCGCGCAGCGTAGCCCTTGCTCACGACCACTTCCAGCGCCTGATGCAGCGCGGTGTCGCGGTCGGTGTTGGTGTCGAGGTGCAGCGGCGTGACGTTGCGGTACAGCGACATCGTGCGCTCGCTGCCGAGGCGCGGCGTCAGCGCGAAGATCGGCACGTGGGTCCAGTGGCGCGACATCCAGAGCGCGGTCGCGCCCGATTCCGTCAGCGCGACGATCGCCTTCGCGCCGAGGTGATAGGCCGTGAAGAGCGCGCCCATCGCGATCGACTGGTCGATGCGCGTGAAGGTGCGGTCGAGGAAATCCTTGTCGAGCTGCGAGTCTTCCGACTTCTCCGCTTCGACGCAGATCGCCGCCATCGTCTCGATGGTCGTCACCGGATACTTGCCCGCCGCGGTTTCGGCGGAGAGCATCACGGCGTCGGTGCCGTCGAGCACGGCGTTCGCCACGTCCGATACTTCCGCGCGCGTCGGCACGGGCGCGTGGATCATGGATTCCATCATCTGCGTGGCCGTGATCACGAGCTTGTTCGACTCGCGCGCCATGCGGATCATGCGCTTTTGCAGCGCCGGCACTGCGGCGTTGCCCACTTCGACCGCCAGATCGCCGCGCGCGACCATGATGCCGTCGGACGCGTCGAGGATGCCTTGCAGCGCGGGAATCGCTTCCGCGCGCTCGATCTTCGCGATCATCTTCGGCTTAAGGCCATACGGCTGGCCGGCGATGTTCGCCAACTGCCGCGCCATTTCCATGTCGGTGGCGTTCTTCGGGAACGACACCGCGACGAAATCCGCGCCGAGCGACATCGCCGTCTTGATGTCCTCCATGTCCTTCTCGGTCAGCGCGGGCGCGGTCAAACCGCCGCCCTGACGGTTGATGCCCTTGTTGTTCGACAGTTCGCCGCCGACCTTGACCGTCGTATGCACTTCCTCGCCGATCACGCGCGTCACGTCGAGCACGATCAGGCCGTCGTTCAGAAGCAGGATGTCGCCGGGGCGCAGATCGCGCGGCAGGTCCTTGTAGTCGAGGCCGACGCGCTCGTTGTTGCCCATTTCGCAGTTCGCGTCGAGGACGAACGAATTACCCGCGATCAGCATCGTCTTGCCGTTCTCGAACTTGCCGACGCGGATTTTCGGGCCTTGCAGGTCGGCCATCAGGGCGACTTCGCGGCCGACCTTGCGCGCGGCTTCGCGCACCCATTCGGCGCGCTGGCGATGATCGTCGGCGGTGCCGTGCGAGAAGTTGAAACGGACTACGTCGAGACCCGCCTGCATCATCTGCAGCAGGGTGTCGGGGTTGCTGGAAGCGGGGCCGATGGTGGCAACGATCTTGGTGGCGCGATGCATGTCATTCCTCGTCTTGGTGGAGTCGCCGTAAGCGGCGCTGCGAGCATGTTGCGCGGCGGGCGAAGTATTGCTCTGCGACCGCGAGTGCGCGCCGGTCGTGGCCGGCGTCGCTTTATGTGTGTTGTCCAGCCGCTCGCCGTTCGTGCCGCCGATCAGCACGGCCGACGCGTTGGCGAGCGCCCTTGCCGCGTCCGGGTCCCCATGCGATTCGCCCGATCCTGCGGCTGTCTCGGCGTCGCGGGCGGCGGCCGTCACGGCCAGCGCCTGCTCCGCGTGCTGTTCTTCTGCTGCTTGTGTTTGATTTTGCGTCTCTTCCATTTGCGCGCGCCCGGCCTGTGGCGCGCCCTTCTTCTCCGGCCTGATGCGAGCCGTCAAGCTCAGGCCCGCGATTCGAGCACTTCCACCGCGGGCAGCTTCTTGCCTTCCAGGAATTCGAGGAACGCGCCGCCGCCGGTGGAGATATAGCTGACCTTGTCGTGGATGCCGTACTTCGCGATGGCCGCGAGCGTGTCGCCGCCGCCCGCGATCGAGAACGCCGGCGAATTCGCGATGGCGTCCGCGAGCGTCTTCGTGCCGTTGCCGAACTGATCGAATTCGAACACGCCGACCGGGCCGTTCCACACGATCGTACCGGCCTTTTCGAGTTGCGCGGCGAGCGCCTTCGCGGTGTCCGGACCGATGTCGAGGATCAGGTCGTCGTCGGCCACCTGGTCGACGGACTTCGTTTCCGCCTTCGCGGTCGCGGCGGACTCCTTCGCCGTCACGACGTCGCTCGGGATCGGCACCGAGGCACCGCGCGCACGCGCTTCCGCGATGATCGTCTTGGCTTCGTCGAGCAGATCGGCTTCCGCGAGCGATTTGCCGATTTTCAGGCCCGACGCGAGCATGAACGTGTTGGCGATGCCGCCGCCGACGATCAGCTGATCCACCTTCGACGCGAGCGACTTCAGGATGGTGAGCTTGGTGGACACCTTCGAGCCCGCGACGATCGCGACGAGCGGCCGCTTCGGGTTGCCGAGCGCCTTGCCGAGCGCGTCGAGTTCGGCGGCGAGCAGCGGGCCCGCGCATGCGACGCCCGCGTACTTCGCGATGCCGTGCGTGGTCGCTTCGGCGCGGTGCGCGGTGCCGAACGCGTCGTTCACGTAGATGTCGCACAGCTTCGCCATTTTTTGCGCGAGGCCGTCGTCATTCTTCTTTTCGCCCTTGTTGCAGCGGCAGTTTTCGAGCAGCACGACATTGCCCGGCTGCACGTCGACGCCATCGACCCAGTCGGCGACGAGCGGCACGTCGCGCCCGAGCAGCTCCGAGAGGCGCTTCGCGACCGGCGCGAGCGAGTCTTCCGGCTTGAACTGGCCTTCGGTCGGACGGCCGAGGTGCGACGTGACCATCACGGCGGCGCCCGCTTCGAGCGCGTCGCGGATCGCCGGCACCGACGCGCGCACGCGCGTGTCTTCGGTGATGTTGCCCTGGTCGTCCTGCGGAACGTTGAGGTCGGCGCGGATGAAAACGCGCTTGCCTGAGACTTTGCCTTCGGCGATCAAATCGGTGAAACGCAGTACTTTCGTCATGGGAGTCAACGTGGTAGAGAAGCGGTTCGGGCGAAGAAGGCCGGCTTGGCGACCGGCCAGGGCATCAGGTCGGCGCGGCGCCGGTGGAGCGTCGGCCGCGCTTCGGGTGAGCGAGCCGGCCGCCGGGTTTCGGTGAATCATCGGCTGAAAACACCGGCTGCGACGGGCTGACGGTTCGGGCGGTTCGGGCTGAAACGGACGGGCAGCGTCGCGGGAACGAAGCATTCGACGATGCGCGGGCAATGCATGCAAGACGATGCGAAGGAGGTTGCCGGCCTGCCGCGGCGCCGACCGTAAAGGCGCGGAGCCGCGAGTGGTGAAGCTGAAGCACAGTGACTGCCGGAAACACGTTCAGACCTCGTTCGATGCGACAGCAAGACCGTCATTTTAACCGATACGTGTGGCCGCCAAACGCCGGTAATCCTTGATGACGCGTATTTGAGATGAACGCCGTCGTACGCGGATGATGACGCAGTGCAGCAATCGCGCATCAGGTCCAGAGCCTGAGCGCGGTGAAGACCGCCATGCCGATCAGGATCGTGCCGAGCATGCTGCGTCGCCACAAATACCAGGCGAGCCCCGCGAGCGACGCGTACAGCGCGTGATTGCCGAGCGCGACGGAAAAGCCGTGGGGTGTCTCGAGCAAATCCGGCACGACGACGGCCGCAAGCGCCGCAGCAGGCGCGTAGCGCAGCGCGCGTTGCAGCCGCTCGGGCAAGATCATCCTTTCGCCGCCGATCAGGAAGAGCGCGCGCGTGATCGCGGTGACGAGGCCCATGCCGAGGATCGTGAGCCAGATTTGCAGCGCGCTCATCGGGCGCTCCGCGTGGTGTCTGGACGCGTCGGGGCGGATTCGCCGGGCGGCGTTTCGCGCGTCGCCGGCGAGGCAGCCGGCGCGTGCGGCTTGCGCGCGCGATCCGGCGCGACTCGCGCGATGACCATATCGGCGATGCTGCCCGCGGCGAGCGCCGCCAGCACGGCGATCGGCAAGCCGATGCGGTACGGCAAATCGAACGCGAGCAGCGCGACGATGCTCGCGATGCCCACGGCCGCGAGCGTCGAGCGCGTGGCGATCGCCGAGACGATCAGCGGCAAGAGCGCGAGCGTGCCGGCGAGTTCGAGGCCCCAGTCGTCGGGAAAGAGGCTCGCGAGCAGGATGCCCGCGATCGACGACACCTGCCACGACGACCAGCTCGTGACCGCGAGCCCCCAGAAGAACGCTTCCTTGCCGGGCTGAAAGCCAGTCGGAAAATTACGCTTGGCGAACATCAGGTAGATGATGTCGCCGTTGAAGTAGCCGAGCACGAGGCGCCGCCACATTGGCAGATAGGAGAAATGCGGCGCGAGGCCCGCGCTGAAGATCACGAAGCGCAGATTGACCATCGCCGCGGTGAGGAGGATGGTCCAGACGGGCAGCTTCGCGGCGAAGAGCGGCAGCACCGCCAGTTGCGACGAGCCGGCATACACTGCGATCGACATGCCGAGCGCCTGCGGCACCGTCAGCACCACCGATTTCGCCATCGCGATGCCCGTGACGAGGCCCCAGGAGAAGGTGGCGGCCACGGCGGGAGAAAGTGTGCGGATGCCGTCGAGGAAAGCGCGGCGATTCGTGTCGGACAGCCGGTCGAGCATGGATCGGAGGCGAGCCATCGCGCGGCCGGGCCGGATACGCGAGGGTTCGGCGGAAAGAGGAGGAACGTCGCAGCGGTTCCGCGACGAAAGGCGAATTATAGCGTCGTGAAAGGCGCAGAACCCGCAATCGCGCCCGTTTAGCGCTGAAAAGACGCTAAAATGTCGGTCTTTCGCCGCCTTCCGGGCAACCTGCTGGCGGCGCGCGAAACCGCTCCGCCAGCAGGCACGACGCCCGCGTCCGGGCACCGGAATCCGCTCTGCAAGCCCGCCCCGCAACACTGAATCGGAACACGCAACTCGCTAGGAGAATCGTATGTCAATGGCCGACCGCGACGGCAAGATCTGGATGGATGGCAAGCTGATCGATTGGCGCGACGCCAACATCCACGTGCTGACTCACACGCTGCACTACGGAATGGGCGTCTTCGAAGGCGTGCGCGCCTACAAGACCGCGAGCGGCACCGCCATCTTCCGTCTGAAGGAGCACACCAAGCGCCTCTTCAACTCGGCGAAGATCTTCCAGATGGACGTTCCGTTCGACCGCGACACGCTCGAAGCCGCGCAACTCGAAGTCGTGCGCGCGAACAATCTCGAATCCTGCTACATCCGCCCGATCATCTGGGTCGGCTCGGAGAAGCTCGGCGTCTCGGCGAAGGGCAATACCATTCACGTCGCGATCGCCGCGTGGCCGTGGGGCGCCTATCTCGGCGACGACGGCCTCGCCAAGGGCATCCGCGTGAAGACGTCGTCGTTCACGCGCCATCACGTGAACGTGTCGATGGTGCGCGCGAAGGCCTCCGGCTGGTACGTGAACTCGATCCTCGCGAACCAGGAAGCCATCGCCGACGGCTACGACGAAGCCTTGCTGCTCGACGTCGACGGCTATGTGTCCGAAGGCTCGGGCGAAAACTTCTTCCTCGTGAACAACGGCAAGCTGTACACGCCGGACCTGTCGTCGTGCCTCGACGGCATCACGCGCGACACCATCCTCACGCTCGCGCGCGACTTCGGCATTCCGGTGATCGAAAAACGCATCACGCGCGACGAGGTCTACACCTGCGACGAAGCGTTCTTCACCGGCACGGCCGCCGAAGTCACGCCGATCCGCGAACTCGACAACCGCACCATCGGCGAAGGCGCGCGCGGCCCGATCACGGAGAAGTTGCAAAGCGCGTTCTTCGACGTCGTCGGCGGCAAGAACGAGAAGTACGCGAGCTGGCTCGCCAAAGTCTGAAACGCGGCGCGGGCGATCTTCGCGAGCCGCCCGCGTTTCATTGCACACGACTCACTCCACGATACATAGAGACTCACGATGAGCGACCTGAAGGAAATGCCGCTGGTGGAACTGACGGCGAAGGACCTGCCCGCGTTCTGCCCGAACCCGTCGATGCCGCGCTGGAGCACGCATCCGCGCGTCTTTCTCGACATCTCCCACGGCGAGGCGCGCTGCCCGTACTGCGGCACGCGCTACAAGCTGAAGGCGGGCGAAGTGGTCAAGGGCCACTGAGCGCGTTATCGACATCGTCCGGGCGGCCGGGCCGGCGCGCCCGTCCCGCTTCCCGGCGGCCCAATACATAACATCGACATCTCGCGCAAACGACTCGGGATGCGTTCTTGATCGGAAAAACTACACAGATGCGCCGCGCGCTGGTTATTGCACCGAACTGGATCGGTGACGCATTGATGGCGCAGCCGCTCTTCTCGCTGCTGAGGAAGCTCCATCCGCGCATCGTCATCGACGCCGTCGCGCCCGCGTGGGTCGCGCCCGTGCTCGAACGGATGCCGGAAATCCACGACGTCTACGCTACGAGCCTCGCGCACGGCAAGCTGCAGATGCTGCGCCGCTGGCAACTCGCGGGCGACCTGCGCGAGGTCGGCTACGACGCCGCCTACGTGCTGCCGAATTCGTTCAAATCCGCGCTGATCCCGTGGATGGCGAAGATTCCGCTGCGCATCGGCTATACCGGCGAGAGCCGCTATGGCCTGCTCAACGTGCGTCACGCGAATCCCGGCAAGAAGGAACGTCCGCCGATGGTCGGCCAGTACGCCGCCCTCGCCTACGCGCCCGGCGCCACGCTGCCGTTCTCGCAGGACGGCCGCGAAGGCACGACGCCGTTCCCCGTGCCGCGCCTGGAGTCCGATCCGAACGAAGCCGCGCGCGTCTCGACGCGCTTCGATCTCGACAACCGCACGCCGCTCGTCGTGTTCTGTCCCGGCGCGGAGTACGGCCCCGCCAAGCGCTGGCCGCCCGAGCACTTCGCGGCGCTCGCGCAGTTCATCGCGCAGTCGTTTCCGTATGCGAGGATCGTCGCGCTGGGTTCGCCGAAAGATGCGCCGATCGCGCAGGCCATCGCCGACCGTTCGTCGAACGTGCGCAACCTGTGCGGCCAGACTTCGCTCGGCGAGGCGTGCGCGCTGATCTCGCGCGCGAGCGCGGTCGTCACGAACGATTCCGGGCTGATGCACGTCGCGGCGGCCTTGCGGCGCCCGCTCGTCGCGGTGTTCGGCTCGACCGACCCGCGCCACACGCCGCCCTTGTCCGATCTCGCAAAGGTACAATGGCTGCATCTCGAATGCAGTCCCTGCTTTGCCCGCGAGTGTCCGCTGGGCCATCTGAACTGCCTGCGCGAACTCAGCGCGGAGCAGGTTTTCGGGGACCTGCGGGGCATGCTGCTCGCGCATCGCTGAAATTGCGGCGCCCGGCGGCCTCGCTTCACGGCTTGGTCGATCGGTCGAGGCCGTTCCCGAAGGCCGCGCGCCGCGCGAGACGTCCGGCGCGCGGCGTCCGAATGCGCGTCCTGTGTGCGGGCGCCGACACGCGAATGTCTCCGAACGGAGGCATGCTTTGACCAATGACCGATGCGTGACGCTCCGGTAACACGGCGCGAAGCGGATCGAACGCCAGAGACCCAAGAGCCATGCCACGTTTTGCCCGCCTCTTCGAAGCCGCTGCCGACACCCTCAACGCGTTCTATCAGGCCGTCGCGGAAGGCAACATCGACAGCGTGATGACGCTCTGGATCGACGAGGAGTTCGCCACCTGCATCAGCGCGCAGGGCGCGCATCTGCATGGGCTCGACGGCATTCGCGCGGGTCTCGCGAAGGAACTCGAAGCGGCGCCGGTGACCATCGAGCCGCTCGACATCCGCGTGTACGACAGCCTCGGCACGGTCGTCTACGCGATCGCCGAAGCGCACAAGCCGGCCGATCCCGCCGGCGTCTCGCGGCTGATCTTCACGACCTACGTGATGGTTCACGAACGCGGCGAGTGGCGCATCGCGCATCTTCACGCGAGCCCGATGCCCGACGCCGCCGCCGGCCAGTTCGCCGCGAAGATGCGCCACGGCCAGGGACCGCTGCACTAAAGAAAACGTCTGTCGGGGAAAGGGCCATGAAACGCGATCCATTGATCACACGCGATCCATCGTTCGTGGATTCGGCGCCCTCGCAGGCGCTCAAGCCCGCCGCCCGCGCCGCCGCCGATCTCACCGACTGGCTCTACCGCCCGCCGCGCTGGCTGCCGACGAGCCACGCGCAAACCATCGTCCCTGCTCTCTTCGGCCGCCGCCCGGCCGTGCACTACCGGCGCGAGCGCTGGGATACGCCCGACGGCGATTTCATCGACCTCGACTGGATCGCGCACGACGACACCGCCCGGCCCGCCGCCGACGCGCCGCTTTTCGTGCTCTTTCACGGCCTCGAAGGCAGTTCCGATTCGCACTATGCCCGCGCGCTGATGTCGGCGGCAGAGGCGCGCGGCTGGCATGGCGTCGTGCCGCACTTTCGCAGTTGCAGCGGCACGCTCAACCTGTTGCCGCGCTTCTACCATCTCGCGGACAGCAACGAAGTCGACTGGATCCTGCGGCGTCTCGCGACCGTGCATCCCGGGCCGGTGATCGCGGCGGGCGTGTCGCTCGGCGGCAACGTGCTGCTGCGCTGGCTCGGCGAGCGCGAAGGCGCCGCATCGGTGATCCGGGCGGCCGCGGCGGTCTCCGCGCCGCTCGATGTCCACGCCGGCGGCCAGGCGATCTCGCAAGGCTTCGGCATGGTCTATACGCGCAGTTTCCTGAAGTCGCTCAAGCGCAAGGGCCTCGCGAAGCTCGCGCAATACCCCGGTCTCTTCGAGCGCGACGCGATGCTCGCGGCCCGCACGCTCTACGAATTCGACAATGTCGTGACCGCGCCGCTGCACGGCTTTCGCGATACCGACGACTACTGGACGAGCGCCACCACGCGTCCGCTGTTGCCGCGCATCGTCGTGCCGACGCTCGTCGTGAACGCGCGCAACGATCCATTCCTACCGGGCCGCGTGCTGCCGACGAAGGCGGATGTGTCGGCGGCCGTTACGCTCGACCAGCCCGACCACGGCGGTCACGTCGGCTTCATGACGGGACCGTTTCCGGGGCGCATCGACTGGCTCTCGCAACGCATCATCGGCTACATGGACACCCATCTCGATCATGGATGACATCGTCAAACAAGCGCTCGCCAAATGGCCGAACGTGCCGCACTGCACCGGCTGGCTGCTGCTCGACCGTCGCGGCCAATGGCGCATGCGCGATGAAGCGGCGCAAGCCGGGGGCGAACTCGGCGACGCGATCCGCCATGACGCGCTGATCGGCTTCATCAACCGCAACTACGAATCCGACGACGCCGGCCAGTGGTTCTTCCAGAACGGCCCGCAGCGCGTGTATGTGGAACTGGGCTATACGCCGTGGATCGTGCGGCTGAGTTCGATCGACGGCGAACTCGCGCTGACCGACCAGCGCGGCGCCACGTTCGACCCGGCGCAAGTCTGGCTCGACGACGAGGGCGGCATCCTCTTTTCCGACGCGTCGTCGCCGGCGCGGATTGCCGCGCTGCACGACCACGATCTCGATCTCTTTTCGAACCATGCATCGCTCGATGAAGGCGAACATGGCGTCTTCCACTGGCGCGCGGGACCGGATCTGCCGATCACGCCGATTGCGCGCGCCGAAGTCGCGAACCGCTTCGGCTTCGTGACGAGCCCGGCCGGGCGGGCGTCGTCGTCGTCGGGATCGGGTAACTAGCCGTTTTTCTCCTGCTCGCGCTCTTCCCGGTAGCGCGTCTCGAAGTCGCGCAGACGCGCTGAAATCGCCGACAAATCATAGAAGCTCGCGTTCTTGACGTCGCGCGCTTCCTTCAACTGGCGAATCGCGGACGGCCATGCGCCGTCGAGCGCGAACTTCTCCGCCATCGCCTGATGCTGCTGCAACGGGTCCTTCAGCCCGACGCTCGCCTGCGCCAGATAAAACCACCAGTCCGGCCGCTTCGGCTCCGAGCGCGTCTCCTGCCGCGCGAGCGCCTGCGCTTCGGCAAAACGCCGCGCGGTGAGGAGCGTCTGCAAGTGCATGTCGATGGCGGCGTGCGAGTCGGGCCACCGTTTCTGCGCGATTTCGGCGAGACGCACCGCTTCGTCGTTGCGTCCCGCACGACGGGCGATGTCGGCGGCGAGGACGTCGAGGCTCGGCGAACTGCGCAGCGTCCGCGACGACGCGACCGGCGTGCCGCGCGATGCCACGACCGAAACCGTTCCGGGGCTGGGAGCCGCGAGCGCGGACTCGGCCGTGGCGCGCGATTGTGCCGCGGGCGCGTTCGGCATCGCGGCCGGCGCGGCGTTGGCCGTTCGCCGTGCCTTGGCGGCAGGCGGCTCAGTGGGCGATAGCCCGGACGAAGATCCCGGCTCGCCGCGGCCCGGCTCGGCTTTGGGATTGCGCGTCGCGCCGCGCCGCGCCGTTTTTGCGCTTGCGTCGGTGCGCGAACCCGCCGCCGTCGCCGACGCGGCCGCCGCCGTATCCGCCTCGTCCCCTTCGAAGAGCCGCCGCGCCTTCGCGAGCGCGTCGCCCGCCGCGGCGGTGTCGCCCATCAGCGTCTCGGCAAGCGCGATGCCGTACCAGTTCGACGCCGCGTTGAGCGCCGTCTGATCTTCGATCTCGGTTTTCAGGCGGCTCGCGATATCGCGGTAATCGCTCGGCGAATTCACCTGCAGCACGCGCGAGCGCGCCCGCACGAACGCGTATTCCGGCGACTGCCGGGGCTGCCGGTACGGCACGCGCCGTGCGCGGTCCTCCATGTCGGCGATGCGCTCGCCCGTCAGCGGATGGGTGCGCGCGTAAGGCGGCACACCGTTGTCGCCCATCGTCGAGCGGTCGAGGCGGTCGAAGAAGGCCGTCATCGCATAGGGATCGTAGCCGGCCGCGGAAAGCATCTGGAAGCCGACGCGATCCGCCTCGTGCTCGGCCGAACGCGAAAAGCGCAATTGATTGTCGACGGCGAACGCCTGCCCGCCCATCGCGATGCCCATGCCGAGATCGCCGCTTTTCGCGAGCACGCCCGCGAGCAGACCGGCCAGCATCCCGGCGAGCGCGGCGTAGCTGCTGCGCTCGCGCGTGCCGAGCATGCGCGCGATGTGCCGCTGCAGCACGTGCCCCATTTCGTGCCCGACGACCGACGCGAGCTCCGATTCGGTCTGCGTCGCGGCGATCAGTCCCGTGTTCACGCCGATGAAACCGCCCGGCATCGAAAACGCGTTGATCTGCGCGTCGCGCACCGCGAAGAGATCGAAGTCCGGCACATAGCCGCCGAGATACTGCGACACCGCCGCCGTCGACAGCTTCGACGACACCGAATTCAGGTAGTCGCGCACGAGCCAGTCGTCGAGATAGTCGGGGTCGTTGCGCAGGTCGCGCATCAGGCGCTCGCCGAGCCGCCGCTCCGCTTGCGGCGTGAGCGTGCCGCCGGAGCCATCGCCGAGATCGGGCAACTGGACGGCCGAAAGCGGCGCGCGCAGGCTGTTCACGCCGGTCATTTCGCCGGGACGGTTGGCGAAGCGGCTTTGCGCGCCGCCATACACGCCGAAGACGCCTTCGGCCACGCCGGCGGGCGCGCCGGTTGCGGTTCGGCTTGCGGCGTCGGGCACCGAGGCGCGCAGCGCGGCTGCGGCGAGCGTGTCGGACTGGACGCGCGTGGAGGACGCGGACGATGCGGACGACGCCGACGACGCGCTCGCACCGGTCTGCGCCAGCGTCGCGGGCGGCACGGCGAGACTCAGGCACAACACGGCGATCAGCAGTCGATTCGGACGCATGGAGTACGTGGCGCGGTGCGTTCGCCGGACTCGCGGCCGGCGCGGCTAAAAGACGAAAACGAGCCTATCGTATCAAGTGTTCGGGCGCTTTCGGAGGCGGCTTGCGACGCGCCCGTGCGGGGCGCGCGGGCAATCGCCGCTGGTATGATGGGCGCCCGTTTGAAGCAACCATTTTGCATCGGACCGGAGCGCGCGCGGGGATCGAAGCGCCGCGTCTGGCCGACAGGAGAGGCAATGTCCGGACTCACTCATTTCGATGCCGCTGGCGAAGCGCACATGGTCGATGTCGGCGACAAGGGCGAGACGCGGCGCATCGCGATCGCACGCGGATCGATTGCGATGCTCGACAGCACGCTCGCGCTGATCCGCGAAGGCCGGGCCAAGAAAGGCGATGTGCTGGGCGTCGCGCGGATCGCGGCGATCCAGGGCGCAAAGCGCACCTCGGACCTGATTCCGCTGTGTCATCCGCTGGCGCTGACGCGCGTCGCGGTGGATTTCGTCGTCGACGAAACGCTGCCCGGCGTGCATTGCGAAGTGCGCGTGGAGACGGTCGGGCGCACCGGCGTGGAGATGGAAGCGCTGACGGCCGTGCAGGTTGGCCTGTTGACCGTCTACGACATGTGCAAAGCGGTGGATCGCGGGATGACGATCAATAACGTGAAGGTGCTGGAGAAGCACGGCGGGAAGTCGGGCGATTGGGTGGCGCCCGCCTGAAAGCGGCTTCACTCGTCCCCGTCGTCTTCCTCGTCGGACTCAAGCTGCTGCGTCGACGGCGTCCCATAAATCTTCACCAGTTCCGCCTTGAACCCGGCCATCGGCTTGCCCTGTTCGTCGAGCAGCTTGTACACCGCGGCCAGTTGCGCCGGCCAGTCGTGCAACTGCGTGGCGAAGATCTTCAGGCGCGCGACCGTATCGAGCGCCGCTTCGCGCTGCCCCGCCAGCGCCTGCAACACCGCGTAACGCCGCAGCACCGTCTCGCCCGGCAGGAGCGCGAGCGCCTGCTGGTGCATCGAGAGTTTCTCCGCGAGATTCTGGCCGTTCATCGGCAGGAGCGTCGCCGCGCCGTACTCGCCCCACGCGCGGAACAGGAACGACGGATTGTTCGCATATTGCTCCGCCGGCCGCGAGCCGTAGTACAGCACCTCGGCGCGGTTGTAGTCGCGCATCACCGGATACAGCGCCGCCAGGCCGCCCAGCACGAGCGCCGTGTAGAGCCCGTAGGACACCGGCCGCGCGACCAGACGCAACGCGCGCGTTTCGAGCAGGCCCATCACGAGCATCGCCGGCAGCAGGAAAAACATGTACTGCTGCGGATATTCGACGAGCGCATGCATCAGCAGCACGCCGAGCAGCGCGAGTCCGAAAATCCGCGCGGGCGTCTGCGGCGCGCGCACGACCCGCACGAACCACGTCACGACGCCGAGCAGCAGAATGCCGAGGCCGAGTGCGCCTGTCTTCGCGAGCAGGTCGATGAAGATGTCGTGCGCATTGTTCGCAATCTCGACGCCGCCGAGTTCGCGCACGAAATCGAACTGATAGCGCGGAAACTCGCCCCAGCCGACGCCGAGCAGCGGATGCGTCCTGAACATCGTCCAGCCGTATTTCCAGAGCGCGAGACGCGGCGCGATCTGGTTCGCGTCCTGCATGCGCTCGGCCGCCGACTGCGCGAGATCGAGGTGAAAGCGCAGATTCGCCCAGCGGATCGCGATATTCACCGCGCAGAAGAGCACGGCCATCACGACCGGCATCAGCCACGCGCGCGGATGGCGTTTGCCCGGCCCGTCGAAACCTTCCGCCGACGCCGGACGCCCGAGCACGAACGCCATCCAGAATCCCGCGACGACGATCACCGCCATCTGCAGCCACGGGCCGCGCGAGACGGTGAGCGCGAGCCCGACCGAAAAGATCGTCGACAGCGCGAGCCACAGGATGACCGGCAGACGCCGCGTCTGCACGAAGTAGAGCGTCGCCGCCATCGCGAAGGCGATATAGGTCGCGAGGTGGTTCGCCTGCGCCATGTTGCCGAACGGACGGCGCTCGGTCATCACGTTGTACGCGACGATAAACGGCGTGAACTTCGCCTCCATGTGCAGCAGTTGCACGATCTGGCAAAACACGGCAAAGAGCCCGCCGACGATCAGCGCCGCCGCACCCCAGCGCCACGCCTTGTCGACGAGACCCGCGCGCACGATGCCGAAGCCCGTGTGCACCGTCACGAACGCCGCGAGCAAATAGCCGCCGCCGAGCCAATTGAGCGACGGCTGCGCGACGGGCAGCAGCACCGTCTGCGCGATCAGCAGCACGCCGAAGGCGAGCGGCATCAGCGCGATCACCGGCATCGCGAACGATGCGCGCGGCTCGGCCGTGCGCACGACCAGCGCGACCGTCGCACCGAGCGCGAGGTACAAGGCGAGCGCGCTGTATTCGGCGTAGAAAGTCGGGATCGGATACGTGTGGTTGACGACGGCGTAAGGGATCGTCAACGCAAGAAACAGCACGGAAAGGCAGAGAAAACGCGCGAATTGTGAAGGCATTGGGGGGCTGGGAACGTCGGCGACCGGCGCACTATACAAAAAATTATCCGGGCTGTCCGGCGGGTGAACCGAAATGCAGTGAATTCGGCCGGAATCGCCGTGGTTTGTTGTGCGCCCGCCATTGACGCGCCGCCGCGTTGCCGCCGTGGCCCCGCTGCCGTGACCCACACGCGAGCGCCGGACCGCGTGTGCGGGCGGTCCGGCCAGCGCCGCGTGGCAGTTCACGCGGCGTAATTCCGCTGTCAGGCGCGGCACTCCGGCGGCGCGAGATTCGACGGCAGCGTCGGCGCGTCGGCCGGACTCGGCCCCGCTCCCGGCGCCGGCAACGACGAGGCCGCCTTGCCGCCCGCGAAGCACTCCCACGTGACCGACCCCGGCTGCACGACGCCCTTTGCGAGCGCGATGCGTGCGGTCGGCGTGTCGGCGTTATCCGGCGCCGAAGGCACCAGCATGAGCGTGTTCGAGCCCGCCGGCGCCACACGCGTCGTGTAGGCGATCGTCACCTGCCCGGTGTCGCTGTCGACGTGAATCGACTCGACATTGCGCGTGCCCGGCGGCGAGGCATAACCGCCGCCCAGCTCGGAACCGCTCGCCGCGTTCTCCGCCACCGCAAGCCGCGCCGACTGCGCGAGCGATAACCCCTCGCCCACCCGGCTGCGCGCCAGATAATCCTGATACGCCGGAATCGCATACGCCGCGACCACGCCGACGATCGCCAGCACGATCATCAGTTCGATCAGCGTAAAACCCGTCGCCGACCTGTCGTTGCTCCGCTTTTCAAACCATCGCGGCGTGTTCGCCGCGCGCCATCCGCCCATCGTTAACGTCATTGCTCACTCCCAAAAAGACAAAAGCGCCCGACCGCGCGATGCAGTCGGACGCTTCTATCGTATTGAGATGCCGCACGACGCGGCAGTCGGCCAGATGGCTAACGTTCCTGCTCAGTTGGTCGCGCGGTCTGCGCCTGACAGCGCGCGGCGCCTGAAGATCCAGCCGGCGAGCAGCACGACCACCGCGCCCGCGATGCGCGCCGCGTAACCCGCGCTCTCGGTATTGAGCGCCGGCCAGCGGTCGACGAACGGATCGTCGATGATGAGCCCCGCCGCGATCCACCCGAGCAGCGCGGCGCCGAGCGCAATCACCACGGGGAAACGGTCGAGCAGCCGCAGCACCAGCGTGCTGCCCCACACGATCAGCGGAATGCTCACGACGAGGCCGAAGATCACGAGCGTGAGCCTGTGCTGCGGATCGGCGGCCTCGGCGGCGCCCGCGATCGCGATCACGTTGTCGAGGCTCATCACGGCATCGGCGATGATGATCGTCTTCACCGCCGCCCACAGCCGGTCCGACGGCGTGATGTGATGGTCGTCGTGACCCGGCTGCATCAGCTTGATGCCGATCCACAGCAGCAAGAGACCGCCGACGAACTTAAGGAACGGCACGTCGAGCAGCGCGACCGCGAACGCGATCAGCACCACGCGCAGCAGGATCGCGCCGAGCGTGCCGAGTACCACGCCGCGCGCGCGCTGGTTCGCCGGCAGGTTGCGGCAGGCGAGCGCGATCACGACGGCGTTATCGCCGCCGAGCAGGATGTCGATGATGATGATTTGGATGACCGCGCCCCAGTGGAGCGTCGCGAAGAATTCGAGCATGGATGACGGTAGAGCGAAACGGCTGCGGAAATGAAAAAAGCGAGGAAGCAAACGCTCCCTCGCTTCTGACTCGACATTTTACGAAAGGGTCCCGTAAGAGTACCAAACCCTGACGCTTTCTGCCGGTTCGATCCGCCTGAACGCGCTTAGATGATCGCTTTCAGCAAACGCGCCATTTCCGACGGGTTCTTTGTGACCTTGATCCCGCAGGCGTCCATGATTTCGAGCTTGGCATCCGCCGTGTCGGCTCCGCCCGAGATCAGCGCGCCGGCGTGGCCCATGCGCTTGCCCGGAGGCGCCGTCACGCCCGCGATGAAGCCGACCACCGGCTTCTTCATGTTGTCCTTGATCCAGTAAGCCGCGTTGGCTTCGTCCGGACCGCCGATCTCGCCAATCATGATGACGGCGTCCGTTTCCGGATCGTCGTTGAACATCTTCATCACGTCGATGTGCTTCAGACCGTTGATCGGATCGCCGCCGATCCCCACCGCCGACGACTGGCCGAGGCCGAGCGCCGTCAACTGGCCGACTGCTTCATACGTCAGCGTGCCCGAACGCGACACGACGCCGATGCGGCCCTTCTTGTGGATGTGACCCGGCATGATGCCGATCTTCAGTTCGTCCGGCGTGATCGTGCCCGGGCAGTTCGGTCCGAGGAGCAGCGTCTTGCGGTTTTCGCGGCGCATGCGGTCCTTGATCTCGAGCATGTCGCGAACCGGAATGCCTTCCGTGATGCAGATCGCGAGATCGAGGTCGGCTTCGACGGCTTCCCAGATCGCGGCCGCGGCGCCTGCCGGCGGCACGTAGATGACCGACACGGTTGCGCCCGTCTCGGCCTTCGCTTCCTTGACGCTCGCGTAGATCGGAATGCCTTCGAAATCTTCGCCTGCGCGCTTCGGGTTCACGCCCGCGACGTATGCCTCGCGGCCGTTCGCGTATTCGCGGCACGCGCGCGTGTGGAACTGACCGGTCTTGCCGGTGATGCCCTGCGTAATGACCTTGGTGTCTTTGTTGATCAGAATCGACATGTAGTGACCTCTGTTCGTTTGGCGTCGCCTCGCCCGCGTCGGTGCTTCACGCGCGGACGAGCGCCGCCATTCGTATCTGGTGGAACGGAACGCTCGTAGACGCTTTCGGATGAAAAGCGCTTACTTGCCTTCGGCTGCGGCGACGACCTTCTGCGCAGCTTCTTCCATGCTGTCGGCCGCGATGATCGGCAGGCCGGAGTCCGCCAGAATCTTCTTGCCGAGGTCCTCGTTCGTGCCCTTCATGCGCACGACGAGCGGCACCTTCAGCGCCACGGCCTTCGATGCCGTCACCACGCCTTCCGCGATCACGTCGCAGCGCATGATGCCGCCGAAGATGTTCACGAGGATCGCCTTCAGGTTCGGGTTCTTCAACATGATCTTGAAGGCTTCCGTGACCTTCTCGGTCGTAGCTCCTCCGCCGACGTCCAGGAAGTTCGCCGGCTCGCCGCCGAAGAGCTTGATCGTGTCCATCGTCGCCATCGCGAGGCCCGCGCCGTTCACCAGACACCCGATGTTGCCGTCGAGCGAGATGTACGCGAGGTCGAACTTCGACGCTTCCACTTCAGCCGGATCTTCTTCGTCGATATCGCGATACGCGACGATTTCCGGATGACGGAACAGCGCGTTCGAATCGAAGTTGAACTTGGCGTCGAGCGCGATCACCTTGCCGTCGCCGGTGACGATCAGCGGGTTGATTTCGGCGAGCGATGCGTCGGTTTCCCAGAACGCGTCGTACAGACCCTGCAAGATCGCGCGCGCTTGCGGGATCGATGCGTCGGGAATGCCGATCTTGCGTGCGAGGTCGTCGGCGTCTGCGTCTTGCAGGCCGGTCGACGGCTCGACGGCGAACTTGTGCAGCAGTTCGGGCGTCTTTTCCGCGACTTCCTCGATGTCCATGCCGCCTTCGCTCGAGGCCATCACGACGACCTTTTGCGAAACGCGGTCGAGCACGAGACCGATGTACAGTTCCTTCTTGATGTCCGCGCCTTCCTCGATGAGCAGGCGATTCACCTTCTGGCCTTCAGGGCCGGTCTGATGGGTGACGAGCTGCATGCCGAGGATCTGGTTCGCGTATTCGCGGACCTGATCGATGGTCTTCGCAACCTTCACGCCGCCGCCCTTGCCGCGGCCGCCAGCGTGAATCTGCGCCTTGACGACCCATACCGGGCCGCCCAGCTCTTCCGCGGCCTTGACCGCATCATCCACCGAGAACACGGGCTTGCCGCGCGGGACCGCGACGCCGAATTTCCGCAGGATTTCCTTACCCTGGTACTCGTGAATCTTCATGCGTGATTCCTTCAGTCTGAGAGTTGGATTGAACTTCGCTTGTCTTGAACGCTTTCTTTTTAACCGCTGATTCGTGCTGCCTGCCAGCCGGCCCAACCGGCTCGCGTGTGTCTCTTCCAGCTATCTCGTGGATGTTCAGCCCGTCTTCGCTTCGTCGGCTGGGCGGTCTTCCGGCTCGCGCGGCTTGTGGCCGTACCAGCGCGGGTAATACTCGCCGACGGCGGGACCGTCGAAACGCAGCGCGTGACAGCGGCCGAGCTGGAAAGGCGGCTGTTCTTCCGAATTTGTATTTGGGTTCGCGAGCGGCTCGCCGCGCGGATTGCCGTTTTCGATGCTCCAGACTTCGCCCGCGAACGCCTGGATCGCGGCGGTCGGCAGGACGGCGCACAGCTCGGTGAGATGCGTGCAGCCGGCGGTGCCGCGCAGCAGACGATTGGTTTCGCGACGGAAATTCTGAAGGAGATTGAGACCGATGAGGGAACGGTAGGCAGGATTGGACTCGGCGCACTGACCGCCATAGGGCGCCCATTCCGACGACGCCTCGGCGTCGACGATAGTGAGCTTGCGGTCGATGGTGATGCGCAGCCAGAGTTCATGGATCGGCAGGCCGTTCGGCCGGACGCCCGACGCGAGGTGGACATCGCGCGGCTTTTCATCGGTTAGACGGGCTTCGATGTCCCACAAACCGTCGTCCCGTTCGAACGCTTCCAGTCGAATCGCGCGGCGATGGCGCAACTGTCGGGAAACGGGCGGAGAAAGCGGCATGCGAGAAATGGGAAGGCCGGATGGGAAACCAGCGAATTTTAGCATATCGGGTATTTCAGGCCCGGCATGAAGGCGCGAGCGGGTTCACCGCGATTGGCGGATGCCCCGCTCGTCTCTTCGCGGCATGCGAATCGAGCGTCGCGCGCCCGATTTCGCACAGGACGCCGCGCGCTTCATGCGGTCTAGTCGTCGGCCGGGTCGAACGGCAGATCTTCGTCGCCGCCCTTGATCACCTTCGAGATCGTGCTGCCGGAAAACCCGCGGGCCGCGAGGAATCGCGATTGTTTCGCCCGTTCGGCCGATGTTTGCGGTGGCGTGCCGTATTTCCTCGCCCACACGGCATGGGCGCGCGCGAGTTCCGTTCGGGACAGTTCGTCGCCGGTCTGGCTGATGAGTTCCTGGCCGACGTTGTGGCGCTTCAGTTCGTTGACGATCCGGCCCGACCCGAAGCTGCCCGCCCGCCGATGCACGACGCTTTCGACAAAACGCGCGTTCGACAGCCAGCCTTCGCGCTCGAGCGCGTCGAGCACGCCTTCGAGCGAGTCGGCCTCCTGGACGAACGGCACGAGCTTGCGGGACAACTCAGCCCGGCTGTGTTCGCGACGCGAGAGATAAGCTAGCGCGCGGCCTTTTAATGAGCGCTGCGGACGTTTGCCAGCCTTCTTTTCGTCGGACTGCCTATGCCGGGCGTGCGACGAGCGGCTATAGACCGTTTCGCCGGATGCAGCCTCGTCGCGTTGTGCCAGCGATGTCGACTCAGGCACGCATTGCTCGAATGGCTCGAAAGGGTCGGCATCTTCGAAGGGGTCGGACAATGCCGGAATGCTCGCATGAGCGCGATTTTTTGCACGATCCCGCGGAGCGTTCGCCGTTGGCTGCTGCAAGCTCTTCGGCTTCTCAAGCGTTTGCGTAAGCAGTACGCGGGCGCGCTCGATTCGTTCTGTCGGGGAAACGGCATCCGTGATTTCTGCGGATTGCGCTGCCTCCTCCGTGGTTTCGTCGCCCGAAAAACCGGCCGCTGAAACGCGACGCGCCGGCGTGGATTGCTCCACGCCGGCGCGTTCCGGCTTTCGTCCCCAGCCACGCTTGCCCGTCGATGCGCCCGCGCGGTCGCCACGCCGTTCGCTGCTGCGTTCGTAGTGGTCACCGCCTTCGGCAACGATCCGGCTGACGCTGGAATCGCTGTCCGAGCCGCCCGGAACCCGGTCGTCAGCGCGGCCTTTACCGCGACCGACCTTCGATCCGAACCGGCTCTTGCGCATCATCGCGTGCAGCCCGAGTGCTCAACCAGAAGCCTGAGCGAGCGCGGATGCTTACTCTTCTTCATCCGCAACCGCGACGCCGGTCACGGCTTCCGCCATCGCGTTGACGCCGAGCGACAGGCGGATCTTGTTCTCGATCTCGCGCGCCATGTCCGGATTCTCGCGCAGGAATTCGCGCGCGTTGTCCTTGCCCTGGCCGATGCGCTCGCCGTTGTAGCTGTACCAGGCGCCCGCCTTGTCGACGAGCTTCGCCTGCACGCCCAGGTCGATGATCTCGCCCTGACGCGAAATGCCTTCGCCATAAAGAATGTCGAAGATCGCTTCGCGGAACGGCGGCGACACCTTGTTCTTCACCACCTTCACGCGCGTTTCGTTGCCGATCACTTCGTCATTCTTCTTGATCGAGCCGATCCGGCGAATGTCGAGACGCACCGACGCGTAGAACTTCAGCGCGTTACCGCCCGTGGTGGTTTCCGGATTGCCGAACATCACGCCGATCTTCATGCGGATCTGGTTGATGAAGATCACGAGGCAGTTCGTGCGCTTGATCGTGCCGGTCAGCTTGCGCAGCGCCTGCGACATCAGGCGCGCCTGCAAACCCGGCAGCGAGTCGCCCATTTCGCCTTCGATTTCAGCCTTCGGCACGAGCGCCGCGACCGAGTCGATCACGATCATGTCGATGGAACCCGAGCGCACCAGCGCGTCCGCGATTTCCAGCGCCTGTTCGCCCGTGTCCGGCTGCGAGATCAGCAGGTCAGACGCGTTCACGCCGAGCTTCTGCGCGTATTGCACGTCGAGCGCGTGTTCCGCGTCGATGAACGCCGCCGTGCCGCCGATCTTCTGCATTTCCGCGATCACTTGCAGCGTGAGCGTGGTCTTGCCCGACGATTCCGGACCGTAGATTTCCACCACGCGCCCGCGCGGCAACCCGCCGACGCCGAGTGCGATGTCCAGACCGAGCGAGCCCGTGGACACCACCTGAATGTCTTCGACCACCTCGCCCGCGCCGAGCCGCATGATCGACCCTTTGCCGAACTGCTTTTCGATCTGCGACAACGCGGCGGCCAGCGCCTTGCTCTTCTCTGCAGACATTCCGCCCGGGCCTTTCTTGCTTTCTTCCATGAATCGTCCTTTGCTATGATGAACGGCGTCTGAGATACGCGCGCGCGGCGTTGAAACCGCTGGCTGCACTAACTCAGACACTGTATAAAAAAACAGTAGTTTTTGCAAGCCCGATCGACGGGGCGCCGTATTTTAAGCGTCCGTCGCACCGCGCAAAAACCACAACAACACCTGGAGACCGCCGCGCCGGGCGAATTGCGGTGCCGGCAATGCCCTCGCGCACACCACGATGCGAATCCTCATTGCCGAAGACGACAGCATACTCGCGGACGGGCTCACTCGATCACTCCGCCAATCGGGCTACGCCGTCGACCATGTGAAGCACGGCGCCGAAGCCGACACCGCGCTCACGCTGCAGACTTTCGACCTCCTGATCCTCGATCTCGGCCTTCCGCTGATGTCGGGTCTCGAAGTCCTGCGCCGCCTGCGCGCGCGCAATTCGCAGATGCCCGTTCTGATCCTCACCGCCGCGGACAGCGTCGACGAGCGCGTGAAAGGCCTCGATCTCGGCGCCGACGACTACATGGCGAAGCCCTTCGCGCTCAACGAACTCGAAGCGCGCGTGCGAGCGCTCACGCGCCGCGGCGCGGGCGGCGGCCCGACGGTGGTCAAGCACGGCTCGCTGTCGTTCGATCAGGTTGGCCGGATCGCCTATATCAACGAGCAGGTGATCGAGTTGTCGGCGCGCGAGCTCGGCGTGCTCGAAGTGCTGCTGCAGCGGATCGGGCGGCTCGTGTCGAAGGAGCAACTCGTCAATCACCTGTGCGAATGGGGCGAAGAAGTCAGCAACAATGCGATCGAGGTCTACGTTCACCGCCTGCGCAAGAAAATCGAGCCGAGCGGCGCGCGGATCATGACCGTGCGCGGCCTCGGCTATTCGCTCGAGAAGACGCCGGGCGCGCCGAACGGTAATCCAGCCTCGTCCGACGCTTCGACGACTGCCGCATCGGGCGCCGCGCCGACGCCCGCCGGCCACCCCTACAAGTAGGAACACGCATGGCGTCGCCCGCTTCCACCGAGCGCGCCGAAGACCGCGCGCGACGAGAAACGCCCTCCGGCACGCCGCAGGACGCGCTCGCGCCCCGCTACGCCGCCGCAGCCGAAGCCGCCGACTCCGACGCCTCCCGCGACGCGCGCTATGCGAACCCTTTCGCGCCGCCCGACGAGCTCGAGCCCGACGACGCGCCGCATCCGCGCTCACTCTTCGGCGAGATTCTCGACTGGATGCTCGCCCCGCTGCTGCTGCTCTGGCCGATGAGCATCGCGGTCACGTATCTGGTCGCGAAGTCGATCGCGAACGGCCCGTTCGACCGCGCGCTCGAAGCCGATGCCTACGTGCTCGCGCGCCAGATCCAGCCGGTGAACGGCGTCGCGGAACTGCGCCTGCCCGACGCGACGCGCGATTTCCTGCGCGCCGACAACGTCGACAGCGTATTTTTTCAGGTGCTCGGCACGCGCGGCGAACTCGTCGGCGGCGACCGCGACATGCCGCTGCCGCGCGAGGACGACCGCCCGCAACCGGGCATCGTCGAATTCCGGGACGACATGCTGCGCGGCAACGACATCCGCGTCGCGTACACGACGGTCGAGCTGCCGAACCTCGACGAGCCGGTGCTCGTGCAGGTGGCCGAGACGCTCGACAAGCGCAGCCAGCTCGCCAACGACATCATCAAGGGCGTGATCCTGCCGCAGTTCGTGATTCTGCCGCTCGCGATCATCCTCGTGTGGTTCGGGCTCTCGCGCGGGCTCGCGCCGCTGCACGCGCTCCAGTCGAACATCCGCGCACGCCGCCCGGACGATCTCTCGCCGCTCGAAGCGGGCCAGGCGCCGCCGGAAATCGCGCCGCTCGTTGCGTCGTTCAACGACTTGCTGACGCGGCTCGAACAGAACATGGAGTTCCAGAAGCGCTTTATCGCCGATGCCGCGCATCAGATGAAAACGCCGCTCGCCGGGCTGCGCACGCAGGCGGAACTGGCGCTGCGACAGGACGTGTCGGCGGAAGTGCAGCGCTCGCTCGAACAGATCGCGACCAGTTCCGAGCACGCGGCGAGGCTCGTCACGCAATTGCTCGCGCTCGCGCGCGCCGAAAACCGCGCGACCGGCCAGATCTTTTCGCGCGTCGAACTGACCGACCTCGCGCGGCTCGCGGTGCGCGACTGGGTGCAGCCCGCGCTCGCGAAGCAGATGGACATCGGCTATGAGGAGCCGCCGCATCCGGTGGAAGTGGAAGGCAATGTCGTGATGCTGCGCGAGATGCTCTCGAACCTGATCGACAACGCGATCCGCTATACGCCGCCGGGCGGTCGAATCACGGTGCGCGTGCGAACCGACGAGAAGAACCTCGACCTCGTGCATCTCGAAGTCGAGGATACCGGGCTCGGCATTCCGCCGGCGGAGCGGCAGCGGGTGGTCGAGCGGTTCTACCGGATTCTCGGGCGCGAAGGCGACGGCAGCGGACTGGGCCTCGCCATCGTCCGCGAGATCGTGACGATGCACGGCGGCACGTTCGCCATCGAGGATCACGTCTATCAGGAAGCGCCGCGGCTTGCCGGAACGCTCGTGCGCGTCAGCTTGCAGCGGGTTTATCCTGCCCGGGACAAACCCTGAGCGTCACCTCTGAAAAACGCTCGCTCTCGATGCGTGTTAGAAGGAATAGGCCGCGCATTCTCCGATATTTAACGACGATCAACGTTGATTGGCGGATTTGATCGTCTGACGACTGCTAATACGACGCCGGACCGCGCGTCAGAACGCCGTAAGTTTTCGTTCCAATAATCGTTGCACGGGAACCGCTCGAGACCGCGGACCGCATCGAAAATCAAAATCAGGAGACGATTCATGGCTACGGTTGAAGGGCGCATATCGCATGCCCCGATGACGAGCGAAGAAAAGAAGGTGATCTTCGCCTCGTCGCTCGGGACAGTCTTCGAGTGGTACGACTTCTATCTGGCGGGCTCGCTTGCCGTCTATATCAGCAAGACCTTCTTCTCCGGCGTCAACCCGACGGCCGGCTTCATCTTCACCCTGCTCGGCTTCGCGGCGGGCTTCGCGGTGCGTCCGTTCGGCGCGATCGTGTTCGGGCGGCTCGGCGACATGGTCGGGCGCAAGTACACGTTCCTCGTGACGATCGTCATCATGGGTTTGTCGACCTTCGTGATCGGCTTCTTGCCCGGCTACGCGTCGATCGGCATAGCCGCGCCCGTCATTTTCATCGCGATGCGGCTCTTGCAGGGCCTCGCGCTCGGCGGCGAGTACGGCGGCGCGGCGACCTACGTCGCCGAGCACGCGCCGTCGAACAAGCGCGGCGCGTGGACCGCGTGGATCCAGACGACGGCCACGCTCGGCCTGTTCGTCTCGCTGCTCGTGATCCTGGCGGTGCGCACGATGGTCGGCGAGGACACCTTTGCCGCGTGGGGCTGGCGCGTGCCGTTCCTCGCGTCGATCGTGCTGCTCGGCATTTCGGTGTGGATCCGGATGCAACTGCATGAATCGCCGGTGTTCGAGCGCATCAAGGCCGAAGGCAAGACCTCGAAGGCGCCGCTCACTGAAGCGTTCGGCCAGTGGAAGAACCTGAAGATCGTGCTGCTCGCCCTCTTCGGCCTGACGGCCGGCCAGGCGGTGGTGTGGTACACGGGCCAGTTCTACACGCTCTTCTTCCTCACGCAGACGCTGAAGGTCGATGGCACGAGCGCCAACATCATGATCGCGGTCGCGCTGTTGATCGGCACGCCGTTCTTCGTGTTCTTCGGCTCGCTGTCCGACCGCATCGGCCGCAAGCCGATCATCATGGCCGGCTGCCTGATCGCGGCGTGCTGCTACTTCCCGCTCTTCAAGGCGCTCGCGCACTACACGAACCCGACGCTCGAAGCCGCGACGGCGAAGTCGCCGATCGTCGTGATCGCCAATCCGGACGAGTGCTCGTTCCAGTTCAACCCGGTGGGCACATCGAAGTTCACGTCGTCGTGCGACATCGCGAAAAGCGCGCTGTCGAAGTCGGGCCTGAACTACGAGAACGTGGCCGCACCGGCCGGCACGCTCGCGCAGATCAAGGTGGGCGAGACGGTCGTCGATACGTACGACGGCAAAGCCGGCGATGCGAAGGCAAAGGGCGCCGCGTTCGACAAGACGCTCGCCGGCACGCTGAAGAGCGCGGGCTATCCGGCGAAGGCGGACCCGGCGCTGATCAACTGGCCGATGGCGATCGTGGTGCTGACGATCCTCGTGATCTTCGTGACGATGGTGTATGGACCGATCGCGGCGATGCTGGTCGAGATGTTCCCGGCGCGCATCCGGTACACGTCGATGTCGCTGCCGTATCACATCGGCAATGGCTGGTTCGGCGGGTTCCTGCCGGCGACGGCCTTCGCGATCGTGGCGGCAAAGGGCAATATTTACTCGGGGCTGTGGTATCCGATCGTGATCGCGCTGGCGACGTTCGTGATCGGCATGCTGTTCGTCAAGGAGACGCGCAACTCGGCCGTGTACGAGCAGGATTGAGCGGCGGGTAGTAGGAAAATGCCGGGAAGGGGTTGACAGAATTCCCGGCTATCTCCATAATCCGATTCTCTTTAGGCGAATTAGCTCAGCCGGTTAGAGCGACGGAATCATAATCCGCAGGTCCGGGGTTCGAATCCCTGATTCGCCACCAGTAGTTAGAAAAGCCGCTGCTTCGAAAGAAGCAGCGGCTTTTTGTTTTCCGGCACGGGAAAAACGCCTAATGCGGCGTTTGACCGGCGTCCGCCCCTACACGGCAATCAGTCAGGTGACGGATCGCAAATGCCTTTGAGCGTCGACTCCGTGGCAGGCCTTTCCAGTGCGACCACACGCTGCAGTGTCGCCAAACCGAGCACTGCAAGTCCGCAACCCATCGCGAAGTCGGCATCTACGCTCGCGCGGTCAACGATGGCGCCTCCCACTGCCGAACCAGCGGCAATGGCTACCTGAATGATGCTCACGAACATGGCCGAGCCTGCTTCAGGCAGGTCTGCCGTACCTCGCTGAATCCATACGCTAAAGCACAGCGGCAGGGCTCCGAACGCGACGCCCCAGACGAGCATTCCGACCGTCTCGCCGATGGGCGAATGGTCGATCAAAAACATCGACGATATCGCGCCGAGGAGAAGCAGAGTCATCACGGCGACGGATTTCTTGAGATGACCCGATACCACCACGGACAAGATCGCATTGGAAAAGAACCCGACAAGACCAAAGCCGAAGAGCAACAGCGTAATCGCGCTCAGCGAAAAGTCTTGCTCGAGTAGCGGCGCGATATAGGTATAAGTCGAGAAATGCGCGCCGAAAACAAGCGCGACCATCAACATGCTCCACCGCGTGTGCGACCGCCCGAGCAGCGTTTTGAAATCAGCCAGGCGCAACGCCGAGGCCGACGGCAGCGAAGGCACAAGAAACACTTGCGCAAGCAGAGCGACCGCCACTAATCCCGCCGTCGCTGCAAAAGACAAACGCCACGATGCAAACGATGCGATGAAAGTACCAAGCGGCACGCCGATCACGGTGGCACACGTGACGCCCGTCAGGATAGTGGCAGTCGCCTTTGCCGCGTCCTTCGTCTGCACGAGCCGGGGCGCAGCGGCAGTCGCCAGCGTCCAGAAGCCCCCTAACGCAGCCCCGAGCAAAGCCCGACCAACCAGCACCATCGGAAACGTCGCTGCGACCGCGCACACGATATTGGATAGCAGCAGCACCATCGTCAGGAGCAGGAATACATACCGACGATCCATTCGTCCGGCACTGACGATCAGCGTCGGTGCAAATATCGCAGCCATGACGCCAGGCATCGTGATCATCAGCCCCGCGACGCCCGGCTTCACACCGAGGTCGTGTGCGATTTGCGGCAGCAGTCCGACAGGTAGAAATTCGGCGGTGACAAACGCGAAGGCGCTGACCGCGACGGCCAGGACGGAAAGCCATTGACGCAACGAAGTGGGACTGTCGTGCAACGACGCGTGCGTGGTGGGCGAATCAATATGCATGGGGACACGGGTTCTAAATTAGTGTCCGACAGGTTAAGACGGGCGCGATATGAGAAAAAGGGGCGTGCACGGAACACAGTTACCAGCCTACGCGAACAATACGAATCGTCCTCGGCGCCCGAAGACGCGCCTGTGTAGCGTTCCGACGTGTCATCGGCTCCGCTTGCCGCTGCCGAACACGAGGTACGCCAACGTCCCAAGCACGATGCCCCAGAATGCCGAACCGAGACCCAGAAAGCTCATGTTCGAGGCCGTCGCGATAAACGTGAGGAACGACGCCTCCCGATGCGCCTCGTCCTGCACCAGCCCCGCAATGTTGGTCGCGAGCGGGCCGGCGTAGGAGATGATGACGGCAAGCAGCCCGGCAGTAACCGCCGACACGGACCAGCGCCCTTTCCGGGCGGCAGACACCGCAGTCCCTTCCGCATCCGGACCCATGGCGCCCGCGTGCAGCTTTTAGCGGATAGACGACGGATGACGTGCAAGGGCCGTCACCTTCATCGTCATATACGGGAACAAAGGCAGACCAGAAAGGATGGTGTGCAGTTCGTCGTGCGAGTCGACGTCGAAGACGCTGTAGTTCGCATATTCACCGACGACGCGATGCAGTTGCTGCCACTTGCCCTGCCGTTGAAGCTCCTGCGAGTAGGCCTTTTCGCGTGCCTTGATTTCATCGGCCTGAGCAGCGGGCATGTCGTGCGGCAGGTTCACATCCATTCTCACCAGATAAAGCATGATTCTCCTCCAGAAAAGGGTTGGTAATGCGTCGCGCGGGTGCGCTCAAACGTTCTTGTCGCGACGATAGAAGGCGAGCTTATCCTCGTCTATCTGCAGACCCAGGCCCGGTCCGTCCGTCAAATGCAGGTCGAAGTCACGGTACTGGGGGCGCGCAGTAACGATGTCGTCCTTCAGCAGGAGCGGTCCGAACAGTTCGGTACCCCAGGCGAGTTGCGGCAACGCGCTGAAGCCGTGCGCCGACGCGATCGACCCGATGCTGCCTTCGAGCATCGTGCCGCCGTACAGCGACACACCGGCTGCATCCGCGATGGCGGCGACGCGCATCATCCCGTAGATGCCGCCGGACTTGGCGATCTTCAATGCAAACACGTCCGCGCATGCGTGGCGCACGAGTTCAAGCGCGTCCTCGGGCCCTGTCACGGCTTCGTCGGCCATGATCGGCACGATGAAACGCGATGCAAGTCTCGCAAGCGCTCCGCGCTGCTCGCGCGGCGTGGGTTGCTCGATCAGGTCGATGCCGGCAGCTTCCAGCGCCTCGATTCCGAGCGCTGCGTCGACCTCGTTCCAGGCCTGATTCACGTCCACGGTGACCTTGGCGCGGTCGCCGAGCGCGGCCTTGATCGTCGATACGTGCGCGACGTCGTCGCGAACGCTGCGCCGGCCGATCTTCAGCTTGAACGTATTATGCCGGCGTTCGGCGAGAAGCATTTCCGCTTCCTCGATGTCGCGTTGGGTATCGCCGCTTGCGAGCGTCCAGAGAACCGGAAGCGTCTTGCGAACGGCGCCGCCAAGCAGCGTCGAGACCGGAACGCCCAAGCGCTTGCCCTGCGCGTCGAGCAAAGCCGTCTCGATCGCGCATTTCGCGAACCGGTTGCCGCGCGCGATCTTGTTCAGCTTGAGCATCGCGCCGTTGACATTGGTCGAATCCAGGCCGACGAGCGCAGGTGCAAGGTAAGTGTCGATGGTCAGCTTGATGCCTTCGGGACTCTCGTCGCCGTACGACAGGCCACCGATCGTCGTGGCTTCGCCAATACCTTCGATGCCATCGCTCGAATGCAGACGGACGATGACCAGGGTTTGTTGCTGCATCGTCGCCATGGCTAGCTGATGCGCGCGAATGGTCGGGAGGTCAACCAGAATCGCTTCGACGGAGGTAATTTGGGGGTTCATACCTGAAATGGCGGAGTGGATGGGTTGCTGAAGTATTGCGCGCCCGAGAATCGGCTGTCCAACACCATCGACGTCTAGTGCCATACCTTCGAGGTATGAGAGACCTCACCGCCCCTGCTCGGTACGGGGCGCATAGGGAATACGCTCCTCCTCGTACAGCCGGTAAATGAGTTCGAGCATCTCCCGAATATCGCGCGACTCGTCGAGCGCACGCATGCTCATGATGATGGGCGATACCAGCGTCGGGTCGTCCAGTTCCTTGTAGCTCACATCGTCGCGCTTCAGGCCGTACACGCTGCTCGGCACGATGGAAATGCCCTCCCCCGCTGCCACGAGCCCCAGCGCAATCTGCAACTCGCGTACTTCGTAGATCCGGCGCGGCTTCAGCGCGCGGTCCTGAAATGCCGAGAGCACCTGGTCCGCATAACTGGGACGCGGCGTCTTCGGGAAGATGATCAGGGTCTCGTTGATCAGGTCGCGAAGGGCCAGGACGGGCTTGATGAGCGAAAGCGGATGGCCGACCGGAAGTGCCACGATCATCTTCTCCTCGCGGAGAATCACGCGTCGGATGTTCGCATCCTCGAGCCGGATACGACCGAAACCCACGTCGATGCGGCCGTCCTTGAGCGCCCGGATCTGGTCCATCGTCGACATCTCGTGGAGGCTGAGTTCGACCGTGGTGTTCTCGTCGCGAAAACGCCGGATGATCTTCGGCAGCATTCCATACAGCGTAGAACCCACGAAACCGACAGAGAGACTGCGTTCGATATTGCCCACGCGCCTTGTCATCGATTCGAGTTCGGCGGTCTGCGCCAGCAACTGAACGGCATGCGAATAGAAGAACTTGCCCGTCTCCGTGAGCTTCAACGGGCGTGAATTGCGCTCGAAGAGTTGAACGCCGAGCGTCTCTTCGAGTTGCTGTATCTGACGGCTCAACGGCGGCTGGGCGATGTGCAGCCGCTGCGCCGCGCGCGTGAAATTGCGTTCTTCCGCCACCGCGACGAAATATCGAAGATGCCGCAACTCCATCTCAATACCTCCTGGATATAGCCCGATACTAAATCAGTGTTGGACTGGCCTTTCGGACGTCCATTATCCTGCTTTCACGCTCTGATTCACCACCGATTATACCTTCTGAGCATACAGAGACCGGTGCTGAAGCAAGGGTTAACCCCCACCAGAAAACAGTGAGATTCAGGAGCAGACAATGAACGTGAAAGTGTTCGAAACGAAGGAAGTGCAGGACCTGCTGAAGGCCGCTGCCAACCTCGGGAGCCAGGACGGCAATGCCCGCGCGAAGCAGATCGTTCATCGACTGCTCGGCGATCTGTTCAAGGCCATCGACGACCTCGACATCACGCCCGATGAAATCTGGGCCGGCGTCCACTATTTCAACAAGCTCGGCCAGGACGGCGAAGCGGCGTTGCTCGCCGCAGGTCTTGGTCTGGAGAAGTACCTCGACGTTCGCATGGATGCCGCCGACCGTGAAGCTGAGATCACCGGCGGCACGCCGCGCACGATCGAAGGGCCGCTGTATGTCGCCGGTGCGCCGGAGCGCGATGGCGTATCAAGGATCGACAGCGATCCGGACGCGGAGTCCGGCCCGCTGATCATCCGCGGCACCGTGACCGGCCCGGACGGCAAGCCCGTCGCTAATGCGCTCGTCGAATGCTGGCACGCCAACTCCAAGGGCTTCTATTCGCACTTCGACCCGACCGGCGCGCAGACCGACTTCAACCTGCGCGGCGCAGTCAAGACCGGTGCCGACGGCAAGTACGAATTCCGCACGCTCATGCCGGTGGGCTACGGCTGCCCGCCGCAGGGCGCGACCCAGCAACTGCTGGACACGCTCGCCCGCCACGGCAACCGTCCCGCGCACGTGCACTTCTTCGTCAGCGCCGACTCGTGCCGCAAGCTGACGACGCAAATCAACATCGAGGGCGACCCGCTGATCTGGGACGACTTCGCCTACGCCACCCGCGAGGACCTGATCCCGCCGGTGGTCGAAAAGAGCGGCGGCACGGCGCTCGGCCTGAAGGCCGATGCCTACAAGGAAATCGAGTTCAACATCGAGTTGACTCCGCTGGTTCAGGGCAAGGACAACCAGCTCGTCCATCGCCTGCGCGCATCGGCCACGGCGTAACGGCTCGCAGCGGCGGCGCTGTCGCAACACGGCCGCCGCTCAATTCGTCGCAAGATTCTTTCACACCGATGCAAGGGCTCCATGACTGGAGCACGCATAGGGAGAGCACACATGTCCGCCATTATCGACAAAGCCAGGCAGCTGGATGAATTGCTGCACACCGCCGTTCAGGATGACAAGCAGGCAGGCGTATTCCGTTGCCGCCGCGACATCTTCACCAACGCCGACTTGTTCGAACTGGAGATGAAACACATCTTCGAGAGCAACTGGGTGTATCTCGCGCACGAAAGCCAGCTTGCCAACAACAACGACTACTACACCACGTGGATCGGCCGTCAGCCCGTGGTCGTCACCCGCGACAAGACCGGCGAACTGCACGCGGTCATCAACGCCTGCGCGCACAAGGGTGCGATGCTGTGCCGTCGCAAGCATGGCAACAAGGGCAGCTTCACCTGTCCGTTCCACGGCTGGACTTTCTCCAACGCGGGAAAGCTGCTGAAAGTGAAGGACAACAAGACGACCGAATATCCGGTGCAGTTCAATACGCACGGCTCGCATGACCTGAAGAAGGTCCCGCGCTTCCAGAGCTATCGCGGCTTTCTGTTCGGCAGCCTCAACCCGGACGCGATGCCGCTGGAAGACTACCTCGGCGAAACCAGGGTCATCATCGACCAGATCGTCGACCAGGCTCCGGAAGGGCTCGAAGTGCTGCGCGGCAATTCCTCGTACGTCTACGACGGCAACTGGAAGATGCAGATGGAAAACGGCTGCGACGGCTATCACGTCAGCACCGTGCACTGGAACTACGCCGCGACGATGGACCGGCGCAAGGTCGACGGCACCAAGGCGGTGGATGCGAACAGCTGGAGCAAGTCGGTCGCCGGCGTCTACGGGTTCGAACACGGCCACATGTTGTTGTGGACCAAGACGATGAATCCGGAAGTGCGGCCGGTCTATCAATACCGCGATGAAATCAAGGCGCGCGTCGGCGAAGTCAAGTCGGAATTCATCGTCAATCAGACGCGAAACCTGTGCCTGTATCCGAACGTGTTCCTGATGGACCAGTTCAGCACGCAGATCCGCGTGATCCGTCCGATCAGCGTCGACAAGACCGAAGTCACCATCTTCTGCTTTGCCCCGAAGGGCGAGAGCGCCGACGACCGCGCCACCCGTATCCGTCAATACGAAGACTTCTTCAACGTCTCGGGCATGGGTACCGCCGATGACCTCGAGGAATTCCGCGCTTGCCAGAACGGCTATGCCGGCACCACCGCGCTGTGGAACGACCTTTCGCGCGGCGCGCCGCTGTGGGTCGACGGCCCGGACGAGAATGCGAAGAACATGGGTCTCAAGCCGGTCATCTCGGGCGAGCGCAGCGAAGACGAAGGCCTCTTCGTCTGCCAGCACGAATACTGGGTGCACGTGATGCGCGGCGCGCTGAAAAGGGAACAAGAGGAGGCGCTGCCATGAGCCACGACTACCAGACAATCTGCGCCGCGCTGTACCGCGAAGCGCGCCTGCTCGATGACCGCCAGTGGGACGAGTGGCTTGCCTGCTATACCGAGGACGTCACCTACTGGATGCCGGCGTGGGACGACGACGACCAGATCACCGACGACCACGAGAGCCAGATCTCGTTGATGTATTACCCGGACCGTGGCGGCCTGGAAGACCGGGTGTTTCGCATCAAGACCGAGCGCAGCGGAGCTTCGATGCCCGAACCGCGGACGAGCCACAACGTCACCAACGTGGAAGTGCTGGCCGAGCGCGACAACGAAGTGGACGTTCGCTACAACTTCAACACGCTCAATCACCGGTACAAGGCCACCGATCATTTCTTCGGCACGATGTTCGTCACCTTGCGAAAGGTCGACGAGGCCCTCTTGATTGCGAGCAAGAGAATCGTGCTGAAGAACGACTACATCCGCCAGGTGCTCGACGTCTATCACGTCTGATATCGCCATCGGCAGGACACTGGAAGCAGAGGAGACACACATGTCGAGCTACAACGTTGCACTGAATTTCGAAGACGGCGTGACCCGCTTCGTCGCATGCAAGCCGGGCGAGAAGGTGCTTGATGCCGCCTTTCGCGCGAAGATCAACCTGCCGATGGATTGCTCCGACGGCGTGTGCGGCACCTGCAAGTGCCGCGCCGAAAGCGGCAGCTACGACCTCGGCGACGAGTACATCGAAGACGCGCTGAGCGAGGACGAGAAAGATAGCGGCCTCGTGCTCACCTGCCAGATGGTGCCGCAAAGCGATTGCGTGATCGCCGTGCCGGCCTCTTCCACTGCGTGCAAGACCGAGCAGAGCCGGTTCGCCGCGACGGTGTCGAAGGTCGAACCGCACAACGATGCGGCCGTCGTGCTCGAACTGGAGGTCGATGCCACCGCACCCGTCTTCCTGCCCGGCCAGTATGTGAACATCGATGTTCCGGAAAGCGGCCAGCATCGTTCGTATTCGTTCTCGTCGGGCCCGGGCCAGTCGAAAGTCAGCTTCCTGATCAAGCGGATTCCCGGCGGCGTGATGAGCACCTGGCTCGACTCCGCGCAGCCCGGCCACAAGCTGGAACTGACCGGCCCGCTCGGCAGTTTCTATCTGCGCGCCGTCGAGCGGCCGTTGCTGTTCCTCGCGGGCGGCACGGGCCTGGCGCCATTTCTCTCGATGCTGGAAGTCCTGGCTCGCACGGATTCGAAGCAGCAGGTCCACTTGATTTATGGCGTGACCCGCGACCTCGATCTGGTGCAGGTCGAGGAAATCGATGCGTACACGAAGAAGCTGCCGAATTTCAGCTACGCCACGGTCATCGCCGATGCCGAGTCGAATCATCCGCGCAAGGGCTGGGTGACGCAGCACATCCCGGCCGACGCGTTGAACGATGGCGACGTCGACGTCTATCTGTGCGGGCCGCCGCCGATGGTCGATGCGGTACGCAAGCATTTCGACGACAACGGCGTGAAGCCCAACAGCTTCCACTACGAGAAGTTCACCCCCAACGCAGCGCCGAGGACCGCATGAACACGCAACGATTCGCGGGCAAAGTCATGGTGGTGACCGGCGCGGCGCAGGGCATCGGCCGGGGCGTGGCGCTGGGTGCGGCCGCCGAGGGCGCCAGGGTGCTGTTCGTCGACCGCGCCGACTTCGTCTCCGAGGTCGCCGCCGAAGCCAAGGGCGCCGACACGGCCGGATTCGTCGCCGACCTCGAGACGTACGAAGGCGCGGCATCGGCGATGGCGTTCGCCGTGCGCGAGTTCGGCGGTATCGACATCCTGATCAACGGTGTCGGTGGCGCGATCCGCATGCGTCCGTTCGCCGAATTCGAACCTGGGCAGATCGACGCCGAAATCCGCCGTTCGCTGATGCCGACGCTGTACGCGTGCCACGCGGTGTTGCCGCATCTGCTCGAGCGCGGGGGCGGGACCATCGTCAACGTCTCTTCGAACGCCACGCGCGGTATCCGGCGCGTGCCGTATTCGGCGGCGAAGGGCGGCGTCAACGCGCTCACGCAGTCACTGGCGATGGAATACGCGGAACACAACGTCCGCGTGGTCGCCACCGCGCCGGGCGGGACCGACGCGCCTGCTCGCCGTGTCCCGCGCAACACCGCAGGCGACAACGAGCAGGAAAAGCGCTGGATGGGCGACGCGGTGAAACAGGTCACCGAATCGACCTTTTTCAAACGCTACGGCAGCATCGACGAACAGGTCGCGCCGATCCTCTTCCTCGCTTCGGATGAGGCGAGCTATATCACCGGCACGGTGTTGCCGGTCGCCGGTGGCGACAATGGCTAAGCCCTGTTCACACTCGCCATCGAACGCTTGCAGGAGGCTCATTCAATGATCGAGCGCAAAGCCATCGTTCCCCCGGGAATGGAAGCCGTGTACGCGAAGATCCGCTACGCACCCGCGGTGAAGGTCGGCAGCACAATTTACGTGTCCGGCCAGATCGGCCGTGATGCGGCCATGCAACTGGTCGAAGGCCGCGAAGCGCAGATCGTCCAGGCTTTCGAGAACCTCAAGCGTGTTTTGGAAGCCGCGGACGCGTCGCTGAACGATGTAGTCGACCTGACCACGTTTCACACCGACATGCGCGACTTGCCGTTGTTCATGCGGGTGCGTGACCGCTATCTCACGGCGCATCCGCTGCCGGCGTGGACGGCGGTGGGCGCGCACATGCTGGGCGGTGCAGCGGGCTACATCGTTGAAATCAAGGCGGTCGCGGTATTGCCCGAGTAGAAATCATCGTCATCAGAAAAAGAAAAGCCGGCCAAAGCCGGCTTCCAAAGCGTGTTGTGTTGAAGGCTGCGGCCTCGCGGCCACGGGCCTGACTGGACTGTCGGCAAAGACTCGCGCTGCATCACGCTGTGCTTTGCCGACAGATCAGCCGCCCCGCCCTTCTGTTTATCGGTCCATGCGCCAACTTCCCCCGAGCGCGCAGCCAGTATTTCGCAACTGACGCCCAACGAACGTGCGACACCGAACGTTCAGAGGAAAGTCGATGACGGCTCTTGAATCGCGTCATCGCGTCGCCGGCCGCAGACGAACATTGCCCGAAGCGCTGGATGCTCCCCGATATAATCGGTCCGCCATTCAACGAGGACATTCGCATGAAAAAAATCATCGCTCTGCTCGCCGCTTCAGCCGTGGTGTCGACCGCATTCGCCGCCGGCACCACCGAGAAACTGCCTTCGGGCGTCGTCGTCGAGCACATCAAGCAAGGCACCGGCCCTCAACCGACCGCGGACGACGTCGTGCGCGTCAACTATCGCGGCACGCTCGCGAACGGCACCGAATTCGACAGTTCGGACAAGCACGGCGGCCCCGCCGCGTTCCCGCTCGGCCGCGTCATTCCGTGCTGGACGCAAGGCGTCCAGAAGATGAAGGTCGGCGGCAAGGCGAAGCTGACCTGCCCCGCGGCGACCGCCTACGGCGAGCGCGGCGTCGGCGTGATCCCGCCGAACAGCGACCTCACGTTCGAAGTCGAGCTGCTCGGCATCGGCAAGTAAGGACGACGACCTCGCAGCCGGATCGCTGAAACTCGCCGACGTTCACGGCGCGACCAGCGATCCGCCGTGAACCCGCCACGTGGTCGATTTGTGCACCGCGCGCTCGATCGAATTGCCCGCGTCCCGTGCATACTATCGACACAGCCAGCGCAACCGATTTCGTCGGAGGGAACGCGATCGTGCAGCCGTCCGTCCAGCCTTTCTTCGACCTCAACACCGGCACGATGACTTACGTCGTGTACGGGAAACCCGGTTCGGCATGCGCCATCGTCGATTCGGTGCTCGACTACGACCCCAAGGCCGCGCGCACGTCGACGCGTTCCGCCGATGCCGTCATGGCGTTCATCCGCGAAACGGGCCTCGGCGTCAAGTGGATACTGGAAACGCATGCGCACGCCGATCATCTATCGGCGGCGCCGTATCTGCAGCGGCAACTGGGCGGGAAGATCGCGATCGGCGAATCGATTCGCACCGTGCAGGGCGTGTTCAAGAAGATCTTCGATCTCGAACCGGAGTTTCAGCTCGACGGTTCGCAGTTCGATCATCTCTTCGGCGACGGCGAGGCATTCAGGATCGGCGAACTGCAGGCATCGGCGATGTACGTCCCGGGACACACGCCCGCCGACATGGCGTATCGCATCGGCGACGCGGTATTCGTCGGCGATACGCTTTTCATGCCGGACGTCGGCACCGCGCGCTGCGACTTTCCGGGCGGCGACGCGCGCACGCTGTACCGCTCGATCGGACGGCTGCTCGCGCTTCCCGACGAAACGCGGCTCTTCGTCTGCCACGACTATCCGCCTCCGACACGCGAGCCGCATTGGGAAACCACGGTCGCCGCCCAGCGCGCGGACAACATCCACGTCGGCGCGGGCAAGACGGAGGACGAATTCGTCGCCATGCGCGAAGCGCGCGACGCCACGCTCGACATGCCGACGCTGATCCTGCCGGCCATCCAGGTGAACATCCGTGCAGGCCAGCTTCCGCACGCGGCCGGCAACGGCACGACCTACCTGAAGATTCCGCTGAACGCGCTGTAGATCAGGTTTCGATGCGCTCGCGCGTCACGCCGAGAAGGCCTGCCATCGCGCGGCGGGCGCCGGCTTCGTCGCGTGCGACGATCGCGTCGTACACGGCCGTGTGCTCGGCAAGCGCCGCGTTGTAGACCTCGGCGCGCTTGGCGTTCAAGCGCAACTGCGCTTCGAGCGTGCGTTCGATCAGCGTGCCGAGCGGGATCAGCAGTTCGTTGCTGCACGCGGTGAGCACGCCCAGGTGGAACCGCAGGTCGGCGCGCACCCATTCGTCGACGTTCTGCGCGGCGGCCATCGCGCGATGCGCGTCGGTGAGCATCGCGAGCGTCGCGCTCTGGTGATTCCTCGCGGCGAGCGCGGCCGCAAAGGGCTCGACCATCTCGCGCATCTCCTGCAACTTGAGCGCGAACTGAAGCGGCGGCGCGACCCGCGAATACCATTCGAGGACGTCGGTATCGAGCATGTTCCACATCTCGCGCGCCCGCACGCGCGTGCCGACCTTCGGCCGCGATCCGATCAGCCCTTTCGACGTCAGCGTGCGCAACGCTTCGCGCAGCACCGTGCGGCTGACGCCGAAGCGCTCCATCAGTTCCGCTTCGCGAGGCAGCGTCGTGCCTGGCGCAAAGTCGCCGCGCAGGATGCCGGTGCCGAGTTCGAATGCCACGCGGCCGTGAAGATCGTGCTGAATGACAGTCTCCTTATCATTTCGGTCAGGCGCGGATTATCGGCGATCGGCGCGCACGAAAAGAATTTTTCATTCTCAATAGTACTATTAATACGACCACAGCGAGATTTTTTGATAGCATGTCATTTCACGCCTGGAGACGCTACTCATGAAAATCACCAAACTCGAAACCTTCATCGTTCCGCCGCGCTGGTGCTTCCTCAAGATCGAAACCGACGAAGGCATCGTCGGCTGGGGCGAGCCGGTCGTCGAAGGGCGCGCCCACACGGTCGCCGCCGCCGTCGACGAACTCGCCGACTATCTGATCGGAAAAGACCCGCTTCTCATCGAAGACCACTGGCAGGTGATGTACCGCTCGGGCTTCTATCGCGGCGGGCCGATCGGCATGAGCGCGATCGCGGGCGTCGACCAGGCGCTGTGGGACATCAAGGGCAAGCATCACGGCGTGCCCGTGCATGCGCTGCTCGGCGGCCAGGTGCGCGACAAGATCAAAGTGTATTCGTGGATCGGCGGCGATCGTCCGAGCGACGTCGCGAACAACGCGCGCGCGGTGGTCGAGCGCGGCTTCAAGGCGATCAAGATGAACGGCTCGGAAGAGCTGCAGATCATCGACACCTTCGACAAGGTGCAAGGCGTCATCGACAACGTGCGCGCGGTGCGCGAGGCGGTCGGCCCGAACGTCGGCATCGGCGTGGATTTCCACGGCCGCGTGCACAAGCCGATGGCGAAGGTGCTCGCGAAGGAACTCGACCCGTTCAAGCTGATGTTCATCGAGGAGCCGGTGCTCTCGGAGAACGCGGAAGCGTTGCGCGACATCGTCAACCAGACGAGCACGCCGATCGCCCTCGGCGAGCGCCTTTATTCGCGCTGGGACTTCAAGCACGTCCTGGCGGGCGGCTACGTCGACATCATCCAGCCGGACGCGTCGCATGCGGGCGGGATCACGGAATGCCGCAAGATCGCGTCGATGGCGGAGGCCTACGACGTGGCGCTGGCGCTGCACTGCCCGCTCGGACCGATCGCGCTCGCGTGCTGCCTGCAACTCGATGCGGTCAGCTACAACGCGTTCATCCAGGAGCAGAGCCTCGGCATTCACTACAACAAGGGCAACGACCTGCTCGACTACATCCGCAATCCGGAGGTCTTCAAGTACGAAGACGGCATGGTCGGGATTCCGCAGGGACCGGGGCTCGGCATCGAAGTGAACGAGGAGAAGGTGCGCGAAATGGCGAAGATCGGTCATCGCTGGCGCAATCCGGTGTGGCGTCACGCGGACGGCAGCGTCGCGGAGTGGTAAGAGAGACGGGCGGCGCTTCTGCCGATGTTTCCGCCCTCTTTGCGCGCTCTCCTACATACCGGTCCGGGACGTTGCAGTTATGCTTGAATGAACTGTCAACGCCACCGAGAAACGAGTATGTATTACGCCTTCCCCGACGAGTATGTCCGTGCCCAGATGGCCGTCGGCGCGCTGGTCCTGTTCGGCGTGATGCGCGTGATCGGCGCGGCGCTCGGCGTGCAGCACGGCTGGCGCATCTCGACGGTCACGCACTGCTTCACCGGCGCGGCCGTGGTCTTTTGCCTGCCGCAATTCGTCGATGCGTTCGCCTTCGCGCCTGAATCGCACTGGGCGTTCGTCGAATTGCAGGGCAAGGCGGCGGGTTGCGCGGTGGCGCTCTTCTGCGCGCCAATCGTCAGTCACAGGCTGGGCTACGAATGAACGTGCGATCCGGCTGAAATCCGGCTGAACTTCGCAGCCGGCGAGCCAGCCAACACCGCACGGCCTTATCCGCCGAACGCGAATCCCGGCACGCTGTGCGACAGCACGGACGCCGCCACGAACACCCCGATCATCAGCAGACCTTCGACGCGCATCACGTTCGTGACGGTATGCGCATCGACCGTCGACGCGGTGCGCCGCAAGCGCGGCAATGCCGACCACCGGTTGAGGCCGCCGAAGATCAGCGCCGTCGCGACGAGCACGGCCTTCACGATCAGCACGTGCCCCCAGACGCTCTGCTGCAACACGCTCGCCGCGCCGCCGAGCCCGCGCAGCGCATTGAAGACGCCCGTCGCGATGACGAGCACGACCGCGACCACCGCCATCGTCGACATCTTCCCCGCGATGCGGATCAGAAACGCGCGCGCAAGCGATGTCCCGAGCGCGGGCAGCACCGCGAACGCGCCCGCGATCACGACTCCGCCCCAGACGCCCGTCGCGAGCAGGTGCAGCGTCTGCACGACCTCGGCGACCGAAAAGGCGCCCGCATCGGCCGCATGTCCGACCGACGCTTTGCCCGCCGCCGCGACGAGCGCTCCGAATGCGGCGAACGCGAGCCGCCCGGCGCCCATCGGCGCACCGGACGCGGTGGCGAGCACGAGCAGGACGCTGCCGGCGAATGCGATCGCCCAGCCGGTGCCGGCGTGCGTCGCCGTGAGAACCGTCCACACCGACGCGCCCGCTTCCATGACCGGCACGCCGCTCATCGATGCTGCCTGCAGCCACAGCAGCACGAGATTCGCGAACGCGAGTACGAGCGCGCCGCCTGAACCGATGCGCCGCGCGCGCGCCCAGCCGAAGCGCGCGGGCGAGACCGTGGCGAAGGCCTTCTCCTTCGAGAGCCATCCGTTCATGAGGACGGCGCCGAGCATCGAGGCGAAGGCGATGTCGCCGAGCGCGGCAAAGGCGACCTGCGCGAGCCAGAGCGGATCGTCGTTCATGGGCGCTCCCCGGCGGTCGGACGGGCAGGCGGGATCGGTGATTGCGATACGGACGTCATCGGGAGGAAAAGAACGGTCGGCAGGGATGAAAGAGGACGCATGCAGCCCGCGAAGTCTAGTCGAACGGGCGCTTCGCATGCACGTATTGAAACGCCTTGATACTTTTGCCCACCCCGACCGGGGCGGACGCGGGTCGAAGGTTTGTCGATGGGGCGCGAGTGAAAAGCCCGTGACAAGGCCATCCCGCGCGCCAATCGACCGCGTCGAAACGACGTGACAAATTGTCGCGGAAACGCCGCAGCGCCCGCTGTGGAAGGCCAAGCCCAAATAGTCATCATCATGCAACGATGATAGAATGCCGCGTCGCATCAGAGGCTCGTCGAGCCTTTTGTGGTAGCAGCTTCGAGCGGTACGAGCTCGCCACTGAGTAGTTCGCCACTTTCGCACCGAGCCGAACGAAGCTCGGCAGGTCCCCGAATTTCATGGAGTGTCGCGTGTCTTCAAGACGCAAATACCGTCCGCTGCTCGCCTCGTTGCTCGGCCTGGCACTGATTGGCAGCGCTGGCGCTTTCAATGCCGCGCAGGCGCAAAACCAGCCGATCGCCCCTGATACGATGGCCGCCCGCGTGCAAGGCTGCACCGCGTGCCACGGCGTGCACGGCGAAGGCACGGACAACGACTATTTCCCGCGTCTTGCCGGCAAGCCCGCCGACTATCTGTACAACCAGTTGCAGAATTTCCGCGAAGGGCGCCGCAAGTACCCGCCGATGAACTACCTCGTCACGTATCTCTCGGACGACTACCTTCATCAGATCGCGACGTACTTCTCGCAGCAGCGCCCGCCGTATCCTCAGCCCGCGAAGAGCAACGTGTCGCAGTCCACGCTCGCGCGCGGCCAGCAGATCGTGCTGAACGGCGACGCGTCGAAACAGATTCCCGCCTGCGCCGCGTGTCACGGCAAACCGCTGACCGGCATGCAGCCGGCCATTCCGGGTCTCGTCGGCCTGCACGCCGACTACATCAGCGCGCAGGTCGGCGCATGGCGTTCGGGCACGCGTCACGCGAAGGCACCGGACTGCATGCAGCAAATCGCCTCCCGCCTGACGGACGACGACGTCACCGCCGTCGCCGCATGGCTCTCGACGCAAACCGCACCCGCCAACCCGGTGCCCGCGCCCGCTGGCTCGTTGAAGATGCCGCTCACCTGCGGCAGCGAACCGCAATAAGGCGCGAGGAGCGACAACACAATGAAACGCAAGTCCCTGTTCGCACTTTCGGCTGTCGTCGTGGCAGCCGTCGCAGCCGGCGCCGTCCTCTGGTCGGGCGGCGACACTCTCCATTCGGGCGGCGCCGTCGCGGCCACGCCCGCGGACAAAGCCGCGCTCATCAAGCAGGGCGAGTATCTCGCCCGCGCCGGCGACTGTATCGCGTGCCACACGGTGCGCGGCGGCAAGGAATTCGGCGGTGGCCTGCCGATGGCGACGCCGTTCGGCACGATGTTCACGCCGAACATCACGCCGGACGACCAATACGGCATCGGCAAGTGGACGTCGGATGACTTCTATCGCGCGATGCACACGGGCCGTTCCAAAGACGGCAGCCTGCTGTACCCGGGCTTCCCGTTCACGAGCTACACGAAGGTCACGCGCGCCGACTCGGACGCCATCTACGCCTACCTGCGCTCGGTCCCGCCGCTGTCGGTCGCGAGCCGGCCGCACGAACTGCGTTTCCCGTTCAACAACCGCAATCTGCTGATCGGCTGGCGCACGCTGTTCTTCAGCGAAGGCGAGTACAAGCCGGACCCGACGAAGTCGGTCGAATGGAACCGTGGCGCGTATCTCGTCGAAGGCCTCGGCCACTGCGGCATGTGCCACACGTCGATCAACGCGATGGGCGGCCCGGTCAACTCGGCGGCGTTCGCCGGCGGTCTGATCCCGCTGCAGAACTGGTACGCGCCGTCGCTCACGTCGAACAAGGAAGCCGGCCTCGGCGACTGGGACATCAAGGACATCAACGACCTGCTGAAGACCGGCGTGTCGCAGCGCGGCGCGGTGTTCGGGCCGATGGCCGAAGTGGTCCACAACAGCCTGCAGTACATGTCCGACGCGGACATCAACGCGATGTCGACGTATCTCAAGTCGATCCCGCAGAAGAAGGAAGCGCCGGAAACGATGCAGCTCGAGACGTCGGAGAAATTCGGCACCGAACTGCTGCAGACGGGCAAGAAGGTCTACACGGAGAACTGCGCGAAGTGTCACGCGGAGAACGGGCTCGGCAAGCCGCCGGCTTATCCGCCGCTCGCGAACAACCAGTCGATCCAGATGCCGTCGGCCGTCAACCCGATCCGCATGACGCTCAACGGCGGTTATCCGCCGAGCACGGGTGGCAACCCGATGCCGCACGGCATGCCGCCGTTCGCGCAGGCGCTGTCGGATACGGAAGTCGCCGCGGTCGTGACGTACATCCGTATGTCGTGGGGCAACCACGGCACGCCGGTGTCGCCGCAACAGGTCAGCAATCTGAGATCGGCGCCGCTCGACTGACAATAAACGCAGACAGCGTACAATAGATGCTGGGGCGCAGCCTTCGAGTCGGGGCCGCGCCCCTTGTCTTTGGTGGCCGGCGCTTCGTGACACGCGGGCAACCGCGAAGCGCAACGAGGGCATGCAATGGTTTTTGGCGAGCGGTTCAACAGTATCAGTCACCTGATCGGCACGGTGCTGTCGGTGGCAGGACTGGCGGCGCTCGTCACGATGGCCTCGTTCGAAGGCGATCCGTACAAGATCGTGAGCTTCGCGATCTACGGCGCGATGCTTTTCGCGCTGTACGCCATTTCGACGCTGTATCACTGGGCGCGCAATCCGCGCGTCAAGGCGGTACTGCAAAAATGCGATCATTCGGCAATCTACTTGCTGATCGCAGGCAGCTACACCCCGTTCACGCTCGTCACGCTGCGTGGTCCGTGGGGCTGGTCGCTGTTCGGCGTGAGCTGGGGGCTCGCTGTCCTCGGCATCGTGCAGGAACTCACGCTCGGGCGCCGAACCCGCAGCGTTTCGATGGTGCTTTACGTGTTGATGGGCTGGCTCGCGCTCGTAGCCGTCCGTCCGCTCGTTTCGGCGCTGCCGCCCGCAGGCACTGCGTGGCTGGTGGCGGGCGGCGTGATCTATAGCGCCGGTATCTATTTTTTCATCAACGACGAGCGCATCCGGCACGGCCACGGCATCTGGCACCTGTTCGTGCTGGCAGGCAGCCTGTGTCAATTCGTCAGCGTCGCGCGCTATGTCGCGTGAGACGCGCATGACACGCTCGTCAAGCGAGCTGGATGCAACTTAACGCCAGTCGACGTGTCTTGATAGCGCGCCGAACTTCGCGGCATCTTCGATGCGCCCGGCAGCGCGAACGCGCGCCGGACGCCATGCCGCCCGATTTCCTCGATCGTCGCCCGCGCGCTGAAGTCAGCGCACAGGCCGCATTGGCGGCCATGAAGCGTCAGCGCCGGTCGTCATACCGAAAGTGCGAACACTCTATGTCTTTTGATTCTCTCGGCTTGTCCGAACCCCTGCTGCGTGCCGTCAACGAACTTGGCTACACCAGCCCCACGCCGATCCAGCTCCAGGCAATTCCGGCCGTCCTGAACGGCGGCGACCTGCTCGCCGGCGCGCAAACCGGCACCGGCAAGACCGCCGGCTTCACGCTGCCGATCCTGCAGCGTCTCTCGCAGATGTCGCCGGCGCCCGCAGGCGCCAAGCGCCATGTCCGCGCGCTGATCCTCACGCCGACGCGCGAACTCGCCGCACAGGTCGAGGAAAGCGTGCGCGCGTATGGCAAATACCTGAAGCTGAAGTCGACCGTGATGTTTGGCGGCGTCGGCATCAATCCGCAAATCGATGCGTTGAAGCGCGGCATCGACATCGTCGTCGCGACGCCCGGGCGCCTGCTCGATCACATGCAGCAGAAGACCATCGACTTGTCGCATATCGAGATTCTCGTGCTCGACGAAGCCGACCGCATGCTCGACATGGGCTTCATCCACGACATCAAGCGCGTGCTCGCGAAGCTGCCGCCGAAGCGCCAGAACCTGCTGTTCTCGGCCACCTTTTCCGACGAGATCAAGACGCTCGCCGACAACCTCCTTGACTCGCCCGCGCTGATCGAAGTCGCGCGGCGCAACACGACGGCCGAGACGGTTGCGCAAAAGATCCACCCCGTCGATCGCGACAAGAAGCGTGAAATGCTCACGCACCTGATCAAGCGTCACAACTGGTTCCAGGTGCTCGTCTTCACGCGCACGAAGCACGGCGCGAACCGCCTTGCCGAGCAGCTCGGCAAGGACGGCATCAGCGCGCTCGCGATTCACGGCAACAAGAGCCAGTCGGCGCGCACGCGCGCGCTCGCCGAGTTTAAGGACCAGACGTTGCAGGTGCTCGTCGCGACCGATATCGCCGCGCGCGGCATCGACATCGACCAGCTTCCGCATGTCGTGAATTACGATTTGCCGAACGTGCCGGAAGACTACGTGCACCGCATCGGCCGCACGGGCCGCGCGGGCGCGACGGGCGAAGCGGTGTCGCTGGTTTGCGTCGACGAGCATCAATTGCTGAAGGATATCGAGCGGCTCATCAAGCGTCCGATCCCGCAGGAAGTGATCGAAGGCTTCGAACCGGACCCGAACGCGAAGGCCGAGCCGATCCAGCGACGCAGCCAGGGCGGTGGCGGCGGCGGCCAGCGCTCGCCGCGTCAGGGACAAGGCGCGCCGCGACGCGACGGCGCAGGCGGCAACGGCGGTGCGAAGCCGGCGGGCGCCAAGCCCGCGGGCGGCAATAACAATGGCTCGCGCTCGTCGCAAAAACCCGCAGCGGCGAAGCCCAACGGCAAGACCGACGCGCCGCGCGCGGCGCATTCGAACGGTCAGCGCAACGGACTGTCTCCGAATCCGGGTTCGCTGCTCGGCGGCAAGCCGCGCAGCGAAGGCGGCAACGGCCGCCGCGACACGCCGCGCTCGGGCCAGCGCGGGCGTTAAATCCGCGGCACGGCGGGCGCCGTTCGACGAACGAGCGCCCGCGCGTCTCTCAAGCGGCGGCGCTCGCCGCCCGCTTCAGCATCTCCACTTGCGCGCGCCAGCGCGTCATCACGGCCTCGCCGTCGTCCAGTTCGAAAACGATCCCGCTCGTCAGCCGCGCATAGCCGACGCGCTGCCACTCGCCTGTTTCGATGGTCGCGACGAAGCATGCGAGCGATGCGTCATCGAGCGGCACCGGACGCGCTTCCAGTTGAACCTGATAGAACGCTGCGTCGAAGACGAATGTAAGGGTCGCGCGGCGCGTCGATGCGATTGCCTGCGCCGCGCGCGACTTCGGCCAGAGCGCGAAGCTGAGCGTGCGCGTGTCGGGCGCGAACAGTTCGCCGAGGCTCAGGAGCGACGTGCGCACGCGCCCTGCTTCATCGACTGCGAGCAGCGACGCCGTAAATCCGCCCTTGGTCTCGATCGACGTGCCGTCGAAGAGCGAACGCAACTCGGGCGGCCATTCGTCGAACGCGCTCTGCTCGATGGGCCGCGAGCTGGCGGAATCGGAGTGGGTCATGGACGTTGTCTTCCGATGGTTGAAAAAAACGAAAGGCCCGCGGCAGCGGGCCTTTGCATTCGGCGACAAGCCGGCCGGCGCGGATGCGTCAAGCCTAGCGGAAGAACACGTGCTGGGTGATCTTCGCAAGCGGATAAAGCAGGCCCGGCTGGATGCGCGCGGGCAGGTCGAGCGGCTTCAGCAGCATCTTCACACACATGTCGGCCGACAAATTCCGTCGCACGAGCTTGTTCACATGCGACGACAGTTCGCGGTTGTACGCCGAATCGCGCACACGCTCCGGATAGCGGATCGCGAACACATGTCGCAGCGCGATTTCCGAATCTTCGTTCTTGAGTTCCAGCACGCGGCGCATCAGCGCGCCCAGCACGGCCATGCGCCCGTTGCCTTCAATCTTGTTGTACTTCTTGAAAAAGCGGAAAAAGTGCTTGTAATGGCGGACTTCGTCGGTACGGATGTTGTCGGTGATCTGCTTGAGCACCGGTTCGTCGGAACATTCGTTGATCGCACGATAGAGCGTCGCCGTGCCCGTCTCGACGACGCAGCGCGCCACCATCTCGAGCGCCCGCTTCTTTTCGAAATCCTCCATCGAACAGGTGAGCGAGTACTCCGCAAAAAAATTCTTGAATGCCGTGTCCCAGTCGAATTCGGGCCACACGTGATGAATGTAGGTCTTGAGCGCGCGCCCATGCTGCATCTCCTCGGGCTCCCACTCGTTATTGAGCCACGCGGAGATCTCCGGATCGTCGTTGAAATACTTGCTCAGGTTGCTCGTGTATAGATCCGTGCCGCTTTCGATGAACGAGCAGGCACACAGCAACAGCAGCAGATGCTCGTTCGACACCGCCTTGTGCCGGTCGATACGGCTCAAGTCGATGTCCTCGATTCGCCATGGCATTACATAAGTATGGTCAGTGTGCATGTAGCGCGCTCCCAAGCTGTACTGAACACGTCTCCGGTCATGAAGCCGGAGGTTCAGGTAAGCCGCGAACGGTTCGGTCGCAGCGTCTTCGAAATGCTTCATCGGCCGGTAAGTCGGCCGATGAGCAGGCAATTGACGGCGTTACTTTTCCATCTTAGCCGTCCTGCAACGAACTTGCAGACTACTCACAGACTCGCGAAATGCAGGCACAGTTCCTAATGCCGGCGCTCTGATGAGCACGATTCATTCCCCAGCCACGTTTTTTAGACAAATACGGCCGAACTGAAACAGCATTCTGTAAAGGTCGAAAGCGGTCCGTAGACCGCCCCTTATGAGCACCGCAGGAATTGTCCGACTAGTGACCGGGCGCAGCTTGTCGCCGGTCAAATCGATGATCAGAATCCGGCAGCAAGCCCGTCGCGCCGGCTGTCGCTTGCCGCGACATAACCGCGCTCCGGATCGTTGCGGTCGAGCTTCCAGATGTATTGCCCCGAGCCGAAGTCCATGTAGGGATCGTCGACCGACTTAATCGTGTGGCCGAGCCCTTCGAGCGCACGCGCCGTTTCGGCGGAGAGCGTCGACTCGATGTCGATGGTGAAGTCGTGATTCACCTTCCAGCGCGGCGCATCGCAGGCGGCCTGCGGCTGCTGGCCGTAGTCGAGCATCCGCACGATCGACTGCAAATGGCCCTGCGGCTGCATGTCCCCGCCCATGACGCCGAAGCTCATCACTGCCTCGTGTTTGCCGTCGACCTCCTGCGTGAGAAACGCGGGGATGATCGTGTGGAACGGCCGCTTGCCGCCTTCGACGACGTTCGCCGATTTCGGATCCATCGAGAATCCGCAGCCGCGATTCTGCAGCGCGATGCCCGTGTCCGGTACGACCACGCCCGAGCCGAAGCCCATGTAATTGGACTGGATGAAGCTCACCATCATGCCGCGCTCGTCCGCGACCGACATGTAGATCGTGCCGCCCGCCTTGGGCATGCCGAAGTTGAATTGCGTGGCCTTCTTCGGATCGATCAGCTTCGCGCGTTCGGTCAGATAGGCGTCGTCGAGCATCTGCTCGGGCGTCACTTCCATCGAGCGCGGATCGGCGACATAGCGATACACGTCGGCAAATGCGAGCTTCATCGCCTCGATCTGCAGATGCTGCGACTCGATGCGATCGACGGTGAGCGCGTTGACGTCGAACTTGTCGAGGATGCCGAGCGCGATCAGCGCGGCGATGCCCTGTCCGTTCGGCGGGATCTCGTGCACGGTGTGGCCGCGATAGTCCTTGCTGATCGGCTCGACCCAGTCGGCCTGGTAGTTGCGCAGATCCGTGGCCGTCAGCGCGGCGCCGCCTTCCTTCGCATACGCCGCGATGCGCTCGGCGATCTCGCCTTCATAGAACGCGCGCGGGCCTTGCTCTGCCAGCTTGCGCAGTGTCTTCGCGTGGCCCGGAAAGCGGACCAGTTCACTGATGTCGGGTGCGCGGCCGCGCGGCATGAAAACGTCGGCGAAACCCGGCTGGTCCTTCAGTTCCGGCACCGCCGCCGCCCATTTGTACGCCACGATGCTCGCCACGGCGTGCCCGCGCTCGGCAATCTCGATGGCCGGTTCCATCAGGTCGCCGAAAGGCAGCGAGCCGAATTTCGCGTGCAGCGCTTCCCAGCCCGCGATCACGCCGGGCACGGTGACCGTGTCCCAGCCGCGCTTTGGCTGCTTCGCGAGGCCGTTCTCCTCACCGTACTTGCGTTTGAAGTAGTCGACGTTCCACGCCGCCGGCGACACGCCCGATGCATTCAAACCGTGCAGCTTCGCGCCGTCCCAGACGAGTGCGAACGCATCGCCGCCCAAACCGCACGATACCGGCTCGACGACGGTGATCGCGGCCGCGGCGGCGATTGCGGCATCGACGGCATTGCCGCCCTTCCACAACATGCGCAGACCGACTTGCGCAGCGAGCGGATGCGAAGTGGAAACGATGTTGCGGGCGAAGACGGGCAGACGCGGCGTCGGATACGGGTTTTGCCAGTTGAAGCGGGTCATGGGATTCCAGTTCGGGTGCGGCTGGCGCGCCGGGAGCGCCGGGACGGCCGGCGGCGGCTCGCGTGGTTTTCAAAAACAACGAAACGCATGAAAGCCGGGCGTTCCATCGCGAACGCTTGCGAAAAACAACATCAAATTAATGAAGCCCTCACATCAGTCTACCTCGCCGCATAGGTCTGTCGTTCGTTCGAACATTTCCAACTTACAATAGGGCTAACAAAACGATGCGCGCCGCTCGCAAAAGAACATCGCCATGACACGAGACCCCCGCCTCACCTTGAACGCACGACAGCAGGAACTGCTCGACTGGGTGCAACGCGACGGCTTCGTGACCGTCGACGATCTCGCCGCGCATTTCGAGGTGACGCCGCAAACCATCCGGCGCGACGTCAACTGGCTCTCCGACATGAACCTGCTGCGCCGCTACCACGGCGGCGCGAGCCTGCCGACCAGTTCGGAGAACGTCTCGTACACCGCGCGCCAGCGCATGTTCCACGACGAAAAGCGACGCATCGCGGCGCTCGTCGCCACGCATATTCCCGACCAGGCCTCGCTTTTCATCAACCTCGGCACCACCACCGAAGAAGTCGCGCGGGCGCTGAACCGGCACCGCGGGCTGCGCGTCATCACGAACAACCTGAACGTGGCAAGCATGATGGGCGGCTATCCCGATTGCGAAGTGCTCGTCACTGGCGGCATCGTGCGGCCGTGGGACAAGGGCATTGTCGGCGAACTGGCGATTGATTTCATTCGTCAATTCAAGGTCGACTTCGCGATCATCGGCACCTCGAGCATCGAGGAAGACGGCACGCTGCGCGACTTCGACACGCGCGAAGTGCGCGTCGCCGAGGCGATCATCCAGCACGCGCGCACCGTCTTTCTGGCGGCCGATCACTCAAAATTCGGCCGTCCAGCGCTCGTGCGGCTCGGCCATCTGAACCAGATCCACGCGCTCTTCACCGACGCACCGACGCCGCCCGAAATGGCCGATGCACTCGCGGCCGCCAGCACGCAGGTCTACATCGCCGATTAGCCCCGCCCGGAAGCCGCGTTGCTGTGTGCAGTGCGGCGCGAAGTTCAAGTGAATTCTCCGAACTCGCTTCTTCGACGGACCGCTTTCGCGTCCAAGAAAAGTCAAACCCAATATTTTCCGCAACCGTTTGGCACTCGTCAGACACTTTCCCTACAATCCAGATTCCCGGCACCCGCAGCCTCAAAAAAGCCTGAAGAACACTGCGTCTGCCCGGCTATTGCAGTTCCCCCACGCAACGTTGCGAGCCTTGAGCGCCGGCCTTAGCCGGTCACTTATGTGCCGTTCTGTCGTCATGGAGAACACGAGATGCTGAGTCCGCACGAATTTGCCACGCTGCTGCTAGTTCAGGAAGCTCCGAATCAAGTCGAAATGGCGCGCGAAGAACTCGACGCCCTGCTCGAACGTCAACTCGTCCAGCTCGAAAACCTCGCGTCCGGACGACAACAATGGCGCCTCACGGCCTCAGGCGACTCGACGATGAAGGCGTTCAAGCGGTTCTCATAGCGCGCTTCTGCTTTGCTTTTTCCCTGTTGAAAGCTCGCGCCCGGCTTCGCCGCCGCGCGCGGGTTCATTCCCGATCATCCTGCCCGCAACGTCGGATCGACGGCTGCACGCCAGCTCAATGCCTGCGCGCGCTGGTCGAGGAAAAAGCTCGCCCATGCATTCTGTGCCTGCGGGCCAGGGTTGGCCGCATAGGCGGCGTGCCGCTCCGCGATCGCGCCCTGGAACGCGCAGAAGCGCTCCTTCGAAAGCCCGTTGCGCCTGAACGCGACGTAGGCGTCGAAGAACGCCGAATAGACGTCCTGCGCGTCGGGACCGTAGTCCGCCGACGCGCTTCCACAGATCTCCTGCAACGCACTGAACGACGGCGCGCCCGGCGTGCCGCTCAGGCTCGGCGTGCCCACGCAACCCGCGAGCAATAGCGCGCCCGCCGCGCCCACGCAAAACAGCTTTCGCATCGCATCCACCTTTTGGTTTTCCCTCGACGCCCAAGTATCGGCCGGAGCGCGTATTCGCGCCACTCGGCCAGATGGCGTACGCACAAATGACGAAGCGTTCCGGCATCGGCGAAAACACCTAGCCCATTCGGCCGACTTTACTTTTTCGTTTATGTTCGTTAGATTTCGAATTCGAACATTACAGGTTCGTCAGATTTTCCTTTGGCGGACGGGAGAGGACCAACGTGGCGCAGCGCGGACAGTACGACTTGCTCGTGGTGGGAGGCGGCATCAACGGTGCGGGCATCGCGCGCGACGCGGCCGGCCGCGGCCTGTCCGTGCTGCTGTGCGAAAAGGACGACCTCGCTTCGCACACGTCGTCGTCGAGCACGAAGCTCATTCACGGCGGGCTGCGTTATCTGGAATACGGCGAGTTCAAGCTCGTGCGCAAGGCGTTGCAGGAGCGCGAGGTGTTGCTGCACGCCGCGCCGCACATCATGTGGCCGCTGCGCTTCGTCATGCCGCACATGCCGAACCTGCGCCCCGCCTGGATGATCCGCGCGGGCCTTTTTCTCTACGATCACCTCGCGCGGCGCGAATTGCTGCCCGGTTCGCGGGGCATCGACATGCGCCGGCATCCGGCAGGCGAGCCGCTCGTCGATTCGATCCGGCGCGGCTTCGTCTACTCCGACGGCTGGGTCGACGACGCACGCCTCGTTGCGCTCAACGCGCTCGACGCGCACGAGCGCGGCGCGACCGTCCTGACGCGCACGCGGCTCGTCGGCGCCGAGCGCTCGGAGGGCGAATGGCACGCGACGCTCGAAGGGCCGGCCGGCGAGCGCATCGACGTGCACGCCCGCGCCATCGCCAACGCGGCGGGTCCGTGGGTCGGCGACCTGCTCAAGGGCGCGCTCGGCAACACGAGAACACGGCACAGCGTGCGGCTCGTGAAAGGCAGCCACATCGTGACGAAGCGTCTGTTCTCGCACGACCACGCGTACATCTTCCAGAACCCCGACAAGCGGATCATCTTCGCGATTCCGTATGAGGCCGACTACACGCTGATCGGCACGACCGATATCGAATACGGCGGCGACGCATCGAAGGTCGAAATCGGCGCCGACGAAATCCGCTATCTCTGCGATTCGATCAACCGCTATTTCAAGCATCACATCTCGCCGGAAGACGTCTGCTGGAGCTACTCCGGCGTGCGGCCGCTCCTCGAAGACGAGACAGCGGAGAACGCATCGGCGGTCACGCGCGACTATCTGCTGGAACTCGACGCCGGCGGCGCTCCGCTCCTGTCCGTTTTCGGCGGCAAGATCACGACCTTCCGCAAGCTCGCGGAAGAGGCCGTCGACAAGCTCGCCGACGCGTTGCAGTCACCCGCGCGCACGTGGACCGAAGGCGTGCCGCTGCCGGGCGGCGATTTCGCGGATGCCGACTTCGAGCGCTTTCTTCGCGAATTCCAACAGCATCATCCGTGGCTTCCTCCCGCGCTCGCGCGCCGCTATGCGCGCGCGTACGGCACGCGTGCGGCGCGGGTGATCGGCGCGGCGCGCTCCGTCGAAGAACTCGGCGAAGCGTTCGCGCCCGGTCTCTACGAAGCTGAACTGCGCTACCTGCGCGACAACGAATGGGCGTTGCGCGCCGAGGACGTGCTGTGGCGCCGCTCGAAGCTCGGGTTGCATATCGGCCGCGCGTCGCTCGACGAAGTGAGCCAGCGCATCGACCGCTGGCTCGCGAGCGCGACCCCGACTGCGCCGTCATTGCGCGCGGCATCGCGGCTACACTCGCCTTGAAGGCATCGAACGAAGAACAAAGCGTCCTTAAAAAACCAGTGGAGAAGACCATGCAGGATCAGTACGTCCTCGCGCTCGACCAGGGCACGACGAGTTCCCGCGCCATGCTGTTCGACCGCAACGGCAACGTCGTGTCGATGGCGCAGAAGGAATTCCAGCAGATCTATCCGCAGCCCGGCTGGGTCGAACACGATCCGCAGGAAATCTGGTCGACGCAGGCGGGCGTCGCGGCCGAAGCGGTCACGCGCGCGGGGCTGAACGGCACGTCGATTGCCGCGATCGGCATCACGAACCAGCGCGAGACGACCATCGTCTGGGACCGCGACACCGGCCATCCGATCTACAACGCGATCGTCTGGCAGGACCGGCGCACCGCGGAATTCTGCGACGAGTTGAAAGCGCAGGGACTCGAAGAAACAGTCCGCGCGAAAACCGGCTTGCCGATCGATTCGTATTTCTCGGCCACCAAGATCCGCTGGATTCTCGATAACGTCGACGGCGCGCGCGAGAAGGCGCGGCAGGGACGCCTCGCGTTCGGCACCGTCGACAGTTGGCTCGTGTGGAATTTCACGCGGCACGAACTGCACATCACCGACGTCACCAACGCGTCGCGCACGATGCTGTTCAACATCCACACGCTGCAATGGGACGACGAACTGCTCGACGCGCTCGACATTCCGCGCAGCATGCTGCCCGAGGTGAGAGCGTCGTCGGAAATCTACGGACCGACCAAAACCACCGTGTTCGCGTCGAAAATCGCGCTCGGCGGGATCGCCGGCGACCAGCACGCCGCCCTCTTCGGCCAGATGTGCACGGAACCCGGCATGGTGAAGAACACCTACGGCACCGGCTGCTTCCTGGTTATGAACACCGGCGACAAGCCGATCGAATCGCGCAACAACCTCGTCACGACAATCGCCTGGCAGATCGGCGGCCAGATCAACTATGCGCTGGAGGGGAGCATCTTCATCGCGGGCGCGGTGGTGCAGTGGCTGCGCGACGGCCTCGGCCTCATCAAGAGCGCGAGCGAAATCGAAACGCTCGCGCGCGGCGTGCCGCATTGCGACGGCGTCTATCTCGTGCCGGCGTTCGCGGGCCTCGGCGCGCCTCACTGGAACGCGCGGGCGCGCGGCACTTTGTTCGGCGTGACGCGCGGCACGAGCGCGGGCCACATCGCGCGCGCGGCGCTCGATTCGATCGCGTATCAGTCGCTCGACGTGCTGAAGGCGATGGAAGCGGACTCGGGCGGCGGGATCGCGGAATTGCGCGTCGATGGCGGCGCATGCGCGAACAACCTGCTGATGCAGTTCCAGGCCGACATTCTCGGCGTCGATGTCGTGCGTCCGCAGGTCGCGGAAACGACCGCGCTCGGCGCGGCCTATCTCGCCGGGCTGGCGGTCGGTTACTGGAAGGACGTCGACGAACTGAAGCAGCAGTGGAAGCTCGAACGCCGCTTCACGCCGTCGATGCAAAAAGCGGACGTCGACGCGTGCCTCGCCGGCTGGCAGCGCGCGATCAACGCGGCGAAGGCGTGGGCGGACGCGTGATGTCGCTTTCCGGCAGATTCGCGGTCGCGCCGTGCTGCAACTTTCGCCGGTCTGTTGTATCCTGAAATCTCCGCTAGTTGCTTAATTAGCGGGAAATCAGTGCGTCTTCAGGGCGGGGCGAAATTCCCCACCGGCGGTATGTGCAAGGGCCGAAACGCCTTTCACGAGCCCGCGAGCGCCCGCCGGCAGGATCGGCGGGGTCAGCAGATCTGGTGCGAAGCCAGAGCCGACGGTCATAGTCCGGATGGAAGAAGATGTGCAGATGGTCATGTCCGTTCCCACGGTGACGGCGCGCGTTGCGTGCCGGACCAGACGGCGTCGTGCAAACGGCGCGGTCCGGGTGTCGTTATGCCTTTCTGCAATGCCCTGAAACGTTTTTCGCCCATTCCTTAGCGAGAGCGTTTCACATGTCCGTTTCTATTCAGAACCCGTCTTTTGCGGCACCGTCCGTCATCGCCGACGACTCCTTCGCCGATCTTTCCCTGCTCGCGTCCGTCGACGTTCCGCCACGCATCGCCGCCGCGCTGGAAGCCATGCGCGATGGCCGCGCCGTCGTGTTGCAAGACGATCACGACCGCGAGAACGAAGCCGATCTGATCGTCGCCGCTGAAAAAATCACCGATGCCACGATGGCGCTCCTGATCCGCGAATGCAGCGGGATCGTGTGCCTGTGCCTGCCCGACGAGACCGTGCGCGCGCTCGAACTCCCGCCGATGGCCGCCGCCAACGGCAGCCGCTACGGCACGGCGTTCACGGTGTCGATCGAAGCGTGCGACGGCGTGACGACGGGCGTCTCGGCGGCCGATCGCGTGACGACGATCCGCGCCGCCATCGCCGACGACGCAAAACCCGCCGACATCGTGCGCCCCGGTCACGTGTTTCCGCTGCGCGCGATGCCGGGCGGCGTGCTCGCGCGTCGCGGGCATACGGAAGGCACGGTCGACCTGGCGATCCTCGCCGGTTTGAAACCCGCCGGCGTGCTGTGCGAACTGATGAACGCCGACGGAACCATGACGCGCGGCGCACAGGTCGAACGCTTCGCGGCCGAGCACGGCCTGCCGATGCTGACGATCGCGGAACTGGTCGAATTCCGCGCGGCGCTGGCGGCCGCGCGGGAAGTCGTGGAGGAAGAAACCGTCCAGGCTTAAGACTGCACGCCGCGGAATTGGCCGCGCATGCCCGCCTCGACGAGTGCGGGCAAGTCGTCCATCGAATCGATGATGCGCGTGACGCCGCTCTCGCGCAGCACTTGCGCGTAGCCACCCGGAATGTGGCTCGCGCCGACGAACGCGATCGTCATCATGCCGGCGGCGCGCGCGGCCGTCAGTCCGGCGATGCTGTCCTCGATGACGAGACAGCGCTCCGGGGCCACGCCGAGCGTTTTCGCCGCGAACAGATAGACGTCGGGATAAGGCTTCGGCTTCGCGACCTGCTCGGCGCTGAAGAGGCGTTCCCCGACGATCTCGTCGAGTCCCGCGCGCCGCACCGACGCGCGCACGCGCTCCATCCCGCTGTTCGACACCACCGCCACCGGCAGGCTCACGCGTCGCAGCGCACGACACACGCCGGCGATCGGTCCGACCGAGCGCGCCAGCTCGAGGCTCACGCGCTCGCCGAGCGTATCGACGAAGCCGGCGGGCATCGCGATGCCGAACTTCGTTTCGAGATGCGTGAGGAAGCGCGAGGTCTGCTGGCCGAACGCCGTCTTCATCACCGGCTCGAAATCGACGCCGGGGAAGTTTTCGGTCAGCGCCTCCAGCATGACGCGATCGGCGATGACTTCGCTGTCGACGAGCACGCCGTCGCAGTCACAGATGAGATGGTCGATCATGATGGCTCGGTTACGTTGAGCCGACATCATAATCGGTCGACATCCGCCAGCCGACTCTCAGGCGTCGACAGCCTTCGCGCCGCTCACCACGGGCCGCGCGTCGAGCCGCGCCGCGTACCACGTCACCGCGAGCGCGACGATCGCGACCGCCGCCGCGACCCACGGCAGCGAATCGAGCGGGTGCCCGCGCTCCAGCACCACGCCGCCGAGCCACGCGCCGCCCGCATTGCCGACGTTGAACGCGCCGATATTGAGCGTCGAAGCGAGGTTCGGCGCGGCTTTCGCCTTCTCGACGACGCGCGTCTGCAGCGGCGGCACCGTCGCGAACGCCGCGATGCCCCACACGAAGACCGTCACGATGGTGCCGATCTGACTGTGGCTCGTCGTCGCGAAGACGGCCATCACGAGCGCGAGCGCGATCAGGATGCCCATCAGCGAAGGCATCAGCGCGCGGTCCGCGAGCTTGCCGCCGATCGTGTTGCCGATCGTCAGCCCGACGCCGAACAAGACGAGCACGAGCGTCACGCCGCGCGGCGAGAAGCCGCCGACCTGCTCCAGGATCGGCGCGATATAGGTGAACACGACGAACACGCCGCCGAAGCCGATCACGGTCATCGCGAGCGCGAGCCAGACCTGGCGGTCTTTCAGCACGCGCACTTCGTGGCCGAGACGGCTCGGACCGGCATCGTGCCGGTTGGGGACGAGCGCCGTCACGCCGAGCGCCGACAGCACGCCGAGCCCCGCGACGATCCAGAAGGTCGCGCGCCAGCCGAATTCCTGGCCGATGAAGGTCCCGAACGGCACGCCGAGCACGTTCGCGAGCGTGAGCCCGGTGAACATCAGCGCGATGGCGCTCGCACGCTTTTCCGCCGGCACGAGCGACGCCGCGACCACCGCGCCGATGCCGAAGAACGAACCGTGCGCGAAGGACGTCACCACGCGCGCGACCATCAGCAAGCCGTAGCCCGGCGCGACGGCGCACAGCACGTTGCCGACGATGAACACCGCCATCAGCAATTGCAGCGCGAGCTTGCGCGGCATCCGGCTCGTGAGCACCGCGAGCAGCGGCGCGCCGACGGCGACGCCGAGCGCGTAGCCCGTCACGAGCAAACCGGCCGACGGAATCGACACCGCGAGATCGCGGGCGACGTTGGGCAACAGCCCCATGATCACGAATTCGGTCGTGCCGATCGCGAATGCGCTGATCGCCAGCGCGAGAAGTGGAATGGGCATGTCAAATTCCTGTGGATGGTCGGGTGCGCGTCGTCACGAATTCCACGACGACAGCCGGCGCGAGCCGGACGAACAGTTGAAGCTCTCCCGTAATCGGGACTTCCGCGAGTTGATAGGCCGTGCCGTGGCGATGCAGGCGGTCGAGCAACGCTTCCCACGCTGTTTCGCCTTCGACACGCAGCGCCAGATGGTCGATGCGGGTCGCTGGCGGCTGAGCGCCGGAAGTCGCGCACGACGCGATCAGATGCACGACCGGCCGCCCGTCGAGATAAAGCCAGTACCCGCCGACGCCGAACGGCGGCCGCGTCCCGAGCGTCATTCCCGCGACGTCGACGAAAAAATCTTTCATCGCTTCGCAATCGGTCGCGACGATCGTCACGTGATCGAGTTGCATGGACATTTCTCCGGACAGTGATGCCTCGGGAAAACCCGAGGCACGAGCACAATGCGCGCATTCTGCGCGACGCGCATTGTTTTGATAATTGGCGTAGCATTTGAATCATTATCAAATCTGAATTGAGAATCTGCACATGGCGATGGACCGGCTCGGCGACATGCGCCTTTTCGTGGAAGCGGCGGCGCTCGGCAGCCTGTCGGCGGCGGGGCGCAAGCTCGGCTTGTCGCCTGCGGCGGCGAGCGCGCGTCTCATCAAGCTCGAAAAGTCGCTGCATGCGCGGCTTTTCGAGCGCACGACGCGCCAGTTGCGCGTCACCGACGAAGGGCGCCTCTATCTCCAGCATTGCCGCATCGCGCTGCAAGCTATCGACGACGCCGAAGCCGCGCTGCAAGCCGGCCAGAATCTCGTGCGCGGCAAGGTGCGCATTTCCGCGACGTCGGATTTCGGACGCTATCTGCTGCGCGGCTGGCTCGACGATTTCAACGCGCGCTATCCCGACGTGCGTTTCGCGCTGACGCTGTCCGATTCGGTGTCGAATCTGCTGCAAGAGGACATCGATCTCGCGATCCGCTTCGGCGCGCCGCCCGACAGCGGCCTCGCCTCGCGGCTGCTGGCACCGAACCGGCGCGTGCTGTGCGCGTCGCCCGACTATCTGGCGCGGCGCGGCACGCCCGCCGCGCCCGCCGATCTCGCAGGCCATCAGTTCGTGATCGGCGTCACGTCGACGGGGCCTTTGAACGAGCTGAACTTCGTGCGCGGCGACGAACGCGCGAGCTTCACGATGCCGGTCGAGGGGTCGTGGGAATCGAACGACGGCGCATTGACCCGCGCGTGGGCGCTGGCGGGCCACGGCATCGCGCACAAGTCGATCTGGGATATCGCCGCCGACGTGCGCGCCGGCACGCTCAAGATGCTGCTGCCCGACTGGTGCACGCACGAAGCGGCGGTTCACGCGCTGTTTCACGCGAACCGTTACATGGCGCCGCGCGTGCGCGTGTTGCTGGATTTTCTGGTCGAACGTTTCGCGACGGCGACCGCCGAGCTGCTCGGCGATCTCGCCTACCCGCCCGACGCCTGCGGCCGGCCGAAACGTAAGGAATCGGCGGGCGCTATAATAGCGGGCTAAATTAGAACAATAAGCGCCCCTTCAACCTCGATTACCGCGCCCCCAGGTTAACAACTGCGACCGGCGAAATTCATGACCAAGAAAGTTTATGTAAAAACCTTTGGCTGCCAGATGAACGAGTACGACTCCGACAAGATGGTCGACGTCCTCGGCGCAGCGGAAGGCCTCGTCAAGACGGACACGCCCGAAGACGCGGACGTCATTCTGTTCAACACCTGCTCGGTGCGCGAAAAGGCGCAGGAAAAAGTCTTCTCGGACTTGGGCCGCGTGCGCGAACTGAAGGAGGCGAACCCGAATCTGCTGATCGGCGTCGGCGGCTGTGTCGCAAGCCAGGAAGGCGCGTCGATCATCTCGCGCGCGCCCTACGTCGATCTCGTGTTCGGCCCGCAGACGTTGCATCGCCTGCCCGAGATGATCGACAAGCGTCGTTCGACCGGCCGCGCGCAAGTGGACATTTCCTTCCCCGAAATCGAAAAGTTCGACCACTTGCCGCCCGCGCGCGTCGAGGGTCCGAGCGCGTTCGTCTCGATCATGGAAGGCTGCAGCAAGTACTGCAGCTATTGCGTCGTGCCGTACACGCGCGGCGAGGAAGTGTCGCGCCCGCTGGATGACGTGCTGACCGAAATCGCCGGCCTCGCCGACCAGGGCGTGCGCGAAGTCACGCTGCTCGGCCAGAACGTGAACGCGTATCGCGGTCCGCTCACGTCCGGCTCGCACGACATTGCGGACTTTGCCACGCTGATCGAATACGTGGCCGACGTGCCGGGCATCGAGCGGATTCGCTACACGACGTCGCATCCGAAGGAATTCACGCAGCGCCTGATCGACACCTACGCGAAGGTGCCGAAGCTCGTTTCCCACCTGCATCTGCCGGTGCAGCACGGCTCCGACCGCATTCTGATGGCGATGAAGCGCGGCTACACGGTGCTCGAATACAAATCGGTGATCCGCAAGCTGCGGGCAATTCGCCCCGACCTGTCGCTGTCGACGGACATGATCGTCGGCTTTCCGGGCGAAACCGAGGAAGATTTTGCGAAGATGATGGCGCTCGTCGACGAGATGAGCTACGACACGAGTTTTTCGTTCATCTACAGCCCGCGCCCCGGCACGCCCGCCGCGAACCTGCACGACGACACGCCGCGCGAAGTGAAGCTCAAGCGGCTGCAACATTTGCAGGCGACCATCGAAGCGAACGTCACGAAAATCAGCAATTCGATGCTCGGCTCGGTGCAGCGTATTCTGGTGGAAGGCCCGTCGCGCAAGGACCCGACCGAACTCGCCGGCCGCACGGCAAACAACCGCGTGGTGAATTTCCCGGCGCCGGTGGCTTCGCACGCGCGGCTCGTCGGCCAGATGATCGACGTCGAGATCAATCACGCGTATCCGCACTCGCTGCGCGGCGCCTTGATCATGGCGCCTTCGACCACACATTGAGCAGCACCCAGACCGGACACCCACTTTCGCCTTGAAGACCGCTCCTCAGCAGCATCTGGAATTCACCGCACCGCGCGAAGACAACGCGCGGCTCGCCAACCTCTGCGGCCCGCTGGACGAAAACCTGCGGCAGATCGAGCAGGCGCTCGACGTGACGCTGTCGAGGCGCGGCCACAAGATCTCGATTCGCGGACGCGGCGCGAAAGTGGCGCTCGCGGCGCTCGAAAACTTCTACAACCGCGCGCGCGACCCGATTTCCGTCGACGACATCCAGCTCGCGCTGGTCGAGGCGCGCCATGCGCAGCGGCGCACGCGCGGGCCGAACAACGGCAATGGTCAGAACGATCAACCGGTCGATCCGCGTTTTCGCGGCGACCCGGATCATCCGTTCGACGAACCGAGCGCGACCATCGATCTCGATGAAACCGAAGATCCCGGCCCGAAGCTCTATACGCGGCGCGCCGACCTGCGCGGCCGCACGCCCGCGCAGCGCGAGTATCTGCGCCAGATCATCGCCCACGACCTGACCTTCGGCATCGGTCCGGCGGGCACGGGCAAGACCTATCTCGCGGTGGCGTGCGCGGTCGATGCGCTCGAACGCGATCAGGTGAAACGCATCGTGCTGACGCGTCCCGCCGTGGAAGCCGGCGAGCGGCTCGGCTTCTTGCCGGGCGATCTCGCGCAGAAAGTCGATCCATATCTGCGCCCCTTGTACGACGCGCTCTACGACCTGCTCGGCTTCGACAAGACCGCGAAGATGTTCGAGCGCCAGATGATCGAGATCGCGCCGCTCGCGTACATGCGCGGCCGCACGCTGAATCACGCGTTCATCATCCTCGACGAAGCGCAGAACACCACGCCCGAGCAGATGAAGATGTTCCTGACGCGGATCGGCTTCGGCTCGAAGGCGGTCGTCACCGGCGATACGACGCAGGTCGATCTGCCGCGCGGCCACAAGAGCGGGCTCGTCGAGGCGCAGCACGTACTGACCGACGTGCGCGGCATCGCGCTCACGCATTTCACGTCGGCCGACGTGGTGCGGCATCCGCTGGTCGCGCGCATCGTCGAGGCTTACGACGCGCAGACGCAGAAGGACGCCGCGCTCGCCGAGGCGGCGAAGTCGGCGCAACGCCCGGAATAGCGGGCCGCCCGATCATTCGCCCATGACACGCCCGCACAAACTCGCGCTGACGATGCAGTTCCCCGCCGCGAAGGCGTATCCGTCGCACAAGGCCGTCCTGCCGCGCGCGACGGTCGCGCGCTGGATCAAGGCGTCGCTCTTCGCCGACGCCGAGCTGACCATCCGCTTCGTCGGCGAAGACGAGGGACGCACGCTCAACCGCACGTATCGCCAGAAGGATTACGCGACCAACGTGCTCACCTTCGCCTACGCCGAATCGGAAGACGATCCGGTCGCGGGCGACCTCATCCTGTGCTGTCCCGTCGTCGAGAAGGAAGCCGCCGAGCAGGGCAAGCCGCTCGCCGCGCACTACGCGCATCTGATCGTGCATGGAACGCTGCATGCTCAAGGCTACGATCACGAGGACGACATCGAAGCCGCCGAAATGGAATCGATCGAGACCGACATCATGCGCGCGCTCGGCTTTTCCGATCCCTACGTTCCGATTCCCTGACGACGCCCGAGCCGCCGTGAAAGACGAGACGCCCGAAATCCAGTCGCTTGCGCCCACGTCGGCGCCCGTTCCGGCGGACTATCCGCCGAAGCTCGTCGACTCGCCGCTCCTCACCGACGAAGAACTCGCCGTGTCGCGCGAACATACGTTGAGGAACTGGGATGGGAAGTCCGATTTGTGGCTCTTCGGCTACGGATCGCTGATCTGGAACCCGGGGCTGCCGACCGTCGAAGCCGTGCGCAGCAAGGTACACGGCTATCATCGCGGGCTTTATCTGTGGTCGCGCGTGAATCGCGGCACGCCCGAGCAGCCCGGCCTCGTGCTCGCGCTCGATCGCGGCGGCTCGTGCACCGGTATCGCGTTCCGTCTCGACGGAGAAGGCGCGCAGGAACATCTCGAAGTGCTCTGGCGACGCGAAATGGCGATGGCGTCCTACCGGCCCGCATGGCTGCCGTGCACGCTCGCGGACGGCCGGCGCGTCGCGGCGCTCGCGTTCGTGATGCGGCGCGACGCCACGTCCTACACCGGCAAGCTCGCCGATCCGGTCGTGCGCACGGTGCTCGGCTGCGCGAGCGGCCGCTATGGCACGACTTTCGATTACGTGAGCCGCACGGTCGTCGCGCTGCGCGAGAGCGGCATGCCGGACCGCGCGCTCGAAGCGCTCCTGAAGCGCTGCCAATCGCAGGAATGAGATCCTTCCGACGTCATTCCTATGAACATTCCTATGACCTGAAAAGCGCACGCTCGTCCGTTCGGACAACGTGTTTTTCTCGACATACTTCCCGCACATTTATCAGTTAGCATGGTTGCCGAGATTCCAACGCCGCGTGCGCCGGGCCGTGCAGCCGCGCTTTTTCCTTCGTGTATGCTTAACTCTCCGCCAATTCGCGCCCCGAAACTTGCGGGCGCCCCGCTATGAACGACGCTTATCCCAGTCGACGAAACACCGACAAACCGCAGGAAAAACGCTCCCTTCTCGAGCGTCTGACCGATTTCATCTCGCACGAACCCGAGTCGCGCGACGAATTGCTCGAAGTGCTGCAGGACGCCCACGAACGCAATCTGCTCGACGCCGATTCGCTTTCGATGATCGAGGGCGTGTTCCAGGTCTCCGACCTTTGCGCCCGCGACATCATGGTGCCGCGCGCCCAGATGGACGCGATCAACATCGCCGAAACCCCCGCCGAATTCATCCCCTTCGTGCTCGAAAAGGCGCACTCGCGCTACCCGGTGTTCGAGGGCAACCGCGACAACATCATCGGCGTGCTGCTCGCGAAAGACCTGCTGCGCTATTACGCCGAAGAGGAATTCGACGTGCGCGGCATGCTGCGCCCCGCCGTGTTCATCCCGGAATCGAAGCGCCTGAACGTGCTCCTGCACGATTTCCGCGTGAACCGCAATCACATCGCGATCGTCGTCGACGAATACGGCGGCGTCGCGGGCCTCATCACGATCGAGGACGTGCTGGAGCAGATCGTCGGCGACATCGAAGACGAATACGACTTCGACGAGGAAGCCGGCAACATCATTTCGTCACCGGACGGCAAATTCCGCGTGCGCGCGCTCACCGGCATCGAGCAGTTCAACGAGGAATTCGGCACCGAGTTCTCCGACGAGGAAGTCGATACCATCGGCGGGCTCGTCACACACCGCTTTGGGCGCGTGCCGCATCGCGGCGAGAAAGTGCGTATCGACGACTTCGTGTTCGAAATCCTGCGCGGCGACGCCCGGCAGATCCACGTACTGCTCGTGCGGCGCGTGCCGCACATGAGCCAGCACGAGCGCCGCTTGCACGAGGGCGAAGAAGACGACCGCGGCTGATCGTCTCGTGCGGCTCGCGTGAGCCGCCGTCGTGCCGGCGCGCGAGTGAACGCGCGCCGCTCCATCCCGCCCTCCAGCAGACCTCCGACCGTGTAATCAATGGCCGATTCATCGTTTCGCCTCTTGCGCCGCCGGCGCAGCCCGTCTTCCGAAGCCAGCGAAGCCGCCGCACTGCCGTTCTGGCATTACCTCGTCGCGGCGGTGCTCGGCGCGGCCAACACGTTTTCCTTTGCGCCGACGCCGCATGGCGGCTGGCTCGAACTCGTCGTCTTCGCGCTCTTCTTCGCGTGGCTCTCGCGCACGAGCGGCTGGAAAAGCGCCGCGCTCACCGGCTGGGCGTTCGGCTTCGGCAATTTCGTGACGGGCGTGTGGTGGCTCTACGTCAGCATGCACTTCTACGGCGGCATGGCCGCGCCGCTCGCGGCGGCCGCCGTCGCGCTGTTTTCGCTTTATCTCGCGATCTATCCGGCGGCGGCTGCGGTCGTGTGGTCGCTCGTGGCCGGTCGCGCTCGATACGACGACACGGAACGCGCCGCCGCCGAGCCGCGCTTCGTTCCGACCTGGCACGGCGCGTTCGCGTTCGCGAGCGCGTGGGCGCTCGGCGAATGGCTGCGCGGACTCGTCTTCACCGGCTTCCCGTGGCTGTCGAGCGGCTATGCGCAAGTCGACGGACCGCTCGCCGGATATGGCGCCATCGCGGGCGTGTACGGCGTCGGTTGGGTGCTCGCGCTCGTGGCCGCGCTCGTCGTGCAGACGTTCTACAGCGTGCGACGCCATGAACGGGCTGCGCGCTTCGCACCGGGCATCGTCGCGGTGACGCTCGTCGTCGCGGGGATGCTGCTCTCGCTCGTCCAGTGGACGACGCCCGCCAACTCGCCGCTCACCGTGCGCCTCCTGCAAGGCAACGTGAAGCAGGAGATGAAGTTCGAGCAGGAAGGCGTGAACGCATCGCTCGCGCTGTATCGGCGGATGATCACCGAGAAGCCCGCCGATCTCATCGTCACGCCCGAAACCGCGCTGCCGGTGCTCGCCGTGCAGGTGCCGGAGGACCTCGCGCTCGCGCTGCGCCAGTTCGCGGATACGACAAAATCGTCGATCCTGTTCGGCGCCATCGGCGTGACGATCACGCCGGAAGGCCGCGCGAAGGATTTCACCAACAGTCTCTTCGGCATCACGCCCGGCTCGTTCGACGTCTATCGCTACGACAAGCATCACCTCGTGCCCTTCGGCGAATTCGTGCCGCTCGGCTTTCACTGGTTCGTGAACCTGATGGGCATTCCGCTCGGCGATCTCGCGCGCGGGCCGTCGGTGCAAAAGGCGTTCTTCGTGCACAACCAGCCGGTCGCCGTGGATATCTGCTACGAGGACATCTTCGGCGAGGAGATCGCGAAGACGCTGCGCGAGCAGGTCGCGCCGGCGGGCATTCTCGTCAACTCGACGAATCTCGCCTGGTTCGGCGATACCATCGCGCTCGACCAGCATTTGCAGATCGCCCGGATGCGCTCGATCGAAACCGGTCGGCCGATGCTGCGCGCGACCAACACCGGGATGACCGCGGTGATCGCGGCGAACGGCGAGGTCGTCTCGAAACTGCCGACCTACACCACCGGCACGCTCGAAGCCACCGTGCAAGGCACGTCCGGGCGCACGCCGTATGTCACGAGCGGCAATCTGACCGTGATCGCCGTGTCGCTGTTGCTGCTCGCGTTTGCGTTTGCCTTCGCGCCGTCGAACCGGAATGGCCGCAGGAAGTGAAACAGTCGGCCGGAAGGCGGCACGAAACGCCCCAAAGCCGCACGCGCCCTTCATTCAGCTAAAATTCAAGGTTTTAGCACTTTGACCGGCCTTTGGCGTCCGCTCTCGCGACGCTCTGGCGCCGGTCCGCCTCAAAGGCAATCATGCTCACTTTTCAGCAAATCATCCTGACGCTGCAATCCTATTGGGACAACAAGGGTTGCGCGCTTCTCCAGCCGATCGACATGGAAGTCGGCGCGGGCACCTCGCACGTCCACACGTTCCTGCGCGCGATCGGGCCGGAGCCGTGGCGCGCGGCCTACGTGCAGCCGTCGCGCCGCCCGAAGGACGGCCGTTACGGCGACAACCCGAACCGCCTGCAGCACTACTACCAGTATCAGGTCGTGCTGAAGCCGGCGCCGGAAAACATCCTCGATCTGTATCTCGGCTCGCTCGAAGCGCTCGGCTTCGACCTGAAGCAGAACGATGTGCGCTTCGTCGAGGACGACTGGGAAAATCCGACGCTCGGCGCGTGGGGACTCGGCTGGGAAGTGTGGCTGAACGGCATGGAAGTGACGCAGTTCACGTATTTCCAGCAAGTGGGCGGCATCGACTGCAAGCCGGTACTCGGCGAGATCACCTACGGGCTGGAACGCCTCGCGATGTATCTGCAAAAGGTCGAGAACGTCTACGACCTCGTCTGGACCGAATGGGAAGAAGACGGCCCGAACGGCCGCGAAACACGGCGCCTCACCTACGGCGACGTCTATCACCAGAACGAAGTCGAGCAATCGACCTACAACTTCGAGCACGCCAACGTCGAACTGCTCTTCACGTTCTTCAACAGCTACGAGGCCGAAGCGAAGAAGATGATCGACGCGAAGCTCGCGCTGCCCGCCTACGAACTCGTGCTGAAGGCCGGCCACACGTTCAACCTGCTCGACGCGCGCGGCGCGATCTCGGTCACGGAACGTGCGGCGTATATCGGCCGGATTCGCGCGCTGTCGCGGCTCGTCGCGCAGGCGTACTACGAGTCGCGCGAAGCGCTCGGCTTTCCGATGCTCGGCAATCCGGTGCATCCGGCGGCCAACCTCACCACCGACGAACACGACGCCGCCATGCCCGCCTGGGCGCCGCCGCTGAAGGTCGAACGCAACATCGACCCGGTTTGACGAGACACGAAAGAACAATGACGCAATCCAATCAAGCAACGCTGCTCGTCGAGCTGCTCACCGAAGAACTGCCGCCGAAGGCGCTCGCGCGTCTTGGCACCGCGTTCGCCGAAGGCATCGTGCAACGTCTTGCCGCACGCGATCTGATCGACGGCGAGCCGAGCTTCGAAAAATACGCGACGCCGCGCCGTCTCGCCGTGCTGGTGAAGAACGTGCGCGCGGTCGCGCCGGAAAGACAGGTGCGCGAAAAGGTGCTGCCGGTGTCCGTCGCGCTCGACAAGGACGGCCAGCCCACCGCGCCCCTCGCCAAGAAACTCGCGGCGCTTGGTTTCCCCGACGTCCCGCTCGCGGAACTCGAACGCGCGCAGGACGGCAAAGCCGAAGCGTTCTTCCTGCGCTACGCGGCGCCGGGCGCGACGCTCGCCGACGGCCTGCAATCCGCGCTCGACGAAACGCTCGCCAAGCTGCCGATTCCGAAGGTCATGACCTACCAGCGCCCGGACGGCACCAACGTGCAGTTCGTGCGTCCGGTGCAACGGCTCGTCGCGCTGCATGGGCGCGAAGTCGTGCCGGTCTCGGCGCTCGGCATCGATTCGGGCGACACGACCATCGGCCATCGCTTCATGTCGCATGGCTTCGTGCAAATCCCGCACGCCGATAGCTACGCCGAAACGCTGCTGTCGAAAGCGCATGTCGTGCCGAATTTCGACGACCGCAAGGAATCGATCCGCACGCAATTGCAGGCGTTCGCGGGCGAGGATCGCGTCGTGATGCCCGAAGCGCTGCTCGACGAAGTGAACGCGCTGGTCGAATGGCCGGTGGTTTATCAGTGCCACTTCGGCGAGGAATTCCTTCAGGTGCCGCAGGAATGCCTGATCCTCACGATGCAGACGAACCAGAAGTACTTCGCGCTGACCGACGCCAATGGAAAGCTGCGTTCGCGCTTCCTGATCGTGTCGAACATCGACACCAAGACGCCCGGCGACATCGTCGAGGGCAACGAGCGCGTCGTGCGTCCGCGTCTCGCCGACGCGAAGTTCTTCTTCGAGCAGGACAAGAAGAAGCGTCTCGCGGATCGCGTGCCGCTGCTCGCGAACGTCGTCTATCACAACAAGCTCGGCTCGCAACTCGAACGCGTGAAGCGGCTCGAAGCGCTCGCGGGGGAGATCGCGCCGATGGTCGGCGTCGATGTCGCGCTGACGAAGCGCGCCGCGCTGCTCGCGAAGGCGGATCTGCTCACCGACATGGTCGGCGAATTCCCCGAACTGCAAGGCACGATGGGCACCTACTACGCGCGTCACGACGGCGAGCCGGAAGAAGTGGCGCTCGCGTGCTCCGAGCATTACCAGCCGCGCTTCTCCGGCGACGAAACGCCGTCGACGGGCGTCGGCTGCGCGGTCGCGCTCGCGGACAAGCTGGAGACGATCGTCGGCATCTGGGGCATCGGACTGCAACCGACGGGCGAAAAAGATCCGTTCGCGCTGCGCCGCCATGCGCTCGGCGTGCTGCGCATCCTGCTCGAAAAGCGCCTTGCCATCGATCTGCTGGAGTTGCTGCGCGTCGCGCAAAGGCAGTTCGCCGGGATCCCGCAAGTGGCCGAATCGACGGACGCGATCTATGCATTCTTCCTGGACCGCCTGCGCGGCGTGCTGCGCGAGCGCGGCTTCAACGCGAGCGAAATCGACGCCGTGCTGAGCCTGAACCCGACGCGTCTCGATGACATCGTCGCGCGCCTCGAAGCCGTGCGCGAATTCGCGGCGTTGCCGGAAGCGGCATCGCTCGCGGCGGCCAACAAGCGCATCTCGAACATCCTGAAGAAGTCGACGGAAGCGGTGCCGTCGAGCGTGAAACCCGAGTTGCTCGTCGAAGCCGCTGAAAAGGCGCTCTACGCGCAGCTCGAACAAGTCGCGCCGCGTGTGCAGAGCCAGCTTGCCGAGCGCAACTATACGGAAGCGCTGTCGGCGCTCGCCGCGCTGCGCGATGCCGTCGACACTTTCTTCAACGACGTGATGGTGAATGCGGAAGACCCGGCGCTGCGAAGCAACCGGCTGGCACTTCTCAACGCGCTGCATCAGCAGATGAATTGCGTCGCGGACATTTCGAAGCTCGCCGCGTAAGCGTGCGAGTTCAGGCGCCCTCTCCATGAATCCGAACAGAAAGCTCGTCATTCTCGATCGCGACGGCGTGATCAACGTCGATTCCGACGCCTTCATCAAGTCGCCCGACGAATGGGTCGCGATTCCCGGCAGCCTCGACGCCATCGCGCGCCTGAACCAGGCGGGCTGGCACGTCGCGATCGCGTCGAACCAGTCGGGCATCGGCCGCGGTCTCTTCGACATGGCCGCGCTCAACGCGATGCATCAGAAGATGAATCGCGCGGCGGCGGCCGTGGGCGGGCGTATCGACGCCGTGTTTTTCTGCCCGCATACCGCCGAGGATCAATGCGATTGCAGGAAGCCGAAGCCGGGCATGCTGCAACAGATCATCGACCGCTTCGAGATCGATCCGGAACACACGCCGGTGGTCGGCGATTCGCTGCGCGATCTGCAAGCCGGCGCGGCGCTCGGCTTTCCGGTGCATCTGGTGCTGACGGGCAAGGGCGAAAAGACGCTCGCCGCAGGCAACCTGCCGGCGGGCACGAAGGTGCACAAGAACCTGCGTACTTTCGCTCTCGATTTCCTCGCCCAGAATCAGGATTGACCCGCTCATTCACTCGATGAGCGGCGCACCATAAGAATTCACGCCAATGCGCTTCATCCGTTCGCTGCTGCTGCTGATTTACTTAGTCGTGTACACGGTGCCGTACGCGATCGCCTGCTTCATCGCGTTTCCGTTCCTGCGCGCCGACAAGCGCTACTGGATGGCCGCGGGCTGGTGCAAATCGACGATCGTCGTGTTGCGCCATCTGAACGGCATTCGCTATACGATCGAAGGCTGGGAGAACCTGCCCGACGGTCCCGCCGTGCTGCTGTCGAAGCACCAGTCCGCATGGGAGACGATCGCGTTTCCGGCGCTGATGCCGCGTCCGCTCTGCTACGTGTTCAAGCGCGAACTGCTCTTCGTGCCCTTCTTCGGCTGGGCGCTCGGGCTTTTAAAGATGGTTCACATCGACCGCAAGCAGGGCAAGGATGCGTTCGCCTCGGTGACGCGCCAGGGCCGCGCGCGCATGGACGAAGGCGCGTGGGTCATCATGTTTCCCGAAGGCACGCGCACGCGCGTCGGCAGCCAGGGGAAGTACAAGACGGGCGGCGCGCGCTTCGCGGTGGCGACCGGCGTGCCCGTCGTGCCGATCGCGCATAACGCCGGGCACGTCTGGCCGCGCCATTCGTTTCTCAAATATGCGGGTATAGTCACGGTGTCGATCGGCAAGCCAATCGACACTGCGGGCCTCACGCCGGAAGAAGTGAACCAGCGCGTCGAGGCCTGGATCGAAGCGGAAATGCGCCGTATCGATCCGGCTGCTTACAGGTCGACAGACGCAGGTTCGACGCACGCGCCCCGCGCGTCCGCGGGCCGCTGAAACGACTGCACCCACGCCGAGCCGCGCATTGTCCTTTTCGTTGTTCTCGTCCTTCCTGCGCCGCGAGCGCAAAGCTGAGCCGATGCAGAAGACCCCATCGCGGCAGCGTCCCGCTGTCGCGCTCGACAACCTGCAACTCGATCTGCCGTTCGCGGATACGCCGGGCGCCGCCGAGCCCGCCTCGCAGACGCCCGCGCCCCTGCTCGGTGAGATCACGCCGGGCGCGAATGCCGTCCCGCCGTCGTACGCGCCCGATGGCACGCGTCTGCGCCGCCTCGTGCTCGGTCAGCGGACGCTCGACTATCGACTGAAGCGCTCGTCGCGCCGCACGATCGGCTTCATGATCGACGGCACCGGCCTTGCGATCACCGCACCGCGCTGGGTCACGCTCGCCGACATCGAAAGCGCGATCGTCGACAAGCAGCAGTGGATCTTCAAGAAGCTCGGCGAGTGGCAGACGCGCGTCGAGCAGCGTGCGCTGCCACGCATCGACTGGAAGGACGGCGCGCAGTTTCCTTATCTCGGCAGGACGATCAGCGTGTCGCTGGGATCGGCGCAACGGACGCTTCATTTCGACGAGCCGAGCGGCGTGCTCTCCCTCGCGCTGCCCGCGCTCGCCGATCCGCAGCAGATCAAGGACCGCGTGCAAGGCTGGTTGCAGACCGAGGCGAAACGCATTTTCGGCGACCGGCTCGTCCTGTACGCGCACAAACTCGATGTCGAGTTTCGTGCGTACGGGCTCTCGTCGGCGGCGACGCGCTGGGGCAGTTGCTCCAGCGACGGCAAGATTCGCCTCAACTGGCGGCTGATTCACTTTCCGCTTTCGATCATCGATTACGTCGTCGCGCACGAGCTCGCGCATCTGCGCGAGATGAACCACAGTCCGCGTTTCTGGCAGACGGTCGAGTCGATCTTTCCCGAATTCCGCGAAGCGCGGCACACGCTCAAGCACCATCCGCCGGAACTGCTGCCGGCGCTCTGAGCCGCACACGGCCTGCGAGCCTCGATGGCCGGCGTTACAATTTTGCACGCGGCCCTCGCGCGCACGAGTGCGAAAGACACCGGCGCTCACGGTCTCCGAATCCGCCCAAGACAACCCCACAGGAAACCCACCATGCGACTTCTCCACACGATGCTGCGCGTCGGCGACTTGCAGCGTTCCATCGACTTCTACACGCGCATTCTCGGCATGAAAGTGCTGCGCCAGAGCGAGAACACCGAGTACAAGTACACGCTGGCGTTCGTCGGCTACGGCGACGAAAGCGAAGCCAGCGTGCTCGAACTCACCTACAACTGGGGCACCGACCAATACGATCTCGGCAACGCTTACGGCCACATCGCGATCGAAGTCGACGACGCCGCCGGCGCGTGCAACCGCATCCGAGAAGCAGGCGGCAAGGTGACGCGCGAAGCGGGCCCGGTGAAGGGCGGCACGACCGTGATCGCGTTCGTCGAAGACCCGGACGGCTACAAGATCGAGCTGATCGAAAAGCACTCGCACGTCGCGGGTGTCTGACGCTTCGAGCAAGCCTGCCGGGCGCCGGCTCGCCATGCGGCGAGCCGGCGTTTTGTTTCGTGCGCGCCGCGTCTGCGCGCGACCATTCATTCGCGCCGCCTGCCGTTCGGTGGCAAAATCGACGCTCCATAACCGTGCATTCGCCTGAGCGCGAACGCCGCATAAGACGAGACATGAGCACCCCTGCCCTTTCCCTGCGTCGCGCGCCGGACGCGACGGCTGTCATCGTGATGGTGGTCCTGTGCGCCGCATGGGGTTTCCAGCAGGTCGCCATCAAGGAAGCGAACGCGTCCTTTCCGCCGATGCTGCAAGCGGGCATCCGCTCGGCCATCGCAACCGTGCTCGTGTGGCTTTGGACGCGCTCGCGCGGCACCTCGCTCTTCGCGAGCGACGATACGCTCGGCGCCGGCCTGCTCGCGGGCGTGCTGTTCGGCGGCGAATTCGTCTGCATCTTCTTCGGCCTGACGCTCACGACGGCCACGCGCATGGCCGTCTTCCTCTACACCGCGCCGTGCTTCACGGCGCTCGGGCTGCACTGGTTCATAGCCGGCGAGAAGATGCGCCGCATGCAATGGCTAGGCATCGCCGTCGCGTTTTGCGGCATCGCGCTCGCGTTCGCGGACGGTTTCCTGCACGCCGACCCGAACCGCGCTTCGACGTTGCACGGCGTTGCCGGCGACGCGCTCGGCGTCCTCGGCGGCCTGCTATGGGCCGCGACGACGGTCGTCGTGCGCGCGAGTTCGCTCGCGCATGCGAGCGCGAGCAAGACGCTGTTCTATCAACTGGCGGTATCGGCGATCATGCTGCTGGCGCTCGCGTTCGCGTTCGACCAGACGCACGTCGCGACGGTCACGCCGCGCGCGCTCGCGAGTCTCGCGTATCAGGCGATCGTCGTGGCGTTCATCAGCTATCTGACGTGGTTCTGGCTGCTGACGCGCTATATGGCGTCGAGACTCTCGGTGTTTTCGTTTCTGACGCCGATCTTCGGCGTGACCTTCGGCGTGGTGCTGCTGGGCGAGCACTTCACGCTGCGTTTCCTGATCGCGGCCGCGATGGTGCTGGCCGGGATCGCGCTCGTGAACACGCCCGCAAAGCGCGCGTGACGAGCGCTCAGCGCGTCTTCGCGACCGCCTGCGCGAGCGTCACATACTCGGCAACCGGCACTTCTTCCGCGCGGCGCGCGAGATCGAAACCGAGCGCATCGAAATCGACCGTGTCGCGATAGGCGGCGAGCGTATTGCGCATCATCTTGCGACGCTGCGAAAACGCCGCCTGCACGACCTCGCCGAGCACGCGAGCGTCGACTGAAGGCAACTCGTGCGGCGCGAACGGAATCATCCGCACGATCGCGGAATTCACCTTCGGCGGCGGCTGGAACGACTCGGGCGGCACGTCGATCAGCTTGTCCATCGAATAGCGATACTGAAGCATCACCGACAGCCGGCCGAAATCCTTCGTGCCCGGTTCGGCGATCATCCGGTCGACGACTTCGTCCTGCAGCATGAAATGCTGATCGACGACTTTCGGCGCGAACGAAGTGAGATGAAACAGCAGCGGACTGGAAATGTTGTACGGCAAGTTCCCGACGATCCGAAGCGACGGCTTGTCGCCTTCCAGCGCAAGCGCGCCGAAGTCGAAGTCGAGCGCGTCGCCTGCGTGCAGCACGAGCAGGTCACCGAAGCGCTTGCCGAGCCGCGCGATCAGGTCGCGGTCCAGTTCGACCGCGTGCAGCGGCGACTCGGGCGTGGCGAGCCGTTCGATCAGCGGCTCTGTGAGCGCAGCCAGGCCCGGGCCGATCTCGACCATGCGCTCGCCGCGCGCAGGCCGAATCGTATCGACGATCGAGTCGATCACGCCCTGATCGACGAGGAAGTTTTGCCCGAAGCGCTTGCGCGCGAAATGGCCCTGGTGCTTGGTCGACATCGAAAGAACCGCTTAAGGACTGCGAGATGGATGGGATCGAACGGGTCAGCCCGCGCGCCGATGGCTCGCCATCGAAACGGCGGTATCGATGGCCGCGATCATGCTGCCGGCGTCCGCGCGGCCGGTGCCCGCGAGATCGAGCGCGGTGCCGTGGTCGACCGACGTGCGGATGATCGGCAGCCCGAGCGTGACGTTGATGCCTTCACCGAACGTCGCGAATTTCAGCACCGGCAGGCCCTGGTCGTGGAACATCGCGAGCACGCAATCCGCGTCTTTCAGATAGCGCGGCTGGAACAGCGTGTCCGCCGGATACGGGCCCGGCGCGTCGATGCCGAGTGCGCGCGCGCGTTCCAGCGCGGGCGCGATCACGTCGATTTCCTCGCGGCCCAGATAGCCGTTTTCTCCCGCGTGCGGATTGAGCCCGGTCACGAGAATGCGCGGCGCGGACAAGCCGAAATGCGCGCGCAGGTCGTGATCGATGATATGCAGCGTCTCGACGATGCCACGGGCCGTGAGCGCCGCAGACACGTCCTTGAGCGGCAGATGCGTGGTCGCGAGCGCGACGCGCAGCGGCCGTTCGCCCGTGCCCGCCAGCATCATCACGACGCGCGGCGTATTCGTGCGCTCGGCGAGATATTCGGTGTGGCCGGTGAAGGCAACACCGGCGTCGTTGATCGTGCTCTTTTGCAACGGCGCCGTGACGATCGCGTCGAACCGGCCGGCGAGCGCGCCGTCGATCGCGGCATCGAGCAGGGCGAGCACATAGCGTCCGTTGGCCGCGTCGAGCTTGCCCGCCAGCGACGGCACCGCAAGCGCGTGATGCTCGATGTCGATCTGGGCGCTTTGGAGCGCTGCCTGCGAGCCCGCGCGATCCTGCAACAACGCGCGGTCGCCGAGCACGGTGAAACGCGCGGAAGGCCAGCGTGTCGCCGCATGACCGAGTGCCGCCGCAGTCAATTCGGGACCGACTCCGGCAGGCTCGCCGGTGGTGATCGCGATGGAAAGCGGACGGGCGTCGGAGGCGGCGTTCATCGTGGCGGGCTCCGCGTTACTGGTCCGCTTGCGCCGCGATGCCCTTGTATTGCACGTAGGCGGTATCGCGCAGTTCGCGCAGCCAGTCTGAATACGCCTGCTCGGCCTTGCGCTGGCCGATGGCCTGGCGCGCGATGTCGAGCTGCTGCGTGGCCGAGCCTTCGGCTTCGCGGCGTGCGAGCACCTGAATCAAGTGATAGCCGTACTCGCTGCGCACCGGATCGCTGACGTCGTTGTCCTTCAGATTGTTCATCGCGCGTTCGAACTCGGGCACCGTTTCGCCCGGGCTGATCCAGCCGAGATCGCCGCCTTGCGACGCCGAACCGTCCTGCGAATACGTGCGCGCGAAGTTCGCGAAGTCGCCGCCGCCGACCACGTCGCGTTTGATGTCGAGCAGCTTCTGCCGCGCCGCCGACTCCGACATGCCGTCCGACACGCGCAGCAGAATGTGGCGCACGTGCGTCTGTACGAGCTTCGGCGCGTCGGCTGCCGTGCCCTGTCCCGAGCGGCGCTCGACGAGCTTGATGATCTCGAAGCCGCCATCCGTGCGGATCAGTTGCGGCACGACCTGGCCCGGACGCAGCGTGGCAACCGCCGACACGACGCCCGCGGGCAGCGAGCCTTGCGTGCGAAAGCCGAGATCGCCGCCCTTCGCGGCATCGGTGTCCTGCGAATTCTGCTTCGCGAGTTTCGCAAAATCGTCGCCCGACTGCGCTTCCTTCAGCACGGCTTCAGCCTTCGCCTGGAGCGCGGCGACGTCGGTCTGCGACGCGTTCGGCGGCAGCTTGAACATGATGTGCTGCAGATGCAGGTCGCTTGACTGCTTCGCGTTCGGGCCGCGCTGGCTCGCCACGTAGTTCGCGATTTCCGCGTCGGACACGGTGATCTTGCTGTCGACTTCCTTCTCGCGCAGCTTCGAGAGCGTGAGTTCGGTGCGCGCGTCGCGCGTGAATGTCGACCAGGGCACGCCTTGCGCCTCGATGCGCGCGCGGTACACGTCGAGCGTCATCTGGTTCTGCTGCGCGAGACGTTCTAGCGTGCGGTTCACGGTAGCGTCGTCGACGTTGATGCCGTCTTCCTTCGCCTTCTGCAACTGGACGCGCTCGATCACCATCTGGTCGAGCACCTGACGCTGCAACTGCGGCGTGGGCGGCAGCGGCGCGTTCTGCTGCTGCAGACGCCGCGTGATGAGCCCGACGCGGTCCAGGAGTTCGCGCTGCGTGATGACGTCGCTATTGACGACCGCGACGACCGAATCGGCGAGTTGCACGTTGCCCTTCGACAAGGCCTGCGCGCCGGCGGGGGAACTCAGGATCAGTGCCGCGGCGAAAGCGCCCGCTGCCAGCGTTGTCGATCGAAACCTGTTCATGTTTGCCACAAATACTCCATCAAATACGGGTCTTGCCCGCTAGTGTGCTGCTCGTCTTGCGGTGGTTTTTGCCCGCTGTGACTCTTCCGATCGACCACATGTCATGCGTTGCGTCACTCGTAATTCGTGAACCGCGCGAGCGGCGCGGCCGCGGGCGGCGGCGTCTGGTAGCCCTGCACGCTCGAACGGAATGCGTTCACGAGACCGTTGTCGACGTTCGACAGGCCCTTGAATGTCAACTGGGCAAGCACGCGCGTGCCCGATGCCGACTCGCCGGTGGTCGTGACCCCGTTTGCGTAGCGCTGCATGCCGAAGCCGAACTGCCAGCAGTCGGCATCGTACTGGAAGCCGACCAGACCGTCGACGAGCCGATGCCCCGCGAGATCGTAATTCACGCGGCCGACACCGTAGAGCCGTTGCGTGATCGGCCACTGCACCGACAACAGGATCTGGTTGATCGGCTCGTTGGCGAGCGTGGTTTCGTTCTGACGCGTGTAGCGATAACCGACGTTGATCACCTTGCGGTCGGCCGGACTGAACGAGAAGCCGACGCTCGATCGCACGAGCTGGTTGTTGTCCGCATTATATTGGAACGCCGTTTCCGAAGCGAAACCCGCGCCCAGCTTGATCGCCGCGCCCGCGATCAGGTCCGAGTGCTTCGCCTGGCCGGGAATCTGGTCCGGCGTGATCGTGACGCGCTGGCTCTGGAAATAGTACTGCTGCGCGATGACGAAGCGCGCGCGCTCGTCGCCCGTCGCCGGGTTGATGAAGCGCGTCGTGAGACCGACGGTCAGCCGGTTCGCGTCGGCGATCCGGTCGTTGCCGACGAACGTGTTCGGCGTGTAGATCTCCGCGAGACCGAAGTCGGCTTCGGCGGTATCGAAGATCGGCGCGAAGTTCTGGTTGCGATACGGCGTGTAGACGTAATAGAGCCGCGGTTCGAGCGTCTGGATGTAGTCCTGGCCGAAGATCCGCACCGAGCGGTCGAACACGAGGCCCGTATCGAACGAGACGGTCGGAATCGATTCGGTGAAATTCTTCGGCTGGCCGGCCGGGGCCCCGGTCGCGATATGCGACAGATCGTACGACGCGAAGTGCCACTGCACCTTCGGCGTAATGAAATAGCCCGGCGCGTTGACGCTGTAGCTCAGGTACGGATTGAAGACGGCGCGCTGGCCGTCGGTCGCGCCGGTCTGCGTGATCGTGAAGCGCGTGTAGTCGGCTTCCGCGCCGTAGTCGAAGCCGCCGACGTTGTACTTGTTGTACAGCACGTTCAACTGCGGTTCGCGCGCGTACGGCGGAACCGAAGGCTGCAGCGTCTGCCAGCGCTGTTCGCGCGCGAGCACCGACCACGGCCCGTTGTTGTACGTCAGCCCGGCTTCCTGCTGATACAGCAACTGCGTGCCGTTCAGGAACTGGTTCGACGCGTTCGCCAGGTCTTCCGGGTATTGATCGTCGGAGACCTTGTTGTAGTTGATGTACCCGCCGAAACCGCCGCCGAAGTTCTGCTGATGCTGCAGGTAGATCGCGTAGCGGTTCGTGTGCGTCTGGCGGTCGTTCGGCAGGAACTCGCCCGTGATCGTGCCCGAATACGTCGGCGACAGATAACGGTAGGTCGCCGCCGTCTGCACGCCGCGGCGGGTCATCAGGCGCGGCGTCAGGGTCAAATCGCGATTCGGCGCGATGTTGAAGTAATACGGAATCGTCGCTTCGAAGCCGGTCGTCGAACTGAGCGAGAACGTCGGCGGCAGCAGACCGCTGCGCCGTTCGCTCGTCAGCGGAAACGACAGCCACGGGCTCGCGATGATCGGCACGCCCTGGAAGAACAGCACGCCGTTATGCGCGATGCCTTCTTCCGAACCCGTGTCGAAATCGAACGACGTGCCCTTGATGTACCACGCCGGGTCGGTCTCGCACGCGCACGCCGTGTAGGTGCCGTGATCGACCCGCGCCTGCTCGTTGTTGAGCATGTCGACGCGCTCGGCGCTGCCCGAACCGCCCGACAGGTTGAAGCGGTACTTCGGGTTCGTCATGTAGCCTTCGTTCGCTTCCACCTTCAGGTGCGCTTCCGGGCCGACGAACGTATTGCCGTTGCTGATGATCCTGACATTGCCGTATGCGTCGGCCGTGTCGGTGTCCTGGTCGTAGTGCAGCGCATCCGACTTGATGATCGACACGTTCCTGCGCACTTCTGCCGAGCCCTTGGCGGCCATGTCTTCATCGGTGGTGCCGGTGGTTTTGTCGCCCAGCAGGAACGTGGCCGGCTGCTGGCCCGCACGCAGCGGCCGCTCTTCCAGCTGCGGCGCGAGGCGCAGGTTGCCCGCGCCGTCGAGCGGCTGGGGCTCGGCCGCCGCGCCCGCGAGTTGCGCGTGCGCAAGCGCCGGCATGAGACCCGGAGCGGCAAGCAGCGCCGCGACGAGCCGCCGTCTGCGTGGCAAAGCCTGGCGCTTGGTAATCGATTTTGGAAACTGTCGTGGCGGCATGTATGGGTGGCGGTTCGATGCCGTTATGCGTTCGCGAGCCCGCAATGCCTTGAACTCGCACCCGAGTTTGCACTGGAAGCCGCGCAGTCGTATCCGACGAACCCGCTGCAAAAACGCTGCAAGCGAAAGCGGTTGCGAACGAAGGATGACACTCGATCGAAAGTGAAGCTGCGCTGCTCGGGCCTTGGCGCCGGGCGAAAACGGATCGCTTAAAAAAGTCGTGGGGTATTATATGGCAAGATGTTTTGCCCTTCGAATTTATGACGCACATTCCCACCGACGCCCGCCTTACACAGCTTTACGCCTGGCTCGAATCGTTCGCCGAACGCTATCGGCTGGATCTTGCGAGCCTCGCGCCGGCGTCGACCGATGCCAGTTTTCGCCGCTATTTCCGCGTTGCCTGCGCCGACGAACACGGCAAAACGCTGATCGCCGTCGACGCCCCGCCGCCCGAGAAGTGCCAGGAGTTCGTCCAGGTCGCCGGCTTGCTGGCCGAGGCCGGCGTGCATGTGCCGGCCATCCTCGAAACCGATTTCGACGCCGGCTTCATGCTCGTGACCGATCTCGGCACGACGACCTATCTCTCCGTGCTCGACGAGAAAAACGCGCGCGGGCTCATGCGCGCCGCGCTCGACGCGCTGATCCGCTTTCAGGCGACTTCGCGCGAAGGCGTGCTGCCGCCCTTCGACGAAGCGTTCCTGCGCCGCGAGATGGAACTGATGCCGGAATGGTTCGTCGGCCGGCATCTCGGGCGTGCGCTCGCCGAATCCGATCGCAAGGTGCTCGACACTACCTTTAGGCTGCTCGTCCAGAGCGCGCTTGCGCAGCCGCAGGTCTTCATGCTGCGCGACTTCATGCCGCGCAACCTGATGGTGAGCGAGCCGAATCCCGGCCTGCTCGACTTCCAGGATGCGGTCTACGGGCCGATTACCTACGATCTCGCATCGCTGCTGCGCGACGCCTTCATCAGCTGGGACGAAGAGTTCCAGCTCGACTGCATCGCCTATTACTGGGAACGCGCGAAGAAGGCCGGCTTGCCCGTCGATCCCGACTTCGGCGAGTTCTACCGGCAGGTCGAATGGACGGGCTTGCAGCGCCACATCAAGGTGCTGGGCCTCTTTTGCCGCATCAATTATCGCGACGGCAAGCCGGTCTATCTCGCCGATCTCCCGCGATTCATCGGCTACGCGCGCAAGGTGGCCGAGCGCTACGGGCCGCTGCGTCCGTTCGCGCGTCTTCTCGATACGCTCGAAGGCCGCGCCGACGATGTCGGCTATACCTTCTGAGCGCGCCGCATGACGTCTTCTCTCAAGCTGGCGATGATCTTCGCCGCCGGACGCGGCGAGCGCATGCGTCCGCTCACCGATACCTGTCCGAAGCCGCTGCTCGAAGCCGGCGGCAAACCGCTGATCGTCTGGCAGATCGAGCGGCTGGCGGCGGCGGGCATCGAAACGATCGTGATCAATCATGCGTGGCTCGGCGCGCAAATCGAGGCCGCGCTCGGCGACGGTTCGCGCTGGGGCGTGCAACTGCGCTTCTCGGCGGAAACCGAGGCGCTCGAAACGGCCGGCGGGATCGCGCAGGCGCTGCCGCTGATCGAAACGCGCGGTGAACCGGACGTGTTCGTGGCCGTCAGCGGCGACGTGTTCTGCGATTTCGACTACGGCTCGCTCGGCGCGCATGCGGCGCGGCTCGCTTCGTCGGCGCAACCCGGCATGCATCTCGTGATGGTGCCGAATCCGCCCTTTCACACCAAAGGCGACTTCGCGCTGAAGGACGGCACGCTGTCGCTCGAAGGCGCTCCGCGCTTCACGTTCGGCAACATCGGCTTATACGACACGCGCATGTTCCGCGACCTCGCGCCCGGCACGCGGCGCGCACTGACGCCGTACTACCGCGAGACCATCGCGGCGGGACGCGCGAGCGGCGAGCTGTACGAAGGCCGCTGGGAGAACGTCGGCACGCCCGCGCAACTGAGCGCGCTCGATCTAGCGCTGCGGGAACGCCCGGCCGCGCGATAGGCGCAGGCGCGCCGCCGTGCGCCCGGGTCGATCCAGCTCCGATGGTAAAATCCCCGGTTCTCCCGTCCCAATCCCGCCTCCGAGCGCGGCTGCCACCATGTCCGATACCCGTCCCGATACCCTCTTCGCGCTCACTGCACTGTCGCCGCTCGATGGCCGCTACGCCGCCAAGACCGAAGCCCTGCGCGAATGGCTCTCCGAAGCCGCGTTCATGCGCCATCGCGTGACCGTCGAAATTCACTGGTTGATCGCGCTCTCGCGCGCCGGTTTCGCCGAAGTGCCGCGCTTTTCCGAAGCGTCCGAGCAGTTCCTGCTGCAACTCGTCGAGCGCTTCACCGCGCACGACGCCGCGCGCATCAAGGACATCGAACGCGTGACGAATCACGACGTGAAGGCGGTCGAATACTGGCTGAAGGAATCGGTGAAGGGACAGCCCGAACTGGAGCGCGCAAGCGAATTCATCCACTTCGCGTGCACGTCGGAGGACATCAACAACACGTCGCACGGGCTGATGATCGCCGGCGCCCGCGAGCACGTGATCCTGCCCGCGCTGCGCTCGGTGCATGAGCGGCTCGTCAAACTCGCGCACGAACACGCCGCGCAGCCGATGCTCTCGCGCACGCACGGCCAGCCCGCCAGCCCGACGACGCTCGGCAAGGAAATCGCCAACGTCGCGGCGCGTTTGTCGCGCGCGATCGAGCGCATCGCCGCCGTGCCGCTCCTCGGCAAGATGAACGGCGCGGTCGGCAATTACAACGCGCATTTGTCCGCCTATCCGGAATTCGACTGGGAAGCGTTTTCGAGGGAAGTCGTCGAAGAGCGGCTGAAGCTCACTTTCAACCCGTACACGATCCAGATCGAACCGCACGATTACATGGCCGAACTGTTCGACGCCATCGCGCGCGCGAACACGATCCTGCTCGACCTCGACCGCGACGTGTGGGGCTACATTTCGGTCGGCTATTTCAAGCAGAAGACGAAGGCGGGTGAAATCGGTTCGTCGACGATGCCGCACAAGGTCAATCCGATCGACTTCGAGAATTCGGAGGGCAATCTGGGTCTCGCGAACGCGACGCTGCGCCATCTCGCCGACAAGCTGCCGATCTCGCGCTGGCAGCGCGATCTGACCGATTCGACCGTGCTGCGCAACATCGGCGTGGCGTTCGGGTATTCGCTGCTGTCCTACGATTCGCTGATCCGCGGGCTGGACAAGCTCGAAGTGAACGCGGCGCGTCTGAACGAAGACCTCGACAACACGTGGGAAGTGCTCGCCGAGCCGGTGCAGACGGTGATGCGGCGCTTTGGCATCGAGAATCCGTATGAGCAACTGAAGGAACTGACGCGCGGCAAGGGCATCACGCGCGAGGGCCTGCAGGCGTTCATCAACGGCCTCGCCATTCCCGACGACGCGAAGAACCTGCTGCTGGAGATGACGCCGGGTTCGTATATCGGCAAGGCGGTGGAACTGGCGAAGCGGATTCGCTAACGCACCTGCGCGTCGTGAAAAAGAAGGCCGCTTCAGTCTGTCGAAGCGGCCTTTTGCATTTCCGCCATCACTGCAGTACGTGCGGGTCGGGCATGAACGGATCTGCGTGGAGCAACGAAAAATCGATCATGTGATGGGCGTCACCGCGTTGATCGACGAAATCCTGCACCCGCCATTCGGATTCGTCGAGACCGGCTGTCGGCCCCAACTGCGCGACGGAAATCACGTCCGGCATGTGGCTCGCGACTGCCTCGATACTTTGCAGCAGCATCAGATCATGTCGACCGAGCTCCAGCACGTCGGTCAGCGAAAGGGACAGTTGCGGCAGCGACGCCGCATTCGGCAGGAACGCGCCTTCGTCGCCGACCGAAACGTCATTCCCGCTACCGGTAACGAGCGCACTGAGATTCAGGACATGATGCTCATCGAACGGGCCGATGAGGTGAAATCCGGTCGTGGCACCCGGCAGCACCGCAGCGTCGCGCGCGCGGATCGCGAGGCGCTGGATGTCGTCGTCACGTCCGTGCGATGCAGTTTCTTGAGCGAGCGTCGAGTCCAAACGGACTTGATCGTATTCGATGGCGGCGCGTTCGATGTGCAAAGGTTCTGGCCGAGGTGTATCGCTGAAGGGCATGACAGGGAGCGAGATTAGCGCGCTTAAGAGCCCGCGTTTTAAGACGCGGAGTATGAATGGAAACGAATGCGCAAGTCTCCGCCTTTCGGTGACCGCCAAACATAGGAATATTCCGACCGCTCCCGTTCCTGACCCTATTGCTTGATGAAACTCAAAAGGCCATTCCGACTCACATCGGCATGGCCTTTTGAGAACTTCATCCTTCTCCTGACGGCTTTCTCTTAGCGCTCCTTCACTTCCTTCAGCACCTTCTCGACGATCTGATCCGGCGTCATCGCGATATCCGCTTCGATCGCCTCGTCCGCGCCCGGCGGCTCCAGCGTATCGAGCTGGCTTTGCAACAGCGACGGATCGAAGAAGTGGCCTTTGCGCTCGCCGAGCCGCTCGCGCAGCAATTCCACCGTGCCGTGCAAATAGACGAAGATCACGTCACGGTCGCCGTCGCGCAGGATGTCGCGGTAAGAGCGCTTGAGCGACGAGCACGTGAATACCGCCGTCTCGCCCGCGCGCTGCTTCTCCTCAATCGCCGCGCGGATCGTCCGAAGCCACGGCCAGCGGTCGTCGTCCGTCAGCGGGATGCCCTTGTGCATCTTCTCCTTGTTCGCTTCGCTGTGAAACGCGTCGCCGTCGGTAAAGGGGCAGTCGAGCCGCTCGGCCAGCAGTTCGCCAATCCGCGTCTTGCCGCAACCCGAGACGCCCATTGCGATGAATATCATCGAATTCTCCTGAAAAGAGTGAGGGACTTCATCACCTCACTCCGATCCCCATCTGTTCCTTACAAAACCGCCGCAAGCGCGAAGGTCAGCCCCAAACCCAGGATCGAGATGATCGTTTCGCACAGCGACCAGGTCTTGAACGTCTGGCCCACCGTCATCCCGAAATACTCTTTGATCAGCCAAAAGCCGCCGTCGTTCACATGCGAGAAGATCAGCGAGCCGGCGCCCGTCGCGAGCACCAGCAACTCGGGCTTCGTGGCGCCGCCCGCGGCCGCCGCGATCGGCGCGACGATGCCGCACGCGGTCGTCATCGCGACCGTCGCCGAGCCTGTCGCCAGACGAATCAGCGCGGCGACGAACCAGCCGAGCAACAGCGGCGACAAGTTCGCCTGCGAAGCCGACGCGACGATCTGCTGCGAAATGCCGCTTTCGCGCAGGATGTTGCCGAAGCCGCCGCCCGCGCCGACGATCAGCGTAATGCCCGCGATCGGCGCGAGACACTCGCCGCAAAACTTCTGGATCTGCTCGCGATTGAAGCCGCGCGCCGCGCCGAAAGTGTAGAAGCTGACGAGCACGGCGATCAGGAGCGCGATGTCCGACTGCCCGATGAAGCGCAGCAAGTCGTTCGGCAGCGTCTTCGGCGTGAAGACAAGGTCGGCCCAGCTGCCGACCAGCATCAGGATCACCGGCAGCAGGATCGTGAACAACGTGACGCCGAAGCCCGGCAGCTCGCGCTTCTGGCCTTCAGTATGCTGCTCGACGAACTGCGCCGCGAGCGGATTGTTCTCCGGCAGCTTGATGTACTTGTGGATCAGGAGCGCGAAGAGCGGACCGGCGACGATCGCCGTCGGCACGCCGACGATCAGTCCGTAGGCGATCGTCTTGCCGATGTCGGCGTGATACGCCTGCACGGCGAGGAGCGCGGCCGGGTGCGGCGGAATCAGGCCGTGCACGACCGACAGACCCGCGACCATCGGCAGGCCGATCAGCAGGAGCGATTTGCCCGTGCGCTTCGCGACGTTGAACGCGATCGGAATCAGCAGCACGAAGCCGACTTCGAAGAACACCGGCAAGCCGACGATGATCGCGACGAACATCATCGCCCAGTGGATGTTCTTCTCGCCGAACAGGTGGATGAGCGTGTTCGCGATGCGCTCCGCGCCGCCCGATTCCGCCATCATCTTGCCGAGCATCGTGCCGAGGCCCACCACCACCGCGATGTGGCCGAGCGTGTTGCCGTTGCCGGTTTCGAACGCCTTCACGATCTTGTCCATCGGCATGCCGACGGCGAGGCCCAGCAACAGCGAGACAATCAGAAGAACGAGGAACGGGTAGACCTTGTAGCGCGTGATCATCAGGATCAGCACTGCGATCGCGATGACCGCGTAGACGAGCAGCATGCTGCCGTGGACGGCTTCCATGAAGCGCCTCCTTTGGTTTTGTTGACGTTATCGCTACGGGTGCGTTTGCCGTCGCTTTGCATCAGCGGCGTCCGGCAAGCGCACACGCGGCGCCGAGGAATCCGGATTTTACTTGTTGCCTTCGATTTGCAGCGCTCCTACACCATCAAAACATCAATCCGAAAGCTCCTATAAATACAAAAAAAGCCTCCGTGACGCCGTGGTCGCAGAGGCTTTCGCGGGTTGCCGGACGTTCGCGCGACCGGTTACGGGCAAGCGCGGGCGATCAGGCCGGTGCGGCCAGCGCGCTTGCCGCTCGCGCGAGTCGCGTGACTTCCTCCCAGTTTTGCGCCGCGAGCGCCGCTTTCGGCGTCAGCCACGATCCGCCGACGCACACGACGTTCGGCTGCGCGAGGAAATTCGTCGCGGTTTCGGCGGTGATGCCGCCCGTCGGGCAGAACTTGAGCGTCGGAAACGGGCCGTAGAACGCTTGCAGCATCGGGATGCCGCCCGCCTGCTGCGCCGGGAAGAACTTGACGATCTCGTAGCCGAGTTCGAGCGCCTGGACGATATCGCTCGGCGTCATCACGCCGGGCAGAAGCGGCAGGCCGGCGTCCTGCGCGGCCTTATGCATGTCCTTCGTGAGTCCTGGCGACACGCCGAACTGCGCGCCCGCCTTCTTCGCCTGCGCGCAGTGCTCCGGTTTCGTGATCGTGCCGACACCGACGACGATGTCGTCCGCGAGCTGGCTCGCGCGCTCGATGGCGCCAATGCCCGCCGCCGTGCGCAGCGTGATTTCGAGCACCTTCACGCCGCCCGCGTGCAACGCGCGCGACACGTGCTCGCCCTGCTCGATCGAATCGAAGGCGAGGACCGGAATCACCGGGCCGAGACGCACGATTTCGCTGACTGTTTTCATGTGATGCAACTCCTGTCTTGTGCGGCGTGTGTTGTTCTGTCCGCGAGTTTGTCTCTCAGATTCCTGCCCAGCGCTCAATGCGTCGCATGCGATACGTGCGTTGCCTGCGTCGTCTGATGCATGGCGCGCGTCGCTTCGGTCTCGCCCACCATCGGACCGAACACCGAGGCGCCCTGCTCCGCCGGCAATGCCGCGCTGCGAAACACGCCAAAGAGTTCGCGGCCGAAACCGACTTCGTTTTCCGCCTGATGGCGCGGCGCTTCGACTTCACGCGCGGCCCATTGCTTGGAGTCGATGTCGATGTCGAGCACGCCGGCCTGTGCGTCGATCACGATGATATCGCCCGTGCGCACCTTGCCAAGCGGACCTTGCAGCAGCGCTTCCGGCGACACGTGGATCACCGCCGGCACCTTGCCCGACGCGCCCGACATGCGGCCGTCGGTGACGAGCGCGACATGAAAGCCCTGATCCTGCAACACGCCGAGAAGCGGCGTCAATCGATGCAACTCCGGCATTCCGTTCGCCCGCGCGCCCTGAAAGCGCACGATCGCGACGAAATCGCGCTTCAGTTCACCCTTGTCGAACGCTTCCTGCACTTCTTCCTGCGAATTGAAGACGATCGCCGGCGCCTTCACGATGCGATGCTCCGGCGCCACCGCCGAAATCTTGATCACGCCGCGGCCGAGCTTGCCCTGCATCAGACGCAGGCCGCCATCGGGCGCGAACGGCGCTTCGATTCCGCGAAGCACCGTCGTGTCGTGGCTTTCCGGCGCGCCGTCGACCCATTGCAGCTTGCCGTCGATGAGCTTCGGCTCCTTCGTGTAGTGCGTGAGCCCAGGACCCGCGACGGTCTTCACGTCTTCGTGCAGCAAACCCGCTTCGAGCAGATTGCGCACGAGGAACGCGACGCCGCCCGCCGCGTGGAAATGATTCACGTCGGCCTTGCCGTTCGGGTAGATCTTGGCGAGCAGCGGCACGTTGGCCGAGAGTTCGTCGAAGTCGTTCCAGTCGATCACGATGCCCGCCGCGCGCGCAATCGCCACCAGATGCAGCGTGTGATTGGTCGAGCCGCCCGTCGCCAGCAGCGCGACGATGCCGTTCACGATCGACTTCTCGTCGACGACGTGGCCGATCGGCGTGTAGTCGCCGCGCTCGGCGGTGAGTTCGAGCACGCGCTTCGCGGCCTGCGCGGTGAGCGCGTCGCGCAGCGGCGTGTGCGGATGGACGAAGGCCGAACTCGGCAGATGCAGACCCATCACTTCCATCAGCATCTGGTTGCTGTTCGCCGTGCCGTAGAACGTGCAGGTGCCGTGGCTGTGATACGCCGCCGATTCCGCTTCGAGCAGCGCGCTGCGATCGCATGCGCCGGTCGCGAACTGCTGGCGGACCTTCGCCTTTTCGTCGTTGGTGAGACCGCTCGTCATCGGGCCGGCCGGGATGAAGATGGTCGGCAGATGGCCGAACTGCAACGCGCCGATCAAGAGGCCCGGCACGATCTTGTCGCAGATGCCGAGGCACAGCGCCGCGTCGAACATGTTGTGCGTGAGCGCGACGGCCGTGCTCATCGCGATCACTTCGCGCGAGAACAGCGACAGTTCCATGCCCGCGTTGCCCTGCGTGATGCCGTCGCACATCGCCGGCACGCCGCCCGCGAACTGCGCGATGCCGCCGCTCTCGCGCGCGGCCTGCTTGATGATGTCGGGGAAGTTCTTGTACGGCGCGTGTGCCGAAAGCATCTCGTTGTACGACGAAACGATGCCGATGTTCGGCTCGCGCACCGACTTGATCGCGATCTTTTCCTGGCCTTCGAGACCGGCAAAACCGTGCGCGAGGTTCGCACACGACAGCGCGCCGCGCGCCGGGAACTGGCCGTGCGCGGCAGCGATGCGCGCCAGATAGGCCGCGCGCGTCGGCTTGCTGCGTTCGATCACGCGGTCGGTGACCTTCTTCAATTGCGGATGCGGGGAAACCATCGAAACTCCTTCGCCTCGATCCGCGTGCAGACGCCGCCGAGGTGCTTGGGTTGAATGTCGCGGGGATCGGCAGTTCTGGTTCGATGCGTCTCCTTGCCGAGTGACCCGATGTTAGTAGAAAAACTACACGTCTGCAACGGGCTTTTACCGTGTCTCGTTATGCAAACGCTTAGACCAGCGACGCTTACTGCATATACAGATCAGGGAAATCCCTGATCGGCGCACGACGGTGTTATGTAGTATTTGTACATGATCGTTCATCGGCTATAGTCCACGCAATTTCCAGCATAGGCGAGATTCCCGATGTTGCTGTCCCAAGTCGAAACAATGCGCGAACAATTGCGGCCGTCCGAGCGCAAGCTCGCCGACTACGTCCTGGAAGCGCCGCGCGAAGTGCTCGATCTCGCGATGACCGACTTTGCCGCGCGCGTCGGCGTGAGCCAGCCGACCATCGCGCGCTTTTGCCGGGCGCTCGGCTTTTCCGGTTTTCGCGAATTCAAGATCCGGCTGGCGCAAAGCGTCGCAGGAGACGTGCCCACGGTCTATCGCGACGTGCGAACCGACGAGCCCGTGTCCGGCGTCGCCGCGAAGGTGCTCGACCGGACGATCGGCGCGCTGATTCAGGTGCGCAACAGCTTGTCGACGGACAGCGTCGCCGCGGCGATCGCCCTGCTCGCCGACGCGCGGCGCATCGAGTTCTACGGCGCGGGCGGATCGGGCATTGCCGCGCTCGACGTGCAGCACAAGTTCTTCCGGCTCGGCGTGCCGTCGGTGGCCTATTCCGATCCTCACACGTACACGACCTCGGCCGCGCTGCTCGGCGCGGGCGATGTGGTCGTCGCGATTTCGAACACGGGGCGCACGAAGGACATTCTCGACGCGTGCAAGTCGGCGCTCGTGGGCGGCGCGAAGGTCGTCGCGATCACGCACGGCAACTCGCCGCTCGCGCGTATGGCGAGCGTGGGTCTCTTGGCCAACGTCGACGAAGACACGGATATTTTTTCGCCGATGACGTCGCGCGTCTCGCATCTCGCGATCGGCGACATTCTGGCGGTAGGGGTCGCGCTGGCGCGCGGGCCGCAACTGGCGGAGAAGCTCGCGCAGGCGAAGGACGTGCTGGAGAAGCGGCGGGTGGGGAACTGATCGGGTTGCGCGGCCTGGCGTGATTGAGACGGATCGGTCGCGCGTTTCGAGCAAAAAAACGGGCTCTTCCGAAGAAGAGCCCGTTGCTTTTGAGTCGCTTGCGATAGCGCCAATCCGTCCGTCACGGCCGACTCTCGCGAATCGACCGCTGTGCCGGACCGGCCGCCAGAAGCAGCGCACCGGAGCGCGCTGCTGGCTGGCCGTTCGACTATCGACTTACCACTGGTACGCAGCGCCTGCGCCGACCGTCGTGCCGCTGGAGCTCCAGCCCGCACCGACGCGCACCTTCAGGTTTTGCGTGATACGTGCCGTGCCGCCGATGGCCGTTGCCGCATAACCCTGGTACGTGCCGCCGCCGATACCGATCGACAGCGTCTTGTTCGCGTCGACGTCCGGGATCATGTTCAGCGCGGTAGCTGCCGCGACACCGCTGTAAGCCTTGCGAGCAATCCCGCCCAGTCCGGCCTGCAACTGGTTCAGGTTGACCGCGTCCGTGCCGTTGATGCCCGGCGCGACGTTGGTCAAACGACGCTCGTTGCCTTCCGAACCGATCGAAACCGTGTTCGGCTGGTCGGCAACCGAGTTTGCACCCAGCGCGACGGCGTTGTTGGCCGGAGCCTGAGCGTTGTGGCCCAGAGCCACCGAGTCCGTGCCAGCAGACGAGGAGCCCGCACCGACTGCAGTGCTGCCGAGGCCGGCAGCACCCGCACCGTTACCGATTGCAAGCGCATTATCGCCGCCTGCGTTGGCACCGCTGCCGATGGCGAGCGCGCCCGAACCGGATGCCGTCGCTGCCGGGCCGGTGTCACCACCTGCAACCGGACCCGCCGAAATCACCGTGCTGCCCGTCGTGTTGACGTTCTTGATCGCGTCGCCGAGTGCGCTGACCTGCTGGTTCGTGGCGTACAACTGCTTGCCCGTCACAGCGTCCGTGCTGCTATCCGACAGGGTTGCGTCCGTCAGGTTCGTCAGCGACGTGGTCGTCGTGCCCGGGGTGCCGAGCGTGAGCTTGTCGTGCGCCGCCGAGTCGTACGCAACCGCGTTCGGATTCGCCGTACCGCCGCCCGTACCGATCGTGCTCAACGTATCCTTGATGCCGTTGATGTCGTTCGTGGTCTTCGTCAAGCTCGCATCAACCGTTGCGAACGCGTCACCGACGTTATGCAGTTGGGCGCTGCCAACGGTGAACGTCGGCTGCGTGATCGAGCCATCGCTGCCCAATGCCGCACCACCGCCGATGGCCGTTGCCAGGCCTTGACCCACGGAATGCAACTGCGAACCGTTGATCGCGTCGAGGCTCGACGTGCTCACGTCACCGGCTGCGACGTTGGTGATCTTGCGAGCAGCGCCGTCCTTGTTGGCGATGTTGAGTTCCGTGCCGCCCGTCAACGCGCCGACGGTGATGGCACTCGTCGGGGAGTCCTGCGTAACGAGGCTGGTACCGACCTTACCGAGTTGGGTCTTCACTGCGTCAAGACCGCTATCCAGCGCACCCAGTGCGGAGCCGACGTTGTTCTGCGTACCGCCCTGGACGTTATATGTCGGAGGCGTCACCTTGCCGTCCGCGCCAACTGCGGCGCCACCGCCAAGGGCTGCAGCCACCGGCCTCAACTGACCGACCGTTGCTGCGGAGTTGTCGCCCGTGCCGTTGGCAACGCCCGTCAGCTCACGCGGACCTGCGGTGCCTGCGAAGTTCACGTGCGTGCCGCCCGTCGATCCTGCAACCAGAACGTCCTGGTCAGGAGCAGCCTGCGTCACGAGGCTCGGACCGCCCGCGCCAAGACCTGCAACCTTGTCGTTCAACTGTATGCGATCCACGAACGACGCCCCTCGGAGTAAGGTGGAGAGCGCGTGATGTGTGTCAGCAATGCGGGTCAGCGGA
>NZ_FCNZ02000014.1 GCF_001544495.1 Caballeronia telluris
GGCGCGTCGCCATCAAGCGCCCACACTTATCGGCTGTTAGTTTTTAAAGAACATTCGCAAGAACCGGCGCCCCAACCCTCAGTCGCCTTCGAAGTTTAGCCGCTTAAACTACCGCCGCCACCCCTTCCGTTTTGCGTCGCTGCATCAGCAGCAGAGAAACGAGATTATGAAGAATCTTTTTCCCTCCGTCAACATCTTTTTCCGCTTTCGCTTCCAAATTTGCCGACTTCTGGAACCGCCCGTTCCCTTGGCGGCCTCGTTTTGAAACGAGGAGGCGAATATTAGGCCAACCCGACGCCGATGACAAGAGAATGACGAAAAATAATTTTTGTCCGCCGCTCAATGAGTCTGCGCGGACGCCATCGCTTCAATTGGAACCGCCTCCGCCATCGCCGAATATCCGGCGTCGCTCGGGTGAATGTGGTCGCCGCTGTCGTAGCGACGCTGCAGCACGTCCGGTCGCGCCGGATCGCGCAAGGCCCGGTCGAAATCGATCACGCCGTCGAAGGCCCGGCTTGCGCGGATCGATTCGTTCACCGCCAGCCGGATCTTTTCCCGCTCGGGCGGCAGCGACGCCGGCGTCAACGTGGCCCCATATATCTTGATACCGCGTTGATGCGCCTGCGCGATCAGCCGCTGATAACCGCGCAGCAGCGAATCCGCCGTCACCTGGGTATGCGGATTGTCGCAGTCGAGGCCAGCGTGCGCGGGCATCGCGGCGAAATTGATGTCGTTGATGCCGATCAGCACGATGATCGCGCGCACGCCGGGCTGCCGCAGCGCGTCGCGCTCGAAGCGGCCGATCACCGCTTCGCCATAGCACGGCGAATTGCTGAGGAGCCGATTGCCGCTGATCCCCGCGTTGACGACCGTCGTCCCCGACTCGCCCTTTGCCGCGAGCCGACGCGCCAGCGCGTCGGGCCAACGCCGGTTCGCATTGAGCGTCGATCGCATGCCGTCCGTGATCGAATCGCCGATTGCGACAACGCTCTCTGCCGACGCATCGTCGACGGCGACACTCGTCAGCCACGCGTATTGCGTGAAGCGGGTGCGAAAAGCGTCGGGTGAGGTGTCGGCCGAATGGTCGCCGGGCGTCGAGACGTAGTTAACCTGGCTCGCCACGCGATGCCATGCGGCAAGCCGCTGCTCCTTTGCCGCATGGATGCTGACCGCAAGCGGCTGTTTGGCCGACACGTCGAACGCGACCGGATCACTGTCGATCTGGCCGCCCGGTGCGATCGTCACATTCGGACGTCCGCCGAACAGCACGGCGCGATCGGTTCCCGGACGCGTCGCCGCGCTACCTGCGCCGACCGCCCGCGCGATGTGCACCGACTCGATTACCAGCGGCGCCGTGCCGTAGACATTGCTCAGACGCAGCCGCGCGCGTTTGCCGTCGAGTTGCGGATAGATCAGTTGCCGCACGGTCCGCCCGCCGATTTCCGGCGCGCGGTACAGCGGAGGCAAGTCCGCCTGCTGCGGAATCGCCTGCAGCGCGGTCGCCCAGGCGCTCACCCAATGGCCGCTGGACGGCGGTTCGGCGGCGGTCTGCGCGAATGCAGCCGATCCGGCAAGAAACTGCGCGACCAGCATGCCCGCGCTTGCAGCAAGAATTCGAAGCTTCATTCGGTCGTTCGGAGGCAGAAAATAGAGCGATTGTGCCTGATCGACGCACCGCGCCGAAGATCGCCGAAGCGCTGCTTTTCGCCAGATTTCCGGCGGCTCGCCGGAAAAGCCTCAGAATATAGTCACACGGCCGACCGGCCCAACCTCGAATCGACATCCGCATGCAATCGAAGAATTCCGCAACTCCCGCCACCGCCGCCGCTCACCCATCGCTCAACTGGGAGGAAGACGGCGTGAGCCACTCGGCGCGCTGGCGCTCGGAGAGCGGGAACGCGCCGCCGAAGCGCGTCGTCATCGGCGACGACCAGATGACCGCCGATTCCGCCTATCGCCTCGCGTGCGAAGGGACGGCGATCCTCTGGCGCGGCGACTTCCAGAACGCGCGCCAGTTATTGCAGGCGATGGCGCGCCGGATCGAAAACAAGCCGAAAAAACGCAAGGCGGCCGAAGCGCCCGAGCCTTCTCCCGTCGACCGCTTCAATCTGCATCGGCTCGCGCAGTCGCAGCGCGCGCGCACGCTGGCGATGCTGGTGCTGCCGCTCGACGAGCAATACGCGATTCCGCTGCGCCGCGCGCCCGACGTGCGCGATGCCTGCGCGGAGGCCTACGGGCAGTCCGACGGGCCGTCGGTGGTGTCGCTGCGGGAAGTGCTCGGACTCGTCGGCGCGCACGAGTGGCGCAAGAAGGGCGTCGAGATCCCGGCGCTCGGCGCGCGGATTCATCCTTATTACGGCGTGTTTTCTCCGGTGCGCGGCGAGTACATCAAGCTGGTCGCCGACCAGCCGCTGCCGTCGAAGTCGCTCGCGTTCGATATCGGCACCGGCACCGGCGTCCTCGCGGCGCTCCTCGCGCAGCGCGGCGTCGAACGCGTGGTCGCGACCGACATGGACCCGCGCGCGCTCGCCTGCGCGCGTGAAAACGTCGAGCGGCTCGGGCTCGGCAATCAGGTCGATGTGATCGAAGCCGATCTCTTTCCGGATGGCCGCGCGCCGCTCATCGTGTGCAATCCGCCGTGGCTGCCCGCGCGGCCGAGTTCGGCGATCGAGCACGCGATCTACGATCCGGAAAGCCGCATGCTGCGCGGCTTTCTCGACGGCCTCGCCGCGCATCTGACGCCCGGCGGCGAAGGCTGGCTGATCCTGTCCGATTTCGCGGAACATCTCGGCCTGCGCACGCGCGCGCAACTGCAGGAATGGATCGACGCGGCCGGCCTGAAGGTCGACGGGCGGCTCGACGTGAAGCCGCAGCACCCGCGCGCCGCCGACAAAACGGATCCGCTTTTCTCGGCGCGCTCGAAGGAAACGACGTCGCTGTGGCGGCTCGTGGCGGCTTGATTCAGGGGCGCGCCGCGTTCGAAGACTTCAGATAAGCGAGCGCGCCCTCACCCGCGACGAGTCCGCTCGCGAGACACGCCGTCAGCAGATAACCGCCGGTCGGCGCTTCCCAGTCGAGCATTTCGCCGGCGCAGAACACGCCCGGCGAAGTGGCGAGCATCAAATGCGCGTCGAGCGATTCGAACGCGACGCCGCCCGCGCTGCTGATCGCCTCGGCGATCGGCCGCGGCCGCCGCACCGCGAGCGGCAGCGCCTTGATGCGCCGCGCGAGCGTCGGCGGATCGGCGAATTCCTCCTTGCCGACGCACTCGCGCAGCAATCCCGCCTTCACGCCGGCAATGTGCAGCCGGCTTTGCAGATGACTCGACATCGAGCGCGCGCCGCGCGGATGCGCCACTTCGGCGAGCACGCGCTCGGGCGTCATGCCCGGCGCGAGATCGAGCAGGATCGTCGCGCCTTCGCCCGGGTTCTGCTTCAGCCGGTCGCGAATCGGCGCCGACAGCGCGTAGACGAGACTCCCTTCGATGCCCATCGCCGTGATCAGGCACTCGCCGGCACGCCAGTCGATCGCGCCCTTTTCCCGCTCGATGCCAATCGCCACCGATTTCAGCGGTTCGCCCGCGAAGCGGCTGCAGAAATGTTCGCTCCAGTCGACGTCGAAGCCGCAGTTCGACGGTTCGAACGGCTGCACGCGCGCCCCGCGCGCTTCGAGAAACGGCACCCAGGCGGCGTCCGAGCCGAGCCGCGGCCAGCTCGCGCCGCCGAGCGCCAGAACGACCGCGTCGGCCTGCACGTGCACTTCGCCCTCGGGCGCGGCGAACACCAGCGCGGACGACGTCCATCCCGTCCACCGATGCCGCATATGGAACCGCACGCCCGCCCCGCGCAGCCGATGCAGCCACGCGCGCAGCATCGGCGCTGCTTTCATGTCGGTCGGAAAGACGCGTCCTGAACTGCCGACGAACGTTTCGATGCCGAGTTCGTGCACCCATTGCCGCAGCGCGCCGGCATCGAAACGGCGCAGGAGCGGCGCAATCTGTTCGCTGCGCGCGCCGTAACGGGCGAGGAACGGCGCGGCGGCTTCCGAATGCGTGAGGTTCATGCCGCCCTTGCCCGCCATCAGGAACTTGCGGCCGACCGACGGCATCGCGTCGTAGACATCGACCTGCACGCCGCCCGCCGCGAGCGCCTCGGCCGCCATCAGGCCGGCCGGCCCGCCGCCGATAACGGCCACGCGGGAAATCTGTTTCGGTTCGGGTGCGGACATGCTCTCGGCTGCGGTTGGAAACGCCGACATTGTCGCATTCCGTCGCGCGCGGGCCCGCTCCGGCCGTAAGTCATCAAATAACAAAAATGAATTTGGCCGGGCGCGCGCGAGCACGTAGCATCGCGCGATCGTTGCCTTGTCAAACTTTTTTACGGTTCATTCATGTCAGCTTCCATCGCCCCCGACCGCGCCCACGCGCCGGCCGCCGCCACCACCGATGCGCGGCCCGTCATCCGCAGCGCCGCCGACGTCTCCGATCTCGTCAACCGTGGCGCGGCGGTCGGCAGCGACGCACGCGTCGTCATCGCGATCGCCCTCGGCGGCGTCTTCCTCGACGCCTACGACCTCGGCGCGCTCGCGTTCGGCGTCAAGGACATCGCCCGCGAGTTCTCGCTCACGCCGACCGGGACGGGCTTCGTCGCATCGGCGATCACGTTCGGCGCGATCATCGGTGCGCTGATCGGCGGCTATCTCACCGACAAAATCGGCCGATATCGCGTGTTCATGGCCGACATGTTCTTTTTTGTCATCGCGGCGATCGCCTGCGCGCTCGCGCCGAACGCCTGGGTGCTCGGCGGCTCGCGCTTCGTGATGGGGCTGGGCGTCGGCATCGACCTGCCGGTGGCGATGGCCTTTCTCGCCGAGTTCTCGCGGCTGAAGGGGCGCGGCAACAAGGCGGCCAGCATCGCGATGTGGTGCCCGACGTGGTACGCGGCAATCAGCGTGTCGTATCTGCTCGTGCTCGGGCTGTACGCGGTGCTGCCCGAAAGCCACTCCGGCTGGCTCTGGCGCCTGATTCTCGGCTTCGGCGCGGTGCCGGCGATCGTGATCATCGCGATTCGCAGCCGGTATATCAGCGAGTCGCCGGTGTGGGCCGCCAATCAGGGCGATCTCGCCGGCGCCGCCGCGATTCTCAAACGCTCATATGGCATCGACACGCGCGTCGATGCGTCGCCCGCGACCGCAGCCGCGACGCGCACGCCGCGCAAGGCTTCCTGGAGCAACTACGGCGCGCTCCTGCGCGGGGTCTATCTGCGACGCACCGTGCTCGCGACGATCATCGCCATCGCGTCCTCGTTCGCGTACAACGCGGTGGCGTTCGGTTTGCCGGTCATCATTTCGAGCTTCCTCAAGCAGTCGATGCTCACCACCATCCTCGCATCGCTCGCGCTCAACCTGTGCTTCGCGTTCGTCGGCGGGCTGATCGCGGTGCGCACCGTGCCGAAGATCGGCGCGTGGAAGCTGACGGTCGGCGGCTACGCGTTCCAGCTGGCCGCGCTCGTCGGACTGGCAATCGTGGGGCGTCCGGCGAACGGCGCGGAAGTCGTCATGGCGATCGCGTTCCTCGCGCTGTTCCTGCTCGGACAGGGCTTCGGGCCCGGCTCGCACAGCATGACGTTCGCGTCGCTCAGTTATCCGACTTCGCTGCGCGGCGTCGGCGTCGGCTTCAACCAGACGCTGATGCGCTCCAGTTCGACCGTGTCGCTGTTCCTGTTTCCGGTGTTGTCGGCGGCGCTCGGGACCAAGGTGTTCTGGATCATCGCGGCCGCGCCGCTCGCCGGACTGATCGCGCTCCTCGCGATTCGCTGGGAGCCGTCGGGTTACGACGTCGATGCGGAGGATTTCGAGGCCTCAGGCGGGCGAGTCGCCGGTTGATCGAGCTTGCGGGGACTTAGGTAACACCCGCTCCTCTCAATTGAAAAAAGGGCCGCTTCGACAGAAGCGGCCCTTTTTTTGTCGCTGGCACGGTGTCCCTGAGCTTTGCCGATTCCCTTCCCCGCCCGAGACAAAAATCCTCCCGTTTATCTCAAAAAAAGTTATAAACCGACCGGCCGGTCGGTTTATAATCGCCGCACAGCGACTTACCTTGAGCGAGATCGTCATGTACACCCAATCCCTCGATATTCCCGGCAACGTCCAGCCGATCGGCGCGCAAGCCGATACGAGCGCCTCTCCCGAGCAGCAACGCTTCGACGCCGTGATGCAGGCCGACGGCAAGATCGAGCCGCAGGACTGGATGCCCGAGGCTTACCGCAAGACCCTGATCCGCCAGATTTCGCAGCACGCGCATTCGGAAATCATCGGCATGCAGCCCGAAGGCAACTGGATCAGCCGCGCGCCGAGCCTGAAGCGCAAGGCGATCCTGCTCGCGAAAGTGCAGGACGAAGGCGGTCACGGCCTCTATCTATATAGCGCCGCCGAAACGATGGGCGTCTCGCGCGATCAACTCGTCGCAGCGCTGCACGCCGGCAAGGCCAAATATTCGAGCATCTTCAATTACACGACGCCCACGTGGGCGGATGTCGGCGTGATCGGCTGGCTGGTCGACGGCGCCGCGATCATGAACCAGATTCCGCTCTGCCGCTGCACCTACGGCCCGTACGCCCGCGCGATGGTCCGCATCTGCAAGGAAGAATCGTTCCATCAGCGGCAAGGCTTCGACGCCCTGCTCGCGATGATGAAGGGCACAGAGGCGCAAAAAGAGATGGTCCAGCAGGCGGTCGACCGCTGGTGGTGGCCGGTGCTGATGATGTTCGGCCCGAGCGACAAGGATTCGATCCACAGCGGCCAGTCGTTCCAGTGGGGCATCAAGCGCATTTCGAACGACGACCTGCGCCAGAAATTCGTCGATGCGACCGTCGAGCAGGCGAAGATTCTCGGCGTCACGCTGCCCGATCCCGATCTGAAGTGGAACGAGGAACGCAAGGCGCACGACTACGGCGCGATCGACTGGGAAGAATTCTGGCGCGTCGTGAACGGCGACGGCCCGTGCAACAAGGAGCGGCTCGCCACTCGCGTGAAGGCGCACGACGACGGCGCCTGGGTCCGCGAAGCCGCGCTCGCGCATGCGGAAAAACAAGCCGCCCGCGCCCATCAACAAGCTGCTTGAACGAGGAGACAAACATGAACAAGGAATGGCCGATCTGGGAAGTATTCGTGCGCAGCAAGCAAGGTCTCGATCACAAGCATTGCGGCAGCCTGCACGCGCCCGACGCACCCGCCGCGCTGCGCATGGCGCGCGACGTCTACACGCGCCGTCAGGAAGGCGTGAGCATCTGGGTGGTGCCCTCGGCGGCGATCACGGCGTCCGATCCCGCCGACAAGGCCGAACTCTTCGAGCCCGCCGGCGACAAAATCTACCGTCACCCGACCTTCTTCGTGCTGCCCGACGAAATCAACCACATGTAAGGCGCTAGAGACATGACGACGCCCCAACATCTCGCCTACGTGCTGCGTCTCGCCGACAACGCGCTGATCCTCGGGCAGCGCAACGCCGAGTGGTGCAGTCACGGCCCGGCGCTGGAAGAAGACATTGCGCTCGCGAACATCAGCCTCGATCTGATCGGTCAGGCGCGCTTGCTCTATTCGCACGCGGCGACGCTCGACGAAGCGCTCAACGGCAAGAAGAAGACCGAAGACGACTACGCCTACTTCCGCACCGAGCGTGAATTCGCGAACTACACGATCGCCGAGTTGCCGCACTTCGGGCCGCTCGCGGGCACCGCGTGCACCGAGCGCGACTACGCGGTGACGATCGTGCGCAACTTCCTGTATTCCGCGCTGATGAGCCATGTGTGGACGGCGCTCGAATCGTCGACGGACGAACATCTTGCCGCGATCGCCGCGAAATCGCTGAAGGAAACGCGCTATCACCTGCATCATGCGGGCGACTGGCTGATCCGCTTCGGCGACGGCACCGAGGAATCGCATCGGCGCGCACAGGCGGCGCTCGACTACCTGATGCCGTACACGCGGGAGTTCTTCAGCGTCGACGACGTGGAAACGGCGATCGCCGCGGCGGGCATCGGCCCGCTTCCGACCGATATCGAAACCGCTTGGCGAGAAGACGTCGCCGCGACGCTCGAACAGGCGACGCTCGCCGCGCCGGCCGACGTGAAGCACGTGAGCACCGGCAAGCACGGCGAGCATTCCGAGCACATGGGCTATCTGCTCGCCGAGATGCAGAGCCTCGCGCGTCAGCACCCCGGCGCGGGCTGGTAACGCCATGATGACGACCGCCGACGCTATCCTCGAACGCGCCTGGGAAGTGCTGGAAAACGTGCCCGACCCGGAAATTCCGGTGGTATCGATCCGCGAACTCGGCATCTTGCGCGACGTGCGTCGCGGGGCGGACGACGTCATCGAAGTGGTGATCACGCCGACTTATTCCGGCTGCCCGGCGATGTCGCAGATCGCCGAAGACATCGAGGACGCGCTATCGCAGGCCGGTCTCGGCGCGCACCGGATCGAAACCGTGCTCGCGCCCGCCTGGACCACGGACTGGATGACCGACGACGCACGCGAAAAGCTGCGCCGCTACGGCATCGCGCCGCCGACGGGCAACTGCGGCAGCGCGGCGCCGAAGGAAAAGACGATCCGCTTCGTCCCGCGCGCCGCCGTCGTCGAGACGCCCGCCTGCCCGCGCTGCGGCTCGAAGCACACCGAGCGCCTCGCGCAATTCGGCTCGACCGCGTGCAAGGCGCTGTACCGCTGCATCGACTGCCGCGAGCCGTTCGACTATTTCAAACCCTACTGACCCGACATCATGGCGACTCCGCAATTCCATCCGCTGCGTATCCGCGAAGTACGGCCCGAAACCGCCGATGCCGTCACCGTTTCGTTCGACGTTCCGCCCGAACTGCGCGACGCGTACCGTTTCACCCAAGGCCAGTTCGTCACGCTGAAGACGCACATCGACGGCGAAGAGACGCGCCGCTCGTATTCGATCTGCGTCGGCGTGACCGACTACGACCGCGACGGCGAACTGCGCATCGGCATCAAGCGCGTGCGCGGCGGGCGCTTCTCGAACTTCGCGTTCGACACGCTGCAGCCCGGTCACGAAATCGACGTGATGACGCCCGACGGCCGCTTCTTCACGCACCTGAACGCGGATCACGCGAAGCATTACGTCGCGTTCTCGGGCGGCTCGGGCATCACGCCGGTGCTCGCGATCGTCAAGACGACGCTCGAATCGGAGCCGACGAGCCGCTTCACGCTGGTCTACGGCAACCGCAGCGTCGACGCGATCATGTTCGCCGAGGAACTCGAAGACCTGAAGAACCGCTTCATGAGCCGGTTTTCGCTGTATCACGTGCTGTCGGACGATTTGCAGGACGTCGAGTTGTTCAACGGCGTTCTGGATCAGGACAAATGCGCGGCGTTTTTGCAGACGCTCGCACCCGCCGCCGACATCGACGAAGCGTTCATCTGCGGCCCCGGCCCGATGATGGACGCGGCCGAAGCCGCCCTGAAAGACGCGGGCGTGCCGCCGAAACAAGTGCACGTCGAGCGCTTCGGCACGCCGCTGCCGCAGGCGGGCGTGCCGCCCATCGAGATGACCGAGGACACGCCGGCCGCCGACCTCGAACTGATCATCGACGGGAAAAAGCGCAAGCTGCGTCTGCCTTACGTCGGCCTGAGCGTGCTCGATGTCGGCCTGAAGGCGGGTCTCGCGCTGCCTTACGCGTGCAAGGGCGGCGTGTGCTGCACCTGTCGAGCGAAAGTGCTCGAAGGCGAGGTGACGATGGAAAAGAATTTCACGCTGGAACAGCAGGAAATCGACGATGGCTACGTGCTGACGTGCCAGTGCCATCCGGTTTCGGATCGCATCGTCGTGAGCTACGACGAACGTTGATCGTCATGGAGCCTGGCTTACACTAGGGCCGCTTCGTGCGGTCCTTTTGTTTTGCAGCCAGCTTTCGTCAGCGGACACACAACGATGAGCATCATCCACGTCACCAACGGCGACCACGCCGCCGACACCCTTCGCGAAGCGCTGAAGCTCGCGGGCCGCGACGAACCCGTCGTCGCGTTGAAGGACGATCTCGCGGTCGGCCCGATCCGCAACGTCGACGACGCGCCCGACACGCGGGCCACGTTCTGGCGTCACGTGCTCGCGGGCGACGGCATCGACTTCGACGCCGAGTTCGAGCAGCAGGAAACGCAGTTGCAAGGCCTCGTGCGCAACGACGCGCAAATCGTCGTCTGGCACGGCCAGAGCGCGTCGGATCAGCTGACGCTCAGACGCGTCGCCTATCATCTGCGCAATGCGCCGCAGCGGCTGAACGAAGCCAAACTCTCCGACCGCGATCTCCCTTTCGTGACTGACGCCGACGGCCAGGAGCGGCGTCGCGGCCGCAGCGACGGCGCGACGGCCGTCGGCATGTTCTCGGCCGAGGAAATGCTCGCGAAATTGCCGAGCGCCGCGCCGATCTCGGTGCTGCGCATCGGACGGCTCGCGCTCGAATGGCAGGAGGCGAAGCACGTGAACGCGCAAACGCGGCGCTGGCAGGACAACACGTTCGTCGCGGGCACCTACGCCGAGATCGACCAGGCGATTCTCGAGCTCGTCACGCCCGACTGGCAGCCGGCGCGCCGCATCGCCGGACAGGTGATGAGCGCGGAGTTCGGCTTCATGGTCAGCGATTCGATCGCCTTCTGGCGCTGCCGCGAGCTGGCGATGGCGGGACGGCTTAAACTTCGCGGCGAACCCGGCGACATCGTCAACGCAGACCTCCGGCAGAGCGCCGGCAACTCCGACTAAAACCGTATTCGACTTCTCAATGGCCCGCACAAGAGCGCCCGATCACGACACCCAACGCGAACAGATTCTCGAACTCGCCGCCGCCAAATTCGCCAAGACGAGCTATCCGAGCACCTCGATGGCCGACCTCGCCGCGGCGAGCGGCACGTCGAAGGCGCGTCTGTACCACTATTACGAGAGCAAGGAAGCGATCCTCTTCGATCTGCTCGACCGCTACACCAAGCGGCTGATGCTGATCATCGCGGAGGTGGAAGGCGCGAGCCAGCGACGTGGTCTTACCGAGCGGGAAGCGTTCGCGGAACTGGTCCGCGCGTTTCTCGCGGAGTACGAGACGTCGCACAGCCGGCACGTCGCGCTGCTCAACGACGTGAAGTATCTCGAAGACGTCCAGCGCACGATAGTGCTCGACCGGCAGCGCGATATCGTGGCCGCGTTCGCCAGACAACTGGCGCGCGCGTATCCGAAGCGCGCGACGAAGGAAAATCAGACCGCGCTCACGATGATGGTGTTCGGCATGATCAACTGGACGTTCACGTGGCTCAAGCCGGGCGGGACACTGGGCTATCGCGAGTTCGCGGAGCAGGTCGTCGACGTGATCGAGCATGGGCTCAACGGCGATCAATGATTGCTGCGCGACAGCACCGATTCGCGAACAGTGAATGTTGTTTTGAGACACAATCACTACATCGTTGATTTTTATACATTATTTTATTTGTAAACGATTTTTTAGAACACCGCCTCAGGGGCGTTTTAAGGGTTTTCCCGTATCCGTATTTCACTAATCGGGTAAAATTCGTTTTGCGATGCAGCACGTCGCATGACGAATCAAGGAGAACCCATCGTGAACATAACTATTAACCGCGTTACCGCACCCACCGTCGCAGCCGAGCGCACGCTGCCGGACGCCGGTCGACGGCCGGTTCTCGTTCGCGAGCTGTCTTCGGGCGACCGCGAGCGTCTGCTCACCCACTTTCTCGCGCTCGACGAAGACGACCGCCTGCTGCGCTTCGGCCAGATCGTGCCGGACCACGTCATCGACAACTACGTGCGCAATATCGATTTCGCGCGCGACACGGTATTCGGCGTCTTCGACAACGAACTGCAACTGATCGGCGTCGGCCATCTGGCATATCTGCCGGCTGAAGGCGACAAGCGCACCGCCGAATTCGGCGTCTCCGTGCTGGAAAGCGCGCGCGGCCGCGGCATCGGCACGAAGATGTTCGAGCGCGCCGCCATCCGCAGCCGCAACACGCAGGTATCGATGCTCTACATGCACTGCCTGTCGCGCAACGCCACGATGATGCACATCGCCAAGAAATCGGGCATGAAGATCGAGTACGCGTATGGCGAAGCGGATGCTTATCTGTCGCTCACGCCCGCCGATCAGTCGAGCCTGATCGCGGAAATGCTGCAAGAGCAGGCCGCCGCGTTCGACTACGCGATCAAGCGCCAGGCGCGCCGCGCGTCGCAAATGTTCAATGTGTTCATGCCGACGGCGGGCGCTGCGTAAAGAAAACGCGGGGTTGGCGTTGCGAGCGGGACCATACAAAGGGCGGCCATGACCGCCCTTCTTCTTTTGTGCCGCGCCGACATCATCGGCGACGCCGTCAGCGCAGCGGCAGCGCGGTCGTTTCCTTGATGCGCTCGAGCGAAAAGCTCGTCTTGACGTCGATCACCGATGGATGGTGCAGCAACTGGTCCTGCACGAAGCGCGAAAAGTGCGCCATGTCTTCCACCTGAACGCGCAGCAGATAGTCCATGTCGCCCGTCATCGCGTCGCAGGCGACGACTTCCGGCCATGCGCGCACGGCCTCGCGAAACAGATCGGCGTGGGTCGCGGGATTCGGCGAGCGCGTTCCCGCCGTCCCGCCGCGCTTCTCCAGCCGCACGTTCACATACGCCAGCAGCCCGAGCCCGAGCTTTTGCGGATCGAGCAACGCCACGTATCCGCGAATGACGCCGCTTTCCTCCAGCCGCCGGATGCGGCGCAGGCACGGACTCGGCGACAGATTCACGCGCTCCGCGATCTCCTGATTCGACAGCCGCCCGTTCTCCTGAAGAATCGCGAGAATTCTTCGATCGATCGCATCGAGTTCGGCATCGGCCATTTTCTGTCTCCTGTTCTTTGAAATGCAGCAGCAACTTGCGCAATCGTATTCATCGACGATTTATTTCGCAAGTTTTCGCCGGGCGGGCTTGATTACACTTCATCTCACTATTTCTGCACAGAGATTCAAGGAGACGAGATGACATTTCAGGGCTGGGATAACCCCGTCGGCACCGACGGCTTCGAGTTCATCGAATACACCGCGCCGGACCCGGTCGCGCTCGGCAAGCTCTTCGAACAGATGGGCTTCACCGCGATCGCGCGCCATCGCCACAAGAACGTGACGCTGTATCGCCAGGGCGAGATCAACTTCATCATCAACGCCGAGCCCGATTCGTTCGCGCAGCGCTTCGCGCGCCTACATGGGCCGTCGATCTGCGCGATCGCGTTTCGCGTCGCCGATGCGGGCAAGGCCTACGAGCGCGCGCTCGAACTCGGCGCGTGGGGCTTCGACAATAAAACCGGCCCGATGGAACTGAACATCCCGGCGATCAAGGGCATCGGCGATTCGCTGATCTATTTCGTCGACCGCTGGCGCGGCAAGAACGGCGCGCAGCCGGGCAGCATCGGCGACATCAGCATCTACGACGTCGATTTCGAGCCGATTCCCGGCGCCGAGCAGAATCCGGTCGGCCACGGACTGACGTACATCGATCACCTGACGCACAACGTGCATCGCGGCCGCATGATCGAATGGGCGGAGTTCTACGAGCGCCTCTTCAACTTCCGCGAAGCGCGCTATTTCGACATTGAAGGGAAGGTGACGGCGGTCAAATCGAAGGCGATGTCGTCGCCCTGCGGCAAGATCCGCATTCCGATCAACGAGGAAGGCTCGGAGACGGCCGGCCAGATTCAGGAATATCTAGACGCGTATCGCGGCGAAGGCATCCAGCACATCGCGCTCGGCACCGACGACATCTATCGCACCGTCGACGGCCTCAACTGCGCGAAGATCTCGCTCCTGGACACCATCGACACGTATTACGAACTCGTCGACCGCCGCGTGCCGAATCACGGCGAATCGGTGGCGGAACTGAAGAAGCGCGGGATTCTGATCGACGGCGTCGCGGACGAAATCCTGCTGCAGATCTTCACCGAGAACCAGATCGGGCCGATCTTCTTCGAGATCATTCAGCGCAAGGGCAATCAGGGTTTCGGCGAGGGCAATTTCAAGGCGCTCTTCGAATCGATCGAACTAGATCAGATGCGCCGCGGCGTTGTGAAGGACACGACCAGCTAACGCGGATGCGCAAAGAAAAAGGCGAGCGATCGAATCGATCCTCGCCTTTTTTGTTTTTGACGGCTCATGCTGGAAGAGCCGCCGAGTGTTCGATCAGTCTTGCGCGTCGTCGTCGGCCTGCGACGCGTCCTGTCGCGTGGTGCGGGCGTCCGCCATTTGCGCGCGCATCTGCGCGACCTGCTGCGCGGGTGACGCGTTGACGTGCGAAGTGGCATTGCCGGCGCGAATCGGCGCGTTCATGGCGAAAAAGGCGGCCGAAACCATCAAAAAGCTCTGGATATGGCGCTGCTTCATTGTTTTATCTCCTTCTGACTACGTGCTGCATGGGTACGGCTAGTGCTGCTTCGTAAAGCCTGACTCCGAATTTCGGTACGCAAAAAGGTGCGCAAGCCCGAGATTAGACAGGATAAGGGACATCAGTTCCGCGAGCCGGTCGTTTTTACAGCTAGTAACATCCGTGTGCAAAAGCACTCGAACGTGTCGTCAAAACGACATAAACTGAAACAAGCGCCTGATTTTTCAGCGGGTTTTTACCACTGCCCGAAACGCGCGCGACTCGGCACACTCACAATCCCGGCCGACGCGTCCACAAGATGCCGCGGTCCACGGAATGCTTTGGTGATCCCAAACTGGGTGGAGGAGTACACATAATGAATGCCCCGCTAGACGCAGAACAAAGAGCTTCGCTAGAAGCCGCGCTGAAATCCGTCACGCTCGACGACAAATACACGCTCGAACGCGGCCGCGCGTACATGAGCGGCATCCAGGCGCTGGTTCGGCTGCCGATGCTGCAACAGGAACGCGACAAGACCGCCGGGCTCAATACGGCCGGGTTCATCTCCGGCTATCGCGGTTCTCCCCTTGGTGGTCTCGACCAGTCGCTCTGGAAGGCGAAGACGCATCTCGCCGCGCATCAGGTCGTGTTCCAGCCCGGCGTGAACGAAGACCTCGCGGCCACCGCCGTCTGGGGTTCGCAGCAGGTCAATCTGTACCCGAGCGCCAAATACGACGGCGTGTTCTCGATGTGGTACGGCAAGGGCCCGGGCGTCGACCGCTCCGGCGACGTCTTCAAGCACGGCAATTCGGCGGGTTCGTCCGCGCACGGCGGCGTGCTGGTGCTCGCCGGCGACGACCACGCCGCGAAATCCTCGACGCTCGCGCATCAGTCGGAACACATCTTCAAGGCGTGCGGCCTGCCGGTGCTGTTCCCGTCGAACGTGCAGGAATATCTCGACTTCGGCCTGCACGGCTGGGCGATGAGCCGCTATTCCGGCCTCTGGGTCGCGATGAAGTGCGTCACCGACGTGGTGGAATCGTCGGCTTCGGTCGACATCGATCCGCATCGCGTGAAAATCGAGCTTCCGACCGACTTCACGATGCCCGACGGCGGCCTGAACATCCGCTGGCCCGATCCGCCGCTCGTCCAGGAAGCGCGCCTGCTCGACTACAAGTGGTACGCCGCGCTCGCCTACGTGCGCGCGAATAAGCTCGACCGCGTCGAAATCGACGCGCCGAACGCGCGCTTCGGCATCATGACCGCGGGCAAGGCGTATCTCGACGTGCGCCAGGCGCTCGCGGACCTCGGTCTCGACGACGAAACCTGCGCGCGCATCGGCATCCGGCTGTACAAGGTCGGCTGCGTGTGGCCGCTCGAAGCGCAGGGCGCGCACAAGTTCGCGCACGGGCTCGAAGAGATTCTGGTGATCGAAGAGAAGCGCCAGATTCTGGAATACGCGATCAAGGAAGAGTTGTACAACTGGCCGGATGCGCAGCGTCCGCGCGTGTACGGCAAGTTCGACGAGAAAGACGGCGCGGGCGGCGAATGGTCGGTGCCGATGGGCAACTGGCTGTTGCCGGCGCATTACGAGCTGTCGCCGGCGATCATCGCAAAGGCGATCGCCACGCGCCTCGACAAGTTCGATCTGCCCGCCGAAGTGCGCGCGCGCATCGCGACGCGTATCGCGGTGATCGAAGCGAAGGAGCGCGCGCTGGCGAAGCCGCGCGTCGAAGCCGAGCGCAAGCCGTGGTTCTGCTCGGGCTGCCCGCACAACACGTCGACGAACGTGCCGGAAGGCTCGCGCGCGATGGCGGGCATCGGCTGCCACTACATGACCGTGTGGATGGACCGCAGCACGAGCACGTTCAGCCAGATGGGCGGCGAAGGCGTCGCGTGGATCGGCCAGGCGCCGTTTACGAACGACAAGCACGTTTTCGCCAATCTCGGCGACGGCACGTATTTCCATTCGGGCCTGCTCGCGATTCGCGCGGCGATCGCGTCGAAGGCGAACATCACGTACAAGATTCTCTACAACGACGCGGTCGCGATGACGGGCGGCCAGCCGGTCGATGGCGTCCTGACCGTCCCGCAGATCACGCATCAGCTCGCGGCCGAAGGCGCGGCCAAGATCGTGATCGTCACCGATCAGCCGGAGAAGTACACGGCGAACGTCGGTCTCGCGCCGGGTATCGACGTGCATCATCGCGACAAGCTCGACGAGATCCAGCGCGAGCTTCGCGAGATTTCGGGCACGTCGATCCTGATCTACGACCAGACCTGCGCGACTGAGAAGCGCCGCCGCAGGAAGCGCGGCGCGTTTCCCGATCCGGCGAAGCGCGTGGTGATCAACGAGGCGGTCTGCGAAGGCTGCGGCGATTGCTCGGTGAAGTCGAATTGCCTGTCGGTCGAGCCGCTCGACACCGAGTACGGCACGAAGCGCCAGATCAACCAGTCGACGTGCAACAAGGACTATTCGTGTCTCAACGGCTTCTGCCCGAGCTTCGTGACGATCGAGGGCGGACAGTTGAAGAAACCGCAGACGTCGAGCGTGGCGGGCGACGCGATGCCCGTCGTGCCGGAACCCGACTTGCCTGAAATCGCGCGGCCCTATGGCGTGCTCGTGACGGGCGTCGGCGGAACAGGCGTCGTGACGATCGGCGCGCTGCTCGGCATGGCCGCGCATCTGGAGCAAAAGGGCGTGACCGTCCTCGACGTCACCGGACTCGCGCAAAAAGGCGGCGCCGTGATGAGCCACGTGCAGATTGCCACGCGGCCCACGGACATCCACGCGACGCGCATCGCGATGGGCGAAGCGGATCTCGTGATCGGCTGCGACGCGATCGTGACGGCGAGCGACGAATGCGGCTCGCGGATGCAACCGGACCACACGCGCGTCGTCGTGAACAGCGCACAGACGCCGACCGCCGAGTTCATCAAGAACCCGAACTGGCGTTTCCCGGGCGCGAGCGCGGAAGCCGACATCCGCGCGGCGGCGGGCGAGCATGTCGCGATGGTCGACGCGAACCGCTTCTCCGTCGCGCTCCTCGGCGACGCGATCTACACGAACCCGTTCGTGCTCGGCTTCGCGTGGCAGCGCGGCTGGGTGCCGCTGCGTCACGAATCTATCGTGCGCGCGATCGAACTGAACGCCGTGCAGGTCGAGAAGAATCTCGCGGCGTTCGAATGGGGACGCCGCGCCGCGCACGATCTCGAAGCTGTTCGACGTATCGTCGATTCGCAGGGACGCGCGCCGTCGCAGGAAACGACGAGCAAGATCATCGCGCTGCATTCGCCGAAAGCGCTCGACAAGCTGATCGAAAAGCGCCTCGCGTATCTCGCCGACTATCAGAACGAGGCGTATGCGGCGCGTTATGGACGTCTCGTCGCGCAGGTTCGCTCGGCGGAAGCCGAGTTGGGCCTGGGCGACGGGCAGTATGCGCTGACCGAGGCGGTCGCGAAGAATCTGCACAAGCTGATGGCGTACAAGGACGAGTACGAAGTCGCGCGCCTCTATGCCGATCCGGCGTTCGTGGAGAAAGTGAAGAGCAGTTTCGAAGGCGACTGGAAGATCAAGTTCCACCTCGCGCCGCCGGCGTTCTCGAAGAAGGACGCGAAGGGACAGCTCGTCAAGAAGCAGTACGGTCCGTGGATACTGCCCGCAATGCGCGTGCTCGCAAAGATGAAGTTCCTGCGCGGCACGGCGTTCGACGTATTCGGCAAGACCGAAGAGCGCAAGATGGAACGTGCGTTGATCGTCGAGTATGAGGCGCTCGTGAAGGAACTGATCGCCGGATTGACGGCGCAGAAACTCGCGCTGGCGATCGAACTGGCGAGCCTGCCCGACTCGATGCGCGGCTACGGCCACGTGAAGGACAACAACGTGAGGGCGGCGAAGACGAAGTGGAATGCGCTGCTCGCGCGCTGGCGTGACGGGTCTGCCGGGGAGGCGCGGCAAGTGGCCTAAAGGTTTTTGCTTGCGTCGAAAAAAAGGGGCGGTCCTTGCGGACCGCCCCTTTTACGTTGTGTCGTTACGTTGGGATCAGAACTCGTAGCCGACTTGCGCGCGCAGACCAGCGTCGCCGTGCGGCGTCACCGAAAACGCGCCGTTCACGAGCCACGCGCCGTCACGCGAACGATACGTCGCGCCCGCGCCCAGCGCGCTGTAGCCCTTGTAGTTGCCGATGCCCGCCGCCACGACCGTCTTGCCCGGCTCACGCGGTGTGAGGTTCGGCATCGCCATCGCCGCCGCCACGCCGGCGAACGCGCTGCGTTGCAGCGACGTCAGGCTTGCGCCGATATCGTTGCGCAACGCGTTCAACTGGTTGACGTTGGCCGCGTCCGTGCCGTTCGTGCCCGGCGCGACGTTCGTCACGCGGCGCTCGTTACCCGCCGATCCGACCGACACCGTGTTGTCCTGATCCGCGACGGAGTTCGCGCCGAGCGCGACCGAGTTGTTGCCGCTCGCCGTCGAATTCGCGCCGATGGCAACCGCGTTCGTTCCCGTGGCAACCGGCAGCGGCTCCTTCGTCGAGTTCACGGCGACATAGTCGACGCCCGCGCTCTGGAAGTTGTTCACGAGGCCGGCGTAGGCGTCGAGCTTGGCGTTCGTGGCGTTCAACTGTCGTCCGTTGACGGCGTCCGTGCTGGTGTCCGACAGATCGCCGTCCTTCACGTTCGTCAACTGGACTGCCGCGGGCGCGGTGCCGTCTGCCGGCGTGGGGCCGCCGAGCGTGACCTTCGTATGGTCCTTCGAGTCATACGCAACCGCGTTCGACGCGACTTCCGACACGCTCGCGAGATTGCCCTGCAAAGCGGCGATGTCGGTCGTGTTCTTGGTCACGCGGCCGTCGAGGTTGTCGATCGCGGCGCCCACGTTATGCACCTGCGAGCCGCCGACGTTGTAGGTCGGCGCGCTCACGCCGCCCTTCGAATCGACGCCCGCGCCGCCGCCGAGCGCCGCCGCGATCGTCGACGATGCGTTGAACAACTGCGAGCCGTTGACTGCATCGACGCTCTTTGCGTTCACCGCGCCATTCGCCACGCCCGTGACGACGCGCGGACCGGCCGTGCCGGCGACGTTGATCGTCGTGCCGTCCGTCGCGCCGCCGACCGTGATGACGCGCGTCGTCAGGTCCTGGCGGACGATGCCGACCTGGCCGTTGTCGATGTTGTTCGTCAGGCCGTTGAAGCTCGACGACAGGTTGCTGATGTCGGTGGTGTTTTGCGCGACCTTCACGTTGGTCGCATAGAGCTGCGCGCCGTTGACCGCGTCGGCGCTGGTGGCGCTGAGGGTGGCGTCCTTCACATTAGTCAGCTTGACGGGCGTGCCGGAGTTGCCGAACGTGACGATGTCGTGCGCGGCGGTGTCGTACTTGACGGCGTTGGCGGAGAGCGCGGCGAGGCCTGTGTTCGTCGACGTGAGGTTCGCGTTCGTCGTGGCGAGGTTCTGATTGGTGTCGTAGAGCTGCGAGCCATTCACGGCGTCGGCGCTGGCCGCGTTCAGCGCGCCGGCTTTCACGTTCGTGAGCGCGACCGGTGTGCCGACGTTGCCAAGCGTCACCTTGTCGTGCGCCGTGGAGTCGTATGTCACGCGCTCCTGCAAGCCGCTGTCGAGCGCCGTGATCGCGCCGCCGACCGTGTTCTGCGTACCGCCGTTTGCGTTATACGTGGGCGCCGTGACGGAACCATCGGGGTTGATCGCCGCGCCGCCGCCAAGCAGCGACGCTACGGTCTGCAACTGCGTCGTGTTCTGCGCGACATTCCGGTTCGTCGTGAAGAGTTGCGAGCCGTTGACGGCATCCGTGCTTGAGGCGCCGAGCGTGCCAGCTTGCACATAGGTGATCGTGCGCTGCTGCGAGGCATTGCCGACGGACACGGTGTTGGCCGTGCTGGCGACCGAGCCCGCGCCGAGCGCGACCGAACTTGCCTGCGTGGCCGTCGCGCCGTAGCCGACTGAGAGGGAGTCAGTTGCCGAGGACGTTGCGTGCGCGCCGAATGCTTCGGCGTGATTGGCCGAGGTGATGGTCATGTCGCCGATCGAGATTGCGTTTTCGCCCGTCGCGGTGCTGTGCACGCCGAGAACGATAGCGTTCACGCCATTGCCGTTGGCGCTCGATTGCGAGCCAACCACGATGTCGCTTCCGCCAAGCGCGGACGTGCTGTAACCGACGCTCACCGAGTTCGCCGAGACAGCCGTCGCTGTTTGACCTAGCGCGACCGCACCGACGCCTGTGACCGCGGAATTCGAGCCGATCGCGACGCCGCTCTGACCAGTGACGCTCGCCGAGTGTCCGAGCGCCACGCCGTCGATGGTTTCGCCGCCCAGCGCGGCGACACCAACGATCGCGTCCCGACCAATCGCAATACTGCCAGCACCGAACTCACGCGCGTTATAGCCAACCGCGACGCCGCCGGAGATGCCGGGCGCAGTCGAGCCAATGATGCCATCCGCTATGGCATTGGTTCCGACGGCCAGGTTGCCGTCGTCAAAACCCGTTGCGCCGGCACCGATGGCAATCGAACTGGCACCCTCGTTTGTACCGCCAAGGAGCGAAGCCGCCGAAGCGACGCCAACCGCGCCGCAAGACAACAGCAAAGCGACCGCCGCCTTCGCCACCCGCCCGCTGCGCTTGCCGCGCGCCGGCCCTTGCTCCGACACGGCGACCCACGCGCCGAGCGCTTCATTCCAGACGGACTTGTAAACCTTGTTCATTGCTTTACCCGCTGAGAATTTGCGGTTGATGCTCGGCGAAACGGCAGCGCGACGGTGATGCGGTGACGTTTGTCTGATGCCTTTGCTCAAGCGAGCCGCGAAATTTACTCAGTGAAGCTGAACGGTTTAACCAGATTTGTCCGAATTGAAAGGGTTGTTGCTAAATGTTGAAGTGTTAAAAAATCACATCACCCTGTTCAACATGCGGTTAATCAGGAATCTTTAGCGAATCTCCCTAGCAACACAACAAATTCAAAAAAAACGGCGACCCGGATGTCCTCCGGATCGCCGTTTTGTGACTCGCCTGCGCGCCAGTCGACGCGCCGTCGATTCCGTTACTTCCCGACCCGCGCCCCCGCCGAAGCCACCGCCGTCATATTGATGATCCGCCGCACGGTCGCGGCCGGCGTCAGGATATGCACCGGCTTGTCCGTCCCGAGCAGGAACGGTCCGACCGTCACGCCTTCGCCGCTCACCATCTTGAGCAGGTTGTACGTGATGTTCGCCGCTTCCACGTTCGGCATGATGAGCAGGTTCGCTTCGCCATGCAGCGAAGTGCCCGGGAACGACGCCTTGCGCACCGCTTCGGACAACGCCGCGTCGCCGTGCATCTCGCCATCGACTTCGAGATGCGGCGCGCGTTCCGCGATCAGCTTGCGCGCGTCCGCCATCCGCTTCGACGAGGCCGTCGGCACGCTGCCGAAGTTCGAGTTCGACACCAGCGCGACCTTCGGCTGAATGCCGAACTTCTCGATTTCGCTCGCCGCGAGAATCGTCATGTCGGCGAGTTGCTCGGGCGTCGGCACTTCGTTCACGTACGTATCGCTGATGAAAAGATTGCGGCCCGGCAGCATCAAGAGGTTCATCGCCGCGAAGTTCTCGACGCCCTTCGCCTTGCCGAGCACCTGCTCGACGAACTTCAGATGGTCGTGATACGTGTCGATCAGACCGCAGATCATGCCGTCGGCGTCGCCCATGCGAACCAGAATCGCGCCGATCAGCGTGTTGAACTTGCGCAGCGCGGCCTTCGCGCTTTCAGGCGTCACGCCTTCGCGCGCCGCGATCGTGTGATATTCCTGCCAGCTCTTCTGATAGCGCGGATCGTCCTCGGGGTTGACGATCTCGAAATCGGTGCCCGCTTTCAGCTTCGAGCCCATTTTCTTCAGCCGCATTTCGACGACCGCCGGCCGCCCGACGATGATCGGCTTCGCGATCTTCTCCAGCAGCACGAACTGCGCGGCGCGCAGGACGCGCTCGTCCTCGCCCTCGGCGAACACGATGCGCGCGGGCGCCGCCTTCGCCGCCTGGAACACTGGCCGCATCACCATGCCGGTGCGATAGACCGTCGCGCCGAGCGTCTCGCGATAGGCGTCCATGTCCTGGATCGGGCGCGTCGCGACGCCCGAATCCATCGCGGCCTGTGCGACGGCCGGCGCGATCTTGATGATGAGGCGCGGATCGAACGGCTTCGGAATCAGATACTCGGGGCCGAATTCCAGCGAATGGCCTTCGTATGCCTTCGCGACTTCATCGCCCTGATCGGTTTCTTCCGCGAGTTCGGCGATCGCGCGCACGCACGCGAGCTTCATCTCTTCGGTAATCGTCGTCGCGCCCACATCCAAAGCGCCGCGGAAGATGAACGGGAAGCACAGCACGTTGTTGACCTGGTTCGGATAGTCCGAACGGCCCGTCGCGATGATGCAGTCCGGGCGCACCTTTTTCGCTTCTTCCGGCCGGATTTCCGGCTCGGGATTCGCAAGCGCGAGGATCAGCGGCTTGTCGGCCATCGTCGTGACCATGTCCGGCTTCAGCACGCCCGCGCTGGAACAGCCGAGGAAGACGTCGCAGCCGTGCATCGCATCGGCGAGCGTGCGCGCGTCGGTACTCGACTGATAACGCTCCTTCGACGCATCCAGGTTGCCGCGCCCTTCGTAGATCACGCCCTTCGAATCGACGACGAGCGTATTCGACTTTTTCAGCCCGAGATCGACGAGCAGATCCAGACACGCAATCGCCGCCGCGCCCGCGCCCGAACAGACGAGCTTGATTTCTTCGAGCTTCTTGCCGACCACTTTCAGGCCGTTGAGAATCGCCGCCGACGCGATGATCGCCGTGCCGTGCTGGTCGTCGTGGAAGACGGGAATCTTCATGCGCTCGCGCAGCTTCTTCTCGATGTAGAAGCACTCGGGCGCCTTGATGTCCTCCAGATTGATGCCGCCGAGCGTCGGTTCGAGCATCGCGATCGCTTCGACGAGCTTGTCCGGATCGGTCTCGGCGAGTTCGATGTCGAACACGTCGATGCCCGCGAACTTCTTGAAGAGACACCCCTTGCCTTCCATCACCGGCTTCGCGGCGAGCGGCCCGATGTTGCCGAGGCCGAGCACGGCCGTGCCGTTCGTCACCACGCCGACGAGGTTCGCGCGCGAGGTGTACTTCTGCGCGTCGAGCGGCTCCTCGAAGATCGCCATGCACGCGGCGGCCACGCCCGGCGAGTACGCGAGCGAAAGATCGAGCTGGTTGGAGAGCGGCTTGGTCGGCGTGACGGAAATCTTGCCGGGCCGGGGATTCTGGTGATATGCGAGGGCGCTTTGCTTCAGTTGTTCGTCCATGATTAGCCTAGAGACGTTGAGATTATTCGAGTTGGCCTCGCTGCCGGCACGCGAGCCGCGGGGTGTAAATCGATGGATCGATCGATGAATACGGCGGCGCCCGGCGCGCCTGGTAGGCGCGTCGTCTCGCCGTTGCGGGATGACAGCGGCGGACAGAGCTCTTTTTTTGGGAGAATTAGTGTACACCCCGCACACGCGTTGACGCGAAGCAGCAATCGCGGAATCGCGCGCTCGGGAGGCAGGGTGAAACCCTTATCGGGCGGGCTTTCCTTCGACGAAAGCGTGCGTGATGCGCAGGTCGATCACTGCAAAGACGCGCCGCGCCGCTCGGGAATGAGGAAGAGCGTCGCGAGGATGTCGAGCACGTAGATCGACGCCAGAAACGCGAGCGCCGCCGCGAACGAGTACCGCGCCGCGAGCGCGCCCACGGCCACCGGCCCGAAGCCGCCGACCGCGCGTCCGATGTTGAACAGCACGTTTTGCGCGGTCGCACGCGCTTCGGTCGGATACAGCTCGGAGATAAGCGCGCCATAGCCGCCGATCATCCCGTTCACGAAGATGCCCATCACCGCGCCGCCGATCAGGAGCGCGAACGGCGTCATCAGATGCGAATAGACGAACACCATGACGACCGCGCCGATCTGATACGCGAGAAACGCGGGCTTGCGGCCAAAGCGGTCGGCGGCGATGCCGAAGAGCCAGATGCCGAGCGCCATGCCGAGCACGGTCGCGGCCGTCCAGACGCCCGACTTCGTGAGCGAATAGCCGAAAGTCTTCGACAGATAGCTCGGCAGCCAGATCATCAGGCCGTAATAGCCGAAGTTCTGCACCGAACAGAGGATCACGACGCCGAGACTCGCGCGCGCCGTGCTGGCATCGTCGACGAGACGCCTGAGCGGAAAGCCGCGATTCGCCTTCGCGCGCGCGGTGAAGAGCGCCGGCTCCTCGACGCGCCGCCGCACCGCGAACGACACCACCGCCGGCAGCAGGCCGACCGCGAACATGCCGCGCCAGCCGATCAGCGGCAAGAGGAGCGGCGTGAGGAGCGCGGCGGCGAGCACGCCCGCCTGCCAGCCAAGCCCGACATACGACGACGCCCGCGCGCGCTGCTCGGCCGGCCACGCCTCGGCGACGAGCGCCATGCCGATGCCGAACTCGCCGCCAAGCCCGATGCCCGCGACGGTCCGGTAGAACAGCAGGTCGCCGAAACCCTGCGCGAGCGCGCACAGGCCGGTGAAGACGGCGAACAGCAGGATCGTCCAGGTGAGCATCCGCACGCGGCCGTAGAAATCGGAGAGCGTGCCGAAAATCAGCCCGCCCGCGACCGCGCCGACGAGCGTCCACGTGACGAGCGAGCCCGCCTGCGTCGAACTCAGATGCAGGTCGGCGGCGATCGCGGGCAACATGAAGCCGAGAATCAGCAGGTCGAAGCCGTCCATCGCGTAGCCGAGCATCGAGGCGACGAGCGCGCGCGCGGCGTGGCGATCGGGCAGAACGTTCGATTCGGCGGAAGAAGGGGACGCAGGAGTCATGGCAGCAGCGGATGCGCGCGGCATCTCGATAAAGAGCCGCGAGTGTACGTGGGGCGTGGAGCGCTCACAACTCGCGAAAATCGCCAGCTTCCGCTGGCTTTCAAGCGTGTTACAGACGGACCCGGCATTCGCAGAAGGACTCGGAACTCGGGTAAAATCGCGGGCTACGCGCGCAGCCATCGTCGGACACGCCGGATCTTCCGCCGCTCGTCCGCCTGAGTCGCTGCGCCACGGGCCCACGGGCCGCCTCCGCGCTCTGCGCCACTCAAAGTCCAAGGATTCGCCCATGACAGGCAACGATCGCCAGACGATCTCAGACACCACCGCAAAAATGCTCCTGGAAGTCCAGGCGGTGCACTTCAACGCGGAAAAACCGTACATCTTCACGTCCGGCTGGGCGAGCCCGGTCTATATCGACTGCCGCAAGCTGATTTCGTATCCGCGCGTGCGCCGCGGCCTGATGGAAATGGCCGAAGCGACCATCCTGCGCGACGTCGGCTACGAGCAGATCGACGCCGTCGCGGGCGGCGAAACCGCCGGCATTCCGTTCGCGGCGTGGCTGTCGGACCGCCTGATGGTGCCGATGCAATATGTGCGCAAGAAGCCGAAGGGTTTCGGCCGCAATGCGCAGATCGAAGGCCTCTTGACCGAAGGACAGCGCGTGCTGCTGGTCGAGGACCTGACCACCGACAGCCGCAGCAAGATCAACTTCATCAATGCGCTGCGCACGGCGGGTGCGACAGTCAACCACTGCTTCGTGCTGTTTCATTACAACATCTTCAAGGAAAGCGTGTCGGTCCTGAAGGACATCGACGTCGATCTGCACGCGCTCGCCACGTGGTGGGACGTGTTGCGCGTCGCGAAGGATTCGGGTTATTTCGAAACGAAGACGCTCGACGAAGTCGAAAAATTCCTGCATGCCCCGGCCGAATGGTCAGCGGCGCACGGCGGCGCGACGGCCGCGCCGCAATAAACGTCTTCAGGGCGCGCATTAAAAAACCGCTGGGTGCCCAGCGGTTTTTTTTGTCTCTTCCGAGAAAGCAACAAAGAATTAACTGATATCCGGCCTGGACTGGGACGGCGTGTCGGGATTTCCGTCTCCGACATACGCCGCGAGATTTAATAGCCCATTACTTTGCGCGTACTGAAACAGTTCGGAATCGCGGTCGATACCCAGTTTGCGCATTGCGGTGTTTTTCTGCGTACTGATGGTTTTTATACTGCGACGCAAGTGCGCGGCAATCTCGGTAATGGTCATTCCCGAGACAAAAAGTCGCACAACTTCCAGTTCACGTTTCGACAGCACGACGTCACGTTGCTGCCCGCTCGCGGAAAGCCCCATGCTGTCGAGCGCCGCCTTCACTGACGGCCCGATGTATTCCTGCCCGCGCATGACCTGCACGATCGCGAGGCCGATATGACTTAGATCGTCGGCCTTGCTGATGACTGCGGTCACGCCGACTTCCCGCAAACGTTTGAGCAGCGCCGGATTTTCGAGCATCGTCAGGACGACGATCCGCACCGAAGCAAACTGCCGGCCGACATAGCCGAGCAGCGGCATGCCGTCGCCGAATTGCCCGCCCGGCATGGCGAGATCGGACACCAGAACGTCGCAAGGCGTCTTCTGTAACAGCTGAATCAATTCCGTAGACTGCCGTGCCTGGCCGACCACCTCGATTTCCGGAAAGCGAGCCAACGCCTGCGCAGCGCCGAATAGAATAACCGGATGGTCGTCAGCAATAATCACTCTTATTCGCTGGCTCATTATTTCCCCAACCGTTGTAATTGACGCGATAGCCCGCGAATAAGCGCCGACTTGAACTTTTTCATTTGCTGATCCATACCAAAAAAACCCGGGATCCAGGCTCTACTTTAGTCTTTCTCTGACAGACAGGATAGCCACAATGCACACTGCATCACGCGCTACGACAACAAAACGTTAACGATTGTTGCAATGTTAAACTTGAAAGTGACATATGGTGCAGTTTGAGACAAATTACATCGTTACACAATCGTAACGATGTCAGTTCCGATGTTGAGAATAAGGAGAATCCGCACCATGCGTTTGGCAAGCCTCGCCGCGCGTCTTGCCGTACTCAACTCCGGCCGTTTCACCCTCGTTTTCGCCGCGCTCTGCGCGGCGGCGATCGCCTTTAGGTCGCCTCACGCGCTCGCCGAACCCACATTCACGGTCAAAAGCAGCGATCTGATCGCCGGCAAGGCCGTGTCGCCGTCGCTGCTCTTCGATCAGACCGACTGCAAGGGCGGCAACCGGTCGCCGCAGCTCTCCTGGCACGGTGCGCCCGCCGCAACGCGCAGTTTCGCCGTCACGATCGTCGATCCGGACGCGCCCGGCCGCGGCTGGTGGCATTGGGCCGCAGCCGGCATCCCCGCCAATGTCACGCAGTTGCCCGGCAATGCGAGCGCATCGGGCGCGCTGCGGACGATGGGCGCCGTCGAGGCCCGCAACGATTTCGACACCGACGGCTATGGCGGCCCCTGTCCACCGCCCGGCAAGCCGCATCGCTATGTCATCACCGTCTACGCGCTCAACAGCGACGACCTGCGTCTGCGCCAGGGCCGTCCCGCGCTGATGTTCGAGCACGAGATCCGCGCGACGACGATCGCGAGCGCGCAGCTCGTCTTCACCTACGGGCGCTAGTCGCACGACGACGGGACGGCGCACCGCCGTTGGCTGGCGAACCGAGCGACCGGATTTCTTCTTGCTAGACTGGCCCGGCCGAGTCATCCCCGGCGCCCTCGTCACCGGAAAGCGCGGCAAGCCGCGCTCGCGACCGACGACGGACGCCCCATCGCAGCCCAAGGACATCACCATGCCGAAGATCGTCATCGTTTATCACAGTGGGTACGGTCACACGAAGAAAGTCGCCGAAGCGGTGCTTGCCGGCACGCAGGGCGCGGGCGCCGAGGCGAAACTGATGCCGGTAGGCGATCTCGACGACGCCGGCTGGGCCGAGCTCGACGCCGCCGACGCAATCATCTTCGGCGCGCCGACCTACATGGGCGGGCCGTCGGCCGACTTCAAGAAATTCGCCGATGCCAGTTCCAAACCGTGGTTCGCGCAGAAATGGAAGGACAAGGTCGCGGCCGGCTTCACCAATTCCGCGACGATGAACGGCGACAAGTTCAACACGATCACCTATCTCGTTACGCTCGCGATGCAGCACGGCATGATCTGGGCGGGCACGGGCATGATGCCGTCGAACACCAAGGCGGCCACGCGCAACGACCTGAACTTCGTCGGCGGCTTTACGGGGCTGCTCGCGCAATCGCCCGCCGATGCGTCGCCGGAAGAAGCGCCGCCGCCGGGCGACCTCGAGACCGCGAAGGCGTTCGGCGCGCGCATCGCGACCGTCACCGCGCGCTGGGCCGGAAAATGACGGCGGTATCGTCCGAACGGCCGATTCCCACCGCGCGCCATCACGCTGACCTGGAAGCGCATTAAAATGACGGTTTTGCCGCCCCGCGCGCGACGCACCCGGGGCCGAACCAGCGAGATCGAGATGACCACGAAAGTATTTGTCGACGGACAGGAAGGCACCACCGGCCTGAAGATTTTCGAATACCTGTCGGAACGCCGTGACATCGAGGTGCTGCGCATCGACGAGGCGAAGCGCAAGGACATCGAGGAGCGCCGCCGCCTGATCAACGCGTCGGACGTGACGTTTCTGTGCCTGCCCGACGTGGCTTCGCGCGAGTCGGTGTCGCTCGTCGACAACGACAACACCTGCGTGATCGACGCGAGCACGGCGTTTCGCACGCAGGACGACTGGGCCTACGGCCTGCCGGAACTGACGCGCGCCCAGCGCGAGCGGCTCCGCACGGCCAAGCGCATCGCGGTGCCGGGGTGTCACGCGTCGGCGTTCGTGCTGTCGGTGCAGCCGCTCGTCGCGGGCGGGCTCATTCCCGCCGATTTCGACGCGCACGCGTACTCGATCACGGGCTACAGCGGCGGCGGCAAAAAAATGATCGCGGACTACGAAGCCGGCGGCAACGCGAAGCTCACGAGCCCGCGTCCGTACGCGCTCGGACTCACGCACAAGCATCTGCCGGAAATGGCGGTGCGCTCGGGACTCAAGCGCGCGCCGATCTTCACGCCGATCGTCGGCAACTTCCTGAAGGGTCTCTCCGTCACGACGTATTTCTCGCCGAGCCAGCTTGCGCGCGCCGGCAAGCCGCAGGACGTGCAGTCGATGCTCGCCGAGTACTACGCGAACGAGCCGTTCGTGCGCGTGTTGCCGTTCAACGCGGACAGCAATCTCGACGACGGCTTCTTCGACGTGCAGGCCTGCAACGACACGAATCGCGTGGACCTCTTCGTGTTCGGCAATGACGAGCGCTTCGTGACCGTGGCGCGCCTCGATAATCTTGGCAAGGGCGCATCGGGCGCGGCAATCCAGTGCATGAACCTGCACATCGGCGCGGATGAAGAAGCGGGACTGAAGCGGTAGTAAACAAGAACACTTCGAACCGAAGGCCGGTTTCGCCAGATGGGCGGACCGGCCTTTTTCTTGTCGCTCGAACTCTCGCACAAAACGAACGGACGAAAAAAAGCCCGCTCGTTGTGGAGCGGGCTGAATCCATATCAGTGGAGACATGGAGGAGACAAGAACGACTGTACCAAAACGATTGGTGCGCCGCAACATCCCACAGCGGGGTGCGTCGATCTGTCTCGCTCATACAACGGCCTGCCGACGCAACTAGGACTGCGTCATCGACAGAATGAAGCCGAGCTGGTCCGCGGATACGGGTTTGACAAGATGCACGTCGAATCCGGCGAGCTGCGTCATCTCGTGATGTTGCGGCTGGCCCCAGCCGGTCAGCGCGACGATCAGCAAGGCGCGGCCGTTCGGCAGATTTCGCAGCGCCCGCGCGGCGGCGAGGCCGTCCATCAGCGGCATGCCGAGATCCAGAATCACGACTTCCGGTTCGAACTGCTGCGCGACCTCGACGGCCTGCGCCCCGTTCGCCGCGAGCGCGATTTCATGGCCCATTCCGTTGAGCAAGTTCGAGAGTCCGACGAGCGCGTCGTCGTCATCGTCGGCAATCAGGATGCGTTTGGTCACGGCAGTCTCATTTGTTGCCCGAAACGACGAGCTTGAGCTTGTTGGCGCCCGCCGTAGCCGCGACGATCTGCGTGCGCTGACCGCGCGCGCCCAGATAGAAGTGCTGGCGGGATGGAGAATTCTGGTCGTGAGTGGCATCGGGCAGGCACGACGCGATGTCGGCCGCGACGCCCTGCAACGCGTCCGCGCTCGAACCGCCGCGCGAGGTCCACGTGCACTGATAGCTGCCGTGCGTGGCGGAGCACGCCGCATCGTCGCCATAGGGAAGCGCGGCTGCCCTGCCGTCCTCCGGCGTCAGCGCCGAAAATCCGGGCGCCGCCGCGACGATGCGCTTGAGTGCGTCGCAGGGACTCGGCGTGTCGTCGGCTAGCGCGGCGGCCGGCGCAAGTGCTGCACCGACGGCTGTCACGAGCGCCAGCCGGGCGATCGTTCGCGTGGATGAAAACATGGGGCGCCTCCCTTTCTTGCTGTTCTTCTGCGATCGACGCAAGACTTCATCGACGGCCACTTTGCGCTCAAGCCGCCACCGCGTATGTTCGAAACCGAATGAAACCCATCATGACAGTAGCAAGGCGCGAACCACGCACGATAGGCGCGACGCCCGCGTGATATGCGCGCCATCCGCGAAATTCATCACATCTTTGCTGTGCAGGCGCCGCTCGCGCGCGTCAATGCCGCATGAGCGCCATCATCGCGCCGAAGCCGGCGAAGACGCCGCCCGTCAGACGATTGAACGCCTTTGCGACGTTGCGGTTCTTGAGCGTCGCGCCGATCCGCGTGCCGAGCCCCGCGTAAAGCAGGTACCAGCTCACTTCGATCACCGCGAAGGTCGAGACGAGCACGCCGCACTGCGGCAGCGTCGGACGGCTGGCACCGATGAACTGCGGCAGTAGCGCGGCAGCGAACAGGATCGACTTCGGATTGCTGCTCGCGACCAGAAAGCCGTTGCGAAAGAGCGCGCGCGGCGACCGGGCGACCGGATCGACGATCGGGACCTCGGTATCGTCGATCTTCGCGCGCCAGCTTTTCACGCCGAGCCACACCAGATAAGCCGCGCCGACGAAGCGCAGGGTGTCGAACATCGCGGGCCACGCTTCGAGAAACACGCCGAGGCCGGCCGCCGACACCGACAGCATCAGCACCAGCGCGGTCAGGCAGCCCGCCATCGTCGCGCTGGATCGCCGCAGACCGTGGCGCGCGCCGTGCGTCATCACGAGCAGCATGTTCGGCCCGGGAATCGCCGCAATCACGAAGACGGTGGCAACGAACAGCCACCAGGTATGCAGGTTCATCGCGGCGTGCACAAATATTGAGATAGGACCGGATTATGCCGGTTGTACACGCCGCCGACTACGAAATGCCACGCCGATTCACTTTAGTTGACAATTCAGCGTCCCGCGCGCCGGATCGCCACTTCGCCGAGCACGGCGAAGTCCTTGTCGCCGCCGCCGTGCGCGATGGCGTCGATCAGGCTGTCGCGCAGGAGGCTGCCGATCGGCAATGGCGTATCGACGGCTTCCGCAGCCGCGAGCGCGAGCCGCACGTCTTTCAGTCCGAGCCGCGCCTTGAAAAGCGCCGGCTCATAGCGGCGCTCGGCGATCATCTTCCCGTAGCCCTGATAGACCGGTCCGGGAAAGAGCGTGTTCGCGATGATGTCGAGGAACGACTGCGGCTCGATGCCGTGCCCCGACACCAGCGCCGCCGCCTCGCCGAACGTTTCGATCGCCGATGCCAGCATGAAATTGGCCGCCAGCTTGAGCACGTTCGCATGCTGCGGCTCGCGGCCGACGCGCCAGGTCTTCTGGCCGATCGCATCGAAGATGGGCTGGACGCGCTCCATCGCGTCGTCGGCGCCCGCGGCGAGGATGTTGAGCTTGCCGGCCGCCGCGACGTCCGGCCTGCCGAGCACCGGCGCCGCCACATACGCAACGCCGTGCTGCTCGTGAAGCTCGGCCAGTTCGCCTGCGAGCGCGGCCGAGATCGTCGCCATGTTCACGTGGACGAGCCCTTTCGGCGCGTGTTTCAGCAAACCGCCGTCGATCAGCACCGAGCACAGCGCGGCATCGTCGGCGAGCATGGAAAACGCGGCGTCGCCGGCGAAGGCCTGCTCGGGCGTGTCGACCACGGTTGCGCCCTGATCCGCGAGCGCTTTCGTGCGATCGCGCGAGCGGTTCCAGACCCGCACCGTGTGGCCCGCTTTCAGCGCGTTGCCCGCGATCGCGCCGCCCATTTCGCCGAGTCCGATGAAACCGATGTCCATGTCGTGCTCCTTTCTGTTCTTGCCCAAAACCGTCGGAGAAAGCTCGAGCGCCAGTAGAGCACATCGATCCGAAGCATGCAGCGCCGAGCGATGCGATACTCGTCGCATGGTTCATGCACGCTTTCGATTCCATCGCGAACTGAACGAATTCCTCGCGCGGCCGCAGCGCGAGCGCGCGTTCGACTGCGCGTGCGCGAAGGCTTCGTCGACGAAGCACATGATCGAGGCGCTCGGCGTGCCGCATACGGAAGTCGAGCTGATCGTGCAAAACGGCAGGCCGGCCGGATTCGACGCGCCCATCGCGCAAGGCGACGTGATCGACGTCTATCCGAAGCGCGCCGTGCCGCACGACCTGCGCGCGGGCGCGCTGCTCTTGCGTGCGCCGCTCGACCCCGAGCGCATTCGTTTCGTCGCGGATGCGCATTTGGGTGCGCTCGCGCAACTGCTGCGACTCGCCGGTTTCGACACGCGCTACGACAACAACTTCCCCGACGACGAAGTCGAGCGCCTCGCACTCGACGAAGCGCGCGTCGTGCTGACGCGCGACCGCGAGTTGCTCAAACGCCGCTCGGTGGTGCACGGCTGCTACGTGCGCGCGCTGCAGGCCGATGCGCAATGGCGCGAAATCGCCGAACGGCTCGATCTGCTGCCGCACGTGCGCGCGTTCCGGCTCTGCCTGATGTGCAACGCGCCGCTGCGGCCCGCCCATTCCCGCGATCTCGACGGCCGCGTGCCAGAGGGCGTGCGCGAGCGGCACACGCGCTTCGTCACGTGCGACGTCTGCCGGCGCGTATTCTGGGAAGGCTCGCACTGGAAGCGGATGCGCGAGCGCATCGCGTCGCTCGCGGACGCGAGCCGCGCGTGAGTTGCGCGTGAGTTGCGCGTCGGTTGCGCATGAGTTGCGAATGAGCGCGGCGCAACCTTACGTACAATACGCGTCCTCTCAGACGTTCAACCTACTGCCCGGAGCTTAGCGTGAAGAAATTCGACCTCGAAAAGAACAAGGCGCTCAAGCTCGCCAACGACCTCAAGCAAAACAGCGCCGCGAAATTCGGCGCCGCCGGCGCGCAGCCGAAGCTGGATCGCCGCGAGCAACGCCGCATCGATCAGGAAAAGGGCCTCGTGCCGTTCGCCTGCAAGCTCGACGCCGCGCTCGTCAAGCAGTTGCAGGAACGCGCCGCCGCGCATGAAGGCGGCATGACGGAAGCGCTCGCCGAACTGCTGGTCGCTGCCGGACTGACGCGCTGAAACCCGCAGCGTCGCTCAGACGCTGCCCTCTTTTTCGATCACCAGAATGCGCGCTTCGCCCACCGGCTCGGCGAAGTGCTCGTCGCCCGCCTGCGCGTGGAAGATGTCGCCGGCCTTGAGCGTCAGCGTGTCTTCGCGTCCCTCGCGGCGCACGTGCATCTTCACTTCGCCGTGCATCACGGCGAAGACTTCCTCGCCATCGTTGACGTGCCACTTGTACGGCTGATCCGTCCAGTGCAGGCGGCACGTGATGCCGTTCATCGTGCAGACATCGAGTGCGCCCCAGGCGCGCGCGGCGGTAAATCGTTCGCTTTCGATTACTTTCATGATCGTCGATTCATCGGGTGGATTCGCGCGCCTCGTCGACATCGACGCGCCGCGCCGCCGGAATGCACGCCACCGCGATCAGCGACAGCGCGATGCCCGCCATCACGTAGAAGGTCGGCGCGAGCTGCGATCCGGTCGTCTTGATGAGCCAGGTCACGATGAACTGCCCGAAGCCGCCGAAGACCATCACCGCGACGTTGTAGGCGAGCGAGAGGCCGGTCGAGCGGATATGCGCGGGAAAGAGTTCCGCGATCAGCGCGCCGAAGGGCCCGTAGTAGCCGGACAGCGTGATCGACAAAGCCGCCTGCACGATCACGAGGCGCAGCACGCTCGGCTCGGCGGCGAGCCACGCGAAGAGCGGATAGATGATCACGAGGCTGACGAACAGCGACCACAGCGACAGCCCCTTCCGGCCGATGCGGTCGGACCATGCGCCCGCGATCGGCGAGAGCACGGTCAACAGCAGGTTACCGACGATCAGCGCCGTGAACGACTCGCCGAACGGCAGCTTCAGTTGCTTGACGGCGAAGGTCGGCAGATAGGCGATGAACACATAGATCGTGACGGTGAGCGCGATCACCGAGCCGAGTCCGCACAGCACTTCGCGGGTGTGTCCGCGAAAGACTTCGCCGAGCGTCGCGCGGCGGCCCGTCTTCTTCGCGTGGAGGAACGCTTCCGTATCGGTCATGTTGCGGCGGATATAGAAGCCCACCGGCCCGATGACGAGCCCGAGAATGAACGGCACGCGCCAGCCCCAGGCATTGAGCGTCTCGGGCGACATGCCGCGCGAGATCGCCGCGCCGACGATCGCGCCGAGCAGGAGCGCCGCCGCCTGGCTCGCCATCTGCAAGCTGCCGTAGAAGCCGCGCTTCGAGAACGGCGCGGCTTCGATCAGGAGCGCAGTCGAACTGCCGAACTCGCCGCCCGCCGAGAAACCTTGCAGAAGCCGCGCGAACACGATGATGAGCGGCCCGCCGATGCCGATCGCCGAATACGGCGGCGCGATCGCGAGCAGCAGGATGCCCACCGTCATCAGCGCGATGACGAGCGTGAGCGCCGCCTTGCGGCCGGCGCGATCGGCGTAGAGACCGAGGACGATGCCGCCCACCGGCCGCATCACGAAGGCGACGCCGAAGGTCGCCGTGGTCAGCAGGATCGAGGAATAGTCGCTGTGACTCGGGAAGAACAGTTGCGCGATCACGACGGTCATGAAACCGAACACCGTGAAGTCGTACCACTCGAGCGCGTTGCCGATGACCGCGGCCACGACCGCTCGGACATTGGGTGGCCGGACTGCCTTGCGATTCTCCGTTGGCATGAATTCTCCCCGCCCGTCGGGCGCACTGCCTCGGTTGTATTGTCCGCCGGACGCGGTTTCGGCGCCGGACGGTTTTGTGCCTTGGCGAGTGTAATTAGGGCGCTCAACGTTATCAAGCGATGAAAAAAGCGCGCTCGACCACAGGGCCGGCGCGCTTTCATTCTTCTTCTTTTTCGCTTCTCTTACGCTCTCAGGTCTGCAACGGCCGAACTCGGTGAATCAGGCCTTCTTGTTGTACGCGCTGCACCATCCCTTCGATGCCACCTGCTTGTTGGCGAACATCGGGCACGGCGCCCAGGCGTCGGTCGGCTTGCCCTGATAGAACGAGCAGTTGCCGCAATCCTGGCCGGCCGCGTACTTCGTGTACTTGGCCTTGTCGACCTTGCTCGCATCGTGCTTGTAGCCGAGCGCCTGCGCGGTCGGATCGCTTTCCTCGACTCGGGCGGCGTCGGCGGCGAAGGCGGTCGTGCCGAGCGCCAGCGTCGAGGCCACACCGATACTCGAAATCAGGAACGTTCGACGGGATGTCTTCATGATGCTCACTCCTTGTATTGTGGGGACGCGCCGTTCTGACGACGGCGACGTCCGAGCATAACAATGCGAAGCGGCAACAGACAGCCCAAATGTTATAGATAAGGGAATACCGGATCAGGGCGGCGGAAGCATGTCGGCGACGCGCTCGGCGATCGCGAGCGACGCCGTCAGCCCCGGCGATTCGATGCCGAACAGGTTCACGAGCCCGCGCACGCCGTGCGCGGATTTTCCCTGGATCATGAAGTCGGCGGCGCTCTGGCCCGGCCCCGAGAGCTTCGGCCGGATGCCGGCGTAGGCCGGTTGCAGCGCGCCGTCGGGCAGGCCCGGCCAGTACGCGCGGATCGCTGCATAGAACGCGTTCGCGCGTTGCGGATCGACGTCATAGCTGATCGACTGCACCCATTCGACGTCCGGCCCGAACTTCGCCTGGCCGCCGAGATCGATGGTCAGATGCACGCCGAGGCCCGCTTCGTTCGGCATCGGATAGATCAGGCGGTCGAATGGCGTGCGCCCGCTCACGCTGAAATAATTGCCCTTCGCGAAGTAGAGCGGCGGGACGTGGCGGTCGTCGAGACCCTGGATCTTCCGGGCGATGTCGTTCGCATGCAGACCCGCGCTGTTGACGACCTGCGCCGCGCGCAGCCGTGCGGGCGTCTCGCCACCGGTTTCGATGATGAAGCAGCCCTCGCGCGCGTCGATCGCGGTGACGGGCGTGCGAAACGCGATGTTCGCGCCGTCGCGTTCCGCGTCGCCTTGCAGCGCGAGCATGTACTGATGGCTGTCGACGATGCCCGTCTGCGGCGAATACACCGCCGCGACGCACTGGAGCTGCGGTTCCAAGGCGGCCGCTTCGGCGCCGGACAGCCGTTCGAGCCCCGTGACGTGATTTTCGACGCCCTTTTGCTCGATCGCCGCAAGCTGCGGCAGTTGATTGCGCGCGGTCGCGACCAGCAGCTTTCCGCAGCGCTGGTGCGGCACGCCGTGCGATTCGCAGAATTCGTACAGCATCGCGCGGCCGCGCACGCAGAGTTCCGCCTTGAGCGAGCCGCGCGGGTAGTAGATACCGGCGTGGATCACCTCGCTGTTGCGCGAACTCGTGCCGATCCCGATTCCCTCCCCCGCTTCCAGCACGACGACTTCGCGCCCGCGCGCCGCGAGCGCCCGGGCGATGGCGAGCCCGACGGCGCCCGCCCCGATGACGACACATTCGATCTGGTCCATGTCTTTTCCGTCGCAGGGTCAATCAATCCATTCTACTTTCTGGACTATTGCGTGTTGCACAACAACGGAAGGTGAATTACACCGCGCTATGAAACGATTCACGAAAAGGCAAGAATTAAAGGGTTTCGAGCCAGAAAAATCGGTTTTTGACGGCCTTTTTGGCAAGTTTTAAAAATCGCGCCCTTTCAGAAGCCAATCGCTTTCTTACGCGAGTGCGGGTCGATCTGGATGTCGCCGGCTTCGACGTGATGCCGCCCGCCGATGCGCGCGTTGCCGAACGCGTTGAGCATCGCCCGGCGCATCGCGCGCGGCGACGCCTTCGTGAGCGCGTCGAGCGGGGCATCGCCGAGCGTTTCCGGGAAGCGCCGTCCCCACGCGTGCGCGTTGCGGATCTCGTCGTAGATCGCCTGCGCGATGCGGCGCGCGCCGTCGCGATCGGGTGGCGGGATTTCATAGACGTTCATGCGGTTCAAGAGCGGCTCGGGGATCGCGCGGGCGTCGTTCGCGGTCGCGATCCACACGACGTTGCCCGCGTTGATCGGCACTTCGGCGAATTCGTCGATGAAACATTGCGCCGTATCGTGTTCCAGCAGCGCGTAAAGCGCGCCGAGCGGATCGTATTGCGCGTCGCCGGTGGCCTTGTCGATTTCGTCGACGGTCATGACGGGGTTCGCGTAGCTGCCGTTGACGAGCGCGTCGAAGACCTTGCCCGGCTTGGCGTTGCGCCATTGCGACGACGCGCCCGACAAGATCCAGCCGGCCGTGAGCGAACTCATCGCGACGTAGTGGCAGGTCGTGCCGAGCAGACGCGCGAGCTGTTTCGCGAAATGCGTCTTGCCGATGCCGGGGTCGCCGAGGAGCAGCATCGGCATGAGTTCGAGGCGGTCGTCGGTTTCGAGGCAGAGCGCGATCTGCTTGCGGATGTCGGCGAGCGGTTCCTCGAAATTCGGCAGATTGGCGACGAGATCGTCGATCGACGGCATGCGGTTCGGCTTCACGCAAAAGCGCAGGTTGCCGACCTTGAGCATCTTTTCGTAAGTGGCGCGCAGCGCTTCGCTGGCGCCGTCGGAGAGATCGTTGAGCGCGGTCTCGACGTCGTCGAGACTGTAGACCTTGCTGAACGATGCGACCGCGAGTTCCTGTTTGACCACGGCTGTCGTCATGTCACACCCCGTCGTTTCTGTAGTCGATGAGGCCAGTGTATCGACGACAAAAGGCGGCGCAAGCGAGCAGTCGGAGGGGTTTGCTGCTAATTGTGGGGGGGAACGACCGGCCGTGGGCAGAAGGTTACGCGGCCTGAGCCGGAACAGCATGCTTGCGTGGCCTGCCGCCTTTCTTTCCGTTTTCCCGCGAAGCGGCCGCCTTGGCGGGAGAGGTGATCGAGCCCATTGCGCGGGCGAGGTCGCGCTGCCATGCGCGCGTTCCGAAGACGCCTTTCAGAAGCGCCGGCGCATAGATGGACAGGTCCAGCCGAGGAAAATGCAAGTCGTAGCCATCTCCCCAGATTTCGATGTGGGAGAGATCTGCCGTGCCTGGCGGGGCGGGCAGCAAATCAAACTCTTGGATGATCGCGACCGGCACGCCGAGCGTGACGCCATTGTCGTAGTCGATTTCGAGCTTCGCGCTCGCACGTCGGTAGCGCGCGGCGGCGACACGCGGGCCGAGCGCCTTGCCGGCCTGAACAGCGCGCTCGTATTGCTCGCGCTCCTCTTTAGTGTTTGCCATGAATGCTTCTCCAATGCTCGCAGAGAACGCGTATCTCGGTTTCGACGAATCGCGCGATTTTTCGAACCGTCGCGAGCCCAATCCTGCCCTGGATTTCCCTGACGACCACGGGTCCCGACGGGCAGTTCAGTTCGTAGACCGCCCTCGGGGCCGATCGCGTGGACGTGCGCGGGTCGATGGTCCAACGTAAAAATGACTAACTTGTATCCTTGCGTCCGAAATAGCTTTGGCATAGCGAGTATAAACCTAACGACAGGTTATTTTCCTTTCTGATCGGTTGGTCGAACGTTTTGGCATGCCCGCATAGACCCGCTCACTCGCGATAAATATCCCCCAACAACGTCATAAAGTATGGAGAAAGCGCCCAGCCCCAAGCGCTAGTATCATCGACACGTCTCGACGCGGATCGAACCGCCCGTCCCCGGGTGCAGATCGTGCTCCCGAAAGGCGAAGCGCCGTCGGCGAATTGCAATGCGCGCATCCGGACCCAAATAGAGGACGACGCACGCAAAGCAGCCTCCGGCTGAACCCGCCGACGCCCGCGGTGTCACAAATACGTTCCCGACCACGGGCCGCGCGGGCAAAAACCGCGCGCATGCCCGCTCTCCAGGAGAAGACTTTCGATGCTGAACCCGCGCGCCATCCGTCTGCCGACCCTGCTTCTCGCCGGCGCATCGCTCGCTCTGACGCTCGCCGCCCACGCGCAGAGCACGTCGCAGCCGGTGGCGTGGGAGCTTCAGGTCCTGAGCGACGGCCAGCAGATAGACTCGTTCTCCGCGACCACCAACGTCGGCCAGGCGCGCACCGATACGCATCACAACGTCGTGAAGAACAACGTAGGCTGCGCCGACAAGCCGGCCGGCGACATCGACCTGCAACGCACCCTCACGGTCTCGCCGACCCACGCGGGCCCGGACGACATCACGCTTTCGATCGAAGCCCAGGAAACGCTCCAGGACGACGCGTCGCGCGCCACCGTGCAGGGTTGCAAGCTGCCGCCGCAGCCGCGCGTCGTGAACGCGTCGCATCCGGGGCTCGTGCTCAAGCCCGGAGAATGGTCGAACTGGCAGATCGTCGAAAAGAATCCGTCGCTTGCGTATCGGGTACGTGCCAGCCTGAATACCACTGCGGCGGCCCAATGACGGCCTGACCGATCCGATCCGCGCCGCGCCGCACGACAACACGAAACGCATGCGAAACCCCGACCATTTCCCGCCGAGCCTTCCTTCCGCGCACGAAACGCCCGATTTCACCGCGGTGAGCTGGAATCTGCACAAGGGCCGCTCGCCGCTCGGGCTGCAGGCCTGGAGCGCCATGCAGCGCTGGGTTCAGTCCACCAACGCCGATGCCTATTTCCTCCAGGAAGCGATGGCGCGGCGCATGCCCCAGCCGATGCTCGCCACGGGTTTCGGCAATCCGCTCGCCAGCCCGCCCGACGACATCTGGCATTGCCAGGCCACCGAAATCGCGCAGGCGCTCGAACTTCAGATCGCGCTCGGACCGAACGTGTTCAAGCCGTCGTGGCGACACGGCAACGCGATCCTCTCGCCGCATCCGCTCGATCTCTCCGGCCGCTGGGACATCTCGGCGCATCGCTTCGAACGGCGCGGCCTGCTGGTCGCGCGCGCGACCTTCGCGGGACGCTCGATCACCCTGCTCTGCGCGCATCTCGCGCTCACGCGCCAGGCGCGTCTGCGTCAGATGAACTGGATCGCGCACTGGATCGCGAAAGAGGCGCCGGACGGCCCGCTCGTGCTCGCGGGCGATTTCAACGACTGGCGCAACGATTCCGTGCCGCTCTTCGGCGAACTCGGCATGCATGAAGTCGCGACGCTGCTCGGCGAATCGGGGCGGACGTTTCCGGCATTTTCACCGGCGCTCGCGCTCGACAAGATGTTCGTGCGCGGCATGAAGCCGGTCGAATGGATCACGCCGACGCAGGACACCGCGTGGCTCTCGGATCACCTTCCGTATATGGCGCGGCTGCGGGTGGAGTGACGAGCGCCGCTTACGCGATCAGCGTTTCCAGTTCGGTGAAGGAAACCGGCTTGACGAGGTGATGATCGAAACCGGCATCGATCGAGCGCTGCCGGTCCGCGTCGCCGCCGAAGCCGGTCAGCGCGATCAGGAGCGCATCGCACGTCGAATCCCGCTGGCGCAGTTCGCGCGCGAGCGTGAAGCCGTCCATGTCCGGCAGACCGATGTCGAGAATCACCACCTGCGGCCTGAATCCATCGACGGTGGCGAGCGCGCTCGCGCCATCGAAGGCCGCGCGCACGTCGTGGCCGAGCGTCTCGATCAGCATCGACAGGGCTTCTGCCGCATCGACGCTGTCGTCGACGACGAGCACGCGCCGACGAAGCCCCGTGCGGTTGTCCGCGCCGGTCGTGTCCATGTCGTTCATCGTGGTCTGCCAGATGGGCGCGCCCCGCATCGGCGCACTTTCGATATAAGTCCGGCCGACTGTAGCACAGGCGTTCGGGCCGAGTAAATTCGTCTGCCCGCGCGGGGCGTGCTTTTGCGGCCGGTCGGCGCGGGGTTGAAAGCGCGCTGAAACGCGCCGGAAAATGGATGCGCAAACCTCGTGTGGCCGCCTCTGTTATGGTGAAGTTCGGGCCGCGGCGCGCGGCCGCCTTCACGCGTGACGCACCATGTTCGACCTTTTCGACGACATCCCCAAGCCCGAGATCGACTGGCAGCCGGACTGGCTTCCCGCCGATCTCGCGTCCGATCTGATGGCGGCCTTGATCGACGAAGTCCGCTGGCAGCAGGACACGATGACGACGCCCGGCGGCCGCGTGCCGCTGCCGCGCCTGACCGCGTGGCAGGGCGAGCCGGATGCCGTCTACGTCTATTCGGGCATTCGCAATGTGCCAGCGCCGTGGACGCCCACGGTCGCGCAGTTGCGCGCGCGCGCCGAGGAGGCGTCGCAGACGCGCTTTAACAGCGTGCTGCTCAACCGCTACCGCACCGGCCAGGACAGCATGGGCTGGCACGCCGACAAGGAGCGCGAACTCGGGCCTGAGCCGGTTATCGCGTCGGTGAGCCTCGGCACGACGCGCACGTTCGAGTTCCGCCACGCACGCACGCACGCGACCCATACGCTCTCGCTCGCGCACGGCAGCCTGCTCGTGATGCGCGGACGCACGCAGCAGGAATGGGTTCATCGCGTGCCGAAGGAGCCGGCCGCGCGCGGCGAGCGCATCAATCTCACTTTTCGCTGGGTCGATGCCGCCGCCGCGCCGAAGCGGAAGACGCGCCGCGCCTGAGCATCGAAGGCCCTGCGGCCTACGGTCGCCTGGCGACGAAATCGATCTCGACGAGCGCGTCGCGCGCCAGTCCCGTCACGCCGATGCAGGTGCGCGCCGGCAGCGGCTTCGGCAGGAAATAGGACTTGTAGACGGCGTTCATCGCGTCGTAGTCGCGCTTGAACTCGGTGAGGAAGATGCGCACGCTGACCACGTGGTCGAGCGTCAGACCGACCCCGGCCAGCACGAGAATCAGGTTGTCCATCACGCGACGCGTCTGCGCGGCGACGCCTTCCGGCAGCGGCGCGCGATCGTCGACGGGATCGGTCGGCATCTGGCCGGTCAGGAACACCCAGCCGTCGGCTTCGGCCGCGTGGGAGAACGGACCGACCGGCGTGGGCGCGGCGTCGACCATCGTGAATGTGGGCAGGCTCAAATCGGCTCCTGAGTCAAAAGTGAAAAAGCTCTCACGTTATCGCGCCAAAAAATACGCTTCCTCTCACGCGAACGCCTTGTGATAGGCGTTGAGCGCGGGCGCGCCGCCCAGATGCACATACAGCACGTTCGCGCCCGGCGCGATTTCGCCCGCCTTCGCCATCGCGATTAGCCCGGCCATGGATTTGCCCTCGTACACCGGATCGGTCAGCATCGCTTCGAGCCGCGCTGCCGTGCGGATCGCGTCGATCGTCTGCTCGTCCGGCAAACCATAGTCCGGCCCGGCAAAACGCGGATCGATGATGACGTCGGCGTCGTCGATCGGCTTGTCGATGCCGATCAGTTCCGCCGTCTGCCGTGCAATCTTCGTGACGGCGCGGCGGGTCATCGCTTCGTCGCAGGCGGTGTCGATGCCGATCAGCCGGCGGGGCCGTTCCTGCGCCTTGAAGCCCGCGACCATGCCGCCTTGCGTGGAACCGGTGCAGGTCGCGGTGATGACGGTGTCGAAGAACACGCCCAGGTCGTTTTCCTGGCGTTCGAGTTCGTCGGCGAAATTCGCGTAGCCGAGGCCGCCCAGCGGATGATCCGACGCGCCCGCAGGAATCGCATACGGCTTGCCGCCGTCGCGGCGCACCTGTTCGAGCGCGCGCTCCCAGGTCTTTTTCACCTCGGTCGAGTAGCCTTCGCCCTCCAGCAACGTCTCGGCGCCCATCAGCCGCGACAGCAGGATGTTGCCGACCTTGTCGTACACCGGGTCTTCCCAGTGCGTCCACTCCTCCTGCACGAGCCGGCAGCGCATGCCGAGCACCGCGGCCACCGCCGCGACCTGCCGCGTGTGATTCGACTGGATGTTGCCGATCGAGACGAGCGTGTCGGCGCCCTGCTTCACGGCGTCGGCGGCGAGCCATTCGAGCTTGCGAATCTTGTTGCCGCCGAACGCGAGCCCGGACGAGACGTCGTCGCGCTTCGCCCACACCGAAACGCCGAGCGCCTTCGACAGCCGTTCGAGCTTGTGGATCGGCGAGGGAAAAAAGCCGAGCGTGACGCGGCCGAAGCGCTTTTCGAGATCGAGTGCCATGCGTGAGATTCCTGTTGGAAGGCGACGAAAGGAGATCTCATTCTAGAAATTTGTTCGCTGAATGTGCTTTGTTCAAAAACCTCGTTTGGCGTAGTATTTTTATATTCGACGCATGTTTCAGATCATCTTTCCGAAATTGTCGCTCTTTGCAAAACGATCTTCATCATGCCCGACCAGGACATCCCGCTCGATCCGACCGACCGCAAGATCCTCCGCGCCCTTCAGAACGACGGCCGGCTGAGTAATGCCGAACTGGCGAAACTCGTCGGCCTGAGCGCGGCTGCGTGCTGGAACCGCACGAAGCGTCTGTTCGACCTGCGCGTGATCCAGGGCGTGCACGCGCGCATCGATCCGGCGGCCGTTCAGCGGCCGGTGCTGGTGCTGGTCGGCGTGGTGCTCGACCGCTCGACGCAGGAAAGCTTTGCGCTCTTCGAAAGCGCCGCGCGCGAACTGCCGCAGGTGCTCGAATGCGTGCTGGTCGCGGGCGACGTCGATTATTTCCTGAAAGTGCGCGTGCGCGATCTGGCCGCGTTCAACGTCTTTCACAGCGAAAAAATCCTCGCCCTGCCGAGCGTGCGGCAGGTGCGCACCTTCTTCGTGATGAACGAGGTCAAACTCGACGGACAATTGCTGTTCTGAGCGACCGAACCGCACCCGATCAACCCGGAACCCGCCATGCTCCCTTTTCCCGTCCTGATGGAAGTCGTGATCCGCATGCTCGTGGCGGTGGCGATCGGCTGCATCATCGGCATCGACCGCGATCTGCACGGCAAGCCGACCGGCATGAAGACGCTCGGGCTGGTCTCGCTCGGCGCGTGTCTCGCGACGATGTCCGCGATGGGTTTTTCGGTGGCCGCGCCCTCCGCGAACGCCGACGTGTCGCGCGTCGTGCAGGGGATCGTCACCGGCATCGGCTTTCTCGGCGCGGGCGTGATCATCCAGAATCCGGACCAGAACCGCGTGCGCGGGCTGACGACGGCGGCATCGATCTGGGTGACGGCGGCGGTCGGGATCGTGTGCGGTCTCGGGCTCTGGAGCGTGGCGCTCGCGGCGACCGTGATCCTGATCGCGCTGCTGACCATCGGTCGCCTGATCGAGAAGTCGCTGCATCGGCAATGGCTGCAAAAGCCGCCCGCCGAGCGCGAGGCACGCAGCCTCCCCGACGAGGACTGAGCCTGCCGCCAGTCGGCGCAGCCTAGAACCGGTAGCCGACGCCCGCGACGATCACGTCGGTGTCGCGGTTGTAGCGCGTGACGATGCGGTTCCAGGTGACGCGTGTCGTCCAGTGCTGGCCGAACCGGTACGACGCCGACATCGAGATGATGCCGGCAAAGCGGTCGTCGGTGTCGTTGTCGCCGGTGACGTCGGTGTTCGAGCGCTGCTTGACCGCGAAGTACGCGCCCGCGCCGAGGCCGAGCGTCATGCGATCGTCGAAGAAGGCGCGCGTCGCCCAGAGCTGCGTCGTGAGGCCGTCGCGCCGCACCAGATCCGAGTTGCCCTCGTGCAGGTAGCCGAGCGTCCAGTCGAGATATTTCATCAGGCCGCGCCGGTATTCGAGCGCCGCGGCGAGCGATGTCTGCGACTCGTTGCTGTTGACGATCGTCTGCCCGAGAAAGGCCGTCACTTCGTTGCCGGTCACGCGCGTCGAGCGGCCGGGCGCCCAGTCGCGCGGGCCGGGCACGCTCGGCGCGTCGAGCTGGTACGCGACGCCGATCAGCGCGGCGCTCGTGTTCGGCCCGCGTTGCACCTGAATGCGGTTCAACTGCAATTGCGCGATCCAGCGGTTCGCAAAGTAGTACTGCGCGCGAAGGCTGTACACGATGCCCCAGCCGTGCAGATCGGAATAACTGCCGCCGTCCTGTTCGGTGGACGTATCGAAGTAGCGGTACGGGCCGATGCCCGCCGACAGCACGACGCGCCGGTTGGCGAGCGGCAGGCGCGCCCAGCCCTGGATCACCTGGCCGTCGCGATGGTGGCCGGTGACGTGGCCTTCGTTGATCCAGGTGAAGCTCGCGGCGAAGTATTCCCCGAGCCCTTCCTCGTAGGAGGCCGCCCACGAATAGGTGTGCTCACCGATGCCGCGCGACACGCCCCCGAGCAGCGAAATCTCCTGCGCGTGGAGCGCGCCGGAAGCGGCGAGCAGCATCGCGCCGAGCGCCGCGGGCAAACGCCTGCAAGTTCGCCTGGCGCCGGTGGCGTGCGGGAAAATCAGATCTCGGAATGAAAGACTGTTTGAAGCCGGCTGGCCCAGACCGATCGTCATTGTCGTCTCGAATTTTGTTCGAGCCCCAATCCTAACAGCGTCGCCGGATTCGCATTGGACGAATATGAACGCGACGCTTCCGGCGGCGATTTCTCACGCCGCGACGCTCGCCGCCTCCGATTCGACGCGGTTGCGTCCGCCGACTTTCGCCGCGTAGAGCCGCGCGTCGGCGCGCGCGAGCAGCGTCGCGAGCGACTCCGAGTCGGAGCGGCAGGCGATTCCCGCGCTGAACGTGTAGCGCAGCATCACGCCCGGCAACGGGCACGGCGTGCTTTCGACTGCCTGCCGCAGTATTTCGACGAGCGCCGCGAATTCCGCGCGAGTTCGCGCGGCGCGCATCAGGCAGAACTCTTCGCCGCCGATCCGGCCGAACGCCGCCTCGCCGATTCGCGCCGTCACGAGCGCGCAGAAGTGGCGCAGCACTTCGTCGCCTGCGGCGTGACCGTAGCGGTCGTTCACGCTCTTGAAATGATCGATGTCGATGACGGCGACGTATTCGCGCGCCCCGTCCTGCGCCGGGCGCGCGAGGCGGGCCGCGGCGAGTTGCAGAAACGCCTTGCGCGAGAGCGCGCCGGTCAGGTCGTCGAAACGGGCGAGACGCTCCAGACGCTGCGAGAGGCGGTCGTGCGCCATCATCACGAGACCGATCGACAGCGACGGCAAGACGAGGATGCCGAGCGCCAGAAACGCGATCTGCATCGCGCCGGGCTGCAGCAGTGCCGTCTGCGAGGGCGGCGCGGCGACGTAGATCGAGCCGCGCACCAGATGGCCGATGCCGCCGAGTCCCGCCGCGCCCGCCGCAAAGAAGTAGTTGTAGCGCGGACGCTCGCGTGGCCAGGCGATCAGCACGCGCGCCATGATGGCGAGATCGCAGGCCGCATGAAACGCCGACACGATCACCACGCGCATGTTCACATCGGGCGCCTTGTAGGTGAAATACGCGATGCCCGCGAGCACCGCCAGCCACGCGAGCCAGCCGACGTTCGAGCGCGCAGGCCGCGTCCCGGCGTCGAAGAACTGAGTGCAGCCTTCGAAGATCAGGAGGACCGTCGCGGCGAGCAACTGGTTAGCCATCAGAATGCCGAGCACCGGAGGCAATCCGCCCTGCATCGCGAAAAGCACGAGCGAGACGAGCGCAAGCACATTGGCGCAGATCCAGCGCGGCACGCCCGCTATCGCGTTCGGCAGAAGCGAGATCAGCACCAGGATCGAGAGGATGCTCGACAGTGCGGTGACGACGAGGATGCTGACAGGGCTGAACATCGTGGCTGGTGGGTGGATTCGGCCGCTTGCGACCGTCGTGTGAGCGGCGCTGCCCGGCATGGTCAGCGCGCGCGTCGTGCAGACACGCTCATCGGAATAACGGCAATCGCGGCGCAAACTTGAACGTCACGCCCAATGCAAACGGCGGCGAGGCCGTCAGGCTCCGCCGCCGTGTCTGTATCGCGCCCAATCCGCCGGGCTCAGTTCCAGCCCTGACGTTCGCGCCAGCGCTCCTCGCGATGCGCTTCGTGACGCCAGTGGCGTTCGCGCCATTCGCGGCGCTCGCGCCACTCACGGCCGCGCCAGTCGTCATAGCCGCCGTAACCGTAGGCCACCGCGACGGGCGGCGGCGCGACATACACCGGCTGTGGCGCCGCGTAGTAACCCGGCACGCCGATGCCGACCGCCACATCCACATGCGCCGACGCCGCCGTCGACGCCGCCAGCACCGTCAAGCCGAGAACCGCCCCGAGGATTGTCTTGTTCATCTCGCTTCTCCCTGCACCGAGTGCAATGTATGACCACGTGCGCAGTCTAGAGGGCGAGCCCGGACACAGGTGCAACAGGAGTGGCAGAAAGGTAACGCGTCGTTACCGCGGCTTCAGCGCACGCGCTGCCCTTTGTCGTCGATGACGACTTCGCCGTCTTCCTTCGCGAACGGCCCTCGCTGCGCCGAAGGCAGGATGTCCAGCACCTGTTCCGAGGGCCGGCACAGCCGCACGCCGAGCGGCGTCTCGACGAACGGACGGTTGATGAGGATCGGGTGAGCGAGCATCGCGTCGATCAGCTGGTCGTCGGTGAGCGTGGGATCGCCGAGGCCGAGTTCGGCGTAGGGCGTGCCTTTCTCGCGCAGCGCGTCGCGCACCGAGAGGCCCGCGCGCGCGATCAACGCGGTCAGCGTGGCGCGATCCGGCGGCGCAGTCAGATATTCGACGACCTGCGGCTCGATGCCCGCATTGCGGATCAGCGCGAGCGTGTTGCGCGACGTGCCGCACTGGGGGTTGTGGTAGATCGTGACGGTCATGATGATGTCTTCCTTCTGGTTTCGAGCGTGCATGAAGGCCCGGTCAGTCGACATTCTAGTGCCGGTACGGCCGGCGTTCGAAGCGCACGAGCATGCGGCAACCCGTGTCGAAAAATGGCCGGCCATCGGCGACAATATGGCAGGACTGTGCCGCGTCGAGCGCCGACGCGCCCCGCCGCGAGAATGTGCTGTCAATTCCCGCATCCGCACGCTATAACGAAATTGCAGTGCGGCTCCCGACGCGTTCGGGACGCGTCCCGGACCTTGCGGGTCCCCTCGCCGGCCAGATCGCCGGCGCACCGCGCTGCTCGCACCGGCAACGGGTCCGGGCGACACCTGCGTATTCGCGTATCTGCGTCATTTGCGTATCAGTCCAACCAGTTCGGCGCGCCGGAAAAAACCGGCGCAGAACCGACGTCAGCCGCTCTGCATGACCACGCCGTCCGACGATGCGGCACGCGCCTTGCGAACGGAAAACGAGCCCGCCATCGGTCGCGTGCGGGTCTCATGTGATCAGCGCTTATAGATGAAGGAGTCGATATGAAATCACGTTTGGTATTGACGGCGGTCGTCGCATCGCTCGTCGCGGTGGGCGGTCTCGCCTCCGCCCAGGAAACCTACCGCACCGCGCAGCCGCCTATGCAGGGCGCCGATACGACCGGGCAATCGTCCATGACCCAGCCCGGCATGCAGCAGGACGCGAACGCGCCCGGCCAGCCTGCCGACAGCAGCGCCTATGGCGGCACGCCGTCGACACGTAGCGCGGCGGGCATGGTATCGAAGCCGTGCGTGCGCGGCCCGGGCTGCGACATTTTCTTCGGCCAGTGAAGGTTGCAATCGGGAGAATCCGCGAGGCGTTTTCACGCCGGCGGATTCTCCTTTTCAGTTGTAAGAACTCGCCTCCATTCACGCCATGACACGCGACGAATTCCTCGCCGAACTCGCGCGCGAAGGCTTCCAGGAAATCGTGACGGTCACGCGCGAACCGAACCTGGCGATGGATCTCCACGCACATCCGTTCGAAGCCAAGGCGCTGATCGTCGCGGGCGATCTGACGATCCGCGCGGGTGAATCACAACGGCACTACCGGCCGGGCGACATGTTTCACCTCGCGACCCACGCGCCGCACTCGGAAAGCTACGGTCCGGACGGCGTGACGTATCTGGTCGGCCGCAAATGAAATTCGCCAGCGCCTTCGGCGCGATCAACCTGTCCTTGCCAACTCTTCCGCCCGCTGCGTAACATTTGTTGTCGAAACAAATGAGGCGGCACCGTGTATCACTCCTTCGACGACCTCGCCGTCGCGATCCGCGCCACCTTTTCCAAGCTGAGCCCGCAATTCCAGGCAGGCGCCGCGTTCCTGCTCGACTATCCCGACGAGGTCGCTGTCTCGTCGATGCGCAAGGTCGCCGAGCGGGCGAGCGTCCAGCCCGCCGCGCTCGTGCGTCTCGCCCAGCAACTCGGCTTTCCCGGCTGGAACGAACTGCGGGAGCTGTTCGTCGCGCGTCTGCGCACGCGGCCCGGCGCGACACTCGTCTCCGACGCGATCTATGACGCGATCGTCGGCGGCTCGGGCTTCTTTCAGCATGGGCACACATACATCGGCCACGCGAGCGCATGCGCGGCGGCGCTCGAAGTGCAACGCGTGATCGAAGAAGAACGGCTGCTGGACAACGTGAAGGCGCGCGGCGAACAGTTGCGCTCGTTGCTGCGCGAACGTTTACGCGGATCATCCGCATATCGGCGACATTCGCGGACGCGGCTTGTTCGTCGGCGTCGAACTCGTGAAGGACCGCGCGAGCAAGACGCCGTTCGACCCGAAGCGCAAGCTGCACGCGCTCATCAAGAATCAGGCGATGCAGCGCGGTCTGATGGTGTATCCGATGGGCGGGACGGTGGATGGCCGTATCGGCGATCACGTGCTTCTGGCGCCGCCGTTCATCTGCACGGAACGGCAGATCGAGACCATCGTGGAGCGGCTGGGGGATGCCGTCGACGCCGCGCTGCACCTCACGACCACGGAGTAAGACATGAACAAGCGCCTTCCCGACTTCGATGCCGACCACGCAACCGATGAACAGGAAGCCGTGTTGAAGGAAATCCTGAGCGGTCCGCGCGGGAATCTGAATGGACCGTTTCTCGGCTGGATTCACAGCCCCGAGTTTGCGCAGCATGCGCAGCGGCTCGGCGCGTTTTGCCGCTACGAGACGGGGCTGCCGTTGCGGCTGTCGGAACTCGCGATTCTGGTCACTGCGGCGCGCTGGCGCTCGCAGGCGGAATGGTTCATTCACCATCCGATCGCACTGAAGGCGGGCGTGCCATCGGCTGTCGCGGATGCGCTGCGCGAAGGCGGCACGCCCGCGTTCGACGATGCCGACGACGCCCTCATCCATGCCTTCGCGACCGAGCTATACGAATCGCGACGCGTGAGCGACCGCACGTACGATCGCGCGGTCGAGCGGTTCGGGCACGTGACGGTGATCAATCTCGTCGGGCTGCTCGGCTACTACTCGCTCGTCGCGATGACGCTCAATACGTTCGACATGCGCGCAGAGGGTCAGACGGACTTGCCTTTCGACGAGTGAGCGACGCCTACAACATCGACTTGCCTTGCTCGAGGATCTTGTCGCAGACCTGCTTCGTGACTTGCTCCTTCAGACCGCCGGCGCTCAGGTCGACCTTTTGACCACTGCCGCTGTTCAGGATGCCTTTCGCGCCGTCGGTGTACCCGCTATCGGACGACGGCGAGCCGCCTAGCTTGCTCATCAGCGAATCCTTCACCGACGACGCTCCGCTGCCGCTCAGGTAATTGTTCTTCATGCAGTATTCGATGATGCCGGTGACATTGCCGAGGCTTCCCGAGCTGAGCGAACTGCCGGACAGCGCGCTGCCGAGGCCGCCCAGGCCGCCAGCGGCACCCGTCGTGCCGCCGTTGTTTTTCAAGAGGTCGCCGAGTTGCGCGTAGGCGACGGATGCCGAAAGGCTCGCGACGGTGATCAGAATCGTTGCGGTGATGCGGCATGCATTGAGTTTCATGCTGAGTCCCTCCATGACGTGCGTGCTTGTCACTATAGTGCGTTTTCGGTTGGGCGGTGTGAGCGAGGGATGGTCGAACTTTGCGCTCGCGTTTGGTCCACTTGCACATACGTTTTTTGCGGCATGCTTTCGAGATCACCGCGTATACATGTTCTGCTCACTGGTGTTTACTGCTTCTGTATGTATACGTAGTAACAGTTAACAAGGCTGCCCGTTTTCTGTGGACAACAGGCGAATCGGCTTTGTGCTCAGCATCTTGCAGACCGAATGACTTGCGTAGAAACGCGGGACGATGAGCGCGAGGCTGGGACAACTTTCCTGCTTTCGGGACCGCTTCGAAGTTATGCACATTCTGCGCACAGGAGTCGAGCAACTCGTTCCGACATGATTCATTCAGCATGGAGATGGCTGAAGGCGCCAATGCAAACGGCCACCGAATGGTGGCCGTTTTGTGATGCTGCTTCGATCGAAAGTGAGAAGAGGTGGCTTACTTCAATTCGCCTACTCCACCGTCACCGACTTCGCCAGATTCCTCGGCTTGTCGACATCGGTCCCCCGTGCGCACGCCGTGTGATAAGCCAGCAACTGCAACGGCACCACATGCAGGATAGGCGACAGCAACCCATAATGCTCCGGCATGCGGATCACGTGAATCCCGTCTTCACTGACGATGCGCGTATCCGAATCGGCGAACACATACAGTTCGCCGCCACGCGCCCTGACTTCCTGCATGTTCGACTTGAGCTTCTCCAGCAACGTGTCATTGGGCGCCACCGTCACGACAGGCATCGCCTCCGTCACCAGCGCCAGCGGCCCGTGCTTCAGTTCGCCCGCCGGGTACGCTTCCGCGTGGATATACGAAATCTCCTTGAGCTTAAGCGCCCCTTCCAGCGCGATCGGGTAGTGCAAGCCGCGGCCGAGGAACAGCGCATTCTCCTTGCGGGCAAACTCCTCGGCCCACGCGATGATCTGCGGTTCGAGCGCCAGCACGCTGTTCAACGCGGCCGGCAAATGCCGCAATTGCGCGAGATACGCGGCTTCCTGCCTGGCATCGACGTGTCCGCGCAGTTTGCCAAGCGTCACGGCCAATACGAACAATCCCGCAAGCTGTGTCGTGAACGCCTTCGTCGATGCCACGCCGATCTCCGTCCCTGCATGCGTGAGGAACGACATGCCGGTCAACCGCACCATCGCGCTCGTCGCGACATTGCACACCGCGAGCGTGTGCGTGTGTCCGAGCGACTGCGCATGCTTGAGCGCCGCGAGCGTATCGGCGGTTTCGCCCGATTGGGAAATCACCACGACCAGCGCCTTCGGATTCGGCACCGACTCGCGATACCGGTACTCGCTCGCGATCTCCACCTGCGTCGGAATCTTCGCGACCGATTCGAGCCAGTACTTCGCCGTCAGCCCCGAGTAATAGCTCGTGCCGCACGCGAGGATCAGCAGGCTGTCGATATCGCCGAACACGTCGCTCGCGCGATCGCCGAAGAGCGATGCATCGAACTGGTCCGCTTGCGGAATGGTGTCGGTGATCGCGCGCGGCTGCTCGAAGATTTCCTTCTGCATGAAATGCCGGTACGGTCCAAGTTCGACCGCGCCGCCGTAAGCCGCGACCGTGCGCACTTCGCGCTCGACGTGGATGCCTTCGCGATCGACGATCTTCACGCCGTCGAGCGTGATCTCCACCACGTCGCCTTCTTCGAGGAACGCGAAACGGTCGGTGCTGCCCGCGAGCGCAAGCGCATCCGATGCCAGGAAGTTCTCGCCCTGCCCCACGCCGACGACGAGCGGCGAACCCTGCCGCGCGCCGACCACGGTATGCGGCTGATCCTTGTGAACGACGGCGATCGCATACGCGCCGTGCAACTGCTTGACGGCATCGCGAACGGTCTGGAACAGGTCGCCGCGATACATGCTGTGGATCAGGTGCGCGATCACTTCGGTATCGGTCTGCGAGACGAACACGTAGCCCTTGCCGCGCAGCATTTCACGCAACGATTCGTAGTTCTCGATGATGCCGTTGTGAACGAGCGCCACGGCGTCGCGCGAAAAGATCGGGTGGGCGTTGTCCGTGACGGGCGCGCCGTGCGTCGCCCAGCGCGTGTGCGCGATGCCCGTGACGCCTTCGAGACGCGTTTCGCGCACTTGCGCGTCGAGGTCCGACACGCGCGCGACGCTGCGCGCGCGCTTCGGCTCGCCGCCGGCGAGCACGGCGACGCCGCAGGAATCGTAACCACGATATTCAAGCCGGCGCAGGCCTTCCACCAGCACCGAGACGATGTTGCGTTGCGCGACCGCGCCGACGATTCCACACATGGTTTCCGTCCTTCTAAAGTTTGTTCCGAGCCGACGCTGTAGTCGCGTTCAGGCTTTTTTCTTGGTCGGCCGCACGTAGCCCTGGCGGCTCACCTGCGTCTTTTCGTTCAGCACGAGTTCGCCCTCGGCGACGTCCTTCCACACCGTTGTGCCCGCCGCGATAGTCACGCCGCGGCCGATGCGCACCGGCGCCACGAGTTGCGTATCGGAGCCGACGAACACGTCGTCTTCGATCACCGTGCGATGCTTGTTCGCGCCGTCGTAATTGCAGGTGATCGTGCCCGCGCCGATATTCACGCGCGCGCCGACGTCCGAATCGCCGACATACGCGAGATGGTTCGCCTTCGAGCCGCGCCCGAGCACCGCGTTCTTCACTTCGACGAAGTTGCCGATATGCGCTTCGTCGCCGAGCACGGCGCCCGGGCGCAGCCGAGCGTACGGTCCGAGCACGACGTTCGCGCCGGTCGTGCCGCCTTCGATGTGCGTGAACGCATCGACGCGCGTGCCTTCGCCGATCCGCGCATCGCGGATCACGCAGTTCGGGCCGATCGTCACGTTGTCCGCGAGTGTCACCTCGCCTTCGAACACGCAGTTCACGTCGATCGACACATCGCGGCCGCACTGGAGCGTGCCGCGCACGTCGAGGCGCGCGGGGTCCATCAGCGTCACGCCCGCGACGAGCAGCGCGTTCGCGACGTTGCGCTGGTGCACGCGTTCGAGTTCGGCGAGTTGCTGCTTGCTGTTCACGCCGAGCGTTTCCCACTCCTCGTCCGGCTGCGCAGTGACGACTTCGACGCCCGCTTCTAGCGCGCGCTCGACCACGTCGGTCAAATAGAACTCGCCCTGCGCGTTGTCGTTTTTCAGGGACGCGAGCCAGGTCGCGAGCTGTTGCGTCGGCGTGACGACGATGCCGGTGTTGATCTCGGCGATCTCGCGTTCGTCGGCGCTGGCGTCCTTCTGCTCGACGATCTTGCGCACGGCGCCCGCCGCATCGCGCACGATGCGCCCGTAACCCGTCGGGTCATCGAGCGTGACGGTCAGCACGCCGTAGCGGCCGTTGCTCGCGGCATCGACGAGACGTTCGAGCGTGCTCGCCCGCGTGAGCGGCACGTCGCCGTAGAGCACGAGCGTCGGCACCGACGGATCGACGAGCGGCAGCGCCTGCTGCACCGCGTGGCCCGTGCCGAGCTGCTGCGCCTGCACGGCGAACTGCACGTCCGGCGCGCCGACGGCGGCCTGGACCTGCTCGGCGCCATGTCCCACGACGACGACGAGGCGCGTCGGCTTGAGCGTTCTTGCCGTGTCGATCACGTGCGACAGCAGCGGTTTGCCGGCCAGCGCGTGCAGCACTTTCGGGAGTGCCGAATTCATGCGCTTGCCCATGCCGGCAGCCAGGATGACTATGTTCATCGCGTCGAATGATGTGAGGAAAATCGGGCGGCCAATATAGCATGGCGGCCGCGGCGGCCAGGGCCGTGCGAAGCCCGCGCGGCCTTGCGGGGAACCGGATTGCGCAGTGCGTCAAAGGTCATCGAACTGGACGATTGAAACGGTGTTCGTCGTGCCTGACGGTTCGCTCGCGCACGGTTCCTCGTCGAATGCGATGTCGCCTTGCGGATCGGCCTCGCCCGTCGCCCGGAGGCCGGCGAACGGAAACAGCGTGTGATCCATCAGATGCGACGGCACCACGTTGCCGAGCGCATTGAACATGTTCTCGACGCGCCCCGGAAAACGCTTGTCCCAATCGCGGATCAGCGCTTTCATTTCCGCGCGCTTCAGGTTCGGCTGGCTGCCGCACAGGTTGCACGGAATGATCGGAAATTCGCGCAGATCGGCGTATTTCTCGAGATCCGCTTCCTTCACGTAGGCGAGCGGCCGGATCACGACGTTCTTGCCGTCGTCGGATTGCAGCTTCGGGGGCATGCCCTTCAGCTTGCCGCCGTAGAACATGTTGAGCAAAAGCGTCTGCAGGATGTCGTCGCGATGATGGCCGAGCGCGATCTTCGTCGCGCCCAGTTCGCCCGCGACGCGGTACAGGATGCCGCGACGCAGCCGCGAGCAGAGCGAACACGTCGTCTTGCCCTCGGGCACCAGCCGCTTGACGATGCTGTACGTGTCCTGATTCTCGATATGAAACGGAATATCGAGCTTCTTCAGATAGTCGGGGAGCACGTGCTCCGGAAAACCTGGCTGCTTCTGGTCGAGATTGACGGCGACGATCTCGAAGTCGATCGGCGCGCGCTCGCGCAGTCGCATCAGGAGTTCGAGCATGGCGTAGCTGTCCTTCCCGCCCGACAGGCAGACCATCACCTTGTCGCCCTGCTCGATCATGTTGTAGTCGCCGATTGCCTGGCCCACTTGCCGCGCGAGGCGCTTGAAGAGCTTGTTGTTCTCGTAGGCCTCCTTTTGCTCGCGGCGCGTGAGCGCGGCGCGCTCGGGCGTCTCTCCGTGCGCGTGCGGGGCGGCTTGAGCGGGCGTGTTCATGCTCGTTCCTCTTTGATGCGAAAGACTTCGACGCCCACGGCGTCACAGTCGGGATAAACGTCGGGCTTTTCCGTCGATACGGCGACCGCCAGCACGCGCGGATGCGCCAGCAACGCGGCCGCGACGTCGTCGCAGAGCGTTTCCTGCAGATGGATGTGGCCGCGCTTCACGCGTTCCGCGATGGTCGAGCGCATGAAGTCGTAGTCGACGACTTCGCGCAGTTTGTCCTCGACAGGCGTCGACAGCGCGAGCGGCACGAACAGCTCGACATTGATCACGACGCGCTGCTCGCCCTGCTTTTCGAAGTCATGCACGCCGATGTTGATGCGCACTTCGTAATTGCGCAGAAAGAGCCGCCGGCAGTCGGCAAGCCGGGGATGCGAAAGTGCGGCAAGCATGGTGTTTTCCGTTAGGTGGTGCGTGCGTCTTCAATGCGGGTTGCCGATGATGAACATCACGTCGCGCGGGCTCGGCACGAGATGCTGCCCGCCATCGACGACGAGCGTCGTGCCCGTCACGCCGTGCGCCGTCGCCAGATAGCAGGCGGCCTCGGCGACGTCTTCGACCCGCGACGCCCGTCCGAGCGGCGTCACGCGGTGCGCCGCTTCGAACGTGGCGGGCGTCTGGCCGGCGGAGATCATCGTGAGGCCGGGCGCGAGCCCGACGACGCGCAGTTTCGGCGCGAGCGCCTGCGCTAGCGCGATGGTCGCGTTGTCGAGCGCGGCCTTGGTCAGCGTGTACGACAAGTAATCCGGATTCATGTTGTACAGCTTCTGATCGAGCACGTTGATCACGACGCCGCGCTGGTTTTCGTCCTCGACGGCCGCTTCCGGCACCGTTTCGTAGAGCGCGCGGGCCAGCGTCAGCGGCGCGGCGAGGTTCACGGCGGTCATTTCCAGCAGTCTGGCGTAGCCGAAATCCTGCGCGGTATCTTCGACGAAACGCGACGCGCAGTTCACCACGCAAGCCAGGCCGCCGAGCGCCTCGACGCAGGCCGGCACGAGCGCGGCGACCTCCGCCTCGATGGCGAGATCCGCCCGCAGCGCGACCGCCCGGCGGCCGAGCGCGGCGATTTCCGCGACCGTTTCGCGCGCGTCGTGCTCCGATTCGCCGAAATGCACGGCGACGTCCCAGCCGCGCGACGCAAAACCGAGCGCGATGCCCCGGCCGATGCGCTTCGCCGCGCCGGTGACGAGCACGACGCGCGGCTTCTCGGCCGACTGGGGCCCAACGGGCGCGGAAACTGAAGAAGAAACGCTCATTTACAATACTGGGATGAATCCGAATGCCCGACAATCCGACAGTTTACCTGCTCCCGGCGCCGACGCGCTGGCGCAATCCGAAGCGCTCACGGCCCTGATTCGCGAGCGCATGGCCGACGCGGGCGGCTGGCTGCCCTTCGACCGCTATATGGAACTCGCGCTGTACGCGCCGGGCCTCGGCTACTACAGCGGCGGCGCGATGAAATTCGGCCGTCGCGCGGAAGACGGCAGCGACTTCGTGACGGCGCCGGAACTCTCGCCGCTCTTCGCCGCCACGCTCGCCCGGCCTGTTGCGCAAGCGCTACGGAAAAGCGGCACGCGCGACCTGATGGAATTCGGCGCGGGCACGGGCAAGCTGGCGGCGGGGCTCCTGAACGCGCTCGCCGACCTCGACGTCCCGTTCGACAGCTATTCCATCGTCGATTTGTCGGGCGAATTGCGCGAGCGCCAGAGCGCGACGCTGGAAGCCGAGGCACCCGTCCTCGCGTCGAGGGTGAAATGGCTCGATGCGCTTCCGGAGGAATTCGCGGGCGTGGTGATCGGCAACGAAGTGCTCGATGCGATGCCGGTGCGTCTTGTCGTGCGCAAGCTCGGCGCGTGGCACGAACGCGGCGTGGTGGAACTGGACGGCCGTTTCGCCTTCGACGACAAGCCGCTCGCCGCCGATCCGCTCGTCGCGACGATCGACACCGCCATCGACGCCGTCAACGACGAGCCGTTCGCCGAATACGTCACCGAGACGCACGAAGCTGCGCTCGCGTTCACGAAGACGGTTTGCGCGATGCTCACGCGCGGCGCGGCGTTTTTCATCGACTACGGGTTTCCGCGTCACGAGTTCTATCACGCGCAACGCGCGGGCGGCACGCTGATGTGCCATTACCGGCATCGCGCGCACGCCGATCCGTTCCTGTATCCCGGCTTGCAGGACATCACCGCGCACGTGGAATTCACCGGCATCGCCGAAGCGGGCGTAGACACGGGCGCGGACCTGCTCGGCTTCACGTCGCAGGCGCGCTTTCTCATGAATGCGGGCATCACCGATGTCCTCACCGACATCGATCCCGCCGACGCCCGCCGCTATCTGCCGGCGGCCAACGCGGTGCAGAAGCTGTTGTCGGAAGCGGAGATGGGCGAGCTGTTCAAGGTGATCGCGTTCTCGCGCGGCATCGACGAGACGCTCGACGCCTTCGCGGCCGGCGACCGCTCGCACACGCTGTAGGAACGCGCCATGATCCGCTGGCTGCTCACCACCTTCGTCGCGCTGTCGATCCTCTCGGCCTGCTGGCCGTGGCTCAGAAAGCTCGGCATCGGCAGGCTGCCCGGCGATTTCACGCTGCGTCTGTTCGGGCGCGAGTATCCGTTCCCGTTCATGTCGACGCTGATTCTTTCGATGCTGCTTTCGCTGATCGCACGGCTGCTTTAGACGGCGCGGGCAACGCCGAATCGATCACAGCGACTCCTCCTCTTTAGCACGGGCCTGTCGCCAGAGGAGGAAGCGCTGGCTCAATCAAGAACTCATCGACGGGGCATCACTTGTTCCAGCAGTTGGACGACTGATCGCTTGTCGTCACCCAAAAGCGGCTCGAGCCATCTATGTTTCCGTACGCTTGCCAGCCCCAGCCGCCGCTGCCGTCGTGAAATTCCGCCATTCGATAGCCGGGACCAAATTCGCCGCGGCAGATTGCATTGCCATCGGCAAGGCTCGTCATGGTATCGCCACGCACTGCCCGGCTCAGGCCTATGTTGCCTTTGGCCCAACCGTTATAGGAATTGCTGGGGACTGGCCCCGGCGCACCGTCCTGATTGATACAGAGCACGGGCAGTTTAATGGAACAAGCAGTATCACCCTGGTATGCGTCGCACTTCGTGCCGTCAGTGTTGGTGCAGCTCACGCTGTCCACGCCATTCGCATGGCCCGTTTTGAACCACGTCATACCCTTGCCGCCCGCAGCGAAGGCTGTGTGCGAGGCAAGCAAAGTGAGTGCAAGGATGCAGAGTTTCGTTTTCGTTGTCATTTTCGGATCCTGATATGAATGCGGCTGACGATCAACGATCGACGTCGTGGCCGCTCGGCCTACTAAGAAAGGTTGGCTTTTTGCCTGCCCTCCGTTTTGCATGAGTTTGCCCGGCTCTGAAAGCCGGGTTTTCAAGTCAACCGTTAGGATGACAAACCGTAAAATCGCACGGCGTTCGGCCCGCCCCCATACGATTCATCCGAAAATTAGGTCCGCAAGAATTCGATCTTCATTGCAGGAGATGTGAGTCAAAATCATGAACGATGCGCGACGGCCGTGACAATGACGGCATGGCAGGATGGCGACAGGTGCGCTTTCGGGATCGATGCCGGCAAGCGCAACGCGTGCAGGGCGCGAGCGGCACACGTGGTGTGTGATGCGGATTCAGTCGGGCGGTGAGGAACCATTGCACAGTAGACCCGAATACCGCCAGGCCACCACAAGTCCGCTCAACCCGCCGCGTTCTCCAGCGCCGCCTTGACCGCCTCGACGCGCGCGTGATGCACCGCGTCCTTGATCTTCGCGGGCGCGCTCGCGTAGTGCTGCGCGACGGCGCCCGCATCGACCGCGCGCGCCGCCACCAGCGCTTCGCGCAGCCGCTCCGCCTGCGGATACGGCTGCTGCGACAGGCCGAGCCGCCCGCGCGCGTCCGCGACGCACGCCTGCAAGGCCTCCGCGAAACGCGCGGGCTTGCGCAGCGCGTCGCAGCGCTCGAAGAGGCGCACGAGCGCCGCCGGTCCCATCTCCATCACGCGATGAATGTTGCCGTGCTCGCGCGCGACGAGCAGCGCCAGATCGCGACATTCGTTCGGCACGCGCAGCCGCTCGCACAAGGGCCTGAGCAGATCGACGCTGCGTCCTTCGTGACCGATATGGCGAGGCAGGATATCGTCGGGCGTGGTTGCCTTGCCGAGGTCGTGCGTGAGCGCCGCGAACCGCACCGGCAGCGCGAAACCCTGCGACGCCGCGTAGTCGAGCACCATCATCACGTGCACGCCGGTATCGACTTCGGGGTGATAGTCGGCGCGCTGCGGCACGCCCCACAGCGCCTCGACTTCCGGCAGGATGCGCGCGAGCGCGCCGCTTTCGCGCAGCACGTCGAACATCCGCGAGGGCGTGCGCTCCATCAGTCCGCGCGACACTTCCTGCCACACGCGTTCGGGCACGAGCGCGTCGACCTCGCCCGCCGCGACCATCTTCTTCATCAGCGCGCGCGTTTCGTCGGCGACGGTGAAATCCGCGAAACGCGCCGCGAAGCGCGCGATGCGCAGAATGCGCACCGGATCTTCGACGAACGCTTCCCCGACGTGGCGAAACAGCTTCTGCGCGAGATCGGCGCGCCCATTGAACGGATCGATGACGGGACCGGTGAGTTCGCCGTCCGGGCTCACTTCGCGCGCCATCGCGTTGATCGTCAGGTCGCGGCGCGCGAGATCCTCTTCGAGCGTCACGTCGGGCGAATAGTAGAACTGGAAGCCGTGATAGCCGGCCGCCGTCTTGCGCTCGGTGCGCGCGAGCGCATATTCCTCATGCGTCACCGGGTGCAGGAACACCGGAAAGTCCTTCCCGACCGGCCGATACCCTTGCGCGACCATCTGCTCGGGCGTCGCCCCGACCACGACGTAATCGCGATCCACTACCGGCACGCCGAGCAGTTCGTCGCGGATCGCGCCGCCCACGGCGTAGATGTTCATTGCTCGCTGCCCGCGGCGTCGATCCACGCGGCGACCGCCGGCAGTGCCGTCACGCGCTCGGCGTAGGCGCGCGCCACGTCGGAGAGCGGCGGTGCGTAGGAATTGAAGCGCATCACGACCGGCGCGAACATCGCGTCGGCGATACCGAATTCGCCGAACAGGAACGGGCCGCCGTGCGCGCTCAGGCACGCCTGCCAGATCGCCTCGATGCGCGCCACGTTGGCGAGCGCTTCAGGCGTGTGGCCGGTGCCGGGCGCGCGCTTCTTGACATCCATCGGCATGTCGCTGCGCAGGTCCGCGAAACCCGCGTGCATTTCCGCGCTGATGCTGCGCGCCCGTGCGCGGGCCGACGCGTCGCGCGGCCACATGGCGTGCTGCGGATACTGTTCGGCAAGCGTCTCGATGATCGCGAGCGATTCCCAGACCGGCTCGCCCGCATCGGTGATCAGGCACGGCACCTTGCCCGACGGCGAATAGCGCAGGATCTGCTCTTTCGAGTCGGGACGGCCGAGGCGCACTGCGATTTCGTCGAAGGGAATCGCGAAGTGCGTCAGCAGGAGCCACGGTCGCATCGACCAGGACGACACGGACTTGTCACCGATAAGAAGTTTCATGGGCACGCTTGAAGGAAAAAAAAATTAACGATGCGCCGACGCGCGAAACGTGCTGAAGCGCGAGCGCGACGAATTGCCGGTCAGATACAGGGGCGCGATGGCCTCGATGCTCGCCGGCTCGCCGATGCCGAGTTCCGGCGCGAGCGGTCCGCTCGCGATGCTCGGCGTTTTCATCGAATCGAGATTGTCGCGCGACATCATTGGTTCGCCGGGCGCCAGTTCGAGCGCCATCGCCTGCAATCGGCCGAGGCTGTCCGGCAGCTTGATGATCTTCGCGTGCTTGCCGATCGTCGCGCCGCTGAAGCGCACGAGTTCCGCGAGCGTGTAGACGGCCGGCCCCGCGAGTTCGTAGGTGCGTCCGCTCGCGGCATCGAGATCGAGCACGTTGACGATCGCCTTCGCCACGTCGCCGACGAATACCGGCTGGAACTGGGCGTCGGCGCAGGCGAGCGGAATCACCGGGAACAGGCGTTCGAGAAACGCGAACTGGTTCAGCAGGTTGTCCTCGGGGCCAAACACGACCGAACTCTGGAAGATGGTCGTGGCGAGCGACGATTCGCGGATCACCTTCTCGCCGTCGCCGCGCGAGCGCAGATACATGCTCGGGCCGTTCGGATCGGCGCCGATTGCGCTCATGTGCAACAGACGCCGCACGCCCTTCGACTCGCAAGCCGCGACGATCCGCCTCGGCAACTCGACATGCGCCTTCGCGAACTCGGGACCGTACGGATCACCGCGCCGCCCTTGCAGGATGCCGACGAGGTTGACCACCGCATCGGCCTCGGCGACGAACGCGGCAAGCTGCGCCGGATCATGCACGTCGGTTTCGATCACATCGACGGGAAGCAGCGTCAGGTGCGCGGCATTGTTTCGCCGCCGCGTCGCGATGCGCACATTTTTGCCCAACTCGACGAGCGCGTTCACGAGATGACTGCCGATGAAACCCGAACCGCCGATCAGCGCTACTTTCTGATGTCGCATATTCGCCCCTGATGGATGGCGGCGGCGTCACGCAAGGGCTTCACGCGATTGCTTCACGTGACTGCTTCACGTGACTGCTTCACGTGACACCCGGGCCGCGCGTCTTTCCGTTGAACGGAGTGATGAAACGCGCGGCCTTGCAGGCAAGGCTTACGGCGCGATGTAGCCGAGCCGTGCCTTCAGCGATTGCGGACGGCCTTCGAACAGCGCCGCATAGTAGACGGTGTTCGACAGCACATTCTTCACGTAGTCGCGCGTCTCGGAGAACGGAATGGTTTCAGCAAAAATCGCGCCTTCGACCGGCGCCGTGAGGTCGCCGCGCCACTTGTTCGGACGTCCCGGACCGGCGTTGTAGCCTGCCGTGGCGAGCACCGGAGAATTGTCGAATTGATTGTAGATCATCGACAAATAGTTGGTTCCGAGCAGAATGTTCGTATTGATGTCGTTCATTTGCGCGCGGGAAACCGTGCCGAGGCCGATCTTCTTGGCAACGAGCTGCGCCGTGCCCGGCATCAGCTGCATCAGCCCGCCCGCGCCGACTTCCGAGCGCGCGTTGATGATGAAGCGCGATTCCTGCCGGATCAGCCCATACGCCCATTCGACGTCGAGCCCGGTGTTCTGTGCATCGCGCTCGACGATCTCGCGAAACGGCGAGAGATAGCGCAGCGAGAAATCGTGCTCCGTCTTGGTCTTGTCGGCGGTATTGACCGTGCGGTCGAACAGTTCGATGCGGCGCGCGTACTGCGCGGCGGCGAGCAGTTGCCGATCGCTCATCTGGCGCAGCGGCCAGTTCCATTCGCGATTGCCTTCGAGACGCAGGTTCATCGCGTAGAAACGCTGCGACAGCGCGAAGCCCGGCACCGATTGCATCTGCGCGATCTCGGCGTCGGAGACGGATGTGCGCGGCGGAATCGTGATCTTCTGGCCGAGTTCTTCCGAAGCCAGCTGGCCGTAGAAGTCGAAGCGATCGGCAATCGACTGGAATTCGCGCGCGGCCGTCGCGGTGTCGCCGGCCTGCTTCAGCGCGCGGGCGTGCCAGTAGATCCACGCGGGCTGGCTGCGCAGCGTGGGCGGCATCTGCTCGACCGACCAGCGCACCATGTTCCAGTCGCCGGCGAGCAACGCGCTGCGCGTGCGCCATTCATAAGCCGGAACCGACAGCGGTGCATTCACCGACAGCCGATACCAGTCCGCCGCGCCCGGCATGCGCTTGAGCGCCGCCTGATAGCCGATGGTGCCCCAGCCGATCGCGCGCTCCGGCGCGGTCAGGCTCGGTGCGACCGAGCTGAACGTGGCGGCGGCCATCGCGGGATCGTTGCGCGCCATGCGCGTGATCGCGACGAGCGTCAGCTGATGCGCCGGCGTGTTCGGCATCACGCCGCGCGCGAGATAGAGCGGCGGCGTGCTGGTGGCGTTGTCGAAGAGCGTCGCATCGGGACGTTCCTGTCCGAGCGCATCGACCATCTTCGCGCCCGTGTTCGTATAGTTCTGCTCGTAGGCGAGACGAATCTGCTGCCAGACGTCGTCGCTTGAGAATTGCTGGTTGCGAGCCAGCGCGCCGATCAGATCGACGCAGCCGTCGCCATACCATTTCGGATCGACGAGCAGGGCGCGCGCCGCGTCGGCGACATTTTCTCCGCGTGCCGCGCGCGCTTCGAGCGCGTAGCATTTCACCTGCGTGTCGTCGTTGAGCACGAAACGTGAATACTGCTGCTCGAAGTTGCGCCAGTCGTGACGGCCGCCGAGCACCACGAGGTAGTCGTTGCGCATGCGGTCCGCGATGGCCTGGCCGTCGTAGCGCTGCAGGAACGAGAGCACCGGTTCGTCGGGCGCATCGACGCGCGCGTGGCCCTGCGAGTCGAACAGTTGCGGCTTGATCGTGAAGTATTCGATATATCCCGGCGCCGGATACTCCGGAATCTGCGCCGCGAGCGCGGCGGCTTTGCCCGCGTCGTTGTTGCGCGCCGCTTCGCGCAACTGCATGAAGACGCGGTCGTCGGACGAAGGGATGAAGTCGGCGTCGGGGCGGACGGCGGAAGCGGTGCTGCAAGCGACGAAACTGAGCGTCGCGAGCACCGAACCGACCGCGAGATATACTCGATTGAGGCGTTTTGACATCGTTATTTCAGGAGCGCGAATTGGTCGAAAGCATAGCACGCAACCCTTCTCCAGAACCGAAAAGCGCACTGCGCGCGACCTTGCTCGCAAGCCGCGAAGCGCAACGCGAAGAGGCTGATCACGCGGCGCGAAACGGGGCGCTCGCACGCCGTCTGATGGCCGCGATCGCGCGGCACCCGGAGGCGTCGTGCATCGGCTTTTACTGGCCGGTTGCGGGCGAGTTCGATGCGCGCAATGCGCTCGCCGTGTGGCTCGCGCTCGATGCGTCGCGCAGTGCGGCGCTGCCGGTCGTCGTGGAGAAGCATGCGCCGATGCTGTTTCACGCGTGGCGCGAGGATGCGCCGATGAAGGCGGGCCGCTATCGCATTCCGGTACCGCTCGACGAGCGCGCGGTCGTGCCGGATCTGTTATTGATACCTTGCGTGGGGTTCGACGAACACCGCTATCGGCTGGGATATGGCGGCGGCTATTACGATCGCACGCTGGCCGCGTGGCCGGCGGCAAAAAAGCCGGTGACGATCGGCGTCGCGTTCGAAGCCAGCCGGTGCGATTCGCTGCCGCACGAGGCGCACGACATGCCGCTCGATGCGGTCGTCACCGAAGTCGCAATTTATTGAGCGCGTGCATCAAAGATCAAAGCGAAGCAGCGGCGCGCGCGGCGGTGTCGTAAAGACCCGACGCATTACGCATCAGTTGCGCCGCTTCGCCGATCTGTTCGTTCGTCAGACCGCTTTCGCGCAGCGTCGTGATCAGACAACTCTCGCGCACTTCGCGATACTTGCCGCATAGCTCCCGGCCGGCGGGCGTCGCGGAAAAGAACACTTCCTTGCCGGTCTTTTCGCTCTTGATGTAGCCGCGCGCCACGAGTTTTTTCAGCGCATACGTAGCGACATGCGTGTCCTCGATGTTCAGCACGAAGCAGATGTCGGCGAGCTTCTTCTTGCGGTCGCGATGGCTCACGTGGTGCAGCAGCGACACCTCGACCGCCGTCATGTCCTTCGCGCCCGCCGCCGACATGCAGCGCACCATCCAGCGGTTGAACGCGTTGCTCGCCATGATGAGCCCGTATTCGAGTTCGGACAGTTCCGCGCTCGATTCGGAGACGAGATGCTCGGAGGAAACGATCTTGGTGGGATGGCGCGGCATGGTTCTCGCCCGGTTTTGAGTGCGTTGGAGTGTAGCGTATCGACTGATTTCGAAGCGCATCGGAAGAAACGCTGATAGATAATTTGTCGATAATTTATTGATAATGTACATTCTGCCGCGGCGCCCTGCATCATCGTGTGCGTCCCGCTTACCCGAAAAACACGCATGACACGACCACAAATCCACTCGCTCGGCGACACCGCCCTCGTCTGCACGGCGCCGCCGCCCGCGACGCTCGACTGCCAGCGCCGCATGTGGGCGCTCGCGGACAGCGCGCGGCTCTGGCCGCACATTGTCGAAGTCGTGCCCGGCATGAACAATCTGACGATCGTGTTCGATCCGCTCGAAGCCGAATACGAAAGCCTCGCGCAGCAACTGGACGACGGCTGGGACACCGTGGCCGTCGTCGAATCCGGCGCGGCGGAGATCGAGATTCCGGTGCGCTACGGCGGCACCGACGGACCGGATCTCGCGACGCTCGCGAAATACGTGGGCTTGTCGGTCGATGAAGTCGTGAAGCGGCACACCGAGGCCGAGTACGTCGTGTTCTTCCTCGGCTTCCAGCCGGGCTTCGCGTACATGGGCGGCCTCGACCGGTCGCTCTGCATGCCGCGCCGCGCGGAACCGCGGCTCGAAGTGCCGGCCGGATCGGTCGGCATCGGCGGGGAGCAGACGGGCATTTATCCGGCGGCGTCGCCGGGCGGCTGGCAGTTGCTCGGACGCACCGACCTCAAGCTCTTCGACCCCGCCCGCCATCCGCCGACGCTCATGCAGCCCGGTGACCGCGTGCGCTTCACCGCGCTGGAGGTGCGGGCATGATCGACGTGATTCGCGCGGGCGTACTCACCTCCGTGCAGGACCTCGGGCGGCACGGCTACCGGCATCTGGGCGTGAGTTCGGGCGGGGCGCTCGATGCGCTGTCGCTCGAAATCGGCAACCGGATCGTCGGCAATGCGCCGGATGCGGCGGGCATCGAAGTGACCTTCGGACCGACCGTGCTGCGCTTCAAACACGCGACGCGCGTCGCGATCACCGGCACGGATTTCGGCGCGACGCTCGACGGCGAACCGGTCTTTTCGTGGTGGAGCCTGCCCGTGCGAGCGGGTCAGGAACTCACCTTGCGCGCGGCAAAGCGCGGCATGCGCGGCTACGTGTGCGTGGCGGGCGGCATCGACGTGCTGCCGATGCTCGGCTCGCGCAGCACCGATCTCGGCGCGTGCTTCGGCGGGCTCGGCGGCCGCGCGCTCACCGACGGCGACCGGCTACCGGTCGGCGTGCCGCTGCCGCATCCGGGCATCGCGTTTTCGCCGGACGAGCCCGCGTTTGGCGTGAAGGCGCCCGCGTGGTGCAAGTTCGTGCTCGTCGACGAACCGCTGCGGCGCGGGCGGCACGCGGCGGGCGTCGCGTGGTCGATCCCGATCCGCGTGTTGCGCGGCCCGGAATACGAGAGCTTCACCGACGCGGCCCAGGCGGACTTCTGGAACGAAGAATGGACGATCACGCCGAACAGCAACCGCATGGGCTTTCGCCTCGCGGGCACGGCGCTCGAGCGCAAGAGCGGGACGGATTTGCTGTCGCACGCGGTGCTGCCCGGCACGATCCAGGTGCCGCCGAACGGTCAGCCGATCGTCCTGATGGGCGATGCCCAGACGACGGGCGGCTATCCGAAGATCGGCGCCGTGATCCAGGCCGACCTGTGGAAGCTCGCGCAGGCGCGGTTGAACAGCGGCGTACGGTTCATCGAGACGTCGGTGGAAGAGGCGCGCCACGCGCTCGCCGAGGAACGGATGTATGTGAAACAGGTGCAGACCGCGATCGCGATGCACGAAGAACGCTGCGCGCGGAGCCCCCGATGAACGCAAAGGATCAGGTGAACGACATGGAAATCGATCTCAATGCCGATCTCGGCGAAGGTTGCGGCTCCGACGAAGCGTTGCTCGACCTCGTCAGCTCCGCGAACATCGCGTGCGGCTGGCACGCAGGCGGCGCCACCGCGATGCGCGATTGCGTGCGCTGGGCGGTCGAAAAGGGCGTCTCCATCGGCGCGCATCCGAGCTTCAACGATCCCGAAAATTTCGGCCGCAAGGAAATGGACCTGCCGGCCTCGGAGATCTACGCGGGCGTGCTGTACCAGCTCGGCGCGCTCTCGGCGATCGCGCAGGCCGAAGGCGGACGCATCGCGCACGTGAAGCCGCACGGCGCGCTCTACAACCAGGCGGCGCGCAACCCGGCCATCGCCGATGCGATCGTTTCCGCCGTGCACGACTTCGATCCGTCGCTGATGGTGTTCGGGCTCGCGAACAGCGGGCTCGTCGAGGCCGCGCGCAAGTCGGGCATCGTCGCCATCGAGGAAGTGTTCGCCGACCGCGGCTATCGCGCGGACGGCTCGCTCGTGCCGCGCAAGGAGCCGGGCGCGTTGCTCGACGACGAAGACATCGTGCTCGACCGCACGCTCGCGATGGTGCGCGAGCAGCGCGTGAAGGCCGTGAGCGGCGAATGGGTGCCGCTCCACGCGCAGACCATCTGCCTGCACGGCGACGGCGAGCACGCGCTGGCATTCGCGCGACGCATCCGCACGGCGCTCGCGGATGCGGGCATCGACGTGCGGGCCGCGCACGGCAACTGACTGCGCGATACCGAAGTATTGAGGCAATGAAGCATTGAACGCCCCGGCGGTTTCGCGGGGCGTTTTAGCACAAAGCGGCCGTCAGAGCCGCTTGGCACACCGGTGCGGCGCTCGTGCGTTCGCATCGGGAACGCGTCCCGGCCCTCCGGGACATGACGTCGAACCGATTGGAGATCTCATGGCAACCGCAGTCAATCTATGGCCACTGATAGGTGTGGCCGTCATCATCGTGGGCTTTGTCCTGCGCTTCAATCCGATGCTGATCGTGGCCGCCGCCGCGATGGTCACGGGCTTTGCGGCGCATTTTCCGCTCGATCGCATTCTTGCTGCGATCGGCACGGGTTTTCTCAAGACCCGCAACATCCCGCTGATCATTCTGCTGCCGCTCGCGGTGATCGGCCTGCTGGAACGGCACGGTCTGCGCGAACGCGCGCAAATCTGGATTTCCGGCATCAAGGCGGCGACGGCCGGGCGTCTTTTGATCGTGTATCTGCTGATTCGCGAACTGACGGCGGCCGTCGGCCTGACCGGGCTCGGCGGTCATCCGCAGATGGTGCGCCCGCTCCTCGCGCCGATGGCGGAGGGCGCGACCGAAGCGCGCTACGGCAAGTTCTCCGACAAGATCCGCTTCAAGCTGCGCGCGTATTCCGCTGCGACCGACAACGTCGGCCTGTTCTTCGGCGAGGACATCTTCGTCGCGTTCGGCGCGATCGTGCTGATGGTCACGTTCCTGAAGGAAGCGGGGATCGTCGTCGAGCCGTTGCATGTGGCCGTCTGGGGCATCCCGACCGCGATCTGCGCGTTTCTCATCCACGGCTTCCGGCTGTGGCTGCTGGACCGGCAACTCGCGCGCGAACTCGATGCGCTGACGCGCAACGTCGCGGGAGAAAAGGCATGACGCTCACGATCAACTATCTGTTCTATCTGGTCGGTCTCGTGCTGGTGGTCGTCGGCGGGATGATCCTCACGGACAAGTCGCATCCGCGCCGGCTCACCGCCGGCACGTTCTGGCTGGTCTATGCGCTCGTCTTCCTGATCGGCGATCTGCTGCCGCCGGCGGTAGTCGGCGTGCTGGTGATCGCGATGGCGCTGATCGCCGGACTGGGCGGCGTGACGGGCGCGAAGCCGAAGATGCTGTCGGAGGAGACGCGCCGCCAGAGCGCGGTGCGGCTCGGCAACAAGCTCTTCGTTCCCGCGCTGACCATTCCGGTCGTGACCGTGATCGTGACGCTCGGCGCGAAGTATCTGGTGTTCGGCGGCACGCCGCTGATCGAACTGAAGAACGTCACGCTGATCGGCTTCGGGATCGGCTGCGTGATCGCGCTCGCGATCGCCTGCGTCATGACGCGCGATACCGTCGGGCAGTCGATGCAGGAGACGCGGCGCCTGATCGACGCGCTCTCGTGGGCAGCCGTATTGCCGCAGATGCTCGGCATGCTCGGGCTGGTGTTCTCGGATGCGGGCGTCGGGAAGGCGGTCGCGCACGTGACGACGGCCTATGTGAATCTCGACTACCGGCTGGTGGCGGTGACGGTGTATTGCGTCGGCATGGCGCTCTTCACGATGGTGATGGGCAATGGATTCGCGGCGTTTCCCGTGATGACGGGCGGCGTGGGCGTGCCGATTCTGGTGGGCGTCTTCCACGGCAATCCGGCGACGATGGTCGCGATCGGCATGTTCTCGGGCTACTGCGGCACGCTGATGACGCCGATGGCCGCGAATTTCAATATCGTGCCGGCGGCGCTGCTGGAGTTGCCTGATAAGAATGCGGTGATCAAGGTGCAGGTGCCGACGGCGCTTTCCTTGTTGGTCGTGAATATCTTTTTGTTGAACTGGCTGATGTTTCTTTGATCGGCCGAGCCGGTGCGATGCATCGACGCCTCACCCCGGCTCGACTACAAACCCATGCCGCCTGAGCAATTCGAGCACGCCGCGCTGCCCGCCGAGATGCAGTGCGCCGATCGCCACGAAGAGCGGCTTGTTCAGCGCGGCGAGCGCCAGCATGCGCGTGACGAAGCGCCGATTGCGTTCGTAGACAACGCGGTTATCCACCGAAGCCGCCAACGCCTTCGACCGCGCGAGCTTCTGCCCTTTCGCATCGTCCCAGGCCTTGAGCGCATCGGCGTCGCCGATCCGCCATAGCCGGTGCAACTCCTTCACGTCGGCGACATTCTCGGCCGGCGTCTGCACCAGATCCTGCGCGAGCATTTCCCGCTGCTGCGGCGAAGTGAGCCGCGTGAACGTCGATATCTGCTCGTTGAGCGTCTCCAGTCCGACGATCCTTCCCTTCGCCCGCAAGTAGACGTTCTGCAATTGCGCCTCCGTGCCGTACTCGCTCAGGAAGCCGGCCTTGAGCGTGTCGTAGGTCTCGACCAGCATCGACGCGAGCCAGGGCCGCGTGTGCCGCAATTGCGCGAGCGCGGCCGGATTGCTGCGCATGCGCGCCTCGACCTGTTTCCACATCGAATCGGGCAGATAGTCGAGCAGACACTCGCTGCGACACATGCCATAGCGCTGCACGTCTTCCTGCGAGAAGAGCAGATCGTCGGGGGAAATTTCGAGTGCGAGAACGGGCGACGCATCGAGCGCCGCGAGAATCGGCTTGCGAAACGGCTGGTCCGGCGGATAGTCGTTCGCATAGCCGACGTGCAGCGTGCCAAGCACATAGAGCGTCGTCTGACCCTTGGTCGCGACGTAGAACGGCATGCGCGGCGGCTGGGCGCGCACCGGGCCGCTTGCCGTCGTGCCATCGGAGCGGTCGGCGCGCGCGGGCGGCGAAAGCGCGCCGTGCGGCGGCGGCACGGCAGCAGGCGGCGTATTGCCCACGGCCCACGCGGCCGTCGAAAAAAAGGCCGGCAAGGCGCAGCAGAAAGCCATCACCGCCGCCACTGCGCCAAACGCGAAGCGGCGCGTGATCGTGCGCGCCGCCCGCAATTCAGGCATCGGCTTCCCCCACCTCCTCCGCACGGTGACACGAGACATGCCGCCCATCGACGTAGCGCAGCGCCGGCTCTTCAGTGCGGCATCGCTCGATCGCATACGGGCAGCGCTGATGGAACGTGCAGCCCGATGGCGGATTGAGCGGCGACGGCATTTCGCCCTGCAGCTTGATCTTGATCGTGCGGTCTTCCTCGAAGATCGCCGGTGTCGCCGACATCAGCGCGCGGGTGTACGGATGGCGCGGGTGCGCGTAGATCGTGTTCTTGTCGCCGAGTTCGGCGACGCCGCCGAAGTACATGACCATCACGTCGTCGGCGATATGCTCGACCACCGACAAGTTGTGCGAGATGAACACGTAGCTCGTGCCGAACTGCGCTTGCAAGTCCATGAAGAGATTCAGGATCTGCGCCTGGATCGACACGTCGAGCGCGGACACCGGTTCATCGGCGACGACGATCTGCGGCTCCAAGATCATCGCCCGCGCGATCGCGACGCGCTGACGCTGTCCGCCCGAGAACATGTGCGGATAGCGCGACACATGCTCGGGCCTGAGGCCGACGGTGCGCATCATGTGCGCGATGCGCTCGGCGCGCTCGGCGGCGGTGAGCTTCGTGTTGATCGCGAGCGGTTCGCCGAGCGTCTGCGCGACCGTCTTGCGCGGATTGAGCGATGCAAACGGGTTCTGGAACACCATCTGCACGCGCTGGCGCAACGCGGCGATCTTCGCGGCATCGGCGCCGGCGACGTCTTCTCCGTCGATGAGCAGACGCCCCGAAGTCGGCGGCTCGATCATCGTGAGCTGGCGCGCGAGCGTCGACTTGCCGCAGCCCGATTCGCCGACGACCGCGAGCGTCTTGCCGCGCTCCAGCGCAAACGACACGCCGTTGAGCGCCTTCACCGTGCCCTGCGTGAACATGCTGCGCTTGACGCTGTAGTGCTTCGCGAGCTTGTCGGCGGCGAGGACGATGTCCTTGTTCTGAGTGAAATCTTGAGGGACCGCGTTCATCGCGCGCCTCCTGGTGCTTCCACGGCTTGCATGTTGAGCGGCTTGATGCAGCGCGCCCGCACGGCCGGGTCGTTCGGATCGAGCTGGAAGAGCGCCGGACGGCCTTTCCAGCACTCATCGACAGCATACTTGCAGCGCGGCGCAAAAAGACAGCCGCTCGGACGATCGTCGCGGCCCGGTACCATGCCCGGCAACGCGGCGAGCCGTTCGGCGCCGCGGCTGTGCTCGGGAATCGCGGCGAGCAGCGCTTCCGTGTACGGATGATGCGGCTCACTGAAGATCGTCGGCACGTGATTCGTTTCGATGATCTCGCCCGCGTACATCACGGCCACGCGCTGTGCCACTTCCGACACGACCGCGAGATCGTGCGAAATCAGCACGAGCGCCATGCCGCGCTCCTTCTGCAACTGCACGAGCAGTTCCATGATCTGCGCCTGGATCGTGACGTCGAGCGCGGTGGTCGGCTCGTCGGCGATCAGCAGCTTCGGATTGCACGCGACCGCCATCGCGATCATCACGCGCTGGTTCATGCCGCCCGACATCTGGTGCGGAAACGCATCGACGCGGCTTTTCGCATCGGGAATCCCGACCTGATCGAGCAGTTCAAGCGTGCGGCGGTTCAGCGCGTCGCCGCGCAGGCCTTCGTGCAGCTTCAGCACTTCCTTGATCTGATAGCCGACGGTGTAGCTCGGGTTCAGGCTCGAGAGCGCGTCCTGGAACACCATCGCGATGTCCTTGCCGATGATGCGGCGACGCTCGCGCGCCGACGCCTTCAGCAGGTTCTTGCCATCGAAAGCGATTTCGTCGGCGGTGACGACGCCCGGCGCGTCGATCAGGCCCATCAGCGCCATCATCGTGACGCTCTTGCCCGAGCCGGATTCGCCGACCACGCCGACCACTTCGCCGGGCTTCACGCTCAGGTCGATGCGATCGACCGCCTGCGTGCCGCCGAAGCGGACTTCGAGATTGCGGATAGTCAGTAGATCGCTCATGTCATGCCATCCGTTTCAGTTTCGGATCGAGCGCGTCGCGCAGCCCGTCGCCGAGAAGGTTGATGACGAGCACCGAGATCAGGATCGACAGACCCGGCATGGTGACGATCCACCACGCGCTTTCGATGTAGTCGCGCGCCGAGGCGAGCATCGCGCCCCATTCCGCCGCCGGCGGCTGCACGCCCAAACCGAGAAAGCCCAGCGCGGCGGCATCGAGGATCGCGGAGGAAAAGCCGAGCGTCGCCTGCACGATCAGCGGCGCGGCGCAGTTCGGCAGCACTTGCGAGAACATCAGCCGCACGGTGCCCGCGCCCGCGACGCGCGAAGCCGTCACGTATTCCCTCTGCAGTTCGCCGAGCGCCGAGGCGCGCGTGAGACGCACGTAACCCGGCAGCGCGACGATCGCGATCGCGAGCATCGTGTTGACGAGCCCCGGCCCGATGATCGCGACGACCGCTACCGCCAGCAGCAGCGAGGGCAGCGCGAGCAACACGTCCATCACGCGCATGATCGGCGTGTCGAGCCAGTGGAAGAAGGCGGCGCAGAGGCCGAGCACGACGCCCGGAATCAGCGCGAGCACGACCGACACGAAGCCGATCCAGAACGACAGCCGCGCGCCGTACATCAGGCGCGAGAGGATGTCGCGGCCGGCTTCGTCGGTGCCGAGCAGGAACTGGCGGTTGCCGCCTTCGAGCCACGCGGGCGGGATTTTCACGAAGTCGCGATATTGCTCGATCGGGCTGTGCGGTGCGATCAGCGGCGCGAAGATCGCGATGAAGATCAGCACGAGCACGATCACGCCAGACACGACGGCGCCGCGATTGCGCGAGAAGTTCGCCCAGAACTCGCGGCCCGCGACGAGCCGACCGCTCGGCGGCGGCGTGACGGCTTGTGGGGGGAGATTGTTTTGGATGTCGGCCATCATGCCTCCTGCCGAGCCGCCTCAAGGGAGGCATGCGCCCCCTCGGGGGGCAGCGAACGAATGTGAGCGTGGGGGTGCATCATGCCTCCTGCCGAGCCGCCTCAAAGGAGGCATGCGCCCCCTTGGGGGGCAGCGAACGAATGTGAGCGTGGGGGTGCATCATGCCTCCTGCCGAGCCGCCTCAAAGGAGGCATGCGCCCCCTCGGGGGGCAGCGAACGAATGTGAGCGTGGGGGTGCATATTCATTACCTCGTGTGGCGAATGCGCGGATTCAACACGCCGTAGAGCAGATCGACGACGAGATTCACCAGAATCACGAGCGTCGCGATCATCAATATGCCGCCCTGCACGACCGGATAGTCGCGCCGGGAGATCGCGTCGATCAGCCACTTGCCGACGCCCGGCCACGAGAACAGCGTTTCGGTCAGCACCGCGCCCGCGAGCAGCGTGCCGACCTGCAGGCCGATCACGGTGACGACGGGAATCAGCGCATTACGCAGCGCATGCACGACCACGATCCGCGCGGGCGCGAGACCCTTCGCGCGCGCGGTGCGGATATAGTCCTCGCGCAGCACTTCGAGCATCGACGAGCGCGTCATCCGCGCCACCACCGCGAGCGGAATTGTGCCGAGCACGATGGTCGGCAAGATCAGGTGGCTCACGGCCGACTTGAACGCGCCTTCGTCGGTGGAAAAGAGCGCGTCCCACAGCATGAAGCCCGTGACGTGCGGAATGTCGTATTCGACCGCGATGCGGCCCGACACCGGCGTCCAGCCGAGCTTCGCGGAAAAGAACATGATGAGGATCAAGCCCCACCAGAAGATCGGCATCGAATAGCCGGTGAGCGCGGTGCCCATGACGCCGTGATCGACGACAGTGCCGCGTCTCAACGCCGCAATCACGCCCGCCGGCAGGCCGACCACGAGCGCGAAGATCATCGCGCAGATCGACAGCTCGACGGTCGCGGGAAAGCGCGCCATGAATTCGCCCATCACGCTCGTGTTCGTGATGATCGACATGCCGAGGTCGCCCTTCAGCGCATGTCCGACGTAGTGGAGATATTGAAGCGGCAGCGGCTGGTCGAGCCCGAGCCGTTTCATGGCTTCGGCGTGCGCGGCCGGGTCCACGCCGCGCTCGCCCATCATCACTTCGATGGGATCGCCCGGGATCAGGTGGATGAGTGCGAACGCGAGGATCGTGATGCCGATGAACGTCGGAATCACCATGCCTATGCGCCGCAAAACGAATCGGAACATGGTCGTCTCTTTGGGGGAGGAAAAATGCGAACGGCGACGCGGGCTCGTGACCCTTGTCGCCGGACCTTTTCGACTAGTTATGAGTTAGTGCAAAAAGCGTACCGCTTGCCAGCTTACTGCATGCCGACGCCGTCGAAACGGACGTAGCCGAGCGGCTCGATCTTCATGCCCGTCACCTTCTTGCTGACCGGCTGATAGACCGTCGAGTGCGCGATCGGCGAGAACGGCAGTTGCTGGCCGAAGATCTGCTGCGCGTCGGTGTACGCCTTCGTGCGCTGCGCGATGTCGTTGGTCACGCGGCCCTTCGCGACGAGATCGTCGAACGGCTTGTAGCACCACTTCGAGAAGTTGCTGCCCTTCACGGCGTCGCAGCCGAGCAGCGTGCCGAGCCAGTTGTCGGGATCGCCGTTGTCGCCCGTCCAGCCAATCAGCATCGCGTCGTGTTCGCCCGCGTGCGCGCGCTTCAGGTACTCGCCCCATTCATACGAGACGATGTTCGCCTTCACGCCGATCTTCGCCCAGTCCGCCTGGATCATCTCCGCCATCAGACGCGCGTTCGGGTTGTACGCGCGCTGAACCGGCATCGCCCACAGCGTGATCTCGAAGCCGTTCGGGAAGCCCGCCTTCGTCAGCAGTTCCTTCGCCTTCGCGGTGTCGTACGGTTGCGCCTTCAGGTTCTTGTCGAACGACCATTGCGTCGGCGGCATCGGCGCGGTGGCCGCCTGGCCCGCGCCCTGATACACCGATTCGATGATCGCCTTCTTGTTGATCGCCATGTCGAGCGCGCGGCGCACGTCGGTGTTGCCGAGGTTCTTCTTCGTCACGTTGTACGCGACGTAGCCTTCGTTGAAGCCCGGCTGCGACGGCGTATCGAGATTCGATGCGGCCTTCAGCGGCCCGATGTCGCCCGGACGCGGATAGCTCATCACCTGGCACTCGTTGTTCTTCATCTTCTGCACGCGCACGGCGGCGTCCGGCGTGATCGAGAAGATCAGCTTCGACACCTTCACTTCGCTCGGCTTCCAGTAGTCGGGATTGCCGTCGAAGCGGATCGTCGCGTCCTTCGTGTAGCTGCGGAAGATGAACGGGCCCGTGCCGACCGGATACTGGTTGATGTCGGCGGCCTTGCCGTCCTTCAGCAGCTTGTCGGTGTATTCGGCCGAGAGGATCGACGCGTATTCCATCGCCAGATTCTGGATGAACGGCGCGTTGACTTCCTTCAGCGTGAACTTGACCGTGTACGGATCGACCTTTTCGACCTTCGTGATGAGCTTGTCGAGGCCCATGTCGGTGAAGTACGGGAACTGCACCGCGTACGCCTTGCGGAACGGCTGGTTCGGATCGAGCATGCGGTTGAACGTGAAGAGCACGTCATCCGCGTTGAATTCGCGCGTCGGCTTGAAGAAGGACGTCGTCTGGAACTTCACGCCGTGGCGCAGATGGAACGTGTAGGTCAGTCCGTCCGGCGAGATGTCCCACTTCTCCGCGAGACCGGGCTCGACTTTCGTGCCGCCGCGCTCGAATTCGACGAGGCGGTTATACACGGTGAACGTGTTCGCGGTGAAATCGACGCCCGTCGTGTATTGAGCGGGATCGAAACCGGCCGGGCTGCCTTCCGAGCAATAGACGAGCGTCTTGTTCGGGATGGCGGCGTGGGCGGCGGTCGCTGCAAAGAGCGACGCCGTGACGGCGGCGCCGACGAGCATCGACACGCGAGCGGCTCGCAACAGGCCATTTTTTTTCATGTTTCCTCCAGGTTCGGTGCTGGTGTTCCAGCGTGACGCGATATTACTGAGCTTTACCGGCCCGAACAAGGCAGCGGATTTCGCGTGAAATCCGCAGGGGCTCGTTCTGGCGCGGCGAAGTACGGCTTTATGTGCGATGTGCGAAACATACGCGATGAATGCAATCCGGGGCCGGGTCTTCCGCGCGCGGCGTTTTACCGCGGGAATCTGTAAGGAACGCTTTCTGATCGATGAAAATCAAGCGCTGCGGGTGCGGATCGGCGCGCGAAAAACGGGCTCGACGGCGAATTCGGGCGCTACCGTAGCACGAACAAATTCAGCGCGCGCAGTTGATTCTTCGAGGATTTTTTCACGTGGGCGCGATTCGATACGGTTAGGTTATCGACGATGCGTGGACGTGATAGGTCGGGGCGCGAAATATCGGTTGCCGCGCGCAAGGCGACGCGCTGAAACTGAAACGAGCGGGGCAATTGGAACCGAAACGAGAGGAAACGAAAACCGCGCGGCGAACGCCGCGCGGGCAAAACAGGTAATACGTCAAACACCCTTCAGATTCAACCGCTCGCAAATCGTCTTCGTCGCGGCCGCGCCGTTCAGCGTATAGAAATGCAGCCCGGGCGCGCCTGCATCGACGAGGCGGCGGCACAAATCCGTCACCACATCCAGCCCGAAATTGCGAATCGCCTCGCGGTCGTCGCCATAGCTTTCCAGCCGGCGCGCGATCCACTTCGGCACTTCCGCGCCGCACATCTCCGAAAAACGCACCAGTTGCGTGAAGTTCGTGATCGGCATGACGCCGGGCACGATCGGCACATCCACACCCAGCCTGCGCGCTTCGTCGACGAAACGGAAATACGCGTCGCCGTTATAGAAGTACTGCGTGATCGCCGAATTCGCGCCCGCCTGCACCTTGCGCACGAAGTTCTCCAGATCGCTCTTGGGCGTTCGCGCCTGCGGGTGATATTCCGGATACGCGGCCACTTCGATGTTGAACCAGTCGCCATGTTCCGCGCGGATGAAGCTCACCAGCTCCGACGCGTAGCGCAGCTCGCCGACTTCGCCCATGCCCGAAGGCAGGTCGCCGCGCAGCGCGACGATATGGCGAATGCCGTTTTCGCGGTACTGACCGAGGATCGCCCTCAAGCTCTCCTTAGACGACCCGATGCACGACAGATGCGGCGCCGCTTCCAGGCCTTCCTGCTTCATTTCGAGCACGGTATCGAGCGTGCCTTGCTGCGTCGAGCCGCCCGCGCCGAACGTCACGGAGACGAACTTCGGCTTAAGCAGCGCGAGTTGCGCGCGCGAGGCGCGCAGTTTGTCGACGCCTTCTTGCGTTTTCGGCGGGAAGAATTCGAATGAAAGTTCGATCGGTTTCATGATGGTCAATGTACGGGCGACATAACGTCACGTCACCCGAAGTTGCGCTGCCCGAAGATCAGCGCCGACAGCAGCCACGACACGATGCTGTAGAGAATCGAACCGAAGAACGCCGACCAGAATCCCGACACCTCGAAGCCCTTCAGCAGCGACGCGCACAGCCAGAAGCAGAGCGCGTTCACGACGAGGATGAAAAGCCCGAGCGTGAGCACGGTCACTGGCAGCGTCAGCAGGATCAGCACCGGGCGCAATACCGCGTTGATGAGACCCAGCACGATCGCGACGATCAGCGCCGTGCCGAAGTTGCGAATGTGGATCGACGGCACGAGATAGGTGATGATCAAAAGCGCGAGCGCATTGATCAGCCAGGTCAACAGCACGGTCATCGATGATTCTCCGGTGAAATTGTCTACGGCATTCGTGAATACGGGCGAAGGCTGGCCGCCCTCGCCCGTCGTTCGACTACGTCGGCGCTACCGTGAACCGCTTAGTAACGATAGTGGTTCGGCTTGAACGGACCGTTCTTGTCGACGCCGATATAGCCGGCCTGTTCGTCCGACAGCACGGTCAGGTCCACCCCGATGCGTCCCAGATGCAGACGCGCGACCTTTTCGTCGAGATGCTTCGGCAGCACATAGACCTTGTTCTCGTACGTGTTGCCGCGCGTGAACAGTTCGATCTGCGCGAGCGTCTGGTTCGTGAACGAATTCGACATCACGAACGACGGGTGGCCGGTCGCGCAGCCGAGGTTCACGAGACGCCCTTCCGCCAGCAGGATGATGCGCTTGCCGTCCGGGAAGATGATGTGATCGACTTGCGGCTTGATGTTGTCCCACGTGTACTGGCGCGTCGACGCGACGTCGATTTCCGAATCGAAGTGGCCGATGTTGCAGACGATCGCGTTGTTGCGCATCGCCTTCATGTGGTCGTGGCCGATCACGTGGTAGTTGCCGGTCGCGGTCACGAAGATGTCGGCCTTGTCGGCGGCGTATTCCATCGTCACGACGCGGTAGCCTTCCATCGCCGCCTGCAGCGCGCAGATCGGATCGATTTCCGTGACCCACACGGTCGCGCCCAGGCCGCGCAGCGATTGCGCGCAGCCCTTGCCTACGTCGCCGTAGCCCGCGACGACCGCGATCTTGCCCGCGATCATCACGTCGGTGGCGCGCTTGATGCCATCGACGAGCGACTCGCGGCAGCCGTAGAGATTATCGAACTTCGACTTCGTGACCGAATCGTTGACGTTGATCGCCGGGAACGGCAGGCGGCCTTCCTTCTCCATCTGGTACAGGCGATGCACGCCCGTCGTGGTTTCTTCCGTCACGCCCTGGATGTGCTTCAGGCGCGTGGAATACCACGTCGGATCGGCGTCGAGGTGCGAAGCGATCGACTTGTACAACGCGACTTCTTCCTCGTTCGTCGGCTTGCCGATGACCGAGCGGTCCTTCTCGGCCTTCGAGCCCAGGATCAGGAGGAGCGTGGCGTCGCCGCCGTCGTCCAGGATCATGTTCGCGAATTCGCCGTTCGGCCATTCGAAGATGCGGTGCGAGAACTCCCAGTATTCGTCGAGCGATTCGCCCTTGAACGCGAACACCGGCGTGCCGCCCGCGGCAATGGCGGCCGCGGCGTGATCCTGCGTCGAGAAGATGTTGCACGACGCCCAGCGCACGTCGGCGCCGAGCGCCGTCAGCGTTTCGATCAGCACGCCCGTCTGGATCGTCATGTGCAGCGAACCGGCGACGCGCGCGCCCTTCAGCGGCTGCTGCGTCTTGTACTCTTCGCGCGTCTGGATGAGACCGGGCATTTCCGTCTCGGCGATGTCGAGTTCCTTGCGGCCCCAGGCGGCAAGCGACATGTCGGCGACGACGTAATCGGTGAAATTCTTGGAATCGATGACTGCGGCGTTCATCACGCCCTCCTTTCTAATAAGCTAGAAATGTTGACGTGAGCGCCGTTCGATGCGGCCGGTCAATGAGCGTTTGTCACGCCTTCGAACCGTCCGGATTGAATGCTCCGAGCCTGGCGGCTTCGCTGATGCTGAAACCGTCGCAACGCTCCTCGGAAGCGAATGGCGATTGTAGCAAAAATGTGCGGGGAGTTTGAGCGCGGGAATCAGAAGGGCAAGACAGAAAGCAGCGGCGCGATCAGCACCATCACGACACCCGCGATCATCATCGTCAGGCTCGCGACGACGCCTTCCTCGCTGCCGAGCTCGCGCGCCTTCGCGGTGCCGACGCCGTGCGCCGCCGCGCCGAACAGCGCGCCGCGCGCGAGCCGCGTGCGCAGCGGCACGAGCGCGAGCACGATCTCGCCGAAGAGCATGCCGCAGACGCCCGTCGCGATGACGAACAGCGCGGTGAGGTCCCTGGGCGCGTGAATCTTGTCGGAGACGGCGAGCGCGAACGGCGTGGATACCGAGCGCGTCGCGAGACTGCGCTGCAATTCCGGCGACAAATGCAGCAGCTTCGCCAGCACGAGCGACCCGCCGACCGCGACCAGAATCCCGACCGTCACGCCGACCGACAGCGAAATCCAGTGCCGCTTCAGCAGATGCCGGTATTCGTAGATCGGCACGGCGAACGCAACCGTCGCCGGGCCGAGCAGCCACATCAGCCAGCGCGTGTCGGCGAAATAGACCGGATACGGAATCCGCGCGAACACCACGATCAGCGCGAGAACGACGGGAACGGCCAGCATCGGCGTGAGCCACGGACTGCGAAAGCGCGCGTAGAGCCGCTTCGAGCCGAAATAGAGCGCGATCGTCAGCACGAAACAGCCCGCCGCGATGAGACGCGCGGCGTCGTCGGCGAAGAGGGAGTCGTAGAAGTGGGTCATCGGCTGGCCGGTTTCGGTGCGTTTATTCGAACTTCACGCCCGCGCCGCGTGGCGCGCAATCACCGCGCGGCGCACGGCGAGACGCCGTTCGAAGCGCGCAGCGCGATCAACGGCGAATGCCACCGCGATCATCACCATCAGCGTCCCGCCGACCACCACGAGCGCGAGGCGCCAGCCGTCTTCCATGAAGAGGCCGCCGTACTGCACGGCCGCCACTGCGGCGGGGATGAAAAACAGCAGCATGTCGGCGAGCAGCCAGTCGGCGCCGGCTTTCACCCAGCGCGGCGCGACGCCGCCGCAAAAGAGCAGCGCGAGCAGCGCCAGCAAGCCGACGACGCCGCCCGGCACCGGCAGCGCCAGCTTGCGCGCGACGATATCGGCGACGAACCAGATGGCCGCGAGCGCCGCGCTCTGTAGCGCGATCCGCATGAAACGGCCGATCGCGCCCTGCGAGCCGATGGCGTTCGATAAGACAGCGATAAGAAAGGACATGGTGGGCCTCGATGCGTCGGACTAGGGTTAACCTGTAGACCAAGTATAGGGCGCCCTTAAACATAATAAAAATGACTTAAACTTATCTGGAACATTCCATTTCGGAATCGCGGAGAGTCGAATGGAGTTGCGTGCGCTGAGGTATTTCGTCGAAGTCGTGAAGCAGAAGAGCTTCACCGTCGCGGCGGAGCAAATGTTCGTCACGCAGCCGACCATCAGCAAGATGGTGAAGGCGCTCGAAGACGAAATCGGCTCGCCGCTTCTGTTGCGCGAAGGGCGCCAGATGGTGCTGACCGACGCCGGCCAGATCGTCTATCAGCGCGGGCTCGACGTGCTGGCCGCGCACGCGCTGCTCGAAGCCGAGCTCAACGATCTCGGCACGTTCGGGCGCGGCACGCTGACGATCGGCATCCCGCCGATGGGCGGCTCGCTCTTCACGCCCGCGATCGCGGCATTCAAGCAGCGCTATCCGAAGGTGGAACTGAAGCTGTTCGAGCGCGGATCGAAGGCGATCGAGGCCGCGCTCCTCGACGGCGAACTGGAACTCGGCGGTGTGCTGCAACCCGTCGACCTCGCGATGTTCGACGTCCTGCCGGTCAGCCGTCAGCTTCTGTGGCTCGTCGCGCAGAAAGGCTCGCGCTGGGATCAGGAAGCGGAAGTCGCGCTCGCGGACCTCGCGAGCGAGCCGTTCGTATTCTATGGCGAGAGCCTCGCGCTCTCCGACGTCGTGCTGAACGCGTGCCGCGAAGCAGGCTTTTCGCCGACGATCGTCGGACGCAGCGGTCATTGGGACTTCATGGCGGCGCTGGTACAGGCCGGAGTCGGTATCGCGCTGTTGCCGGCGCCCTACTGCCGCCGCCTCGACGCCGATACGTTCACCTGCCGCCCGGTCGTCGAGCCGGAGATCCGCTGGGACATGGCCGTCGGCTGGCGGCGCAACGGATATCTGTCGCATGCGGCGCGCGCGTGGCTCGACGTCGCGCGGCAGACGTTGCCCTCGAATTTGGGTCAGGATTTCCTGTCGGCGGAACGCTTTCCGTCGCGCGATCCGAACGCCGGGCCGCGCTGAACGAAAAAACGCCGCCCGTTCGATGAAGCGGACGGCGTTTTCAGTCACGAGCGAAGCGACGCATCGCCCGCCAGGGTCAATTATTCCTGACCCTTGAACTCGATGCGGCGGTTCGCAAAGCGGCCGCTTGCCGTCGAATTATCCGCGACCGGGTTGGCATCGCCGTAGCCTTGCGGCGTCAGCGAATCGGCCGGAACGCCGTGCTTCACGAGGAACGCGCGCACCGCTTCCGCACGCTTCTTCGAGAGCGCCAGATTCGTTTCAGCACGGCCGACGTTGTCCGAATAGCCGCCGATTTCCATCTTCACGGTCTTGCCGGCCGTCGTGCAGGTCTTCAGCAATTCGGCCGACTTCGCGAGCGCCAGTTGCGCGTCTTGCGGCGGAACGTCCGAGCCGGTCGCGAAGTTGATCACCTGCAGGTTCAGCACCTTCGCGACATCCGTTGCCGCGCAGTCATCCGACTTGAATGCGCTGAACGCGTTCATGAACGAATCCTTCGCGCTCGCCACGGCTTGCTTCACGTCGAACGTGCCGATCGTGAAACCCGCGCCGAAGAGGTTCTTCAGCTTGTCGAGCCAGCCGAGCTTTGCGTCCGCTGCCGTGCCGCTCAGTTCGATCTTCTCGCCCGTGAGCTTCACTTCCGCGCCCGGCAACGCCATCAGCGGCAGCAGGCCATTGAGCTTGTCGAGCCAGGAAGCCGGCTTCGTCTCCGGATCGACCGTCACGTTCGCCGTGAACTTGCCTTCGCCGAACTTCGCCGTCAGCGCGTCGAGCAAGGTCTTCTTCTCGGCTTCGCTGCCAACCGTTGCGTTGAGCGTGGGCACGCCGGCCTTGTCGACGGAGAACGTCAGCAGCGCGTCCTTGGTCGGCACGACGGCCGGTTGCGAAGCGACTTCCGAAGCGGGCGCCGCGGCCATTGCTGCGGGAGCGGCCGATGCCGCCGATGCCTCAGGAGCCGCCGATGCCGCTACCGCCGAAGCTGCGTCCGACGCTGCGGCAGGTTCCGCTGCCGGCTGCTGCTTCTCGCCGACACAACCGCGGCCGAGCAACAGCGCGAGGAGCGCGAGCGCGGCCAGCACTGCGAGCCACCACCACTTCTTCTTGCTTGCCTTCTCCTGCACGACGATCTTGTCGACCGAGCTGTTCACGGCCGATACGCGTGCGTTCTGCGCCGACGGATGCTCCAGATGCGACGACACCGCCTTCATCTGCGCGCCGACGCCGGAGAGGAAACTGCCTGCGCTTCCAAGACCGAGCGCGCTCGTGATCGAGTCGTTCAGGGCCGGCTTCACGAACGGAAGCTGATGGCCGAGCAGCGTGGGCAACGCGCCCGCAGCGCCGTTGTGCTGCGTGAAGTAGTGCTTGAGGACGCCGAGCAGGATCGTGCCGACCACGCCCGTCAGCGCGTGCGTCGCGCTGGCGGCCACGCCGGTCTGCGTCGCGACCGAGCCGGCCAGCGCTTCGAGACGCTCGGCCGGCGCGACTGCGCCCACGAGACGCGTGCCCATGCCGAGCAGCTTCTGCAGGCCGTCGCCTTGCACGAGCGACGGCAATTGCTCGATGATGTTCGCGTTCGTGTCCGGCGACATGACCGCGGCGAACAGCCCGCGCGCGCCTTCCGGCGACGCCGCCTTGTTCATCAGCGAGCCGACGAGCGCCGGTGCCACCAGGCCGACCACACGCTTTGCAGACTCGGGCGCCACGCCGATACGCGTAGCGAGCTGCTGCAACACGCTTTCGGTCAAAGCGCCTTGTACCAATTGGATAATGTTAATGCTCATGAAATGCTTCCCTCGAAATGCGTGATTGCACAGCAGCCCCATTTGGGCGCGCTGATTATAGGATCGGCATTCCTTAGTTCAGGTTGTCTAAATAAAAAATCGGATTTACCTCAACGCGGCATTCGCGCGGGCCGCGCCTTGTGGCGACAGGGCTTCGCGCACGCGCGTCGCATGGTTTTCGAAAGGTTTTTCGGCGAATCTTTCCTCTAGGCATCGAACGAATGCGCCGCCTATGATTCTTAAATTCGAGATGAATGGTCGGGCGCATTAAAGGCGATTCGATCACGGCGAGGCGTGGATCTTTTCCGGCGCCGTGACATTGCCGCATGGTCGCGCGGCGCGGCGCGCAGAGGCCGCAACCCCCACGCATGGGGCCGACAGCGCCAACTCCGGCCGACCGCAAACATCTTGCATGGGAGCGGAGTAAGCGCATGGGGGCCGGAGTAAGCGCTAACTCCGGCCGACACAGGAGACCGACGACGATGAGCACGCCATCACGACCGCCGCGCTTCGGCGAGACGCACGATGTCTTCAATCAGAGTCCGCCGCTCGTCGGCTACGACATGTTCTCGGCCGATCCAGCGCTCGTCGCCGCGCTCGCGCGCGAAGGCGCGGGCTGGCATGCCGAGACGCTCTCGCGTCACGGCCGCGCGCTGACACAGCCCGACGTGCTCGCGCTCGCCGATCTCGCCAACCGCCATTCGCCCGAACTGCACACGCACGACGCGCGCGGCGAGCGCATCGACGTCATCGAGTTTCATCCCGCGTGGCACGAACTGCTCGCGCTGCTGCGGCGCGAAGGGCTCCACGCGCTGCCGTTCGAGGACGCGTATCGGGAAAAAGCAGGCGCGATGGCCGCGCGTTGTGCCGGCTATTTCCTGCACGGTCAGCTGGAATCGGGCTCGCTGTGTCCGCCGACGATGACCTTCGCCAGCATCCCCGTGCTGCAAAAGGAACCGGCGCTCTATGCGACGCTGCGCGATGCGTTGCTCTCGCGTGAGCACGATCCGCGTGACATTCCGCTGTCCGAAGGCAAGCGCTCGATGCTGGTCGGCATGGGCATGACCGAAAAACAGGGCGGCTCGGACGTGCGCAGCAACCGAACCCGCGCCCACGCGGCGGGCACGCCCGGGCGCGGCGGCGAATACCGGCTGCTCGGGCACAAGTGGTTCTTTTCCGCGCCGCAATCCGACGCCCATCTGGTGCTCGCGCGCGCAAGCGAAAGCGACGCGCTCTCGTGCTTCTTCGTGCCGCGCTTCGCGCCCGACGGCAGCCGCAACACGGTCGAAGTCCAGCGCCTGAAGGACAAGCTCGGCAACCGGTCGAACGCGAGCAGCGAGGTGGAGTTTCTCGACGCGTACGGCGTGATGATCGGCGAAGAAGGGCGCGGTGTGCCGACGATCATCGAGATGGCGAACTACACGCGGCTCGACTGCGTGATCGGGAGCGCGGCACTCATGCGCGCCGCGCTCGTCCAGGCGATCCACCACGCGCGGCATCGCAGCGCGTTCGGCGCGAAACTCGTCGACCAGCCGCTGATGCGCAACGTGCTCGCCGACCTGGCGCTCGAATCCGAAGCCGCCACGCTGCTCTTCATGCGGCTCGCGGGCGCGTTCGAGACGAGCGCCGCGGCCGGCGGCACGCCGGAGGAGCGCGCGTGGCGCCGGCTCATCACGCCCGCCGCGAAGTTCTGGGTCTGCAAGCGTGCGCTCGAATTCACCGGCGAGGCGATGGAAGTGTGGGGCGGCAACGGCTACGTCGAGACCGGGCCGATGGCGCGCTTCTATCGCGAGGCGCCGGTCAATTCGATCTGGGAAGGTTCCGGCAACGTGATGTGCCTCGACGTGCTGCGGGCGTTCGAGCGCGAGTCCGAGGCGGCGCACGCGATGTTCGCGTCGTGGCAGGAGACCGCGCGCGCGCATCCGGCGCTGACTCCGGCGCTTGACGCACTCGTGCGCGCACTCACCGACGATCCGGCGACGCGTGAGGCATCGGCGCGGCGGATCGCGCAGCAACTGGTTTTGACGGCGCAGGCGGTGCTGCTCGCGCGGCATGCGCCGGAAGCGGTGGCCGATGCGTTCATCGAGACGCGGCTCGGCGAGGCCTGCGGACAAACGGGCCGTGTCTACGGCACGCTGCCCGGGCGGTTCGATCACGCGTCGCTGGTCGCGCGGGCGTTCGCGGCGTAGGCGCGCGACGCGTCTCGTCAGCGCGGCAAGCGGGGAGCTTTCGTCGTGGACAAATGGCTAGGGGAAGGCGCGGATTCGCCCGACGCGTCGCCGTTTTCCAGCCGATACAGCCACGCCAGCAATTCCGCCACGGCCTGATACAGCGTGGGCGGAATGCGCGCGTCCAAATCGACCTGCATCAGCAGCGACACCATCTCCGGCGCTTCGTGCACATACAGCCCCGCTTCCTTCGCGCGCTGCACGATCATCTCCGCGACGATCCCGTAGCCCTTCGCGACGACGCGTGGCGCCGCATCGCGATTGGAATTGTCGTAGGCGAGCGCGGTCGCCTGCTTGCGCACGTCGGACGGGTAGTTCGGCGCGCTCACGATCCCGTCCCCCTTGAAGAGCCCGGTGCCCGGAACAGATGCTCGAACGGCGACGGCACTGGCTTGTGCGCACCCGCAGCACTCGCCAGCGCCCCGCCGTCGAGGCTCTCGCCCGCGCCGCCCACCGCGCGAATCGACAGTCCCGCCAACCCGATGCCCGCCGCCGCGAGTTGCTCGCGAAACGCCTCGCCATCGGCGGCAAGGCGCGCCGCGCCATGCGCGCCCGCGTTGATCCGCGCGACGAGTTTGTCGCCCGTCAGCACGAGATCGGCGTCGACGGTGCCGAGCGTCGGCAGCGACAATGTGACGCGCGTGCGCCACGGGCGTTCGGCGGACGCGCCGGTGTCGGGCGCGCGTGCGTCGCGTTCCTGCGGCGCGATTTCCCATTCGAAACGCGCGCCCGGCCACGCTTCGCCGGACCAGCGAAACTGATTGGTCGCGAGCAGGTCGAGCTGCTGGCGCACGAGCGGAATCGTCGACGGATGGATTCCCGCCATCAGCGCCGCCTGCACGGCCGAGTCCTTCGGCGCCGGCGCGCTCGCCGCGCTTCCCGCCGCCGATCCCGCCGGAGAAAACACCGAAGCGGGCGCATCGCGCAATGAATGCGCGAGCGCCGCCGCCTGCTCCGCGTTGCGCGGCGGCACGAACGCGTGCGGCGTCCCCTGCAGGTCCGGCAGGTCGGCCGCGCCGGCGAAACGCTGCGACCCGCGCGGGTCGTCGAGCCAGACATCGGCGTCGGCGGGCTGATCGGGAATGTCCAGAGGAAGGGCCATCGCGCGCGGATCGACGCGCGCTTGCGGCTCGCTCGCGAGCGAAGCCGCCGGGCGCTGGCCCGCGAGCCAGTCGACGAGATGGGATTCGTAGAAAAGACCGCTTTCGCCGACCGTCTTCGAGAGCGCCGCCGCGAGCGCGCTGGCGGGCAGCGGCGGCGCCGGCTGGCTCGCGGCGCGGGCAGCGGCGGCGTTCGCGACTGCGCCGAGGGTGGACGGCGAGGAAAACGCGTGATCGAAGAGGCCGCCGCTGAGCGCCGCGAAAGCGCTCGCGGCGCGCGGCGCGGTCGGCCAGAGGGGCGTGGTGCCGGTGAGCGCCGGCGTGGCGCCGCCGCCGAAGCGGGAAATGGCGTCGAGCGTGCGCGCGACGGTGCTGAGCGCCGTCTGCGCCGACGCCCCGCCCGCTCCCGACGCGCCATTCTGCGCGCCGCCCGTGCCTGGCTGCGCCTCGACGAGCAGTTCGGACGTGCCGGTCTGGGTCGTCGTCTGGCCGGTAGTGGCGCCCGGCGACGGACGGATCGCGGACAAGAGCAACTCGGCCCGGCTGGCGAGGAGCGTCGAAATCGCGTTGTCCAGTCCCGTCATGCCGGTTTCCTTGTCGACCGGAGCAGGCACCCTGTGCCCGCTCCGGTCCATGCAACAGGGCTGCGCCCGACTTGTCTAGCGCAGTCCGATGATCTTCTTGAGCACGCGCGCCGGACTGTTCGTCGTGAACAGCGCCGACAGGCGTGCGAGCGACGGCGAGGTCAGATCGCGGATGGCGGCGTCGTCGGCGAGAATCCGCTTCACCAGATCGAGCTTGCGCGCCTTCGCGCTTTCGTCGAGTTCGGAGCCGCTGTCCACTTCCTTCAGGCGATCGACGAGCTGGCGGTACGCCACCTGCATCGACTTCAGCTCGCCCCATTCGCCGCTGCGCGCGGCGACGAGCATCTGGCCGGAAAGTGCCGCAATGGCCTCGTAATGCTCGAAATATTCTTCAGTTGTCTTCATTCTTAGATGGCATGCGCCGCCGCATTCGCCGCGGCCGCCTGAGCCACTTCCGGTCCGATTCCTATCCACGCTTCCTCGAGCGTCGCGAGAAGGCCGTCGACCTCCACCAGCAACCGCTCGTCCTGACGCAAGTTCGCCTCCAGAAGCCGGTGCGTCATATATGTATACAGCGCGTCCAGCCGCTCGGCGATCTCGCCGCCCGCCTCCTTGTTCAACGCCTGCTGCAAACCGGTCTCGACGATGCTGATCGCCTTGCCGATCGCGATGCCCCGCGCCTCGACATTGCCCTGCTGCAGATGCATCCGCGCCTGCGCGACCGCCTGACGTGCGCCCTGATAGAGCATCACGATCAGCCGGTGCGGGCTTGCGCCGGTCACTCCTGTCTGAAGGCCGACGCGCGCGTAGGCGCTCGCTCCAGCGTGTCCTGGGGAATACATCTGTGGTTCTCCTTATGCGTCCGATACGCCTCACCGCGACCCTCGCGCGCGTCGCACGAACGAACGTGCTTTGCGAGACGCCGGCCGGGGCGTTCCCGGTGTGAATCGATGCCGCCGACGCCCGGCTGCGCGCGTCGTCTGCGCGGCCTTTGCATCGTGCTGTTATCGGGGTTATCGGAGAAACGCGCAAAAGCTTTAGGCCACAAGGCGAACCTGCTCCCGGCGCGAGGCGCCGCGAGTCCCCGGGCGAACGGTCAGACCGAGATCTGCATGATGTCGTTGTAGGCGGAAACGAGCTTGTTGCGGACCTGCAGCCCGAATTGCAGTCCGACGTTCGCCTTCTGCATGTCCACCATCACGTCGTTGAGCGAGACGTTCGGTGCGCCGACTTCGAACGCGTGCGCCTGGCCGAGCGCCTTGGTCTGGTTGTCGCTGATTTTTTCGATCGACGACTTGAGCGCGTCGGCGAAACCGCCCGCGCTGACCGCGCTCGACGACGATGTGCCCGTCACGCTGCCCGTGGCGACCGTCGCGCCGGTACCACCGGTCGCCTGTGCGGCCATGGAATGCAGTGCGGCGAGCGCGGAACCCAGCGGGTTGATGGAAGAATTCATGTTTGCTCCGAATGACAGGGGAACCGGACGCGGCATATCGAGGGTGAAGCAGGACTTCGAACCGGGGCTGTCCCAGGCCGCAGACGGGAATGCGCAACCTCACTGCTTCCTGTCTGGGCGGTTCGTCGATACGGTACGACCGATTGCAAAAAAGAATAGCAGTGGTGCGTTTTCCAAAGCGGTGAAAGAAGGGGTAAAACCCGGCTCTGTTTGCCGAATCGACTTGCTTCCGTGTGCGGATAATCCTGTCGTGAAAGTCTCCAATGGGCGCGTGATTCAAGGCGCGACCGGGACGACGCCAAGATTCGGAGAGCATCGACGCAATGGAAACGCCCAACAATTCCCTCATTACGCCCGACGCCAGAATGGGCCTGGCCGGTGCCCAGCCCGGCACGCTCGGGAACGTCTCGCCCGCCGCGAGCCTCGGCGGCGGCGCCGATTTCGGCGGTCTCGCGCAGCGCATGCCGATGCTGTCGCAGTTCCGCTCGAATCCGCGCATGCCGCTGATCGTCGCGGTCGCCTTGCTGGCGGCCGTGGTGGCCGCCCTCGTGCTGTGGTCGCGCCAGCCGGACTACCGCGTGCTGTTCTCCAATCTGTCGGACCGCGACGGCGGCGCCATCGTCGCCGCGCTCCAGCAGGGCAACATTCCGTATCGTCTGTCCGACGGCGGCGGCGCGATCCTCGTGCCGTCCGAGCAGGTTCACGAAACGCGCCTGCGGCTCGCCAGCCAGGGCCTGCCGAAGAACGGCTCGGTCGGCTTCGAATTGATGGACAACCAGAAGTTCGGCATCAGCCAATTCGCCGAGCAGGTGAACTACCAGCGCGCGCTGGAAGGCGAACTCGAAAAGACGATAGGCTCGATTTCGTCGGTGAAGACGGCGCGCGTGCATCTCGCGATTCCGAAACCGACCGTCTTCGTGCGCGAGAAGGAACTGCCGACCGCGTCCGTCATGGTGAATCTGTATCCGGGCCGCGTGCTCGACGAAGGCCAGGTGCTGGCGATCGCGCACATGGTTTCCTCCGGCGTGCCGGACATGCCGGTAAAAAACGTCAACATCGTCGATCAGGACGGCAACCTGCTCACGCAGCAGAGCGCCGTCAACGGTCTCGACGCCTCGCAGCTCAAATACGTCCAGCAGATCGAGCACAACACGCAAAAGCGCATCGACGCGATCCTCGCGCCGCTCTTCGGATCGGGCAACGCGCGTTCGCAGGTAAGCGCCGACGTCGATTTCTCGAAGCTCGAACAGACCGCCGAGAGCTACGGCCCGAACGCCAACTCGCAGGCGACGGCGATCCGCAGCCAGCAATCGAGCGAATCGAGCGAAAGTTCGGGCGCGGGCGCCTCGGGCGTGCCGGGCGCGCTGTCGAACCAGCCGCCGCAGCCGGCGTCCGCGCCGATCGTGGCGCCGGCGCCCGACGCGACGGGCGCGGCCGTGAAAACCACGCCGACCAACCTGCGCAAGGACACGACCACCAACTACGAAGTCGACCGCACGGTGCGCCACTTCGAGCAGGCGACGGGCGGCATCAAGCGGCTGTCGGTGGCGGTGGTCGTGAACTACCAGAAGCAGGTCGACGCGAAGGGCAACGTCACGATGACGCCGCTCGCCGCCGAGAAACTCGCGCAGGTCCAGCAACTCGTGAAGGACGCGATGGGCTACGACGAGAAGCGCGGCGACTCGGTGAACGTCGTGAACAGCACGTTCTCGGGCGACACCGACCTCACGCCGGACCTGCCGTGGTGGCGTACGCCGGACATGATCGCGCGCGGCATCCAGCTCGCGAAGTATCTCGGCATCGGCCTCGTGGCGCTGTTCCTCTACTTCAGCATGGTGAAGCCGGCGATGCGCCGCGCGTTCCCGCCGCCCGAGCCGCCCGCCGCGCTCTCGCCGTCCGACGAACTGTCGCTCCTCGACGGCCCGTCGATGCCTGACGCCAAGACGGCGGAAGAAGACAAGGATGCCGAGGTCAGTCTCCTCGGTCATGAAAGCAGCAAGGCCAAGTTCGAACGCAATCTCGACTACGCACGCATGGTGGCGCGCCAGGATCCGAGAATCGTTGCGACGGTCGTAAAGAATTGGGTGTCCGATGAACGCTGAAGGCCTGAATAAATCCGCCCTCCTCCTGATGTCGATCGGTGAGGAAGAAGCCGCCGAAGTCTTCAAGTACCTCGCTCCGCGCGAAGTGCAGAAGATCGGCGCGACGATGGCGGCGCTCAAGAACGTCACGCGCGAGCAGCTCGACAACGTGATGACCGAATTCGTCAGCGAAGCCGAGAAGCACACGGCGCTCTCGCTCGATTCGAACGAGTACATCCGCTCCGTGCTGACGAAGGCGCTCGGCGAAACCAAGGCCGGCGCGCTGATCGACCGCATCTTGCAGGGCAGCGACACGAGCGGCATCGAAGGTCTGAAGTGGATGGACTCGGCGGCCGTCGCGGAACTCATCAAGAATGAGCACCCGCAGATCATCGCGACGATCCTCGTGCACCTCGACCGCGACCAGGCGTCGGAAATCGTCTCGCTTTTGACGGAGCGCCTGCGCAACGACGTGCTGCTGCGCATCGCGACGCTCGACGGCATTCAGCCGGCGGCGCTGCGCGAACTCGACGACGTGCTGACCACGCTCCTCTCCGGTTCCGACAACCTGAAGCGCGCGCCGATGGGCGGGATCCGGACGGCGGCGGAAATCCTCAACTTCATGTCGAGCAATCACGAGGAAGGCGTGCTGGAAAACGTCAAGGAATACGACGCGGAACTGGCGCAGAAGATCGTCGACCAGATGTTCGTGTTCGAAAACCTGCTCGACCTCGAAGACCGCGCGATCCAGTTGCTGCTGAAGGAAGTGGAATCCGAGACGCTGATCGTCTCGCTGAAGGGTGCGCAGCCCGCGCTGCGCCAGAAGTTCCTGTCGAACATGTCCCAGCGCGCGGCCGAACTGCTCGCGGAAGACCTCGATTCGCGCGGTCCGGTGCGCGTGTCGGAAGTCGAGCAGCAACAGCGCAAGATCCTGCAGATCGTGCGCAATCTCGCCGAAACCGGCCAGATCCAGTTAGGCGGCAAGGCCGAGGATGCTTATGTCTGATACTGCTCGCGCGCAAAAGGCGCACAAGCCGCAGCTTTCGGCGTACCAGCGCTGGGAGATGGCGTCGTTCGACCCGGTGACAGTCGACAACAGCGCCGCCGAGCAGGCCGCGCTCGAAGCCCATTTGCGTCGCGTGCAGGAAGACGCACACGCGCAGGGACTCGCGCAGGGGCACGTCGCCGGGCAGGCGATGGGGTATCAGACCGGCTACGAGCAGGGTCTCGCGAAAGGTTTCGAGGACGGCCGCAAGGAGGCGCTCGCCGAAGCCGCGCGTCTCGCCGATCTCGCCGACGCGTTCAAGACCGCGCTTCAGGCCGCCGACGCGGTGGTCGCGGAATCGCTGACCGCGCTCGCGCTCGACATCGCGCAACAGGTCGTGCAGCAGCACATCGCGCTCGATCCGACGGCGCTTCTCGCCGTCGCCCGCGAAGTGATCGCCGCCGAACCGGCGCTCGCGGGCGCCCCGCATCTGACGGTGAATCCGGCGGATCTGCCGGTCGTCGAAGCGTATTTGCAGGAAGAACTTCAAGCTGCCGGCTGGAGCGTGCGCACCGATCCCGCGATCGAACGCGGCGGCTGCCGCGCGCAGGCCGCGACCGGCGAAATCGACGCGACCAACGTCACGCGCTGGGAGCGCGTCGCGGCGGCGCTCGGGAGGACCCAGCCGTGGTGAACTCGCATCAGCAGGCCCATCCGCATCCGATCGCGCCCGCGCGCCGCATCACGCAGGACGGCTTGAGCGAACTCGAACAGGAAATCGCGCGCGCGTCGTTCGGGCCGCTGCCGAACGACGGCGAAACCGTCGCGGCGAGCGTCGAGGAACGCGCGGCGCAAACCATCGTGCAACTGGCCGATCTGGCCGGCAATCCGCATCTCGACGGCTGGCGCGCGCAGCTCGACGCGCTCAAGGCAAGAAGCGGCATCGCCCGCCCGCTGCGTCCGTCCGGACGTCTCACGCGCGCGGCCGGCCTCGTGCTGGAAGCGGTCGGGCTGAAGCTCGGCGTCGGTTCCGAATGCATGATCGAGCTGCCTGCCGGCAGTTCGATTCCGATGGCCGAAGCCGAAGTGGTCGGCTTCTCGGGCGACAAGCTCTTCCTGATGCCGACGACCGAAGTCGCGGGCCTTTTGCCCGGCGCGCGCGTCTATCCGCTGGAAAGCGCGCCGATCAACGATCCGATGGCGGGCGCGAAGCGTCTGCCGGTCGGCTGGGAAATGCTCGGGCGCGTGGTCGACGCGTCGGGCCGTCCGCTCGACGGACTCGGGCCGCTCGGCGCGCGCGTCGATGCACCGCTCTCCGCGCCGACCATCAACCCGCTGAACCGCGAGCCGATCCACAAGGTGCTGGATGTGGGCGTGCGCGCGATCAACACGCTGCTGACCGTGGGACGCGGACAGCGCATGGGCCTGTTCGCGGGCTCGGGCGTCGGTAAATCGGTGCTGCTCGGCACGATGGCGCGCTACACGAGCGCCGAAGTGATCGTGATCGGCCTCATCGGCGAACGCGGCCGCGAAGTGAAGGAATTCATCGAGCAGATTCTGGGCGAGGACGGTCTCGCGCGTTCGGTCGTCGTGGCGGCGCCGGCGGACGTCTCGCCGATCCTGCGGATGCAGGGCGCGACCTACGCGACCTCGCTCGCCGAATATTTCCGCGATCAGGGCAAGCACGTCCTGCTGCTGATGGACTCGCTCACGCGTTACGCGATGGCGCAGCGCGAGATCGCGCTCGCGATCGGGGAACCGCCCGCGACCAAGGGTTATCCGCCGTCGGTGTTCGCCAAATTGCCGGCACTCGTCGAACGGACGGGGAACGGACCGGAAGGCGGCGGGTCCATCACTGCGTTCTATACCGTCCTGACGGAAGGCGACGATCAGCAGGACCCCATCGCCGATTCGGCGCGCGCCATTCTCGACGGCCATATCGTGCTGAACCGCACGCTTGCCGAAGCGGGGCACTATCCGGCCATCGACATCGAGCAGTCGATCAGCCGGGCCATGACCGCGCTGATCGACGACAAGCATCTCGAGCGCGTGCGCATGTTCAAGCAGATGCTCTCGCGCTATCAGCGCAATCGCGATCTGATCAACGTCGGTGCCTATTCGAGCGGCCGCGACGCGCTGCTCGACCGCGCGATCGCGCTCTATCCGCGCATGGAAGCGTTCCTGCAGCAGGGATTCCGCGAACAGGCGCCGTTCGAGCCGAGCCTCGCCCAGCTCGACCAGTTATTCGACCAAGGAAGCTGAGGAAACTGAAGCTCATGTCCAAACATTTGCCGATCAAGACGCTGATCAACCTCGCGGAAGAAGAACTCGATGCCGCCACCAAGAAACTCGGCAAGCTCCAGCAGGAGAGGAACGAGATCGAGGCACAGCTGAATTCGCTCATCGCCTATCGCGACGAATATCACGCGCGCTTCACGGCGTCGGCACAGCAAGGGACCACGGCGCAGACGCTGCGCAACTTCCAGGCTTTCGTCGATACGCTCGACGCCGCGATCGGCCAGCAGCGCGCGCTCCTCGCGGCGGGCGAGCAGCGGCTGGAGGCCGCGAAGCCCGAGTGGCGCATGAAGAAGCAGAAGCTCGGCTCCTACGAAGTGCTCGCGGCGCGCGGCGAAGCGCTGCTGCAGAAAAAAGCGGCGCGCGTCGAACAGCGCGACGCCGACGAACACGCCGCGAAGATCCTGCGCATGCGGGCCGAAAAGGCCTGACGCGCGGAACGCGGCTGGACCATCAAACAGAATTCGAGAGGAAAAACATGTCGTCCGTATCGTTTGGCAGCGCGCCGGTTGGCGCGGCGTCGCCGGTGTCGAAGAGCCACGCGGCGGCGTCACGCGACAACAGCGCGTCCGCGTCCTTCGGCCTGACGCTGCAAAGCATGACCGACAAGGCGAACGCGCAGGCGCAGGCGGCGCGCGACGCGGCGTCGTCGGCGATGTCTTCGGCGCCTCGCAGCAGCGTGCACGACGCGCCCAAGCCCGACGACGAACCCGCCGCCGCGTCCGATTCGACGAGCGACGCCGACGAGGCGCAGGCCGCCAGCGAGAGCGATCAGGCCGGCAAGAGCGCGGGCGCTCAAAAGAGCGACAAGCCATCGTCCGCCGACACCGCCAACGCGAAGGACGACGTCGCGCCCGCCGCCGGCGATGCGCAGGCGAAGGCCGCCGCGCAGGCCGCGACCACGGCCGCGGCGGCGAAAAACCGCGCGGACGCCGCAGCCGATGCGAACGCGGCGCTGTCCCAGCTGGCGAACGCGGCGGATGAGACAACGGCCGCGACGGCAGCACCGACGGATGCGACCGCCACCGGCGACACAAAAACGACGTCCGCGACGCGCAAATCCGCCGTCGACGCGAAATCTCCGCAGGACGCGTTGCAGGCGGCGCTCGCGGCGCTGAACAACGCGCCGGCTGCGGCACCGGCGAACGCAGCGGTTTCGTCGGTTTCCGCGAATTCCGCCGAAGGCGCCGGCACGGGCCTCGGCCGCGCGAACCGCGCGACCGACGCGGGCAATACGCTGCTCGGGGAAGGCAAGGGAGCGGCCTTATCGGCCAACGCGTCGGCCAACGCAGCGGCGCTCGCGACTACGCAGGCGGCCGCGCTCGCAGTGCCCGACGACGCCACGGCGGCCTACAAGCAGACCGCGGACGCAGCCGCGCACGCGAGCGCGCTCGCGGCGGCATCGGCGACGGCCAATACGGGCGCGTCGGGCGTGCAGGGAACGCTGGCAGCGGCGACGAGCGCGGCGATCGCGCCGCACGTCGGCGGTTCTGGCTGGGACGACGCCTTCAGCCAGAAGGTCGTGTTCCTGTCGAACGCGCACCAGCAGAGCGCGGAACTGACGCTGAATCCCAAGGATCTGGGACCGTTGCAGGTGACGCTGCAAGTCGCCGACAACCATGCGCACGCGCTCTTCGTGTCGCAGCACGCGCAGGTGCGCGAGGCGGTCGAAGCGGCGTTGCCGAAGTTGCGCGAGGCGATGGAAGCGAACGGCATCAGCCTCGGCAGCGCGAGCGTCAACGACGGTTTCGCGCGTCAGTCGGGTCATTCGGACCAGCAGGCGAACCAGGGTTCGGGGCGCGGCGGCCGGGATGGCAGCGGCATCGGGGCGCTCGGAAGCGCGGGCGAAGGCGGATCGACGGTGACGGCGAGCATGCCGCTGCGGCGCACCGTGGGACTCGTGGACACGTTCGCCTGATCCTCGCGGCGCCCGCCGGCCGCGACCCCTTTTGCGAATGACGACGGGCGCCGAGGCGCCCTTTGTCGTTTGGGCCGCCAGCGCCGCCCGCGCGCTGGCAAACCCTAAACGCGCGAGTTAGCCCCAAATCCCCCTTCTGTTCGACCCATCGCCGCACGCCTCTTTCGCGAACAATGCAGGCTACAGAAAGAGGTACGCACTCATGGCAACCACCACCGCAAACCAGCAACCCATCGTTCCCGCGAAGAGCGGCAAGCTCAAGCGCATTCTCGTCATCGCGGTCGGCGCGGTCGTACTGGTCGGCGCAGGCGCCGGCGGCGCGTATTTCGCGATCAACAAGTTCGGCTCGCACGGACCCGCGAAACCCGCGCCGGTGCCGCCGCCCGTGTTCTTCCCGCTCGAATCGCTGACCGTCAACCTGCAGTCCGACGACGGCGCGATGCACTACCTGCGCACGGGCCTCACGCTCAAGCTGCGCGACGAGAAAACCCAGGCCGCGCTCACCGAGCGCATGCCCGAAATCCGCAGCCGCGTGCTCCTGCTGCTCTCGGGCAAGGGCCCCGACGACCTCGCGACCGTCGAAGGCAAGCGCACGCTCGCGGGCGAACTGCGCACCGCGATCGAAATGACGGCGGGCACGGCGCAGCAGCCGGTGCGCGTCGACGACGTGCTGTTCACCGAATTCGTCGTCCAGTAAGCCGACGGCACCCCCGAACAGCACAGCGCAAAGGAATATCGATGGGCCACGAAGAGTTCATGTCGCAGGAGGAGGTCGATGCCCTCCTCAAGGGCGTCACCGGCGAAGTCGACCAGGTTTCCGACGAAACCAAGCCGACCGGCGTGCGCCCGTACAACATCGCGACGCAGGAACGCATCGTCCGCGGCCGGATGCCCGGCCTCGAAATCATCAACGACCGCTTCGCGCGACTCATGCGCGTCGGCATTTTCAACTTCATGCGGCGTTCGGCGGAAATCTCCGTCGGGCCGGTGAAGGTGCAGAAGTACAGCGAATTCACCCGCAACCTGCCGATCCCGACCAACCTGAACCTGGTCCATGTGAAGCCGTTGCGCGGCACGTCGCTCTTCGTCTTCGACCCGAACCTCGTGTTCTTCGTCGTCGACAACCTGTTCGGCGGCGACGGACGGTTTCATACGCGCGTCGAAGGCCGCGAGTTCACGCAGACCGAGCAGCGCATCATCAGCAAGCTCTTGAGCCTCGTGTTCGAGCACTACTCCGCGTCGTGGAAGAGCGTGCGTCCGTTGCAGTTCGAACACGTGCGCTCGGAAATGCACACGCAGTTCGCGAACGTCGCGACGCCCAACGAGATCGTGATCGTCACGCAGTTCTCGATCGAGTTCGGCACGACGGGCGGCACGCTGCACATCTGCATGCCGTACTCGATGATCGAGCCGATCCGCGACGTGCTCTCCTCGCCGATCCAGGGCGAAGCGCTCGAAGTGGACCGCCGCTGGGTGCGCGTGCTGTCGCAGCAGGTGCAGACGGCCGAAGTCGAAGTGACCGTCGATCTCGCGGAGATCCGCTCCTCGTTCGAGCAGCTTCTGAACATGCGGGTCGGCGACGTGCTGCCGATCAACGTGCCCGAAACCGTGGTCGCGAAGGTGGACGGCGTGCCGGTGATGGAATGCGGTTACGGAATTTTCAATGGTCAATATGCGTTGCGCGTGCAGAAGATGGTCAGCGCAACGGACACGCTGAAGGAAGGTGGATATGAGTGACTTGATGGAAGAAGGCACGTTGCCCGGCGCGGCCGGTCTCGGCAACACGCTGAACACGCTGAAAACCGAGGACGAAATGGCGATGGACGACTGGGCAAGCGCGCTTGCCGAACAGAATGGCAACGAGACGCCGGCGGCATCGACGGCCGGCGTGTTTCAGCCGCTCTCGAAGGCCGCTACGCTTTCGACGCCCAACGATATCGACATGATCCTCGACATCCCCGTGCAGATGACGGTGGAACTCGGGCGCACGAAGATCGCGATCCGCAACCTGCTGCAACTGGCGCAGGGTTCGGTCGTGGAGCTGGACGGCATGGCCGGCGAGCCGATGGACGTGCTCGTGAACGGTTGCCTCATCGCGCAGGGCGAAGTGGTTGTGGTGAACGACAAGTTCGGCATTCGCCTGACCGACATCATCACGCCGTCCGAACGCATCCGGAAGCTGAATCGATGAAACGCCTCGCCGTCGCGCTCGCCGCTGCCGCGCCGCTCCTCGCACGTGCCGCCGACATGAACGCCGTCAACCACGCCGCGCAGATCGCATCGAACGTCGGCGCGGGGACGGCCGTGCCGTCGCTCGGTTTCGGCGCGGTGCTGCAGACCCTCTTCGGTCTCGTCATCGTCATCGGCTTCGTGTTCGGCTGCGCATGGCTCGCCCGCAAGTTCGGCTATCAGGGCGGCAAGCGCAGCGGGCTCGTGAAGGTCGTGGGCGGCGCGTCGCTCGGTAGCAAGGAGCGCGTCGCGGTCGTCGAGATCGGCGATACGTGGCTCGTCGTCGGCGCGGGTCCGGGCAACGTGCGGCTTCTGCACACGATGCCCGCGGGATCGGCCGAGGCAGCTGCAACCGGTGTTGAAACGCCGGCGCCCACGCAAACGTTGCAAGGCACGTTCGGTCAACGGTTTCGCGACGCCCTCGCGGGCGAAGCCACAAAACGTCTGCAAAAATTCGCGGGCGGGAGCAAGTAAATGCAGGTCAGTCGTTTTATCGTGCGTGGTGTGAAGCTGGCGTTGCCGGTCGTGATCGCCGCCCTTCCCTACGCGGCGTTCGCACAAAGCACGGCGGGCTTGCCCGCCTTCAACACGAGCCCGGGTCCGAACGGCGGCACGACGTATTCGCTCAGCGTCCAGACGATGCTGCTGCTCACGATGCTGTCGTTCCTGCCCGCGATGGTGCTGATGATGACGAGCTTCACGCGCATCATCATCGTGCTCTCGCTGTTGCGGCAGGCGCTCGGCACGTCGAGCACGCCGCCGAACCAGGTGCTGGTCGGCCTTGCGCTTTTCCTCTCGATTTTCGTGATGTCGCCGGTGCTCGACCGCGCGTATAACGACGCGTACAAGCCCTTCTCCGAAGGCACGATCACGATGGATCAGGCGATGCAGCGCGGCGTCGGACCGTTCAAGCAGTTCATGCTGCGCCAGACGCGCGAAACCGATCTCGCGCTCTTCGCGAAGATTTCCAAGGCGCCGCCGATGAACGGTCCCGAAGACGTGCCGCTGTCGCTCCTGGTGCCCTCGTTCGTCACGAGCGAGCTGAAGACGGGCTTCCAGATAGGCTTCACGATCTTCATTCCGTTTCTCATCATCGACATGGTGGTGGCGAGCGTGCTGATGTCGATGGGCATGATGATGGTGTCGCCCGCGACGATCGCGCTGCCGTTCAAGCTGATGCTGTTCGTGCTCGTCGATGGCTGGCAGTTGCTGATCGGCTCGCTGGCACAGAGTTTCGTTTAAGTTTCAATCAAGGAAGAAGGACGATGACACCCGAATCCGTCATGTCGATGGCGCATCAGGCGATGTATGTTGCGCTACTGCTCGCCTCGCCGCTTCTGCTGGTCGCGCTGGTCGTCGGTCTGGTGGTGAGCCTCTTTCAGGCGGCCACGCAGATCAACGAATCGACGCTCTCGTTCATTCCGAAGCTGATCGCGGTGGCGGTGACGCTCGTGATCGCCGGGCCCTGGATGCTCACGACGCTGCTCGACTACATGCGCCACGTCTTCACGATCACGCCCGCGATCACCGGCTGATCCTGCTCCGATGTTCTCCGTCACTTACGCGCAGCTCAACGTCTGGCTCACGTCTTTCCTGTGGCCGTTCGTGCGCATCCTCGCACTGATCGCGACGGCGCCCGTTCTGAGCCATCTCGCGACGCCGATGCGCGTGAAGATCGGCCTCGCCGGCTTCATTGCGCTGATCGTCGCGCCGACGCTCGAAGCGATGCCGCAAGTCACCGTCTTCTCGGCGGATGGCGTGTGGATCATCATCAACCAGTTCCTGATCGGCGCGGCGCTCGGCATGACGATGCAGATTGCGTTCGCCGCGATCGATGCGGCGGGCGAGTTCATCGGGCAGCAGATGGGGCTCGGCTTCGCATCGCTCTACGACCCCCGCGCGGGCGGCAATGCGGTGGTGATCTCGCGCTATCTGAACACGATCGCGACGCTTGCCTTTCTCGTGTTCGACGGCCATTTGCAGATGATGAGTGCGCTCGTCAATTCGTTCCAGAGCGTGCCGATCGGCGCGAATGTGCTTGGCGCGGTCGTGCATGCGCAGGGCTGGCGGACGCTGGCATCGTATGGATCGAGCGTGTTTTCGACGGGGTTGCTGCTTTCGTTGCCCGTGGTCGCCGCGCTGCTGATCTCCAATCTCGCGCTCGGTATTCTCAATCGCGCGGCGCCGCAGATCGGTATCTTCCAGGTGGGGTTTCCGGTGACGATGCTCGTCGGGTTGCTGCTCATCCAGCTCATGATTCCCAATCTGATTCCGTTCTTTCAGCGGGTTTTTGAAAGCGGGATTTCGCAGATGGGGCGCGTTGCGGGGGGGATGTGAGGGTTGGGGGCGACGGCCTCAGCTTCTGGGGAACTTGGTTTCTTAGTGGTCTGTTCGCTCTGCGCCTGTGCGGGGCGGGACTAACTTTCTTTGCAGCAGCAAAGAAAGCAGCTTTTCTGGCAGCAGTCCCAGAGCGTCAACGCACTCGCAGAACTGACTGGCGCAGCGCCTAAGTGTCACCCTCAAACATCCACGCAGCTAGGTGCGCGGACACACTGCCATCTCCTGCACTTACACGGAGTGGTATGCACTCCGTTCAGCTCCGTCCGCGCTTCGCTCGAACGAGGGGCACAACAAAAACCACCGGTTTTTAACCTCAACCGTGAAGCTCAACCGCGAGACTGATGTACCCGTCGTCCAGCGAAGCGAAAACGGATGAATGACTGCTGTGCCAATCCATTCACTGTGCGACGACACAGTGGTTAATCGCCCAGGCCCCACTTGTTCTTTGAGGGCGACGCTTAGGCGGTATGTCCACTCAGTACTTCAAGAGCGTTGCCGGCTTTTAAACTGCTGTCTGAAAAAGCTGCTTTCTTTGCGCTAGCCAAAGAAAGTAAGTCCCGCCCCGGACAGGGGCAGTGCTAATAGACCAACGCGAATCCAAGTTCCACGAGAACGCCGGCGCATCAAACGGGTGCTCACCGACCCACCCCCTCAGCGCCAGCAACAACCCTCACCCGCTGATGTAATCAAACAACGACATCTTCTGAATCTGCGAGAACGCCATCTGCGCGCCTTGCAGCGCGTTCTGCGTCAACTCGTACTGACTGATCGCCGAAACCAGATTGATGCTCGTCAGATCCGCGAGATTGCTCGCCGTCTGCGTCGCCGTGGTCTGCATCGAGGTCTGCGTCGCCGTCACTTCCTGCTCGCGACCGCCCACCGTCGCCTGCACGGAGAGCACGTTGTTGAACGAGTTGTCGATCTTGGTGCTCGCCGTCGTCAACGCGTTGGAAAGCGAGGCCTTCTGCGCTTCCGTACCGGTCGGCTGCTTCAGCGCGTTCACGAGATTGTCGAGCGTCGCGAAGATGTCCGTGCCCGACGACGCAGCCGGCCCCACGCTGAACGTGTCGCCGTCCGAGGGCGTGCCGTCGAGCGTCACCTTCTCGCCGCCGAGCGTGATGTCGGTCTTGCCCGTGTAGGCCACCGGCGTGACAGGCGACCCGTCCGGCGACGGCGATACCGTATACGTCGAGCTGCCGTCCGACGACGAAACGGCGAACGCAATCGTGTAGCTCTTCGCGTTGGCCGCGTTCGACGTATCCGTCACGCTGACGCTGCTGATCGTGCCCGAGCCCTTGTTCGCGCTTCCCGCAGCCGAGACAGGCTTGCTTTCCGTCGGCGACACGCTCTGGAAAACCGACGCACCCGTATCCCCGACGTTGATCGTGCGGCCGTCGTTCACCTGCACCTGACGCTGTCCGAGGTCGCCCGCATAGGTCGCGCCGACCCCCGACGCGTTGTCCGTGAACGCCGCCAAGCCGCTCTTGAAGCCGGCAAAGATGGAGTTGCCGTTGCTGTCGGTGGTGTTCGCGAGGTTCATCAGCTGATCGCGATAACCTTTGATCTGGTCGGCGATCGACGAGCGGTTCGCGTCGTTGAGCGAAGCGTCGCCGGCGCGCACGATCTGCGTCTGGATGCTTTGCAGCACGCCGCTCACGCTGGACAGCGTCGAGTCCTCCTGCTGCAGCGACGAGAGCGCCGTGCTCTGGTTCGTCGCGTACTGCGACAGCGCCGCGGTCTTGATGGTCAGCTGCACCGCCTGCGCCGCGCCGAGCGGATCGTCGGACGAGGTCTGCAGCCGGTTGCCGGATGAAATCTGCGCGTACATCGACGCGAGCGAACTCTGCTGATCGCTCATCGTCTGGACGTTCATCGTGAAATACTGGGAGCTGGAAATGCGCATCGCTATGTGCCTCAGTTGAAGATGCCGAGCAGCGTCTGGAACAGCGACGACGCTGTCTGGATCACCTTGCTGTTCGCCTGATAGAGCTGCTGGTACTGCATCAGATTCGCCGCTTCCTCGTTCAGGTTCACGCCGGAAACCGCCTGCTGCGCCGACGTCGCCTGGTTGAGCAGCGCGGTCTGCGCCGTGCTCGCGCTCTTCAGCTGGTTCGTGTCGTTGCCGATCTGGTTCACGTAGTTCGCGTAGGAACTCGTGAGCGTGTCGGTGCCGCCGTTCATGCTCTTCGCCGTGATGAGATTCGACATCGCGAGCGCGTTGCTGCCGTCGCTCGTGCCGCCCGCGTTGGGCGTGACGTTGAACGCGTCCTTGTCGGCGGGCTTGCCGGTGAGGGTCGCCGAGACGCCGTTCGACGTGACCGTCAGCCCCTTCGACGAATCGTAGGGAATCGTCTGGCCCGCCGTGACGACGGTGGAGTCGGGCAGCGTGACATCGACGTTCGACGTGAATCCGCCCGCTGCCGAGTCATACGTGAGCTTGATCGCGCTCGCGGTGTAGCCCGCGACCACCTTCGCCGACGAAATCGATGCCGTCCCCGCGTTGCCCGTCGCCGCCGACGTGAGCACGGGCGACGCCGCCGCCACCGCCGAAGGGCTGCTGTTCGAGAGCGCGAAGTTGTCGAGCGCTGCGCGCGTCGGCAGGATCGTGAACGAGTCGCCCGCGTTCATCGCGCCCGTCACCGAGATCTTGAGTCCGTTGATCGTGCCGCTCGTCGCCGGCGAGCTGAAGCTGCCGACAGCCGTGCCGGTCGCGCGGTCCGCGAGCGTGTACTTCGAGCCGTCGAACGAGAGCGTGTAGTCGCCGGTCGTGGGCTGGGTGCCGTCGGCGAATGAAGCGCCGACGTCCGCCGTGCCGGTGTTGCGCGCGTTCGCGTAGATGGTCGGGCTGCCAGCCGTGAAGAGCGCACCGCCCTTGTTCCCGGTCAGATCGACGCCGAGTTCGTTCTGCTGGTTCAACTGCGCGGCGAAGCTCGTCGCGATCGCGCCGAGTTGCGCCTGCGCCGGGTCGAGCGTCTGGCTGCGGAAATCGAGCAGCCCGCCGACGACACCGCCCGACAACGCCGACTCAGAAACATATTGCGTCTGGGCGAGCGTCTGGGCGGAGCCGTCGCTGCTCTTGAACGCGATCGCCAGTTCGCTCGGATCGGACGCCGACGTCACCGCCTGCAAGCCATACTGCTTGCCGCCGACGACGAGCGGCTGCCCGTTGCCGATATACACGTTGTAGTTGCCGTCGGTCTGCACGACCTGCACGCCGACCATCGAACTAAGGTTCTGCACGGCGAGGTCGCGCTGATCGAGCAGCTGGTTGGGCGGCTGGCCCTGCGCGCTCGCGATGTTGATCTGCTTGTTCAGATCGGCGATCTGCTGCGTGTAGCCGTTGATCTGCGTGACTGCGCTCGTCAATTGCGTGTTGACGCTCTGGCGCAACTGGTTGTATTGCGTGCCGGCCGTGGTGATCTGGTCCGCGAGCGTTTGCGCCGAGCTCACGAGCACCTGACGCGCCGACGTGCTGCTCGGCGAGCTCGCCACCGACTGCATGCCGGTGAAGTAGCTGCTGATGCCCGCCGAAATCCCCTTCGTCGGATCGCCGACGAGGTTGTTCAGCTGCGAGATCAGCGAGTAGTAGGTGCTGGCGGCGCTGCTCGTCGACGTGGTGTTGTTGAGTTGCGTCGTCAGGTACTGGCTGTACGAGCGCGTGACGGTGGCCGTCTGCACGCCGTTGCCGAGAAAGCCCGAGCCGGTGTACTGGCCGGACGCTTCCTGGTACGACACCTTTTCGAGCGAGTAGCCGGGCGTCGCAGCGTTGCTGATGTTCTGTCCCGTCGTCGTCAGCCCCCACTGGGCTGCGTTGAGACCGCTGACGCCGATGTTGAAAATGTTGTTGGACATGCGTGAATCCTGGTGAGGCGGCGTCACTCGGCCGCCGCTTGACGAGAACTGCTCTATATATCGGCCGGATACGCACAAAGTTGAGCGCGAACGGGCGAAGCCTCGCTCCGGTCCTGGACATTCGCGCAAGGCGCTCGCTGATTCAGAACGCAAGACGCGATAGAGCCATTATCTGCACCGCGGCAGGCAAGCAATTCGGGAAGAAAAGGGGAAATGTGAGGCTAATTCGCGCGAATGACGGCGGTCGGGCGCCTTTTGGCGAGATGGCGCCCGGCGGCTGACGCGTGCAGCGATTATTTCGGATGCCGAATCAAGACCGCAAAAACCTGTTAAAAAGCCGGGCAAGCCCGTGGGGCGCCCGGCTTGGAATTCGTCGTCGAGTTCGGGCGTGCGAAACGGCGCCGCAAGCCCGACGCGTCGTTCACTTCGCGAGCGACCGCCGCTTCATTTCGAGCTGCGTGATCAGCCGCTGCAACGTGTTCTCCGACGACCCCGGCAGCGAACCGAACTTGAACCCGAGCGTAAAGCGTCGATCGCCCTTCGCCGTCGTCGATTCACGATGCGACACGAGCTTGAGATCGAGCGTCACTTTGCCGGGCGTGCTGAAATGCAGATCGACGTCGTGCAGCGTGACGCCCATTTCCAGGTCCGCGACGCGCTCGTCCATCGTGCGCAGCGCGACGCCGCCGAGCGACAGATCGTGCACCTCGAAGCGAAAACGCTCGCCGCTCGGCAACTCGCCGCTGCAGATGTACGGATCGAGCACCGGCGCCTCGACGCGGAAATATTCGCGACGCTGCATGTAGTACAGCACCGGGGGGAAATCGGCTTCGAAGGCGGGCTGGCCTTCGAACAAGGTCTGGCGCGGCGTGCCCGTCGAGAACTCGACGCGAACGCCGTCCGGCGCCGCGTGGAAAACGAGCTTCGGTGCCGCGAGCACGACGTGATTCTGGTCGGCCACGCCGCCCCAGTCGAAGGTGAACGTATGCGACGTCACGTCGACATCCAGAAGGCGCGTGACGATCTGGCCGCCGACATATTCGGCCGTCAGGAAATCCCCGCGATTGACCAGATTGCGCAGCGAGACGCCGATTTCGAGCGGCGTGCGCCGGCCGAAATCGACGGTATCTTCCTGGTCAGCAACGTTGTAATCGTGCGTCTGATTGTTGTTCATGGTGCGAGCCGTGTTCGTTTTGCTCACGCGTGGCCGCGTTTGCAGGCACCGCGCGTCGGGCCGGATCGCGTCGATCCGGTACCTCGGTATTCAGGTTTAGCGGCAGTTCCGTAGAAAAATTAAGGGCCTGCTGCGAAAAATTTCCTCGTTTCGACGCCGATCCGATGTGCAACGTTTGCGCGCCCCTATTCTGCCCGACGCGCCGCGCCGATACGGCACGCCCGGCCCGCGTGCCGATAAAGCCCTTTATGCCGGTCAGCGTATGAATGCGTCCGTGCCGAAACGCGCATGGTGCAGCGCCAATAAGCAAGCGTCACGCCAGTCATCCCGGTCAAACGATCTGCCGCATGATCGAAATGAGCTTCTTCGCGTACTGCGGATCGGTGGCGTAGCCGGCTTTCTGCATGCCGTGCGCGAAGCCGGCGGCGTCGCGAGACGCTTCGACGACCGGCGCATAGCGCGGATTGTTCTTCAGCACGCTCGCGTAGTCGGTCAGCGCGTGCTCGTAGGAATCGTACGCGCGGAAGCGCTCGACCACTTTCTTCGGCTGGCCGTTCACATATTCGGTCGTCACGGCGTTCACGGTCTTGCCGGTCCAGTCCTTCGTCGCCTTGATGCCGAAGATGTTGTGGCTCGACGAGCCGTCCGAATTCTTGATCTCGCGTTTGCCCCAGCCCGATTCCAGCGCCGCCTGGCCGATGATGAAGCGCGCCGGAATGCCCGTCGCTGCGCTCGCGGCCTGCGCCGGCACGGCGAGGCGGTCGACGAACGTATTGACCTTGTCGGAACCGTTGCCGCGCGCGGGCGGTTCGAGCGCGCTGTTCGCCGTATAGCCCGCGCCCGATTGCAGCGAGTTGTTCTTCGACGCCGCCGCGCTCGCGTAGGCCTTCGCCATCGCGTTCATGGCCGCGATGTTGCCTGCGTTCGCGTTGAGGTCGCCGCCCGCGCCGCCCGCCATGCCGGCGGCACCTGCATCGCCACCCGAGGTCCCGGCATTGCGCATCAACTGCTTGAGCATCATGTCCGCGACGCCGATTCCCTTCGACGACATCTGTTGCGACAACTGCTGGTCGAGCATCGACGTGAAGGACTTGCTTTCGTTCGAATCGAACGGGCTGTCCGACGGCGTCGCGTCGCGCATGCTCTTCAACATCATCTGCGTGAAGACGGCGTCGAACTGCTTGGCCGCCGCCTGCAGCCCCTGCTGCGGCGATGCATTCGCTTGCGCGCGCATGGCGTCGAAGCCTTGCACGTCGAGTGCAAAACGGTTCGACAGATTGCCGATGCCGCCGTTCGTGTCGGTGGATGCCAGGGCACTGCTGGCGATACCGCTCGCGTTCGAGTTCATGCGCTGTCGTCCTTAAATGATTTCGAGGTCGGCGCGCAGAGCGCCCGCCGCTTTCATCGATTGCAGAATCGAGATCAGGTCAGCCGGCGTCGCGCCGAGCGCGTTGAGCGCCTTCACGACATCCGCGAGATTCGCGCCCGCCGACAACAACTTGAGCGCGCCGCTGTCCTGCTTCAACTGGATCTGCGACTGCTTCGCCGCCACGGTCTGGCCGTTCGAGAACGCGCCCGGCTGGCTCACCGCCGTCTGCGTATTGATGACAACCGACAGGTTGCCGTGCGCCACCGCGCAGCTCTGCAGCGTCACCATCTGATTCATCACGATCGAACCGGTGCGCGCGTTCAGGATAACCTTCGCGGCGGCCTGCGACGGCTTCACGTCGATATTCTGCAACTGCGCCATGAACGACACCTGTTCGGACGCGTCGGCCGGGGCGCGCAACTGGATCGTGCGGCCGTCGAGCGCGAGCGCCGTGCCCATGCCGAACTGGTTGTTCACCGCGGCGACGATCTTCTGCGTCGTGTCGAAATCCATCTCGCGCAGCTCCATCTGCATCGTGCCGCCTGCCTGCGTGATGGCGTTCGGCACGGCGCGCTCGACGATCGCGCCGCCCGAAATGCGCCCGACCGCGAGCTGGTTCACCTGCACCTTGCTGCCGTTCGCGCTCGCGCCGGCGCCGCCGACGACGAGGTTGCCCTGCGCCATCGCGTAGACCTGGCCGTCGGCGCCCTTCAACGGCGCCATCAGGAGCGTGCCGCCGCGCAGGCTTTTCGCGTTGCCGAGCGACGAAACCGTCACGTCGATCGCTTCGCCGGGACGCGCGAACGGCGGCAGCGTCGCCGTCACCATCACGGCGGCGACGTTTTTCAACTGCATGTTCTGCGTGCTCGCCGAGTTCAGCGTGATGCCGAGGTTGCCGAGCATGTTGGTCAGGCTCTGCGTGGTGAAGGGCGTCTGCATCGTCTGGTCGCCGGTGCCGTCGAGGCCCACGATCAGGCCATAGCCGATCAGCGGGTTGTCGCGCACGCCCTGGAACGACACGAGGTCCTTCAGGCGTTCGGCATGCGCCGGTTCGGGCAATGCGGCGGCCACGGCGAGCGCGGCGAGTGGCACGGCGAGAAGTCGGGTGAGAATGTTCATGATCAGAACGGCGCCAGGTTGAGGAAGAAGCGCTGCAGCCAGCCCATGTTCTGCGCTTCGTCGATATAGCCCTTCGCCGAGTACTCGATCTTCGCGTCCGCGACCTGCGTCGAGAAGACCGTGTTGCTGCCGGAGATGGTCGTCGGGTTGACGACGCCGGAGAAGCGCACGAATTCGTTGCCCTGGTTGATGAGCATCTGCTTTTCGCCGCTCACCATCAGGTTGCCGTTCGGCAGGACGCCCGTGACCGTCACGGTCAGCGTGCCGCTGAACGTGTTGGCCGCGCTCGCGCCGCCCGTCGCGGTGAACTTGTTCGCGCCCGTCGCCGTCAGGTTGGTGTTGTTGAACAGGCCGCCGAAGATGCCCGGCGAGACCGGCACGCCGAAGCCGGCATTGCTCGCGCGGTTCGTGTTCGCCGCCGACGACTTTGTGGCGTTCACGTTTTCCGAGATCACGATGGTCAGGATGTCGCCGACATTGCGCGGACGCTGGTCTTCGAAGAGCGGCCGGCCGGCATAGCCCGCGTTGTAGATCGCGCCGGGGCTCTGCGTATTCGCGGGCGGCGCGGGCGGGCGGGCCGTCATCGGCTGCTGCACGATCGGCTCCTTCGGCACGAGGCCGCACGCGGCGAGCGCCGCGCCGAGCGCGAGCGCCGGGGCGAGACGCGCAGTACGGCGCGCAGCGCGGGCAAGGAAAAAAGTAAGCGACATCTTGATGGTCCGTCTGATCTTGCGAGGCTCGAAACCGGCGAGCCTTAAACCTGCATCTGGGAAAGCGTCTGCAGCATCTGGTCCGAGGTGGTCACGGCCTTGCTGTTGATCTCGTACGCGCGCTGGGTCTGGATCATGTTGACCAGTTCCTGCACGACGTTCACGTTCGACGCTTCCACGTAACCCTGCTGCAACGAGCCGGCGCCGTTCAGGCCCGGTTGCGTCACGTTCGGCGCGCCCGACGAGCCCGTCTCGGAGAACAGGTTTTCGCCGCGCGCATTGAGGCCGGCCGGGTTGATGAAGGTCGCGACCTGGATCGCGCCGACCTGCACGCTCGCCGTGCTGCCCTGCTGCGTGATCGAGACGGTGCCGTCGGAGCCGATCGTGACCGACGTCGCGTTCTGCGGGATCGTGATCGCCGGGCTGACCTGATAGCCGCTCGACGTCACGAGCTGGCCCTGCGAGTTGGTCTGGAACGAGCCGTCGCGCGTGTAGGAGGTCGTGCCGTCGGGCATCGTCACCTGGAAGAAGCCCTGGCCGTTGATCGCGACGTCTTTCGAGTTGCCGGTCTGCTGAAGGTTGCCCTGCGTGTAGAGACGCTCGGTCGCGACCTGCTGCACGCCGGTGCCGAGCTGGCTGCCGGACGCGAGTTCGGTCTGCTGCGTCGAGTTCGCGCCCGGCTGGCGGACGGTCTGGTACAGCAGGTCTTCGAACACCGCGCGCGAGCCCTTGAAGCCGTTGGTGCTCACGTTGGCGAGGTTGTTCGAAATCACGTCCATCTGCGACTGCTGCGCGTTCATGCCAGTCGCGGCGATATAAAGAGAGCGGTTCATGTTGCGTTATGTCCTGTGTGCGCTGCGTCTGTCAGTTGCTGAAGTTGAGCAGCTTGTTGGCCGACTGCTCGTTCTGGTCCGCCGATTCCATCAGCTTCGTCTGCATCTGGAACTGCCGCGCGTTGGTGATCATCGAGACCATCGCGGCGACCGGGTTCACGTTGCTGCCTTCGAGCGATGCCGGCGCCACCACGACGCTCGGATCGGCGTCGGCCGGGTCGCCGCCGGCGGTGCGAAAGAGGCCGTCGTCGCTGCGCGAGAGCGTCGACGAATCCGGGTTCACGAGCTTCAGCTGATCGACGATCGCAATCGCGGTCGGCGGGTCGCCCGGCATCAGCGTGGAGACGGTGCCGTCCTTGCCGATCGTCACCTGCGCCCCCGGCGGAATCGAGAGCGGACCGCCGTTGCCGAGCACCGGCAGGTTGTTCGCCGTGACGAGCTGGCCGTTCTGGTCGACGTGCAGGTTGCCGGCGCGCGTGTACGCCTCGCTGCCGTCGGCGGCCTGCACGGAGAGCCAGCCCGGACCCTGGACCGCGACGTCGAGCGGATTGCCGGTCTGCTGGATCGGGCCCGGCGTGTAGTCCGCCGTGGGCGTCGACGACAGCACGAAGCTGCGCGTCGTGCCATCCGCCGACTCGTTCTCGAACGTCATCGGCACCGAGCGGAACGCGGCGAGTTGCGCGCGGAAGCCCGTCGTCGATGCGTTCGCGAGGTTGTTGGCGACCACGCTCTGCTGTTCGAGCGCCTGTGCGGCGCCCGTCATCGCGGTGTAGATCAGACGGTCCATGTGTGACTCTCTCTCGTGTCAGCCGTGAAGCTTGTTGCTTGCGTTACAGGTTGATCAGCGTCTGGTCGACGGTCTGCTGCGTCTTGATCGTCTGCGCGTTCGCCTGATAGTTGCGCTGCGCCGTGATCAGGTTCACGAGTTCGCTCGTCAGGTCGACGTTCGAATTCTCGACCGCGCCGCCCTGCAGCATGCCGTGGTTGGTCGAGCCGGGCACCGAAACCTGCGGCGCGCCCGAAGCGGACGTCTGCGCGAACACGTTGCCGCCGAGGTTCTGCAGGCCGTTCTGGTTGTTGAAGTTGGCGATCGCGATCTGGCCGAGCGCCTGCGTCTTGCCGTTCGAATAATTGCCGGTGAGCGTGCCGTCGGTGCCCACCGAGAAGCCCGTCAGTTCGCCCGACGTGTAGCCGTCCTGGATCACGTTGTTCACGCCGCTCTTCGCGCCGTACTGCGTCGTGCCCGTGAAGTCCATCGTCATCGTCTGGTTGGTCGCGCCGCCGTCCGCGCCGTTCGGAATCGAGAACGAAACCTTGCCGCCCGATTGCAGGTTGCCCGAGTTGTCGAAGGCGAGCGTGCTGATCTTGGTGGCGTTCGCGACCGGATCGCCCGAACCCGTGTACGCGTCCCAGGAGCCGGTCGAGTTCTTCACGAAGTAGACCGAGACCTTCTGCGTGCCGCCGAGCGAGTCGTACACATCCACCGAGGTGGACGTGTTGTAGCTGTTCGCGTCGTTGGCGTCGAACGGCGTCGTGGTCGGCGTCGCGTCCTGCGAGTTCAGGTTGAACTGCGTCTGGACCTTGGTGGTCGCCGAGGGCGCGATGTTCGAGGTCGGCACGCTCAGCGGCACGGTGCTCGCGCTGTTGACGACGCCCTTCGAATCCGCCGCGTAGCCCATCAGTTGCAGGCCGGCGCTGTTGACGATCTTGCCGGTGTTGTCGAGGTGGAACACGCCGTTGCGCGAATACACGGTCGAACCGTTGCTCGACAACTGATAGAAGCCGTTGCCGTTGATCGCGACGTCGAGCGCCTGGTTGGTGGTGCTGATCGTGCCTTGCGAGAACTGCTGCTGCACTTCGGAAAGGCGCGAACCGATGCCGATCTGGTTGTTGACGGCCGTCGCCATCGAACTGGCGTACATGTCGGCGAACTGCGCCGAACCCTGCTTGAAGCCGACGGTGTTCGCGTTCGCGATGTTGTTGCCGATGACGTCGAGGTCGCTCGATGCGCCCGACAATCCACTCAATGCCTGTTGGTAACCCATGACGGTCTCCGCTCGGAAATTTCGAAAATTCGGTTGATGAGATTTAGAGGATCGACGCGACGCTCGTCAGCCCGACGGTCTTGCCGTTCGCGAGCTTGAGCCCCGGCGTGCCGTCCGCCTGCTGCACGACGCTTTGCACCTGCGCGGCGGAGAGCGTCGTCGCGGTGGCCGCGACGCCGTTGATCGTGCCCTGCGCGGTGATCGTGTAGCTGCCGTCCGGCAGCGTCGCGCCGGTCGTGTCCGTCGGCGTCCAGCCGGTGACCGGCACCACGCCGGCCGACTGCGCGCCGAGCTTGATCGTGTTGACGATCTGGCCTGCAGAGTTCTTCACGACGAGGTTCAGGTCGCTGACGTCGTTCGCGAGCTGCACGCCGAAGCTCGACGACTTGCCGCTCGACACCGTCACGTCGCTGCCCGAAGCCAGCACGGTCGAGCCGATCAAAAGCGCCGCCTGGGTCGACTGGCCCGCGGAAAGCTGCGTCGCGAGCGAGCTGAGCGACGTGTTCAGCTGGCCGATGCCCGTCACCGTGTTGATCTGCGCGAGCTGCGAGGTCATCTGCGAGCTGTCGGCGGGGTTGGTCGGGTCCTGGTTCTTCAGCTGCGTCACGAGCAGCGTGAGGAACGTGTTCTGCAAATCCGACGCGGATTGCGCGCCGGTCTTGGCGCTCGTCGTCGAGGTCGTCGAGGACGACGACGACGTGCCGTTCATGGTGTCGAGCAGCGTCTGCGACACGCCTGTGCCGTTGTTGCCGATCGTGGTGCTGGTAGTCACGTGAGTTGTCCTTGGGTTCAGGTGCCGATCGTCAGGGTCTTGAGCATCAGCTGCTTGGCGGTATTGAGCGTCTCGACGTTCGCCTGATACGAACGCGAGGCGGAAATCATGTTGACCATTTCCTGCACCGGATCGACGTTCGGCAGCGTCACGTAGCCGTCCGCGTTGGCCGCCGGGTTGCTCGGGTCGTAGCTCGTCTTCATCGGCGTCGGATCGTCGATGACGCCCGTCACCTGCACGCCGCCGACCTGCTGGCCCGACGCCGTGCGCGCGCCGCCGAGCGGATCGACCGCGAACACGACCTGCTTCGCCTTGTACGGCTGGCCGTCGGGGCCGGTCGTGCTGTCGGCGTTCGCCAGGTTCGACGCGGTCACGTTCAGGCGCTGCGCCTGCGCGGACATCGCCGAGCCGGCAACGTTGAAAATGTTCATCAGGGATGGCATGGCTTCTTCCTTCCTTTACTGTCAGCTATTCGACGTGATCGCCGAGAGCATCGACTTGATCTGCCCCGAGATCACCGTCATGCCGGCTTCGAAGTGCAGTGCGTTGTCGGCGAACTGGACGCGCTCCGCGTCGAGATCGACCGTGTTGCCGTCGAGCGAGGGCTGGCTCGGAATGCGATAGGCGAGACGGCCGTAGTCGTCCGCCGAGCCGCCCGTGGACTTGAGCGTCGTCGTGCCGGGCATGTGACCCGCCGCGGTCGCCGCCATCGACATCCCGCTCGACACGCTCACGGGCTGCGCCATCGCGAGCGGTGCCGAGTTCGATGTCGCGGTGCCCGCCGTCGCGCCGCCCGTCTTCTTGAGCGCGCCCGCGAGCGAACTCGCGAAGTCGACGTCGCGGGCCTTGTAGCCCGGCGTGTCGGCGTTCGCGATATTCGACGACAGCAATTCCTGCCGGTAAGCGCGCACGTCGAGCGCTTCGCGGCCGAAAGCCAGTTCCTTGTCGAGTTTGTCCAGCATCCCGGGTCGCTCCTTTCGCGTTTCCTAGACCGTTTCCTCATCCGGTCCCGCGTCGATGCCGCTCGCGAGACCTTTTTGCATGTCACGAATATTAGAAGCGCGCCGCAAGATCCAATCAGACGAATAACCGGGGAAGCGGGCCTCTATTCGGGGCTTGGGCGCGGCGGCCGGTATCTAGAATTCTTCTCGTGGCCGGGGCGCCGCATTCGCCGCATGGATTCGACGACCCGGGAAGTTCTGGTTTGGCCGCTTGTGCCGAGGGAGAGATGTAATGAGCAGGTCCGCTTCGCATCGGCCGGACGCCGGGGTTGTCGCCGCCGGGAAGGCTTTACGCCGCGCCGGGCGCCTGTCCGGCCGGTCGCTCCGGTCGGCGCGTTCGCTCGCGAGCGGCGTCGCGCTCGCTTTCGGCATGGCCGGTCAGGCCATCGCGCAGGAAGGCGGGCCCATCATGATTCCCGGCAACGCCGAGACGAATCCCGCCGCGCTGAACGCGATGGCGAAGAACGCGGGCATGTCGGAGACGGCGGCGGCGCCCGCGGTATCGAGCGTTGCGGCCGTATCGACGATGAATACGCCGCGTCCGCGCGGCTACACGTCCGCAGCGACCGCCGCCGACGCCGCGCTGCAAAGCGCCGCCCGCGCACTCGACGCGCACGCCGAAGCCGCCGACGACACGATGTCGGACGCAAACGGCATGATCGTGATTCCGGGACCGGGCGAGGCGAAGAGCCCGCAGGTTGTCGCCAATCAGGCGCCGGGCGCCGGTTCCGCGAGCCTGCCGCGCGTGCAGTCCGTGACGGCGGCGCGCGCGGTGACGCCCGTGGTCGTCGTGCCCGAGAGCGCGTTTTCCGCGACGGCGGCCAACGCCAGTGCGGCGCGGCCGATTGCCGCGGCAGCGGCCGCGCCCGTCGCGACGCGCGTTGCGCCGAGCGCCGCGCGCATCGCCACGGCGAGCGTGGCGAACTCGAATCCAAACGCGAATCCGAACCCGCATCCAAACGCCCAGGCCACGCAGGACGGCGAGGCCATCCGCGCAGCTGCGCTGGCCTTCGTCCAGCAACAGGCGGCGGGCCTGCCCGGCAAGCCGGAAATCACCGTGATGCCGGTGTTCCCGCGCGGCCTCGCCCCCTGCACGGCGCTCGATCCGTTCATGCCGACCGGCGCCCGCCTGTGGGGCCGCACGACCGTCGGCGTGCGCTGCGTGGGCGAGCGCCCCTGGACGCTCTATCTACAAGTGCGCGTCTCGATCAACGCGACGTACTACCTCGCCGCGCGCGCCATCGCGCCCGGCGAAGTGCTCTCGGCCGCGGACCTGATCGCCCGTGACGGCGACCTCACCTCGATGCCGCAAGCCATCGTTACCGATCCGACTCAGGCGGTCGGCGCCGTCGCGCTCTCGCGCGTGCCCGCCGGCCTGCCGCTGCGCACGGACATGCTGCGCGGCGCGACCTCGGTGTCGATCGGGCAGAACGTGCGCGTCGTCGCCGACGGCTCCGGCTTCTCCATTTCCGCCGAAGGCAGCGTGATGAACAACGCCGCGCCCGGCCAGCAGGTTCGCGTGAAAACGTCCGCCGGACAGATCATCACCGGCGTCGTGAAGGACAGCCAGACGGTCGAAATCCGGCTCTGAAGGCGCGGAATGAGCGGTATCGCGCATTTGTTGCAATTTGTTGCATCTGGTTTCAAATGCGCGAAAGCCTTACTGGATAAGGCGTTGCACGATACGGCACCTGACGGGGTGGTTCCGGGACGCGAGGCAGGTTAAAGTTTTTACACTGTCACGCCGATAAAGGAATCAACTCGTTCGGGAATGCACATCGTGAAAATCGATTCGAATAGCAACACCAGTCTCGCGGCCCTTCAAGAAGGAACGCAACGCGCATCGCAAAGCGATGCAAAAGGTGCCGTGAGCACCACGCAGCAGTCGGGTACGGCGAGCACGCCGCAGTCGACGGTGAGCCTGTCGCCCTTGTCGGCCGACCTGCGCGCCTCGAACGCGTCCGATGTCGATACGGCGAAAGTCGAGTCGATCAAGGCCGCGCTTCGCGACGGCAGCTACTCGGCCGACTCGGGCAAGATCGCCGACGGCATGCTCGGCACGGCCCGCGATCTGCTGCAAACGAAAACCCCGCCGACCGGCGGCTGAGACGAGTGACGACACCGCGCGCGGCAAGACGCGCGCGGTGACGCACGACGCTCTCGCATCGTCATGACGGTGCTGCCGGGCGGCTTTTTTGACCCTGACCGCGCGATTGCGGTCGAGCGTTTAAGCGAGTCGCAATGAAAGACGCCCTGCTTGCCACTGTTATCGATGAACTCACCGCCGTCGAGGCGTTCGAGTCGCTCCTGGCCTTTGAAGAAAAGGCGCTGATCGCGGCCTCGCCGCTCGAAGCCCTGCCGCCGATCATCGAGCAGAAAACCACACTGACCGAGCAGATCGCGGCGCTGGAACAGCAGCGCGACGCGCAGCTGGCCGCGCTCGGATTCGCCACCGGCTTTGCCGGAATGGAAGCGGCGGTCGCCGCGGACGAACGGCTCGTCGATCACTGGAACCGGCTGCGGGCCGCCGCCACGCGCGCGCGGCAGGGAAACAACAGCAACGGCGTCCTGATCCGCACGCGGATGGAATACAACCGGCGCGCGCTCGCGGAACTGCGCGTTACGCCGGCGAAATCGGGCTTCTATGGTCCCGACGGGCGCGTGCCGGGCGTGATGGGGCTCTGAAACGGGCTCTGAAACCGCGCCTTCGATTGCGTCAACGCACGAACGCCAGCGCGACTGTATCCGGGTCCGTGTGCCGGCCCAGCAGATTGAGCAGGCCCGCGAGGTTTTCGCGGGCTTCCGGCGCGGCGCTCGCCGTGCCGTGGAACTCGGTCGACTGCGGCGAAAGCGTGCCGTGGCCGTCGAGCATCAGCGGGCCCTTGCTGGTCGAGAGATCGATCGTCGCGGACGCGCCCTGCGCCTGCAATACCACCCGGTACGACCCGAGCGGCTTCACGCGCGACACGCGCGAGCCGATATCGTTGAGCGATACCACCAGCTGACCATACGTATTGCGCCCGAACACGCGCCAGTCGGTCCACGACAGACGCACGTCGCCGTCGATGTCGAGCGTGTTGAACGGCGCGCCGAGTCCGCTCAGAAGCGCCGCCGGCACGACGATCGCGCCCGGCGACACCGTGGCGCCGCGCAGCGTCGCATCGACCGTGACGGCATCGGGCATCGCCTGCGTCTGGCGCATCGTCATGTGAACGCGGCCGGTGAAGAGCGGCCAGAAGGCCGTCGTCCATTCGATCCGCCCCGGCAGCAGCGTCGCGCCGCTGCCGTCCGTGCCCGCCGCCAGCATCAGCGAGGCGGACCCCTGCCAGAGCGATCCGGCGGGATCGACCAGATTGACGTGGCCGCCCGTCGTCTTCGAGAACTGCGGCACGATCCAGGCGGCCGGCATCATCGCGAGCAGCGTGAAAAACACCGACAGCAGCGCCACCGCGATGATCGGCAGCGCGGCGCGCGCGCGGCGCGTCCAGTAGCTCATGGGCGCCGCCTCATTTCGCGCTCGCCGGCTGCAGCGACACGGTCAGATCGACCTGGCCGTCCGGCTTGAGCGCCTGGATTTGCGTCTCGGCGACCTGCACCTTGTACTGGCGGCGCACGTCGTCGAGCCACGCCGTCCACATTGGAAACGACGCGTTCTTCAACTGGATCTGGATTGCCGCGCCGACGAGCTGGATTTGCGTCGGCGGCATGCCGCTGTCCGCGAGCGACTTCGCGAGCGCGTCCTTCAGCACCTGGCCCGTCGGCATCACGCCTTCGACCACGCCCGCGAGCGAGCGCGCCTCGTTCGCCTGCGCGGTCATCTGCGCGAGCTGGCGCTGCATGCCGGGCAGGCTTTCCCGCAGACGCGCACGTCCCTCGTAAGCCGGCGCCCACAGCACGAGATACACGATCGCGATGCCGACCGCGAGCCCGCCCCACATCAGCAGCGTCTTTTCGCGCTGAGTCCGGCCGTCCCAGAACTCGGCCCACAAATCGCCGATTTGCTTTTTCACTGACCGCTCCTGATCGTCCATTTGCCGGTGCCGCTGTCCATGCTGCCCGAGAAACCGTTCGCCGCGAGGCGCTTTTGCAGGTCCGGGTCCACCTTCGTTTCGGGCTTGAACGTCACTTCCAGCCGACGGTCGCGATAGTCGAGCGCCGCGATGCCGTTCACCGGCACCGGTCCGAGCGAACGCGCGAGGCCGTCGGTCAGCGACAGAAAGTCGGTCGGCGAAAGCTCGCCCGCCGCGACCTTCTGACGTTCGAGCTGCCGCGCCATCTGGTCGGGCGCATCGAGGACGACCGTCGTCTTCGGAAACGCGTTGAGCAGCAGTTCGGTTTCCTGCGCGCGGATCGCGTCGCGCTGGCGGGCGAGCTGCAGCCACTGCGCGTTCACGCCGATGATCGACACGATCACCGACGCCGCCACCAGCGCGATCGGCACGCGCAGGCGCCGCATCGTCGCGCGGTCGAGGCGCCACGGCTGCGCGGCAAACTCGAACTGGCACAGATCGAAGCGGCTGGCGAGCGCGTTGCGCGCGAACTGCTCGAACGGAAGCGCCTGCGCGCCGTGGAACGCGCCCGTCGCCGAAGCGGCGGCCAGACGCGGTTCGTCGCCGGGCAAATCGGAAAGCGTGTAGAGCGCGCCCGGATGATCGCCTGCGAGCGCGGCGAGCGTCTGCATGACGGCGGCGGCCGGCAGCGCGAGACCTTCGCCGAGCGCCGAATGCTCACCGCGCGCAATCGCGATCTCGACGAGCGGCGACGTCGCCACCGCCGTCGCGGCAGGCGCGGCGGCCGGCGTGGCGACTTCGCCGAGCAGCGCCGGCGCAGTCGAGACGACGTGGCCGAGCACGCCGACGATGAACGGATCGAGCGGGAGCGGTGACGCCTCGGCGGCGTCGCCCGGTTCCGGCGTCACCGCCGCGGCCGGGGCCGTCGCCGTCAGCGGCAGGCAGCGCATCGCCGGCACGGCTTTGACGTTGCGATGCCCGCTCGACGCGAACGCGTTCAGCACGAAGCGGAACCAGCCGCGGTCGATGATCGCGACCACGCGCCGGCCGCCTTCGAGCGCAACCGGATCGACGGCGATATGGCAGGTCTGTGGATCCTGGATCAGCTGATCCTCGACGACGTTCGGCAACGCCTGCCGCAGCTTCTGCCCCTTGAGGGGCGGCAGCGGTGCCGCAAGCAGCAGCAGGTCGCGCGCGGCGACGATCAGCACCGTCGCGCCCGCGCGCGGCAGGAGGCCGAGCGACGCGCGCCCGGTGCGCTGCGTCCCGCCGCGCTTGTCGACGAGCAAAAACGGCAGCTCGGGCAGTTGCCACTCTTCCGAGCGCACCGCCGGATCGCGCGGCGGAAGTTGGACGATCAGTGTGCTCAAGGGCCGCTCTCTCTCATCGTTGGACGTTCAAACATGCGGTGAAACAGTCATTGCTGGTCGCGGACATAGACGACGCGCGTCGTGTGCGTCGTCGGGTCGCGATAAATCAGCGTCGTGCGATCCACCTGCGCGCGCTCGTGCTCGACGCGCCCATGAATCACAAAATAGCGCGTCGTGACGTCGAGCAGGTTCGGATCGATCGAGCTCGCCTTGACGCCCGTCCCGTTCAGCGCGAGCTGAACATTGCCGACATCGTGAAAAAACACGGTCTCGCGGCGCGCGACGAACGCCTGCGCCTGCGACAGATTCATCCCCGGCACCACGGCCGCGATCACTTCGGGCGGCGCCGTGTTCATGTTGACGGCGGTCGTCGTCGGCAGCACGGTCACGAACTGGCGCAAGCGCTCCACCGCTTCCGGGGTGAAACCCTGCACGTCGAGCAGCGAATCGACGCTGATCACCTGCAACGGCGCGACCGGCGCGTTGCTGTCGGCGTCCTTCAGGCCCGGATCGTCGGTGAAATTGCCGCCGCCCGTGCCGCCGCCCTGCGCGATCGCGGCCATCGCCGCTTCCGGCGACGAAGCCGCCGCCCCCGACGCCACCTGAAACCGCGTCGCCGACTGCGCGAGGCCCGCGCGAATCTGCAGCGCGGTCGTCTTCGCGAGCGAGCCGTTCAGCCCGAGGAGCGTCAAGAGCCGCTGGAACGACGCGATCTGCTCGACGTTGATCGTCAGCACGCCCGGCGTCGGCGTCGACACGAGGTTGCGGAGGTTGAACTTCGCCTGCGCGTCCTCGATCGAGCCGGACAAGTACGTCTGCGCGCCCTGCTGCGCCCGCACTTCGCCGATCTGCCCGAGGAAATCCGACAGCCGCGTCTTCGCGATCGGCACGCCCCAGACGCCGCCGAGATAAGTCACCGTCGGCGAGGTGTCCGCCTCCGAGCGCAGGATGAGCCGCGTCCAGTCGAGCGCGCTGCGCGAAATCCAGTTGGCCTGCGCGAGCAGACGCTGGTTCTCGATCCGCCGAATCTGCACTTCCTGACGCCACAGCATGCCCGAGACGAGAATCGCGGAAAGCGCGACGACCAAGAGCGCGCTGATGATCGCGACGCCGCGTTGCTGGTTCGAACGCTTGCTGGCCTGCATCGTCATTCTCCGACGAGGAACACGCGCGTGATCGGCGCCTGCAAATTATGCGCGCCGACCGCGACCTGAACGCCCGTGACCGAGCGCGGAAGCGGGCCGTCACCGAGTTGCGGCACTTTCACGTTATTGTCGTTCTCGGTCACCTTCGACGCCACGTCGCTCATCTGCGTCGTCCAGCCTTGCTGCGTGACGTAGACGCGCGTCGCGAACGATCCCACGCCGCCCATCAGCGGCACGGCGCTCCAGCCGTCGGCGCTGTCGGCGGCCGAGAGCGCGCGGCGCACTTCGCCGACGTTCGCAAGCGGCGCCGACGCAAAACGCACGATGCGCCCGTCCGTCAGCCGGTAGCGCACGACCTGCAACCGCGGCGGCCCGCCCGGCGTGTACACGCCGCGCACGATCTGCAGGCGGTTGCCGCCCATCGAAATCGCGGGCTGGCCGGCCTGGTCGTCGGTCGCGGCCTGGCGCGCGTCGATGCGCATCTGGTCGAACAACTGCGCGACGACGCGCTCGTCCTCCATCGCGTTCGTGATCGTGGTGCGGCCGCGGATCACCTGATCGAGCCCGCGCCACGACAGCACCGCGATCACCGCGAGAATCGCAATCGCGATCATCATCTCGATCAGCGTGAAACCGCCGGCGCGGGCGCGGCGCTCAGAGCGAACGATTCGTTTCATTCGCCACCACCGTAACCATCTGCGCGAGATTGCCGGAACGTCCCGGCATCGCGACGAACATCTCGACGCGGCGGAAAATCGGATTCGGCGTCGCGGAAACGCGCTGCGTGCAGACGAGCTTCAGGTTGCCCTGCGAGCAGTCGAAGCTGCGCGAGCCAATCGGCGGCCATGCACGCGTGAGCCGCAACTGCGCGAGTTCGTTGTCCGCGCTCCAGCCGGCGAGCAGCCGCCGATGCAGGTCCGCTTCGCCCGTCGCGAGCGACCCGACCGCGCGCAGCGACGCGGCGAGCGCCACCGCGATGATCGCGAGCGCGACCAGCACCTCGATCATCGTGAAGCCGCGGGACTTCGCGCGGCAAGTGGTCCGGTTGGTCGCTGGCATCACCGCACCTGATAGCGGCCGTTGCCGTTGCCGACGATCGTCGCGCGTCCGACGGCCGAGACGAGCGTGATTTCCATCGGCGCGTCGATGGCTTCGGTGCCGAAGACGAGCCGGCCGACCGACTTGTCGGTGCCGGCGAACTGGATTTCGACGTTCGTCACGCCGCCTTCCCAGCGACGCGCGCGAAACAGATCGTCGCGCAGGGGACGCCAGCCGTCGTCGGTGCGCACGTCGAAGCGAAAGCCGCCGTTGACCGGCTGCCACGCGATCGGCCGCGCGCGAACCTGCGCTTCGTCGCCGGCGGATTCGAACAGAAGCGCGAGCCGTTGCGCTTCTTCGTTGAGATCGGTGCGCGGATTGCGCGTGAGTTGCAGCGAAGCGAGCGACACGAGCAAGCCCGCGATCACCAGCACGACGAGCATTTCCAGCAGTGTGAAGCCGGCCGTACGCCGCGCTCCAGTTCGCTGGAGCGCGCTTCTTGTCACGCGGATGGGTCGCGGCCGTTCACTCACACTTGCTCGCCAAAAGCTTACTGCCAGGACCCGACGTCGGCGTCGTTGCCCTCGCCGCCCGCCTTGCTGTCGGCGCCGTAGCTGAATACGTCGATTTCGCCGTGCACGCCCGGGTTCAGGTACTGATACTGGCCGCCCCACGGATCGTTCGGCAGGCGCTCCAGATAGCCGCCGTCCTTCCAGTTGTTCGGGATCGGATCGTTGGTCGGCTTTTCGATCAGCGCGCGCAAGCCCTGCTCCTGGGTCGGATAACGGCCGTTGTCCAGCCGGTACAGCTTGAGCGCCTGCATCATCGTGCCGATGTCCTGCTTGGCCGCGACGCGGCGCGCTTCGTCCGGACGGCTCATGATCTTCGGCACGATGAGCGCGGCGAGAATGCCGAGAATCGCGATCACCACCATGATTTCGATCAACGTGAACCCGCGTTGGCGGCGTGCCTGCGCCGTCGAAAGTTCCATGCGGCGTTTCGTCCACATTTGCATGACTACTACCTCGTTTCGATGAAGATGTTGTTCGTTCGAAGGCGCCCGATGCGCCAGCGAAACACCCCGCGCGGCTTCACGCGCGTGGGAAGGAAAGCATTCTATAGGTCCGGCCGGCGCCCGCTTTCAAACGGCTTGACGGGGATCGTGTCAGCGCACATAAATCGTCGGGCCGGGCGCGTTTTGGGGCAGAAAGACCTCGGATTTCACGCCATTGCGGTCGATGATGATCGAGCGCGCGCGCACTTCGGAAATCTTCACGCCCTGCGTGAGCGGCCCGCCGAGCGAGATCGCGCGCGCCGGCTCCCCGCCGTAACTGACGATCGCGGCCGCGCCGTGCTGCAACGAGAGAATGCCGAACAGATGCACGTCCTGATTCGCCTGCGTCTGCAACTGGCCGCCGAAAATCGTCGCCGCCTGTTCGACCGACGGCGTGCGCGTCGCCTCGGCGGCAGGCAGCGGTGCGGTCTGGCGCGAACCCAGCGTGACGACCCAGTAAGTCATCGTCACGCAGAAAAGGGCCAGCGCGGCCAGCGTCAGAAGGCGGGTTTGCAGGGCGTTCATTACTGCACCATGTTGTTCAGTTCGATGATCGGCAGCATCACCGCCAGCACGATCACCAGCACGACGCCGCCCATCGCGAGGATCAGGAGCGGTTCGAGCAGGCTCGTCAGGAACATCGTGCGCCGTTCGAGTTCGCGCGCTTCGCCATCGGACGCGCGGTCGAGCATCGTCGTGACGTCGCCGGTCGCTTCGCCCGAGCGGATCAGGTGCACGAGCACCGGCGGAAACGTCTTCGTGTTGCCGAGCGCGCGCGACAGCGACGTGCCTTCGCGCACGCGCACGATCGCATCGTCGACATTTTCGCGCATCGCCGTGTTGCTGAGCGTTTCGCCCGCCGCCTGCAGCGCGCGCAGGATCGGCACGCCGGCGGCCGTCAGGATCGCGAGCGTGCTGGCGAAGCGCACCGTGTTGTAGCCGCGCACGAGCTTGCCGATGAGCGGCGCGGTAAGGAGCCACCGGTCGAACGCCATGCGCGGGCCGGGCCGCGCGAGGATGCTCTTGACGATCCACGAAAACAGCACGACGCCGAGCAGCACGGCCCACCAGTAATTTCGCACGAAACCGGAGAGCGCCATCATCATGACGGTCAGGACCGGCAGCGCCTGCTTGGTGCTCGCGAACACGTTGACGACCTGCGGCACCACGTAACTCAGCAGGAACGTGACGATGCCGAACGCGATCAGCGTGACGATCGCCGGATAGGTGAACGCGAGGATGATCTTTTGCTTCAACGCGTTGCGCTGCTCGATGTAATCGGCGAGACGCGAGAGCACGAGTCCGAGCTTGCCGGTGTGCTCGCCCGCCGCGACCAGCGCGCGATAAATCTCGGGAAAGTCCTTCGGATGCTGCGCGAGCGCGTTCGCGAACGAATGGCCGCCGAGCACTTCCGCGCGGATCGCGGCCATCAGTTCGCGGATGTAGTCGCGTTCCGACTGCTCGGTGAGCACCGCGAGCGTCTCGCCGAGCGGCAATCCTGCGATCAACAGACTCGCGAGCTGGCGCGTCAGAATGGCCTGCTCGCGCTGCGACAGCCGCCGTCCGAGCGACAAACGCTGCTGGCGTTCGCCGCGCGTGCGGCTGCCCGCCGGTTCGACGACGAGCGGCGTCAAACCCTGCGTGCGCAGGTGGCCGCGCGCGGCGCGGGCGCTGTCGGCATCGAGCACGCCTTTTTGGGTCTTGCCCGCCTGATCGATCGCTTCGAAACGGAAAGCCGGCATCGCGCTAATCTCCGCCCGTCACGCGCAGCACTTCTTCCAGCGAGCTCACGCCCGATTCGATCCAGCGATCGCCGTCCTCGCGCAGCGTGCGCATGCCCTGCGCGCGGCCGGCGGCGAGAATGTCGGCGTCGGCGGCGTTGCGGTGGATCAGCGGGCGGATGACGTCGTCGATCAGCAGCAGTTCGTACACGCCGCGCCGCCCCGAGTAACCCGACTGACCGCAACGATCGCAGCCGACCGGATGCCAGTGCGTCACGCCGTTTTCGACGCGCGCTTCCTTGCAGACCGGACACAACTGCCGCACGAGCCGCTGCGCCAGCACGCCGAGCAGCGACGAAGCCAGCAGATACGGCTCGACGCCCATGTCGGTGAGACGCGTGACGGCCGACGCGGCGTCGTTCGTGTGCAGCGTCGCTAGCACGAGGTGGCCCGTCAGCGACGCCTGCACCGCGATCTGCGCCGTTTCGAGGTCGCGGATTTCGCCGATCATGATGATGTCCGGGTCCTGCCGCAGGATCGAGCGCAGCGCGCGCGCGAACGTCATGCCAATCCGCTCGTTGACCTGCGTCTGGCCGATGCCCGACAGGTCGTATTCGATCGGATCTTCCACCGTCATGATGTTGGTGGTGGTCGTTTCGAGCCGCGACATCGCGGCGTAGAGCGTGGTCGTCTTGCCGGAGCCGGTCGGGCCGGTCACGAGCACGATGCCGTGCGGACGGCCGATCAGCTTGTCGAAATGGACGAGCGTGTCGCGCGCCATGCCGAGCGTTTCGAGATTCAGGCGCTGCGCGTCTTTTTCCAGCAGACGCAACACCGCGCGCTCGCCGTGGCCGGTCGGCAGCGTCGAAACACGCACGTCGACCGGACGGCCGCCGACGCGCAGCGTAATGCGCCCGTCCTGCGGCAGCCGCTTTTCCGCGATGTCGAGCTGCGCCATGATCTTGATCCGCGAGATCAGCGCGCCGTGCAGCGCTTTTTTCGGACGCACGACGTCGCGCAGCGTGCCGTCGACGCGAAAGCGCACCACCGATGCGTTCTCGAACGGCTCGATGTGAATGTCCGACGCCTGCTCGCGCGCGGCCTGCGTGAGCAGCGCGTTGATCATGCGGATGATCGGCGCGTCGTCTTCCGATTCGAGCAGGTCCTCGACTTCCGGAATGTCCTGCATCAGCCGCGACAGATCGACCTCGCCTTCCACTTCGCCGACCACCTGCGCCGCGCTGCCGTCGTTGCGCGCATACGCCGAATTGATCGCGGCCGCGAGTTCGTCGCTCTTCACGCGCACGATCGTGAGCGCGCCGAAATTGCGCGCGACTTCGGCGAGTGCGGCGTCGCTGGTCTTGTCGCTGATCCAGACTTCGATGCTGTCCGCGTGCTGATGCGCGACCAGAATCTGGCCGGTGCGCGCGAAGCCGTACGGCACGAGCCGCGCGGCAAGCGGCGACGGAACGCCGCTGCCCGTGACGGTCGCGCCGTTCAGCGTCGTGCTCACGGCCGCGCTCCCGCGTCGCCGTTGAGCGGCATGCCGGGCGCCGAATTGTTCGGCACCGCGTAGTTGTTCACGCCGTTCGCGCCCGGCGTCAGCGGCTGGCCTTGCGGCGCCTGGGGTGCCTGCTGCATCGGCGGCACGCCGGGTGCCGGTCCGGCGTTCGGGTCCTGCGGCAGCGTCGTGCTGCCGTTCTGCGAACGCGTCGTGTCGTTCCAGTTGAAGAGGTTCTGCGCCGGCACCGCGCCCTGGCTCGGACCCGGCGGCGGCGGCGGAATCACCGGCACGTCCTTGTCGCGGATAAGGCGGTTGTCCGTCGTCGATCCATATTGCTGCTGACGCAGATAGTCGTAGCGCGTGGTCGCGATCTGCCCGGACGTCGCCTGGTCGCGCACGATCACCGGGCGCAGGAACACCATCAGGTTGGTCTTCGTGCGCGTCTTGTTTTCGCTGCGGAACAGGCTGCCGATCCACGGAATGTCGCCGAGCAGCGGAATCTTGCTGTTGCCCGCGTTGTACTGATCCTGCATCAGGCCGCCGAGCACCACGATCTCGCCGTCGTCCGCGAGGATGGTCGACTGGATCGAGCGCGTGTTGATCGTGACGCCGCCGGGGTTGTTGGTCGTCGTCGCGTCGACGGTGGAATCTTCCTGATAGAGCTGCAGCTTGAGGATGCCGCCATCGGTGATCTGCGGCTTCACGTGCAGCGTCACGCCGACGTCGCGCCGGTCGAACGTGTTGAACGCCGTCACGGACGTGGCCGTGTTGGCGGTCGGCGTCGCGTAGGAGCCCGTCACCACCGGCACGTTCTGGCCGACGACGATCTTCGCTTCTTCGTTGTCGAGCGTGATGAGGTTAGGCGTCGAGAGGATGTTCGCGTCCGACGACGTCGACAGCGCCTGCAACAGGCCGCCCAGCCCGAAGAAATTGCCGAACTTGTGCAGCAGGCCGACGTTCAGCCCCTGCGTGAGCAGCCCGGTCGCGCCCGAGAGCGCCGACGGATTCTGCGCGATCGCGTTGCCGGAAAGCGTCAGGTCGACGATGTTCGAATTGCCGGAACCGAAGCTCGAACTGCCGTAGACCGCGTTGTTGCCGCCGTTCGACATCAGCAACCCCTGCCACTGAATGCCGAGATTCGCGCTCGTCGTCGCCGAGAGTTCGACGATCAGCGCCTCGATGTACACCTGCGCGCGGCGCGCGTCGAGCTGGTCGATGACCGAGCGCAGGTTGCGGTAAACCGGCTCGGACGCGGTGATGATCAGCGAATTGGTCGCGGAATCGGCCTGGATCATGCCGCCCTGCTGCTGGTCGCCGCTCGTGTCGCTGTCCTTGTTGTTCGAGAAGCCGCTGTCCTTCGTGGTGCCGCCGCCGGACATCGGGTTGTTGCCCGAGCCCGAACCCGAACTGCCCGACAATCCGCCCGGCAGCGGCGGCGTGCCGGAGATGCCCGTCGAGTTCGCCGAACCGCCCTGGTTAAACGCGTTGGACGCGTTCGAGCCGCCCGACGTGTTGCTCGACGTGTCGTTGCCGCCGCCGCCCTTGCCCAGCATGCCGCGCAGCGTCTTCGCGAGGCGCGTGGCGTCCGCATTGCGCAGCGCGACGACGTGCATGTTGCCGGGTTGAGTCGTCGGCGAGTCGAGCTTCTGCACGAGTTGTCTGGCCGCGCGCAGGCGCGTTTCGCTCGATGCGCGCAGCATCAGCGAATTGGTGCGCGGGTCGGGCGTGGCGGTCACCTTGAGCGTGACATCGTTGCTGCCGACCGCGCCTGGATCGAGCAGCTTGTTCAACTGGTCGGCGACGTCGATCGCGTTCGCGTTCTTCAGCTGGATGACATCGACCGAACGGCCGGCGGCCGTGTCGATGCCCGCGATGATGCTGGCGATGCGCCGCACGTTGTCGGCGTAGTCCGTCACGACGAGCGTGTTGTTGGCGGGATACGCGGCGATCGTGTTGTTCGGCGAGATGAGCGGGCGCAGCACCGGCAGCAGGTTGTTCGCCGACTCGTTGCGCAACGCGAAGACCTGCGTGATCACCTGGTCGCCGCGCGCGGTAGGCGAGTCGCCGACGAAGGTCGGCACGCCCTGCAGCTTCGCGTCGGCTTCGGGCACGACCTTCAGCACGCCATGATCCTGCACGAGCGAGAAGCCCTGCATCCGCAAGGCGGACTGCAGCGTCTTCAGCGCCTGATCTTGCGGGACCGGATTCTCCGACACCAGATTCAACTGCCCTTTCACGCGCGGGTCGACGATGATCGTCTTGCCGGTCGCCGCTCCGATCGCGCGGGCGACCTGATCGATATCCGCGTTGACGAAATTCAGCGTCACCTGCGCGTGTGCAATCTGCGCCGTGATAAGTCCTGCTACCAGCAGTGCCGTCGCGGTGCGACGCAGTGCCATACGTTTTCTTCTCATGGAGTGTGATTTCAAGGCCTTGGGCGCATCTTGCCCGAGGCCGGCTGCAACGTGCCGTCAAACCTGCCGAAAGCGCCAGCCGGCAACGATTTCAGGCGTTTCCGCCGTCGTTGCCCGCATCCTAAAAACGTGAACCTTAGCAGCTTTTGATGTCTGCATTGTCACAATGAACCGGCTGAGCGCGGCCGCTTCCAAACCGGCGAAACTCTCAAGGTTCCGCGAAGATTGCCGTCAGACAAATGGAAGGCCTTGCGGATTTGCCACGCATTTATGCCGAGAGCGTGAATTTTAACCGCTCTGGAGGGCTTATTATTCAGACGTTTACAAGTTGGCCCTCGCCAAACCCGCTTTTCCGCCGTATCGGCTATCCTTCGCCGGCCCCGGCCGCCTGGCGCTTTTGGCGCGCGACTCCTTGCGTATGTCTGATGGCTAACTTATCCAGACAATAGTGTGCCGTTATGATACGGGCGGATGCGGTTCACGGGAGGCGGCTGTCGAGGCGGGTTTTTCCCGATGGCGCGCAACGCGCGGCGGGAGTGCTCCCGGCGTTGCTCCGTGCGGCAAGAGATGATGTTGCGCTCCGAGCGGGCGAGTGAATGGAAATACGATGAAAAAATTCCTGCGATGGTTTGCGATCGGCTTCGGTGCCTGGATGGCGGCGGCTTCCGCGCACGCGGACTGTTTCGACGAAGCCGCCAAGTATCAGAAGGTCAATCCGCTCATTTTGCGCGCCATCGCGTGGCAGGAATCGCACAACAAGCCCGATGCCATCAACAAGAACGCCAACGGTTCGACCGACTACGGTCTGATGCAGATCAACTCGATCCATCTGAACACGCTTTCGCAGTACGGCATTTCGAGCGGCACGCTGATGGAGCCGTGCAAGAGCGTCTACGTCGCCGCATGGCATCTGCGCCAGAAGATGAACAAGTACGGCAATACCTGGCAGGCCGTCGGCGCCTATCATTCCGAGACGCCCGCGCTGCGCGACAAGTACTCCCGCCAGATCATCGACATCCTGAGCCGCTGGAAGCTGCTCCAGGCTTCGCGCTGAAAGGCCGCAACGGCCTTCGGGAGATTGCGCTGTTGCAGGCGACGGCGCCACCCGCGTTTTGATGCACAATTCCCTCGTCGAGCCCTGACCGCGCTCGCGCCCGGCGACGCCACGCGTCGACCCTGCGCGCCTTTGCCCCACTTTCACTTCCCTCATCGTGATGAACTCTCTGCCATTGCCAGTCACCGTGCTGTCCGGATTCTTCGGCGCGGGCAAAACCACGCTCCTGAATCACCTGCTCACCAACGGCGAGGGACTGCGAATCGCTGCCATCGTCAGCGACCGGGGCGACGCCGGACACGCCGAGATGTCGGAAGGATGCGAGCGCCATGTCCTCTCCGACGATCTCGCCGCCACGATCGAACGGCTCGCCGCAGAAGGCCGTTTCGATGCAATCGTCGTCGAGTTGTCGGGCGCGACGGATCCGATTCGCGTCGCCGAACATCTCGCGCTTGCCGAGAGCGAAGGCGAAGTCGCGTTCCAGGACATCGCACGCCTCGACACGATGGTGACCGTCGTCGATGCATCGAGCTTTCTGCGCGACTACGCACACACGGGTTCGCTCGTCGAGCGCGACGCGGATCACGATGCAGACGACGATCGCACGGTGGTCGAGGTGCTCGTCGAGCAGGTGGAATTCTGCGATGTGATCGTCTTGAACAAGACCGATCTCGTCACGGCCGAAGCGCTGGCGCGGCTCAGGCACGTCCTGCACGCGCTGAACCCGCGCGCCGTGTTGATCGACGCGCGCTACGCCGATGTGCCGGTGAGGGAGGTCGTGAACACCGAGCGCTTCGATTTCGACGAAACCGCGAGCGCTGCCGGCTGGCTCATGACGCTGCACGATCAGCTCGACGAGGACCCCGAAGCCGCGCAGACCGGCGTCGCGCATCTCGTGTATCGCGCGCGCCGGCCGTTTCATCCCGTACGGTTGTGGGCGCTTCTGAACGAAGAATGGCCGCACGTGTTGCGCGCGAAGGGCTTCTTCTGGCTCGCGACGCGCAACGATGTCGGCGGCTCGCTGTCGCAGGCGGGTGGCGTATGCCGTCAGGACCCGGCGGGCATCTGGTGGGCGGCGCAGGACCGCAGCGAATGGCCGACGGGCGATGCGGAACTGGAGGCGGAAATCGTCGCCGACTGGCACGGCGACCCCGACGACATGACAGTCGGCGACCGTCGTCAGGAACTGGTGTTGATCGGCATCGATCTGGACAAGTACGCGTGGCACGACAAGTTCGACGCCTGCCTGCTCACCGACGAAGAATGGGCGCTCGGGCCCGAGGGATGGAAGCAGTTCGCCGACCCGTTCCCTTCATGGGACATCGACGAACATGATCATGATCACGGCGACGACTGCGATTGCGGTCATCACGTGCACTAGGCGCTTGCGCTGCGATTCGATTCGATTCGATTCGCCAAGCAAAAAAAACCCGCCGGCTGCGGCGGGTCATTTCCAACGGGTACAACGTGCTGCCTGGCGCCCGTCAGGGCGGCCCGGTCAGTCAACCGACAGCCGGTCGCCGACGATCGGCAATAGACCTTAGCGCTTGTTCACTGCGTCCTTGAACGCCTTGCCAGCCGTGAACTTGACGGTCTTGGCCGCCGGAATCTTGATGGATTCGCCGGTCTTCGGATTACGGCCGGTGCGCGCTGCGCGCTTGCCCGAGCCGAAGCTGCCGAAGCCGATCAACTGCACCGCGTCACCCTTCGATACAGCCTTCTTGATCACTTCGAGCAGCGTGTCCAGCGTTTCGCCGGTTTGGGCCTTGCTGGCGCCGGTCTGAGCGGCCACGGCGTCGATCAGTTCCTGTTTGTTCATTAAGGTTCCTTTATCAGTTTAGGTTGACACGAACAGCGCGAACGCGCCGATTATACGTGCGCGGGCCATGCAGTCGAGTGGTAGCGGCATCCCGGCGTCCCCGGCCGCTAATCTGGCTTCGCGCTCCACACCATGCCCGTACTGCCGTCTCTCCATCCGGCGCTTGGTATCATAACGCAGCGCAAACCCAATCAGGATAAGGGTTTCAAAGATTTACCCTTAATTTTTGAGCCCGTTTTGCCTTTTGGAAGCCGTTTTGTCCCGGGGTCCAGTCCATGCTACGTGAGCTGATCGTCGAATACGGATTGCCGTTGGTTTTTGCCAACGTTCTCCTGGAGTCGTTGGGATTACCCCTTCCGGCCTTGCCCACCTTGGTTTTGACGGGTGCGATCACCGCCGCCGCGAGCCTCGGTCAAGGCCCCGTTTCACCCTTTGCGTGGCTTCCTCAATTGCCCTTGATCGCCATCGTCGCGGTCGCGGTCGGGGCCGCGCTGATCGGCGACATCCTCTGGTTCTGGCTCGGCCAGCGCTATGGCTCGCGCGTGCTGCGCTTGCTCTGCAAGCTCTCGATGTCGCGCGATACCTGCGTCGCGCGCAGCCTCGACTTCTTCGGACGTTTCGGCGTGCGCGTCCTGACCGTGTCGAAGTTCATCCCCGGCCTTTCGACGCTCGCGATTCCCGTGGCGGGCGCGACGGGCGTCAGCTTCGTCACGTTCCTGTTCTACGATGCGATCGGCTGCGCGCTCTGGGCCGTGCTCGGCGTCGCGCTCGGGACGATGTTCGCCACCGCCGTCGATACGATCCTCGCGTGGCTCGACTGGCTCGGACGCGGCGCGATCGCGGTCGTCGGCGTGGCGCTCGCGGTCTATGTCGCCGCGCGCTGGTGGCGCCGCATGACGCTGATCCGGCGCCTGCGCATGACACGCATCGACATCGCCGAGCTGCGCGCGCTGCTCGAACGCGAGCCGCCGCCGGTAATCGTCGACGTGCGCCGCGAGATGGGACGCGCGGTCGATCCGTTCGTGATTCCCGGCGCGCTCACGCTGCGCGATGGCGACGTCGTGCCGCAACTCGCCGCGCTTGCGCGCAACCGCAAGCTCGTGATGTATTGCGACTGTCCCAACGAGATCTCGGCGGCGTTAGCCAGCGAAGAACTGAAGGCGCATGGCTTCGCCGATGTCGCGCCGCTCGCGGGCGGTCTCGCAGCCTGGCGCGCGGCGGGCTATACGCTTGAGCCCTTGCTGATCGACGCCGCCGCGCGCGATGCGATGCAGCGCATGGCTTCGTCGTGACGCCTTTCGTTGCGCGCCCTTCACACTGATTGAATGACCGATACCTTCCTGCAAGCCCATGACTTGCCGCGCGCCTGGGCGCGACGGCGCACGTTCACCATTGCCGATACGCAGTTCGGCGACGGCCGCGCTTTCCTCGCGGCATGGGCCGCATGGCGCGCCGATCCCGCGCGCTGCGAACGCCTGCATTTCGTCTCGGCCGGGTCGATCGCCACGCTCGACCGGGCACCTCCCGCGGATGTCGGACCGCTGACGACCCTGCTCGCGAACGCCTGGCCGATGCGCGTCGCCAACGTGCATCGGCTGGAGTTCGAAGCGGGGCGCGTCGTACTGACGCTTATCGTTGGCGAAAACGCGGACGTGCTGAACAAGCTCTGGCTGCGCGCCGACGCCTTCAATCTGCGCGCCGATCGCACCGTCGATCCAAGTGCGACCTGTAAGGCGTTGGCGCGCGTCGCCGCCGATCACGCGACGCTCGCCGCCGAAGCGCAGCCGACCTTGCAACGCGCGCTGGAAGCGGCCGGTTTCGTCTGCGATCCTGCGACGAAAGCGATTCTCACCGCCCGTTTCGCGCCGCGCTGGCGGGTGCGCCGTCACGAGCCGCCGCTGCCGGCCAGCATCGACGGGGACCGCCATGCCATCGTGATCGGCGCGGGTCTGGCCGGTTGCGCGGTGAGCGCGCGCCTCACCGCGCGCGGCTGGCGCGTGACGCTCGTCGACCGAAACGCTGACGTCGCCCGCGACGCATCCGGCAATCCGGCAGGCGTGTTCCATCCGATCGTCTGGCGAGACGACAGCATCGCCGCGCGCCTCACGCGAGCGGCGTTTCTGTACGCGCTGCGCCACTGGACCGAACTCGAAGACGCGGGCCACGAACTCCGGCGCACGCGCGACGGTCTGCTCCAGATCGCCGATTCGCCCGACGACGCGCTCGCCATCGCCGATGCAATCGGGCGCTTCGGCTTGCCGCGGGATTACGCCGTCGCCGCGACAAGCGAGGACGCGTTGCGGATCGCGGGCGTCGAGGTCGCGCGCGGCGGCTGGTTCTTCCCGCGTGGCGGCGCCATTTCGCCGGCTTCGGTTTGCGCGGCGCAATGCGCGATCTCGGGCGAACGGCTCACGCGCCGCTTCGGCACGGAAGTCGCGCGCGTGGCGCATGACGGCCACGCGTGGCGCGCTTTCGATTCCGCCGGAGCGCTGATCGCGCAGGCGCCGATCGTGGTGCTGGCGAACGCCCACGATGCGAAGCGCCTCGCCGCGTTGCACGGCGATCCGACGCGCAGCGTGCGCGGCCAGCTGACGATCCTCGACGACACGCCGCTCGACGCCTTGCGCGTGCCGGTGATCGGCGACGGCTACGCGCTGCCGCTCGCGCCGCATCGCACGCTGACGGGCGCGACTTACGACATCGACAGCACCGACCGCGAAATCCGCGCGGCGGGCCATCGGGAGAATCTCGAGCGTATCGCGCGGATGCTGCCGGCATCGAAGTTCGACGCCACGCAACCGTTCGAAGGACGCGTCGCGTTTCGCTGCGTGACAAGCGACCGCATGCCGATGATCGGCCAGCTTGCCGACGAAATCGCCGCACGCGCGGATGCAAAGCGTTTGTCTGGCGCATGGCCGCTCGATCTGCCGCGAGCGGCGGGTCTTTATGGCGCGTTTGCGTTCGGCTCGCGCGGGCTCGTATGGTCGGCGCTTGCTGCGGAACTGATCGCCTCGCAGATCGAAGGCGAGCCGTGGCCGATCGAACGCGAACTGGCCGAAGCGCTCGATCCCGCGCGTTTTCTCTTGCGCGCGTTGCGTCACGGCGATTTCACGTAAGCGTGCGGAGCTGGGACGCGGAGTTATCCACGAGGACCTGTGGATAACCGCGCGAGGAAGAATCGAAAGCGCTGTGAACGGCTTGTGGGTGTAAACGGGACAACTCGCGCGCGGCGCGCCGCGCGACAAAGTTGTTCGGAGTTACGGAGCGTCGGCTCACACCTTCACGATCCGCTTTTTCTTTCTTCAAGCCATTGATCGGTCGCGGTAAACCTGGGTTATCCACAGAAACGGTGCAGCCTTGTTAACTACTACTACGTATACATACGGGAAACAGGTAAACCTCTAAAGCGAGGGTCATCGGCAGAGGCAAACCGGCCGTTCGCCGCGGCGTGCGGTCTTTTTTTCCTGTCTCGCACGCAGGAAGCGGTCCGTTTTACCTCATTGAATCAATCACCTGGCAGCGCACTGTCATGCGTTTCCACCTATGGCACAATCGCCCTTCTTCCTGCGGCACCGTTCGCGCGGTGTTCGCCTTCAACGGAACGATGGTCGTGCGGTCAGAATCTGATCACCCATGCCGACGCCATCGTTTACTGTGTCCGGCCATGCATTCCGAGCCGGGACCGTGCGTGGCCGCCGTCGTGTCGACGAAGGGCGCCTCGGGTCTCGCCGCGCGGCCGACGCACGCCCTGATCAATGCACGGCCTGTCCGTGACGCCGTGTTCGGTTCGAATTTCGTTTCGCCTGAGTGAACCAACGCTCTGAACCAACGCTCGATAGGCCGGACGAGTCGGTTTGTTCGCGGGCGTTTCGCCGTACACGCGCAAGTCACGAGAAAGCGCACGTGCTCCATCTGCTGGAAGCTGTGAAGGAGAAGCCAACACGATGAATTCGGCATTTTCGTTTCTACCCGCCTGGCCGCTGGTGCCCGACGCCATCTTCTGGGCCGGCATCGCGCTCGTCGCAGCCGGCCTGTGCGGCGAGCTGCTGTGGCGCGCCTGGCGCCTGCCGCGCATCACCGGCTACGCGGTGATCGGACTGATCGCGGGCAACGCGGGATTCAGCGTGATCGACGTGAGCGCGGCCGGCTTGTCGCGCCCGCTCCTCGACGTCGCGCTCGGCCTGTTGCTCTTCGAACTCGGCAGCCGGCTCGACCTGCGCTGGATTCGCCGCAATCCGTACCTGATCCTGTCGAGCATCGCCGAATCCACGCTGACGTTCGGTTTCGTCCTCATCGCGCTGATGCTCTGCAACGTTCCGACGATGCAGTCCGTCGTGATCGCGGCCATCGCGATGGCGACCTCGCCCGCGATGGTGATCCAGCTGAAGACCGAACTGCGCGCCGAAGGACAGGTGACACAGCGTCTCCTTACACTGACCGCGCTCAACAGCATGTATGCGGTCGTGGTGGAAAAGCTCGCCGCAGGCGTGCTGCATCAGGAGATCTACGGCAACACGTTCGCGACCATCGTGCAGCCGCTCTATCTGCTGATCGGCTCGCTCGTGCTCGCGTTCGTGCTCGCGCGCGCCTGCAATCTGCTGTACCGGCGCCTGAACGTGAGCGACGAACATTCGTTCGTCGCCTTGTTCGGGCTCGTGTTGCTCGCGATCGCGGTGGCGCATCTCTTCAAGCTCTCGACGATTCTCTCGCTGCTCGCCGCCGGCATCATCGTGAAGAACGCCGACGAGCGTCCGCAGCTCTGGCCCGCGCATTTCGGCTCGGCCGGCTGGCTTCTCACCGTGATCCTGTTCGCGCTGACGCTGACCGCGTTCGAATGGGGCGATATCGTGCTCGGCGGCGTCGCGGCGCTCTCGCTGATCGCCGCGCGTTTCGTCGGGAAGCTGGCGGGCGTGCTGATCTTCGCGAAGCCGAGCGGCCTGAACTGGAAGCAGGGCGCGGCGCTCGGCGTGTCGCTCACGCCGATGTCCGCGCTCGCGTATCTGCTCGTCGACGACATGTACGTGCTTTATCCCGACTATGACCCGAAGCTGCGCGCGATCGTGCTGTGCTCGATCGTCGTGCTGCAGGTGGTGGCGCCGTTCGTGGTCTACCGGAGCCTGTCGGCCGTCGGCGAGCGGCGCGAATGAAACAGATGCAGTCATTGAAAAGCATTGCTTAACCAAGAGGCGTCATGTCACTCGAACCTTTCATCAACTCTGAACCGTTCACGTTCGGCGTCGAGCTGGAAATCCAGGTCGTCAATACGCACGACTACGACCTGACCAAAGCGGCTTCCGACCTGATGCGTCTCATCAAGGACGAAAAGATCCCGGGCAACATCACGCCCGAGATCACGGAAAGCATGATCGAGCTGTCGACGGGCATCTGCACGACGCACGAGCAGGCGGTCGCCGACCTGCGCAAGATCCGCAATACGCTCGTCGCCGCGGCCGACCATCTGAACGTCGGCCTGTGCGGCGGCGGCACGCACGCGTTCCAGCAATGGAGCGAGCGGCAGATCTTCGATACCCCGCGTTTCCAGTACATCTCGGAGCTTTACGGCTATCTGGCGAAGCAGTTCACGGTGTTCGGCCAGCACGTTCACATCGGCTGCCCGGACCCGAACAGCGCGCTCTTCCTGCTTCATTCGATGTCGCGTTTCATTCCGCATTTCATCGCGCTGTCGGCTTCGTCGCCGTACATCCAGGGCGTCGATACCGGTTTTCACTCGGCGCGCCTGAATTCCGTGTTCGCGTTTCCGCTGTCGGGCCGCGCGCCGTTCGCGCTCACCTGGGACAGCTTCGAGGAATACTTCTCGAAGATGGTGAGCACGGGCGTCGTCAACAGCATGAAGGACTTCTACTGGGACATCCGGCCGAAGCCCGGCTTCGGCACGATCGAAGTGCGGGTGATGGACACGCCGCTGTCGGTCGACCGGGCGGCCGCGATCGCGTGCTACATCCAGACGCTTTCCCGCTACCTGCTGCTCGACAAGCCGCTCACGCTCAAGGAAGACGATTACCTCGTCTACACCTTCAACCGCTTCGAGGCGTGCCGCTTCGGACTGGAAGGCGTCTCTGTCAACCCGCAGACGGGCGAGCGCCGCACCATCGCGGAAGACATCCTGGAGACGCTGGACGTCCTCGCGCCGCACGCCGAAGCGCTCGGTTCGACCGAAGCGCTGAAGATGGTCGGCGACATCGCGCGCGGCAACAACAACGACGCGACGTGGCTGCGCGGCGTGTTCGACAAGGAAAAGTCGCTGCACGAAGCAGTGCGCCAGCAGTGCCTTCAGTGGCGGCAGTAACGTCGTCGACGCGATGTGGCGTCGGCAGATCAACCCGCTTTCGAGCGGGTTTTTTTACGAATTCTTGCAGCCGGGGACCGGATACCTTCGCCGATGGAACGCCTCTAAGGTTTACATCCAATAGGCCGTATACATACGTAATAGTAGTTAACAAGCATCGGCATTTTCTGTGGACAACGGGAAAAAGCCTTGTAAAGTCAAAGTGGTAGCGCGGGGAAAAGTACGGGGCCCGGTGCGCGTTGCGAGGGGGATTCGTGGATATCCCGGGAGCGCGCCGCGGCGGACGACGGGTTATCAAGAATCCGCGCACATCGGAACAGAACGGTTTTCCCACGGGTTATCCACAGTGTTGCGTGAATAAGTAAGGTGTACGTTTGTTCCGTGTCGCTTAGAATGTCGACTTTGCAGGCTGCGGTACGGGCCAGCGAAAAGACCAAAGCGCCAGCAAGAACACGATAAGGCGCGAAAGAGAGTTGCAACGTCCCATTGGGCAGTACGAAGTTGGTTCGGTACGCCGGAATTTTGAGACGGTGGGACCGTTGGCCGGAAACGGCCGGCGGCGAAGCCAGCGGCCGTTCGCCGGGCGAGCATGCATGACGCCCGCGAATCGGTCGCGGAGCCCGCTGTCAAAACACATAAGCGGAACAAGAAGCGAAGACTATGAGCGAAGGCGTTTACGGAGAGCAGGCCACGGGGCGGGTGACCCACGGTCTGCTGCGGCTGAGCACGGCGATGCGCAGCCAGGCATGGGAATGGGCGGAAGGCGCGGGGCTGACGCCGACCCAGGGTGAAATTCTCGTGCTGCTGATGCAGCGCAAGGGGCCGATGCGGCTTGGCGAGATCGCACGCGAAACCGCGCTCACCGCGGCGACCACGAGCGATGCGGTGAGCACGCTGGAAGGCAAGGGCCTGGTCGAAAAGCGTCGCGCGATCGACGATGGCCGCGCCCTCGCGGTCCGTCTGACGGCACGCGGACGCACGGCGGCCAAGCGCGCGCTGCAATGGCCGGATTTCCTCGCGAAGGCGGTCGGCACGCTGCGCGACGACGAACAGGCCGCGTTCTACCGGACGCTGCTCAAGACGATCCGTCAGCTGGAAACGCAGGAGCAGATTCCGGCGCACCGCATGTGCCTGTCCTGTTCGCACTTCGAGGCGAGCAAGAATCCGAAGAAGACGCCGCATCGCTGCGCGCTTCTGCAGATTTCGATGGCCGATACCGACCTGCGTCTGGATTGTTCGGTATACGAAGAAGCGGACATCGCCACGCAGAAGAAGAGCTGGAAGATTTTCGCCCAGATCGCGTAAAACCTGGCGGGAACGTTGTCCGTTCCCGTCCGCTCTTGTCCGTCCGGCAGGCATGTGTGCTTGCTGCGAGTCGGTTAGACTGTGCCGGTCGCGCCCCATTGATGGGCCGCGGCCGGTTGTGCATTCGCGAACCCGACTTGCAGACTCGACCCGCCGCCCCCAAGCCACGGAATCCTGCCGATGAAACATGAAGTCCTGGCGATTCGCCACGTCTATTTCGAAGATCTGGGCAATCTCGAACTGGTACTGGGCGATCGCGGTCATTTCGTGCGTTATCTCGACGTCGGCCGTGGCCGCATCGATGCCCCGAATCCGCTCGATCCGTCGCTGATGGTCGTGCTCGGCGGCCCGATCGGCGCGTATGACGACGCGAGCTATCCACACCTCGCGCCACTGCTCGCGATGCTCGAAAAGCGCCTCTCGGCGGGGCTGCCGACGCTCGGCATCTGTCTCGGCTCGCAGCTGATCGCGCGCGCGCTCGGCGCGAAGGTTTATCCCGCGGAGCAGAAGGAGCTCGGCTGGCAACCGCTCACGCTGACCGAAGCCGGACGCGCTTCGCCGCTTCGGCATCTGGAAGCGGAAGGCGTCGCGACGCCGGTCTTCCACTGGCACGGCGACACCTTCGATCTCCCCGAGGGCGCCACACATCTGGCATCGACGCCCGCGTGCCGGAATCAGGCGTTCACGTGGGGAGAGCATGTGCTCGCGTTGCAGTGCCACCCGGAAGTGCTCGCAAACCGCTTCGAAAACTGGCTGGTGGCGTATCCCGGCGACATCGCGCAAAGCGGGACGAGCGCGCCGCGTCTGCGGGAGGACACCGCGCGCTTCGGCCCGGGCCTCGAACGCGCCGCGCGCGCGATGTTCGGCGAATGGCTCGACCAGTTCGATTTCACCCGCCAGCGTTAGGCCAACCGCAGTCTTCGTCTTAAGCAAGTTCATGCAGATCATTCTTAATGCCGTGCTCGTCGGCCAGGCCGCGCCGCTCGGAACGCAGGGCAAGCGCAGCGCGATTCACAAGACGCCGGTTCTGGCGCGCGTGTGCATCGGCGAAACCGGTCTCGACGGCGACGAACAGGTCGAGCGCAAGCATCACGGCGGCCCGGAGAAGGCGCTGCTTCACTATGCGTTCGACCACTACGCTGCGTGGCGCGAGGAATGGCGCGCGGACCATGCGGGACTCGAACGCTTCGACGCGCCCGGTGCTTTCGGCGAGAACCTTTCGACGCGCGGTCTCGATGAAAGCGGCGTCTGTGTCGGCGACGTGTATCGCATCGGCACGGCGATCGTGCAGGTGTCGCAGCCTCGGCAGCCGTGCTGGAAACTCAACCTCCATTTCTCCCGCGATGACATGTCGCGCCGCGTGCAGGACACGCGCCGCACGGGCTGGTACTACCGCGTGCTGGAACCGGGCGTCGCGGGCGCGGGCGATGCCGTCGAGCGGCTCGCGCGGCCGCATCCCGAATGGAGCGTCGACAGGCTGTTGCGCGTGCTCTACGTCGATCGCGACGACCGCGCGTCGCTCGAACAGATGGCGATGCTCGACGCGCTGACGCCGTCGTGGCGCAAGACGGCGGCAAAGCGCCTCGAAAGCGGCAAGGTCGAATCGTGGTCGAGCCGGCTCAATACGCCAAAGAGCCAGAGCGACGACGACTGAAGCACGCCCAGCGCTTCGAGCGAGGCACGCGGGGTCTGCAGGAAGGAAAACGAAGTGCTATTCTCGATCGCTCATTCTGGTCTTTCTCCTCACCGGACATCGTCATGAGCGCGTTGTTTTCCCCGGCCACGCTGCGTGGCGTCACGCTTCCCAATCGCATCGTCGTGTCACCGATGTGCCAGTATTCGGCCGAACGCGGCGAAGCCACGGCATGGCACATGATCCACCTCGGCAGCCTCGCGCTTTCAGGTGCGGCGATGTTGTTCATCGAAGCCACCGCCGTCGAGCCCGACGGCCGTATCACGCCCGGCGACCTCGGCCTCTGGGACGACGCCACCGAAGCCGCGCTGAAACCGGTGCTCGCCGCGATCCGCAAGCATTCGAAGATCGCCGTGACGATGCAGCTCGCGCACGCCGGCCGCAAAGCGTCGAGCCACGTGCCGTGGGACGGCGGCCAGCTGATTCCGGTGTCCGAAGGCGGCTGGATGCCGCACGCACCGTCGGCGATTGCCCACAAGGACGGCGAAACGCCGCCGCTCGCGCTCGATACCGCTGGGCTCATCCGCGTGCGCGAAGCGTTCGTGGCGTCCGCGAAGCGCGCGGCGCGGCTCGGCATCGACGGTCTCGAACTGCACGCGGCGCACGGCTATCTGCTGCATCAGTTTCTCTCGCCGATCGCGAACCAGCGCACCGATGAATACGGCGGCTCGCTCGAAAACCGCATGCGCTTCCCGCTCGAAGTCTTCGACGCCATCCGCGCCGTGTTTCCGGACGACCGGCCAGTCGGCGTGCGCGTCTCGGCGTCGGACTGGGTCGACGGCGGCTGGGACATCGAAGACACCGTCGCGTTCGCCAACGAACTGAAGCAGCGCGGCGCCGACTGGATCGATGTGTCGTCGGGCGGCGTGTCGCCGTTGCAGAAGATTCCGCTCAACCCCGGCTATCAGGTGCCGTTCGCGAAGGCCGTGAAGGAAGCGACGAGCCTTCCGACGATCACCGTCGGTCTCATCACCGATCCGATGCATGCGGAAGAGATCATCGAGAGCGGCCAGGCCGATTTCATCGCGCTCGCCCGGGCGCTGCTGTACAACCCGCGCTGGCCGTGGCACGCGGCCGCGCAACTGGGCGCGACGGTCGAGGCGCCGCCGCAATACTGGCGCTCGCAGCCGCGCGACCAGAAGGCGCTCTTCGGCGATATCTCGTTCGGGCAGCGCTGAGTCGTTGCGATGCGTGTCGCCCGAAGGCGCGCCGCGGACGGTTGAATTCGAACGCGCCTACCGTGTACGATGCCGAATGTTCGAGCGCACCATGCGCCGGGCAAGATGAACGCGGCGCCTATCAGGCCGCCGCGTTTTTTTCATCCCGCTTGACCAATGCACGCCTTCCGCGTCTCCGATGGGACGCGCGCGCGAAGCGGCGGCGCGGGCTTCACTCAACCCTCCCCACCGATCGTTATTTAAGGATTCATTCGATGAGTTCACGCAGGGTCACCGTTCGCCGCTCGGGCGTGCATGGCAAGGGCGTGTTTGCCGCGAGGCGGATTGCGGCGGGCGAGCAGGTGATGGAATACAAGGGCGAGCGCATCTCGTGGAAAGAGGCGCTGCGCCGTCATCCGCACAATCCGGAGGAACCGAACCACACGTTCTACTTCGCGCTCGACGACGGCCACGTGATCGACGGCAAGATCGACGGCAACAGCGCGAAATACATCAACCACTCCTGCGCGCCGAATTGCGAAGCGGAGGAAGTGGAAGGCCGCGTATTCATTCACGCGCTTCGCGACATCCAGCCGGATGAAGAGCTGTACTACGACTACGGTCTCGTCATCGACGGTCGCATCACGAAGAAGCTCAAGAAGGAATACGAGTGCCGTTGCGGATCGAAGAAGTGCCGGGGAACGATGCTCGCGCTGAAGAAGAAGTAGGGTCTTCGGCGCTTCCGGGTGTTGTCCGGGCTCTTAGTCAGAGCGAATGCCACGGCAGCGATGCCGTGGCATTTTTTTATGCGGCGCTCGCCGCTGCGGGCGCGCGTGGCTTCAACGGCATGCGCACGACGAAGCAGGCGCCGCCTTCGGGCGCGTCTTCGTAATGCACGCTGCCGCCGTGCAGCGCCATGATGTCGTGGACGATCGCAAGTCCCAGGCCGGCGCCGCCTTCGATGGTCTGCCCGTCGCCGCGAAAGAAGCGCTTGAAGAGATCGGGCTGCTGGTCGTGCGGCACGCCCGGGCCGTTGTCTTCCACCACGATCTCGCCGAAGGGCCGGCCCGCCTCGTCGCGCGATGCTGTCACGCTCACGGTCACGCGCGCGCCGTCCTGGCGGAACGGCGGAATGTACTTGAGCGCGTTGTCGATCAGGTTCGCGATCACCTCGCGCACCAGCACGACATTGCCGCGCACGATCAGCGGATGTTCGTTGTCGGGATCGTCGAGGTGCTGGAAGCCCAGATCGACACCGGCGGCGAGCGCGCGCGGCACCCATTCCGCGCCGGTTTCGAACGCGAGCGCGGCGAGGTCGAAATCGGCGAAGCGCGCGGCCTGTTCGCCCGGTTCCGCGCGCGCGAGCGACAGCAACTGATTGGACAGCCGCACCGCGCGATCGGCGGAGGCCCGCAGTTCCTTCACCGCTTCGAGCGCCTTCGCCGGATCGCGGACGGTCATCGCCTGATCGGCGTGCAGCTTCACGGCGGTGAGCGGCGTGCGCAACTGATGCGCGGCGTCGGCGATGAACTTGCGCTGCGCATCGAGCGCGGTTTTCAGGCGATCGAGCAGCGCGTTCATCGCGCTCGTGAGCGGCCGGATTTCGACCGGCACGAGCGTTTCGTCGACGGGCTCGAGCGACGTGTGGGTCTGCTGGTTGAGCGTATCGGCGAGATCGGTCAGCGGATTGAGCTGCTGGTTCACAACGCGCCACACGATCACCCAGCCCGCGAGCAGCAGCAGCAGAAGCGGCATCATGATCGCGACCAGAAACTCGACCGCGATCCGGTATCGGGAGCCGACGCGCTGCGCCACTTCCACGACGATCGGATTGCCGTGCGGCTGGTCGACGCGCACCTGCGCCGCGCGCACGCTCGTGCCCTGGTAGTGCGTCTCAAAGACATAAGCGTAATGGATGCGGCGCACGCTCGTGCCGGTCAGCGGCAGATCGGGCTCGCCGGCGATTTCGTTCTCGCCGTCGCTGATGCGGTAGATCAGTTGCTCGACGGGATCGGAGAACATCGCCTGCGCGAGCGGCGGCACGGTCACGGGCGCATCGACGCCGGCCAGCTGAATTTGCCGCGAGATGGCGGTGGCGAGATCGGCGAGCGACCGGTCGACGACGTGCTGCGTGTACTGCCACGCGAGCCAGTACGCCATCAGTCCGCTCATCAGCGCGAGCAGGGACAGCGGCGCCGCGAGACGGCGCAGCAGGGACCGCCGGAGGCTCGGCGGAGGGGAAGTACTGGTCACCTTCGTGCGCGCCAGGTGAAGCCAGTCGTCGCGAGCGAAACGTTCGTCGCTCGCGCGCCGGGTGGGGAATCGCACGGCGTTCTACGGACAGGCGCTCACGCGGCCTGCCGGATTTCCTGCAGCAGATAGCCGAAGCCGCGCACCGTCACGATCTCCACCCGCGTGTTCTCGAGCTTTTTGCGCACGCGATGCACATACACTTCGATTGCGGTATCGCCGAGATCTCCGCCGAAATGCGTGAGGTGATCCTGAAGCTGCGCCTTGCTGACGACGCGGCCGTGACGCAGCAGCAGCATTTCGAGCACCGCGAATTCGCGTGGCGACAGTTCGAGCGGCTTCTCGTCGTTGAAGATGCGGCGGTCGACACCCGATAGGCGCAGTCCGCCGAGCGTCACTTCGGGACGCGGCACGTCGCCGTGCGGACCGCTTCGGCGCATCACGGCGCGAATGCGCGCTTCCAGTTCCTGCGCTTCGAATGGCTTGAGCATGTAGTCGTCGGCGCCGCTGTTCAGGCCCTGCACGCGGTCGTGCAGTTCGTCGCGCGCGGTGAGGATGATGACCGGCGTATGGCGGTTGCTCTGGCGAAAGCGCGCGAGCAGCGTCATGCCGTCGATGCCCGGCAGGCCGAGATCGAGGATCACCAGTTCATGGCGATTTTGCGCAAGCGCCTGCTCGGCGAAGATGCCGTCGTGAACCATGTCGACGGTGAAGCCGGATTGTTCCAGGCTGCTTTGGATACCGCGCGCGATGGGGCGGTCGTCTTCGATCAGAAGGATTCGCATGAAAGTCGCTCAAGTACAATGGGTTGAGCTCGGACGGGCGCCAGGCCGGCGAGAAGGATCGACGCGGCGGCGCGGGTTCGGGCCAGATCAAAAACGCTTACGTCAAAGGCGGCACGCGCGGCGCTCAGGGCCGCGGAAGTCGTGAACCGATTACTTTCTGCCCGGACATGTCCGACATCCCGATTCACGAACTCGAAGCCGCGATCAACTTCTGGCGCAATCGCTTGCCGTCGAGCGGGGACGAACTGAGTCTGTGCGACGAGGCGAGCGCGCTGTCCAGGCCTTACGCGCTGCTGATTGTACAGCGTGCCACATCGATGCCGGCAGAGCGTTTAGACCCCAAAGCCCGGGCGGCGTGGGAAGCTTACGAGCGGGCGAGGACAGGCCTTTCCGGGTGAAAGCCTGGCGGCCTTTCAAGCTTTCGAAAGCACGCTATTTTGCTTTCGGAATACCCATTTTTCCTGATTATTGGCTGTTTCGAACGCTTTCAGGCTTGTTACCGTTGGTAATAGGGACGTTACGAACCTTGCGAATGTAGGGCGAGATTTAGGCCTCGGCGCTCCTGTGCATTAAACTCGCGCATTCGGCCGGTACATGCACAAATTCCTCATGATTGATCTCGATCACTTCGATCTCGCGCTTCTCGACGTCCTTCAGCGCTTCGGGCGCGCAACGCATCAGCAGCTCGGCGAGCAAGTGCCGCTGTCGCCGTCGCAGATCGGACGTCGCCTGCAACGGCTGGAATCGACGGGCGTGATCGAGGGATATCGCGTGATGTTGCGTCCCGAAAAGCTCGGCCTCGGCGTGACGGCGTTCACGAGCCTGAAGCTCAAGCACCAAGGTGATTCCGTGATCGAGCAGTTCCAGCAGCAGATCGAATCGCTGCCGGAAGTGCTCGAATGCCACGCAACGGTCGGTGACGCCGACTATCTGTTGCGCATTGTCGCGCCCGATCTTTCCGCGCTTTCGTCGTTCGTGATGAAGAAGCTGATGCGCGTGCCGGGCGTCGACAGCGTGCGCTCGAACATCGTGCTGACCACGTTCAAGCGCAACGGGCCGCTGCCGCTCGGACATCTCTCCGGCAGCGACACCGCGTCCTGACTCACGCCGGCTGCGCGAGCAAATCCACGTAAGCGACCGGCACCAGGTCGCTCTCTCCGATGCCCAGCCGCGCGAACATCTCGTGCGCTTCCTGCTCGCCGGCGGCTTCGTCGTCGTCCTGGCCGAGCAGCACCTCCAGTTCGATGAAATCGCCCAGACCGTCGACCCGGTCCAGATGAATGCGCGTGCGCCCGACCAGGTAGACGTGACGCTCCTTCGAGACGATGCCGCGCGTCGTCAGTGCCTGCGCGAGCAGCGTGTGCATCGCTTCGGCGTTAGTCACCGGGCTGCGCGAGTAATAGGAGACTTTCGGACCATCGCGGTCGTCGCGCTGATAGAAGATCAGCTCGGACGGCGTGCCATCGTCGAACTGGCGCAGCTTCAGGCGTCCGGTCGGGACGTCGTAGAAAAAGTCCTGCTGGCGAAAAATGAGCGGTGCGTCGGGAGCGAGTGCGGCGGCACGTTCGCGAAGCGCGTCGAACTGATGGGCGCGGGCCTTGATTTCGATGTTGCGTGCCATGGGCAAAAGCTCCTGGAAGCCGATTGGAGAAAGAGACTCAGACTAGCAAAGTTTCGATGACCGGCGCTTGAACCGGCGCTCACCTCGACCATTGATCGTCGATCAGGCGCAGCGCGGCCGCGATCACCGGCTCCTCGCGACGCTCGGCGAGCGCGATGAACGAGAGCTGCGTCGGCACGGTCATCCCTTCGACGATCGTCAGCGCGTGCGCATGCGCCTGCGCGAGCGCGATCGAATCGCGGGCGAGCGTGAGGCCGACGCCCGATTTCACGAGATCGAGCATCGACGGCTCCTGATCCACCTCCGCGACGATCACCGGCGTCGCGCCCGCCGCCGCGAACACGCGCGAGAGCAGCCGGTTGTGCGCCGATTCGGGCGGCGTCCAGATCCACGGCAGCTTGGCGAGCGCCGCCCAGTCGCGCTTGCCCTTGTTCACGCGGTTGTGCCAGCCGGCCGGCGCCAGCACGCGATACAAATACGACGTCAGCGTTACGACGTGAAACCGACCGGCGTCGCGCGGATCGTCCGTGTCCGGATCGCCGATATAGAACCCGACGTCCAGATCGCGCGCCTTCACGCGCTCCAGCACCCAGCCGGACATGCCGTGCCTGAGCGCCGTCTCGATCTGCGGATGGGTTTCGACGAGTTGCCGCAGGAATCCGCCGAGCCGCAGGAAATCCGGATCGAGAATCGTGCCGATGCGCAGCCGTCCGCGCACTTCGTGCCGCAGTGCGGAGGCGGCGCGCTGGACCTCGTTCGCCGCCGCGAGCGCGCGTTCGGCGTGCGGCAGGAGCGCTTCGCCGTCGCGCGTGAGCAGCAGCCCGTGCGAGGTCCGCGAAAACAGTCCGATGCCGAGCAACTCCTGCAGATTCTTGATTTGCAGGCTCACGGCGGGCTGCGTCAGATGCAGATGTGCGGCCGCCCGCGTGAGATTGCCTTCGCGGGCCACCGTGACGAAAGCGCGGAGTAGGGTGTAGTCCATGCGCTGATATTAGCGCGTCTTATATCTCTGTTGAACATATCTCATTGGATTCGGGGACGGCTGCGGCAGTACGCTTCTTCATCGGTCAAAGGCCGGCACATGAGCGAGACGCATAACAGCGAAACGCGCGCTGCCGGGCTGACGCATTTCACCGGTGGTCGGCGAACCGAAGGCACGCGCGAGAACGCAAGGTGTTCAGGTCGGCATCGACGTGCCGATGCCGATGCCGGTGCCGATGGCATGGCACTCGTTCGGCGGCTGCAAGCGCTCGCTCTTCGGTGACCACCACGCCTACAGCGAGTAAGGTGTGCGCTCCTACACGCGCTACAAGAGCGTGATGCAGCGTTGGCCGGACAGCATCGCGAAGGGCGCGGAGTTCACGATGCCGGTTGCGAAATAAGAACGCTCTGCATGAGAGCAGGGTAAGCGCCAACGCTGCCCGACAAGGAGACAAGAATGAAACAGAACGCGCGAAAGCTCGAAGGCGAATTCGACTACATCATCGTCGGCGCGGGAACGGCCGGCTGCGTGCTGGCGAACCGCCTGAGCGAAGATCCCGAAGTGAGCGTGCTGCTGCTCGAAGCCGGCGGCAAGGACGACTATCACTGGATTCACGTGCCGGTCGGCTATCTGTATTGCATCGGCAACCCGCGCACCGACTGGCTCTACAAGACGCAAGCCGAGCCGGGTCTCGATGGCCGCGCGCTTTCTTATCCTCGCGGACGCGTGCTCGGCGGCTGCTCGTCGATCAACGGCATGATCTACATGCGCGGCCAGCGCGAGGACTACGACGACTGGGCGCACATCACGGGAGACCCCAACTGGTCGTGGGATTCGGTATTGCCGGTCTTCAGGCGCAGCGAAGATCACCACGGCGGCGCGAGCGAATTCCATGGCGCGGGCGGCGAATGGCGGGTCGAGAAGCAGCGGCTCAAGTGGAAGATCCTCGAAACGTTTTCGCAGGCCGCGCAGCAAACCGGCATCCCCGCCACCGACGACTTCAATCGCGGCGACAACACGGGCGTCGGCTATTTCGACGTGAACCAGAAGAGCGGCATCCGCTGGAACGCGTCGAAGGCCTTCCTGCGCGCCGCGATGAAGCGCCCGAACCTGACGACGATCACGGGCGCCCATACGCAGCGGCTCATCTTCGAAGGCAATCGCTGCGTCGGCGTGGATTATCGCGGCGGCGATGTCGACTACCTCGCGAAGGCGCGCTACGAAGTGATCCTGAGCGCGGGCGCGGTGAATTCGCCGCAGATCCTCGAACTGTCCGGCGTCGGCAATGGCGCGCGGCTGCAGCGGCTCGGCATCGACGTGGTGCGCGATCTGCGCGGCGTCGGCGAAAACCTGCAGGACCATCTGCAGTTGCGCATGGCTTACAAGGTGAACGGCGTGCGCACGCTCAACACGCTGTCCGCACACTGGTGGGGCAAGCTTCTCATCGGACTGCAATATGCGCTCATGCGCAGCGGTCCGATGTCGATGGCGCCGTCGCAGCTCGGCGCGTTCGCGAAGTCCAATGCAAGCGACGCGTCGATCACGCGGCCCGACCTCGAATATCACGTGCAGCCGCTGTCGCTCGACCGCTTCGGTGAACCGCTGCATGCGTTCAATGCGTTCACGGCGTCGGTGTGTCCGTTGCGTCCGACCTCGCGCGGCAGCGTGCACATCGCCTCGCCCGATGCGCACAAGGCGCCGCTGATCGCACCGAATTATCTGTCGACGGAGCGCGATCGCGAGGTTGCCGCCAATGCGCTGCGCCTCACGCGGCGCATCGCGGCGGCACCGGCGCTCGCGCGCTATTCGCCGCAGGAGATCCTCCCGGGTATCGCTTTCCAGACCGACGAGGAACTCGCCCAGGCGGCCGGCAAGATCGGCACGACCATCTTCCATCCGGTCGGCACGTGCCGCATGGGCGCCGACAATGATCCCGCCGCCGTGGTCGACAGCCGCCTGCGCGTGATCGGGCTGCGCGGACTGCGCATCGTGGATGCATCGGTCATGCCGACCATCACATCGGGTAACACCAACTCGCCGACACTCATGATCGCGGAACGTGCAAGCGAAATGATCCGCGCGGACCGGCGCCGTGTCGATGTGCAGGAAGTGATCGCGACCGCGCTTGCATGACACGCGCGACAGCTCGCTGACCGGCCTGCGTCAGCAATCGTCGCGCCATTGTCGAAACGGCCCCTCTCGCGGGGCCGCTCGCATTTCTTTATCCGACGCATCATTTGTATTGCTGACGTTGGAATAAGCGCTCTAAATCGTCCCAGCTTACTAAGTGCAAATCCCGATGATTGCGCTGCATCATTGGCGCGACAATGGCACCGGGCCAATGCTTACCCGGTTTGTCGCGTGCTGTGTTTGTGCAGCACGCAATCCGCGGCGACAGCACCGAAGATCCTGACTAACGCACGTTCGGGCACGTTCGGGCACGCGCGAAGAAACCAAAACAACGCGCGGGCGAACACTTTGCTTCGCCCTCACTTCGCATGGAAGGGGACATGATTCTCGGCGACACGATTCTGGAAACGCGTGGCCTCACAAAAGAATTCAAAGGCTTCACCGCCGTGAATGGCGTGAACCTGCGCGTGCGCCGCGGCTCGATCCATGCGCTGATCGGACCGAACGGCGCGGGCAAGACGACCTGCTTCAACCTGCTCACGAAATTCCTCGAACCGACCGCCGGACAAATCGTCTTCAACGGCACTGACATCACGCGCGAACGTCCCGCGCATATCGCGCGACGCGGCGTGATCCGCTCGTTCCAGATCTCCGCCGTTTTTCCGCACCTGACCGTGTTGCAAAACGTGCGCATCGGATTGCAACGGCAACTCGGCACGTCGTTCCATTTCTGGCGCAGCGAGCGCTCGCTCGACAGCCTCAACGACCGCGCGATGGACCTGCTCACGCAAGTGGGCTTGACCGATTTCGCCGACACGAAGACAGTCGAACTCTCGTATGGTCGCAAGCGCGCGCTCGAAATCGCGACCACGCTCTCGATGGAGCCCGAACTGATGCTGCTCGACGAACCGACGCAAGGCATGGGCCACGAAGATGTCGATCGTGTGACGGCGCTCATCAAGAAAGTCTCGGTCGGCCGCACGATCCTGATGGTCGAGCACAACATGAACGTGATCGCCGGCATCTCCGACACCATCACGGTGCTTCAACGCGGCGAAGTGCTGGCCGAAGGCAACTACGCAGAAGTGTCGAAGAATCCGCTCGTGATGGAAGCCTACATGGGCAGCGCCGACGCCGCGCTGACAGGAGCGCACGCATGAGCACGATCGTGGAGGAACGACGCCCGCTCGACAAGCGCGGCGCAACGGGCAACGATCCCGCGCTCGAAATCGCCGGGCTCCAGGCGTGGTACGGGGAATCGCACATCCTTCATGGCGTCGACCTGAAGGTGAATCGCGGAGAAGTCGTCACGCTGCTCGGACGCAACGGCGCCGGACGCACCACGACGCTGCGCGCGATCATGGGCCTCACCGGCCGCCGCACCGGATCGATCCGCGTCGGCGGGCGCGAAACCATCGGCATGCCGACGCACAAGATCGCGCATTGCGGCATCGGCTATTGCCCGGAAGAGCGCGGAATCTTTTCGAGCCTCTCGTGCGAGGAAAACCTCATGCTGCCGCCGCTCGTCGGCGACGAGAAGGCCAGCATGTCGCTCGACGAGATCTATTCGATGTTCCCGAACCTCGCGGAACGCCGCGCGAGCCAGGGCACGCGGCTCTCGGGCGGCGAACAGCAGATGCTCGCGGTCGCGCGCATCCTGCGCACCGGCGCGAACCTGCTCCTGCTCGACGAGATCTCGGAAGGGCTCGCGCCCGTGATCGTGCAGGCGCTCGCGCGCATGATCCTGATGCTCAAGTCGCGCGGCTACACGATCGTGATGGTGGAACAGAATTTTCGCTTTGCGGCGCCGCTCGCCGATCGCTTCTATGTGATGGAGCACGGGAATATCGTCGAGCATTTCAACGCAGGGGAACTCGAAGCGAAGATGCCGGTGCTGCACGAACTGCTCGGGGTGTGACCGTTCAACGGTTCGCAGTGGCTCAGCACCAGCGCCGCGCGCGTGCATGCGCGGCAAGCGCACAAGCAACAACCATAAACCCATGGAGACTGGAATGAAAAAGAAGACTCTCGCGCGCCTCTCTTCCCTTTGCTTTGCGGCTGCGGCGGCGGGCGTTGCATTGACGGCGGGCAGCGCTCAGGCCGCCGACGGCAATACGGTGAAGATCGGCTTCGTCACGGACTTGTCGGGTCTCTATGCCGACATCGACGGTCAAGGTGGCCTCGAAGCGATCCGCATGGCGATCGCCGACTTCGGCGGCAAGGTCAACGGCAAGCCGATCGAACTCGTCTACGCGGATCACCAGAACAAGGCGGACATCGCGGCCTCGCGTTCGCGCGAATGGATCGACCGCGACGGCGTGAACGTCATCATCGGCGGCACAAACTCGGCGACGGCGCTTTCCACCGCGCAGGTCGCGGCAGAGAAGAAGACGCCGTACATCAACATCGGCGCGGGCGCGGACAACCTGACCAACGAGCAGTGTTCGCCGTACACGGTCCACTACGCCTACGACACGATGGCGCTCGCGAAGGGCACGGGCTCGGCCGTGACCAAGCAGGGCGGCAAGTCGTGGTACTTCCTCACCGCCGACTACGCGTTCGGCAAGGCGCTCGAAAAGAACACGTCCGACGTGGTGAAGGCCAACGGCGGACAGGTGCTCGGCGCGGTGCGTCATCCGCTGTCCGCGTCGGATTTCTCGTCGTTCCTGTTGCAGGCGCAAGGGTCGAAGGCGCAAGTGCTCGGCCTCGCGAACGCGGGCGGCGACACGATCAACTCGATCAAGGCCGCAAAGGAATTCGGCGTCACGAAGACGATGAAGCTCGCCGCGCTGCTCATCTTTATCAACGACATCCACAGCTTGGGACTGGAGACGACGCAAGGTCTCGTCGCGACCGACAGCTGGTACTGGAACAAGGACGATGCAGCGCGCAAGTGGGCGCAGCGCTACTTCGGCAAGATGAAGAAGATGCCGTCGAGCTTGCAGGCCGCCGACTACTCCGCGGTCACGACCTACCTGAAGGCGGTGCAGGCAGCGGGCACGACCGACAGCGACAAGGTCATGGAGCAACTGCACAAGGCGAAGATCAACGACTTCTACGCGAAGGGCTACATTCGCGAAGACGGCAGCATGATCCACGACATGTACCTGATGGAAGTGAAGAAGCCGTCGGAATCGAAGGAGCCGTGGGACTACTACAAGGTCACCGCGACGATTCCCGGCGAGCAGGCGTTCGGGACGAAGGCAGAGTCGCGTTGCAAGCTCTGGAAGTAGTTCTGCATGAGTAGTGCACGAGCGGGACGCAACGGCGCGCGGCTGTAGTTGCCGCGTGCCGTTTCCGCGCCAAAACCACTCTGACGGCAGATTCGATGGAAATTTTCGGCATTCCGCTCGCCGCGATGATGAGCCAGTTGCTGCTCGGGCTGGTCAACGGCTCGTTCTACGCGATCCTGAGTCTCGGGCTCGCGGTGATCTTCGGCTTGCTCAACGTGATCAACTTCGCGCACGGCGCGTTGTTCATGCTGGGCGCCATGCTCACCTGGATGGGCTTTTCGTACTTCAACGTGCCGTACTGGGCGATGCTGCTGCTCGCGCCGGTGATCGTCGGCGTGTTCGGCATGGTGATCGAACGCACGATGCTGCGCTGGCTCTACAAGCTCGATCACCTCTATGGCCTTTTGCTCACGTTCGGCATCACGCTTGTGATCGAAGGCGTGTTCCGCTCCGTCTACGGCTCTTCCGGGCAGCCCTACGACGTGCCGGCGCTCCTGTCCGGGGCGACCAATCTCGGCTTCATGTTCCTGCCGAACTATCGGGCGTGGGTGGTGGTGGCATCGCTCATCGTCTGCTTCGCGACCTGGTTCGTGATCGAAAAGACGCGCCTCGGCGCCTACCTGCGCGCGGGCACGGAGAACCCGAAGCTCGTCGAAGCGTTCGGCATCAACGTGCCGCTGATGGTCACGCTCACCTACGGCTTCGGCGTGGCGCTCGCGGCGTTCGCGGGCGTGCTCGCGGCGCCGGTGATCCAGGTCTCGCCGCTGATGGGGCAGTCGATGATCATCACCGTGTTCGCGGTCGTCGTGATCGGCGGCATGGGGTCGATCATGGGTTCGATCCTCACCGGGCTGCTGCTCGGCGTGATCGAGGGCCTGACGCGCGTGTTCTATCCGGAAGCGTCCGCGACGGTCGTCTTCGTCATCATGGCGCTCGTCCTTCTGGTGCGCCCGGCAGGACTCTTCGGCAAGGAAAAATGATGCAGAGAAAAGCGCTATACGCGTTGTTGCTGATCGGCCTGATCGCCGCGCCGTTCGCGGGCGTGTATCCCGTGTTCATGATGAAGGTGCTGTGTTTCGCGCTCTTCGCCGCGGCGTTCAACCTGCTCATCGGCTACACGGGGCTGCTCTCGTTCGGTCACGCGATGTTCCTCGCAAGCGCCGGCTACACGACCGGCTACGTGATCCAGACGCTCGGCTCCACGCCCGAGGTCGGCGTGATCGCGGGGACGGCGGTCGCGACGCTGCTCGGGCTCGTCGTCGGGCTGTTCGCGATCCGGCGCCAGGGCATCTACTTCGCGATGATCACGCTCGCGCTCGCGCAGATGGTCTACTTCGTGTTCCTGCAGGCGCCGTTCACGCATGGCGAAGATGGCCTGCAAGGCGTGCCGCGCGGCAAGCTCTTTGGCGCGATCGACCTCGGTTCCGACCTCACGCTCTACTACGTGCTGCTCGTCGTGATGGTGCTGGCATTCGCGCTGATCGTGCGGATCGTGCATTCGCCGTTCGGGCAGGTGCTGATCGCGATCAAGGAGAACGAGCCGCGCGCGATCTCGCTCGGCTACGACACCGCGCGCTTCAAGCTGCTGGCGTTCATCCTGTCGGCGGGGCTGGCGGGATTGGCCGGGTCGCTGAAGGTGGTCGTGCTCGGTTTCGAGACGCTCGGCGACGCGTACTGGACGATGTCGGGCCTCGTCGTGCTGATGACGCTCGTCGGCGGCATGAGCACGATGTTCGGGCCGCTCTTGGGTGCGGCGATTATCGTGGCGCTGGAGAACCGGCTCGGCGATATCGGCAGCGCGCTCGCGAGGCTCACAGGCGTCGACTGGTTCAATTCGTTCGGCGAATCGGTGACCATCGTGACGGGGCTCATTTTTATCGCGTGCGTGCTCGCGTTCCGGCGCGGTATCGTCGGCGAGATCATCGCGCGTGTGCGGCCGTTGCAGGGATAGGCAGAATTGCTTGGCGATCCGAATCAACTGCCGCAAAGGATTATCTGCGTTTAGCGGACGTCGATAAAACATCGCCCATTTAAGGTGCTTTTATGCACCACTAGGGTAAATGCTAGGTTGTGACGGACCGGTTCGCCATTTACTATGCGTCCTAGTTCTGCTGCACCGAATTTTTGAGGTGGAGAACGAGGAGACAACGAGGCACTAAGTGCCCGACCGAAAGCGCTGTTGGATGATTCCAACAGCGCTTTTTTATTTGTTTTTCGCGCTATCGTTTTGTCTTTTGTCGGCTGAATTCGACGCCGATTAATGCGCGTTTTCCCTTATCATTTTGGACGGATTTCGCGGCATTTTCAAAAGCGGCGGCGAGCGGCCAATACCCCTTCAAAATGCTTGCTAGGCGCAGCTCGCCTCCGCTAAACTCGCCATTCGCCGACCGAATGGTCGGTGATTCAATTTGCGCAATCCGTCGGTAATCACACGAATAATCACGGGGCAGAAACGCATGAAGTTCGCATTGCGCTGGACCGCGGCGGCGATGATCGCTGCGGGTAGTTCGGTTTTCATCAGCACGCCGGTTTTCGCAGACATCAAAGTGGGCGTAACGGTTTCCGCGACGGGTCCGGCTGCATCGCTCGGCATTCCGGAGAAAAATACGGTCGCATTATTGCCGAAGGAAATCGCGGGACAAAAGGTGCAATACATCGTGCTCGACGACGCCACGGATTCCACGCAGGCCGTCAAGAACGCACGCAAGCTGACGAGCGAAGATCACGTCGACGCGCTGATCGGCTCGACCGTCGTGCCCAACTCGCTCGCGATGATCGACGTCGCCGCGGAAACGTCGACGCCGATGATCTCGATGGCGGCGGCCGCTTCGATCGTCGAGCCGATGGACGCGAAGCGCGCGTGGGTCTTCAAGACGCCGCAGAACGATATCCTGATGGCGACGGCCATCGCGCAGCACATGTCCAATCATGGCGTGAAGACGGTGGCGTTCATCGGCTTCTCCGACGCCTATGGCGAGAGCTGGTTCAAGGAGTTCGGCAAGGCGGCCGATCTCGCGAAGATCAAGATCGTGGCGAACGAACGTTTCGCGCGTAACGACGCGTCGGTGACGGGGCAGGTGCTGAAGATCGTCTCGCAGAATCCCGATGCGGTGCTAATCGCCGGCGCCGGCACGCCGGCCGCGCTGCCGCAAAAGACGCTCAAGGAGCGCAACTACAAGGGCAAGATCTATCAGACGCACGGCGTCGCGAACAACGACTTCCTGCGCGTGTGCGGCAAGGATTGCGAGGGCACGTTCCTGCCGGCGGGACCGCTTCTGGTCGCCGAGCAACTGCCCGATTCGAATCCCGTGAAGAGCGCTGCGCTTGCTTATAAGAAGGCCTACGAAGCCGCGAACGGCGCGGGTTCGGTCTCGACCTTCGGCGGTCACGCATGGGACGCGGGTCTCATCCTGCAGCGCGCGATTCCGCTCGCGCTGAAGAAGGGCCAGCCGGGCACGCCCGCGTTTCGCGAGGCATTGCGCGCGGCCATCGAAAACACGAAGGATCTCGCCGTGTCGCATGGCATCGTCAACATGAGCGCGAACGATCACTCGGGCCTCGATCAGCGCGCGCGCGTGATGGTCGAGATCGTCGGCGGGAAGTGGAAGCTCGTCAGCAACTGACCGTCGACACCATGAATTGAACCCGGAGAACAAAGGCGCGTTGCTTCATACGCGCCTTTTTTTTCTGCGCAACGAGAAGCCCGAACGCATCGAGCAAAGCGGGCCGTGAAAAGAGAGCAGGGCAGTGATCGCAAGCGTGCACGGTCAGGGAAAACGATGCTAGGCACGCTTTGATGCGCTACATAGATTGACGCAGCAGCAACGGCGGTAACTCGATAACAACTCGCAGCAGCGCACCGTCGGGGTGCGCGACAGCAATTCGCGTTTGGAGACAGGTCATGAAAACCACAAAACACTGGGTACGCACGAGCATCGCACTGGCAATCGCGGGCATCGCGCTCACGGGCGCAAGCGCCGCGTTCGCGCAGGTGAAGATCGGCGTCACGCTTTCGGCGACGGGGCCGGCGGCATCGCTTGGCATTCCCGAGAAAAATACAATCGCATTGTTGCCGAAGGAAATCGGCGGCAAGTCGGTCGAGTACATCGTGCTCGACGACGGCTCCGACACGAGCCGCGCCGTGCAGAACACCCGCAAGCTGATCGACGAAGACCACGTCGACGCGATCATCGGCTCGACCGTTACGCCGAACTCGCTGGCGATGATCGACGCGGCGTCGTCGGCGAAGACGCCGATGATCTCGATGGCGGCGTCGGCGGCGATCATCTCGCCGATGGACGCGAAGAAGGCCTGGGTCTTCAAGACGCCGCAGAACGACGCGCTGATGGCCGACGCCATCGCGAGCTATATGGAAAAGCACGGCGTGAAGACGGTCGGCTTCATCGGTTTCGCGGATGCCTATGGCGACGGCTGGTACAACGTGTTCAGCGCGGCCGCCACGGCGCACAAGCTGAAGATCGTCACGAGCGAGCGCTACAACCGCACCGATACGTCGGTAACCGGCCAGGTGCTGAAGACGATGGGCGCGAATCCGGACGCGGTGCTGATCGCGGGCGCGGGCACGCCTTCCGCGCTGCCGGCGAAGGTGCTCAAGGAGCGCGGCTTCAAGGGCAAGGTCTATCAGACGCACGGCGTCGCGAACAACGACTTCCTGCGCGTGTGCGGCAAGGATTGTGAAGGCGAGCTGCTGCCCGCCGGTCCGGTTCTCGTGACCGATCAGTTGCCGGACAGCAACCCGGTGAAGAAGTCGTCGGCCGCCTATAAGAATGCCTACGAGAAAGCCTATGGCGCGGGTTCGCTCTCGACGTTCGGCGGTCACGCGTGGGATGCGGGCCAGATGCTCCAGCGCGCGATTCCCGAAGCGCTGAAGAAGGCCCAGCCGGGTACGGAAGCGTTCCGCGAGGCGTTGCGCGCGTCGCTGGAAAGTCTCAAGGATCTTCCGGTCGCGCACGGCATCATGAACATGACGCCGACCGATCACAACGGCTTCGACGACCGCGCGCGCGTGATGGTGCAGATCGTCGACGGCAAGTGGAAGCTGCAGAACGACTGACGCGTTTTCGATGCGCCTTTGACCGGGCGCGTCTCGTTGTCGAAAGCGGCGCGCCGGGTGGATCGGCGCGCCGCTTTCCCATGTTTTGCCGCGCTTTTTCCTGCGGCGAGCCGATTTCAAAGAGGAAGTATGGACTTATCGATTGCGGCGATTCTCGCGCAAGACGGGATCACCACGGGCGCGATCTACGCGTTGCTCGCGCTCGCACTGGTGCTCGTTTTTTCCGTGACACGCGTCATTTTCATTCCGCAGGGCGAGTTCGTCGCGTATGGCGCGCTCACGCTCGCCGCGCTGCAAACCCAGAAACTCCCCGCGACGTGCTATCTGCTGCTGGCAATGGGTGCGGGCTGCTTCGTCGCGGAACTGGCCGGCATCGTGCGACACCCGTCGCGCTATCGGCACATTGCGCGCACGCTCGTGGCGCTCGCGGGCAAATATCTGCTGTTCCCGGTCGCGGTCTACGCGCTCGCGCAGGGCGTGTTCATGCAGACCCTGCCGATGGTCGCGCAGATCGGGCTCACGCTTCTGATCGTCGTGCCGATGGGGCCGTTCGTGTATCGGCTCGCCTATGAACCGATCGCGGAGGCGAGCACGCTCTTGCTGCTGATCGTCGCGGTGGCGGTGCACTTCGCGATGGTCGGACTCGGACTCGTGATGTTCGGCGCGGAAGGATCGCGCACGACGCCGTTCTCGGACGTCAACTTCACGCTCGGCTCGGTAATGGTTTCGGGCCAGAGCCTGTGGGTGGTCGGCACGGCTGTCGTGCTGATCGTCGCGCTGTATCTCTACTTCGATCGCTCGATTTCAGGCAAGGCGCTCAGGGCGACGTCGGTGAACCGGCTGGGCGCGCTTCTGGTAGGCATAGGAACGACGCAGGCCGGGCGGCTGGCATTCACGCTCGCAGCGGGTCTCGGCGCGCTCTGCGGCGTCCTGGTGGCCCCGATTACGACGATTTACTACGACTCGGGCTTCCTGATCGGCCTGAAGGGGTTCGTTGGGGCAATCGTCGGCGGTCTGGTGAGTTATCCGCTGGCGGCGGCGGGTTCGCTACTCGTCGGCCTGCTGGAATCGTATTCGTCGTTCTGGGCGAGTGCTTACAAGGAGGTGATCGTTTTCACGCTGATCATTCCGGTGCTGCTGTGGCGGAGTCTGGCAAGTCCGCATTCGGAAGAAGAAGAGGAGTGAAGCGATGAAATTCCTGATCCGGAACAAGTTCTTTTGGATTTTCCTGCTGGTGGTGTTCGCGCTGCCGGTCTTGCCGCAGCCGATCCGCGTGCCCGAATACTGGGTGACGCTGCTCAACTACATCGGTCTCTACTCCATCGTCGCGATCGGCCTCGTGCTGCTGACCGGGATCGGCGGGATGACGAGCTTCGGGCAGGCGGCATTCGTGGGCGTCGGCGCCTACACGACGGCCTTCCTCACGACGCAGTTCGGCGTGTCGCCGTGGCTCGCATTGATCGTCGGCATCGTGCTCACGGCGTTCATCGCGCTGCTGCTCGGCATGGTGACGATGCGGCTGTCCGGCCACTTCCTGCCGCTCGGGACGATTGCCTGGGGACTGTCGCTGTTCTTCCTGTTCGGCAACCTCGAATTGCTCGGCAAGTACGACGGCATCAACGGTATTCCTGTGCTGAACCTGTTCGGGTGGCATCTGGAATCGGGCCGCAGCATTTACTACCTGATCTGGGTGGTGGTGCTGCTGTCGGTCGTGTCTGTTCAGAATCTGCTTAATAGTCGGCCGGGCCGCGCCATTCGCGCGCTGCGTGGCGGCGGAACGATGGCCGAAGCGATGGGCGTGAACACGGCGTGGATGCGCGTCGTGATCTTCGTGTATGCGGCGGTGCTGGCGGCGATTTCAGGTTTTCTTTACGCGCATCTTCAGCGTGCGGTGAATCCGACGCCGTTCGGCCTGAACCACGGCATCGAATTCCTGTTCATGGCGGTCGTGGGCGGGGTGTCGCATGTGTGGGGTGCGGTTCTCGGTGCGACGATTCTCACCGTTCTGCAGGACTATCTCCAGACGCTGCTTCCGAAGCTTCTTGGCGCGAACGGCAACTTCGAAATCATCGTGTTCGGCGTGCTGATGGTCCTGCTGCTCCAGTACGCGCGGCAAGGCGTCTGGCCGTTCGTGTCGCGGCTGTTTCCGCGCGGGCCGCGCGCGCATGTGCCGGACCACGCTGAGGCACTGCCGCAGCGCAACAAGCCGGCGACGGGCGAGCGGCTTCTCGTCGTCGATAAGGCGCGCAAGGAGTTCGGCGGCCTCGTCGCGGTCAACGACGTGAGTTTCGAGGTCAAGGCGGGCGAGATCATCGGCCTGATCGGACCGAACGGCGCGGGAAAGTCGACGACATTCAATCTCGTCACGGGCGTGCTTCAGGCGACGAGCGGTTCGATTACCTTCCACGGCGAGCGAATCGACTCGCTGACTTCACGTGAAATCGTGAAACGCGGCATCGGGCGGACGTTTCAGCACGTGAAGTTACTGCCGGGCATGACTGTGCTGGAGAACGTCGCGATCGGGGCGCATTTGCGCGGCAATACGGGCGTCTGGAGAAGCATCGCGAAGCTGAACGCAGCTGAGGAAGCGCGCCTCATGGCGGAGGCCGCGAAGCAAATTGCACGCGTCGGTTTGGCAAAGCATCTATACGACGAAGCTGGCAGCTTGGCGCTGGGTCAGCAGCGCATCCTGGAAATCGCGCGGGCGCTGTGTTGCGATCCGACGCTGTTGCTTCTCGATGAGCCGGCGGCAGGACTTCGTTATCAGGAGAAACTTCAACTTGCGGAGCTGCTTCGGAAACTGAAGACGGAAGGGATGAGCGTTTTGCTTGTCGAGCACGACATGGATTTCGTGATGAATCTGACGGACCGCTTGGTCGTGATGGAGTTTGGCACGCGGATCGCAGAAGGTCTGCCGCAAGACGTGCAGAAAGATCCGGCGGTTCTCGAAGCGTATCTGGGTGGGGTGGAGTGAGATGAATCAAGCAATCAACGCGACCGAGCCGATTTTGCAGGTCAGCGACTTGTCAGTGCGGTACGGGAAAGTCGAGGCATTGCACCAAGGCAAGCTGTCGGTCGGCGCGGGGCAGATCGTTTCGGTGATCGGGCCGAACGGGGCGGGTAAATCCACGTTGCTCAACGCGATCATGGGCGCTTTGCCGTCGACGGGACACGCCAAGGGCGTAGTCCGGTATCTCGGCGACGACATTTCGTCGTTGGAAATCGAGCGCCGTGTTTCACGCGGAATGTGCCTGGTGCCCGAGAAACGCGAGCTCTTCGCCAGCATGACCGTAGAAGACAATCTGGTTCTCGGCGCGTATCGTCGAAAACGTGCCGGCGAGCGAAATTATCTCGATCAGTTGCCGCATGTCTTCGAACTATTTCCGCGGCTGAAAGAGCGAAGGAAGCAGGCTTCGGGCACGCTCTCGGGGGGCGAGCGCCAGATGCTTGCGGTAGGACGCGCCTTGATGGCAAAACCGCAACTGCTGATGCTCGATGAGCCGAGCCTTGGACTGGCGCCGCTGATCGTGAAGGAAATCTTCCATATCATCAGTGCATTACGTGAAACGGGCGTCGCGACCTTGTTGATCGAGCAAAACGCGCGTGCCGCGCTGCAGATTTCCGACTACGGCTACGTGTTGGAAACCGGCGAATTCGCAATGGAAGGGCAGGCGACCGATCTGGCGCACAATCGGAGAGTCATCGAAACTTATCTTGGCCTTGCGAAGAAAGCCGTTTAGGACAGCGCAAGCCCATTTTTGACGGCGTGTTTCACGTGAAACACGCCGTTTTTTTATCGTTAGCCGACCGGCCTGAATTCGAGTGCAAAGCATAAGCGATATAATCGCGAGATATTTCTCTCAAGGCTCGCGTCATTCGCACGCGAAATTCTCATGCTTTTTCCGACAGAATTCGACGTGATCGTCGTTGGCGGTGGTCACGCAGGCACGGAAGCCGCGTTGGCTTCGGCTCGAATGGGCTGCAAGACACTACTGCTTACCCATAATATCGAGACGCTCGGCCAAATGAGCTGCAATCCGTCGATTGGCGGCATCGGCAAGGGACATCTGGTCAAGGAAGTCGACGCCCTCGGCGGCGCGATGGCTGCCGCGACGGACGAGGCGGGCATACAGTTCCGCGTCCTCAACTCGTCGAAGGGGCCGGCTGTGCGGGCGACGCGTGCTCAAGCGGACCGTCTGCTGTACAAGCAAGCGATTCGGCATCGCCTCGAAAATCAGCCCAATCTTTGGTTGTTCCAGCAAGCTGTCGACGATCTGATCGTGGAAGGCGATCGGGTGGTGGGCGCTGTGACCCAAGTAGGTGTCCAATTCCGAGCGCCCGCCGTTGTGCTAACCGCCGGTACGTTTCTGGATGGAAAAATCCACGTTGGTCTGAATAACTACACGGGCGGTCGAGCGGGCGATCCGGCTGCGGTTTCTCTGTCGGCTCGCCTGAAGGAGCTGAAGCTGCCGCAAGGACGGCTCAAGACGGGAACACCGCCGCGAATCGACGGTAGAACAATCGACTATTCGAAGCTCGAAGAGCAGCCCGGTGATCTCGATCCGATCCCGGTTTTCTCGTTTTTGGGCCGAGTGGCGCAGCATCCGCGGCAAATGCCGTGTTGGGTTACGCATACGAACGGTCGCACGCACGACATTATTCGTGCAGGACTGGATCGCTCACCGATGTATACGGGCGTGATCGAAGGGGTGGGCCCGCGTTATTGCCCGTCCATCGAAGACAAAATCCATCGTTTTGCGTCTAAAGACGCGCATCAGATCTTCCTGGAACCCGAAGGCCTCACCACGAACGAGTTTTATCCGAATGGCATTTCAACAAGTTTGCCCTTCGACGTCCAGTTGGAACTCGTGCGCTCGATGGTCGGACTCGAACACGCACACATTCTGCGACCGGGCTATGCCATCGAGTACGATTATTTCGATCCGCGGGCGCTGAAGGCCTCCCTCGAGACCAAAGCGATCGGTGGTCTGTTCTTCGCCGGACAAATCAACGGGACCACGGGCTACGAAGAGGCGGCCGCACAGGGTTTGTTGGCGGGGATCAACGCAGGGTTGCAAGCGCAAGGGAAGGAAGCGTGGACGCCGCGTCGTGACGAAGCCTACTTAGGCGTGCTGGTCGACGATCTGGTGACGCGTGGAGTTTCCGAACCATACCGCATGTTCACTAGCCGCGCGGAGTATCGCCTTTCGCTGCGAGAAGACAACGCCGACATGCGATTGACCGAGATCGGGTGGAAGCTCGGCGTTGTCGATGACGTGCGTTGGGACGCGTTCAGTCGAAAGCGCGAGGCTGTTTCACGTGAAACAGAGCGTCTCCGGACGACATGGGTCAACCCCAAAAAGCTTCCCCCGGAAGAGGCGACCGCGCTCCTCGGAAAGCCAATCGACCACGAATACAGTCTTGCGGAGTTACTTCGCCGCCCGGGCGTTTCTTATGAAGGAATTTGCGCACTTCGTGACGGCACATGTGGCCCGGAAGCCGCTCTCGCTGACGATCCGGTATTGCTCGCGCAGATCAGGGAGCAAATCGAAATCGGCGTGAAGTATCAGGGCTACATTGATCGTCAAGCCGGTGAGATCGAGCGAAACGGTTCGCAGGAAAACACGCGCCTTCCAGAAGGAATCGACTATGCGGAGGTGCGCGGATTGTCGTTCGAAGCCCGCCAAAAGCTCACGCAGCATCGGCCGGAGACGATAGGCCAGGCCTCGCGCATTTCGGGGATCACGCCTGCCGCGATTTCACTCCTCATGGTTCATCTAAAGCGCGGCCTCGGACGGCGCGCTGCGGCTGGCAGCACGGACACCGGCAGCGGTAACGCGCCGGCGGCCCAATGACGGGTCGCACGGGCGGAATGCCCGGTGCGGAAGCCCTTCAACCGCTCCTGCGGGAAGGCGCCGCCGAATTGGGGCTCTCGTTGTCCGACGCCGTGCAGCGGAAGCTGATCGACTACGTCGCCATGCTGGCCAAGTGGAACGCCGTCTACAACCTGACGGCGATCCGCGATCCGCGCCAGATGCTGATCCAGCACATTCTCGATTCGCTCGCGATTATTCCCGCGCTGTCCAGGCGTGGACCGTCGACTGCGCTCGACGTCGGTTCGGGCGGCGGCCTTCCGGGCATCGTCATGGCGATCGTCTTGCCCGACTTGCGGGTCACGTTGAACGACATCGTTCATAAAAAAACCGCCTTCCAGTCGCAAGTGAAGGTGCAGCTTGGTCTGACAAATCTCTCCGTGGTCACCGGCCGCGTCGAGAATTTGCGGCCCGGGGTCGAAGTGCCTGGGAAATTCGATGTAATCGTGTCGCGCGCGTTCGCAGAGCTCACCGATTTCGTTACACTTGCGCGTCACCTGGTTGCCGACGAAGGCCGCATCTTCGCGATGAAAGGCATCCGACCGGAAGCCGAAATCGCGCGACTTCCGGAAGGCGCAACCGTGCTCGACATCGAGCGGTTGAACGTACCGATGCTCGACGCGGAACGGCATCTGGTTGAAATCGCTGTCGCACCGCAATGAGTGCCGCAAACGGTATTGAAATACTCCACGCACGCCGAAACAACGCTGATCTTCTGGCAGCGAAGAAACGAGGACACTAAACGATGGCAAAAATCTTCTGCGTCGCGAATCAGAAGGGCGGCGTTGGAAAGACGACGACAGCGGTCAATCTCGCAGCGAGCCTTGCGGCGCTCGATCAGCGGGTTCTGTTGATCGATCTGGACCCGCAGGGCAATGCCACGATGGGCAGCGGTATCGACAAGTCAGCGTGCGAAAACACGGTTTATGAAGTGCTGGTGGACGGCGTCACGTTGCGCGATGCGCGCACGCGTTCAGAAGCCGTCAATTACGACGTCCTGCCGGCCAATCGCGAACTGGCCGGCGCGGAAGTGGAACTGGTCGGCATCGACAATCGCGAGCATGTGCTGCGCGCGGCGCTGGCCGATGTCATCGAAGACTACGATTTCGTGCTGATCGACTGTCCGCCGGCACTTTCCCTGTTGACGCTCAACGGGCTGTGCGCGGCAGACGGCGTGGTCATTCCGATGCAGTGCGAGTATTTCGCGCTCGAAGGACTGTCGGATCTCGTCAATACCATCAAGCAGGTTCACGCCAATCTGAACCGCGACCTGAAAGTGATCGGCCTGCTGCGGGTCATGTTCGATCCGCGGATCACGCTACAGCAACAGGTTTCCGATCAGTTGAAGGAACATTTCGGCGGCAAGGTGTTCGACGTGGTTATTCCGCGCAACGTGCGTCTCGCCGAAGCGCCGAGTTACGGCCTTCCGGGCGTGGTGTTCGACAAGTCGTCTCGCGGCGCGCAGGCCTACATGCAGTTCGGCACTGAAATGATGGAGCGCGTACGCGCGCTCTGACCCACACCCAATCGACGCGGCAAAGGCTGCCGGAGGAACCGAGATGAGCGCTGTAATGAAAAAGAAGGGCTTGGGCCGCGGACTCGACGCGTTGCTGGGCGGCAGTGTCGACATCACGGAGGCCGTGCGCAGCGAAGGCGTGCCGAGCGTGCTGCCGTTGTCGAAGCTGCAGGCGGGCAAGTATCAGCCGCGCACGCGTATGGACGAGGGCGGGCTGCAGGAACTCGCCGCAAGCATTCGCGCGCAGGGCCTGATGCAGCCGATTCTCGTGCGCTTGATCGGGCCGGAGCAGTACGAAATCATCGCGGGCGAGCGACGTTTCCGCGCGGCGCGCATTGCCGGACTCGACGAGGTGCCGGTGCTCGTGAAGAACGTGCCCGATCAGGCGGCCGCTGCGATGGCGCTGATCGAGAACATTCAGCGCGAGGATCTCAATCCGCTGGAAGAGGCGCAGGGCATCCAGCGTCTGCTCGACGAGTTCGACTTCACGCATGAGCAAGCGGCTGAGTCGGTGGGGCGCTCGCGCAGCGCCGTATCGAACCTCTTGCGTCTGCTGAACTTGGCTACGCCGGTCCAGACGATGCTGCTGGCGGGCGACCTCGACATGGGCCACGCGCGCGCGCTGCTCGCCGTCGACGCCGCGACGCAGATTCAATTGGCCAATCAGGTCGTGAACAAACGCATGTCGGTGCGCGAGACCGAAAAGCTCGTCACGTCGACGACCAAGGAAGTGCCTGCAACCAAGGCGCGCGTGGCGAACGATGGCGGACGGGACACGCGCAGGCTCGAAGAGGAACTGTCCGACCTGCTGTCGGCGAGCGTGAAGATCAAGGTTGGCGGGCGCGGGCGCGGCAAGCTCACCATCGACTTCGGCGATCTCGATTCGCTCGAAGGCATTCTCAGCCGGCTGCGCGGCACCGCCGACGCCGCTCGCGCCTGAGCGCGCCTTGTCGAGCACCGAAGCGAAGGACCTCGCCGCGCAGGGTGCGTTGGCGCGTGCCTGGGCGATCGTCGGCAAGGAGCCTGTCCTCGCGATTTTGATCGTCGCGCTCGTGGGGCTGCAGGTTCTGCATCCGCGCCCCTGGGGCACTCTGCCCGCGCTGATCGACTGGCAGACGGTCCTCACGCTCGCCGGTTTGCTGATGTTGACGAAGGCCGTCGAATTGTCAGGATTCCTGATGTGGATGGCGCATCGCGTCGTGCATCGCATCCATAGCGAGCGCGCGTTGGCGTTCCTGTTGGTCGGGCTCGCCGCCGGACTTTCGACGCTGCTCACCAACGACGTCGCGCTGTTCGCCGTCGTGCCGCTGGCGCTTTCTCTGCACAAACTCGCACCGCTGCCGATCAAGCGGCTCGTCATCTTCATCGCGCTCGCGGTGAACGCGGGATCGATACTGACGCCGCTAGGGAATCCTCAGAATCTTTTCCTCTGGCAGACGAGCGGCGTGTCGTTCGGCGCGTTCGTGTGGGCGCTCGCGCCGCTGTGCGCTGTATTGATGGCGATGCTGTACGTGCTGACGGCGTTCATGTTTCGCGCCGAACCGTTGGACCTTTCCGGCGACGTCGAAGAACATCGCGTCGACCGCACGCTGTGTATCGTGGCGGCGCTGGCGTTCGTCGTATTCGTCGCGTTCGCGGATGCGCATCATGCCGGGCCGGCGCTCGCCGCGGTCGCCGCCGGCTTTCTGCTGTGGCGACGGCAGGTCGTGCTGAAGATCGACTGGCTGCTGCTCCTCATCTTCGTGCTGATGTTCATCGTGTTGCGCAGCGCCGCCGTGTTGCCGTGGGTACACGACTCGATCGCGCGCATCGGCCTGCACACGCCGCTTCGCGCCTATGGCGCGGGCGCGGTGCTGTCGCAAGGGATCAGCAACGTGCCGGCTGCCATCATGCTCGCCGAGTTCTCGAAGGACTGGCGCGCGCTCGCGTTCGGCGTGAGTGTCGGCGGCTTCGGCATCGCGATAGGCTCGCTCGCCAACCTGATCGCCGTGCGTCTCAGCGGCGAGAAGGGCATGTGGACACCATTTCACATCGTATCGATCCCATTCTGGATCGTGGCAACGCTGATCGGTGCGTGGCTCGTATGAGCCGAACGCGCGCCTTACAACCCGTCACGAACGCGCGATAAATGCAAGAAAATTCTCAGTCGATCGACTGATTTATAAGAGTCGTCTGCTTGGTTTTTGACGCACCTAAACTATTGAATCCCCGACAACAATCGCTTACAATCCCCCGGATTTATCAGCTTGGCGACCCAGAAAGCGCGGCGTAATCGCGCTGTCGAATGAAGGGGCGAAAGTAGTCGAGAACCGGGACTTTTTGGCAGATAGTGTGATGACGGTGCGAGAGCAGAATCGAGCGCCGCGAGGCGGGCAAGACGGGCGCCGGTCGCCATCCGAAGCTGACCAGAACACGTCCGGAAATCGGCCGCACACCTCGTTCGACGATTCGTGGGACGCTGAAGCGCAAGATAACAATATCGTTCCGCTCACGCGGGCTCAGGCAGAAACGCTGTTTGGTCCGCAAGTGAGTCGTCCATCGCGGGTCACGCCGTACAAGGTCGTGGCTGCGCAAATGGTTTTGTCCCTGGGTGCAACGCTGGCGTGGTGGCTGTTCTACAGTCCGCCGGGTGATGCCGCGCTGTCTGCCTTTCTGGGAGGGGCGATCTGCTGGGTGCCGAGCGCATTGTTCGCGGCACGCCTGAAAGCGAAGAGCGGCGCCGAAACCATCATGAGCTGGATGATCGGCGAGGCGCTCAAGATGGGCGCGACGATTGCTATGTTTGTCGCGATCGCGTTCTGGTACAAGGGCGCACTGTGGGTGCCGCTGCTGGTCACCTATCTGGTCGCGCTGAAGACGTACTGGATTGCGATGGTGTGGCGCTGAGCGCGCGGGTCGAGACGAAGCGCGCCGGCAGTTGGATCGACAGTAACAGAGCAAATAAATACGTGCGGATTCCATATCCTGCACGCGGGCCTGCGCCCTGCGAGCCGCAAAGCCAACGCGGCGGCTCGGGGAGTCGACAGGCGGCGAAAGATTTTTGACAATTTGGGTGGCTTTAACGATATGGCAGCTAGCGAAGGAACGCGCGCTCTGGATCCGTCCGAGTACATTGCGCACCACTTGCAGAATCTTTCCAACCACCATCAGACGTCGATCTTCGATATCCACGTCTGGAATCTCGATACGTTGTTCTGGTCGATCGTCTGCGGCCTGGTCACGATCCTGATTCTCGGCCTCGCCGCCCGCAAGGCGACGTCCGGCGTTCCGGGGCGCTTCCAGAGCGCGATCGAAATGCTCGTCGAGATGGTCGAAGACCAGTCGAAGTCGATGATCCACGGCAACCGCCGCTTCATCGCGCCGCTCGCGCTGACGGTGTTCGTCTGGGTCGCCCTGATGAATTCGCTCGACTTCATCCCCGTCGACCTGCCGGGCCGCGTGATCGGCTGGCTCGGTCTGTCGGAAGCCATTCCGCATCACCGCATCGTGCCGACCGCCGACCTGAACGGCACGCTCGGCATCGCGCTCGGCGTGTTCGCGCTGATGATTTACTACAACCTCAAGATCAAGGGCGCAGGCGGCTTCGTGCACGAACTGCTGTCGGCTCCGTTCGGCGCGCATCCGCTTCTGTGGATCCCGAACCTTGCACTGAACATCATCGAGTTCGTCGCCAAGACGGTTTCTCTCGGCATGCGGCTGTTCGGCAACATGTACGCGGGCGAACTGCTCTTCCTGCTGATCGCCCTGCTCGGCAGCATGTGGCACTTCGGCGCGGACGCCTCCGTACTTGGCTTTCTCGGCCACGTGGTCGCGGGTACGGTCTGGGCGATTTTCCACATTCTGATCGTTCTGCTGCAAGCGTTCATTTTCATGATGCTGACGCTGGTGTACATCGGCCAGGCGCATGACACGCATTAACACGCTTTAAGTAGTCCCAGAATCAGCTCAGGTTTCACGGTTTCGTCTTTTATAAATCCAGTTCCAAAGTCTTTAATCAAAGGAGTGATCATGCAAGCTTTCATCGCCAACATCCAGGGTCTGACCGCCATCGGTATCGGCATCATCATCGGCCTGGGTGCAATCGGCGCCTGTATCGGTATCGGTCTGATGGGCGGCAAGTACATCGAGGCTTGCGCCCGCCAGCCGGAACTGATGAACCCGCTGCAAACCAAGATGTTCCTCTTGGCTGGTCTGATCGACGCGGCGTTCCTGATTGGCGTTGGTGTGGCAATGCTGTTTGCGTTCGCGAACCCGCTGCTCTCGAAGCTCGCAGGCTGAGGTTCCTCGGAAGTGTGCGTCTGATCCATCGTGAAGACGCAGGACGGAACGGATGAGGGCGCTTTATCGATGCAACCGTCGATGAGCGCCTTACCGTTTCACTCTCCCGAAAAAGCAACGTTTAAGGAAACACCGTGAATCTCAACGCAACCCTGTTTGCGCAAATGGTCGTGTTTCTGATCCTCGCGTGGTTCACGATGAAGTTCGTGTGGCCGCCGTTGATCAACGCCCTCGATGAGCGCTCGAAGAAGATCGCCGACGGCCTCGCCGCCGCCGAAAAGGGCAAGACGGAACTCGAAGCCGCGCACAAGCGCGTCGACCAGGAACTCGCGCAAGCCCGTAACGACGGCCAGCAGCGTATCGCCGAAGCTGAAAAGCGCGCGGTCGCCGTCGCCGATGAAATCAAGGCCAACGCACAAGCCGAAGCCGCGCGCATCGTTGCGCAGGCGAAGGCCGACGCGGACCAGCAAGTCGTGAAGGCACGCGAAACACTGCGCGCCGAAGTCGCGGCTTTGGCCGTGAAGGGCGCCGAGCAAATCCTGAAGCGCGAAGTCGACCAGAAGGCGCATGCCGATCTGCTGAATCAACTCAAAACCGAGCTCTGATCATGGCCGAACTTGCAACCATCGCCCGTCCTTACGCAGAAGCGCTGTTTCGCGTGGCCGAAGCCGGTGATCTCGCGGCCTGGTCCAACTTCGTCGAGGAGCTGGCACAGGTTGCGCGTCTGCCGGAAGTGCTGTCGGTCGCCACGAACCCGAAGGTCAGCCGCGAACAGGTCAGCGACCTGCTGCTTTCCGCGGTGAAGTCGCCGTTCGCGCAGGACAACGCCCAGGCGAAGAACTTCGTGCATATGCTGGTCGATAACCATCGCCTGCCGCTGATGCCCGAAGTCGCCGTGCAGTTCGACGAGTTGAAGAACGCCCGCGAAGGCGCGGCCGACGCGTTGATCGTGAGCGCGTTCCCGCTCGAAGGCGAACAGTTGAACGACCTCGTCGCAAGTCTCGAACGCAAGTTCCAACGCAAGCTGAAAGCCACCGTCGAAATCGACCCGTCGCTGATCGGCGGCGTGCGCGTGACGGTTGGCGACGAAGTGCTCGATACCTCGGTCCGCGCGCGCCTCGCCAGCATGCAGACGGCTCTGACCGCCTGACGCGCCGAAGCTGGCACGCAACAGAATTGACTATCAGGAGCGAATAATGCAACTCAATCCCTCTGAGATCAGTGAGCTGATCAAGAGCCGGATCCAGGGCCTTGAAGCGAGCGCGGACGTTCGCAACCAGGGCACGGTGATCTCCGTGACCGACGGTATCGTGCGCATCCACGGCCTGTCGGACGTGATGCAGGGCGAAATGCTCGAATTCCCGGGCAACACGTTCGGCCTCGCGCTGAACCTCGAGCGCGACTCGGTCGGCGCCGTGATTCTGGGTGAATACGAACACATTTCGGAAGGCGACATCGTCAAGACGACGGGCCGCATTCTCGAAGTGCCGGTGGGTCCGGAACTGCTCGGCCGCGTGGTCGATGCACTCGGCAACCCGATCGACGGCAAGGGTCCGGTCAACGCGAAGATGACCGACGCAGTCGAAAAGATTGCACCGGGCGTGATCTGGCGTAAGTCGGTGTCGGAGCCGGTCCAGACCGGCCTGAAGTCGATCGACGCGATGGTTCCCGTCGGCCGCGGCCAGCGCGAACTGATCATCGGCGACCGCCAGTGCGGCAAGACCGCCGTCGCGATCGACGCGATCATCAACCAGAAAGGCAAGAACCTCCTCTGTATCTACGTCGCGATCGGCCAGAAGGCTTCGTCGATCATGAACGTGGTGCGCAAGCTCGAAGAAACCGGCGCGATGGAATACACGATCGTCGTCGCGGCTTCGGCTTCGGAATCGGCTGCGATGCAATATCTCGCGCCGTACGCCGGCTGCACGATGGGCGAGTACTTCCGCGATCGTGGCCAGGACGCGCTGATCGTCTATGACGACTTGACCAAGCAAGCGTGGGCGTATCGCCAGATTTCGCTCTTGCTGCGCCGCCCGCCGGGCCGTGAAGCGTATCCGGGCGACGTGTTCTATCTGCACTCGCGTCTCCTCGAACGTGCGGCTCGCGTGTCGGAAGACTACGTCGAGAAGTTCACCAACGGCGAAGTGAAGGGCAAGAGCGGCTCGCTGACGGCACTGCCCGTCATCGAAACGCAAGCCGGCGACGTGACCGCGTTCGTTCCGACGAACGTGATCTCGATCACTGACGGCCAGATCTTCCTGGAAACCGACCTGTTCAACGCCGGTATCCGCCCTGCGATCAACGCGGGCGTCTCGGTGTCGCGAGTCGGCGGTGCAGCGCAGACCAAGGTCGTGAAGAAGCTGTCGGGCGGTATCCGTACCGACCTCGCGCAGTATCGTGAACTCGCGGCGTTCGCGCAGTTCGCATCGGACCTCGACGAAGCCACCCGCAAGCAGCTCGAACGCGGCCGCCGCGTGACGGAACTGCTCAAGCAGCCGCAGTATCAGCCGCTGCAAGTGTGGGAACTGGCTGTCGCGCTGTTCGCGGCGAACAACGGTTATCTCGACGACCTCGAAGTCAGCCAGGTGCTGCCGTTCGAAAAGGGTCTGCGCGAATACCTGAAGACGAGCCACGCCGACATGATCAAGCGCATCGAAGACAACAAAGACTTGTCGAAGGACGACGACGGCGCACTGCATGCCGCGCTGAAGGACTTCAAGAAGTCGGGCGCTTACTGATCTCAACATTGATCGGGACTTTGGAGCGGCGCGGGCCGCTTCGGGCCGCAAGGCAGGATGAAGCACCCCGCGCCACTCTGATCAAGGAGTAAGCAATGGCTGGAATGAAGGAAATTCGCGGCAAGATCAAGAGCGTGCAGAACACGCGCAAGATCACGAAGGCGATGGAGATGGTGGCCGCATCGAAGATGCGCCGCGCGCAAGAACGCATGCGCGCCGCTCGTCCGTACGCCGTCAAGGTTCGTGACATCGCGGCGCACATGAGTGCAGCCACGCCCGAGTACCGTCATCCGTTCATGGTGAAGAACGAAGGCGCGAAAGTGGCCGGCATCATCCTCGTCACGACCGACAAGGGCCTGTGTGGCGGCATGAACACGAACATCCTGCGTGCATCGGTTCAGAAGTTCAAGGAACTGGAGCAGCAGGGCACGTCGATCGAAGCATCGGCGATCGGCAGCAAGGGTCTCGGCTTTCTCAATCGCCTGCGCGCGAAGGTCGTGTCGCAAGTCACGCATCTCGGCGACACGCCGCATCTGGAAAAGCTGATCGGCGCGGTGAAGGTGCAGCTCGACCTGTACTCGGAAGGCAAGATCAACGCGGTGTACCTGGCGTACACGCGCTTCGTCAACACGATGAAGCAGGAAGCGGTGATCGAGCAACTGCTGCCGCTGTCGGCGGAAGACTTCAAGCGCCGCGACGACGAAGAAGGGTCCGTCACGCCGAAAACGTCGTGGGACTACATCTACGAGCCGGATGCGCAGACCGTTGTTGATGAACTGCTCGTGCGTTATGTCGAAGCGCTCGTCTATCAGGCGGTCGCGGAGAACATGGCGTCGGAGCAATCGGCCCGGATGGTCGCGATGAAGGCCGCGTCGGACAATGCGAAGACCGTGATCGGCGAATTGCAGCTCGTCTACAACAAGAGCCGGCAGGCCGCGATTACGAAGGAACTCTCGGAAATCGTCGGCGGCGCCGCTGCGGTCTGATGACCGCGTGAGCTGAATCAAACAGTATCTAAAGGAAATGCGATGAGTACTACTGCTTTGGTAGAAGGCAAGATCGTACAGTGCATCGGCGCCGTGATCGACGTGGAATTCCCGCGTTCGGACATGCCGAAGATTTACGACGCGCTCGTTTTGGAAGGCTCGGAACTGACGCTGGAAGTCCAGCAGCAGCTGGGCGACGGCGTGGTCCGCACGATTTGTCTGGGCGCTTCGGACGGGCTGCGTCGCGGCACGATCGTGAAGAACACGGGCAAGCCGATCAGCGTGCCGGTCGGCAAGCCGACGCTCGGCCGGATCATGGACGTGCTCGGCCGTCCGATCGACGAAGCCGGTCCGATCAACTCGGACGTGACGCGCGGCATTCACCAGAAGGCTCCGAAGTTCGACGAGCTGTCGCCGTCGACGGAACTGCTGGAAACCGGCATCAAGGTGATCGACCTGATCTGCCCGTTTGCAAAGGGCGGCAAGGTTGGCCTGTTCGGCGGCGCCGGCGTGGGCAAGACCGTGAACATGATGGAACTGATCAACAACATCGCGAAGGAGCACGGCGGTTATTCCGTGTTCGCGGGTGTTGGCGAGCGTACCCGCGAAGGGAACGACTTCTATCATGAAATGAAGGACTCGAACGTTCTCGACAAAGTGGCGCTCGTGTACGGCCAGATGAACGAGCCGCCGGGCAACCGTCTGCGCGTGGCGCTGACCGGCCTGACGATGGCCGAGCACTTCCGCGACGAAGGCCTCGACGTGCTGTTCTTCGTCGACAACATCTACCGTTTCACGCTGGCAGGCACGGAAGTGTCGGCGCTGCTCGGCCGTATGCCGTCGGCAGTGGGCTATCAGCCGACGCTGGCTGAAGAAATGGGCAAGCTGCAAGAGCGCATCACGTCGACGAAGACGGGCTCGATTACCTCGGTTCAGGCCGTGTACGTCCCTGCGGACGACTTGACCGACCCGTCGCCGGCTACGACCTTCGGCCACCTTGACGCAACCGTCGTGCTCTCGCGTGACATCGCGTCGCTGGGTATCTACCCGGCCGTGGACCCGCTCGATTCGACCTCGCGTCAGATCGACCCGAACGTGATCGGCGAAGAGCACTACACGATCACGCGCGGCGTGCAGCAGACGCTGCAGCGCTACAAGGAACTGCGCGACATCATCGCGATTCTGGGCATGGACGAACTGTCCCCGGAAGACAAGTTGTCGGTCGCGCGCGCGCGGAAGATCCAGCGTTTCCTGTCGCAGCCGTTCCACGTCGCGGAAGTGTTCACGGGTTCGCCGGGCAAGTACGTGCCGCTGAAGGAAACCATCCGCGGCTTCAAGATGATCGTCGAAGGCGAGTGCGATCATCTGCCGGAGCAGGCGTTCTACATGGTCGGCACGATCGACGAAGCCTTCGAAAAGGCCAAGAAGATCCAGTAAAGGCTTGAGTGCAGGCAACGTGGCGCGGATTCTGCGGCGATCAAGGTAGAAGCCGCGCCAAACGCATTACGCTCAACCAGGAATCGACACCATGGCAACCATCAAAGTAGACGTCGTCAGCGCGGAAGAGCAGATCTTCTCGGGTCAGGCGAAGTTCGTCGCGCTGCCGGGCGAAGCGGGTGAACTCGGCATTCTGCCGGGCCACACGCCGCTCATCACGCGTATTCGTCCGGGCGCGGTGCGCATCGAGGCGGAAGACGGCTCGGAAGAATTCGTGTTCGTCGCAGGCGGGATTCTCGAAATCCAGCCGGGCGTCGTGACCGTGCTCGCCGATACGGCGATCCGCGGCGCCGACCTCGACGAAGCGAAAGCCGAGCAGGCGAAGAAGCGTGCCGAAGAAGCGCTGCAAAACACGGGCTCGAACCTTGAGTACGCAACCGCGCAAGCGGAACTGGCGTATGCGACGGCTCAGCTCGCGGCCATTCAGCGTCTGCGGAAGCTTCGCGCGCAGCATTGAGCGCGGTTTCATCGCGTGATCGAAAGAGCAGCCTTCGGGCTGCTTTTTCGTTTTTGGCGCGCCGATACACGCCCGACACGCTCGCGCATTTCTGCATATCGATTGTGCGGCGGCTCACGTTTCGCGCGTACACGCTGATTCGACGCCGTTTGTGCGCGGCGGTGACAAGATGCGTTGCGGGTAACACTCAATGCCCGCCATTCCTTTTGCCATGCAAAATGGTCTTCCAAAACGCCTGCAACGCTGGGGCAGCGGATTCCAAAGCGGAGACATCGATGGCAAATCAACCGACGCAAGCCGGCGCGCAAATCGAACCGCGCGACGGCCTTTCCTACGTCCGCGGCTCGACCGACATTCCCCTCTCCGACGCGACCGTGTCGCGCTTTCTCCTCGACACGGTCGCGCGATTTCCCGACCGGCCGGCCGTCACGTTTCGCGAGCAGAACATCCGCTGGACCTGGCGGCAGTTCGCCGACGAAGTCGACATCCTCGCATGCGGGCTCATTGCGCTCGGGATCGAAAAGGGCGATCGAGTGGGAATCTGGTCGCCGAATCGCGCTGAATGGCTGCTGACGCAGTTCGCGACGGCGCGGATCGGCGCGGTGCTGGTGAACATCAACCCGGCTTATCGGCTCGCCGAACTCGAATACGCGCTCAACAAGGTCGGCTGTCGCGCGCTGATCGCGGCCGAGCAGTTCAAGACGTCGAAGTATCTGGACATGCTGCAAACGCTCGCGCCCGAACTCGCCAACGCCGAGCCGAACGCGCTGCGCGCCGCGAAGCTGCCGACGTTGCGCACGGTGATCCGCATGGGCGAGGCGAAAACGGCCGGCATGCTCAATTTCGGCGATGTCATGGCGCGCGGCCGCGAGCAACTCGATACGCCGAAGCTCGGCGCACTCGAAGCGACGCTCAACGCTCAAGAGCCGATCAACATCCAGTTCACGAGCGGCACGACCGGCAATCCGAAGGGCGCGACACTCACGCACCACAACGTTGTGAACAACGCGCGCTATATCGCGATGGCGATGCGCCTCTCCGAGAACGATTCGCTTTGCATTCCGGTGCCGCTTTATCACTGCTTCGGCATGGTGCTGGCGGTGCTCGCGTGCGTCTCGACGGGCTGCGCGATGGTTTTCCCCGGCGAAGCCTTCGATCCCGCCGCGACGCTCGCCGCCGTCCACGAGGAGCGCTGCACGGCGCTGCACGGCGTGCCGACGATGTTCATCGCCGAGCTTGATCATCCCGACTTCGCGAACTACGACCTCAGCCGCCTGCGCACGGGCATCATGGCCGGCTCGCCGTGCCCGATCGAGACGATGAAGCGCGTCGTGTCGACGATGAACCTGCGCGAGATCACGATCGCCTACGGCATGACGGAAACGAGCCCGGTGTCATTCCAGAGTTCGACGACCGATCCGCTCGACAAGCGCACGACGACGGTCGGACGCATCCAGCCGCACCTCGAAGTGAAGGTGATCGATCCGACGGGTGACATCGTGCCGGTCGGCGAAACGGGCGAACTGTGCACGCGCGGCTATTCGGTGATGAAGGGCTATTGGGGCGAAGAGGAAAAGACGCGCGAATCGATCGTCGATGGCTGGATGCACACCGGCGATCTCGCGACGATCGACGCCGAAGGCTATTGCAACATCGTCGGCCGGCTGAAGGACATGCTGATTCGCGGCGGCGAAAACGTCTATCCGCGCGAAATCGAAGAGTTTCTGTTCCGGCATCCGAAGGTGCAGTCGGTCCAGGTGTTCGGCGTGCCCGACCAGAAATACGGAGAGGAAGTGTGCGCGTGGATCGTCGTGCGGCCGGGCGAGCACGCGACCGAGCAGGACATTCGCGAATTCTGCCAAGGGCAGATCGCGCATTACAAGATCCCGCGTTATATCCGCTTCGTCGACGAGTTGCCGATGACCGTGACCGGCAAGGCGCAAAAATTCGTCATGCGCGCGCGGATGATCGAAGAACTGAAGGTGGCGGAGACAAAAACGGCTTGAATCGACGGAGAATGCGTCGCGTTTTCCCATCGACATCGACAGACGCAACAAACGCGCGATTCGTTTCAGGAATCGCGCAAACGTTTGTCCGGACGAAAAAAAAGCGGGCCTGGAGCCCGCTAAAAACCACACGCTACGGGGTTAGCGCGAGGAGACCAAAGGTGGGAACGATTTCGATACCGCTTGTGTACCGAAGAACGACCCCAGCAAAGATGTCCCAGTCGAGGGTTTCGGCGATTGCCGACTATCAGGCGCGTGGTCTTTCCTTACACACCGCACCCAACACATCCGTGTTGAAACCGTTTGAAGAGATTGTGGGCGAATTGATCTGAAGTCGCCGTAACAAAGTGTTTCAGGTTGTAACCCGCGTCGCATAAGGCACAGCGGAAATATCTAAGCGCTTTTTCTGGCAAATTCGAATATAAATTGTTCGACCATTGGAGTTTGCCGCCCCGCGAATTGGCGTTATGGTCCGATTGCTATTTTTCAGACTAGTGCAAAAACTCTAAAAGTCCGCGAGAATCGAACGTCCGGTCTAATGAAATCGAAACGCATTTTTGGCAGGCAAGGAATAAACCGGCCGGCCACGCGAAAACACGGAGACAACAATTGACCATCGACGCAGACCTCCTCGGCTACTACCGCGCGGTTGCGGAAACCTTCCCGCCGCTTCTCTACGACGCCGATGCGCAGGCTGTGCGCCAGCGCTTCAGCGATGTCGCCCGCACCTTCGCACGCCCGCGTCCCGGGGAAATCGCCGTGACGGACACCGTGCTGCCGCTCGAGGGGCGCGAACTTCCGGCCCGCTTCTATCGACCGGCGGCGGCGAGTGGCGCGCTGCCGCTGCTCGTGTACTTTCACGGTGGCGGCTGGGTCGTCGGCGATCTCGATACGCATGACGAGTTCGTCGCCCGCCTCGCCATCGACGCGAATTGCGCCGTCGCCAGCGTCGACTATCGGCTTGCGCCGGAGCATCCGTTCCCCGCGCCGTGCGACGACGCGCTCGATGCGCTGCTCTGGCTCGCGGAACATCGCTCGCGGCTCGGTTTCGTCACCGACCGGCTGGCCGTCGGCGGCGACAGCGCAGGTGCGCATCTCGCCGTCGTCGCGGCGCGCGGCGCCAATGAGCGCGTCGCCGGGCTGGTCGGCGCGCAGTTGCTGCTTTATCCGGCGATGCGCCGCCAGTTCGAGAGCGCGAGTTGTATCGCGAATGCGAACGGCCCGGGGCTGACCAACGACGAAATGAAATGGTACTGGGCGCAATTCCTGTCCGGCGCGGCGCCGGTCGCCGACGACGTCCGCGCGTTCCCGCTCGCCGAGCCGTTCGAACGCGCGCCGTCGCCGGCGCTGATCGTCGCCGCCGCGCACGATCCGCTCTACGACGACGCCTTCGAACTCTCGCGCTTTCTGCAAACCAGCGGCGGGCGCGTTGAACTGATCGACGCCGCCGACATGACGCACGGTTTCGGGCGCATCCAGTCGCATTCGCCCGTGGCGGCGGCGCATATGAAGCGCGTCGCGGCGCGCATCGGCGAGATGCTGCGCTAGCGCGTCACTTCAGCCACTTGTCGACGACCGACTGAAACTCGCCGGTCGAGCGGGCGAGGTGCAGCCACTGATCGACGTACTGCTGGAACGGCACGTCGCCGCGCGGCACAAGATACGCCTTTTCGCCGAACTGGAACGGCTTGTCCGGATGCACGGAGCACAGTCCCGGGTTGAGCTTCTGCTGCAGCAGCGTTTCCGAGGCGTCGGTGACCATCACGTCGGCGTGACCGTCGAGGATCTGCTTGAAGATCGTCACGTTGTCCGGATACTCGATCAACTGCGAGTGCGTGAAGAATTGCTTCGCGAAGCGCTCGTTGGTGCCACCCGGGTTGACGATCGTGCGCACGGTCGGCTGATCGATCTGCTCGACGGTCTGATATTTTTCGACGTCGTCGCACCGCACGATCGGCGTCTTGCCGTCGACCATGTACGGCTGCGTGAAGAACGCGCGCTTCTGGCGCTCGAGCGTCGTCGAAACGCCGCCGACCGCGATGTCGCATTTCGCGACGAAGTCGTTCATCAGGTTCGACCACGACGTCTTCACGTACTCCGCCTTCACGCCGAGCGATTTCGCGAGACTCTCGGCGAGATCGATGTCGATGCCTTCGAACTGGCCGTCCGGTTTCAGGAAGCTGTACGGCTTGTAGTCGCCGGTCGTGCAGACGCGCAGTGTGCGGCGGGCGAGGACGTCGTCAAGACGCGAGGGCGCCGGCGCCGCGACCGCGGGCGTCGCGCTGGCTGCGGGCCGTCCCGAGACGGTTCCGGCCTGAACCGTTTGCGCGAGCGCGCTGCCGGAGAGCGAGACCGCCGCGACCGCTGCAAGATGAACGAGGAGGTTTTTCATTGGTTTTCTTGTGGGTTGATATGGCCGTCGATCATAGCGACGGATGCGGCACTTGAACAAGGCACGCGATCCCCGATCGCGCCACCGCCGCACGAGTCCGCACCGTCTGCCATCGCAAAAAGGCGAGGCCGCTCCGGTAGAATGGCTCTTTGCCTTCCAGCACCGAGCGACGTGGCCCATACCCTTCTCAACGATACTTTCCTGCGCGCGCTGTTGCGCCAGCCGACCGACTACACGCCGATCTGGCTGATGCGTCAGGCGGGCCGTTATCTGCCGGAGTACAACGCCACGCGCGCGCGCGCCGGGAGCTTCCTGGGGCTCGCGAAAAATCCCGATTACGCGACCGAAGTCACGCTCCAGCCGCTCGAACGTTTTCCGCTCGACGCCGCCATCCTCTTCTCCGACATCCTGACGATTCCCGACGCGATGGGGCTCGGCCTGAATTTCGTGCAGGGCGAAGGTCCGCGTTTCGAGCGCACGGTGCGCACGGAAGCCGACGTCGCGAGGCTCGCGGTGCCGGACATCGACGCAACGCTCCGCTACGTGACCGACGCGGTCAGCCAGATTCGCCGCGCGCTCACCGATGGCGAAGGCCGCCAGAAAGTACCGCTGATCGGCTTCTCGGGCAGTCCGTGGACGCTCGCGTGCTACATGGTCGAGGGCGGCGGCTCGGACGACCATCGCACGGTCAAGTCGATGGCGTACGCGCGGCCGGACCTGATGCACCGCATCCTCGACATCAACGCGCAAGCGGTCGTCGCGTACCTGAACGCGCAGATCGAAGCGGGCGCGCAGGCCGTGATGATCTTCGATACCTGGGGCGGCGCGCTCGCCGACGGCGCGTATCAGCGCTTTTCGCTCGACTACATCGGGAAGGTCGTGGCGGGCGTCAAGCGCGAGCATGACGGCGCGCGGGTGCCGGTGATCACGTTCACGAAGGGCGGCGGGCTGTGGCTGGAAGAAATCGCGTCGATCGGCGTCGACGCGGTCGGGCTCGACTGGACCGTCAATCTCGGCGCGGCGCGTGCAAAGGTCGGTGACCGGGTGGCGTTGCAGGGCAATATCGATCCGAGCGTGCTGTTCGCGCCCCCGGCGGCGATTCGCACTGAAGCGCGCGCCGTGCTCGACAGCTTCGGCAACCATCCGGGGCACGTGTTCAACCTCGGTCACGGCATCTCGCAGTTCACGCCGCCGGAGCACGTCGCGGAACTGGTCGATGAAGTGCATCGCCACAGCCGCGCCATCCGGCAACGCAATAACGCCTGAGCGTTCGTTTGGTGCGGCGCGGCAATCGAGCGCATCAAGGCCCGTTTGTTGCAACGCACTTTCGAGGTCTTGAAAGCCCGCCCGCGAGCCATTTCCCGAATGTCAAGGCTTGACTTATGCACATTTTTTACGCTGCGGCGCGCCATCAGACGTATCGGGGAAAAGGCTCAATAAAGTTTGTCTATTCTTCGATCAAGTCATTGATTCAAAAGAATTAACCCGTTGTCTACCCGAAATGTGGGCACGCATGCAAAAGCACCCGGCATGCCTCTTTTTCGAACTGTCAACCGAAGTTCTCAACAAAGTTATCCACAGGCCTGTGGAAAGCCGCGATTTCTCAAAAATAATCCTGAACTTAGCGCCGATTGTGATGTTTCACTTTAAGTACGGGGCGCAAAGCCTTGTGCTGTCGTCGGCGTATCTTGGCGGCGGCCCGTGCGGGCGGCGCGAGACATGAGTGCCGTGTTCGTCCGCGTCGCGCTCGATCATCCGTTGCCGACGCTCTTCGACTATCGCTACGATCTGGCGCCCGAGCCCGCGCCGGGATTGCTCGTGCGCGTGCCGTTCGGGCGTCGCGATGTCGTCGGGATGATCTGCGAAGTCACCGGGCGAAGCGACGTCCCGGCGGAGAAATTGCGCGCCGTCGACGCCATCTGCGACGTCTGCGCGCCGCTCGCGGACGAATGGCGCGCGCTCGCCGCGTTCGCCGCCGACTATTACCAGCGCGGACTGGGCGAAGTCGCGCTGCCCGCGCTGCCGCAAGCATTGCGCGATGCGTCGCGCTGGGCGCGTCTCTTCGCGCCGGAAGAGTGCTACCGCCTGCTGGCTGCCGGGCGCGCCGCGTTGCCGGACGCGCTTCCGGCCCGCGCGAGCGCGTTGCGTCGACTGGCGGAAGCGCTCGCGGCCCAGCCGACGCTCGCCGCCGCCGACGCCCGCGCGCTGCATCCGAAAGCAAGCGCGACGCTCGACGACTGGCAGTCGAAAGGCTGGGTCGCGCTGGAAACCGTCGACGACACGACCGGCGCCGTCCAGCCTCCCGCCCTGACCGACGATGCCTTGCTCCCCCGCTTGACGCACGAACAGCAGGAAGCCGTCGACGCGATCACCGCCGCGCATCGGTTCGCGCCGTTCCTGCTGCACGGCGTCACGGGCAGCGGCAAGACCGAGGTCTATCTGCACGCGCTCGCCGGCTTGCTGCATGCACGGCCGGACGCGCAGGCGCTCGTCCTCGTCCCCGAGATCAACCTGACGCCGCAGTTCGAAGCCGCATTCCGCACGCGCTTCGCCGCGCTGCCGGACGGCGCGATCGTCACGATGCACAGCGGCCTCGCCGAAGGCGAGCGCGCGCGCAACTGGATCGCCGCGCACACCGGGCGCGCGCGGATCGTGCTCGGCACGCGGCTCGCGATCCTCGCCTCGTTGCCAAAACTTTCGCTGATCGTCGTCGACGAGGAGCACGACCCCGCTTACAAGCAGCAGGAAGGGTTGCGCTATTCCGCTCGCGACCTCGCGATCTATCGCGCGAAGCAACTCGGCATTCCGGTCGTGCTGGGTTCGGCGACGCCGTCGCTCGAAAGCTGGTGGCAGGCCGAGCAGGGCCGCTACACGCGGCTTTCGCTGACACGCCGCGCCGTCGCCGAGGCGGTGCTGCCGGCCGTGAAGCTCGTCGATCTGGAAGAAGAGCACAGGCGCGGGCGGGCGTCGATCGACGGTTTGTCGGGGCCGCTCGTCGCGGCGCTCAAAGGACGGCTGGAACGCGGCGAACAAAGTCTCGTGTTTCTCAACCGCCGCGGCTACGCGCCGATCCTCTCGTGCGACGCGTGCGGCTGGGTCGCCGGCTGTCCGCGCTGCAGCGCGTATGTGGTGCTGCACAAGCCCGAGCGGTCGCTGCGCTGCCATCACTGCGGCTGGGAATCGCGGATTCCGAAGTCGTGCCCGGACTGCGGCAACGTCGATATCGCGCCGATGGGACGCGGCACGCAGCGCGTCGAGGAGACGCTCGCGAGCGCGGTGCCGGGCGCGCGCGTGCTGCGCATCGACGCCGACAGCACGCGGCGCAAGGGCAGCGCGCAGGCGCTTTTCTCGGATGTCCACGCGGGCGAAGTCGATATTCTGGTAGGCACGCAGATGATCGCGAAGGGACACGACTTCCAGCGCGTGACGCTGGTCGGCGTGCTGAACGCCGATACGGCGCTCTTTTCCCACGATTTCCGCGCAAGCGAGCGTCTTTTCGCGCAACTGATGCAGGTGAGCGGCCGCGCCGGGCGGTCCGGCTTGCCCGGCGAGGTGATGATCCAGACGCGCTATCCGCGACACGCGCTGTATCACGCGCTGGGGCGCCACGATTACGTCGGCTTTGCCCGTTCGACGCTCGCCGAACGGCGTGACGCGCATCTGCCGCCGTTCGTCTATCAGGCGCTCTTGCGCGCCGAAGGCCGCACGCTCGAGGCCGCGCTGGCCTTCCTGGCGCAGGCGGCGGCCGTGTTCGCCACACTGCCGGGCGCGGATCGCGTGACGGTCTACGACGCCGTGCCGCTCACCATCGTGAAGGTCTTCAACGTGCATCGCGCGCAACTGCTGCTGGAATGCGCGTCGCGCGCGGCGCTCCAGACCGCGTTGCGCGCCTGGCAGCCGGCGTTACGCGAACTTCGCGGCGTGTTGCGCTGGGCCGTCGAGGTCGATCCGCTCGATATCTGAACGCGCGGACCGCGTCAGGCGCGGCTTCGGTCGGCCTTCAGGCGCGGGGATTCGTCGGCGGGAGAGCGGGGCGCGTCGCCCGCGTCGGCGCGTTCGCGCGCGATGTGCGGCTGGGCTCCGCGAATGAACAGCACGACGCACAACGCGCACATCGCCCAGATGCAGCCGATCACCATCCACGTGCTCATTTCTTTCTCCCCGAAACTGCGTTTCGCGCGGCTCGAATCGGCGCGCATGGCAGTTATATCGGCGGGGAACGCGCGTTTGATTAGGGCAACTCCGAAAATATTGAGACTAGGGAAACTACTAGTCGATTTTCGCCATTTTCGAGCAGGGCCCATCTGCGGCAAAGCCTTGTGGCATAAGGGCCCCAAAGGGGTGCAACCCGGCCCGAAAAGTTGGTTGCACCTTTTTTTGCGGCGGAGTACGATGCGCCAACTTTTTAGTCATCGGCCGGTGGCACTTCGGCCAAACGAAGGATATATGGCGAGCACTACCCTTGGCGTCAAAGTCGACGATCTGCTGCGTTCCCGGCTGAAAGATGCCGCGACGCGTCTCGAGCGCACTCCCCACTGGTTGATCAAGCAGGCGATCTTCGCGTATCTCGAACGCATCGAGCACGGCCAGCTTCCGCCCGAACTGTCGGGTGCGAACGGCGGCGCCGAGCTGGGCGAGCCGCTGCCGGTCGAAAGCGACGAAGACGGCGCGCCGCATCCGTTCCTCGATTTCGCGCAGAACGTGCAGCCGCAGTCGGTGCTGCGCGCGGCCATCACGGCGGCGTATCGGCGGCCGGAGCCGGAGTGCGTGCCGTTCCTCGTCGGCCAGGCGCGTCTGCCGGCGAACATCGCCACCGAGGCCCAGTCGCTCGCGACGAAACTCGTCGAAGCCTTGCGGGCGAAGCACACGGGCGGCGGCGTCGAAGGGCTGATCCACGAATTTTCGCTGTCGAGCCAGGAAGGCGTCGCGCTGATGTGCCTCGCCGAGGCGCTCCTGCGCATTCCCGACCGCGCGACCCGCGACGCGCTGATCCGCGACAAGATCAGCAAGGGCGACTGGCGCTCGCATATGGGCCAGGCGCCGTCGCTGTTCGTGAACGCGGCGACGTGGGGCCTCATGATCACCGGCAAGCTGGTGACGACCAATAGCGAGACGGGGCTGTCGTCGGCGCTGACGCGCCTGATCGGACGCGGCGGCGAGCCGCTGATCCGAAAGGGCGTCGACATGGCGATGCGCCTGATGGGTGAGCAGTTCGTCACCGGCGAGACGATTTCGGAGGCGCTGGCGAACAGCCGCAAGTTCGAGGCGCGCGGCTTCCGCTATTCCTACGACATGCTCGGCGAAGCCGCGACGACCGAAGAAGACGCGCTGCGCTACTACGCGTCCTACGAGCAGGCGATCCACGCGATCGGCAAGGCGGCGGGCGGGCGCGGCATCTACGAAGGCCCGGGCATTTCGATCAAGCTTTCCGCGCTGCATCCGCGCTATTCGCGCTCGCAGCAGGAACGCACGATGAACGAACTGCTGCCGCGCGTGCGTTCGCTCGCGCAGCTCGCGCGCCGCTATGACATCGGCCTGAACATCGACGCAGAAGAAGCCGACCGCCTCGAAATCTCGCTCGATCTGCTCGAAGCGCTGTGCTTCGATCCCGAACTGGCGGGCTGGAACGGCATCGGCTTCGTGGTGCAGGCGTATCAGAAGCGCTGCCCGTTCGTGATCGACTACCTGATCGACCTCGCGCGCCGCAGCCGTCATCGTCTGATGATCCGGCTCGTCAAGGGCGCCTACTGGGATTCGGAAATCAAGCGCGCGCAAGTCGATGGCCTCGAAGGCTATCCGGTCTATACGCGCAAGATCTACACGGACATTTCCTACGTCGCGTGCGCGAAGAAGCTGCTCGGCGCGCCCGATGCCGTCTATCCGCAATTCGCGACGCACAACGCCTACACGCTCTCGGCGATCTATCACCTCGCCGGACAGAACTACTATCCCGGTCAGTACGAATTCCAGTGCCTGCACGGCATGGGCGAACCGCTCTACGAAGAAGTCACCGGCCGCGACAAGCTGAATCGCCCGTGCCGCGTCTACGCGCCGGTCGGCACGCACGAAACGCTGCTCGCGTATCTCGTGCGGCGTCTGCTGGAAAACGGCGCGAACACGTCGTTCGTGAACCGCATCGCGGATGAATCGATTCCCGTCAGCGAACTGGTCGTCGATCCGATCGACGAAGCGTCGCGACTCACGCCGCTCGGCGCGCCGCACGCGAAGATTCCGCTGCCGCGCCAGTTGTACGGCAACGAGCGCCTCAACTCGATGGGCTTCGATTTGTCGAACGAACATCGGCTGGCGTCGCTCTCGTCGGCGTTGCTCGCGAGCGGGCACAACCCGTGGCGCGCAGTGCCGATGCTCGAAGGCGATGGGTTGGCCGACCTCGAAGGCAACGGCACGCCGCGCGACGTGCGCAACCCGGCCGACCTGCGGGACGTCGTCGGCACGGTCGTCGAGGCATCGCCGGAGCAGGTGAACGCTGCGATCGCGCACGCGGTCGCCGCCGCGCCGATCTGGCAGGCGACGCCCGTCGACGATCGCGCCGACTGTCTCGCGCGCGCCGCCGATTTGCTCGAAGCGCAGATGCACACACTGATGGGGCTCGTCGTGCGCGAAGCGGGCAAGTCGCTCGCGAACGCGGTGTCGGAGATTCGCGAAGCCATCGATTTTCTGCGCTATTACTCCGCGCAGATTCGCGGCGAGTTCTCGAACGACACGCATCGGCCGCTCGGGCCCGTGGTCTGCATCAGCCCGTGGAACTTCCCGCTCGCGATCTTCATGGGTCAGGTTGCCGCGGCGCTCGCCGCCGGCAATCCGGTGCTCGCGAAACCCGCCGAGCAGACGCCGCTGATCGCCGCGCAAGCCGTGCGCATCCTGCGCGAGGCGGGCGTGCCGTCGGGCGCGGTGCAACTGCTGCCTGGCGACGGTGAGACGGTCGGCGCGGCGCTGGTCGCCGACCCGCGCACGCGCGCCGTGATGTTCACCGGCTCGACCGATGTCGCGCGCCTCATCAACAAGACGCTCTCCGAGCGCCTCGACCCGGACGGCCGGCCGATTCCGCTGATCGCCGAGACGGGCGGCCAGAACGCGATGATCGTCGATTCGTCGGCGCTCGCGGAACAGGTCGTTGCGGACGTGATGCAGTCGTCGTTCGATTCCGCCGGCCAGCGTTGCTCCGCGCTGCGCGTGCTGTGCCTGCAAGAAGATGTCGCCGATCGCACGCTCGACATGCTGACGGGCGCGATGAAGCAGCTCGCGGTGGGCAACCCGGATCGCCTGTCGACCGACGTCGGCCCGGTGATCGACGCCGACGCGAAGCGCGGCATCGACGCGCACGTCGCCGCGATGCGCGAAAAGGGCCGCAAGGTCGTGCAACTGCCGCTGCCGGAAGGCTGCGCGCAGGGCACGTTCGTGCCGCCGACCTTGATCGAACTCGATTCCATCGACGAACTGAAGCGCGAAGTCTTCGGTCCGGTGCTGCATGTGGTGCGTTATCGCCGCGCGTCTCTTGATAAACTCCTCGACCAAATCAAGACGACCGGTTACGGCCTCACGCTCGGCATCCATACGCGGATCGACGAAACCATCGCGCATGTGATTTCGCGGGCGCACGTCGGCAATATTTATGTGAACCGGAACGTGATCGGCGCGGTGGTCGGCGTGCAGCCGTTCGGCGGCGAAGGTTTGTCGGGCACGGGTCCGAAAGCGGGCGGCGCGCTGTATCTGCAACGTCTGCTGGCGAAGCGTCCGACCGGCTTGCCGCAGTCGCTTGCGAAGGCGCTGGTCGTCGATCAGGCTGCATCGGCTGATACGCCCGCCGCCGCATTGACCGCGTTGCGCGACTGGTCGCTCGCGGAGCGCGATCCGCAAACGGCCGCGCGCTGCGACGGTTATCTGCAGCACGTGCTGGCCGGCGCGACGGCGGTCTTGCCCGGCCCGACCGGCGAGCGCAACACCTACACGCTCGGCGCACGCGGCACGGTGCTGTGCGTGGCATCGACGGCGAGCGGCGCGCGCGCCCAGTTCGCGGCGGTGCTCGCCACCGGCAACAAGGCGCTCTTTTCCGGCGCGGCGGGCGAGCAACTGGCGGCGTCGCTGCCGGCGTCGCTCAAGGCGCACGCACTGGTGAAGAAAGAAGCCGCGGCCGATTTCGACGCCGTGCTGTTCGAAGGCGACAGCGATGAACTGCTGTCGCTCGTGAAGGATGTCGCGAAACGCGCGGGGCCGATCGTGTCGGTGCAGGGCGTCGCGGCGGGGGCGTTCGCCGACGGCGGTCACGACGGCGAGGACTACGCGCTCGAACGGCTGCTGACGGAGCGCTCGGTGAGCGTGAACACGGCGGCCGCGGGCGGCAATGCGAATTTGATGACGATCGGTTGAGATCCCTCAGCGCTCGATTCAAACAAACGGCAGCGGGCACGGCGATCCCGGCAAGAAGCTGCCACCCACACTGGTACTAGGAGAAGCTATGAAGCACACGATGAACAAGCTGGCAGCGGCGTTGGCAGTTGCCGGCCTGTCGCTCGCGGGGACCGCAGTCGCACAGCAGGCAGAAGAGGTGAAGGTCGGTTTCGCCGCTCCGATGACAGGCGCGCAGGCTCACTACGGCAAGGACTTCGAGAACGGCATCACGCTCGCCGTCGAAGATTTCAATGCGACCAAGCCGGTGATCGGCGGCAAGCCGGTGCGCATCGTGCTGAACGCAGCCGACGACCAGGCTGACCCGCGCACGGGCACGACCGTCGCGCAGAAGCTGGTGGACGACGGCATCAAGGGCATGCTCGGCCACTTCAACTCGGGCACGACGATCCCCGCATCGCGCATCTACGCGAACGCCGGCATCCCCGAGATCGCGATGGCAACGGCGCCCGAATACACGACGCAAGGCTACAAGACCACGTTCCGCATGATGACCTCGGACACGCAGCAGGGTTCGGTCGCGGGCGAGTTCGCGGTGAAGAACCTGAAGGTCAAGAAGATTGCGATCGTCGACGACCGCACGGCCTACGGCCAGGGTCTCGCCGACCAGTTCGAGAAGGCCGCGAAGGCGGCGGGCGGCACGATCGTCGTGCGTGAATTCACGAACGACAAGGCCGTCGACTTCAAGGCGATTCTGACCAAGATCAAGGCGTCGAACCCGGACCTCGTCTACTACGGCGGCGCCGATTCGCAAGCCGCGCCGATGGTCAGGCAGATGAAGACGCTCGGCTTCCGCGCGCCGCTGATGGCGGGCGAAATGGTCAAGACCGACACGTTCGTGAAGATCGCCGGCGACGCCGCCGATGGCACCGTCGCCTCGCTTGCGGGCCTGCCGATGGACCAGATGCCGGGCGGCGCGGATTACACGGCGAAGTACAAGAAGCGCTTCAACGAAGACGTGCAGACGTACTCGCCGTACGCCTACGACGGCGCAATGGCGATGTTCAATGCGATGAAGAAGGCGAACTCGACCGATCCGGCCAAGTACCTGCCGTTCCTCGCGAAGACCGAAATGCCGGGCGTGACGACGTCGAAGCTGGCGTATGACACGAAGGGCGACCTGAAGAACGGCGGCATCACGCTGTACAAGGTCGTCGGCGGCAAGTGGACGACGCTGCAAAGCGTAGGCGGCAAGTAAGCCGTTTTCGCTTCAGTGTTGACGAAAGGCCCCGTTTTTACGGGGCCTTTTTGCTGTGCGGGTCGCGCTTGAAACCGGTCAGCATCGCGACGATCAGATTCTCGCGCGTCCAGACGCTCATCACGAGCGCGGCGACGATATGCGCATACACGCACAGTTCGAGCGCGATCGACAGGTATTCGTGCAGGTCCTGCGGCCAGTCCTCGCCCCAGAAGGCGTCGAGGCGCATCAGCCAGCCCGTCACGCCGAGCGCGAGTATCAGGAGCCAGAGCGCGATCGCCATCAGGCCGCCGAGCGGATTGTGCGAGAGATGATGGATCGGCTTGCCGGCGGCGAGCGAGCGCAGATAGTCGGCGAGATGCGAAGGCGTCGGCCACCACGCCGAGAAGCGCGCGGGCGGCGTGCCGACGAAGCCCCACACGATGCGAAGTGCAACGAGCCCGCCCGCGATATAGCCGAGCACGCGATGCGCTTCGTCGGTCGGACCGAAGAGATTCCAGATGACGATGCCCGCGACCGTCCAGTGCGTGAGCCGCACGCAGAGGTCCCAGGTTTTGATCCGGCCGGCAGGCGTGGTCGCGGGCATCGTGGGCGCTATTCGACTTCCGACTTCACGACGGCGAGCGTCTTCGCGTCGTAATAGATCTCGACCTTCTTGCCGTCCTTGTTGTGACCGTAGATCTCGTAGCAGTTGCCGTCGACCTTGAACTTCTTGATCTTGTAGCCCTCTGCTTCCAGTTTCGCGCGCGCGTCCGACTCCTTCATCCATTCGCTCTTCGGATGGGCCGTGCAGTCGGCCTTCGCGAACGCCGCGCCCGAGACGCCCAATGCCGCCACCAATGCCAGGATCTTGACCATCTGCCGCCCTCGTCCAGTCGTTTATCGAGCGGCTACTCTACTGCCAATGAGAATGGCTCGCAAGTCAATCGAAAGCTGGACGAGGGTCGGTTGTCAGGCGAGTTTTCGCGCTTGCTGGCGAATCTGGTCGAGCGTCGCGCCCGGCGTGCTCTGATCCGGCGGAATGCGGATTTCGATCACCGCTGGCAGCCCCGAATTCACCGCGCGTTCGAACGCGGGCATGAACGCGTCGGTCGTTTCGACGCGCTCGCCGTGCGCGCCGAACGATCGCGCATAGGCGGGAAAATCCGGGTTCGTGAGCCCGGTCCCATGCATGCGGTTCGGATAGTGGCGCTCCTGATGCATGCGGATCGTCCCGTATTGCCCGTTGTTCACGACGATGAAGATCACCGGCAACCGGTACTGCATCGCGGTGGCGATCTCGTGGCTCGACATCATGAAGCAGCCGTCGCCGGCGAACGCGATGACCGTGCGCGCAGGATAGAGCGACTTCGCCGCGATGGCCGCCGGCACGCCGTAGCCCATCGCGCCGCTGGTCGGCGCGACCTGCGAGCGGAAATGCCGGTACGCGTAATGCCGATGCAGCCACGTCGCGTAATTGCCGGCGCCGTTGGTGAGGATGGCGTCGGCGGGAAGGCGCTCGCTCAGCTGACGCATGATCTCGCCGAGTTGCACGTCGCCGAGCATGGGGCGCGGCTTGCGCCATTCGAGATAAGCATCGTGAGCGGCGGCGGCCGTGCCGGACCAGACGGGCGCCACGGGCGGCGCGAGCGCGGCCAGCGCCGACGCGATTTCCGGCATCCCCGAGACGATCGGCAAGTCGGCTGAGTAGACGCGTCCGAGTTCGTCCGCGCCTTGGTGGATATGGATGAGCGTCTGCTTCGTCTTCGGGATGTCGAGGAGCGTGTAGCCGCCCGTCGTCGATTCGCCGAGGCGCGGGCCGATCACGAGCAGCACGTCCGCCTCGCGGATGCGCGCGGCGAGCGCCGGATTGATCCCGAGCCCGACGTCGCCCGCATAGTTCGGATGCTCGTTGTTCAGCGTGTCCTGGAAGCGGAACGCGCAGCCCGCCGGCAACTGCCATTGTTCGACGAAGCGCGCGAAATCCTGCGTCGCGGCTTCGGTCCAGCCGCTGCCGCCCGCGATCACGAACGGCCGCTCGGCCGCCGAGAGCATCGCGTGAAGCCGTTCCATTTGCGCGGGCGCGGGCGCCGCGGCCACGCGCTGATAGCGCGGCGCGCCGGGGACGGCCGGGCACGGCTCGCTCAGCATGTCCTCGGGCAGCGCGAGCACGACCGGACCGGGACGCCCGGACGTCGCGACATGAAACGCGTGGCTCAGGTATTCGGGCACGCGGCGCGCGTCGTCGATCTGCGCGACCCACTTCGCCATCTGCCCGAACATCCGCCGATAGTCGATTTCCTGGAACGCCTCGCGGTCCATGTGCTCCCGGGCGCACTGGCCGATCAAGAGGATCATCGGCGTGGAGTCCTGGAAGGCGGTGTGCACGCCGATCGACGCGTGCGTCGCGCCCGGCCCGCGCGTGACGATCGCGACGCCCGGCCGGCCGGTCAGCTTGCCGACCGCTTCGGCCATGTTGGCCGCGCCCGCTTCGTGGCGGCAGACGATCGTCTGGATCTGATCGGTTTCGTCGTGGAGCGAATCGAGGACGGCCAAAAAACTCTCGCCGGGCACGCAGAACACGCGCTCGACGCCATGCGTGACGAGCGCATCGACGACGAGCCGGGCGCCGGTGGTGGTCGGGGAATCGGAGGAGGAGGAAGAAGCAGCGACTGCGGACGCCATGCGGTGAAATCTCCGGTGATTGTTTCGGGCGATGATCCGACCCGACAGCTTACGCCGACCGGCCCGCATCCAGCCAGAGGCGCAAATCCCGATGGAGCCGCGCCGGAACGTGCGCGGCGCCTTCCCCGGCCGGTGCGGCCAAAAATCCCCATCACCCGAATTACCCGGCTTTCTCACCCCTTATCGCCAGATAGTCCCTCGCCGACATTCGGAATAATGACTTCCATGGAAAACGGTTGCGGCCTTCGTCGCCGCAGGCCGTCAGCAAAGATCGAAGTCGTCAAACCTCATCGGGGGCAAGCTTGAACATTCGTAAATTCGTCGGCGCCACAAGTCGGGACGCACTGCGTCTCGTGCGTGAAGCGCTAGGCCCCGATGCGGTCGTCCTGTCGAATCGCACGCTGGAAGACGGCACCGTCGAGATCGTGAGCGTCGCCGACAGCGATCTGGCGAAGATTTCGCCCGTCGCGGGAGAGGGCGCGGCGCCGTCGATGGCCGCTGCGGCCGCGAAAGCCATCGTGAGCGCCGGCGCGATGAACCCCTATGCGAGCGGTGACGTGTTCTCGTCGGTTTTCGGTGCGAACTCCGAAACGGACGAAGACGACGACATCGAAGCGCAGCCGGAACTCGCGCCGAAGCGCCGCAACGCCTTCGACGAAGCGCCGCGCACGATGGCCGAATCGAATCCGTGGCTGATCGAGCATGCACGGCGCGTCGCCCAGCAGGCCGCCGCGCCGACGCCGCCGAACCGCGCCATGACGCCCGCCAGCGCGATCGCGAAAGGACTCGGCACGCCGGTTCCGGTGTCCGCCGTCGAGAAGGCCAAGACGCCGGAAGCGGCCCGCGTGCATCAGCCGAGCCCGCCGCAGCCGCCGAAGATCGACACGCCCGACTGGGCGCGCGAAGCCGCGCAGATCGCCGCGCGCCGCGCCGCGCAGAAGATCGTCACGGTGCAGATGCCGCAGCCGGAGCCGTCCGACGACGCATCGCGCTCGACGCCTCATGCGCGTCCGGCACAGGAAGGCGCCTTTGCGGGCCTGCCGGAGAGCGCGGCCGCCGCCGTCACGGAAGCGATCCGTGCGCGCATGGAGCAGGTCGTCAACGACACCGTGATGAACGAACTCTCGTCGATGCGCGGGATGATGGAAGAGCACTTCGCCGGTCTGCTGTGGGGCGACCGCCAGCGCCGCAGCCCGACCAACGCCGCGCTGACCAAGCGCCTGTTCGCCGCCGGTTTCTCGGCGCAACTGGTGCGCATGGTCATCGACAACATGCCGGAAATGGAGCACGTCGAAGCCGCGCTGGAATGGGTGCAGCAGGTGCTCGAAACGAACCTGCCGGTGATGGACAGCGAAGAAGCGATGATGGATCGCGGCGGCGTGTTCGCGCTGATGGGCCCGACGGGCGTCGGCAAGACGACGACCACCGCGAAGCTCGCCGCGCGTTGCGTGATGCGCTTCGGCGCGAGCAAGGTCGCGCTCCTGACGACCGACAGCTACCGGATCGGCGCGCACGAACAGCTGCGCATCTTCGGCAAGATCCTCGGCGTATCGGTGCACGCGGTGAAGGACGGCGCCGACCTGCAACTCGCGCTCTCCGAGCTGCGCAACAAACATATCGTGCTGATCGACACGATCGGCATGAGCCAGCGCGACCGCCTGGTCTCCGACCAGATCGCGATGCTCTGCGGCGCCGGTCATCCGGTGCAGCGCCTCCTGCTTCTGAACGCGACGAGCCACGGCGACACGCTCAACGAAGTCGTGCAGGCGTACCGGAGCACGCCGGACCAGCCGCCGCTCGCGGGCTGCATCCTGACGAAGATCGACGAAGCCACGAACCTCGGCGGCGTGCTCGACACGGTGATCCGCTACAAGCTGCCCGTGCATTACGTATCGACGGGACAGAAGGTGCCGGAGAACCTGTACGTCGCGACCAAGCGTTTCCTCATCAAGAGCGCGTTCTGCATTCCGCGCGACGGGTCGCCCTTCGTGCCGCAGGACGAAGAAGTGCCCGCGTTGCTGTCCGCGCTGTCGGCGCGTGCTTCCACCGAACTGCATGAGGTTCACTTTGGATAAGTTCGTGCTCGATCAGGCGGAAGGTCTGAGACGGCTTCTGACGAACGCGGGATCGCGCGTCGTCGCGGTGGCGGGCGGGCCGGCCGGCATCGGCTGCACGTCGACGGTGGCGAATCTCGCCGCGGCGCTCGCGATCCACGGCAGGGACGTCCTCGTGATCGACGAGCGCCAGAACGCCGGCTCGCTCAGCAAGATGCTCGGATTGAACGATACGGGCGCGCTCGCCTCGGTGATGTCGGGCCGGCGCTTCCTGCAGGACGCGGTGACGCGCACGCCGTTCGGCTTTTCGCTCCTGGCGGCGCCGCGCGACGAACGCATCAGCCACGATGCGGGACAGTGCCGGGCGCTGCTCGACGGCCCCGCCGACATCGTGCTGATCGACACGCAACTCGATCGCAATGGCGCGCTGTCGTCGCTCGCGGCGCAGGCGCACGACTTCCTGATCGTGACCCGCGTCGCAGCGGCGGCGATCACCGAGGCTTATGCATGCATGAAGCGCCTGCACTACGCGCACGCCATCGGGCAGTTTCGCGTGCTGATGAATCACGTGCAGAACGCAACCGACGCGGCCACCGCGTTCGAAAACCTGTCGGGCGTCGCGAGCCGGTATCTCGGCGTGTCGCTCGCACAGGCGGGATACGTCGCGGAGGATGCGCGCGTATCGCGGGCGCTGGAACTCGCGCGCTGTGCCGTCGAAGCCTTTCCGGCGACACCGGCTGCGCGCGACTACCGGCAGATTGCCGCAGAACTTTTGCACTGGCCGATGCGGCCCGCGCCATTCCGGCGGGACGACATCGAAAGAGGCATGACAGCAATGACGGGCGCGGCGGACGGACAGTCCGGCTACCGCGCCGGGACACCGGCCGCTCACGAGTTGAGCAGCACGGCGTCGATGTGACATAGGGAAAGAGGGGATCAAGATGTACAACGCCCAGGGAAAGCTCTCGCAATCCGAAGTGCTGACGCGCTACGCGCCGCTCGTGCGCAGGCTGGGGCTCCAGCTCGTCGCGAAGATGCCGGCGAGCGTCGATCTCGACGACCTGATCCAGGCCGGCATGATCGGCCTGATGGACGCCGCGAATCGCTACAAGGAAGATCAGGGCGCGCAGTTCGAGACCTACGCGAGCCAGCGCATTCGCGGCGCGATGCTCGACGAGCTGCGTGCCAACGACTGGCTGCCGCGCAGCATGCGCAAGACCTCGCGCGAGGTGGAATCGGCGGTGCACAAGGTCGAGCAGTCGCTCGGCCGCTCCGCGAGCGAGACCGAAATCGCCGAGCATCTGAAGTTGCCGCTCGACGAATATCAATCGATGTTGCAGGACCTGCATGGCAGCCAGCTCATCTATTACGAAGACTTCGACCGCTCCGCCGACGACGAGCCGTTTCTCGACCGCTATTGCGTCGACCGTTCGGACCCGCTGTCCGCGTTGCTCGACGGCAGCCTGCGCTCGGCGCTGGTCGATGCGATCGACAAGCTGCCCGAACGCGAGAAGCTCCTGATGAGCCTCTATTACGAGAAAGGTCTGAACCTGCGCGAAATCGGCGCGGTGATGGAAGTGAGCGAGTCGCGGGTGTGCCAGTTGCACAGCCAGGCCGTCGCCCGCTTGCGCGCGAAGCTGCGCGAACTGGCGTGGTCGAGCGTGGAAGCCTGAGGGTCGCTTGAAGGGCGACTATTCGAAGTCGCCGCCGTCGGCGAAGACGGTCTGGCCCCGGCCTGGCGTCTTCGCGCGGTACATCGCGCGGTCGGCGGCACGCATGAGCGCTGCGAGATCGCGGTGTTGCGCGGGCGCACCGATCGTCGATCGGGCACGCACCGGTGCTCGCCGAGCCGCTCGCCGGCCGGTCGTTGACCGAGGTGAGCGCGGCAAGGATCGCGCGGATGCCATCGGCGACGGCGAGCGTGTGCTTGCCGTAGCGGCAGCCCGATCCGATCAGAAACCAGAACGCCACTCGCCGCAGCGGCAGACCGGTCGGTCCGCCGATGGCGATCGCGCTCGCGACGAGCGCCTGGTCCGTCACCGTCGTGACGACGCGAAGACTAAGCGCGCCGAAGGCCACATAAAGCCCGACCAAGATGACGATTATCGCGGCCTCGGCGCACGGGCGGAACCACGTGTAGCCCAGGTACGCGACGAGCACGGCGCTGCCCATCCAAACGCGCAGCGTCGCGTGCTTCCGACCATGCGAACGCAAAAGGTCGGCGCGCGGGTTCCTGCGCCCGCTCCATGCTCGAATCCCCTGCTTTCGATTGTTCGCGTTGGTCTTGTCTGCCCGGTGTTCGATCCGCCCTTCGGACGAGGCCCTATTCTGCATTTTTTTGAGATAGCGCCGGGGCGTGCAGGTGCTGGCGCGAAGCGCTTTTTTAAAGCGCAGAAGCAGGATTTGCCGAGCTGTCGGGATGTAGCGTGGATCGACGGCCGTGCCCCTCCGCCGATCCGCCAAACTGCGACGGCAACTGGCCTCTTTCCCGCCGTTTGGCTTGCCGCGCCGCCGGTTAGCATTGATCCGTCAAACTATGCGCCAGGTGGTTCATGAAAGCCGTGATACTGGCCGGGGGATTAGGAACCCGGCTGATGGAAGAGACCGTCGTCAAGCCAAAGCCGCTGGTGGAAATCGGCGGCAAGCCGATTCTCTGGCACATCATGAAGATCTACGCCTCGCACGGCATCACGGACTTCATCGTGTGCGCGGGTTACAAGGGTTATCTGATCAAGGAATACTTCGCCAACTACATGTTGCACAACGCCGATGTCACGTTCGATATCGCCAGGGGCAACGTGGATATCCACCATCACAACGCTGAATCGTGGCGCGTGACCGTGGTCGACACGGGCGACAAGACGATGACGGGCGGCCGGCTGAAACGGATTCGCCGCTATCTCGACAACGAAGATTTCTGCATGACCTACGGCGATGGCGTCGGCGACATCGACATCACGTCGCTCGTGCGCAGGCATCGCGAACATGGGCGCCACGCGACCGTCACGGCGGCGCAACCGGTCGGCCGTTTCGGCGCGATGAACGTCGAGGGCGACACGGTCGTGTCGTTCAAGGAAAAGCCGGTCGTCGAGGGCAACTGGGTCAACGCAGGCTTCTTCGTGCTCAAGCCGAGCGCGCTCGACTACATCGACGGCGACGTGATGTGGGAGACTGACCCCATCGAGCGTCTCGCGCGCGAGGGCCAGTTGCGCACGCACTTCCATCACGGCTTCTGGCAACCAATGGACACGTTGCGCGACCGCACGGTTCTCGACGAGATGTGGAACAGCGGAAACGCACCGTGGAAGCGGTGGGCGTCATGACGCGCGCGGATTTCTGGCGCGGCCGGCGCGTTTTTCTGACCGGTCACACGGGCTTCAAGGGCGCGTGGCTCGCATTGTGGCTGCACGGCCTCGGTGCCCGCGTGACGGGATACGCGCTGGCGCCGCCCACCGATCCGAGCCTCTACGAACTGGCCCGCATTGACGATTGCGTCGAGTCCATCACGGGCGACATCAACGATGCAGCGCGGTTGCAGGCGATCATGCAGGCCGCCGAGCCGGAGGTCGTGTTCCATCTGGCGGCCCAGGCGCTGGTGCGCGACAGCTACGCCGAGCCCGTGGCGACCTTCGCCACCAATGTCATGGGGACGGCGCACCTGCTCGAAGCGGTGCGCAAGACGCCATCGGTGCGTTCGGTCGTCGTCGTGACGACCGACAAGTGCTATCAGAACCGCGAGTGGGTCTGGGGCTACCGCGAAACCGACGCGCTCGGCGGCCACGATCCGTATAGCGCCAGCAAGGCGGCCGCGGAAATCGTGACGGCGGCATGGCGCTCGTCGTTCTTTGCCGACGATGTGTCGATCGCGACGGCGCGCGCGGGCAACGTGATCGGCGGAGGCGACTTCGCGCGCGACCGGCTGCTGCCCGATTTCGTGCGCGCGCTCGAACGCAACGTGGAACTCGAGATTCGCCATCCGCATGCGGTGCGTCCGTGGCAGTTCGTGCTCGAGCCGCTTGCCGGGTATATCGAGCTGGCCGAGCGGGCGCATGCCGGCGAGCCGGGCATCGCGAGTGCGTGGAATTTCGGTCCCGACGAAGCGGGTGCGCGGCCTGTCGGCGAGGTGATCGACGCGTTCAGCCACGCTTTCGCGCTGCCGGCGCAGATCAGGCTTGGCGTCAGCGAGCCGCAGCGTCACGAAGCGACGCTGCTCAGGCTCGACACGTCGAAGGCGCGTGCGCATCTCGACTTCCGTCCGCGTATCGACCTCGATCGCACCCTGGAATGGACCGCGCAGTGGTATCGCGCGTACCTCGACAAACGCGATCTGCGCGCGTTCTCGGAGCGTCAGCTACAGGCTTTTCTCGGCCTCCGGTCCTGATTTCGGAGCGGGCCGGCATCGTTCGGTCCGCATCTTTCTCGCGCGGGCTTTCCTTGTAGAAGTCCGCGCGCTTTCGTTTTCAGGCTTGGGTAGCCCACGAAACGCGGGCATGCATGCGATCAGAATCGCGGCGCACAACGAGCGCGAGCTGCCCCGCGGGGCAGCTTCGGTTTTGCCGCGATGTCTGTGTGACGAGTCGCACCGCGAACCAGCGATTGAAGCGCTGGTTCGGGGTGCGTTCTGGAGATAACCCGAAAAAGCTCGGTTGGTCGAGTCGAGCTACGCCGTGACGCGGCCCGCCGCGGAAGCCGGAGCGGTATCGCGCGGTGCGGGAGCGGTGTGCGGTCGCAGTGCGAAATGCACGTCCGCCTTGTCCGCCATCTGCGCGACGCTGTCGTCCCAGCCGTCGATCAGGCGCTGCAGACGCTCAAGATATCCGAGGCGTTCTTTCTCGAACTCCGCGAAGAAGTCGTCGCCCGCCTGAACGCCTTCGTACAGGCGCGGGAACGGCGCAGGCTCGAACGAATCGATGTCCTCGTTCGTCCACGGGCCGGTGTCGCGGAAAGCCGGAATCGCGCCGCACGCAAGCGCCTCGGTGTTGAGGTTGCTACAGGCATCGGCCGTAAAGAAAAAGCGGCAGTTGCGCAGCAGGATGGCGAGTTCCTGCTTCGTCTCGGGCCACGTGCGCGTGATGACGACCGTTTCGGGCACCGGATCCGTGATGCCGTAGACAGAGCCTTTGCCGATGTAGCTGATGTCGAGCTGGCGGTGTTCCGCCGGATGCGTGCCGCGATTGTGAAACAGCGGGTTGAGTTCCGCGAAGTAGCAGACGTGATGCGGATCGGGGTGCATGACCCGCGAGTGCGCGAGGATGAAATCATCCGGCCCGACATTGACCTTGCGGCCTGAAACGATACCCTCCCGGTTGAGGAAATACCGCACGACGCGCTTCGCGTTCAGCGGATTGGTGAGCAATGCCTCGGGATACACGACGATGCAGTCATCGACATGTTGCTGCGAGAAATCCTTGAGCATCGTGATGCCGAATTCCTGCGCCACCCGGCGAATCGTGCCGACGAACTGCTGCTCTCCTTCATTCTTGGGCGCGTAGGTATCGAAGTCGATACCGATCGCGGCTTCGACGCCGTTCACGTGACGATAGGTGCACATATAGGCGCGTCGGCCTGTTTTCTCGATCGAGCGGGCCAACCGGACGAGCGCGAGCACGCCATTCGACGAGAAGGTCCATTGAAGCGGCGCGCAGATAATGTAGTCGGGGCGTTTCATAAAAGTCGGTCCATTGCCTCGTATTGAGATTGCGCTTGAGTCTACTGTGCCGCTTCACTGACGATTCGACGAACAGGAGGTCAATTGGCAGGCAATTCCGCGCTTTCGGTGCGCTCGGACCCTAGCGTCGTGCAAGCAGCCGAATAGCGCATGAAAAGGCCCTTTGTTTGGCTCATGAGTGCGCGGGACTTTCGGCAACCATAGAGCCCGCAATGTCGTAAGCAATCGAACTGGCCGCACGCGCTGCCGCGCCCGGCGAAATCGTGAAGAGAAAGGATCGAATTCCATGAGTCAAGAAGCACTTCGGCGTGAAATCCTCGCGCTCGTCGAGCAATACGCGCAACGTGCCACCGCTCCCGCTCCGTTCCTGCCAGGCTTGACGGCCGTGCCGCCGTCCGGGAAGGTCATCGGCGCCGCCGAGTTGAAGAACATGGTGGAAGCGTCGCTCGATGGCTGGCTAACCACGGGACGGTTCAACGACGAATTCGAGGCGCGGCTTGCGAAAGTGCTGGGCGTGCGCCATGTGTTGACGGTCAATTCGGGCTCGTCGGCGAACCTCGTGGCGTTCTCGGCCCTGACTTCGCCGCGGCTCGGCGAGCGCGCGATCCGTCAGGGCGACGAAGTCATCGGCGTGGCGGCCGGCTTTCCGACGACGGTCAATCCCATCCTGCAGTTCGGCGCCGTGCCGGTGTTCGTCGATGTGGATCTGGCGACGTACAACATCGACGCCGATCTGATCGAAGCCGCGATCACGCCGAAGACCAAGGCGATCATGCTCGCGCACACGCTCGGCAACCCGTTCAATCTGGAAGCGATCACGGCCTTGTGCCGCAAGTACAACCTTTGGCTGATCGAAGACTGCTGCGATGCCCTGGGCGCCACTTACAACGAGCAGAAGGTGGGCACGTTCGGCGATATCGGCACGCTCAGTTTCTATCCGGCGCATCACATCACGATGGGCGAGGGCGGCGCGGTCTTCACCAGCAACGACGAACTCAAGCGCATCGCCGAGTCGTTCCGCGACTGGGGCCGCGATTGCTACTGCGCGCCCGGAAAGGACAATACGTGCAACAAGCGCTTTTGCTGGCAGCTCGGTGATCTGCCGGAGGGTTATGACCACAAGTACACGTATTCGCACCTCGGCTACAACCTGAAGATCACCGACATGCAGGCCGCGTGCGCGCTGGCGCAGCTCGACCGTCTCGATGACTTCATCGCTGCGCGCCGCCGCAACTTTTCGTTCCTGCGCGAGCGCCTGCGAAACTGCGCCGACTTCCTGATCCTGCCTGAACCGACGCCCAACAGCGATCCGTCGTGGTTTGGCTTCCCGATCACGCTGCGTGAGAACGCGCCCGTCAGCCGTAACGATCTGCTGTCGTATCTCGAGCAGAACCGGATCGGCACGCGTCTCTTGTTCGCGGGCAACCTGACGAAGCAGCCGTACATGAAGGGCCGCAACTACCGCGTCGCGTCGGTGCTCGACAACACCGACACGATCATGCACCGCACGTTCTGGATCGGCGTCTATCCGGGTCTCAGCGAAACGATGCTCGAGTTCGCTGCAAGCCGTATCGAGCAGTTCCTCGGCGTCGCGTTCTAAGCCGCGATCAACCTCATCCCGGCGCCGCGGTTGCGGCGCTTTCCTTGCATCGGGAACGACGAATTGGACATTCTCTTTTCAGGTGGCACCGGCTTTTTCGGCAAGGCTGTGCTGCGCTATCTGATCGCGCACGAACGCGAAGCGGGCGCACTGCTCGCGCGACGCGTCGTCGTTCTAAGCCGCGCTCCCGATCTCTTCCTGCGGCGACATCCCGAATTCGCGGGACTGCCGTGGCTCTCGTTCCATCGCGGTGACATCGAAGTGCCCGACAGCCTGCCGCGCGATGCCGGCTTCACGCACATCCTGCACGCAGCCGCGGACTCGACCCACGTCGCCGACCTACGTCCGTTGCAGCGCTTCGAACAGATCACGCAAGGCACGAAGAACCTGCTTCAGTACGCGGCGGATCACGGCGTGCGACGGTTTCTGCTGACCAGTTCCGGCGGCGTGTACGGTCCCCAGCCCGCTTCCATGAACGCGATCCCGGAGCGCTACCACGGCATGCCCGACCCATTGGACGTGGCGGGAACGTATGGCGTCGGCAAGCGTCAGGCCGAGCATCTCTGCGCACTCTACGGCGAGCGATTTGGGATGGAATGCGTGATCGCGCGCTGTTTCGCGTTCGTGGGCGAAGATCTGCCGCTCGACGTGCATTTCGCCATCGGCAACTTCATCGCCGATGCGCTGTGGCGCGACGAAATCGTCGTGAAGGGCGACGGCACGCCCGTGCGCTCGTACATGGACCAGACGGAACTCGCGCGCTGGCTGCTCGTCATGTTGCGCGAGGGCAAGGCGGGGCACGCATACAACGTCGGTTCGCCCGAGGCGATGACGCTCGGCGACGCCGCGCATCGCATCGCGACCCTGCTCTCGCCGGGCAAGCCGGTCCGCATCCTGGCGAAGCCCGATGCCGACAATGCAACCCGCAACCGTTACGTGCCGGACGTGCTGCGCGCGGCAACGGAACTCGATTTGCATAACGAAATCGACTTCGACCAAGCGATTTTGCGCGCGGGCGGCATCATCGGGCGACGCGCGTCGATGACCTGATCCGCTGTCGAAAGCGGCGCGCACCCGCGTGTCGCCCTTAGGTTCCATTTGCCCGAATTGGCCGGCTTTTGAGGTTCTAGTCCGGGCTTTGAAAATCGTCAGCCAGAAGATACTAACGAGAACGGAAGAGCCCGTCCTGCATGACGCGAATGGCAAGGCGTGGCCCTGGGAATCGCCAATCTGGAGTCGTAAAACCAATGCGAAAGATGAGAGTCGCCGAATATCTCGCGAGCTTTCTCGCAGAGCAGCACGCAGGGCATGTATTCATGCTGACTGGCGGCGGAGCCATGTTCCTCAACGATGCGCTGACGCACGCAGACGGACTCACGCCCGTGTACTGCCATCACGAACAGGCTTGCGCAATGGCCGCCGAAGGCTATGCGCGCGTCACCAACCGGCCCGGTGTCGTCAACGTGACGACGGGCCCCGGCGGTATCAACGCGCTCAACGGCGTGTTCGGTGCCTATACGGATTCGATCCCGATGCTCGTGCTGTCGGGCCAGGTGAAGCGCGATACGCATCTCGCCACCACGCCCGTCGATGGACTGCGCCAGCTTGGCGATCAGGAAGTCGATATCGTGTCGATGGCCCGCCCGGTCTGTAAGGACGCCCTGACGCTGAAGGACCCGCAACACGCGCGAGCCGTGATCGAGCGTGCCTGGGCGCTGTGTCAGCACGGGCGCCCCGGCCCCGTCTGGATCGACATTCCCATCGACGTGCAGTCGGCGCAAATCGACGCCGATGCGCTCGAAGCGTGGGACGGACAGCTTCCCGCATTGGCCGCACGGCTGGAAGGCCGGGCACTCGAAAGCGCGGTGAAGAATCTGCTGGGCCGCGTGACGGGTGCGTCGCGGCCGCTCTTCCTGCTCGGCACCGGCGCGCGTTTGTCCGGTCAGCACGAGAACATCGTGCGGGTGGCCGAAGCGCTCGGCGTGCCGCTCGCGACCGCATGGACGCACGACACGGTGCCATCGGACCATCCGCTTTTCGCGGGCCGTCCGGGCACCATCGGGACGCGCCAGGGCAACTTCGTGCTTCAGGCGGCCGACCTGCTCGTCGTCTTCGGTAGTCGCCTGAATATCCGGCAAACGGGCTACAACTTCGGCAGCTTTGCCAAGAACGCCGTCGTCGTGCAGATCGACATCGACGAGGCCGAATCCCGCAAGCCCACCTACAGCCCCGACGAAGCCGTCATTGCCGATTTGCGCGACCTCGTTCCGCTGCTGCTCGCAGACGCTCCCGCCGCGGCCGCGCCGGAACGCTTCGAAGCATGGCGCGCCTGGATCGCACAAACGAAGAAGCGCTATCCAGCGCTCGATGCCCGGCCGCGTCCGTGGAACGGCCGCATCAACCCTTACGTATTCATCGACGAGCTGTTCAAGCTGTCGCGTCCTGGCGACGTGGTTGCAACGGGCAATGCGTCGGCCTGCATCATTCCGTTCCAGATCGCGCCGATCAAGAACACGGTACGGCTCTTCTCGAACTCCGGCAGCGCGTCGATGGGGTACGACATTCCCGCCGCGATCGGCGCGGCGTTCGCAATTCCCGCGGGCGGTCGCGTCTGGGCGCTCGCGGGCGATGGCAGCACGCAACTCAACGTGCAGGAATTGCAGACCATCGCCCACTACAAACTGCCGATCAAGGTAGTGGTACTGAACAATGAAGGCTACCTGTCCATTCGTTCGTCGCAGGCGAACTTCTTCAAGCGTCTCGCGGGCGAAGGCCCCGAGAGCGGTGTGACGTTCCCCAATTTTGCTGACATCGGCGCCGCATACCGCCTGCCGTCGGTTCGTATCGACCGGCAAAACTTCCGCGAAGCGCTGCGCGAGGCCATCGAGGCGCCGGGGCCGATGCTGATCGAAGTGATGCTCGACCCGCAACAGGGGTTCGAACCGCGCGTCAGCTCGCGTCAATTGCCGGACGGGACCATCCAGAGCCCGCAGCTCGAAGACATGTTCCCGTTTCTGCAAGCCGAAGAACTGGAAGTCGCGATGCGCTATCCCGGCTTCGATGCACGAGACGACACCGCGCGCGCCGAATAGCGACGCGCAAAGACGAATCCAGGCGAATCAAACACACTTAGCTATTCCGGAGTTTTCATGAATTACAAGCAGGAATCCCAGCGTCTGTTCGACGGTCTTTTCGTGCTCGAACTGGCTAACAACCACTGGGGCAAAGTCGAGCGCGGCATGAAGATCATCACCGACTTCTCGCGCATCGTCCGCTTCAACAACGTCAAGGCATCGATCAAGCTGCAGTTCCGCGATGTCGATCGCTTCATTCATCGGGACTTCCGTGAGCGTTCGGACATCCGCTACATCAAGAAGACCCTCGACACGCAAATGAGCGTCGACGGCTACAAGACGATGGTCGAAGCGGTGCGTCAGGCCGGTTGCATCCCGATGTCGACGCCGTTCGACGAAGAGTCGGTGCGCCTGTGCGCGCGCCTCGGTGTCGAGATCATCAAGATCGCCAGCTCGGATTTGAACGACTGGGTGCTGATCGAGGAAATCGCAAAAACGCGCAAGCCGGTGATCGTCTCGACGGGCGGCTCGTCGCTCAAGGATATCGACGATCTTTCGAAATTCTTCCGCAACCGTCACATTCCGCTCGCGATCAATCATTGTGTGTCGATCTATCCGTCGGAAGACAGCGAACTTGAGATCAACCAGGTCGACTTCCTGCGCGACCGCTACCCCGAGCATGTGATCGGCTTCTCGACGCACGAGCAAACCGACTGGACGAGTTCGGTCATGATTGCCTACGCGAAGGGCGCGCGCACGTTCGAGCGTCATATCGACATCGAAGCCGATGGCATTCCCGTATCCCCGTATTGCACGCTTCCGCATCAGGCCGATACGTGGTTCAAGGCTTACAAGCGCGCGGTCGAGATGTGCGGCGCGCCGGGCACGGCCAAACGCATTCCGCCCCAAAAGGAAATCGCTTACCTCGACGGGCTCGTGCGGGGCGTCTACGCAAAGCGCGACATGGCGGCGGGCGAGGAGCTGAAGCCGGACGACTACTACCTGGCCGTCCCGTTGCAGAAAGGCCAGATGAGCTGCCGCGAGCTGATGAAGGGCGAGCGCCTGCTCAAAGCTGCGCCCGCGCATGGCGCGATCCGCGTCAATCAGATCGATACGCCGTATGCGTATAACGATGAAGCGCGCAATCTCATCGAGCAGCGTGGATTGTGATCACCGGTTTGTCGCGTGACGGCGTCCGCGGATTTTTCGGCGGATGAAATATCGCAAAGGTCCAGCGACTGCAACGCTGTGTCAGGCGCGACACGCGGGCACGCTGGACCGGGCAGGAGTTGCTGCAACTCGGCGCAGCCCAAGTCGAACTACGGATTACCCTGTCCTATTTCGGCGAACCGAACCCGAACCAAGCTCGCGAGGCTGGCAGTTTTCCTGTCGGTGGCTGGTGGAAAGACTGGAAAGAAGCACGTCAGTGGGGCACTGAAGCGAGATACGCTTTGGCCGTGTCGCTCAAGGTCGCCGACAACATTGACGCAGACATTACACGCCTATTGCGACCACTATCGTCGCCGGAAGCGGTTATTGATATCAATCTAGCTGAAGGCGGTCGGAATTTGGAATGGGATTACACCAATCCGCAAGTAAGAAACAAAGGGACTGCGTGTTCCATTGGCCGGCACACCCAATAACGGTGCGAATTGTATCGTGATTGTCGGTGAGAACGGTGTTAGGAGAAGCCGCATCCTAAGAGATATGCTTCGCTGGGCTTGCTCTCGCGTCGAATGTCTCGTCCTATGGAGGCGCGTCACCTCAGTCCCTCAGCAGATGTCACTCGCTCCAGCTCTGGTGTCCCAACGGTAAAGCGTTCAACTCAGCACGTGACTCGCGCCATTGAGGCCAGTACTGGGCGATCAGTGCGACAAGCGGCCCATACTCTTAATGCCGTTCAGTTAAGCGACTGAACGGCATTTTTGTTGGCTGCTCAAAGTAGTTGTAAACGGGGCTCGGCGATGT
>NZ_FCNZ02000015.1 GCF_001544495.1 Caballeronia telluris
GAATCCGCGTTTTACTTCACTTCAAACTGGCGCCATTACGGCGATCATCCCCGGCGTCATTACGCCGATCCGTGACAGGCAGATCGCAGCGCGGACAAGTGACTGTGTCGCCACCTTTTGCACGACGCGCCTTTTCGGCCTCGCCGTCGTTGTCATCCGGTTCGTACTGGTCCTTGATCTGCTCGTACAAAGTTTCCTCTTCCTGTTTCGAGAGAGAAGGACCACCGTATTCGCGGATCAGCGTAGCGATCGCCGAACGCTTCCGCGAATCCGACGAAGCCTTGTTGGTGATTTTCTTGCGTCATCGTGCCCCCTTACGCCGCGTCGCGCATCTGAGCACGCGATGCCAGCCAGGCCTCGACCTCGTGCGCGTAAAACCCGATCGTGCGGGCAGTCAGCCGAATCTTGCGAGCGAACGTCGGATCGGTCGACATTAGCGTATAGATGGTCGCGCGGGACAGGCCGGTGCATTCGACGAGATCCTTCATGCGGAAAATGCGCGGCGCCTTATCAGGCTGGCGAGCGGTCGAGCTGTGCTTGACCGGGATGCTACTCGGCGGGGACTTCAACTGATGCTGGGTAAGTTGCTTGATGTTCGGCATGATTTCTCCATCGCTGTTTGGCAAACGAGGCTGCCTTGCCTCGATCACCGGGACTCGGCTTGCGCCATAAGGGCGATGAAGAATCAGCCCGGAACTTATGTTCCGGGCAAGAGATAACGAGAAAAGAAACTCCCTTCTTATCCAACAAGGTTTCCAGACGTCCAACGGGATTCTGGCCGGAACAAGGGCGGAACTAATTCACTACGTTTTTCCTGAAAAAACCCAATTTGTCGCCCCGGCACTCTTCCTGCGCTCCCAGGCGACAAGAGCTTCAACGTATTGCACGGGCACTTTCGCGTCGTACTTCGCCGAGATAGCTGTAGCAAGCTCCTCAAAATCCTGATCGCTTGCACCCCTCAAAATATCGCGCGACATTCTGATGATGCGTCGGATGTAGCTATCGGATCGATTAAATTGCGACGCAACTTGCGCAGAGGATTTTTTTGCCTCTGGATCGCTCTCTAGTCGGGCATGCAACTTCACAATCTCCAACCATTCTTCCTTCGTGAGCGGCGGCATCTTTCCCGAAGCTTTTTCGCCCGAAATATCCGACTCATCGTTCTCCAGTTCTGTTGTCGAAATGCGTTCAGACACACGGCCGCGAACGACACTCGATGGCGTCTCGATTACACCATTACTATTCGCATCTATTGACGCTGGGGTGCCGCTGCCAGCTGGATGTTCTTCGCCGTCTCGAAAGAGCATTCCGTACTGGTTCAGGACGCGGTGAACTTCCTTACGATAGAGGAAATAATTTCCCAGCTCAAAGCAAGTGATGTCGAAGGTTAGAACGGGATTGCCAGACGGGTTAAGGATATCCAACCCCCGAGCGAACTCCTCTCCAAAGTCATACCTCGCATCGTAGGCAACGAACTGCTCTCGGCTCCGACGCTGTCTCTCCACATACGCCCCAGTCGCCAAGATGGGTTCCCAGTACCGCTCACCAACGAGCTGTAGCGAATCAATCTTCTCCCGATACGCCGTCAGAAAGCTATCCTGATTCCATTCCGACATTGGGTATTTCAATGTCGGTAAATCAACCAGCATCGCTGCGAGCAAAACTTTATCTTGGTTAGTTAGCCGCTCGGGGAACCATAGTTCAGTTAGATCCCCGGGGCGAACCAACGGCTGCCCGGGTACTGCATATGGAGTGGGGTCAATCCGTTCAACTGGCGGGGCAAGTAGCGTTCGTGGCTTTTCGATGGGCCTCACTGATGGGATCGCCGGGCGGCTGTAGTCCACCATTTTCGATCCCGTAATACAAGACATGCCCGTTGCGCCTTCCTCCGGAAATGGAAAACGATATCTAGCCACGGCCCACGCAAGATCATGACAATCAATCAGCTTCCCAGCAGGCAGTTCCACACACGCAATCATTCATCGCCCTCAAACGTAACTGATCTGAATTATGCCCTCAGTTAGCCGTAGGGGCCGGATGTGGTCGCAACAGCCGAAGGACGCGTAAGGCATGTGCGGCGACTCGAGGAATGCCAACGCTGGTTGGGGGCTACGAACAGCGGGTGGAAACGGCCTAGAATTTTAACCAGCGAATTTCCGTCTATTTTCCCTCCGCAGCTAATATGGAGGAAGGAAAAATCGCTGGTAGGCTAATCAGATGTGGCGCGCAAGGCCGAAGCGTCGCTTGTCAATCATGCCAAGCTGCTCGCAAGTGTAAGGAAACGCCTCGATCGTCCTGGCCAAGGCGTCGGCTCATCTTCCACCACCATCGGCGTAGTGTCGGACGCGCCACGACTTACGCGTACTTAATCAGCACCAGCTTTCAGGTTATCAAGATAATCAGCCCACCGCTGCATCATCACGATTCGATCGTCAATGAATTTCGTCCGGTTATAAGCCGTACCAAGGGCGTCGGACACTCTGTGCGCGAGCTGATGCTCGATGACCTCGCTTGGAAAGCGCAACTGCTCATGCAGAATGGTGCGTGCCATCGCCCGAAAGCCGTGGCCTGTAATCTCTGTCTTTGTGTCAAAGCCCATCCGCCTCAGGGCCGCGTTAACTGCTGCTCCACTCATTGGTTTCTTGACGTCTCGTCCTGGAAAAACGTATTTCCGTGCGCCTGTTAGCGCATGAAGATCGCGCAGGATCGCCAAAGCCTGAGTGGCAAGCGGCACAAGGTGCTCCGTTTTGGTCTTGGAGACCGTGTAGCGCCACTGTGCCTTGTCGAGATCGAACTGCGACCACTCCGCTGTCCGCAATTCCCCCGGTCGGACAAACAGCAAAGGGGCCAGGCGTAACGCACACTGAACGACGAACGTTCCCTGGAAACCATCCAGCGCCCGCAGTAGGCCGGCAACTTCATCTGGTTCCGTCACAGATGCGAAATGCGTGTGCCGTGCCGCGGGAAGTGCACCGCGCAGATCCGCGCTGATGTCGCGCTCCGCACGCCCGGTCGACACCGCATAGCGGAAAACCTGGCCGCAGTTCTGATGGACGCGATGCGCGGTATCCAGAGCACCGCGCGCTTCGACCCGGCGCAGCACCGCCAGAACTTCGGGGGCCTTGATATCGGCGATCGCCCTGCCACCCAGCCAGGGAAAGACATCTTTCTCGAGGCGCCTCATGATCTTGTCGGCATGACTGACAGCCCACCCCGGCGCCTGCCTTGCAAACCACTCGCGAGCAACCGCTTCGAAGCTGTTGGCGGCACGCTCCACCGTCGCCGCCTTCTGCACCTTGCGCTCAATACCAGGATCAATACCGTTGGCCAGGAGCTTGCGAGCCTCATCCCGACGATCCCGGGCCACCTTCAGACCCACGTCGGGGTAGACGCCCAGTGACAGCCGCTTTTCTTTTCCCCCGAATCTGTATTTCAGGCGCCACCACTTGCCGCCCGTAGCAGAAATCTCCAAGTACATACCGCGCTCATCGAATAGACGATAGAGCTTATCTCTTGGCTTGGCGTTGCGAACGCCGACATCGGTCAATGCCATTTTCACTCCTTGACGGGCACGCCCCGCGTTGCATCCAGAAAGGCGCGCAGGTCGGCGGTTCCCGATGGACTGAGGTTTACCCTCCGCGCGACGATTCGAATCGACAGAGCTCCGTCGCTATCCAGGGAAAAACGCATGGCAGCATTCACGCGGGCGGCTTCGTCGCGCAGGGTTGAGCGCTCCTGCTTCCTTACCTCGCCCGGATTGACTCCCGCAACAAGTAAAGTCCGAGCCTCGTCTCTCAGCCTCCTCGCCACCGCAAGCGTGACTTGTGGGTAGATGCCAAGCGACAGGCTTTTCTCCTTACCGCCGAATCGGTACTTAAGCCGCCACATCCTGCCACCCCGCGGTGTGACGAGCAGGTACAGTCCACCGCTGTCGAAAAGCTTCCTCGGCTGTTCGACGGGGCCAGTGCTCCTGATGGATGCTTCGGTAAGCGGCATATGGGAACCGGACTGGGGAATACTGCCTTTACAAGATGACCTGCTGCCCCCAAAGTCTTCCCCCCTTGGGGGCAGCTGTCAATACATGCTCTCAGACGTCGCCAGAAACAAAAAACCCGCGGAGCCTTGCAGCTACGCGGGTTTTAGGACCTTCCTGTACATCTTCAGACATGTTCTTGGTGGAGAGGAGGAGGATCGAACTCCCGACCTTCGCATTGCGAACGCGACGCTCTCCCAGCTGAGCTACCCCCCCAACGAGTTTCGATTCTAGCACAGCCCCCGCATGGCCTGACAAGCGGTCGAGACCCGAATATGCGCCTTCACTTCGAAGGCGCGCCCGCCAGTACCCAACTCACCACCGTCTGAATATCCGCACTGTTCATCGCGGGATGCGACGGCATCGGAATCGCGCCCCACACGCCCGCGCCGCCGTTCTTCACCTTCAGCGCGAGTCTGGCCGGCGCCGACGCGTCGCCCTTGTACTTCTCCGCGATCTGCTGAAACGACGGCCCGACGAGCTTCCGATCCACCGCGTGGCAGCCCATGCAAGCGTTCCTGCGCGCGATCGCGGTCGCATCGGCGGCCGCGACCGGCTGGTCCGCGGCCCACGCCGGCGTACCCGCCAGACCAGAGAGCAACGCGCCGACAAGGCCCGCGCACATCATCGAACGCACTCGCATCATTTGGTCGCGGGCTTCGTCGGATTGCCCGGATGCACGTCCGAGTTCTTGACGGGCGCTGGCGTCTGCTGCTCGAGCGGACGCGAACTCACCGACGAATCCGGCACAGCGCCTACCGTTGGCTCCGTCTGCACCGGCGCCGCGGCGCTCGCCGCGCTTGCGCCCGACGCCGCCGCCGCATTCAGCGCCGAGGCCTCTTCGGGCTTGATGTACTGGAACACCTTCACGACCTGCTCGACGCCCGGCACGCGCGCCGCGACATCGGCGCCATGCGCGCCTTCGTCCGACGTGACGAGCCCCATCAGATACACGACTCCGCGTTCGCACACGACCTTGTAGAAGTTCGCCGACAGATCCTTCTCGCCGACCATCGCGGTCTTCACGCGGCCTTCGAGATACGAATCGTTGGCACGCGACGAGATCGAACTGCCGCCCTGCACGGCCAGTTCGTTCACGATGCCGCCCACGTTGTTGATGCCGCGCGCGACTTCTTCCGCCTTCTGCTTCGACGCCTCGTTGGGCACTTCGCCCGTCAGCAGCACGCGACGATTGAACACAGTCACGTTGACGTGCGCCTGGTCCGGCAGGTTCTGGTTGATCTGCGTCGTCGCCTTCACCTGGATCTCGCGATCCTCGGTCTGCGCGCCGAGCGTGCGACGGTCCGTCGCGACGAGCGCGCCGCCCGCCACGCCGCCGACCACCAGCAGCGGACATCCCTGCAGCGTCAGTGCGGCGCCGGCCAGCAGGCTCGCCATCAGCGTGGCGCGCGCAAGCGTCGTCTTGACGCGTGTCTTGTTCATCAAATCCGTTCCCCTTGGTTGGTCAGTCTTAATGAATCTGGGTGACGCCTGTCAGTCTTCGCCCAACAGCATCGCGTCGATGCCGTCGCACAGGCAATGGATGGTCAGCAGATGCACTTCCTGAATGCGCGCCGTGCGCTCCGACGGCACGCAGACAGGGATATCGGCTTCCCCGAGCACCTCGGCGACCACGCCGCCGCCCTTGCCCGTCAGCGCGATCACGATCATCTCGCGCTCGTGCGCTTCCTGGATCGCCGCAAGCACGTTGACCGAATTCCCCGACGTGCTGATCGCGAGCAATATGTCGCCCGCCTGGCCGAGCGCGCGGACCTGTTTCGAGAAGATCTCTTCGAACGCGTAGTCGTTGCCGACGGCGGTCAGGATCGACGAGTCGGTCGTGAGCGCGATCGCCGGCAGGCCCGGGCGCTCGCGTTCGAAGCGGCCGATGAGCCCAGCCGCGAATTGCTGCGCGTGCGCGGCGGACCCGCCGTTGCCGCACACGAGAATCTTCGAGCCGTTGGCGAGCGCGCCGAAGAGCGCATCGACGGCGGCCGCGATCGGGACCGCCAGCGTTTCGAGTGCTTCGAGTTTGACTGCCGCGCTGTCGCGGAAATGCTGTTGAATGCGTTCGACGGACATCGAGTCTTGAGTTGTGCCGCGTCGCGCGCGGCGGTTCGTTGCGTGCGACATTCGAGAGCGGCGCGCTCGACGTCGGCATGAGATTCAGGCTCCGCGCAGTTTACCGCATGCATGCACGCGGGCAGTCGTTCAGGCGTCGTCGGCGCGAAACGCATCGGCGAGCCACACGATGCGCCCCGTATCGAACGCGACGACATCGAAGCGGCACGGCGGCAGTTCGCCCCGCCACGCGCTCAGATAGTGCTGCGCCGCGCGGATCAGTCGCGCGCGCTTGCGTGTGCCGATGCTCGCGGCGGCATCGGCGAATTGCCGGCTCCGGCGCGCGCGCACTTCGACGAACACGAGCGCACCATCGCGATCGCGCATCACGAGATCGATCTCGCCACCGCGACACATGACGTTACGGGCCACGAGCCGCATGCGTTGCCGCTGAAGATAGACGAGCGCGTGCGCCTCGAAAGCATCGCCGACCGATTTGGACACGGCTCCTCCGCAAAAGTTGTGCGGCCACGGCGGCACGCGAAACCCGCGCGGGCCGCCCCGAGCCACATGGCACAATGACGTTCTCCCTCGAACGTAACCCCCATGACGCAACATCTGACCGACCTCGCACAAGGTCAGCACTATCCGGCGGGCGCGCTCTACGTCGTCGCGACGCCGATCGGCAACGTCGCCGACATCACGCTGCGCGCGCTTCACGTGCTCGCACTCGTCGACCGCGTCGCCGCCGAAGACACGCGCAACACGGCGCAGTTGCTCTCGCGCTATGGCATCTCGAAGCCGTCGATCGCCGTGCACGAGCACAACGAGCGCAGCGCCGCCGAGCGCGCGATCGGGCATTTGCGCAACGGCGAGCGCATCGCGTGCGTGTCGGACGCGGGCACGCCGGGCATCTCCGATCCGGGCGCCAGGCTCGTCGATGCCGTGCGCGAAGCCGGATTTCCCGTGATCCCGCTGCCGGGCGCGAGCGCGCTCACGACCGCGCTCTGCGCAGCCGGCGCGTGGGTGCACACCTTCACGTTCATCGGTTTTCTCGCGGCCAAGCCGAAGCAGCGCGCGACGCAGCTTCAGTCGTTCGCGACACAGCCGGGCGCGCTCGTTTTCTACGAGGCGCCGCATCGTATCGTCGAGACGGTGCAGGCGCTCGCCGATGCGCTCGGCGGCGAGCGGCAGTTGCTGATCGCCCGTGAGCTGACGAAGTTACATGAGAGCCTGCATCGATGCACCCTGGCCGAAGGGCCAACGTGGCTCGCCGGCGATCCGAACCGTCAGCGCGGGGAATTCGTATTGGTGGTGGAAGGCGCGCCGCAGCAGGCCGACGCCGAGGATGCCCACGACGCGTTGCTGTCGACGCTGCTGGAGGAATTGTCGGTGAGCAGCGCGGCGCGGCTCGCGGCCACGCTCACCGGAGCGCCGCGCAACGCGTTGTATGCGCGGGCGCTTTATCTCGCCAAATCGGAAGAGGAATAGAAAACGGGCCGTCGAACGGCCCGTTGTCATGTGATGCGTGCGGTCTGAGCCGATCAGTTGATCTGGCTATCGGACGCGTACTGGGCACGCGCGACACGCGCTTCCTGTTGCGTCAGGCCTTCGATCTTCACCTTCTCCGTGCCCGCGCCGCGCATGCCGAGCGCTGCCGCCGCCGCGTACGATAAATCGATGACCCGCCCGCGTGCGTAAGGACCGCGATCGTTGATCTTAACCACGACCGTCTTCTGGTTCACCGTATTCGTCACGCGGACCCACGACGCGAGCGGCAGCGTGCGGTGCGCGGCGGTGAGCGCGTGCATGTCGTAGCGTTCGCCGCTGGCAGTCTTGCGGCCATGGAACGGGCGACCGTACCAGGAGGCGCGGCCCTGCTGTTCAAAGTTGCCGACGTCCGGGCCGCTCGTGATCGGCTCCGCGTCAGCGAGGGACTTCGGTTCTTCGGTCTTCGCAGGCGCGGCCGGCACCGAATTCAGCTTCGATTCGTAGGCGAGCGGCGCGACTGCGCGGGCACCATTACTGCTGAGGAAATTGTTCCCCGGGTGCTGGTTGGAAGCGCTCAGGTCGCTGGAACCCGGCGCAGCACAGCCGGCCAGGATCGCAACGGCAAAGAGACTCCCGATATGTCGAGTAAGTCGAGCATTCATAGACGTGTATCAACGGTTGCAGAGCCGCCCGGCGACGCGACGAGCGCGCGCCTGATGGCAGCTCAAGGCTTTTTTCCGCGCAACGCCACACGCCGTTCGATCTTGCGAACGGCCGATGGATGCACGGCTGCGGCGTACCTCGCCGCAATTGCCCGGTTAATTTTCACGTCTGGCGCAACCTGTCCCCGGCAGCCTGACCAGACCCCACATGCCGCCATCGAACGTGGCAATCACGTTCTCGCGCGATAAACAGCGCAGGAACGGCGGCGTAGGCCCCATCCAGCGTCGCGGCAGCTTTGGCCGCAGCAGGCGCATCGCACCTGGCTGGACAAGACGTGTGCATCGAACGGAGTCGATGCTTGAGTTGCAGTTAGGAGGCTTCTGGCCCCCAACAGCGTACTGATGATGATTGTAAAAACGCGCTGGCGTCTGACGAATCACCCATTGATTGCATGGAAGAACACATGCACAAGTGATGCCATTATAGCCAAAAACATTAGTTGGCTACCCGGAACTGCGAATTTCGTCATTGATTTTCACTATGGGCGCAAGAATTGCCGATTTTGGGGCCGTTTTTTGCCCCGATGTAGCGGCGCAACGACCCTGCTCCGGCCCCGGTACAATGGACATTTTTACGCGCGGGTTGTAGCCCATGAACGTGACCCTCGTCCCTGTGACGCCCTTTCAGCAGAATTGTTCGATCGTCGTGTGCGAATCGACGCAGCGCGCAGTCGTGGTCGATCCGGGCGGCGACCTGGAGCGGATCATCGGAGAAGTCGAGCGGCAGGGCGTCACCGTCGAAAAGGTCCTGCTCACGCATGGGCATCTGGATCACTGCGGCGGCGCAGAGGCGCTTGCGGACCACTTCGGTGTGAAGATCGAAGGCCCGCACCGCGACGACGCGTTCTGGATCGGCCAGTTGCCGGAGCAGGGCAAGCGTTTCGGCTTCGCGTCGGCGCAGGCGTTCACTCCGGCGCGCTGGCTGGAAGACGGCGAGACCGTCGAATTCGGCGACGAGACGTTCGAGGTCTATCACTGTCCCGGCCATACGCCGGGGCATGTGATCTTCTTCAGCCGGCGCCATCGGCTGGCGTTCGTCGGCGACGTGCTGTTCGCCGGATCGATCGGGCGCACCGCCTTTCCGCGCGGCAATCACGCCGACCTGATCCGCGCGATCCAGGAAAAACTGTGGCCGCTCGGCGACGACGTCACGTTCGTGCCCGGCCACGGCCCCGCATCGACGTTCGGCGACGAGCGCCGCACCAATCCCTATGTCGGCGACGGAGTGACCGCATGAACGCGATCCCCGAAATCTATGTGAGCACCGACGTCGAGGCGGACGGCCCGATTCCCGGCCCGCATTCGATGCTGAGTTTCGCGTCGGCGGCTTTTACGGCGGACAAGGAGTTGATCGCCACATTCTCCGCGAATCTGGAGACGCTCGAAGGTGCCACGGCGCATCCGGTGCAAGCCGCGTGGTGGAAGACGCAGCCTGACGCGTGGGCCGCCTGCCGGACCGACCTGCAAAAGCCGGAAACCGCGCTGCGCGCCTATGTCGACTGGGTCGAGGCGCTGCCTGGCAAGCCGGTGTTCGTCGCGTATCCGGCGGGCTTCGACTTCACCTACATGTTCTGGTACATGATGCGTTTCGCCGAGCGCTGCCCGTTTTCGTGGTCCGCGCTCGACATCAAGACGCTCGCCTTCGCGATGACCGGCCTGCCCTACCGCAAGGCGATCAAGCCGCGGCTGCCGAAGCACTGGTTCGATGAGCTGCCGCACACGCACGTCGCGCTCGACGACGCCATCGAACAAGGCGCGCTCTTCTGCAACATGCTGGCGGAACTGCGGGCGTCGAAGGCGCTCGCGCCAGCAGACAGTGCCGACGCCGCCGGGCCCGCGATTCCGGAAGGTAAAAACGCGCAGTCTTGACGATGCGTTAGGGAATCTCCCTCAGTTCTGGCGCTTCGCATTGCGTTTATTTTCCGGCGCCTCTACCATGAGAGTCAGGTCGCGACCAAACCGGAGGCGCAGTTGACTCTCGATACATTTTCACAAAAAATCCTGCGCCTCCTGCAACTGGACGCGCGCCGCTCGGTGCAGGAAATTTCCGACCAGGTCGGGCTGTCGAGCACGCCGTGCTGGCGGCGCATCAAGGACATGGAGCAATCGGGCGTGATCCAGCGCTACACGGCGCTGCTCGATCGCGAGAAGCTCGGTCTGCACGTCTGCGCGCTCGCGCATATCCACCTGACGCGGCATACGGAAGGCGGCGTCGAGCAGTTCGAGCGCGAGATCGCCACCTGTCCGGAAGTGACCGAGTGCTACAGCACGACCGGCGAATCCGATTACATCCTCAAGATCGTCGCGCCCGACATCAAGTCCTACGACGCTTTCCTGCACGACCGCATCTTCAAGATTCCGGCGGTCGCTCAGGTGCGCACGAGCGTCGTGCTGCGGGAAATCAAATTCGACACGCAGTTGCCACTCTGACGTTTCAGCGCGGCGCGGCCGTTTCATTCGCGCCGCGCGCCGCCTGAAGTGACGCGCCCGGCGTGCGCACCGCACGCACCACGCGGATTTCGCGCGCGCCGAGACGCCGCTTTAGTGCTTCGAAATCGACTTGGGCGAGACGCTCGTCGGCCTGCGCGGTTTCGTCGGCGTTCGCCAGCGCCGGCAGCAACACGTCGATGTCGAAGCCCCGACTCAGGTAGTGCAGGTTCATCGAGTCGAACGACAACCCCTGTGCGCCAAGCGCCGCACGCACCGCCTCGCCGACTACGGGACGCATCGGCAACTGGCCGGGCGGCGGATTGACCTCGTCGTTTTCCGGATCGACGTGAATCAGCGCGTCGACGACCCGCGCGTCGGTCAGCAAATGCGCGCGCGCCGATTCGGCAATGTAGTGCCCTTCCGACACCGAGATCAGCGGGTCGACGAGAATGTGCGCATCGACGATCGCGAGATCGCCCATTTTGCGCGTGCGCAGTTCGTGCACCTCGCGCACGCCGGGCGTGGAGAGCACGAGCGCGCGCAGGTCGTCGGCGGTGGACTGGTCGAGCGCGCGGTCCGAGAGATCCTGCAAGGCGTCCCAGCCGAATATCCAGCCCATCCTGGCGACCATAAAACCGACGATCGCCGCGGCAATCGGGTCGAGCACCTGAAAGCCCGCCATATTGCCGATAATGCCGAGCGCGACGACCAGCGAAGACGCCGCATCCGATCGCGCATGCCAGGCATTGGCAATGAGCATCGCGGACCTGACGCGTTCGGCCGCGCGCAGCATGTACCGAAACAGCGCTTCTTTCGAAACCAGCACGACGAGCGCAACGATTAGCGCGGACGAATGGACGGGCGGAATATCCTGAAGGTTTGCGATACGTTCGCCCGCGCGCCATAGCATTCCGACGCCCACGGCAATCAGCAATCCGCCGAGAAATAATGAAGCGACGGTTTCATAGCGGCTGTGACCGTAGTTGTGATCGACATCGGGCGCAGCGGCGCCGTGCCGATTCGCGACGAGCACGACAAAATCCGACACTAAATCGGCGAGCGAGTGAATGCCGTCGGCAATCAGCGCCTGAGAGTGCGCGATTATTCCCACGAAAACCTGCGCCGACATGAGAACCGCGTTCAGCACGATACTCACGAAGGTGGTCCTGCGGGCGATTTCCTGCTTTGCCGCCGGACGTGGGACGGAGAGCGACATAAGTTGAATCTGATTAAATGCGATGCTTTATTTTAACAAGCGGGCACTAATGACGCTCGGAATTCGAAGAGAAATTCCTTAAAAATCATTGAGTTATTGTAACAGGACGCGTTCTCGTTCTGCGTCTTTGCCGACTGCGCGCCGTCGAAAGAAAAGTCGCGGGCGCATGCGCACAAAAAAAAGCCGCGCCTGCTGGCGCGGCTGCATCCGGAGCGGGCGATTCTTATTTCTGGATCAGAAAGTTGTCGCGTTCCTGGCCCGCGATCCATTTCGGCGGCTTTCCCCGCCCGGACCACGTGTTGCCGCTCTGCGGGTCCCGGTACTTCGGGGCTACGCCTGCGCGCGCACGCGGAGCTTTTGCGCCCTTGGCGCTTCGACCGCCAGCCAATTCCTGGAGCGTGATGCCGTAATCAGCCATTTTCTGCTTGATCTCATTAAGTACTTCGGCATATTCCCGCGACTTGGCCTCTTCAATCTGTCGTTCCAGATTCTCGCGCTGAGCGAGGAGTTCCTTGTATGAAGACATGGTAATTCCCTTGTGGTTTGCTAAAACATGCGAGTCGTATCGCTCGCTTCCATTTATCGGTGTGGCCTCGGGTTGAAGCGCAGATTAACACAAATCGATTTAGGAATGCATGTGGGCGAGGACACTAAAATCCCAATCGAAAGTTTTCCTCGTAACAATTGTGCTGATTCGGAAACGCTAGACAGCGAATTTTCTTAATTCCGGATAAAGACACGCACCCAAGTTGTCGCCGCATGAAAGCGGCGCAATACAAAACGGCATCGGATTTCATGGCGTGAGAGTTTCGTGCGACATTTCGTGCGGCCCTGCGGTGCGGCAATATTTTCCTTTCCGTCCCGAATTATTCGCGATGCAACACATTTCCTCAATTGCGAATCCCGGCTGATTTTACCGGTGACGTTCCAACCAGTCGAACAACGCGGCTTTCAGCTCTGTTACCGTGACTTTGGGTTTATCGAACGTAAAACGATTGCGACGGCCATTCTGCCGGAAATCACATCCATATCGGTCCACGCCCAATAACGCCAAGGTAGCCGGGCGTTCGTCAAAATCATCAAAAAATGCGCATAGCAGCGTTTCCTCATTTGCCGAAAGTGGTTCGAGCGGATCGAGTGCGTCCGCAGCCAGCCAGCCCATCGCGCCAAATCCGCCGATAAAGCGCATTCGCTCCAGCGACATGGTCCAGAACGTAAAGTCGCCTAAACTGAGATAGCGCTCGGCGTCGGGGTGATATCTCAGATAACGCCGCGCCAGATCGGACGATTCCTCGGACGGCGCGGGAGAAAACGAGCCGAGCATCGTGAGTCGCTGTCCTTCGAGCACGTTGCCGTCCGACGCATGCGCGACCAGAAAACCGGCGCGCGAATCCGCGTGCAGATTGCGCGTGTGCTCGGCGAGATGGCTGATGAGCAGCATCGGCACGTGGCGCGCCGTGGGCGCGAACGGCAGCGCGGTGGGATAGGGAAACCCGCGCGGATCGCGGGAATGCGTGGCAAGCGTGCCATCCGGCACTCGATGCAGCAGATGCAGCGGCGCATGCGGCGGAATGTTCACGGCTCGGTTCCTCGTTCGGAATTGGGCGGTTCGCGCAAGTCCGGCCGCGCCGCCGATCCCGGTCGATCTTAATGCACCGCGCCTGAGCATGTCTTTAGACCGTTCGATAGAATCGAAAGCTCTCCGCTTTCGCCCTCCTCTTCCGAACGAGCCATTTCGTGTCCGAATCGACGTCCGCTTCCAGTTCCATCGACCACAACGCGTCGCTCGCGGCGCATCGCAAGCTGCCGCTTGCCGCGCGCGAACGCGCCCGCTACGCGACGATGGCCGTCTTCTTCATCGCGGGCATGCTGTACGCGTCGTGGGGCGTGCACGTGCCGACCGTGCGCGACAAGTTCGCGCTGAGTCCCGGCATGCTCTCGTTCGCGCTGCTCGCGGTCGCGGGCGGCTCGATCTTCGCGATGCTCACGACCGGCTCGTGGATCGCCCGCGCCGGCACGCGCGCCGCCTGTCTCGCGGGCGGCATCACGATGACGATCTGCTGCGCGCTGATTCTCGTCGCGCCGTCCTACTGGATGCTGCTCGCCGTGCTAGCCGTGTTCGGCTTCGGCATGGCGACGCTCGATGTCGCAATGAACGCCGAGGCGAGCGCGGTCGAACAGGCGCTCGGGCGGCCGATCATGTCGTCGCTGCACGGCATGTTCAGCATCGGCGGGATGGCGGGCGCGGCGGCGGGCGGCGCATTGCTCGCGCACGGCATGGCGCCGGCCGTGCATCTCGCGCTGGCTGCCGTGGCGAGCGTGATCGTGATCCTGATTTCGATGCCCGCGGTGCTGCCGCACGTCCCGCATCACGACGCGCACGCGAAGGCGTCGTCGTCGAACCGGTGGCGATCGTCCGCGCTGTGGGCACTCGGCGGCGTCGCGCTGATCGCGCTGATCGCCGAAGGCGCGATGTACGACTGGGCGACCGTCTACATGCGCGACGTCGTGCTCGCGAGCCCTGCGCTGTCGAGCGCGGCCTACGCGGCGTTCACCGGCGGCATGGCGGCGGGACGCTTCGGCGGCGACTTCGTGCGCGCCCGCTTCGGCGCGCCGCAACTGGTGTTCGGCAGCGCGGCGCTGGCGTTCGTCGGAATGCTGATGGCGTTGCTGCTGCCGAACCCGATCGCGACGATGACCGGCTTCACGCTGATGGGCCTCGGCCTCGCGAACATGATGCCGGTGCTGTTCGCCGCCGCGACGCACGTGAAAGGCGTGAGCGCGGCGGAAGGCCTCGCGCAGGTGGCGGGCCTCGCCTATTTCGGCTTGCTGATCGGGCCGGTGCTGATCGGCGGGGTGGCGCAGGTGAGCACGCTGCCGATCGGCTTGTCGGTCGTGGCGGCGTGTTGCGCGCTGATCGCGCTCGTGGCGCCGCGCATTCTCAGGCGGCTGAAGATATGAAAAAGGCACGCCCGAGGCGTGCCTTTCCTTGCTTCAGGCGACTCCGTTCGAAGTCGCCATCGAGCGGCATCTACATCTTGACCACGTCGAGCAGCGTCTTCTTGCCCTTCTTGTAGTCGTACAGCGAGATCACGCCGTGCTTCAGGTCGCCCTTCGAATCGAAGGTCGTCTGGCCGATCACGCCCTTGTAGTCCGTGTTCGGCATCGCGGCGAGAATCTTCGCCGGATCGGTCGAGTTCGCGCGCTTCATCGCGTCGACGACGATGTACACGGCGTCATACGTGAACGGCGCGTAGATCTGGATCGGCTGGCCGAAACGCTTCTGGTACTTCGCTCCGAACGCCGCGCCGCCTTCCATCTTCTCGAGCGCCATGCCGGCTTCCGAGCACACGACGTTGTCGGTGGCGTCGCCCGCCAGGTCCGACAGCTTTTCGGTACACACGCCGTCGCCGGCCAGCACCTTGGCGCGCAGGCCGAGCTGCTTCGCCTGCTTGGCGAACGGGCCGCCCGTCGCATCCATGCCGCCGAACATCACGGCGTCCGGATTTTCGCCCTTGATCTTCGTCAGAATCGCGCGGAAGTCGACGGCCTTGTCGTTGGTCGCGTCGTGCGAGATCACCTTGAGGCCGAGCGACTTGGCGGTCTTCTCGAATTCGTTGGCGAGACCCTGACCGTAGGCGGTCGAGTCGTCGACGATCGCGACGCTCTTGATCTTCAGTTGCTTCGCGGCGTAGTTGGCGAGCGCCGGGCCTTGCTGGGCATCGGTCGCGACGACGCGGTAGGTCGTCTTGAAGCCTTGCTGCGTGTAGGTCGGGTTGGTGGCCGACGGCGAAATCTGGACGATGCCTGCGTCGCTGTAAATCTTCGATGCCGGGATCGACGTGCCCGAGTTCAGGTGGCCGACGACGGCGACGACCTTGTCGTCGACGAGCTTCTGCGCAACCTGCGTGGCGGTGCGCGGGTCGGCCGCGTCGTCCTGCGGGTCGAGCGCCAGCGTGATCTTCTGGCCGTTGATCGTCAGGCCCTTCGCGTTGATTTCTTCGACTGCGAGTCGCGCGCCGTTTTCGTTATCCTTGCCCAGGTGGGCAATGCCGCCGGTCAACGGTGCAACGTGACCGATCTTGACGGTTTCATCGGCTGCTGCGGATGTTGCCATCGCTGCGAACATCATTGCTGCGGCGCTGATCGGCAACACTTTTTGAAGCTTGGTCTTCATGTAAGTCTCCAGTTTCGGTCCCAAAAACAACGTAATCGCCCTGTGCCCCGTCTTTCATCACGATCGCTCAGTCCCGTGGACGACCACGCCGGATGCATCGTCATGCACTTGGCAAGTCCTTCAGCGCGGCCGTTTTTGGCAGCCGCCATCCGCACTGCGCGCAAGTGTAGGGTTGTCAAATTAATTTAGGGAAGTTTTTTGGGATAGTGGTGCGACTACTGATCAAAGTGTTGTTGAGAAGCGTTACCAAATGTGCTGGCACTCGTGCAAAGCCCCTGTCCATGCGGGTTTCGGAGCACACGGGCGGCCAATCGCGCTAATCGTTTCAAGTTCGCCGAATACGCGCCGTTAATCGCCGATGCCCTTTCTTATTGGCTTGTTTTTAAAAGCTTATTAGTAGATGCATCGCTCTAATTCAGCGGCACGGTCAAACGTCGTGCCTGCCCCGCAGACCGCGCCGTTTTCTTTCGTTCGCGCTACGCCCGGATCGCGCTGAAAGCCGCCCGTAGCGGCCGGAGCGCCGCGCCAGCGGGGGCGATCGAATGGTGGCACACTCCTTGGCCTCACTTCACACACGCATTTCAAGGAGCATCGACGTGACCACGACCGTGACTTCACGATGGATCGACATTCCCGCCGACAGCGACAGCTTTCAGGGTTATCTCGCGCTGCCGAAGACGGGCAAAGGCCCGGGCGTCATCATCCTGCAGGAGATTTTCGGGGTGAACGCGCACATTCGCAGCGTCGCGGACCAATACGCCGCCGACGGTTACGTGGCGCTGGCGCCCGACGTTTTCTGGCGCACGCAGCCGCGCGTCGAACTGGGCTATGAAGGCGCCGACCGCGAAAAGGCGATGGAACTGCTGCAGAAGACGGATCTTGCGAAGGCCGTCGCCGACGTCGGCGCGGCCGCGAGCGCGCTGCGGGCCTTGCCCGAAGTGAGCGGCCAGGTCGCCGCGATTGGCTATTGCTTCGGCGGACGGCTCGCGTATCTGGCGGCGGCTGAGGGCACGGTCGATCTGGGCGTCGCCTATTACGGCGGCGGCATCCAGAACCAGCTCGATCGCGCCGACAGCATCAAGGTGCCGATGCAATTCCACTACGGCGAACTCGACGCGCACATTCCGGTGTCGGCGGTCGGCGAAGTGCGCGAGCGTTTCGCGGGCCGCAACGACGCCGAAGTCCACGTCTATCCGAACGCCGACCACGGCTTCAACTGCGGCGAGCGCGCGTCGTACAACGCGCATGCGTCGGCGCTTGCGCACGGCCGCACGCTCACCTTCCTCGGCGAGCATCTGCGCTAGGCCGGTCAGCGTCGCGTGAAAAGATAATGCGCGACGCCCCACTACACGCCCGAGCGAAAACCGAAGCGTTCAGCCACCGCCATATAGAACATACGCCAGCGCTGAAAGCAGCGCGGCGCATCGGCGCGTCCGCAGGTCCGGATCAGGAGCGGCGAGCGGCAAGAGGCGCGTGCGCGCCGCGGCAAGATTGACGAGCCAGTCAGCCGTTGACGTTGCGCTATATCAGCGCGGGCAATCCCTCGACCAGCAGGAACGCCACCAGCACGCCGACCAGCGCGCCGAACGCTCGAAGCACGTTGTTCTTGAAATGCGATGCGCACGGAATGGCGCCGAGAAAAAGTGCGCCGGCAAGCGCCATCGGGATGATCAGGATGAAGTCGCCGATAGTGAAGTACGTCATTGCTCGTCTCCCTTCGTCTTACCCGGCGCCGCGCGATGTTCGCCCGGCGCTGTACTGACGATTCGAGTATAGGCCGCGCTTTCGCGACATGCCGCACGATATGGCGGACGCTGTGTGGCGCGCCGGACGCTCGCCCTTGCCAGTCAAGCGTTCGCGGCGACCCGAATTAAGCGGACGCGGAAAAACCCTTAGATTCGCCAGGTTTCGATTCGCTTTCGAATGACGATTGCGTTCACGCCGCCGTACCGCGTTCGCGCCGGTCGAGATACACCGCGCCCGCGAGTCCGACGAGGAGAAGCGCCGCGATCAGCCCGACGACGCCGCTCCAGCCAAAGCCTGTCCAGAAATGGCCGCCATACGAGCCGATCACGCTCGACCCGATGTAATACGCGAGCAGATAAAGCGCGGCCGCCTGTCCTTTCGCATGCAAGGCGAGGCGTCCGACCCAGCCGCTCGCCACCGAATGACCGGCGAAAAAGCCGAACGTCAGACACGCGATCCCGCCGACGATGACCGGCAGCGACATCGACATCGTCAGCAGGACGCCCGTCATCATCAGCGCGAGACTCGCGATCAGCACGCGTCCGCGCCCGAAGACGTCGGCCATTTTTCCGGACCACGGCGACGCGACGACACCCGTCAGATAGACGGTGAAGATCGCGCCGATCTGCGTCTGGTTCAGCCTGAACGGCGCGCCGATCAGCCGGTAGCCGACATAGTTGTACAGCGTGACGAAGCTGCCCATCAGCACGAAGCCCATCAGGAAGAGAAACGGCAGGTCGCGGTTCCGGATGTGCGCAGCGAGCGCGCTTCGATGGTGACGAAAGCCCATGCCGCGCCGTGGCACGAAGCGTCGCGAGGGCGGCAGGAGCGCGCGGAACGCGAGCGTCGAAAGCAGCCCGAGCGCGCCGATGCCGCCGATCGCCACGCGCCACGAGAAGAAATCCGCGAGCACGCCGCTGATCACGCGGCCGGCCATGCCGCCTATCGCGGTGCCGCCGACGTAAAGCCCCATCGCGAGTCCGAGCCCTTCCGGCTCGACCTCCTCCGCGAGGTACGCCATCGCGACGGCGGGAACGCCGCCGAGCGCGAGCCCTTCGAGCGCGCGCACGAAAAGCAGCGCGTGCCAGTTCGGCAGGAACGCGGCGATGATCGTGAGGATCGACGACGCCGTCAGCGACATCGTCATCAGGCGATGACGGCTCCAGCCTTCGGAGACGAACCCGGCGACGAAGATCGCGAGCGCGAGCGACGCCGTCGAGACCGACACCGACAGCGCGCTTTCTGCCGGACTGACACCGAAGGCTGCGCTAAATTCGGGCAGAAGCGGCTGCACGCAATAGAGCAGCGAGAAAGTCGCATAACCGGCGAACAGCAGCGCGAGCGACGCGTGCCAGTAAGCGCGCGAGCCGCGTTCGAGGAAAGGCGGGGAATCGGGAGAAGAAGAACGGCAGGTACGGGAAGACGAGGGCCGGTGCGGCGCCGGCGAAGCTGTCACGACAAACCTCCGGGAACGCAAAAGCCCCTTACCTTACGCCATTGCCAAGCATCGTGCCGAGCGCGGCTCAAGGCGCTTTCGTCGTCCTTTCGTGATGCCGCGCGTTGTCATGCGCACGTAACCGGATCGCGATTCGTTGGATGCTGGACACGCGACACTTGGACCGCGCGCGCGTCGATGCGCTAAAGTAGAAGCGCGATACGAGCAACGAAGCCGCCCGCGGTGTGCCCATGGCAACGCGCGCAAGCGGCCGCAGTCTGGTGCACCGGCCCTGGAAAGCCCGTGCTTGGTAACGATAATTTGACCGGCGCGAGACGTCCGCAGCCGGCACTCTGACGGGGATTCATCATGCAAATCGGTTCGATTGTCCGCTCCGTGCATATCGCCGTGCCTCAGGGCGCGCGCGGCATCGTGATGCGAATTCTTGGCGACATGGCGATGGTCGCGTGGTACGAGGGCGAGCCCGGTGTATCGAAGCTGCTCAACACGGAACCGTTCTTCCTCGAGGATCTCATCGATACCGGCGATATCGTGCGGCCGGCGAATTCGGTCGTTCACTAGGCATTTGCGGGCAACGGCGCGTGCCGGGCGCGTCAATGCGCGGCACAATGCCGGAATGAACCACGAACCGTCAGTAGCACCCGGCGATGCGCAATCCGCACCGCCCTTCGCCGGACTCACGCCCGAGCGCGTCCTCGACGCGCTCGACAGCGTCCTTCTGCCCGTGGGCGAACGCACCGACGGGCGCATGCTCCCGCTCAACAGCTACGAAAACCGCGTCTACCAGGTCGGCATGGAAGACGGGCCGCCGGTCGTCGCGAAGTTTTATCGGCCGAAAAGATGGTCGGACGACGCGATTCTCGAAGAGCACGCGTTCGTCGCGGAACTCGCCCGGCGCGAGATTCCGGCCGTGCCCGCGCGCGTGCTGAACGACGCGTCGCTGCATCATTTCGACGGCTTTCGCTTCTCGATCTTCGAGCGCCGCGGCGGCCGCGCGCCGGACATCGAGGGCCGCGACAGCAGCGAAACGCTCGAATGGCTCGGACGCTTCATCGGTCGGATTCACGCGGTGGGCGGCATCGAGACGTATCGCGAGCGGCCGACGCTCGATATCCAGAGTTTCGGCTTCGAGCCGCGCGATTTTCTGCTGACGCACGACTTCGTGCCCCGCGACGTGCGCGAGGCCTACGAGAGCGTCGTGCGGATGGCGCTGGAAGGCGTCGAACGCTGCTTCGAGCGCGCGGGCGACATCCGCCCGATCCGGCTGCACGGCGACTGCCACCCGAGCAACGTACTGTGGACCGACGCGGGCCCGCATTTCGTCGATTTCGACGACAGCCGCATGGGCCCGGCCGTCCAGGATCTCTGGCTGCTGCTGCCGGGCGAGCGCGCGGAGGCGTCGCGCGCGCTTGCCGATCTCCTCGCCGGCTACGAGGATTTCTGCGATTTCGAGCCGCGCGAACTGCATCTGGTCGAGGCGCTGCGCACGTTGCGTCTGATTCACTACTCGGCGTGGCTCGCGCGCCGCTGGGACGACCCCGCGTTTCCCGCCGCGTTTCCGTGGTTCAACACGCAGCGTTATTGGGAAGACCGCATCCTCGAATTGCGCGAGCAGGTCGCCGCGATGGACGAAGGACCGCTCTGGCCGGTCTGAATCCCTTTCCTCCCATTTCCCCTTCCATCGTTTCATTACGGCGAATTTCAGCGGCTTGAACAAACCCATTCGTCGTGTAATGATAACGATTCTCATTCGTTGTCTATCAGGGCCGATGCGGCGGCAACCGCTCCGGTCCGATTTCCTTTTCCCGCCGAATAACGGAGAGACGCGTGAACGCGCCCGAGCACATCGAGCAACAAGCGCCATCGAAGGCATCCGCCAAGCGCTACAAACAACACACCGAGCCGGGAACGCATCGCCTCATCGACGATGCGGAGCAGGCCGTGCGTCGCAGCCGCTCGCGGCGCGCGACGTTCATCAAGTGGCTGCGCAAGGTGCATGGCTGGGTCGGGCTGTGGGGCGCGGTGCTCGGACTTCTGTTCGGCACGACGGGATTTCTACTCAACCATCGCGGCGGCCCGCTGAAGATTTCGACCGGCGAACCGCAGGTTTCGCAGATGCAACTCGCCGTGCCCGCGCAAGGATTTCACTCGCCGAAGGAACTCGGCGGCTGGCTCAAGGGCGAATTGAAGATCGACGGGAATGTCGGTCGCGTGAAGCGCGAAGCGGCGCGGCCGGTCGCCTGGGGCGATCAGAAGACGATGCAGCCCGAACAGTGGACCATAATGATCGCGTCGCCGGGCGGCGGGGTGTCGGCGGAATATTGGGTGGGGAACGGCTTCGTGTCGGTGAAGCGCACCGAGAACAGCTTCCTCGCGACGATGAGCAATCTGCACAAGGGCGTGGGATTGAGCGTCGGGTGGGTGCTGCTGATCGACACGCTCGCGGGGAGCATCATTCTGCTCTCGTTGACGGGCGTCCTGCTGTGGACCGAGTTGAACAAGCGGCGGACCGTGGGGGTGGTGCTGGTGGGGGCGTCGATTGTGGCGGCCGTGGTTTGCGGGATGATGTGAACGGGACACCGCTCACACGCACGCATCTGGCGCGACTTTGCAATTGTTCACATTCCAGGTTGTTTTCGAGACAAATCGACTTCTAGAATCGGTGCACGCGGGCTGCTTACGCGGACAACCGCTGTTACGTATCAGGACAGAAGCGGCATCGACCGCTCCGTCCGATTCCCTTTCCGCGCTGAATGACGGAGAGACGTGTGAATGCGCCCGACCACATCGAGCAACAAGCACCATCCAACGCAGCCGCGAAGCGGCACAAACAATCTACTGAGCCCGCGACGCATCGCCTCATCGACGATTCGGAACAGGCCGTGCGTCGCGGCCGCTCGCGGCGCGCGACGTTCATCAAATGGCTGCGCAAGATGCATGGCTGGATCGGGCTGTGGGGTGCGGTGCTCGGCCTTCTGTTCGGCACGACGGGATTCCTGCTCAACCATCGCGGCGGGCCGCTGAAGATTTCGACCGGCGAACCGCAGGTCTCGCAGATGCAGCTCGCCGTGCCCGCGCAAGGACTTCACTCGCCGGAGGAACTCGGGGGATGGCTCAAGCGCGAATTGAAGATCGACGGGAATGTCGGACGCGTGAAACGCGAAGCGGCGCGCCCGGTCGGGTGGGGCGATCAGAAGACGATGCAGCCCGAGCAGTGGACCGTAATGATCGCGTCGCCGGGCGGCGGGGTGTCGGCGCAATACTGGGTGGGCAACGGTTTCGTGTCGGTGAAGCGCACGGAGAACAGCCTCCTCGCGACGATGAGCAATCTGCACAAGGGCGTGGGACTGAGCGTCGGCTGGGTGCTGCTCATCGATACGCTCGCGGGGAGCATCATCCTGCTGTCGCTGACCGGCGTGCTGCTTTGGACCCAGTTGAACAAGCAGCGGACCGTGGGCGTCGTGCTCGTGGGGGCGTCGATTGCGGCGGCTGTGGTGTGCGGGATGATGTGAACAAGACACCTCTTACATGCTTGCGATCATTGATGCGATCGAGCCCATGGCCCGATCGCATCTACTAGCTAAAAGCCAGCTAAAAGCCGCTAGTTTGGCAAATACGTTTCAATCCGCATGCTCGCGAAAGCATGACTTCCAATCAAGTTTGGCGACCTCCGGCTATCGCAAAGGTCGCCCACCGACTTTAACGTCGGCGCATTCTTCTCTGCCTCCCACACGCACGAAGGCTTGCAGTTCTCGAGCGTCGTGAGTGCCCCGACACGTCTCGACTTGCGCAACGCGTGGATCGATGTTTCCTTGTACGTTTTTTGCTTATCCGCTCATTCTGCAAAACGACCCAGCGACTGCAATTGATACTTAAGCAAACAATACGATTCGCTATCCTTATTTTTGAGTGAAGCTCTCGAATTACTAACGATGCTGCCACCTCCGTTAGTGAAAAAAGTCATGACACCATCACGGCATCATGTTCGAGTAACAACGTAGCACTCCGATCTGTGCCTCAATCCATTGGCAAATACGAAGTGCTCGACACTATGAGGCTCAAACATACACCGCGCATCCTGAGTTTTCAATCATTCGCACCCCAATATGTTTTTGAGACAAATCGCGCACTAGAATCGGCGATGCGGACCGCTTGCCCGGATGCCGGCCCGACAACCAAAACGGAGGCGAGCAATTGTCGAACTCATCACGCTTCTACGCGCACTCGACCGACACGACCGACAGATCCGACTGGCAGCCTCTTGCGGACCATCTGAACGCCGTCGCCCTTCTCGCGGGAGGTTTCGCCCGGCCATTCGGCGCGGAAGCACTCGCGCATGTCGCCGGGTTGCTGCACGACCTCGGCAAATACAGCGCCGAATTCCAGCGACGCCTCGAAGGAGGAGCCCGCGTCGATCACTCGACCTGGGGCGCAAAGCTCGCCTGCGAACGATATGGACGCCTTGGACGGCTCATCGCCTACGCGATCGCGGGACATCACGCGGGACTCGCCAATGGCCGCGAAGCGGGCGAACGGACGGCGCTCGACGAACGACTCAAGGCGCGGCTGCCGGATCTGTCGCCCGCATTCGAGCGCGAACTCACGCTGCCAGCGTCGGCTGCCGAAGTCATGCCGTCGGAATTGCGGAAAGACAAAACTCGCCAACAATTCCAGCTCTCGCTGCTGACGCGCATGATCTTCTCGTGCGTCGTCGATGGCGACTATCTGGATACCGAACGATTCTATGGCGACCCGGACACCCTGCGCGCACGCGATGCGCCAAAGCCGAGCCTGATCGAACTGCGCGCCCGCCTCGACGAGTATCTCAGCCGCTTCAAGATAGAGAAGCCCATCGACGCCACACGCGCCGACATCCTCTCTCATGCCCGCTCCCGCGCAGAGAACGCGCCCGGCATGTTCTCGCTCACCGTTCCGACAGGCGGCGGCAAAACGCTCACATCGCTCGCCTTCGCGCTAGATCACGCGATCGCGCACGGACTCGATCGCATCATTTTCGTGATCCCGTTCACGAGCATCGTCGAGCAAAATGCCGCCGTGTTCCGCGAGGCATTCGGCGATCTCGGCGAGCACGCAATCGTCGAACATCACAGCGCCTTCACCGAGCCGAAGGGCATGAAGCACGACTCCGCCGCCAAGCTTCGCATCGCGATGGAAAACTGGGACGCGCGCGTCGTCGTCACGACGTCGGTGCAATTTTTCGAGAGTCTCTACGCCGCGCGCCCGTCGCGTTGCCGCAAGCTGCACAACATCGCGAACAGCGTCGTGATTCTCGATGAAGCGCAGGTGCTGCCGCTGCCGCTGCTTCGGCCTTGCGTCACGGTGCTCGACGAACTCGCGCTCAACTACCGCACGAGCGTCGTGCTCTGCACCGCAACGCAGCCCGCGCTGAATGCGCCGAAGTTCGAAGGCGGCTTCGCCAACGTGCGCGAACTCGCGCCCGAGCCGCAGCGTTTGTTCGACGCCCTGGCCCGCGTGAAGCTGGAGATAGCCGGCCCGCTCGACGATGAGCAACTCGCTCAGCGCATGCGCGATCGCGATCGGGTGTTATGCATCGTGAACAACAAACGGCACGCGCAGGCGCTGTTCAAATCGATCGAACACGAGCCGGGCGCGCGTCATCTCAGCACGCTGATGCACGCGACCCATCGCACGCGCGTGCTCGATGACGTGCGCAAACTTCTCAAAGAAGAAAAGCCTTGCCGCCTCGTCTCGACTTCGCTGATCGAAGCGGGCGTCGACGTGGATTTCCCCCATGTCCTGCGTGCGGAAGCGGGCCTCGACTCGATCGCGCAAGCCGCGGGCCGCTGCAATCGCAACGGCAAGCGCCCGCGCGACGAAAGCATCGTCACGGTATTTTGGCCGGCCAACCCGGACTGGAAGCCGCCGAAGGAACTGGAAGCATTCGCGGACAAAGCGCGTGAAGTGCTGCGCAACCACGGGGATGATCCGTTGTCGCTCGCAGCGATCGAGACGTACTTCAACGAGCTTTACTGGCAAAAGGGCGTCGAGGCGCTCGACAAGCGCAACCTGCTCGGCTTGATCGAGGATGGCGGGCTGGACGGATTCGCGTTCGAGCATATCGAGCGGGCGTTCCGGATGATCGACAACGCCGACATGCCCATCATCGTCGCCGACGACGAGCAATCGCAAAAACTGGTTCGCGACCTTCGCTTCGCCACCCAATGCGGCGGAACTGCCCGCAAGCTTCAGCCGTACATCGTCCAGGTACGCCCTCAGGTTCACGCACGGCTGGCGGCATCGGGCGCGATCCAGCCGATCGAACAGGAACGCTTCGGCACCCAGTTCATGCAATTGATCACCATGAATCTCTATGACGAACGGTACGGCCTTCGTGTCGATGAAGACAGTGGCTTGACGATCGAGGGTCTGATTCGCTGAAATCGTGGAGCCTTGATCCAAGTCCGTTTAATTTAATCAGGATTTCTGATAGCTTATAAGCCGATCCCAGCACGAAAGACAAGAGAGACAACATGGCATATGGAATCCGCCTGCACATCTGGGGCGACAGAGCCTTGTTCACGCGGCCCGAAATGAAGGTCGAACGCGTGTCCTACGACGTCATCACGCCGTCGGCCGCGCGTGGAATCGTCGAGGCGATTCACTGGAAGCCGGCAATCCGCTGGATCGTCGATCGCATTCAGGTGTTGAAGCCAGTTCGCTTCGATACCATTCGCCGCAACGAAGTCGCGAGCAAGATCCCGGCAGCGAGCGCGCGCTCGGCGATGAAGGCGGCACGCGTCGATGGCCTCGTCAATTTCGTCGATGAAGACCGCCAACAGCGTGCATCCATGATCCTGCGCGACGTCGCCTATGTGATCGAAGCGCATTTCGTTCTGACCGACAAGGCCGAAGCCGGCGAGACCGTCGGCAAGCACCTGGACATCTTCAACCGGCGTGCGCGCAAGGGCCAATGCTTTCACACGCCCTGCTTCGGCACCCGCGAGTTTCCCGCGAATTTCGAGTTGCTCGAAGACGGCAAGGACGCGCCCGCGCCGCACGAATCGCTGATCGAGACGAAAGACCTCGGCTGGATGCTGCACGACATCGATTTCGACAACGGCATGACGCCGCACTTCTTCCGCGCGTCCATGAAGAACGGCTGGATCGAGATTCCGCCGCTGGTCCGCGAAGGGAGCACGCGATGATCTTCAGCGCCCTCGCGCAGCATTACGACCGGCAAGCGAAGCGCGGCAAGCTTCCCGCTTTCGGGCTGAGTCAGGAGAAGATCAGCTTCGCGCTGCTTCTCGCGAAGGACGGAACACTCGTCGATGTGGACGATATTCGCGACCACGAAGGCAAGAGGCCGAAGTGGAAACTGCTGACCGTGCCGGCTTCGTTCAAGCGCCCGGGCATCTCGCCGGCGCCGTTCTTCCTTTGGGATAAGACCGCGTTCGTGCTCGGCGTCGAACAAAAGGCGGGGTCGGGCGCGCCCGCGCTGAATCTGAAGTCGCATGGCGCGTTCAAGGCGCTGCATCTGGAGCGCCTTGCCGATGCGACCGACGAAGGACTCGTCGCGTTGCGGAAGTTTCTCGAAGCGTGGGTGCCGGAGAAGTGGAGCGAATTTCCCGCCATCGTCAAACATGTGCCGGAATTGTTCGCGTCGAATGTGGTGTTCAGGCTCGATGGCGTCGCGGGCTACATCCATGAAAGCGCGGCGGCGAACGAACTGGTCGCGCGCCACGGCGCGGATGACGATAGTCCCACGGCCATGTGTCTCGTCACGGGCGATGCACGGCCGATCGCGCGGCTGCATCCGGCCATCAAGGGCGTCTGGGGCGCGCAGGTTGCCGGGGCATCGATCTTGTCCTTCCACGTCGACTGTTCCAAGTCATATGGAAAGGAGAATGGCGCCAATGCGCCCGTCTCGACGTCCGCCGCGTTCGGTTACACCACGGTCCTCAATCATCTGCTGCAACGCGACCCGCATCATCGGCAATGCGTGCAGATCGGCGATGCCAGCGTCGTGTTCTGGGCCGAAGCCAACGACGAATCCGCGCAGGAAGCGGCCGAATCGCTGTTCTTGGACATACTCGATCCCCCGCCGCCGACCGATTCTTCCGAAACGGCCAATCTGCGGCACGCGCTCGAAGCGGTATCGCAGGGACGCGCACTCGATACGCTCGATACGCGCCTCGACCCGAAAACGAAGATGTTCGTGCTGGGGCTCTCGCCGAATGCGTCGCGGCTGTCGATCCGGTATTGGGCGACAGCAAGCCTCGAGGAGTTCGCGAAACGCCTCGCGCAGCACTACGACGATCTTCTGATCGAACCCGTGCCGTGGAAGACGCCGCCCGCCGCGTGGCGTCTTCTCGCTGCCACCGCCGCGCAAGAAAAGAGCGAGAACATCCCGCCACAACTCGCGGGCGCCATGATGCGCGCGGTGCTCACCGGGTCGCGCTATCCGCGTTCGCTGTTGAGCGCCGCCATCGTGCGCATGCGCGCGGACAAGGACGTCTCGGGTCTGCGCGTGGCGTTATGCAAAGCCGTTCTCGCGCGCGATCTGCGCCTGAACGTGAAAGGAATCGCAACGGAGATACCTGTGAGCCTGAATAGAAACGATCCCACGCCGAGCTACCGTCTCGGCCGCCTGTTCTCGGTTTTGGAGAGCATTCAGAACGCCGCGCTGGGTGACAAGCTCAATGCAACGATTCGCGACCGCTATTACGGTTCGGCGTCCGCGACACCCGTGCTCGTGTTTCCGCTTCTGATGCGCGGTGCGCAAAACCATCTTTCGAAGGCGATGACGACGCCCGAGACCCGAGGCCGCGCCATCTCGCTCGAACGGGAAGCCGGCGAGATCCTCGACGGCATGGGCAGCCACTTTCCGCGCACGTTGTCGCTGGAGGATCAGGGCTGCTTTGCGATCGGCTATTACCACCAGCGCAGCGAACGCTTCCGGCGCAAGTCCGACCACAACGACGCGTCCGGTGTCACTGACGACCACACTGATCCCATCACGGAAGAAACAACCGCATGACCACCATCGCCAATCGCTACGAATTCGTCTATCTGTTCGACGTGACCAACGGCAATCCCAACGGTGACCCGGACGCGGGCAACCTCCCGCGGCTCGATCCGGAAACGAACCATGGCCTCGTCACCGATGTCTGCCTCAAGCGCAAGATTCGCAATTACGTGAGCCTGGAGAAAGAGGGCGAAGCTGGACATGCGATCTACATGCAGGAAAAGGCCGTGCTGAACAATCAGCACAGGAAGGCTTATCAGGCAGAGAATCTCGAACCCGTCGATAAAAGATTGCCGAAAGATCCAAAGCAGGCAGACGCCCCGACCCGGTGGATGTGCGACAACTTCTTCGACATCCGCGCGTTCGGCGCCGTGATGACCACCGGCGTCAATTGCGGGCAGGTGCGCGGGCCGGTTCAGTTCACGTTCGCATCGTCGATCGAACCGGTCGTGCCGATGGAAGTGTCGATCACGCGCATGGCCGTCACGCATGAGAAAGACGCCGACAACGAACGCACGATGGGACGCAAGCACATCCTTCCGTACGGACTCTACCGCGCGCACGGCTTCATCTCCGCGAAGCTCGCCGAACGCACCGGATTCACGGAGGACGATCTCGAACTCCTCTGGCGCTCGCTCACCGGCATGTTCGAACACGACCGCTCGGCCGCGCGCGGCGAGATGGCGGCGCGCAAGCTCATCGTCTTCAAGCACGATCATCCGATGGGCAACGCGCCGGCGCATGTGCTCTTCGACGCCGTGAAAGTCGCGCGGACGACGACGGACGCCGATCTGCCCGCGCGCTACTTCTCGAACTACGAAGTGACGATCGACGCGCACAGCATTCCGGCCGGCGTGACGGTGATCGACCGCATCTAGGATGACAGACGGCGCATCCGTCGACGAAGCCACGATTCCCCTCTCGGCGCTTCAGCATTTTCTGCACTGTCCGCGTCAGTGCGCGCTGATCCACGTCGAGCGCATCTGGACGGAAAACGTCTACACCGCCGAGGGGCGCGTGCTGCACGAGCGCGCCGACACGCCGCGCACCGCCGGCCGGCACGGTGTCCGAACGGTGACGGCCATGCCGTTATCGAATCCCGGTCTGGGCCTCGTGGGCGTCGCGGATGTCGTCGAGTTTCATCAGCCGGACGACGGCTCTCGCGAGCGCGCTTATCCGGTGGAATACAAGCGTGGACGTCCGAAGGCTCACCGCGCGGACGAAGTTCAGCTATGCGCACAGGCGCTGTGCCTCGAATCGATGCTCGGCCAGCCGATCGACGAAGGCGCGCTCTTCTACGGCACGACGCGGCGGCGGCGGATCCTGTCCTTCGATGCCAAACTCCGGCATCTGACGCTCGCGACCATCGAAGCGGTTCGCGCGTTGATGCGCAACGCACGGACCCCGCCTGCTCGATACGAAGCGCGCCGCTGCGACGCCTGCTCATTGATCGACGACTGTCGGCCTCGGACGCTGAGCCGGCACGCCTCGGCGAAGACGTGGTTCGACGCCCAACTTGAGACTGATCCATGCGACGGCAGTTGAACACGCTCTACGTGACGACCGAGGGTGCGTGGCTCAAGAAGGACGGCGCGAATGTCGTCATGGAAGTGGACGGCGCCGAGCGCGCGCGTCTGCCGATTCACATGCTGGCGAGCGTCGTCTGCTTGGGTCGCGTGCTCGTGTCGCCGCCGCTGCTCGGGTATTGCGCGGAACAGGGCGTGAGCGTCGCGTATCTGTCGGCCAGCGGGCGGTTTCTCGCGCGCGTCGAAGGTCCGGTGGCCGGCAACGTGCTGCTGCGCCGCGAGCAGTATCGCGTGAGCGACGACCTGCCGCGCGCGGTGCCGATCGTGCGCAACGTCCTGGCGGGCAAGCTATACAACCAGCGCGCGGTGATAAGCCGTGCGTTGCGCGACCATGGCGACGACTTCCCGGATGATCGTCGGCAAGAGATCGAACGGGCGCGCACGCGTCTCGCGATGATCGCGCGGCGTCTGCGGATCGAATGCGACATCGACGTGTTGCGTGGTCTGGAAGGCGAGGCCGCGCAGAGCTATTTCGGCGTGTTCGGTCATTTGATCCGCGTCAAGCATCCCGCGCTTCAGTTTCGCGGCCGAAACCGGCGGCCGCCGCTCGATGCGATCAACGCGGTCCTTTCCTTTCTGTACACGCTGCTCACGCACGATTGCCGGTCGGCGCTCGAAACCGTCGGGCTCGATCCTGCCGTGGGCTTTCTTCACCGCGACCGGCCGGGGCGGCCGAGTCTGGCGCTCGATCTGATCGAAGAGATGCGGCCGGTCATCGCGGATCGCCTCGCGCTGTCGCTCGTGAACCGCAAGCAGTTGAACGCGCGGGACTTCAAGACACTCGATAACGGCGCGGTGACGATGAGCGAAGCGGCGCGCAAGGCGATTCTCGTCGCGTATCAGGAACGCAAGCGGGACGAGATGCTGCATCCGTTCATCGACGAAAAAATCCCTCTCGGGATGGTGCCGTTCGTGCAGGCGCAGTTGCTCGCGCGTCATCTGCGCGGCGATCTCGATGCCTATCCGGCGTTTCTCTGGAAGTGAGGAGCCGTTCATGATGGTGTTGGTCAGCTACGACGTCGCGACTTCGTCCGACGGCGGGTCGGGCCGTCTGCGCCGAGTGGCGCGGGCTTGCAGGGATTTTGGTCAGCGCGTGCAGTACTCGGTGTTCGAGATCGAGGTGGATCCGGCGCAGTGGACGTTGCTCAGGCATCGGTTGGTCGGATTGATCGATCCGGAGGTCGATAGCTTGCGCTTTTATTTTCTCGGCAAGAACTGGGGGAAGCGCATTGAGCACGTCGGCGCGAAGGCGGCTGTCGATTTGAACGGGCCGTTGATTGTCTGAGCGAGGGTGGTGGGTGCGAACGTGAAACGGGAGGGGAAATGCCGGGAGGTTCGCGGGGTTTTTAACTACTTGATTATTATGCGGATTCTGGTTGGTTTGGGACCGGTGTGGTGTGGTGATTGCGGTTTTTCCGGTGTCTCCAACAGGTTCGCGGATGAGCGGGGATTTTTGTTGGGGAATCATTGAGTTGGTGGGGATGGCGTCGCGCTCTTCGCGAGCGCGTGGGTTGAAACTTCGCCGCGCATGGGCGCCGGCAATGCGTGTTCGTCGCGCTCTTCGCGAGCGCGTGGGTTGAAACGGTCTTCGTCCTGCTCGATATTGGTGCCGCCCGGTCGCGCTCTTCGCGAGCGCGTGGGTTGAAACGCGACTTCCAAAACGCGCAAGGTGTTGCCAAGCAGGTCGCGCTCTTCGCGAGCGCGTGGGTTGAAACCCGGTCTCGCTCGAGACCATCATCACCGCAGCGGGTCGCGCTCTTCGCGAGCGCGTGGGTTGAAACTTACGCTCATGCCATGATCCCGCCGGCCTGGCTGGTCGCGCTCTTCGCGAGCGCGTGGGTTGAAACAGCACCTTCGTGACGATGTCATTGATGGTGTTGGGTCGCGCTCTTCGCGAGCGCGTGGGTTGAAACTCTGCGTCAGGAACGCCCATGAACAGTTCAGGCAGGTCGCGCTCTTCGCGAGCGCGTGGGTTGAAACGCGATGTATCCGGCAGCGCTCCCGCGCGACCAGTCGTCGCGCTATTCGCGAGCGCGTGGGTTGAAACTGGAACTGTGCGCTGTGATTCGCCCACAACATGGAGACGCGCTCTTCGCGAGCGCGTGGGTTGAAACCACAACGACGTCGAAGTGCGATTTCGCGTGAACTAGTCGCGCTCTTCGCAAGCGCGTGGGTTGAAACAGCATACGAAGCTGGGTGCGTTGCATGAACCCCATCCCGCTCCCCCCTCAAATCCCACAAACCACCCCATCCCTCCCCTCAACCTCCCGCGCGACCTTAGCCCCTTCGACCTTCAACAACTCCGGCAACGACACCCCATTCTTCGCCGCCGTCACCTCCGCGAGAATCGAAACCGCAATCTCCGGAGGGGTCCGGCTCCCGATATAAATCCCCACCGGCCCATGCAACCGGGCCAACTCCGCCTCGGACAAATCAAACTCCTTCAACCGCTCCCGCCGAGCCGCATTATTCCTCCGCGACCCCAGCGCGCCGACATAAAAAGCCGGCGTCTTCAACGCCTCCATCAACGCGAGATCGTCCAGCTTCGGATCGTGCGTCAGCGCAATCACCGCGCATCGTTCATCGAGCTTCATCTCCATGACCGTATCGTCCGGCATGGTCCGCACGATCGTCGTCCCGGGCACGTCCCACTCCTGCGTGTACTCCTCGCGCGGATCGCACACGGTCACCTGATAATCCAGCCCCACCGCGATATTGCACAGATACCGCGACAACTGCCCCGCCCCGATCACGAGCATCCGATAACGCGGCCCGTGGATCGTGAGCAGCGTCGCGTCGTCGAAGAGCGCGCCATCGGTCGCGAGCGCCGGTTCCATCCGCACGTCGCCTGTCGTCATGTCCAGCGACCGCGCGACGAGTCTTCCCGCTTCCACCGCCTCGCACAATCCGGCGATCCCGCTTTGCAGCGTCAACGGCTCCAGCACGAGCTGAATCGTCCCGCCGCAAGGCAGCCCGAAGCGATGCGCCTCTTCCGCCGTGATGCCGTACTTCACGGTCTCGGGCCGCGACTGCTCAATCCCGCGCTGCCGCACACGCTCGATCAGATCGTCTTCGATACACCCGCCCGACACCGAGCCGACCACATGCCCGTCGTCGCGCACGGCGAGCATCGCGCCCTCGGGCCTCGGCGACGAGCCCCACGTCTTCACCACCGTGACGAGTAGCACGCGATGTCCGTCTTCGAGCCACCGAGCGCTGTTCCTCAGGACTTCGAGATCCACGCTGTCCATGATTTCTTTCCTTTCTCCTCATCGTCACCCGGCGCCGCCTCGCTAGCTCCCGCCGCCGGCGCGCCCTGCAACTGCGCACTGAAGCGCTTGAAAAATTCCCCGGCAATCTTGCGCGCCGCCCCATCGACGAGCCGCGAGCCGATCTGCGCGAGCTTCCCGCCGACCTGCGCGTTCGCGCTATACGAGAGCTTCGTCGTGTCGGCGTCGTCGCCGGGTTCGAGATCCACCTTCGCACTGCCCTTGCTGAAACCCGCCGCGCCGCCCTGCCCTTCGAACACGATCGTGTACGTGTGCGGCGCGTCGATCTCGGTGAGATTCATGCGCCCCTTGAAGCGCGCCTTCACCGGGCCGACCGATGCCGTCATCGCCACCGCATACGCGTTCTCGCCGTCGGCTTCGATGCTCTCGCAGCCGGGAATGCAAGCACGCAATATCTCCGTGTCGTTCAGCGCTTCCCATGCGCGCGACTGCGGCACAGGCAACGTGTGAGTCTCGGTCAGTTCCATCGCATGTCTCCTGTGTTGCGGGGCGCCGTGCGTCCGTTCATCGACGCCAGTTCCCGCCCGACAGCAGCAAGGCTGTCGAGGTTATGCGCCGCGAGCATCGCATCGACGTGCGGCAGGATCGCGCGCACGCCCCGCGCGCGCGGCGTGAAGTCCGGATAACGCAACAGCGGATTGAGCCACACGAGCCGATGCGCGAAGCGTGCGAGCCGCGCCATCTCGGCATCGAGCACGTCGATCGCTTCGTGATCGAGGCCGTCGGTCACGAACAGCACCGTCGCCCGCCCCGACAGCACGCGGCGCGCCCACCGCCGGTTGAACTCCGCGAGCGCGGCGCCGATGCGCGTGCCGCCCGACCAGTCGACGACCTGATCCGCCAGCCCCGCGATCGCGACATCGGGATCGCGTTCGCGCAGCGCGCGCGTCGCGTTCGTGAGCCGCGTGCCGAACAGGAAGACCTGCAGCCGTTCGCGCGATTGCAGCAGCGCATGGCAGAAGTAGAGCACAGCCCGCGAATACGCGCTCATCGAGCCGGAAATGTCGAGCAGCAGCACAAGCGGCGGACGGCGCTCGACCGTCGCCCGATACTTCCACACGGTCCAGTCGCCGCCGGATCGCACCGCGTGCCGCGCGCTCGCGCGCAAATCCGCGTGCGTGCCGTGCGACGCCGCCTTGAAACGCCGCGTCGGTTCGGTCGCGAGCGGCAACCGGTGCGAGCGGATCTGATGCCGCAAAGTGCGCCATTCGTCGGCGGTGAGGGTGTCGAAGTCGCGATGGCTCAGGCGCTCGTCCGCGCTGAACGTCATGCGCGCGTGCAGTTGCTCGGGCTCGCGGTCGGGCTCCGCGGGCCGCGTTTGCGTCGACGATTCCGCGCGCGCCGCAAGCGCATCGGCGAGGCGGTTGTTGCGTTTGGGCGGCGGCGCGCCGCTTTTGACCTTCGGCAGCAGCATCGCGCGCAGCTTGCCTTCCCAGTCGGGATCGCGCCAGAAGAGATCGAACGCGGCATCGAAGATATCGCGCTCGTCGGGCGCATGCACGACGAGCGATGCAAGCGTCGCGCGCACGTCGTCGCGACGGGCGATGTCGATCCAGCAGAGCGCGTCGAGCGCATCCACCGCGTGCGCCGGCGACATGCCGAGCCCCGCGCCGCGCAAGAGGCGAATGAAATGCACGACGTTGCGCGCGAACGGTTCCATCGCCGGTCAGCCCGGCGCAGCGAGACACTGCGCGATCGTCTCGCGATCGACGCGCGCCAGGTCGTCCTGATACTTCAGCAGCACACCGAGCGTGTCCTGCACCGATTGCGGATCGAGTTCGCTGACCGACAGCGCGGCGAGCGCGCGGCACCAGTCGATCGTTTCCGCGACGCCCGGCGCCTTGAACAAATCCAGCGTGCGAAGCCGGTGCACGAACGCGACCGCGCGCGCCTGCAATTGCGCGCCGGCTTCGGGCGCGCGCGCCGCGACGATCGCCAGTTCGACATCGCGCTCGGGATAGCCGATCCACTGATACAGACAGCGGCGCTTGAGCGCGTCGTGAACCTCGCGCGTGCGGTTCGACGTCATCACGACGAGCGGCGGCTGCACCGCGCGCACCGTGCCGTACTCGGGAATCGACACCTGAAAATCCGACAGCAGTTCGAGCAGGAACGCTTCGAACGGCTCGTCGGCGCGATCGATTTCGTCGATCAGCAACACGCGCCGTGCGAGCGCGTTCGACGGATCGGGCATCAGCGCCTGCAACAGCGGCCGCTTGAGCAAAAACTCGCTGCGATAGAGCGAATCGTTCGACGGCGCTTCGCCCGATGCTTCCGCGAGCCGCAGCGCCATGATCTGACGCGGATAGTCCCACTCGTAGAGCGCGCTCGCGGTGTCGAGTCCTTCGTAGCATTGCAGGCGCAGCATCGACGTGCCGATGAGCCCCGCCGCCGCCTTCGCCAGTTCGGTCTTGCCGACGCCCGGTTCGCCTTCGAGAAAAAGCGGCCGCTGCATTTTGAGGGCGAGAAAAAGCGCAGTCGCGAGTTCGCGGCTCGCGAAGTACTGTTGCTCGCCCAGGCGCGCGAGCGTTTCGTCGATCGACGCGGGCTCCATGAAGCTCCTGAAGAAACGCTAGAACGCGTTGGCCCGCTCGATCGCGCGGCCGGCAAGCACCGGAATCAGATGCGCGCGGTAGACGGCGCTCGCGTGCATGTCGTCGTTCAGACCGTCGGGCGACATCGTCACGCTGCGCGCCGACGCCACCGAAAAGTCCTTCGACAACGCCGCCTCCAGTTCCTTCGCGCGGAACACGGAAGGCGCCGCGCCCGTCACCGCGACGCGCACGCCGTCCGCGCGCTTCGCCACGAACACGCCGACCAGCGCGAAGTGCGAAGCCGGATTGCGAAACTTCTCGTAGGCGGCGCGCTCGGCGAGCGGAAATTCGACGGCGGTAATCAGCTCGTCGGGTTCGAGCGCGGTCTCGTACATGCCGAGAAAGAAGTCGTCGGCGGCGATGCGGCGGCGGTCCGTCACGACGGTCGCGTTCAGCGCGAGCACGGCCGATGGATAGCACGCGGCGGGATCGTCGTTGGCAAGCGACCCGCCGATCGTGCCGCGCTCCCGAACCTGCCGGTCGCCGATGCGTCCGGCGAGGTCGGCGAGTCCGGGCAGCGCCTTCTGCACGTCCGCGTTCGCGGCGACCAGCGCATGGCACACCGCGCCGCCGATCGTGACCGTGTCGCCGCTCACGCTGATCTGTCTCATCGACGCGATGCGCGTCACGTCGATCAGCGCCGAGGGTTGGGCCAGACGAAGGCGCATCGTCGGGAGGAGGCTTTGTCCGCCCGCGAGGAACTTCGCGTCGCCGTTCGCCGTGAGCGTCTTGACCGCTGCATCGGCCTCGTCGGGTCGCTGGTAATCGAATGTGTACATGTCGAAGTCCTCGGCCTTAAGCGTTCGAAGAAGCGGAAGCGGCGTGCATCGCGGACCACACGCGATGCGGCGTCGCGGGCATCTGCAAGTCCTTCACGCCGAGCGGCGCGAGCGCGTCGAGAATCGCGTTGATGACGGCCGGCGGCGAACCGATCGCGCCCGCCTCGCCGCAGCCCTTCACGCCGAGCGGGTTGTGCGTGCACGGCGTGCCCTTCGCGGTTTCCACCGTGAAGTTCGGCAGGTCGATCGCATGCGGCATCGCGTAATCCATGAACGAGCCGGAGAGCAACTGGCCGCTTTCGTTGTCGTACACGCAGCGCTCCAGCATCGCCTGGCCGATGCCCTGGCCGAGCCCGCCATGCACCTGCCCCTCGACGATCATCGGATTGATCACGTTGCCGAAGTCGTCGACAGCGGTGAACTTATGGATGCGCGTTTCGCCCGTGTCCTGATCGACTTCGACTTCGCAGATATACGCGCCCGACGGATACGTAAAGTTGGTCGGATCGTAGAACGCGTTTTCGTTGAGGCCCGGCTCCATCGTTTCGAGCGGGAAGTTGTGCGGCACGTAGGCCGCGAGCGACACGTCGACGAACGTCTTCGTGCGGTCCGTGCCCGCGACCCGGAAAATGCCGTCCTTGAATTCGATGTCCTCCGCCGACGCCTCCAGCAAATGCGCAGCGATCTTCTTCGCCTTCGCCTCGATCTTGTCGAGCGCCTTCATCAGCGCCGAGCCGCCGACCGCGATCGAGCGCGAGCCATACGTGCCCATGCCGAACGGAATGCGGCCGGTGTCGCCGTGAATGATCTCGACGTTGTCCATCGACACGCCGAGCCGGTCCGCGACCACTTGCGCGAAGGTCGTCTCGTGGCCTTGGCCGTGGCTGTGCGAGCCGGTGAACACGGTGACCGAGCCAGTCGGATGCACGCGCACTTCGCCGGCTTCGAACAGGCCCGCGCGCGCGCCGAGCGCGCCCGCGATGTTCGACGGCGCGAGTCCGCACGCCTCGATGTAGCACGAGTAGCCAAGGCCGCGCAGCTTGCCTTGCTTCTTCGCTTCGTCGCGGCGAGCCGGGAAGCCCTTCACGTCCGCGATTTCAAGCGCGCGGTTCAGGATCGAGTCGTAATCGCCGGTGTCGTAGGTGAGGCCGACCGGCGTCGCGTACGGAAACTCGCGGATGAAATTGCGCCGGCGAATCTCGGCGGGATCGATGTTCATCTCGCGCGCCGCCGTCTCGACGAGCCGCTCGACGACGTAAGTCGCCTCGGGCCGGCCCGCGCCACGATACGCATCGACGGGAACCGTGTTCGTGAAGACCGCCTTCACCTCGGCGTAGATCGCGGGCGTCGCGTACTGGCCGGCGAGGAGCGTCGCGTAGAGGATGGTCGGCACGGACGACGCGAACGTCGACAGATATGCGCCCATGTTCGCCGTCGTGTGGACGCGCATCGCGAGGAACTTGCCATCGCGGTCCAGCGCGAGTTCGGCTTTCGTCACATGGTCGCGGCCGTGGGCATCGGACAGGAACGCTTCCGAGCGCTCGGCCGTCCACTTGATCGGACGCCCAACCTTCTTCGACGCCCAGGTGAGCGCCACGTCCTCGGCATACAGGAAGATCTTCGAGCCGAAGCCGCCGCCGACATCCGGCGCGATCACCCTCAACTTCGATTCCGGCAGCGACAGCACGAACGCCGCCATCAACAAGCGCTCGACGTGCGGATTCTGGTTCGCGACGTAGACCGTGTAGCTTTCGTCGTGCTTCGAATAGCTCGCGTTCACCGCGCGCGGCTCGATCGCGTTCGGGATGAGACGCTGGTTCACGATGTCAAGCGTCGTCACATGCGCGGCCTGCGCGAACGCGGCGTCGGTCTTCGCCTTGTCGCCGTGGCCCCAGTTGTAGCAGACGTTGTCCGGCACGCCGTCGTGCACGAGCGGCCGGCCTGGCTCCGACGCGCTGCCCGTATCGACGACGGCCGGCAGCACGTCGTAATCCACCTCGATCAGTTCGAGCGCGTCCTTCGCTTCCTTCACCGATTCCGCGACCACGAGCGCCACCTGATCGCCGACATGCCGCACCTTCTCGTGCGCGATGACGGGATGCGGCGGCTCGTGCATCGGCTTTCCGTCGGTGCTGTGGATCAGCCAGCCGCACGGCAATCCGCCGACATTCGCCGCCGCGAGATCCGCGCCGGTGAAGACGGCGATCACGCCGGGCGACGCCTTGGCCGCGGCCGTGTCGATGCTGCGAATCTTCGCGTGCGCGTGCGGCGAGCGCAGGAACACGCCATGGCTTTGCAGCGGGAAGACGACGTCGTCGGTGTACTGGCCCGCGCCCGTCAGGAAGCGATAGTCTTCCTTGCGTTTTACGGCGGCGCCGATCATGTGCTGTTGCTCAGGGGCGTTCATCGCGGTCTCCAAAGTAGGCGCGATTCATCGAATGGAATGAACCCGGAAAGCCTGGCGGCGGCGTGGATCAGCCGCTCGCCTTCATGGCTTCGGCGCCCTGCAGGACCGCTTTCACGATGTTGTGATAGCCGGTACAGCGGCACAGATTGCCGTCGAGCTGCTCGCGCACGTCTTCTTCGGTGAGACCGGGGCTTTGGGCGGCGAGCGCGCTCGCGCTCATCACCATGCCTGGCGTACAGAAACCGCATTGCAGCCCGTGACAGTCCTTGAACGCCGCCTGCATCGGATGAAGCTCGCCGTCGTTCGACATCCCTTCGATCGTCGTGACGTCGAGGCCGTCCGCTTGCGCGGCGAGGATGTTGCATGACTTGATCGCGCGGCCGTCGAGATGGACCGTGCACGCGCCGCACTGCGCGGTGTCGCAGCCGATGTGGGTGCCCGTGAGCCTCAACTGGTCGCGCAGGAACTGCACGAGGAGGATGTGAGGTTCGACGTCGGCGGTCACGGGTTTGCCGTTGACCGTCAGACTGATGCTGAGCGTCATTGTTGTGTCTCCTATGGGGAATGGCCTGCCGGCCAGCCCAAACACATGCTCACGAGCTACCCGTCCTTCACCTTCCTTGCTGCCGCTCTCGAGCGTCTGCTGGGTCCGGCTGGAACTTCGCGTGTCGTTGTTGTAACAAGGAGTAAAACACAAAAAAGCGGGCGTCGCCATCGGCTCCGAACGCGCGTTCGATGCGTCCGCTCTCGTTGCTTTGCAGCAATCTGCCCGTGCCGCCGCATGGATTGCACAAAGCAAAGCGCCGCCCTGGAAGGCGGCGCTTTTGCGTGATGAATGACCGGCGTTACTGCATGCCGCGTCCGAGTTTCGAATTCCTGCGCGCGTAGCCGAAGTAAATCGCCAGCCCGATCAGGAGCCACACCACGAACGCGATCCACGTCATCGCCTGGAGATTCGCCATCAGGAACAGGCACGATGCCACCGCGAGCACCGGCACCACCGGCACGCCCGGGCAGCGGAACGCGCGCGGCAGTTCCGGATGCGTGCGGCGCAGGATCAGCACGGCAATCGACACCATCGAGAACGCCGCGAGCGTGCCGATGTTGATCAGTTCGGCCAGCACGTTGAGCGGCACGAGCGCGCCGATCAGCCCGAAGAAGATGCCGACGAGCCAGGTCGTGAAATACGGCGTCGCGTATCGCGGATGCACTTTCGAGAGCCGCGCGGGCAACAGGCCGTCGCGCGACATCGCGAAGATCACGCGCGTCTGGCCGTAGCTCATCACGAGGATCACGGTCAGCATGCCGAGCACCGCGCCGAGGTCGATGAAGCCCGCGACCCAGTTTTGTCCCGCCACTTGCAGCGCGTAGGACACCGGATGCGAAACGCTCGCGAACTGCGCCGACGGCACGATGCCCGTCACGACCGCCGCCACCGCGACATACAGCACCGCGCACACGACGAGCGACGCGATGATGCCGATCGGCAGATCGCGCTTGGGATTCTTCACTTCCTCCGCCGCCGACGACACAGAATCGAATCCGATGAACGCGAAGAACATCACGGCCGCCGCGCCGAACACGCCGGACCAACCGTTCGGCATGAACGGATGCCAGTTCGCCGGCGTGACGTGGAACACGCCCACGCCGATCACGAGCAGCACGACCGTCACCTTGATCGCGACCATCACGTTGTTCACGCGCGTCGATTCCTTCACGCCGACCGCGAGCAGCGCCGTGATCGCCATCATCACGAGGAACGCGGGCAGGTTGAAGAACGTCTCGTGACCGGGCAGCGCGCCGGGCGCGGCGGTGAGCGCGGTCGGCAGCGAGATGCCGAAACCGGACAGCAGCGATTGCAGATACCCCGACCACCCGACCGACACCGCCGAGCTGGCGAGCCCGTATTCGAGCATCAAGTCCCAGCCGATGATCCACGCGGCAAGTTCGCCGAGGGTCGCGTAGGAATAGGTGTAGATAGAGCCGGCGACGGGAATCGTCGAGGAAAACTCGGCGTAGGCGAGCGCGGCGAAGCAGCAGGCGATCGCCGCGACGACGAACGCCACCATCAGCGCGGGGCCGGCCTGCACGGCGCCGGTGCCCGTAAGCACGAAAATGCCGGTGCCGATGATGGCGCCGATGCCGAGGAACGTCAGGTCGAGCGCGCCGAGCGTTTTCTTGAGCCCGGCGCTTTGCGCACCGGCGAGCATGTGTTCGATATTCTTCTTGCGAAACAAAGACATGGGGCGGAAGTCTCCTAATGCACGCGCGAGGCGCGTCGACCACGGGAAAACCCGCAATTTTATCGGACGAAGAGGTCGGGACTGGAGTCAGCGGATTTATTGAGAGAGGCGGGAATCGCTTTCCTGGCGGGTCGTCTGGAAGATTTCCGCGCGCAGCAGCGCTTGCGTGGTCGATTTGTCTGTTCAAACGCGTGCCGGCAGAAGAATCGGGCTAATGCACGCGAACGGTGCGAGCGCTCAACTCGCGATGGCGGGATTCATATCGACGAGGCGATTGCTCATCACGTAAAAGGTCAACTCGGCGTTGTTCGCGAGCTTCATCTTGTCGAGCAGACGCGACCGGTACACGCTCACCGTCTTGACCGACAGCGACAGCGCGTTGGCAATGTCCGTCAGACGCTTGCCCGACGCGAGCATGCACAGCGTCTGGAATTCGCGGTCGGAGAGCTTTTCGTGCGGCAACTGCTCGGAGTCCAGCGAAACGTAGTCGGCAAGCGCTTCCGCCATCGCCGGACTCACATACTTGCGCCCCGCCGCGACCTGCTGGATCGCGGCGATCATCAGCGCGGGATCGGCCGATTTCGACAAGTAGCCCGCCGCGCCGGCCTTCAGCGCGCGCACGGCGTATTGATCCTCGCGATACATCGAAAACATCAGCACCGGCAGGCGCGGCACCTGCCGCTTCAGACGCTTGAGCACGTCGACGCCGTTCACGTCGGGCAGCGAGATGTCGAGCAGCGCGACATCGAGCGGACACTGGCCCGCGAGGCTGATCGCCTGCGCGCCGGTCTCCGCCTCGATCACTTCGGACGCGATGCCGCGGTCCAGCAACAGGTGTGAGACGCCCCGGCGAACGATGGCGTGGTCGTCGGCGAGCAGGATGCGCAGGCTCAATTTGACGCCCTCGCGAGTTGCGCGCGCGATTCGACCGCGTGCAGTGCGCGGCGGATCGACGCAATCGGGTTGGTGGCGGACATCAGCGGAAAGCGCGCGCGGACCGTCGTGCCGCCCGTTTTCGCCGCGCTCACGCGCAGGCTGCCGCCGAGCGCGTCGCAGCGCGCGCGCATGCCCACGAGGCCGAAGCGGCCGCGCTTGCGACGCGCGGCGTGCGGAATGCCGATGCCGTCGTCTTCGATCACGAGCGTCACGAAACGCGCGTCCGCCGCGATGCGCACGGACGCCTTGCCGGCGCGCGCGTGACGCGCGACGTTGTTCAGCGCTTCCTGTGCCACGCGGAATACGGCGAGCGCGACGGCTTCGGGCAACCGCGCGAGACGGCGGTCGTCGGCGCCATACGCGACGTGCACGTCGAGCGATGTGACGGCCGCGAAGCGCGCGGCCCAGTCGACCAGCGCGGGAGCGACGCCGTCATCGAAACACGGTGCATGGGAATCCGCGACTGCGCGGTGGGTTGCGTCGCAGGCGGCGTCGAGCGACTGCCGGGCGGTCTGGAGCGCTTCGCCGCAAGGCGCGGGCGCGTCGGCCGGAAGCCAGGTTTCGATGCGTGCGAGCGCGAAACGCGCGGCGGTGAGCGCCGACCCGGCGTCGTCGTGCAGATCCTGGGCGAGCGAGCGGCGCACGCGCTCGTCGACGGCGACGAGTTGCGCCGACAACTGCTGCACGCGAGCCGAGAGCCGCTGAATCTCGCGATCGGCGGCGAGCCTGGCGTCGATCAATGCCGAATACGCCGACTGCTCGCCGGTTGCATGCGTCGACAACACGCCGGACGGGCGCGCGGCAGGCGCGCAAGCCGGCGGCACGGCGCACAGCGCGGCGCCCGGCGCCGGGCTCCGATCGGTTACGGCAACGGTCGACGTCTTCATTTCACTCTCCTCGCGAGGAGCGCAGTCGGGTGGCGTCGCGGCCGGTGATCCGACACCGCGACGTAACAAGATTTACACTCGGTAACATGAAGGACGGTCTTGGACCTAAATTGAGACTCGTCCCAATGTTCGCGGATCATATCCCAAAAAAATTAAGAACCTATGCGCCACACGGGTTAACGGCTCAAATCCAATACGAATTTGCAACATTTCGTGGATTTTCGGCACCAGAAAAGCACTTTCGCGCAAAGTCTTGATCTGGCGCAAGTTGTAACTGCGTCGATGTGACCCGTCTTTCGGCGGGCGAAAAAAAACCGGAGCCTGCGGCTCCGGTCTTCTGAATCGCATTGCGCCGCCCGATCAGCCGACGAATGCCTTCTCCACGACGTAGTGTCCCGGATGATTGTTGCTGCCTTCATCGAAGCCCATTTCGTCGAGCAGCGCGCGCGTGTCGCGCAGCATGTGCGGGCTGCCGCAGAGCATCACGCGGTCGTTTTCCTTCGAGAACGGCGCGACGTCGAGGTCGGAGAACAGCTTCTTTGTCTCGATCAGGTCGGTGATGCGGCCGCGGTTCGCGAATTCCTCGCGCGTCACCGTCGGGTAATAGACGAGCTTTTCCTGGATCAGATCACCCAGATGCTCGTGCGCCGGCAAGTGCTCCGTGATGAAATCCTTGTACGCGAGTTCGTCGACGAAACGGCAGGTGTGCGTCAGCACGATCTTGTCGAAACGGTCGTACACGTCCGGGTCCTTGATGATCGACATGAACGGCGCGAGGCCCGTGCCGGTCGAGAGCAGCCACAGCGTCTTGCCGGGCAGCAGGTTGTCGGCGACGAGCGTGCCGGTCGGCTTCTTGCCGATCAACACCGAATCGCCCACTTTCAGATGCTGCAGGCGCGATGTGAGCGGGCCGTCCTGAACCTTGATGCTCAGGAATTCGAGATGCTCTTCGTAGTTGGCGCTGGCGAGGCTGTAAGCGCGCAGAAGCGGCTTGCCGTCGACTTCCAGGCCAACCATCGTGAACTGGCCGTTTTCGAAACGAAACGACGCGTCACGGGTGCAGGTGAAGCTGAAAAGCGTATCGGTCCAGTGATGGACGCTCAGGACGGTTTGAGAATTAAGGTTGCTCATGGCTTCGTGGATAGTGCGAAAACGGTGGCGTCAGCGGCACGCGGCCGTGCAGACCAGGAACGATGCGCTGCGCGAAACGACCGCCGCCAATGGCCGTCGATCGGGCTGGCCCGCGCATTTTCGATGCAAATTCAGTGCAATTCGGCGCTTTTGACGGCTTATATGAACGCCATGCGCTTGGTTCATGCGTCCATGTTGGGTTCGCATGCGGCTTTCGCGCGGCGCAAATGCCGGCGTCCGCGCAATCCGCAGCCCGGCGGAATCCGCTATTTTAGCGCGACGGGCAGTTTGGCGTGGCGCAACGCCCTGCGGCGGGTGTGACCTTCAGGCGCAGGCCCCGCAAAGAGCGTTCAGGCGATGGCTTCCCCGGCCGGAACGGAAACCGCGCCGAGCCCGCATGATAACAATTCTCAACTAGTGCAACCGGGAATGTCCCTGCTGGCGTCAGGCTGGCGCGGGAAGCGCCAGCCGCGGGTTCCCCGGCTCAGATGCGCTGATCCGTCGACGGCTTTTCCCACAGATTGACGCCACCTTCGCGCGCATGCTGGTCGATCTGGGCCAGTTCTTCACTCGTGAAGTCGAGATTCTTCAGCGCACCGACGTTCTCGCGGACCTGTTCCGCCCGGCTCGCGCCGATCAGCACCGAGCTCACGCGGCCGCCGCGCAGCGCCCACGCGAGCGCCATCTGCGCGAGACTCTGGCCGCGCCGGCCGGCGAGTTCGTTCAGCTTGCGCACGTGCTCGATGTTCTCGGCGCTCAAATGCTCTTGTTTCAGCGATCCGCCGCCCGGCTTGTTGACCCGCGCATCCTGCGGAACGCCGTTCAGGTACTTGCTGGTCAAAAGCCCCTGCGCCAGCGGCGTAAACGCGATGCTGCCCGCGCCGATGTCGTCGAGGGTGTCGAGCAGTTCTTCCTCGATCCAGCGATTGAGCATGTTGTACGACGGCTGATGGATCAACAGCGGCACCTTGTGTTCGGCGAGCAGCCGCGCCATTTCGCGCGTCTTGCCCGGCGAATACGACGAAACCCCGACATACAGCGCCTTGCCCGAATGCACGGCAGTCGCGAGCGCGCCGGCGGTCTCTTCGAGCGGCGTGTCGGCGTCGAAGCGGTGCGAGTAGAAGATATCGACGTAGTCGAGTCCCATGCGCTTCAGGCTCTGGTCGAGGCTCGCAAGCACGTATTTGCGCGAGCCGCCGCCCTGTCCGTACGGGCCCGGCCACATGTCCCAGCCCGCCTTCGACGAGATCAGCAGTTCGTCGCGATATGGCCGGAAATCGTCCTTGAAGAGGCGCCCGAAGTTGGTCTCCGCGCTGCCGTAGGGCGGGCCGTAGTTGTTCGCGAGATCGAAGTGCGTGATGCCGAGATCGAACGCCGTGCGCAGGATGTCGCGCTGCGTGGAGATCGGCGTGCTGTCGCCGAAGTTGTGCCAGAGCCCCAGCGACAACGCCGGCAACTTCAGGCCGCTCTTGCCGCAGGTGCGGTAAGCCATCTGCGAATAGCGTTCGGAAGCTGCTTCATAAGCCATGACGAATTTCCTCGATCGATTTAAACGGATGACGAAAGCGCCGGTGCGGGCATTGCCCGAGCGCGCAGCCTGCCATGGTAGCCAATTGCGCCGCGCGACGCAGGCCGCACAGCGGCGTCCCGCTATGCGAGACCGTCCATGCGACTGGCCGGATGGCTGATCCGCCTGGGCAAGGGGAACGAACCCGTGCGCCCGAAGCCCAATGCAAATCTTCAAGCAAGGAGCATCACCGATGGACCCAATCCAGAAACTTCGCCCCGCCTACGACCTGCTGCTGACAGCAAGCCTCAAATACGGCTTCGACATCCTGATGGCGATTTTGATCCTCATGATCGGCTGGTGGATATCGAACCGCGTCGCGAATACGCTGAAGCGCGCGCTCGGCCGCACCAACGCCGACGCCACGCTCACGCCCGTGCTCGCGAGCCTTGCGCTCTGGGCGATCCGCGTGATCGCGATCGTCGCCGCGCTCGGCAAGTTCGGCATTGCGGCGGCGAGCATCCTGACCGTGCTCGGCGCCGCCGGCCTCGCGATCGGTCTCGCGCTGCAGGGCACGCTGCAAAACATCGCGGCGGGTTTGATGCTGCTGCTGTTGCGGCCGTTTCGCGTCGGCGACTACATCGAGGGCATCGGCACGACGGCCGGCACGGTCAACGAAATCGGCCTCTTCACGACGCGCCTCACCAAAGCCGACGGCGTCATCATGTTCGTGCCGAACAGCACGATCTGGGCAAATCCGGTGACGAACTACAGCGCGAACGAGCGGCGTCGCGTCGTGCTGACGTTCCATGTGCCGCACGCGCAGCGCGTCGAGCACGCGCTCGAACAGTTGCAAAAGCTGGTGGCGAGCGACCCGCGCATCGGCGACGTGCCGGCCAAGCCGTGGATCGCGGTGACGGATTACACGGATACCGGCGTCAAGCTGAACGTCGGTGTGTGGACGCGCGCGAGCGACCACGCGAGCGTGCAGGCCGATCTGCTGCGGCAGATCCAGCCGCTCACGAAGCCCGAGCCCGAGCCGAAACTGGACGCGCCCGCGAACGCCTAGTAATCTCTCGCGCCTTCGTCCATCTCAATAAGAGGAATCCATGATCAAGGCGATTTCCGCGGCTCTTCTGGTCGGCGGCATCGTGCTGCTTTACTTCGGCGGCACGTCGTTTCATTCGCTCAGCAACGACGTCGCGCGCTTTTTCACCGGCTCGCCGACGAACAAGACGATCTGGCTGATCGCCGGCGGCGTGGTCGCGACGCTCGTCGGGCTGATCGGCCTGACGATTCCTTCCCGTCGCTAGCAGCCCCGGAGCGAAGCGGATCAGCCGAGCGCCACCTCCGGTTTCGCCGCCGAGCGCGTGCCGGGCAGCGGCGCGTTGCTCGCGCCGCGATAGGTAAAGACGAGTGAGAACTTCACCTGATCGGTGAGATTCTTGCCCGCCGAGTGCAGCGTGTTGCAGTGAAAGAACACGACATCGCCCGCCTTCAGTTCCGGCGACACGGCGGTGCGGATCAGCGCTTCGTTCTCGGGGAGATCGGAGCGGAAGAACTTGGCTTCGTCGAAGCGCTCCGAGGTTAACGGCAGCTTGTGCGACCCCGGCACGAACCAGAGCGCGCCGTTTTCGACCTTCTCGGTGCCGAGCGCGATCCACGCCGACACCAGATCGTCGCGTTCGAACGCCCAGTAGCGCACATCGCGGTGCCAGCCCGTCAGGCTGCCGTACTCGGGATGCTTGGTCATCAGGCAGTTGTGGTGCGCGCGCGAAAGGAACGACTCCTCGCCGAAATACAGCTCCATCCAGCCGCGAATTTCCGGCGACGTCGCGGCGTCGGCGAAGAGCGGATCGCGCACGTAGGCGTCGAGCAGACGGCGCACCGTGTGGCCGCCCGGCGCATCCTTCGATTCCGGCGCGCCCGGATATTTCAGATCGGCTTCGAATTCGGCCGGCGGTGCGGCTTCGGCAAGCTGGCGGCGGGCGAGCGCGGCGAGCGCCTCACGGCTCGCCGGCGGCACGAGGCCCGGCACGATCACATAGCCGGTCTCGCGCAGTTCGCGGACCTGTTCCTTCTTCGACTTCAACGACGATTGCTCAGACATTTCCAACTCACATGTAAGCGCGTTTGCGGTTTTGCGTCGACGGACGCTGACGGCAAATTGGGGGCGAATTCCCGATTGTAAATCCGCCGACGCTTTCGAGCTTTTCAACGCGGACATTTTGGAGTTCGAACCGTCATGTTTGAAGCGTTTCGTTCATAAAAACGCAGGGAAAACGCGGACTTACCGCGGTCACAATAGTCTTGTAATCTTCGCGCATCAAATCGGTGCAACTTTCGATCCGGCGCGTGTTCGAACGCTGACCGAACCATTGAACGACTTTTTTGAGACGACTATCGTCGAGTTGAAGCGCGGCATTTCGTCGCCCAACCGACGCAATCAGAGCCATGACCAACCGATTCGCCTCGAGTCTCACCCGCGTTACCCGCGTCGCCACCCGTGCGGCGCGTCCCGCGCGACGCGGTGTCGTCCGCGCGTTGCGTCATCACACCGCGCGAACGCAGGCCGTCGCCGAGCAGTTGAAGTTCGTGCGCCCCGTCGACGGCATTCGCTCCTGGTTTCGCGGATTCTTCCTCACGCTGCGCGTTCGCGCGGCGTCGCGGCGTGTTTCGCTGAAGGCGCTGCTGCGTCGTCCCGCCCAGTTGCGCGCGCCGGTTCGCAAGGCCAAGGCCGCCGCGCAGACGAGCCGTCGTCCGCGCCGGCTGGCGCCGAGCAGCGCCGGCTGGTTCGCGTTCGCCGCGCGCTGAGCGTCGGCGTCAGGTCCGGCGTTCGAGTTCGTCGAGCGTCGGATAATCGGTGTAACCTTCCTCGCCGCCGCCATAGAACGTCGCCTCGTTCGGCTCGTTGAGCGGCGCGCCGCGTCTGAAACGCTCGACCAGATCCGGATTCGCCAGAAACGCGCGGCCGAACGCCACGGCGTCCGCCTCGCCGCTTTCGATTCGCCGCTCCGCTTCCTCCGCCGTATATTCGCCGCACGCGATGATCGCGCCGTCGTAGGCGTCGCGAAGCGCGCGGCGAAAATCGTCCGATAGCGGCTCGCCGCCCGCCCAATCCGGCTCGGCGATGTGCAGATACGCGACGCCGATGCGTTTGAGCTCTTTCGCCAGATAAATCGACGACGCCTCGCTCTCCGTGTCCTTCAGGTCGAAGCCGACGAAGTTCGGCGAGATCCGGACGCCGACGCGATCCGCGCCCATCACGCCCGCCACCGCCTCCAGCACATCGACCGTCAGCCGCACCCGGTTCTCGACGCTGCCGCCGTATTCGTCGGTGCGCCGGTTCGTGTTCGTCGACATGAACTGCTGCAGCAGATAGCCATTCGCCGCATGCACTTCGACCATGTCGAAACCGGCGCGCTTTGCCCGGTTTGTCGCATCGACGTATTGCAGGACGATGCCGGGCAACTCGTCGGTTTCGAGCGAACGCGGCTCGTCCACGTCGATGAAACCGAGCGAGCCGTCTTCCTTCTTCACGAACACCTGCGTGTTCTCCGCGCGGATCGCGGACGGCGCGACCGGCTGGCCGCCATCCGCCTGCGCGAGCCGGTGCGACACGCGTCCGACGTGCCACAACTGCAGGGCGATGCGTCCCTGCTTCGCGTGCACGGCGCCAGCGACGCCTTTCCAGCCGGATTCCTGCGCGTCGGAATAGATGCCGGGCGCGCCCCAGTAGCCTTGTCCCTGTTTCGAAACCTGCGTCGCTTCGGACACGATCAACCCCGCGCCCGCGCGCTGCGCGTAGTAGCGGGCGTTCATTTCGGTGGGCACGTCGCCGGGCTGCGACGCGCGATTGCGCGTGAGCGGCGCCATCACGACGCGATTCGGCAATTCGAGCGCGCCGACCTTGATCGGCGACAACAGTTTTTGCAGCGGCATGGGCGTTCCTTTCCGGTCGGGCATCGTTTCACCCCGTTCGCAAGAAATGCACCGCATCGTAGAGATGCTTCTGGAGCCGCGCCGCGGGCGAAAAAAAACCCGGCAGATTTGCCGGGTTTTTCGTGCAGCGCGAGGGCGCCGATAGCGATTTAGGCGACCTGAACCACCGGTTCCGTGCCGGCGGCTTCCGCCAGCGTGAGCGCCTTGTCCGTGAATTCCCACGAGAATTCCGGCTCTTCGCGGCCGAAGTGGCCGTAAGCCGCGGATTTTTCGTAGATCGGGCGCAGCAGGTCGAGCATCTGGATGATGCCCTTCGGACGCAGGTCGAAGTGCTCGAGCACGAGCTTCGTGATTTCCGCATCCGACACGCGGCCGGTGCCGAACGTGTTGACCATCACCGAAGTCGGGCGCGCCACGCCGATCGCGTACGACACCTGGATCAGCGCGCGCGAGGCGAGCCCCGCCGCGACGATGTTCTTCGCGACATAACGGCCGGCGTAGGCCGCCGAGCGGTCGACCTTCGACGGATCCTTGCCCGAAAACGCGCCGCCGCCGTGGGGCGCCGCGCCGCCGTAGGTATCGACGATGATCTTGCGGCCCGTCAGCCCGCAGTCGCCTTGCGGACCGCCGATCACGAAACGACCGGTCGGGTTCACGAGGAACTTGATGTCGCCCTTGATGAGTTCGGCGGGCAGCGTCGGCTTGATGATTTCCTCGATTACCGCCTCGCGCAATTGCGTGAGTTCCATTTCCGGCGCGTGCTGCGTGGAGAGCACGACGGTGTCGATGGAATGCGCCTTGCCGTCGACGTAGCGCACGGTGACTTGCGACTTCGCGTCCGGACGCAGCCACGGCAGGCGGCCGTCGCGGCGCAGGTTCGCCTGACGCTCGACCAGACGGTGCGACAGGTGAATCGGCAGCGGCATCAGTTCGGGCGTTTCGTCGCACGCGTAGCCGAACATCAGGCCCTGGTCGCCGGCGCCCTGGTCGAGGTTGTCGTCGTGGGCGGTGTTCACGCCCTGCGCGATGTCCGGCGACTGCTTGTCATACGCGACGAGCACCGCGCAGCCGCGGTAGTCGATGCCGTAGTCGGTGTTGTCGTAGCCGATGCGCTTGATGGTTTCGCGCGCGATCTGGATGTAGTCGACGTTGGCCGTGGTCGTGATTTCGCCCGCGAGGACGACGAGACCGGTGTTGCACAAGGTTTCGGCCGCGACGCGCGAATACTTGTCCTGAGCCAGGATGGCGTCGAGGATGGCGTCGGAGATTTGATCGGCGACCTTGTCCGGGTGGCCTTCGGAGACGGATTCAGAGGTAAACAGATAGTCGTTTGACACGCTTCAGACTCCATAGAGTACGGTTAGTTTGCTCACGTAGCCGACTTCTCTGGGAGTCTGAAGCGGCGACGCTTTAGCGGATTACTGATTCCGGGAGCGCCTTTCGGCCTGTCCGGCTTCGCCCCGCAAGTTGTCCATTAACTCGGCGAAGGTTTTATTATAGCGATTTCCTTCATTTGTCACAGAGCCGAACGCTTGTTGCTATTCGCCCCTCTTCCATTTTCGTCCCGCGCCTACCGGCCGTCGCCTCGCCGGAGCCCGTCATGCTAGGCCGCATCGGGATTGCGCTCGCGGTCGGTTTCCTGAAGTTTCTCGCGCTTCTGCCCTACGGCATCACCGCCCGCTTCGGCGACGGCCTCGGCTGGCTGCTTTACCAGATTCCGAGCAGCAGAAAGCGTATCGTTCATATCAATCTCTCGCTGTGCTTCCCCGACTGGACGCCCGAGCGTCGCGAGGAAGTCGCTCAGTTGCACTTCCGGCACGCGATCCGCAGCTACGTGGAACGCAGCGTCCAGTGGTTCGGATCGGCGAAGAAGCTCGAAAAGCTGATTCAGGTCGACAGCGCCGTCGACCTGACCGACCCCAACCTGCCGCCGACGCTCTTTCTCGGCCTGCACTTCGTCGGCATCGAAGCGGGCTCGATCTTCCTGAACTATTCGCTGCACCGGCGATGCGGTTCGCTCTATCAGCCGTTCTCAAACCCGCAGATCGAGGAAATCGCGAAGGCGCAGCGCGCCCGTTTTGGCGCCGACATGGCGAGCCGCGCCGACAGCGCGCGCATCGTGCTGCGCTGGCTGCGCGACAAGAAGCCGGTGATGCTCGGCGCCGACATGGACTACGGCATGCGCAATTCGGCGTTCGTGCCGTTTTTCGGCATCCCGGCGTGCACGCTGACGGCCGTCGGACGGCTCGCGAAGGCGGGACACGCGCAGGTCGTGCCGTTCATCGGCGAAGTGCTGCCTGGCTACAAGGGTTATCGGCTGAAAATCTTCGAACCTTGGGAAAATTATCCGACCGGCGACGATGTCGCCGACGCGCGTCGCATGAACGCATTCATCGAAGAGCAGATTCCGCGCATTCCCGAGCAGTATTACTGGGTCCACAAGCGCTTCAAGACGCGTCCACCGGGCGAAGCCGGCTTCTATTGACGGCTGAGCGTTAGCCATCCGGCCAGCGGTACGTGGATGCCTCGCTCACATACAATAGCGGCCATGAAACTCAAATTCACCAAGATGCACGGCGCGGGCAACGACTTCGTCGTGCTCGACGGCTATACGAAACCGCTGAATCTCAGCGCAGCGCAAGTGCGCGCGCTCGCGAACCGGCATTTCGGCGTCGGCGCGGACCAGTTGCTGCTCGTCGAAAAGCCGACCATCGACGGCGTCGATTTCAAATACCGCATCTTCAATTGCGATGGCGGCGAGGTCGAGCATTGCGGTAACGGCGCGCGCTGCTTCGTGAAATTCGTGCGCGATCGCGGGCTCACCGCCGCGTCGAGCGTGCGCGTGCAGGTGCAACAGGGCGTCATCACGCTGACGATGCTGGAAAACGGCGAGGTCGTCGTCGACATGGGCCAGCCGGTGTTCGATCCGCCGCGCGTGCCGTTCGATTCCAAAGGGATCGAAGGCCGCCGCGAAGGCGCCGATACGCTCTGGCCGCTCGATATAAACGGCGAAATGCGCTGGATTTCGGCGGTATCGATGGGCAATCCGCACGCGGTGCAGATAGTTGGCGATGTCGAAGCTTATCCGGTGCTGGCCGAAGGCCCGCTCGTCGAGAAGCACGCGCGCTTTCCGAACAAGGTGAACGCGGGTTTCATGCAGATCGTCGACCGGCATTCGGTGAAGCTGCGCGTCTACGAGCGCGGCGCGGGCGAGACGCTCGCGTGCGGCACGGGCGCCTGCGCGGCGGTCGCGGCGGGCATCCGGCGCGGCCTGCTCGACTCGCCGGTGCGCGTCGCCACGCACGGCGGCACGCTCACGATCACCTGGGCCGGCGCGTCGGACGAATCCGCGCCGCTTCTGATGGCCGGGCCCGCGACGACCGTCTTCGAAGGCGAGATCGACCTCGCCGATGTGCAATGACCGCCCTTTGAGCGCCACCCAGCCTGAATCCGCCTGAATAAGTCCGAAACCATGAACGAACGCGAAGTCGCCGATTACCTGCTCGACAACCCCGATTTCTTCGCCGAGCACGCTGAACTGCTCGGCACCATCCGGCTTTCGAATCCGCACGGCAAGGCGGCGGTGTCGCTGCAGGAACGCCAGATGGAAATGCTGCGCGACAAGAACAAGCAGCTCGAACGCCGCCTCGCCGAACTGCTGCGCTATGGGCACGAGAACGACAGCATCGCGTCGAAGTTCAATCGCTGGACGACCCGCGTGATCGCCGAGCGCGATCCGCACGCGCTGCCGAAAACCATCAGCACGGGCCTGTGCGAGATCTTCGACGTGCCGCAGGCCGCGCTGCGCGTGTGGGACGTCGCCGAGCCGTATAGCCAGGCCGATTTCGCGCGCCATGTCGGAGAAGAAGTGCGGTTGTTCACCGCCAGTCTCGCGACGCCTTATTGCGGCGCGAACACCGGTTTCGAGGCTGCGCAATGGCTGACGTCGGCGAGTTCGGTGTCGGTGGCGTCGGCGACGACCGACGGCGTCGTCGATGCCGCGAACGCCACCGAATCGATCGCGCTGCTCGCGCTGCGCGATCCGTTCGCCGGGCCGGACGCGCCCGCGTTCGGCCTGCTCGTGATGGGTTCGCCCGATGCGCGCCGCTTCCACGACGGCATGGCGACCGACTTCCTCACGCAGATCGCGGCACTCGCGAGCGCGGCGTTGAGCCGCCTCCTGCCGCACTGACCCGACCGAGACGAAACACGCGCGATGAACGCCGCCGACCCGATCGCCGCCTATTTGTCGATGCTCGAACACGAGCGGCGGCTCTCGGAGCACACGCTGCGCGGCTACACGCACGAACTCGATGAGTTGAAGAAGCTGGCGAACGGCCGCGCGCTCGAAACGCTCACCGCGGCGGACATGCGCGGCGCCGTTTCGCGTGCGCACGCGGGCGGACTCTCGGCGCGCTCGATCGCGCACCGGCTCTCGGCGTGGCGCGCGTTTTATCGCTGGCTTGCTGAACGCGTCGAAATGGCGGCGAATCCCGTCGCGACCGTGCGCGCGCCGAAGGGCGCGAAGACGTTGCCGAAGGCACTGTCCGTCGACGACGCCAACGCGCTGATGGAAGCCCCGCAAGCCGGCACGACCGAGGCGCTGCGCGACCACGCGATCCTCGAATTGTTCTATTCGTCGGGCTTGCGGCTCGCGGAACTCGTGAATCTCGATGTCTATTACGTCGAGACCGAGCACCACCGCTCGATCGGCTGGCTCGATCTGCCGAACGCCGAAGTGACCGTGCTCGGCAAGGGCGGCAAGCGCCGCTCGGTGCCGGTCGGCGCCAAGGCCATCACGGCGCTGCGTGCCTGGATCGACGCGCGCGGCGAATTCGTCAGGCACGATCCACACGCGCTCTTCCTGTCGGTGCGCGGCAACCGCATGGCGCCGGGCGTCGTGCGCGAGCGCGTGAAGCGCATGGCGCTCCTCGCCGGCATTCCCACGAACGTGCATCCGCACGTCTTGCGGCACTCGTTCGCCACGCACGTGCTGCAATCGAGCGGCGACCTGCGCGCGGTGCAGGAACTGCTCGGCCACGCGAACATCACCGCGACGCAGGTCTACACGTCGCTCGATTTCCAGCACCTCGCTCGCGTCTACGATTCCGCGCATCCGCGCGCCAAGAAACGCGACTGATTTTTCCCGGGCGCGCCGTGCCATCGCGGCCGCCCTATCAAGGCCTCAATGAACACCATCACGCTCAAACCGGCGAAGGACAAGTCGCTCGCGCGCCGCCATCCGTGGATCTACGCGAACGCGATCGACCGCATCGACGGCAAGCCAGCGCCCGGCGCCACCGTCATCGTGCGCGCGCACGACGGCCGCTTTCTCGCGCGCGCCGCGTACAGCCCGCAATCGCAGATCCGCGCGCGCGTCTGGAGTTTCGACGAAGCCGAGCCGATCGACCACGCGTTCTTCAAGCGCCGCGTGCAGCGGGCGATCGCGCACCGGCAGGCGCTGGTGAAGAACACAGGCGCGACGCGGCTCGTCTTCGGCGAGGCGGACGGCTTGCCCGGCCTGATCGTCGATTACTACGTCGCCGACGATGCGCTGCAACGCGGCCAGCTCGTCTGCCAGTTCATGGCGACGGGCGTCGAGGCATGGAAGAGCGCGATCGTCGATGCCCTCACGGGCGCGACCGGCTGTCCGAACGTCTACGAGCGCTCGGACGTCTCGATTCGCCAGAAAGAAGGCCTCGAACAGATCACCGGCGTGCTCGCGGGCGATCCGCCGCCCGCCACGCTCATCGCGAACGAATGCGGCGTGCGTTATCACGTCGACGTGATGAACGGCCACAAGACGGGCTTCTACGTCGATCAGCGCGATAACCGCGTGCTCGTCGCCGAGCACGCGCGAGACCGCGACGTGCTGAACTGCTTCTGCTACACCGGCGGCTTTTCGCTCGCGGCGATGAAGGGCGGCGCGAAGCGCGTGGTGTCGATCGATTCGTCCGGCGAAGCGCTCGCGCTCGCGCAACAGAACGTGCTCGCGAACGGTTTCGCCCCCGAGCGCGCCCAGTGGCTCGACGCCGACGCCTTCAAGACACTGCGGCGTCTTTACGACGAAGGCGAGCGCTTCGACCTGATCGTGCTCGATCCGCCGAAATTCGCGCCGTCGCGCGAACACGTGGACCGCGCCGCGCGCGCCTACAAGGACATCAATCTCACCGGATTCAAACTGCTGCGCCCCGGCGGCCTGCTCTTCACCTATTCGTGCTCCGGCGCAATCGACGCCGAGCTGTTCCAGAAGATCGTCGCAGGCGCCGCGGCCGACGCCCGAGTCGACGCGCGCATCTTGAAGCGGCTCGGCGCGGGCGTCGATCACCCATTGCTCACGGCGTTTCCGGAAGGCGAATACCTGAAAGGCCTGTTGTTGCAAATCGCGTGAGCGGCCATAGTTTCTGATTCCGGCGACGGGCCGCCCAAAGCGCCCACCCGACAAATATGTTTCAATAATCGGCTGACTCGCCGCTTTCAATGCGTGAAAACGCGGCGCGCTAACCCCTACGACCTCCAAGCACAGGCGACGACATGATCCCAGTAACCATCCTGACCGGCTTCCTGGGCAGCGGCAAAACCACGCTGCTCAAGCGCATCCTGAACGAGAAGCACGGCATGAAGATCGCCGTGATCGAAAACGAGTTCGGCGAAGAGAACATCGACAACGAAATCCTCGTGCAGGAAACGAACGAGCAGATCATCCAGATGAGCAACGGCTGCATCTGCTGCACGATCCGCGGCGATCTGGCCCGTGCGCTGGAAGACCTCGCGAACCGCAAGAAGGCGGGCACGCTCGACTTCGACCGCGTCGTGATCGAGACGACCGGTCTTGCGAACCCGGGCCCCGTCGCGCAGACGTTCTTCATGGACAACACCATCGCGGACGAATTCCTGCTCGACGCGATCATCACGCTCGTCGACGCGAAACACGCCAATCATCAGCTGGACGAGCACGAAGTCGTGCAGCGCCAGGTCGGTTTCGCCGATCGCCTGTTCATCACGAAGTCGGATCTCGTCGATGCCGCCGCGCTCGAAGACCTCAAGCACCGGCTCGTGCACATGAATCCGCGCGCGGCGATCCGCGTCGTGAATTTCGGCGAGGCGGACATCAAGGAAATCTTCGACCTGCGCGGCTTCAACCTGAATTCGAAGCTGGAAATCGACCCCGATTTCCTCGCGGAAGACGATCACGCACATGACGATGCACACGCGCATGACCACGATCACGCGCACGACGACCACGATCATTCGACCTGCGGCCACGATCACAGCCACGACCACGAGCATCACCACCACCACGCGCACCACGACGACAAGATCAAGTCCTTCGTTTACCGCAGCGACAAGCCGTTCGACGCCAATCGCCTCGAAGACTTCCTCGGCGGCATTCTGCAGATTTATGGCGAGCGCCTCTTGCGCTACAAGGGCGTGCTGTACATGAAGGGCGTCGATCGCAAGGTCGTGTTCCAGGGCGTGCATCAGATGATGGGCAGCGACCTCGCGGGCAAATGGCAGCCGATCGAAAAGAAGAACAGCAAGATGGTGTTCATCGGCATCGAATTGCCGCAGGACCTGATCACCGACGGCCTCGACGCCTGCCTGGTCAAGTGATCCGCGTCTTCGTCGGCGCGCATCTGGCTGATGCGTGACCGGCGAAGCGCCCCGAATCGGACCGACAACCGACGAAACGCCGCCGCTGCACCGCGCGCGGCGTTTCTTCGTGCGGCTTTCGCATGAAAACTGTGACCGCACACACGAACGTTGGTCGCTTTTTGACGTCTCAGGCGTTATATTTTTGAGATTCCGGCGGTAATCGACAGGGTTTTCCTCGGTTATCTTCGGAAATTGCGATTCAGTTACAATACAGCCCCGCTGAAGCAGCGCAACGGTCCGTGCGGCGGGTGAAGGCCGCCACACGGATCGCAGAAAGACTGAAGAGACACCGAGAACGTAGGCGTGTCGAGTAGCCTGAGACCGAGCTAATTCGAGACAACGCGTTCGAGGTTGAAGATGCGAAGGAAACCGCGCGGAAAACTTCCGGGCGATTTTCGGGCACTTCGAAATCGGTTTACAGAGGAGTTCGGCCCCGCGTCGACGCGAAACGCGTCACGACAGCATGTTTTTGCGTGCGAGAGATCCGCACCGGACGCTGTCAGCGGGCAACGCAGAAGTGCGGGCGATGCGAGAGAAATCGCTCCACATTGAAGAAGCAAGCCAGATGACGACGAAACGACTCTTGACCGAAGCCGAAATCCTGAAGATGAGCGAGAAGGATTACATGAACGAGGATCAGCTCGCCTTCTTCAAGAACCGGCTCGAACAACTGCAGGCCGACATTCTGAAGAATGCCGGGCAGACGACCGAAAATCTGCGGGAAACGGTGATCGTGCCGGACCCGGCGGACCGTGCGACGATCGAGGAAGAACATGCCCTCGAACTGCGCACGCGCGATCGCGAACGCAAGCTGCTGAAGAAGGTGCAGCAGTCGCTCGCGCGTATCGAGTCCGGCGATTACGGCTGGTGCGAGGAAACGGGCGAGCCGATCGGCATCCCCCGGCTGATCGCGCGTCCGACCGCCACGCTGTCGCTCGAGGCGCAGGAGCGCCGCGAACTGCGCCAGAAGCTGTTCGGCGACTGACCGGCCGAACCGGCCCGGCCGGCGATCCGCCGGCACGCGTCGCGGGGCCGCCCGCAGCGGGAGAGTCGCCGCCTTCGCGGATATCGGTCAGCACGGCGCGGCAACTCGCCACTTCGAAAGGCACACGTTCCACGTGTGCCTTTTTTGTTTCTCGCCGCACGTCGACTCGGCGCGTCGGCTCCGGCGCGCAATTTCTGCCTGCCTGCCGCCAATCCCGACTTGATTATTCGGGCGCCGCCCTAAAATGCTCTGGACGCGCGCAGTCAGCGCGCGAGCGCGGCGCGACGCCAACGAGCGCGACGATGCGCGGAACCCCGCGCCGTGCACTCCATCGAATTCTCGACAGCGAGGCGGTTTTTCGCAGCCGCCCGCGTCCTTCGCTTTCTAAAGGAACGCACATGGAACAATTTCACGGCACGACCATCGTCTCCGTGCGTCGCGGCGGCAAGGTCGCCCTCGGCGGCGACGGCCAGGTGACGCTCGGCAACATCGTCATGAAGGGCGGCGCCAAAAAGGTGCGCCGCATCTATGGCGGCAAGGTGCTGGTCGGCTTCGCCGGCGGCACGGCCGATGCGTTCTCCCTGCTCGACCGCTTCGAAGCGAAGCTCGAAAAGCATCAGGGCAACCTGACGCGCGCCGCCGTCGAACTGGCGAAGGACTGGCGCACCGACCGCATGCTGCGCCGGCTGGAAGCGATGCTGATCGCCGCCGACGCACAGGCCACGCTCGTCATCACCGGCAACGGCGACGTGCTCGATCCCGAAAACGGCATCTGCGCGATCGGCTCGGGTGGCGCGTACGCGCAGGCCGCGGCGCAGGCGCTCGCGGAAAATACCGACCTCTCTCCGCGCGACATCGTCGAAAAGTCGCTCGCGATCGCGGGTGACATGTGCATCTACACGAACCACAATCGCGTCATCGAGACGATCGAGTAAGACCGGACTAAAGGCAAAGGACCAAGCGATGACCACCATGACTCCCGCCGAGATCGTCTCGGAACTCGACAAGCACATCATCGGCCAGGGCCGCGCGAAGAAAGCGGTCGCCGTCGCGCTGCGCAATCGCTGGCGCCGTCAGCAGGTCGAGGAGCCGTTGCGCCAGGAAATCACGCCGAAGAACATCCTGATGATCGGACCGACCGGCGTCGGCAAGACCGAAATCGCGCGGCGTCTGGCGAAGCTCGCCGACGCGCCGTTCATCAAGATCGAAGCGACCAAGTTCACCGAAGTCGGTTACGTGGGCCGCGACGTGGACAGCATCGTGCGCGACCTGATTGAAATCTCGGTCAAGCAGACGCGCGAATCGGAGATGAAGAAGGTTCGCTCGAAGGCGGAAGACCGCGCGGAAGACCGCATCCTCGACATCCTGCTGCCGCCCTCGCGCACGGTCGGCTTCGGCGCATCGACTGCCGCCGAAAGCGCCGACGACACGAACAACACCACGCGCCAGACCTTCCGCAAGCGTCTGCGTGAAGGCGCGCTGGACGAAAAGGAAGTCGAGCTGGATGTCGAGCAGCCGCAGGTCGGCATGGACATCATGGGGCCGCCGGGCATGGAAGACATGACCGAACAGATCCGCTCGATGTTCGCGAACATCGGCGGCGGCAAGAAGACGCGTCGCAAGGTGAAGGTGAAGGAAGCGCTGAAGCTCCTCACCGACGAAGAAGCCGGCAAGCTCCTGAACGACGAAGAAGTGAAGGCGAAGGCGGTGCAGAACGTCGAACAGAACGGCATCGTGTTCCTCGACGAAATCGACAAGATCGCGTCGCGCAGTGAAGCGGGCGGCGCCGAAGTCTCGCGCGCGGGCGTGCAGCGCGATTTGCTGCCGCTGGTGGAAGGCACCACGATCAACACCAAGTACGGGATGATCAAGACCGATCACATCCTGTTCATCGCGAGCGGCGCGTTTCACCTCGCGAAGCCGAGCGATCTGATTCCCGAGTTGCAGGGCCGTTTTCCGATTCGTGTGGAACTGGATTCGTTGTCGGTCGGCGACTTCGAATCGATTTTGAACACGACCGACGCCAGCCTCGTGAAGCAGTACAAGGCGCTCCTCGCGACGGAAGACGTCCAGCTCGATTTCGCCGACGACGGCATTCGCCGGCTCGCGGAAATCGCGTTTTCGGTCAACGAGAAGACCGAGAACATCGGCGCGCGGCGGCTTTATACGGTGATCGAAAAGCTGCTGGAAGAAGTCTCGTTCTCGGCAGGCAATCACACGGGCCAGCCGGTGAAGATCGACGCCGCTTACGTCGATCGCGCGTTGAACGAGGTGGCCGACGACGAAGACTTGTCGCGCTACGTGCTGTAAAGGCGTTTAAGAAAGTGGAAAGGGCGGCTCTCGCGAGCCGCCCTTTTTTTATTGCCGCACCGGCTTTTTAGCCAGCTTTCGCTGCAACGTCCGACGGTGCATGTTCAGCGCGCGCGCCGTCGCGGAGATGTTGCCGTTGTTCTCCGCGAGCACGCGCTGGATGTGCTCCCATTCGAGCCGCGCGACGGAAAGCAGCGTCGGATGCTCGATGGCTTCTTCCGCCGTCTGCTCGCTCGCCTCTTCCTGCAACGCCGACAGAATCGTTTCGACGTTCGCCGGCTTCGCCAGATAGTTGTCCGCACCATCTTTCACCGCCTGCACGGCCGTCGCGATGCTCGCGTAGCCGGTCAGGACGAGAATGCGCGCGTCGGGCTGCAGGTCGCGCAACGGCGCGACGAGCGTGAGCCCGGAATCGTTGCCCAGATGCAAATCCACCGTGATCTGGTTGAACTTCTGCGAGTTCGCGAGCTTCAGCGCCTCCTCCGCATTGTGCGCCTGGTGCGGCGTATAGCCGCGCCGCGTCAACCCGCGCGCGAGAATGCCCGAGAAGACCTCGTCGTCGTCGATGATCAGAAAGTTCGTATCGCTCATGCTTTTTTCTCCATGGTGGCGGACGCCTGGCCGCCCTGTTGCATCCTTGCTGCGCGTGCATTTTCTGTCGACGCGCCGCGCTCCGGCAGTCGCAACACGGCGTGCGTGCCGCGCGGCCTGGCCGCCGCGAGTTCGATCGATCCGCCGAGCCGCGCCGCCGACGTGAAGGCGAGATAAAGCCCGACGCCGTGGCCGCCCTGCGTGCTGTCGACCGGCATCGCGCCGAGCGAGCCGCGCAGCGCGGGCGGAATGCCCGGTCCGCGATCGCAGACGTCGAACCGGATAACCGGATCGACGTCGTCGTGCACGACCGACGTTTCGAGCGTCACCGAGTCGCTGCTCGCTCGCGCCGCATTATCCAGCAGAATCGTGAGAATCTGGCCGACCGCGACGGTATCGTCGATCGAAACATCGGCGGGCGTCGTGCCGAGGCGCTCGAAGCGCACATGCGGATGACGCAGCCGCCACTGGGCGACGAAGCTTTCGAGCCAGTCGGCAAGCGGCTGACGGTTCGACGGGCCGCTCGCGCGGCTGCGCAGCCGCGCGAGCGCGGACGTGCACAGGCCCATTTGCTGTTCGAGCAGTTCCAAGTCGGCGGCGTAGGGCGCGAGGTTGGTGTCGCTCGACGCGGCGTCGCGCAGTTCTTCGCTCAACATCGCGATGGTCGAGAGCGGCGTGCCGATTTCATGCGCGACCGTCGCGGCCTGGACGCCCAGCGCGACCGCGCGCTCGTCGCGCAGGAGGCGCTGCTGGGCGTCGGCGAGCGCGGCATCGCGCAGGCGCAGCGCGCGCGACATGCGCGCGACGAACCAGCCGATCAGCCCGACGCTCACCATGAAGTTGACCCACAGCCCCATGCGGAAATACTCGAAGAGATTCGCCGGATTCTCGATATTGAGCGGCACGTAGTGATAGCTAAGGAGCGCATAGCAAATCACGGCGAAGAGCGCGAGCATCGTCATCATCGTCCACGGCAGCACGGCCGCCGCGATGGCGAGCGACGGAATGTAGAGCGTGACGAACGGATTGGTCACGCCGCCGGAGAGGAACAGCAACGCCGACAGCGCGCCGAGATCGACCCATAGTTGCCCGAACAGTTCGAGATTGGTCTCGGGTCGCGCCCGCGAGACGCGCAGCCACGTGAACGCGTTGAAGACCGCCTCCAGGCCGATAACGAGCAGCATCGCGGGCAGCGGCAGATGCGCGCCGTAGAAAACCTGGACGACAGCGATCGTGACGAGCTGTCCAATGATCGCCAGGCTGCGCAGCCAGAACAGATGGCCGAGGTTGACGCGTCCCGTGTTCGTGATTCGATGCATCGCGATGAATCCTGCGTGTATTTCGGAATTATCTTGTGGTCGAAGATTACAGGTTGCCACACCATCGAAAGTTAAATTTCGAAAACCTGGCGCGGCCCGGCCGCCAACTTCAAAACGATGACTCGCAGCCCCAAATCCAGCCGAAATCCTTCCCAAACCGCCCAGGACGACATTATCGCGCGCGTGTTACCCGTCTATCTCGCCAATGCTCAATCCGCTGCCGAGCGACAATTGGCCGCAGAACAGGCCATCTGGCTGCAGGCGGCGCTGATCCTGCAACCGGAACTCGTCGATGCGAGACTGCAACTCATCGACGTCATGCTCAAGCGCGGCGCGATCGCCGATGCGATCACGCTGGCCGCGAACCTCGTCGAGCGCGAGCCGCATCATGCAACCGCGCTCTGGCATCTCGGGTACGCGCTGCAACGCGGCGGGCATCACGCCGAAGCCGTCCCGTTCTATCAGCGCGCATACGCCATCGACCCTTCGGTGCCGACGCTGCGCAACAATCTCGCGGTCGCGCTGGAAATGACGGGTCACGCCGAGGAATCGCTCAGGCTGCTGGAAGAAGCCGTCACGAGTAACGCGAACGACATCGAGGCATGGACCAACCTGTCGCGCCTCTATCCGCAGCGTGGCGAACTGGAGCACGCGCTCGCGGCCGGCCGGCGCGCCGTCCAGATCGACGCGTCGAACGCGCTCGCACAGTCGAACTACAGTCTCGCGCTGAAGGAAGCCCAGCGCTGGGAAGACTCCACCGCCGCGGCACTCGCCGCCGCCGAGGCCGCGCCGCAGACGCCGCGTTTTCCGTTCAATCTGTCGCTGCTGGACCTCGTCCAGCGCAACTACGCACGGGGCTGGCGGAACTTCGAGGCGCGCTGGGACGGATCGTCGGAACTCGCGGGCACTTACCCCCCTTTCACCGTGTCGCGCTGGAACGGCGAGCCGCTGCGCGGCAAGACGCTGCTCCTTTGGGGCGAACAGGGTTTCGGCGATGCGCTGCAGTTCTGTCGCTTCGTGCCCATGCTTGCGAAGCAGGTCCACGCGCAGGGCGGCAAGCTCGTATGGGTGACGTACAAGGGCCTGCATCCGCTGATGGCGCGCATGGCGCCGAAGGGCGTCGAGTGCATCGCGCACGATGCCGAGCTGCCCGAGCATGATTTCCAATTCCCGCTCCTGAGCCTGCCGCTGCATTTCAATCTCGACGAAGACTCGATTCCCGCGAAGCGCGCCTATCTCACCGCCGACGCAGAGCGCGCCGCGTCGTGGCGTGCCGAGGCACAGGGCCGCAGACCATTGCGCGTCGGCCTCGTATGGAGCGGCAGCGCGGCGCATCAGCGCAATCCGTTCCGCAGTGTCGGCATCGAACGCTTTGCCAAGGCGTTCGGCTCGCTCGACAACGTCGCGTTCTTTTCGCTGCAAAAGGGCGCGCAAGATGTCGTCGCTGCCGCGCGCGAGCAAGGTTTCGCGATCGCCGATCACACCGCCCAATTCGAGACCTTCGACGACACCGCCGCCTTCATCGACTCGCTCGACCTCGTCATCACCGTGTGCACGAGCGTGGCGCACCTGGCCGCGGCGCTCGGCAAGCCGACGTGGGTGCTGCTCGATGTCAATCCGCACTGGGTCTGGCAACTGGAGCGCACCGACAGCCCGTGGTATCCGAGCGCGACGCTGTATCGGCAGAAGCATTTCGCGCAATGGGCACTGGTGCTGGAAGAGCTCACGCGCGACCTGAGCGCGCTCGCCACGAAACACGCAAGCGCGGCAGCGCCGAAACGGCGCACGACGAAAAAGCTGGCCGAGTAAGCCGGCACGCGGCTCCAGTCGAAAACGGCGACCTCGCTCAGGTCGCCGTTTTTTATGCGTCCGGTTGCGCGCGCCGGATTTCGTCGGCGAGGCACGCCGGACACAGGCATCCGACGCCGCTTCTCAAGCGCGCGAGCGGCAGTTCGGGCATCGATGCGCACCAGCATCGGGCGTCACCGGCGAGCGATCCGCAGCGAAACGCGGTCCCGCAACGCGAACAGGTCGCGCCGCCTGCAACTTCCTTGCGAACAGTTTCGGTAGCCATCGTCGATTTGTCACGGAAATATCATGATCATCCCACGCTCGCGCGGCCGCGCAACGGCTGCGGCAAATCGCCCTGCTGCGATACGTCAGTCCTGTACAATTCGGCGTGTTTAAACCGCTCCTCGCCTCATTCGCCGCCATGTCCGAGCTTCCCGACCTTACGCAGATCGCGCCGACCCTGAAAGCCGAAATTCTGGCCGAGGCGCTGCCCTACATTCGCCAGTACCACGGCAAGACGATCGTGATCAAGTACGGCGGCAACGCGATGACCGAAGAGCGCCTGAAGCAGGGCTTCGCGCGCGATGTGATCCTCTTGAAGCTGGTCGGCATCAATCCGGTGATCGTTCACGGCGGCGGCCCGCAGATCGACCAGGCGCTCAAGAAGATCGGCAAGCAGGGCACCTTTATCCAGGGCATGCGCGTCACCGACGAAGAGACGATGGAAGTCGTCGAATGGGTGCTCGGCGGCGAAGTGCAGCAGGACATCGTCACGCTGATCAACCATTTCGGCGGACAGGCGGTCGGCCTGACCGGCAAGGACGGCGGCCTCATCCACGCGCGCAAGCTGCAAATGCCGGATCGCGATAATCCGGGCCAGTTCATCGACATCGGCCAGGTCGGCGAGGTCGAGGCGATCAATCCGGCGGTCGTGAAGGCGCTTCAGGACGACGCGTTCATTCCGGTCATCTCGCCGATCGGCTTCGGCGAAGACGGTCTCTCGTACAACATCAACGCGGATCTCGTCGCGGGCAAGCTCGCGGTCGTGCTGAACGCCGAGAAGCTCGTGATGATGACCAACATCCCCGGCGTGATGGACAAGGAAGGCAATCTGCTCACGGACCTCTCCGCGCGCGAGATCGACGCGCTTTTCGCCGACGGCACGATCTCCGGCGGCATGTTGCCGAAAATCTCGTCCGCGCTCGATGCCGCGAAGAGCGGCGTGCGTTCGGTGCACATCATCGACGGGCGCATCGAGCACTCGGTGCTCCTCGAAATCCTGACCGAACAGCCGTTCGGCACGATGATCCGCTCACACTGAGCCTTCTTCTTCGTGGCGCAATGCCCGTTGCGCCACGCTTCCCGCATGAAACCCACTCGCACTCCGCGACGGCGTCGCGTCAAACAGCGCGGTCCCGTCTGGCTCTTCGACCTCGACAACACGCTGCACCACGCGTCGCACGAAATCTTCCCGGCGATCAACAAGGGGATGACGCAGTACATCATCGACACGCTGAACGTCGACGTCGATGAGGCCAACCGGCTGCGCGTCGGCTACACGGTGCGTTACGGCGCGACGCTGCTCGGCCTCGTGCGCCACCACGGCACCGATCCCGCCGATTTCCTGCGCGCCGTGCACACCTTCGCCGACCTGAAGTCGATGGTGCGCGCCGAACGCGGACTCGCGCGGATGCTGCGCGCGCTGCCCGGACGCAAGATCGTGCTGACCAACGCGCCGACGCTCTACGCGCGCGCGGTGCTCGCGGAACTCGGCATCGGCAGGCTGTTCGAGCGCGTGATCGCGATCGAGGACATGCGCGACGGCCAGACGTGGCGCGCGAAGCCCGACGCGCAAATGCTGCGCCGGGCGATGCGCCGCGCCGACGTGCGTCTGGAAGACGCGATCCTCGTCGAAGATACGCGCGGGCATCTGAAGCGCTACAAGCGGCTCGGGATTCGCACGGTGTGGATCGTCGGCCATCTGCCGCACGCGCGCGACGCAAGCGGCAAGCTCTCGATGCGCCGCCCCGGCACGGGACGCCCGCATTACGTCGATCTGCGCGTGCGGTCGCTGCGCTCGCTCGCGCTGGGCGTCTAAAGCCGATTTTCCGCTATACTTCCTCGCTATCCCGAATTACCCACGCGCCGATTTGCTGACTCGATTGCGGGCGCGCGAACCCTTCGCCGGGTTCACTACAAATGCGGCTAAAGAGGTCGTCAGCCGCGCAATCGCTTTTCCCCCGCGCATCGCCGACACCGTTTAGCCGCCCTGTCAATGAAGGCGGAATGAATGGAATCGATCGGCATCGTCACTCCAGAGACACTGCATTTTTCCGAACCGCTCGGCATGCAGAACGGCAGCCGTTTCGGCGACTACGATCTCGTCGTCGAAACGTATGGCGAACTGAATGCCGCGCGCTCGAACGCCGTGCTCGTCTGTCATGCGCTGAACGCGTCGCATCACGTCGCGGGCGTGTACGCCGACAATCCGAAGGACGTCGGCTGGTGGGACAACCTCGTCGGCCCCGGCAAACCACTCGACACCAATCGGTTCTTCGTGATCGGCGTGAACAATCTCGGCTCGTGCTTCGGCTCGACCGGCCCGATGAGCATCGACCCGTCAACCGGTAAGCCGTACGGCGCGAGCTTTCCGGTCGTGACCGTCGAGGACTGGGTGCACGCGCAGGCGCGCGTCGCGGACCGCTTCGGCATCGAACGCTTCGCCGCCGTGATGGGCGGCAGCCTGGGCGGCATGCAGGCGCTCGCGTGGAGCATGATGTATCCCGAGCGGCTCGGCCATTGCATCGTCGTCGCCTCGACGCCGAAGCTCTCCGCGCAGAACATCGCGTTCAACGAGACGGCGCGCTCGGCCATTCTCTCGGACCCCGACTTCCACGGCGGCGACTATTACGCGCACGGCGTGAAGCCGCGCCGCGGCCTGCGCGTGGCGCGGATGATCGGCCACATCACGTATCTGTCCGATGACGACATGGCGAACAAGTTCGGCCGTGCGCTGCGCCGGGCCGAAGGCGCGCTCGACGCGTACAACTTCAACTTCGACGTCGAGTTCGAAGTGGAGTCGTATCTGCGTTATCAGGCCGACAAGTTCGCCGAATACTTCGACGCCAACACGTATCTGCTGATCACGCGCGCGCTCGACTACTTCGATCCGGCAAAGGCGTTCGACGGCGATCTCACGAAGGCGCTCGCGCACACGAAGGCGAAATACCTGATCGCGAGTTTCTCGACCGACTGGCGCTTCGCGCCCGCGCGCTCGCGCGAACTCGTGAAGGCGCTGCTCGACCACAAGCGCACCGTGAGCTACGCGGAAATCGACGCGCCGCACGGCCACGATGCCTTCCTGCTCGACGACGCGCGCTATCACAACCTGCTGCGCGCCTATTACGAACGCATTGCCGCCGAGGTGGGCGCATGAACCAGAACACACTCGATTACCTCGCGATGCGCGCCGATTTCCGCGCGATCGCGCGCTGGGTGGAACCACGCGCGACCGTCCTCGATCTGGGTTGCGGCGATGGGTCGCTCCTGTCGCTGCTCGGCGAAGAACTCGATGTGAACGGCTACGGCATCGAAATCAACGATGCCGGCGTGCTCGCGTGCGCGCAAAAAGGCGTGAACGTGATCCAGCAGAATCTGGAAGACGGCCTGCGCCTCTTCGAAGACGACAGCTTCGACTTCGCGATCCTCTCGCAGACGCTTCAGACGATTCACCAGACCGCCGCGATCCTGCGCGAGACGGTGCGCGTCGGGCGCGAGTGCATCGTCTCGTTTCCGAATTTCGGCTACTGGCCGCATCGGCTGGCGGTGATTCAGGGGCGCATGCCGGTGTCGAAAGCGCTGCCTTATCAGTGGCACAACACGCCGAACGTGCGCGTCCTGACCATCAAGGACTTCGAGGCGCTCGCGCCGGAAGTCGGCATCGAAATCCTCGATCGCGTGGTGCTGCACGGCGGGCAGGCGATCCGTTGGGGCGCGAACTGGCGTGGTAGTCTTGCGGTCTATCGCGTGAAGCGCGGCTAGCCTGGCCTTCGCGCATCGACAACAGCATTCGCTTTCATCCCTATGTCCAACTCGCCACACGAGGCGCCCGCTCTTACTGCACACGAAGATCATCCCGGCTGGCGCGCGTTCCTGAACGGACGCATCCTGACCTGCGTCTTTCTCGGCTTTACGTCGGGTTTGCCGCTCTTCACGCTCGTCTATCTGGTGCAGGCGTGGCTGCGCAAGGAAGGCGTCGATCTGAAGGAAATCGGTCTCTTCGCGCTGATTCAATTTCCCTATACGTGGAAGTTCGTCTGGGCACCGCTGATGGACCGCTACGTGCCGCGCCTGCCCGGCTGGCGGCCCGGCAGACGGCGCGGCTGGATGCTCGTCACGCAGTTGCTGGTCGCGGCGGCGATCGGCGCGCTCGGCTTCATCTCGCCGGCGAAGGACATCTGGAGCGTGGCCGCGCTCACGGCGCTCGTCGCGTTCTTCGGCGCGAGCCAGGACATTTCGATCGACGCCTACCGCCGCGAACTGCTCGCCGATACCGAGCAGGGCTTGGGCAACGCCGTCCACGTGAACGCGTACAAGATCGCGGCGCTGATTCCCGGCTCGCTCGCGCTGATCCTCGCGGATCACCTGCCGTGGTCCACCGTCTTCATCGTCACCGCGGCGTTCATGCTGCCGGGCATCGTGATGACGCTCGTCGTGAAGGAACCGGAAGTGCACGGCGCGCCGCCGAAGAACCTGCGCGAGGCGATCGTCGAACCGTTTCACGAGTTCGTCTCGCGCGACGGCTGGCGCACCGCGATGCTCGTGCTCGGCTTCATCTTCCTCTACAAGCTCGGCGACACGATGGCGACGACGCTATCGACCTCGTTCTTCCTCGACATCGGCTTCAACATGACGCAGATCGGCGTGATCGCGAAGACGGTCGCGTTCTGGGCGAGCCTCGCGGGCGGAATCATCGGCGGAATCTGGCTCGTGAAGATCGGCATCGCGCGCGGTCTGTGGATTTTCGGCGTGCTGCAAATCGTCTCGACGCTCGGCTTCGCGTGGCTCGCGAAACTCGGGCCGTCGCCGCTCGCGCTCGGCGGCCTGTACGGCTTCGAAACTTTCGCGACCGGCCTCACGATGGCGGCGTTTACCGCGTACATCGCGAGCACGACCGACCCGCGCTACACCGCCACGCAATTCGCGCTGTTCACGAGCCTTGCCTCGGTGCCGCGCACGCTGGCGTCGGCATCGAGCGGCTTCATCGTCGCGCAGACGGGCTGGTTCGAGTACTTCATGATCTGCACCGCGCTCTCGATTCCGGGCATGTTACTGTTGCCGAAGATCGCGCCCTGGAGAGCCCAACGATGACGGTGCACGTCCCGATCCGCGCCGCCCTGCTCGTCTTTACCACGCTGACGCTCGCGTCAGCGTTCTCTTTCGCCGATGTGCCCGACGCGCAGGACGCCCAGCGCGTCCCGCCGCCTTACGCGGCGCCGGACAACCAGATCCGCTTCGGCAACGCCGCGCTCTTTCGCAACCTGATTCCGTCGGCGACGCTCGAACAGCAGGCCGCGCAGGAATACGCGCAGATCCTGCGCGAGGCGGAGCACAACAAGACCCTGCTCGGCGACGACAACGCGCTCGTCAAGCGCACGCGCGACATCGTGAATCACGAGATTCCGTTCGCGCTGAAGTGGAACGACCGCTCGAAGCACTGGAAGTGGGAGATCAATGTCGTCAAGTCCAGCGAGATCCGCATGTATTGCCTGCCGGGCGGCAAGATCGTGATCTACAGCGGGTTGATCGACAAGCTGCGCCTGAACGACAACGAAATCGGCATGATGGCGGGCCACGAGATCGCTCACGCGCTGCGCGAGCATTCGCGCGAGCGGCTCGGACGCCAGCAGGCCGCGCAGCTGAGCGCGGGCACGGTGCCGCAGCTCTTCGGTTTCGTCGATCTCGGCTCGACCCAGTTGGGTATCGGCGAACAGTTGCTGGCGATGCGCTATTCGCCGGCGGACGAAACCGAAGCCGACGTGATCGGCAGCGAAATCGCGTCGCGTGCGGGCTACGATCCGCGCGCCGCCATCACGCTCTGGAACAAGATCGACTCGGCGACGCGCCGCTCGGACAACGGCTTCATCTGGATGCATCCATACGGATCGGACCGCCGGCAGGATCTGTTCAAGCGCATGCCGGACATGATGCCGCTGTACGCCAAGGCGGTCGGCAAGACGATCGACCAGTTGCCGAACTACGCGGGGCTCGGCCGCTTCAAGAAGACCGGCCGCTGATTCACTTCTTCACTGTCCAGTCGTAGTCCACGATCAGCGGCGCGTGGTCGCTGAACTTCACCTCGCGATACACCGATGTTGACTTCGCCGTCGCGGCGACTTCGGCCGTCGCGATCTGATAGTCGATGCGCCACCCGACGTTCTTCGCGTAGGCCTGTCCGCGATTGCTCCACCACGTGTACTGCTCGGGACGCGGGTCGAGCGTGCGAAACACGTCGACGTAGCCGACATCGTCGAAGAGCTTCGTCAGCCATTCGCGCTCTTGCGGCAGGCAACCCGAGTTCTTCTGATTGCTCTTCCAGTTCTTGATGTCGATTTCCTTGTGGACGATGTTCACGTCGCCGCACAGGATCACTTCACGCTCCTTCGAGAGCGCCGCCAGATGCGGCATGAACTCGTCCATGAAGCGGTACTTGGCTTGCTGGCGCTCGTCGCCGCTCGACCCCGACGGCACATAGACCGACACCACCGACAGCTTGCCGAACCGCGCTTCCACGTACCGCCCTTCCGGGTCGAACTCCTCGCTGCCGAAGCCGATGACCACCTCGTCCGGCTCGTGCCGCGTGTAGAGTCCGGCGCCGCTGTAGCCCTTCTTCACCGCGTGCTGGAAATAGCCCTGAAAGCCGTGCGGCGCGAGGAACTCGGGCGTGAGATCGTCCTGCGAACACTTGATTTCCTGCACGCAGACGACGTCCGCGCCCTGCTCGCCGAACCAGTCGAAGAAGCCTTTCCGGGCGGCCGAGCGGATGCCGTTCAGATTGGCGGTAATCACGCGAAGCATAGTCCTTCCTTTTGTTTTGATGGATTGCGGTTCATTCGACCTTGATGCCCTTGAGCGATTCCTTCGCCGGCGGAAATTCGAGCTTCAGCGCCTGCAGCGTGCGCAGCAGCAGTTCCGCGACCATCACGTTGCGATGCGTCTTCGAGTTGCCCGGAATGATGTACCACGGCGCGTATTCAGTCGACGTCGCGCCGAGCGCCACCGAATACGCCTGCTGATAGTCGTCCCATTGCTTGCGGGCTTCGAGGTCCGAGGCGTCGAACTTCCAGTGCTTGGTCGGATCGTCGATACGCGCTTGCAAGCGCGCGCGCTGCTCGTCCTTCGAGATGTGCAGGAAGCATTTGACGATGGTCGTGCCGCTGTCCGCGAGCAGCGCTTCGAATTCGCGGATGTGACGGTAGCGGCGCTCGCATTCGTCCTCGTCGATCAGCTTCAGCACGCGCGGCACGAGCACGTCTTCGTAGTGGCTGCGGTTGAATATGCAGAGCTCGCCCGCCATCGGCGCCTGCGCGTGGATGCGCCAGAGGAAATCGTGCGCGGCTTCACGCTCGCTCGGCGCCTTGAACGGCACGATCCGCAGGCCCAGCGGATCGACCTCGTGAAAGACCGCGCGGATCGTCCCGTCCTTGCCGCTTGTATCCATACCCTGGAGCACGAGCAGCACGCGCTGACGCCGCTGCGCATGCAGCTTCTCCTGGAGTTCGTCGAGCGCGGCGCCGACCTCCGACAGCCGCATGCGATCCAGGTCCTTCGATCCCATTGAAAACGGCTTGGCGGAGCAATCGACCGACGTCAGGTCGAACGGTTTGAGCTTCTTGCCGCCGTCGAAGAACGGCACGCGGAAATCGTCGAGATCGGGTTTTTTTGCCACATCGCGCTCCAAAAGGAAACGGGCTGCTGCCAAGCTAGACGGCAACAGCCCGTTCGTTACACGCTCAGAAGGCTATCAGGATAGTTTCTTCTTCAAAAGGTCGTTGACCTGCTGCGGATTCGCACGGCCCTTGGTCGCTTTCATGGCCTGGCCGATGAGCGCGTTGAACGCCTTTTCCTTGCCCGCGCGGAATTCCTCGACCGACTTCTGGTTCGCCGCGAGCACCTCGTCGATGATCGCTTCCAGCGCGCCGGTGTCCGAAATCTGCTTGAGGCCCTTCGCTTCGATGATGCGATCGGCAGCGGCTTCGTCTGTAGCCTTTTCTTCCCAGATCGCCTGGAAAATGTCCTTCCCGATCTTGTTGGAGATGGTGCCGTCCGCGATGCGCTGGACGATCAGCGCGAGCTGCGCGGCGGAAACCGGCGACTGCGCGATGTCGAGCGATTCGCGGTTCAATTGCGCGGAAACATCGCCCATCAGCCAGTTCGCCGCGACCTTCGCCTGCGCCGCGCCGGCCTTCTGGACGAGCGCTTCGTAGTAGGCGGCCATCGCCTTCGACGACGTAAGCCCCGCCGCGTCATAGCGCGTGAGACCGTACTGCTCGACGAAACGCGTCTGCATCGCTTCCGGCAACTCGGGCATCGCGCTCTTCACGAGGTTCACCCAGTCGTGATCGATGACGAGCGGCATCAGGTCGGGATCGGGGAAATAGCGGTAATCGTGCGCGTCTTCCTTGCTGCGCATCGAACGCGTTTCGCGCTTGTCCGGGTCGTAGAGACGCGTTTCCTGCACGACGGTGCCGCCGTCCTCGATCAATTCGATCTGGCGGCGCACTTCGTACTGAATCGCTTCTTCGAGAAAGCGGAACGAGTTGAGATTCTTGATCTCGGCGCGCGTGCCGAATTCCACCTGCCCGACCGGCCGCACGGAGACGTTCGCGTCGCAGCGGAACGAGCCTTCCTGCATGTTGCCGTCGCAGATGCCGAGCCACATCACGAGCCCGTGCAGCGCCTTCGCATACGCGACCGCCTCGGCGGCGGAACGCATTTCCGGCTCCGTGACGATTTCGAGCAGCGGCGTGCCGGCGCGGTTCAGGTCGATGCCGGTCATGTTCGCGAAGTCTTCATGCAGCGACTTGCCGGCGTCTTCTTCGAGGTGCGCGCGCGTCAGGTTGACGGTCTTTTCGTACGCGTCCTTGCCGGTCTTTTCGTTGGCCGGAACCTGGATCGTCAGCGTGCCGCCCTGCACGACGGGAATCTCGTACTGGCTGATCTGATAGCCCTTCGGCAGATCGGGATAAAAGTAGTTCTTGCGCGCGAAGACGCTGCGCGGCGCGATATGCGCGCCGATCGCGAGGCCGAAGCGGATCGCGCGCTCCACGGCGCCGCGGTTCGCCACGGGCAGCACGCCCGGCAACGCGAGATCGACGGGGCACGCCTGCGAGTTCGGCGCAGCGCCGAACTCGGTTGCCGCGCCCGAGAAAATCTTGGAGACGGTCGACAACTGCGCGTGCGTCTCGAGACCAATTACGACTTCCCACTGCATGCTCATACCCCCGCCGGTGCCGATGGTGACTTCTGATGCCAGTCGGTCGCGCGCTGGAACGCGTCGGCGACCTGGAGCATCCGGGCTTCGTTGAAATAGTTGCCGACGATCTGCAAGCCGACCGGCCGTTGTGCATTCACGCCGGCGCCGAAGCCGCACGGAATGCTCATGCCGGGCAGCCCCGCGAGGCTCGTCGACAGCGTGTAGATATCGGCGAGATACATCTGGACCGGATCGTCGGCCTTCTCGCCGAGATTCCACGCGACCGTCGGCGCGACCGGTCCCATGATGACGTCGCAATGGCTGAACGCTTCCTGGAAATCGCGCGCGATGATGCGGCGGATCTTCTGCGCCTGCAGGTAATACGCGTCGTAGTAGCCGTGCGAGAGCACATACGTGCCGACCAGAATCCGGCGCTTCACTTCCGGGCCGAAGCCTTCCGCGCGCGACTTCTTGTACATGTCGAGCAGATCGCCGTACTGCGCCGCGCGATGGCCGTAGCGCACGCCGTCGAAACGCGACAGATTCGACGACGCCTCCGCCGGCGCGATCACGTAGTACACAGGAATCGACAGCTCGGTCTTCGGCAGCGACACCTCGACGAGCGTCGCGCCGAGCGCTTCGTATTGCTTCAACGCAGCGTCGATGGCGGCGCGCACGTCGTCGGCGAGACCCGCGCCGAAGTACTCCTTCGGCATGCCGATGCGCAGACCGGCGAGCGGTTTCGCCGCATCGTCGCCCGACCAGTGCTGGCCGAGATAGCGCGTGTAGTCTTCGTCGTCGCGTTGCAGGCTGGTGGAATCGCGCTCGTCGAACGAGGCGATCGCGTTGAGGAGCGTCGCGCAATCGGCGGCGGTCTGCGCCATCGGGCCGCCCTGATCCAGCGACGACGCGAACGCGATCATCCCGTAGCGCGAGACGCGGCCGTAAGTCGGCTTGATGCCGGTGATGCCGGTAAACGACGCGGGCTGGCGAATCGAGCCGCCGGTGTCGGTGCCGGTCGCGGCGGGCGCGAGACGCGCAGCGACCGCCGCGGCCGATCCGCCCGACGAGCCACCCGGCACGGCCTTCAGGTCCCACGGGTTCTTTACCGCGCCGAAATACGAATTCTCGTTGGACGAACCCATCGCGAATTCGTCCATGTTGGTCTTGCCGAGGCAGACCATGCCCGCCTGATTCAAGCGATCGACGACGGTCGCATCGAACGGGCTCGCGTAGTGTTCGAGCATCTTCGAACCGGCCGTCGACGCCCAGCCGCGCGTGACGAACACGTCCTTGTGCGCGATCGGCAGGCCGGTGAGCGGGCCGGCGTCGCCCTTCGCGAGACGCTCGTCGGCGGCTTTCGCCTGGAGGAGTGTGAGATCGCGATCGACGCCGATGAACGCGTTCAGCTCCTTCGCGGCCTCGATGCGCTGCAGGTACAGCTGCGCGAGTTCGACGGCGGAGATTTCCTTCGCGTCGAGCGCCGCGCGCAGTTCGGTCAAACTTTTCTGATGCATTGCAATTTCCTGATGGGCGCAGCGCCGTTTTCGGCGCGCACCGTGACTTGTCTCGTGATCGGTGTTGCAACCTGAGCAGCCGTCGCGACGACCGCGTCTATTCGATCACTTTCGGCACGAGATAGAGCCCGTCTTGCACGGCGGGCGCGGAACGCTGGAACTCTTCGCGGTTTACGTGCTCTGTAACAGCGTCGCGGCGCAGACGCAGCGCGACCTCTTCGATCTGCTCGATCGGATGCGCGAGCGGCTCGATGCCGGTGGTATCGACGGCCTGCATCTGCTCGACGAGGCCGAAGAAATCGTTCAGGCGCGCGAGCGTCGGCTCGGCCTCCTGCTCGGGCAATTCGAGGCGCGCGAGGTGCGCAATGCGTTTTACATCGGTCAGGGTCAAAGACATTCGATCACCGGAGAAAGCTTGAACTGTCACGAAAGCGAAAACATTCGACGCGACAGGGAGTTACGTGACGCAGCGGAGCCATCGAGGAGACCACGAAAACGGGCCTGATGAAGGCAAAAAGTACCGTCCAATTCCTATAGATACTCCAAAATTATAAGGTATCATTACGCGTTCCAACCAAATCCGGATCGAGCAGCCAGCAAGGTTCTCCCGAAATCAACTTTCGCGAGAAACGTTTGCGAGGCTTGTCCCTTTCCCCCGGTAGATTTCTTCGCAGTTTTGCATTTCGCGGCGACATCCTTCGCTGCCTGCAAGCTGTTATTTTTCCGCTGCCGTCCCAGGCGCTCGAAGCGAGGCACGGCTCCCAGCGAGACAGGATTTTTGAATGTTCGGTTTTTTGCGCAGCTACTTTTCCAACGACCTGGCGATTGATCTCGGTACCGCCAACACGCTGATCTACATGCGCGGCAAGGGCATCGTCCTCGATGAGCCTTCAGTGGTATCCATCCGCCAGGAAGGCGGCCCGAACGGCAAGAAGACGATTCAGGCCGTCGGCAAGGAAGCAAAACAGATGCTCGGCAAGGTGCCGGGCAACATCGAGGCGATCCGCCCGATGAAGGACGGCGTGATCGCCGACTTCACCGTCACCGAGCAGATGATCAAGCAGTTCATCAAGACGGCGCACGAATCGCGGATGTTCTCGCCTTCGCCGCGCATCATCATCTGCGTGCCGTGCGGTTCCACCCAGGTCGAGCGTCGCGCGATCAAGGAAGCCGCGCACGGCGCCGGCGCCTCGCAGGTCTATCTGATCGAAGAGCCGATGGCGGCCGCGATCGGCGCGGGCCTGCCGGTGTCGGAAGCAACCGGCTCGATGGTCGTCGACATCGGCGGCGGCACGACGGAAGTCGGCGTGATCTCGCTCGGCGGCATCGTGTACAAGGGCTCGGTGCGCGTGGGCGGCGACAAGTTCGACGAAGCCATCGTCAACTACATCCGCCGCAACTACGGCATGCTGATCGGCGAGCAGACGGCCGAAGCCATCAAGAAGGAAATCGGTTCGGCGTTCCCCGGCTCCGAAGTCAAGGAGATGGAAGTCAAGGGCCGTAACCTCTCCGAAGGCATTCCGCGCAGCTTCACCATTTCGAGCAATGAAATTCTCGAAGCGCTGACCGATCCGCTGAACCAGATCGTGTCGTCGGTGAAGATCGCGCTCGAACAGACGCCGCCGGAACTCGGCGCCGACATCGCCGAACGCGGCATGATGCTGACGGGCGGCGGCGCGCTCCTGCGCGACCTCGACCGTCTGCTCGCGGAAGAAACCGGTCTGCCGGTGCTCGTCGCCGAAGATCCGCTGACGTGCGTCGTGCGTGGATCGGGCATGGCGCTCGAGCGCATGGACAAGCTCGGCAGCATCTTCTCCTACGAGTAAAGTCGACGGGGCGTCCGGGTTGATTCCTTCCGCGCGCGCCCCGACGAATCGACGCAGCATCCGCGTCACGCGACGCTCGCACGGCCCGGCACTCGTCCGGGCCGTTGTCGAAACAGCGTAGGGCAGGCCGGACCACAAGTCCGTCACCTGCAGCATCGATCCAACCGCTCACGCCCTCGGCGCCGACCATGGAATACAGTCCGCCGCCACTTTTCAAGCAAGGCCCGTCTGCGCTCGCGCGGCTGATCTTCTTCGTGGTGCTCGCACTCGCGCTGCTCATCTCCGATGCCCGCTTCAACACGCTCGAAATCGTCCGGGGCGTGCTTGGCGCGGGCCTTTATCCTTTGCAGCGCGCCGCGCTCGTGCCGCGCGACATCTTCATGGGCGCGACCGATCTCGCGATCACCAGCGCGACTTTGCGCAGCGAGAACCAGAAGCTCGCCGACAAGAACCTCGGGCTTTCCATCAAGGCCGGCGACGCCGAGCAGTTGAACATCGAGAACACGCACCTGCGGGCGCTCTTGCAGTTGCAGTCGCGCGCCACGACGCAGACCACGCCCGCCGAAGTCCAGTACGACACGCGCGATCCGTTCACGCAGAAAGTCGTGATCGGCAAGGGCGCGCAACAGGGCATCCAGGACGGCGCGCCGGTGGTCAACGAAGACGGCGTGATCGGTCAGGTCACGCGCGTGTTCCCGCTGCAGTCGGAAGTCACGCTGCTTTCGGACAAAGACCAGGCAGTGCCGGTCCAGATCGTGCGTACAGGGCTGCGCAGCGTGATCTACGGCACGCCGAAGGGCGATACGCTCGATCTGCGCTTCGTGCCGATCAGCGCCGACGTCCAGGCGGGCGACCAGTTAGTGACGAGCGGTCTCGATGGCATCTATCCGCCGGGGCTGGCCGTGGCGAAGGTCGTGCGCGTCGACAAGCAAGCCGATACGGCGTTTGCGCGCGTCGTGTGCCTGCCGGTGGCGCCCGTGCGTGGCGCGCGCCAGTTGCTCGTGCTGCACTACAACGTGAACGTCCCGCCGAATCCGGTTGAAGTCGAAGCGGCTGCGGCGGCGGCCGCCGCCAAGGAAGCCAAGGGCAAAAAGGGCAAGGCATCGAAGGCCGCGGCGCCTGCGCCGGGAAGCGCGACGTCGGCGGCGGCTCCCGCCGGCCCGGCCTCCGCTGCCGCGGCGCCCGCAGCCGCGGGGAAGCCCGCCACGCCCGCGTCCGCGACATCTGCCGCGCCCGCCAAGCCCGCCTCCGCGCCCACGCCGCACAAGAGCAGAAAAGCCCACTTGCCGCGCGCCGCATCGGGAGTCGCGCAATGAACCGGCCGCAATACATCCTGCAGCCGGTCAACCCGTATTTCATCACGTTCAGCCTGGCCGCCGCTTTCCTGCTGAACCTGATGCCGTGGGGCCGCATGATCGCGGTGCCGGACGTCGTCGCGCTCGTGCTGCTGTTCTGGAACGTCCACCAGCCGCGCAAGGTCGGCATGGGTATCGCGTTCATGCTCGGCCTTCTGATGGACGTGCACAACGCCAGCCTGCTCGGCGAACATGCGCTCGCCTACACGCTCCTGTCCTACGGCGCGATTACGATCCACCGTCGCGTTTTGTGGATGTCGCTACCGGTGCAGGCGTTCGTCGTCGCGCCGCTCCTGGTCGGCGCGCACCTCGTGCCGTTCGTGATCCGTCTGCTGACGGGCGCGGCGTTTCCCGGCTGGGGCTATCTGATCGACGGCTTCGTCGAAGCGCTCCTGTGGCCGGTCGCGAGCTTTCTTCTCTTGATACCGCAACGCCGCGCCGCCGACCCCGACGATACCCGCCCCATCTGAACCCCGCCGCGCACCATTCCTTTCGATGGCGCGCGGCGCGGGAGCTACACTGAAATCGCGACCTGACGCGACATTTGCATGACCGAGATCAAGAACGCCGAACAACTGTTGTCGAGATTCCGCCTGCGCGTCGCGGCGGCGGGTCTGTTCGTGTTCATCTGCTTCGGGCTGATCGGCCTGCGCTTTCTGTATCTGCAGGTCTGGCATTTCAGCAAGTACTCGCTGCAGGCGAACGAAAACCGCATCTCGGTCGCGCCGATCGTGCCGAACCGCGGCATCATCACCGACCGCAACGGCATCGTCCTCGCGAAGAACTATTCGGCTTACACGCTCGAAATCACGCCGTCGAAGATCAACGGCACGCTCGACGAGGAAATCGACAACCTCGCGCAGGTCATTCCCATCGACGCCCGCGACCGCCGGCGGTTCAAGAAGCTCCTCGAAGATTCGAAGAACTTCGAAAGCCTGCCGATCCGCACGCGCCTCACCGACGAGGAAGTCGCGCGCTTCACCGCGCAGCGTTTTCGTTTTCCGGGCGTCGAAGTGCGTGCGCGCCTGTTCCGCCAATATCCGCTCGGGCCGACGGCGGCGCATGTGATCGGCTATATCGGGCGCATTTCGCAGCGCGACCAGGAGCGTATCGACAACGCCAGCGACCAGAACGACGCCAATCCCGAACATTACGATCCGCGGCTCGACGCGAACAACTACAAGGGCACGGATTACGTCGGCAAGATCGGCGTCGAGCAGAGTTACGAGACCGAGCTGCACGGCCTGACGGGTTTCGAGGAAGTCGAAGTGACCGCGGGCGGGCGCCCCGTGCGCACGATGTCGCGCACGCAAGCGACGCCGGGCAACAATCTCGTGCTGTCGCTGGATATCGGTTTGCAGCAGGTCGCCGAGCAGGCGTTCACGGACAAGAAGGGCGCGCTCGTCGCGATCGAGCCGGCGACGGGCGACGTCCTCGCGTTCGTCTCGGCGCCGAGCTTCGATCCGAATTCCTTCGTCGACGGCATCGACCAGCAGACCTGGGATTCGCTCAACAATTCACCCGAGCATCCGCTTCTGAACCGTCCGCTGCACGGCACGTATCCGCCGGGCTCGACCTATAAGCCGTTCATGGCGCTCGCCGCGCTCACGCTCAAGAAGCGCACGCCCGGCTGGGGCTTTCAGGACCCGGGCTACTTCACGTTCGGCGGCCACACGTTCCGCAACGACGTGCGCTCCGGCCAAGGCTGGGTCGACATGAACCGCGCGATCGTCGTCTCGAACGACACGTATTTCTACATGCTCGCGCGCGATCTCGGCGTGAACGCGATGGCGGGCTTCATGAAGCCGTGGGGATTCGGCCAGATCACCGGCATCGACATCTCCGGCGAAGCGCGCGGCATTCTTCCGTCGACGGAATGGAAGAAGAAGGCGTACCGCAAGCCCGAGCAGCAACGCTGGTACGAAGGCGAAACGATCAGTCTCGGCATCGGCCAGGGCTACAACTCGTTCACGATTCTGCAGCTCGCGCACGCCACTGCGACGCTCGCCAACGACGGCGTCGTGATGAAGCCGCACCTCGTGCGCGACATCGAGAATCCGATCACCAAGGACATGCGGGCCACCGTGCGCGATCCGAGCGACAAGATCGCCGTGCGCCAGCAGGACATCGACGTCATCAAGCGCGCGATGGAAGGCGTCGTGACGAACGGGACGGCGTCGAAGGTGTTCATCGGCGCGCCGTATCTGGCGGCGGGCAAGACGGGCACCGCGCAGGTCTACTCGCTGCAGGGCGCGAACTACAAGGGCCACGCGCTCGCGGAGCATCTGCGCGACCACGCGCTCTTCATCGCGTTCGCGCCAGCGGAGCAGCCGAAGATCGCGCTCGCGCTCATCGTCGAAAACGGCGGCTGGGGCGCGGAAGCGGCGGGCCCGATCGCGCGCAAGGTGCTCGACTATTATCTCGTCGACAAGCTGAAACCGGGCGCGCAGGCCGCGGCCGTCGCAGCAGCGGCATCGGCGACGGTGGATGCCGGCGCGCCCGTCATCGGCGGCGGGCAGTCGCCGGTCGAGGCGGCGTTGCCCGCGTCGGTCGCGAACGCATCGCCGGCGTTTTCACCGGCGGCGGCATCGAATCCGGCGGTCGCGCAGGCGGCATCGCGCGTCGCGGCGGGCGGCAAGGCGGCGAGCGCGCCGCGCGCCGCTTCCGGCGCGGTCGCACCCGCGGCGCCCGCTGCCCGTCCGGCTTCGGCTCCGGCAGCCCGCGCCGCCTCCGCGCCGGCCGCCGCATCGAGCACGACCGCGCCGAATCGCAAGCGCGCGCCGAAAGGCCCGGGCGGCGCTTCGCAGCCGGCCATTCCGCGTAACGACACGGTCCAAACCCTGGCGCCTACGGGCGGCATCGACGAATAAGGGGAGAACAGGATGCAATTCGACAAGCGCGCCTGGATCGACCGGGCAAAACGCATGTTCGCGGGCTTCGACCGCCCGCTCGCGCTGATCGTATTTCTGCTGCTGTGCGTCGGCATCGTCACGCTGTACAGCGCGAGTCTCGACGTGCCCGGCCGCGTCGAAGACCAACTGCGCAACATCATGCTGACCTTCGGCCTCATGTGGATCCTCGCGAACATTCCGCCTCCGACGCTCATGCGCTTCGCCGTGCCGCTCTACACGTTCGGCGTCGCGCTCTTGATCGCGGTCGCGACCTTCGGGCTCACGCGCAAGGGCGCCAAGCGCTGGCTGAATGTCGGCGTGGTGATCCAGCCATCCGAAATCATGAAGATCGCGATGCCGCTGATGCTCGCGTGGTACTACCAGCGGCGCGAAGGCCAGATTCGCTGGTGGGATTACATCGTCGGCTTTCTGATTCTGATGGTACCCGTCGGCCTGATCGCGAAGCAGCCCGATCTCGGCACTGCGGTGCTCGTGTTCGCGGCCGGCTTCTTCGTCATCTACTTCGCGGGACTGAGTTTCAAGCTGCTCGTGCCGGTGCTGGCGGCGGGTGTCGTCGTGGTCGCGTGCGTCGCCGTGTTCCAGAATCGCATCTGCCAGCCCGAAGTGAACTGGCCGCTGATGCACGATTATCAGAAGCACCGCATCTGCACGCTGCTCGATCCGACTTCCGATCCGCTCGGCAAGGGCTTTCACACGATCCAGGCGGTTATCGCGATCGGCTCGGGCGGCACGCTCGGCAAAGGCTGGCTGAAGGGCACGCAGGCGCACCTGGAGTTCATCCCCGAGAAACATACCGACTTCATCTTCGCGGTCTTCGCGGAGGAATTCGGTCTTGCGGGCGGCCTCGTCCTGCTCTTCCTCTATATGGCGCTGATCGCGCGCGGGCTCTATATCGCGGCGAACGGCTCGACGATGTTCGGACGGCTGCTCGCCGGATCGCTGACGCTCGCGTTCTTCACTTACGCGTTCGTCAATATCGGGATGGTGAGCGGCATTCTGCCGGTGGTCGGCGTTCCGCTGCCGTTCATGAGCTACGGCGGCACGGCGCTGACGACGCTCGGCGTTGCGGTCGGTCTCATCATGAGCGTCGCGCGGCAGAAGCGATTGATGCAGAGTTAGGCGCGGTTCTTTCTTCGATCGACAAGCAAAAAGGCCGTTCCGGATCATCCCGGAACGGCCTTTTCGTTTGCCCGCAACGCTTTACTGCGGCTTGCTGCGCTCCAGTTCGGCGCTGAGTTGCTGATATTTGAGCTTCGCAGCGGGATCGCCCTGAGCGGCCGCCGCCGCGTAGTACGCGCGCGCGACGTTCAGGTTCCGCTCGACGCCATCGCCGCCGCGTTCGTAAAACGATCCGGCCACGTACTGCGCGGTCATGTCGCCGCCCTGCGCGGCCTTCTTGTACCAGTTGAACGCCTGCGAGTTGTCGCGTGCCGTGCCGCGTCCGTCGAGAAACTGGTTCGCGAGCGCGAGTTCCGCTTGCACGTGCCCCTGGTTCGCCGCGCGCAGGAACCAGCGATGCGCCTCCGCCGGGTCCTTCTCGACGAACTCGCCGTCGTCGTACATCTTGCCGTACACGTACTGCGCGTGCGTCATGTTGGCGTCGGCGGCGCGGCGCAGCCACACCTTGCCTTCGTCGATGTCGGCGGGACCGCCTTCGCCGTTGAGCAGCATCATCGCGTAGTTGAATTCCGCGAGACGGCTGCCCTTTTGCGCCGCGCGCCGGAACTCGGAACGCGCCGCGATCAAATTGCCGGCGTTGTAATTCGCGACCGCGTTCTGCGTCGCGACATCCTCTGATTTCAATTGCGTCTGCGCGTGCGCCGCGCCGCTCAACGCCAGCACGAGCGCCAGCGCCACCGCGCTGCCCCACTGGAACGCCTTCATGTCCGAGCCTCCTGCAACGCCTGGCGCGTCGCCTTCAACAGCCACATCCCGTCCGATGCCAGCGAGATCACCTTGATGCCGGCCTGCGCATACTGGCGCGCGCTCGCGACGTCGAGCGCGAAGATGCCGCTCGCGATGCCCGCGCGCTGCGCCGCCGCGACGACGCGTTCGATCGCCGCCTGCACGTCGGGATGCTTCGCGTCGCCGAGATGGCCGAGGCTCGCCGCGAGATCGGCCGGTCCGATGAACAGGCAGTCGATGCCGGGTGTCGCGGCGATCGCGCCGACGGCTTTGAGCGCCGCCGCGGATTCGATCTGCACGATGGTCGCGATTTGCGCGTTGGCGTTCGTCATGTAGTCGCGGCGCATGCCATAGGCCGCCGCGCGCACGGCGCCCGCCGCGCCGCGCAGTCCGGCGCGCGCGTCGGCGGTCGGATATTGCGTGAGCCGCACGATGCGCGCCGCCTCGTCCGCGGACTCGACGTTCGGAAACATCAGCGTGCGCGCGCCCGCGTCGAGCACGCGCTTGACGAGCCAGCCCTCGGCGGCCGGCACGCGCACGACCGGTTCGCTCGGCAGATGCGCGGCGGCGATCGCGCGCAACTGGTCGACGACATCGCGGCTGTCGTTCGCCGAATGTTCCATGTCGATGCACAGCCAGTCGAAGCCGGCATGCGCGAGCGCTTCGGCGGCGTCGGCGCTGCCGAGCGAAAGCCACAGGCCGAACAAGGTGCCCGACTCGGCGAAGCGCTGCTTGAGGGGATTGGTGAAGGTGCTCATCGCGCGGCTCCGTAACAGAGCGCGGCGGGTGGCAGAAGGGACGACGGCATGGGTCTCGCTCCGTGTTCGCACCGCCCGGTCAGAGGCGGCTTATCGAGCGATCATACCGTGACAATAACGACGGCGCCGCAGCGCCCGTTCAGGCGCGTTCGACGTCGGCCCAGCAGTTCGGCGTTTCGTAGAGACGCACGCGCTTGAGTTTCAGATTGACGCCGTAGTGCGCATCGTAGACGTCGGCGAGGATGCCGAACGCGACCGCCGCCATGTTCTCGACGGTCGGAATGCGATCGAGCACGACGGTCTTGTGGCCCGCCATCGAATCGAGGAACTCGCGCACTTTCGCGTCGCCTTCGTAGACGAGAAACGCGTGGTCCCACTTGTTCACGAGATGCTCCATCGCGAGCGATTTGACGTCGGCGAAATCCATCACCATGCCGCGATCCGGCGCGCCTTCCGTATCGACGAGATCGCCTTGCAGCGTGATCTCCAGCACGTAACGATGCCCGTGCAGATTACGGCACTGGCTGCGGTGATCGGGGATGCGGTGGCCCGCGTCGAATTCGAGTTTTCGGGTAATCGTCTGCACGTCGGCTCAATCTTCTTGAATCAGGGAATGTTCAGGTACTTGTGGGTCTGCATCGACAGGCGCCATTTCGGATGGCGCTTGCACCAGTCGATCGCGAGCTTCGTGTTGATGTCGCGCGACGGACCGTCCATCGGCTGCACGAGGAAATACTCGAAATCGAGCTTCGCGTAGTCGGCGAGACGCTGGTTGTCCTGCGGAACGACCACTTTCAGTTCGTTGCCCTTCGTCACGACGAGCGGCGCGTCGGCTTTCGGACTTACGCAAATCCAGTCGATCGTGTCGAGCACCGGCAGCGAGCCGTTCGTCTCGATCGCGATCTCGAAACCGGCTTCGTGCAGGGCATCGACGAACGGCTGATCGATTTGAAGCATCGGCTCGCCGCCCGTACACACGACGAACTTGTGCGCCTCGCCTTCCGGCCACAGCGACGCGATCATCGCGACGAGATCGGCCGGCGTGCGGTACTTGCCGCCGTTTTCGCCGTCGGTGCCGACGAAATCGGTGTCGCAGAACTGGCAGACGGCGTCGGCGCGGTCTTCCTCGCGGCCGGACCACAGATTGCAGCCGGCGAAGCGGCAGAACACAGCCGGGCGTCCGGCGTTCGCGCCCTCGCCCTGCAACGTGTAGAAGATTTCCTTTACCGCGTACGTCATGTCTGCTCTGTCGTTCCCAAAAATATCAGACCGGTTCGGTCGTCACCTGTTCGCCCGCGCGATACGCCTCGAAGCCGCGCTTGCGCAGCTTGCACGCCGGACACTGGCCGCAGCCGAAGCCCCATTCGTGCAACTCGGCGCGCTCGCCGACATAGCACGTGTGCGTCTCGACGCGCACCAGTTCGACGAGTTTCTCGCCGCCGAGCGTTTCGGCGAGGCGCCACGTATCGGCCTTGTCGAGCCACATCAGCGGCGTTTCCAGCGCGTAGCGCGTTTCCATGCCGAGATTCAGCGCCACTTGCAGCGCCTTCATCGTGTCGTCGCGGCAGTCGGGGTAGCCCGAGAAATCCGTCTCGCACATACCGCCGACGAGCACCTTCAATCCCCGCCGATACGCCACCGCCGCCGCGATCGTCATGAACATCAGGTTGCGGCCCGGCACGAAGGTGTTCGGCAAGCCATTGGCCGTCGCTTCGATTTCGATTTCGCGGGTCATCGCGGTTTCGCTGATCGCGCCGAGCACCGACAGGTCGATCATGTGATCGTCGCCGAGCCGGTCCGCCCACTGCGGAAATTCGCGCATCACCGCCGCACGAAAACCGTCGCGGCATTCCAGTTCCACGCGATGCCGCTGGCCGTAATCGAAGCCGAGGGTCTCGACCGTCTTGTAGCGTTCGAGTGCCCAGGCAAGGCACGTGGCCGAGTCCTGGCCGCCGGAAAACAGCACGAGCGCGCTGTCCTTAGCGTCTGTCCGAGTCACCGTGAAACTCCGTGAATGTGGCTGATAGGGCGCGCGGTGTCGCGGTGTACGACCCGCCTTCGCGCGGCCGGCGAAGACCGGCCAATTCAGTATAGAGGGCCTCGATTCGCCGGAGCGCACGCGGGGCTTATACCGTGCTTATCGTCGACACTCACTCGCCAACCGGGTCCACGACGCGCTCGACACCTCGAAAACGACAAAGGACTTGCCGGCCGAATGCTGCAAGTCCTTGAGCGGACACGAATTTTAGCACGCGCGACGGAAGCTTCGCCGGGCGCGCCAACTGCGGCCGGGCGCGCTAGAGAAGAGCCATAGAAAAGGCCCGGAAACCTTGCGATTTCCGGGCCTTCTTGCAACTGTGGTGGCCTGGGTCGGAATCGAACCAACGACACGCGGATTTTCAATCCGCTGCTCTACCAACTGAGCTACCGGGCCAACGAAGAGCAAAAGTATATCAAAGGGGTTTCGCTGCCTCAAGCCCTTTTGCGCAATTTTCTTAAGCCGCGCACCCGACGCTCACGCCTCGCTCTTGTTCTTGCCGAGATCGACGCCGAGCTGCTTGAGCTTGCGGTACAAGTGCGTGCGTTCCAACCCGGTCTTCTCCGCGACGCGCGTCATGCTGCCGTTCTCGCGCGCGAGGTGATATTCGAAGTACGCACGCTCGAACGCGTCGCGTGCGTCGCGCAGCGGAATGTCGAACGAAATCGATGCCGTCTGGCCCGTCTGCGCCTGCGGCATGCCCGCCGCGCCCGCATCGCCAGTCGCGCTCAAAGCGGACGCGCTCGGCAATGCCGCCGCCGCCGGCACGCTCGACAGCCCCGCGGGCGCGAGCGGCTTCGCCGTCGCGGACAAGATGGGCGCCGCCGCCGTTCCATGCGCGAGCCCCTGCTCCACCGCCTTCAGCAGCTTTTGCAGCGCGATCGGCTTCTCGAGGAAGTTGAGCGCGCCGATCTTCGTCGCTTCGACGGCCGTGTCGATGGTCGCATGGCCGGACATCATGATGACCGGCATCGTCAGCTTGCCCTGCGCGGCCCACTCCTTGAGCAGGGTCACGCCGTCGGTGTCGGGCATCCAGATGTCGAGCAGGACGAGATCGGGCGCCATCCGCAGACGGTAGTCGCGCGCATGCTGCGCGTTCTCAGCCGTCTCCACGACATGCCCCTCGTCGCTCAGGATTTCCGAGAGCAATTCCCGGATACCCATTTCGTCGTCTACCACCAGGATGGTTGCCATTTACGCTGCCCTTGTCTGCACTGTTGCTTTTGTCGTTCCGTGGCCTGGCGCCGCGCTCGCTGCCGGCGGCGTCGCGCCCGGCTGAGCGGCGTCGTCCGCGAGTTGGAGAAACAGGATCGATATCTGCGCACCTTCGATCACGTCGGCCGCCTTCAGCCGATTGCGAATGTCGATGCGCGCGCCGTGCTCGTCGACGATCTTCTTCACCGTTGCAAGCCCCAGGCCCGTGCCCTTCGCCTTCGTCGTGACGTAAGGTTCGAACGCACGCGAAAGAATGCGCGCCGAGAAGCCCGGACCGTTGTCCGATACCGTCAGCCGCACCGCAACACGCGCGTGGCCCGACGGGTCGGGGTCGCCATATTCTACTGTCCTCGTTTCGAGCAGCACGCGCGGTTCCGCAACATCCGCCACCGCGTCCTGCGCATTTTGAAGGAGGTTGTGGATCACTTGCCGAAGCTGCGTGGCGTCGCCGCGGATCACCGGCAGCTTCGCGAGGTCGATTGCGATCGGGCTCTTGCCCTCTTCGATGCCATAGAGCGTCAGCACTTCCGCGACGAGATCGTTCAGTTGCAGATTGCCGAGCACCGCGGGCGGCGTGCGCGCGTATTCGCGGAAATCGTCGACCATCTGCTTCATCGCCTGCACCTGGTTCACGATGGTCGTGGCGCCGCGCTTCAACACCTCGGCGTCGTGCGGCGAGAGCTTGTCGGCGAGCTTCATTTGCAGGCGCTCGGCGGAGAGCTGAATGGGCGTGAGCGGATTCTTGATCTCGTGCGCGAGCCGCCGCGCGACTTCGCCCCACGCAACCGAACGCTGCGCCGAGATCACGTCGGAGATGTCGTCGAATACGACGACGTAACCGGCCGTCTCGGCGTCCTCGGTATCGCTTTCGGTCGCACTCAGCAACTGCGTGCCGCGCACGAGCAAGGTGAGCGGATCGTTCTCGCCCGGCACCGTCACCGCGATCTGCTGCTGCCAGTGTCCGCGATCGCCGATCGGCTTGCCGCTGCCGCTCGACGCCGCGTCGCGTTCGGCGAACGCCTTGCGCACCATCGCGCCGAACTCCGCGAGCACGTCGATCTGTTCGAACGGCTGATTCAGCGACGCGTTGAACGGCTGGCGGAAAATGCGCTCGGCGCCGCGATTGGCGGTAGTCAGCCGGAACTGGCGGTCGAACACGAAGACGCCCGCCGTCAGGTTCGCGAGAATGCTTTCGAGGTACGCCTTTGAATGTTCGAGCGCCACGCGATTCGCCTCCACAGCCGCGCGCGCCTCGGACAACTGCCGCGTCATCGCGTTGAACGACTGCGTGAGAAAGCCGAGTTCGTCTCGCGATTTCACTTCGCGCTTGGGCGTGTAGTCGCCCTCCGCGACTTCCTTCGTGCCTTGCGCGAGCAAAAAGAGCGGCCGCGCAAGCTGATTGCCGAGCGCGAGCGCGAGCATCATCGCGATGAAGGTCGCGAGGAAGAGCGCGAGCGTCAGCGTGCCGATGTACATCTTTCGCAGGCCGGTGCGCCCGAGCCGCTTCTCCTGATATTCGCGATACGCGCGCTGCACGGCATCGGCGTTGCGCGCGAGCGCCTGGCTCACCGGCTGCTCGATCTGCAGGAAACGCTCGACGGGCTGCAGTTCCGTCGTGGTCGAGTCGGGGATCTTCACGATCACGCGCAGCCGCAGCGCGCCCTTCGGCCCCGTCACGCCCGGCTCGCCGTCGACTTCGCCTTCGATCGCGCCATACGGGCGATCGCGCGACTGCGTGATCATGAGCGGCGTCGGCAGGTTGTCCGGCACGAGCGCCGAGAAGTTGCTCGACGCCTGCGCGATCACGCGCACATCGGGCGCGGTTCCGCCGCCGCCGCGCATGGGCTCGACGATGGTCGCATCCTGCACGTTGAACTGGTCGCGCAGGCGCAGGAGCGCGAGCGTGAGGCTCGTGGGATCGGCGCTCGAAAGCTGGTCGCTCATCAGTCGGCCCTTGTTCTGCAGGTCGGAGAGCGACGCGTCGAGCATGCCCCGCCCGAGGTTCAGGCCCGAGGTCAGCGCGGTCTCGACGTTGACGTCGAACCACGATTCGATGCTGCGCGAGACGAACTGGTACGACACGACGTAGATGATGCCGCCCGGCACGACGCCCACGAGCGCGAAGATGAACGCGAGCTTCGCGAGCAGCCGCGTGCCGAACTTGCCCTGCCGCACCCGCGACACGATCATGAGCACGAGTCCCGCGACGATCGCGAGGAAGGTCAGCGCCACGGCCACGTTCGCCGCGTAGAGCCACGAGTAGTAGCGGTCGAAGAATTCGGTGTTGGCACTGGCGAGCGCGAGCATCACGAGCAGCAGCACTGCCGTGATGGCGACCGTCGAGACCAGCAGGCGAACGACAAAGCTCTTCATGTTCGTGCGACGCCGGCGGAGTTTATTTAGCACGCTCAGCCGCCGTAAAGGTAAAACGCTTCCAGTCGGAGGCGAGGCTCCAGTCGCGGTTGTTGACCGCGTCGATCTGGAAGGGTTTGGGCATCAGCGCGATGTCGAGCTGCATGCGCACCGACGCGTTATAGGTCTCGCCCGGCCTCACCTGATTGCGGTCGATCACGTGCCACGACGTCACGTGCTTGATCACGTCGAGCGCTTCATTGAGCGAGGTGAAGCCGAGTTGCAAGCCGCCCGTCGATACGCGGTACTCGCGCGTCAGCGGCTGAAACGATAACCGGATGCTCTGCGACACGTTCACCGGCTCTTCGTCGAACCAGTACCAGCGCGGGCGCGACAGGTTGAAATCGGTCGTGAAGTAGACCGGCACGCCCTTGTTGACGGCGTCTTCGAGACTGCTGTTGAGATCGAAGTTGAAACGCGCGTCGATGCTCCAGCCGCTGCCGTCCGCCTGCAGCGACGCCCGCTGCACGGCGATCGTGTCGGCGAATGCGGGGTCGGCCGCGGCGAGGCTCGACAGCAGCGCCAGCACGGTCCAGACCAAGGCCACGAGCCGAAGCGGAAAAAAGCGTTTGATCGTCACCGTTTCTGAAAGCGCGCGTAGAAGAATCCGTCGTGGTCCGCGATGGGTTCCGCGTCCTGGTTCGAGATGGAGCGGGTACGATGCGCCTCGCCCTGACCGGCTTCCGCGTCACGTGCACCGTCCGTCGAATCCTGCGAAGGAACGGCGCCCGCGCGGGCGCTGGCCGGCCGGCCAGTCGGTAATATCTGGCCCGGCGCGTCCAATCGTACCGCATCTTCGTGCACGGCTCCAAACCAGCGGGCCTGCTCCTCGCCCTCCTCGGGGAAGATCGAACACGTCACGTAAAGCAGTTCGCCGCCCGTAGCAACCAGCGGCCACAGCGCCGACACGATGCGCCGCTGTTCTTCGACGAGCGCCGCGATGTCGGACGGCCGGCGCAGCCAGCGGATGTCCGGATGACGCCGCACGATGCCCGATGCCGAACACGGCACGTCGGCGAGGATGCGATCGAACGGATCGCCGTCGGACCATGCCGACGGGTCGCCCGCATCGCCGACGCGAATTTCCGCGTCCAGCTTCAGGCGGTCGAGATTCTGTTTGATGCGGCCCGCGCGCTGCGCGTCGCTTTCGAGCGCGATCAGCTCGACGTCGGCCAGCTCCAGGATGTGGCCCGTCTTGCCGCCGGGCGCGGCGCACGCGTCGAGCACGCGCATGCCGTTTTTCGCGCCAAGCAGTTGCGCGGCGAGTTGCGCGCCCGCGTCCTGCACGGAGACGACACCATCGTCGAAGCCCGGAATCCGGTCGACCGGCATCGGCGTTTGCAGGCGAACCGCGTGTTCACCGGCAGCGTCCGCTTCGATGTTCGCGGCCTTGAGCGTCTCGAGATAGTCGGCCACCGTGGTCCGGCGCGTGTTCACGCGCAGCGTGAGCGGACCCTGACGATTGCCCGCATCGAGGATGCTTTCCCACGCGTCGGGCTGGCCGCGCTTCACCGCGTCGATCCACCACGACGGGTAGTTCCAGCGCGCGACGGGCTCCTGCCGCGCCGCTTCGAGCAGGCTGTCGCGTTCGCGCAGGAAGTTGCGCAGCACGGCGTTGACCAGCCCCTTCGCGAACGCAAACTCGCGGCGCGCGGCAATCGCATTCACGGCCTGATCGACTACGGTGAACGGCGCGTAGGCGGCGTGCGCTTCATCGTCGACGAGCAGCGCGAACGCGCACGCGAGCACGTTCGCGACGTGCGGCGGCGGCGCCTTGCGCACGAGCTTGTGCAGCAGCGCGTCGGCGAGGGCAAGACGGCGCATCGTGCGATACGCGATGTCCTGCGTCGCACCGCGCGCCGCGGACTGGCCGGCTGCGAGCACGGTTTGCAGCGCCGCGGGCAAGGCCGCGCCGGCGCGCACGGCGCCAACCGCTTGCGCGGCGCCGTCGAGCGCGAACGCGAGCGAATCGGGTGCGAGGTGCAGCGTGCCGAGACGGGCGTCGGACGGCGCTCGCGCCTGATCGGCCGGGGCGGGAGCGCGTCGTCGGGAAGGCTTGTCGGTCATGTGGGAGTCAGGACGTCGAGCGGCGACATGCCGGCTCGCACAAACGAGGCATTGTAACTGGTGGGAAAGGCGGGGCAGAAAGGCCAGGGCTCCGCGCGGCGGCGCCATGCAAAAGGGCCGCTTTTCAGCGGCCCTTCCGCTCACTCACGTCGCGATCAGATCCTGCCGGTGCGCGCCATTTCCATCAGTCTTGCGACGCGCTCTTCGGTGGCCGGGTGGGTCGAGAACAGATTCGCGATGCCGCCGCCGGACAGCGGATTCATGATCATCATCTGCGCGGTGGCCGGATGCGCCTCCGCCGTCGGGAACCGCACGCCCGTCGCATACGCATGGATCTTTTCCAGCGCGCTCGCGAGCGCCTGCGGATCGCCCGAAATCTGCGCGCCGCCGCGGTCGGCTTCGAACTCGCGCGCCCGCGAGATCGCCATCTGGATCAACGCGCCCGCGATCGGCGCGAGAATCGCCACCGCGATGCTCGCGATGAAATTCGTCGGACGGCCTTCCTCGTCACGCCCGCCGAAGAACATCGCGAAGTTCGCGAGCGCGGAGATCGCACCGGCCATCGTCGCGGACACCGTCGAAATGAGGATGTCGCGATGCTTCACGTGGGCGAGTTCGTGCGCCATCACGCCGCGCAATTCACGCTCGGACAGCACCCGCAGAATGCCGGTCGTGGCCGCGACGGCCGCGTGCTCCGGGTTGCGGCCGGTCGCGAACGCGTTCGGCGCGTCCTCGTTGATCAGATAGACGCGCGGCATCGGCAGTTCGGCCCGCGCCGCGAGGTCGCGCACCATGCGATAGAACTGCGGCGCGCTGGCTTCGTCGACTTCCTGCGCGTTGTACATGCGCAAAACCATCTTGTCGGAGAACCAGTAGGAAAAGAAATTCATGCCGAGCGCGACGAGCAGCGCGAGCATCATCCCCTTCGACCCGCCGATCATCCCGCCGATGACGACAAAAAGGGCCGTGATCGCTGCCATCAGCATCGCGGTTTTGACCCAGTTGAACATGTCTGAACTCCTCACCCTTAATCAAATGCGCGTCTCGCGCGAATGGGCCAAAGCACGATTGCCCGGCACCACGATTGTAAGCAAAATGTTAGATATGGGCATCGTTCGATAATTCAATTACCTGTGCGAAGTCGCGAGTTTGATTCCCAGTCCGACGAATGCGCTGCCGACGCCGCGATCGAGCCAGCGCTTCACGCCGGGCTTGCCGGAGAAGCGCTGCGTGACGCTGCCCGCGATCCACGCGACAAAACCGTTCCAGACCGTGCTCATCACGATGAAGACGAGGCCGAGCGCGAGGAACGCGAGGACCTTGTGCGGGCTATCGGCGGCGACGAATTGCGGGAAGAACGACACGAAAAAGAGCACGACTTTCGGATTCAGCACGTTCGTGACGAATCCCTGCGCGAAAAGCTGCCGCAGCGATTTGGGCGCCGTTTTGATCTTCTGCGCCGCGCCTTCGTCGCTTGCAGCTTCCGGCTGGGCAAAAATCAGGCGCACGCCGAGATAAATCAGATAGATCGCGCCGGCGAACTTGACGACGGTGAACGCCGTGGCCGATGCGGCGAGAAGCGCGGTCAGGCCGAACGCGCAAGCGAGCGTATGGACGATGCAGCCGGCCGAAATGCCAAGCGCCGACACGATGCCCGCCCCGCGCCCCTGCGCGACGCTGCGGCCGACGATGTAAGCGGTGTCGGGTCCGGGCGTGACGTTCAGCAGGAAAACCGCGACGAGAAAGAGCGAAAAACTGGTAATGCCGAGCATCTTGGGGCTCCGAAAAGCGTGTAATTCGAACCTTCGATTCTAGCCCCAGCAACCCCGGCGTTACGCATCGGCGGGAGCCGGCGCGAACCGCTGGCCCCGGATAAGCGGGAAACCCGCGAGAAACTCGCGCACCGGCAGGCGCTTGCCGCCCGGCTTCTGAAGCTGGGTAAGCCGCAACGCGCCCTCGCCGCACGCCACGACGACGCCTTGCGCCGACACATCGAGAATCGCGCCGGGCTCCTGGCTCGCCGGCATCTCCAGCGCCTCCGCGGCCCAGAACTTGACCGCGGCGCCGTCGAGCGTGCCGAACGCGCCGGGGAACGGGTCGAACGCGCGGATCTGGCGCGCGAGCGCGTCGGCGGGACGGCGCCAGTCGAGCGCGGCTTCGTGCTTGGCGATCTTCGCGGCGTAGGTGGCGCCTTCGTCCGGCTGCGGCGTGGCGGGAAGCCGGCCCTCGCGCTCCAGATCGCGCAGCGCCTGCACGACGAGATCCGCCCCGAGTTGCGCGAGACGGTCGTGCAGCGTTCCGGTCGTGTCGTTCGGAAGAATGACGGTGCGCGCCTCGCGGATCATCGCGCCGGTGTCGAGCCCGGCGTCCATTTGCATCAACGTGATGCCGGTTTCCGCGTCGCCGGCTTCGATCGCGCGGTGGATCGGCGCGGCGCCGCGCCAGCGCGGCAAGAGCGAAGCGTGGATGTTGATCGAACCGTGCGGCGCGATGTCGAGCACTTCCTGCGGCAGGATCAGCCCGTAAGCGGCGACCACCATCACGTCGTGCGGCGTGGCGCGCAGCAAGTCGATTGCCGCCGACGCTTCCTCGGGATACTTGCCGTTACGCCGCAGCGACGTCGGCTGCGCGACTTCCAACCCCTGCTCCACCGCATATCGCTTCACCGGGCTGGCGGTGAGCTTCATGCCGCGCCCGGCGGGCCGGTCGGGCTGGGTAAGCACGAGCGGCACGGCGAATCCCGCTGCGTGAATCGCCGCGAGCGCGGCGGCGGCAAATTCCGGGGTTCCGGCAAAAACGACACGCAGCGATTGGGTCATCGATCAGGCAGCCTGCTTATTCGGTGAAACGATAAAAAAAAGCGTCACAGCGCCTTTTCGAGCTTCTTCATCTTGCCGCGAATACGTGTCTGCTTGAGCTGCGACAGGTATTCGACGAACACGTGCCCCTCCAGGTGATCCATTTCGTGCTGGATGCACACGGCGAGCAGCCCGTCGCAGTCGATCTCGAACGATTCGCCCTTTGCGTTGAGCGCCTTCACGCGCACTTTTTCCGGACGTTCGACGAAGTCATAGATGCCGGGCACCGACAGGCAACCCTCCTCCCAGTCCTTCTTCGTGTCGCTCGACCAGACGATCTCCGGGTTGATGAAGACCTGGAGATCGTCGTGCGCGTCGGAGACGTCGATCACGATCACGCGTTCGTGCACGTCCACCTGCGTGGCCGCGAGGCCGACGCCGGGTGCGGCGTACATCGTCTCGGCCATATCGGCGACGAGCTTGCGAATGCGTTCGTCCACGGCGGCGACGGGCTTCGCCACCTTGTTGAGCCGTTTGTCGGGGTAGTTGAGTATCTTGAGCAGAGCCATGTTTCGAAGTATCGGCGCGCAGCGCGGCGCGCGGAAGTCGGCCATTCGGCCAGGTTGCGGGCGGGTGCCGGGGTGCGGAAGATAGGCGGCTGAATCTCGCCGGTTTCAACGCAGTCCACTGACGGCTGCACCGCGCATTGAGCATGCGAGCGCGGCCGGGCGGCGACCCTTTATGTGTTTCGGAATATGAAAATTTTAACATGACGACCGCTGCCCTGCTGACCGCGCGAGCCGCGCCGGAACTGGCTCCCGCGCCTCCCGACGACCTTCCGGCGTGGCTGCGGCTCGCCCACGCGCGGGGTCTGCGTCCGCCTGCGCTGCGCGCGTTGCTCGGCGCGTTCGGCGGCCCGCAGGCAGTGCTCGCGCAGTCGTTCGCCGATCTGGCGCGCGTCGCCGGCGACGATGCGGCGAGGGCCGCGCTCGCGCCGCCGCCGGATTCGCGCGCAGCTTTTGACGAGCGCGTGGAGCGCACTATCGAGTGGGCGTCGCAGGCGAACAATTACGTCGTGACGCTCGCCGACGCCGCGTATCCGCAGGCGCTGCTCACGATGCCCGATCCGCCGCCGCTTCTATATGTAAAGGGGCGGCTGGACGTGCTGCAGGCGCGCGCGGTCGCGATCGTCGGCAGCCGGAGCGCCACGCCGCAAGGCATCGAGGACGCGCGGCGCTTCGCCCGCGCGCTGTCGGACGCCGGGATTGCGGTGGTGTCGGGGCTCGCGCTCGGTATCGACGCCGCCGCGCATCGCGGCGCGCTTGAGGGCGCCGCGAGCACCCTTGCCGTGATCGGCACGGGCGCGGATCTGGTCTATCCGTCGCAGCATCACGCGCTCGCGCACGACATCGCGGAACGCGGCGCCATCGTCTCCGAATGGCCGCTCGGCACGCCCGCGCGCCCGGAAAATTTCCCGCAGCGCAACCGGCTGATCGCGGGGCTCGTGCGCGGCGTGCTGATCGTCGAGGCTGCGATGCGCTCCGGCTCGCTCATCACGGCGCGGCTCGCCAACGAAATGGGGCGCGACGTGTTCGCGATACCCGGATCGATCCACGCGCCGCTCTCGCGCGGCTGTCACCGGATGATCAAGCAAGGCGCGAAGCTCGTCGAAACGCCGGAGGAGGTGCTGGAGGAATTCGGGATCGCACCCGCCGCGCCGGCCGCGACAGCGGCCCGGAAGCGCTCGGGCGTCGCGGCGAACGATGACCGCTCGCGCCGCGCCGAAGCCCCGCCGCCCGCCACCGCGTCCTGGGCCTCGGCCCGCGCCACGTCGCCGAATCCAACGCCCGACGAGGATCGCGTGCTCGCCGCGCTCGGTCACTCGCCGACGACGCTTGAAATCCTCGCTTCTCGCACCGACCTGACAGGCTCGACGCTGCAAGGCCTGCTGCTGCGGCTCGAACTGGCGGGCCATATCGAAACGCTGCCGGGAGGACGCTTCACGCGCATTGAGCGCTCCTGAGGCTGGCGCATGCTACATTCGCGAAAATACCGGCCAGAAACCGCCTCGCCGGCCCGGGCAGCAAAAAGAATCGCCCGGTGAACCACCAAGGACCATCAAGGATCACCATGCCCGCGCTGAATCTCGACACCGACGCCGAGCAGATCGCCGAACGTATCGCCGAACCGGATACGCTCTTCGTCGCCTGCCTGTGCGCGGACTGGTGCGGGACGTGCCGCGAATATCGCGCGGGCTTCGACCGGCTCGCCGACGCTCATCCGGAAATCTGCTTCGCCTGGATCGACATCGAGAACCAGGCGGACCGTTTCGACGATCTCGACGTCGAGAATTTCCCGACGATCCTGATCGAGGACGCCGTCACGACGCGCTTTTTCGGCACCGTGCTGCCGCAGGTATCGATTGTCGAGCGCATGCTGGTCGATCTGACCGCGCTGCCGGGTGTCGTGGGCGCGCCGAAACTGCGTCCCGCGCTCGTGGAAGCCTAGCGTCCGGGCGCCGGAAGCGGTCTTCCGCCGCACTCGCGCCGCCGCCTGAAAGCGACGGGCACGCCGATCCCGCAACGTCCGGGCTCACCCTTTCACGCGCCGCTTTTATATGACATGGGTCTCGCGTTGTCCGAACCGTGTGCTATAAAGCGGCGTTAACGGGTCCAAAACCGGACCCATGCCAGTCCCCAACCGAATCGAGTCATGTCCAAAGCCCTGATCATCGCCGAGAAGCCTTCTGTCGCGAACGACATCGCGCGCGCGCTGGGCGGCTTCACCAAGCATGACGAATACTACGAAAGCGACGACTACGTGCTGTCGTCGGCTGTCGGCCACCTGCTGGAAATCGCAGCGCCCGAGGAATACGACGTCAAGCGCGGCAAGTGGAGTTTCGCCAATCTGCCCGTCATTCCGCCGCATTTCGACCTGAATCCGATCGCCAAGAGCGAATCGCGCCTGAAGGTGCTCACGAAGCTGCTCAAGCGCAAGGACATCGACCGCCTCATCAACGCCTGCGACGCGGGGCGCGAGGGCGAGCTGATCTTCCGCCTGATCGCGCAGCACGCGAAGGCGAAGCAGCCGGTCCAGCGCCTCTGGCTCCAGTCGATGACCGCCGGTTCCATCCGCGAAGGTTTCGCCCATCTGCGCAGCGACGCCGATATGCAGCCGCTCGCCGACGCCGCGCGCTGCCGCTCGGAAGCGGACTGGCTCGTCGGCATCAACGGCACGCGCGCGATGACCGCGTTCAACAGCAAGGGCGGCGGCTTTTTCCTGACCACTGTCGGCCGGGTTCAGACGCCAACGTTGTCGATCGTCGTCGAACGCGAGGAAAAAATCCGTCGCTTCGTGCCGCGCGATTACTGGGAAGTGCGCGCCGAATTCATCGCCGCGAAGGGCCTCTACGAAGGCCGCTGGTTCGACCCGAAGTTCAAGCGCGTCGAGGGCGATCCCGAGCAGCGCGATTCGCGGCTCTGGAGTCTCGCGGCGGCGGAATCGGTCGTCGCGGCCTGCCGCGGCAAGACCGGCACGGTGACGGAAGAATCGAAGCCGTCGACGCAAATGTCGCCGTTGCTCTTCGACTTGACGAGCCTCCAACGCGAAGCCAACGGCCGCTTCGGTTTCTCGGCGAAAAACACGCTCGGACTCGCGCAGGCGCTGTATGAAAAGCACAAGGTGCTGACTTATCCGCGTACCGACGCGCGCGCGCTGCCCGAGGACTACATCGCGACGGTGAAGGACACGCTCACGATGTTGAAGGAGAGCAACAACTATCTGCCGCACGCGAAGCAGGTGCTCGACAAGGGGTGGGTGAAGCCGAACAAGCGCATCTTCGACAACTCGAAGATCAGCGACCACTTCGCCATCATCCCCACGTTGCAGGCGCCGAAAGCGCTGTCCGAGCCCGAGCAGAAGCTTTACGACCTCGTCGTGAAGCGCTTTCTCGCCGTGTTCTTCCCGCCGGCCGAATATCTCGTCACGACGCGCATCACCGAAGTCGCCGGTCATCATTTCAAGACCGAGGGCAAGGTGCTGGTCGAGCCGGGCTGGCTCCAGGTCTACGGCAAGGAAGTGTCCGGCGACGACGCCAATCTCGTGCCCGTGCAGAAAAACGAAAAGGTCGATGTCGAGAAGGTCGCGGCGCACGGTCTGGTGACGAAACCGCCCGCGCGCTACAACGAGGCGTCGCTGCTCTCGGCGATGGAAGGCGCGGGCAAGCTCGTCGAAGACGAAGAGTTGCGCGAGGCGATGGCGGCGAAGGGTCTCGGCACGCCGGCGACGCGCGCGGCGATCATCGAAGGGCTGCTCGGCGAGAAATACATGGTGCGCGAAGGGCGCGAACTGATTCCGACCGCGAAGGCGTTCCAGCTGATGACGCTTCTGCGAGGCCTGGGCGTCGAGGAACTCACGGCGCCCGAACTGACCGGCGAGTGGGAGCACAAGCTTTCGCAGATGGAGCGCGGCAACCTGCATCGCGATGCGTTCATGCAGGAAATCGCGCGCATGACGCAAACCATCGTCAAGCGCGCGAAGGAGTACGACTCCGACACGATCCCCGGCGATTACGCGACGCTCGAAACGCCATGTCCGAATTGCGGCGGTCAGGTGAAGGAAAACTATCGCCGCTTCGCCTGCACGAAATGCGAGTTCTCAATTTCGAAGATTCCCGGCGGACGCCAGTTCGAAATTCCGGAAGTCGAGGAATTGCTGAAGGAAAAGACGATCGGGCCGCTGTCGGGTTTCCGCAGCAAGATGGGCCGTCCGTTCTCGGCGATCCTGAAGCTCTCCTTCGACGACGAGATCAAGAACTTCAAGCTCGAATTCGACTTCGGTCAGGACACCGGCGGCGAAGACGGCGAACCGCCCGATTTCTCGGAGCAGACGCCGGTCGGCCATTGCCCGAAGTGCCAGTCGCGCGTGTACGAGCACGGGATGAGCTACGTCTGCGAAAACTCGGTATCGAATCCGAAAACGTGCGATTTCCGCTCCGGCAAGGTGATCTTGCAGCAGGAAATCGCGCGCGATCAGATGTCGAAGCTGCTCGAAGAAGGCCGCACCGACCTGCTGACGAACTTCAAGTCGTCGCGGACCGGGCGCAACTTCAAGGCGTTCCTCGTGAAGCAGCCGGACGGCAAGATCGGTTTTGAATTCGAGAAGAAGGAGCCGAAGCCCGGCGCGAAGACGGCGGCGGCCAAGCGCGGCGCGGCGGCAGCGCCCGCCGAAGGCGCGGAGGATGAAGGCGACGGCGACGTCGCGGTAGCCGCGACGAAGACCGCCAAGGCGCCCGCCAAGACCGCGGCGAAAAAAGCGCCGGCCAAGAAGGCGGCAGCGAAAAAGACGACTGCGCGCAAGACCGGCTGATTCCGCCGGCTCTCTGCCAATAAAAACGGCCCGCGAAGCGATTCGCGGGCCGTTTGTCATTCGGGCTTCGGCTGAAGCGCGCTCGGATCAATAAGGCGAGTGCGCCGGCATCCGCGCCCGCGACGGCTTGCCGAGCTTCGAACCGAGTTCTCCCTCGACCGGACGCGCGACGGTCGTCGTCGCGTGGCGTTCGTCCGCGCCATTGTGCGCATACGCCGCGTGCGCGGCGAGCGGCGCGGATTCCTCGCCCAGTGCCGACGCGCCCGGCTTGGCGAACCCGTCCTTCGCCCACTGCTCGCCCAACTGGTGATTCGGCGTCTGGCTGAAATGCTCGACCAGATGGTCGATGAACGTGCGCACTTTCGCCGGCAGATGACGGCGGCTCGGATACGCGACGTTGATCTCGACCTGCGGCAGCCGATAGTCCGACAGCAGCCGGACGAAGCGCCCGCTCGTCGTATCGTTGCCGATCAGATAGCTCGGCAGGATCGCGATGCCCATGCCGAGCAGCGCAAACTGCCGCAGCATTTCCGTATTGTTCGCGACGATCACGTTCGACGGCCGCACGCGCACTTCGCCTTCCGGGCCGGTGAACACACGCTCGTCGCCCCAGTATTCCGACGGCAGGCTGAGGCATGGGTGCGCCAGCAGCTCCTCGGGGCGCGTCGGCGTGCCGTGCGTCGCCAGATACTCGGGCGTCGCGCAGACGGTCATGCAACCGGTCGTCAAGCGCCGCGTGACGACGCTCGCGCTTCTCACCTGGCGCGCGATCACGATGCCGACATCGAACCCTTCTTCGACGAGATCGACCTGCCGGTCGACGAGCGTCACGTCCGGGAGCACCTTCGGATAACGCTGCGCATAGGTCTGCAGGACCGGCGCGAGATTGTGCAGCCCGAACACGACGGGCGCGACGATGCGCAGCGAGCCGACCGGTTCGTGATTGCGCGCGACCACCATCTGCTCGACGTCATCGAGTTCGTCGAGGATCTGCCGCGCGCGCTCCAGATACACCTGGCCCGATTCGGTGAGCGACAGGCTGCGCGTCGTGCGATTGAGCAGGCGCGTGCCGAGCCGCCCTTCGAGATCCGCGATATGGCGCGTCGCCACCGCGTTCGAAATATCCATCGAGTTGGCTGCGCGGGCGAAACTGCCCAGGTCCGCAACACGGACAAACACCTTCATCGACTGCAAATGATCCATGGGACAACTCCTGCCGCAATACGGCTTTCCTATTTCTTGGTGCAACGCAATTGCGAATTATCCTAGGACTCGCGAAATCGTGCAGAAGTTGCCGATTACTGGTCTTTTTTCGGCGAAAGCTTGCGGCTTTGCGCCCCAAAAACGTGAGAAATCGCAGGTCGTTGCGTATTAGGCAACATTTGTGTGGGGTTTATGTAAGCGCAGAGGAAGGGAAAAACTGGCCGCGCCAATTTTGGCGGGATAGGACGCCCCAATATCGGCTTCGGGATACGGAGCCGGTATTGGGGATTGATTCAGTCAATCATGCTAATCAGCGCGAAAATCAGGCGACAAGACGCTTTTCGATGTCCGCCTTCGCTTGCGGCAGTTGTTCGGGCAAGCCTTGCTGCAGTTTCGTGAACAGTTCGTCGTGGAGCGCGAGTTCCTCACGCCACGCGGCATCGTTGACGGAAATCACCTGCTCGAATTGCTCGCGGGTGAACGGCAGGCCGCCCCAGTCGATGTCCTGGTAGCGCGGCGAGATGCCGAACGCGTGCTCGTCGCCGGCTGCCGTGCCTTCGATCCGGCCCACCATCCAGTTCAGCACCCGCATGTTCTCGCCGAAGCCGGGCCACACGAACTTGCCGTCGTCGCCCTTGCGGAACCAGTTGACGCAGAAGAACTTCGGCGCCTTCGCGTTCATCGCGTCGAGCCGCTCGCCCATCTTGAGCCAGTGGCCGAAATAGTCGCTCATGTTGTAGCCGCAGAACGGCAGCATCGCGAACGGATCGCGGCGCACGACGCCCTGCTGGCCCGCCGCGGCCGCCGTCGTTTCCGAGCCCATCGTCGCGGCCATGTAAACGCCTTCCTTCCAGTCGCGCGCCTCGGTCACGAGCGGCACGGTGTTCGAGCGCCGTCCGCCGAAGATGAACGCGTCGATCGGCACGCCGGCTGGGTTCTCCCAGTCCGGATCGATCGACGGACACTGCGACGCCGGCGCCGTGAAGCGCGCATTCGGATGCGCCGCCTTCGCGCCGGTTTCCTTCGCGATGTCGGGCGTCCAGTCGCGGCCCTGCCAGTCAATCAGATGCGCGGGCGGCGTGTCGGTCATGCCTTCCCACCAGACGTCGCCGTCGTCGGTCAACGCGACGTTGGTGAAGATCACGTTTTCTTTCAGCGTCGCCATTGCGTTGAAGTTGGTCTTCTCGCTCGTGCCCGGCGCCACGCCGAAGTAGCCGGCTTCGGGGTTGATCGCGTAGAGACGGCCGTCGCGGCCCGGCTTGATCCAGGCGATGTCGTCGCCGATGGTCGTCACCTTCCAGCCATTCATGTCCGATGGCGGAATCAGCATCGCGAAGTTGGTCTTGCCGCACGCGGACGGGAACGCCGCCGCGACGTGATACTTGCGCCCCTCCGGCGAGCTCACGCCGAGGATCAGCATGTGCTCGGCGAGCCAGCCTTCGTCGCGGCCCATCGTCGAGGCGATGCGCAGCGCGAAGCATTTCTTGCCGAGCAGCGCGTTGCCGCCGTAGCCCGAACCGAAGCTCCAGATTTCACGCGACTCCGGGAAATGGACGATGTACTTGGTGTCGTTGCACGGCCACGGCACGTCCTTCTTGCCGTCGACGAGCGGTGCGCCGACCGAATGCACGCACGGCACGAATGCGCCATCGGTGCCGAGCACGTCGTACACCGCGCGGCCCATGCGCGTCATGATGCGCATGTTCGTCACGACATACGGGCTGTCCGACAGCTCCACGCCGATATGCGCGATCGGCGAGCCGAGCGGGCCCATCGAGAACGGCACGACGTACATCGTGCGGCCGCGCATCGAGCCGTCGAAGAGGCCGTCGAGCGTCGTGCGCATTGCCTGCGGGTCGATCCAGTTGTTAGTCGGTCCAGCGTCTTCCGGACGCTCCGAGCAGATGAAGGTCCGATCCTCGACGCGGGCGACGTCGGATGCATCGGAACAGGCAAGGAAGGAGTTGGGACGTTTGGCGGGGTTGAGCTTTCTGAGCGTGCCGGCGGAAACCATCTGTTCGCATAGACGGTCGTATTCCGCCTGACTGCCGTCACACCAGACGACGCGCTCGGGCTTGGTCAGCGCGGCGACGCGCTGCACCCAGTCGATGAGTTTTCGGTGCCTGACATACGCCGGCGCATCGATTTCGACGGCGTTGTTCTGTTCGACTACTGCGGGCTGATTCATCGAGCTGTCTCCGTTCCTAAAGGGCTATAAAACGGTAGGCGCTCGTCGGACGCTGCCTGGCGAGAGGCGCATTCTGCACGGCGGCGGCGTTCGGGCTGCGGCGTTCGCGGTCGTCTTCACGCGAAAGCCGGCTGCCGCCACTGCGCACATGGGCACATAAAGGCACGACGCGACGAGCCGAAAAGAGTTTGTCGGCCGCGGCCGTCTGGAATCGCGGCTTGCGTCGGCACGGAACAAACTGTTAAAAAGAGATACTAAGTAGCCTTGCCTCCTCGCAGATTTCCGGCTTTGCCCGGTATTTTTATCTAGTCGGACGGCGTTTCGACGCGTCCGTTCACTGTCCCAAAAAATGGAGTTCAAGCATAGCACTCGACAGCTTGAATTTCTTGACGCGGTGCAATAAACGGAGAATCACCGAATTTCTCGGTATTTACCCGAAGTTAGCTCCTCTATTTTCTTCCACAGATCGCTTGCAGCACGTTTGATGCCCAACAAAAGCCAATCGACTCCCATGAAAATCGCCATCCTCGACGACTATCAGGACGCGGTCCGCAAGCTGGATTGCTTTCATCTGCTCGACGACCACGAGGTCAAGGTCTTCAATAACACGGTACGCGGTCTCGGACAGTTAGCTAGCAGACTGTCGGAAGTCGACGCGCTCGTCCTGATTCGCGAACGCACGCGGATCAGTTCCCAGTTGCTCGACAAGCTGCCGCGCCTGCGCATGATCAGCCAGACGGGCAAGGCGGGCGGCGGCCACATCGACATCGACGCGTGTACGGAGCGCGGCATCGCGGTGCTCGAAGGCACCGGCTCGCCGATCGCGCCGGCCGAGCTGACGTGGGCGCTGATCATGGCGGCGCAGCGGCGCATTCCGCAATACGTCGCAAATTTGAAGCAGGGCGCGTGGCAGCAGTCCGGGCTGAAGACGTCCGCGCTGCCGCCGAACTTCGGCCTCGGACAAGTGCTGCGCGGTCAGACCCTCGGCATCTGGGGCTACGGGAAGATCGGCCGGCTGGTGGCGGGATACGGCAAGGCGTTCGGCATGAACGTACTGATCCACGGACGCGAGCATTCGCTCGAACTCGCGCGCGAGCACGGCTACGACATTGCGGAGAATCGCGAGGCGCTGTTTGAACAGAGCGACGTGCTGACGCTGCATCTGCGCCTGCACGACGACACGCGCGGCATCGTCACGCAGCAGGATCTGATGCGCATGAAGCCGACGGCGCTCTTCGTCAACACGAGCCGCGCCGAACTGCTCGAGGAAAACGCGCTGCTCAATGCGCTGCACCACAACCGCCCGGGCATGGTCGCCATCGACGTGTACGAAAGCGAGCCGATCCTGCAAGGATACGGATTGCTGCGCATGGAGAACGTGATCTGCACGCCGCACATCGGCTATGTCGAGCACGAGAGCTACGAGCTCTATTTCAGCGCGGCGTTCAAGAACATCCTCGCTTTCGATGCAGGCGACACGTCGAGCGTGTCGAACCCGGACGCGCTCGTCGGCGGCCGTCGGCGGGCGTAGGCGCTAGAGCGTCGACACGTCCGTCGACGGCTCGCAGCGCACCGGGAAATTCACCGAGTTCGCGATAAAGCAGAAGCGGTGGGCATCGTCGTGCAGCCGCTTCGCGAGTTCGATGTCCCCGCCCGCGCCGATCGTCACGCGCGGGCGCAGCAGGACGTCGGTGAAACGTCCGTCCCCTTGCGCGCTTTCTTCCATCGTGCCGAGCGCATCGTCGACGTAACCCGTCACGACGATTCCGTTCGTCGAGCACAGATGCAGATACCAGAGCATGTGGCACGACGACAGCGACGCCACGAACAGTTCCTCCGGATTGTGCCGCGCGGGATCGCCGCGAAACGACGGGTCGCTCGACGCCTCGATCGCCGCCTTGCCGGCCACGCGCACGAGATGGTCGCGCGAATAGGCGTCATAGCGCGAAGTGCCCGAGCCCTGGTCGCCCGTCCAGGCGACTTCCACCGTATAACGATGCTTCTTCGACATGTCCGGCTCCTTCAGCGGTGCGCTGCTGCGCCCATCAGTTGAGGAACGCGCGCGAGGAACTGCTCGCCGTCGGCGCGGCCGAGGTCATAAGCATGCTGCATCTGCGACGGACTGGTGTAGTCCCAACTCGAAATCGGCACCTTGCGCGACGGCTGCACATAGACGCGCTGCTGCTCGCCGTGCGGGACGACGAACATCTGCGGCCGCGGATAGAGGCGCGTCACCATCACGAGCACCATGCCGGGCGAAAGATCGAGCGCGCCGACAGGCACGTTGTCGACCATGCCGCCGTCGAGCACCGGACGGCCGTTGCGCCGGAGCACCGGCGTGAACGGCGGCGTACTCGACGATTGCAGGATCAGGTCGGCGAGATCCTCGACGCTCGCGCATTCCTGCGCCGTCACGAATTCGGGATGGAAGCCGAGCGCCTGACCGAGCGTCGGATGCAGAGTCTTGCGGACGTACTTCTCGATGTTGTACGCGATCAGACCGGCCGCGACCGCACTGCGCGCGCCCAGCCAGCGAGGCAGATGCGACACGCCGATGCGGATCTCGGGCGCGGATTGCAGTGACGGGAACTGATCGCGGAAGATGTCGAGGAGCGCCTGACGGTAAATCCGGTAGTGCGGAAACACGGACTGACCGCGCAGCACGTTGCCCCAGTAGGCGTTCTTCTTGTTGTCCCGCAGGGCGTGCGCGTAGTAGTCCATCACCCATCGCGCGTGGTTCGTGTAGAGCATGCAGGCTGTCGCGGCGCCCGCCGAGATGCCCGTGATGACGCGCGGACGCAGGTTCAATTCGGGCTGCACGACATCCCAGAATCCGGCTTGCCACCAGCAGCGGTTGCCGCCGCCCGCGAAGACGACTTGATCGAACATGTTGTTTGGTGAAGTTGCGGTTAGCCGAGGAGCGCGTAGGTCGTAGTGGCGTGCGCGGCGAGTTCGCCTTCGGCGGCGCGCAGTTCTATCTCGCCGAATACGAGGTTGCGGCCCCGGCGCAGGACCTTTGCCGTGACGAGCACGTCGCCGGTTTTCACCGGGCGCAGGAAGCTCGTGTTGAGCGAGACGGTGGTCATCGGTTTGAAGCCGCCCAGAACGTGCGAAATGGCGACGACCATCGCCGTGTCGGCTGCCGCCATGAAGACCTGCCCGCAGATGACGCCGCCGGCGTGGCGCAGGGTCTCGGAAAACGGCAGGCGCAGGGTGACGGAATCGGCGCTGGTGGCCGCGGGCGACAGCGACAGGTCGCGCACCCAAGGCGCGAGAATGCTGTCGAGAAGATCGCGGATGGCGGTTTCGTCCATGGTGTGCAGGGCCTGTTCTGGGCGCGACGTTGTGCGGAGAGTGAATCGAACGACGGTTCGATTGTGTCTGCCATCATACCGGCTGAGGCATTTTTGAGACTCACCGACGGGCGCCGACGCGGCCAAGACGGGAGTTCCAGCAATTTTTGTCGCCAGGGCTTGCGGCGTTACGAAAAGTGTCGCTATAATTCGGATTCAGTTTTTCGGGGCGTTAGCTCAGTTGGTAGAGCAGCGGACTCTTAATCCGTAGGTCGAGTGTTCGAGTCACTCACGCCCCACCAAGATTTCCCGAACAAAAAGCCCGGTCATTCGACCGGGCTTTTTGCATTTCCAGTGCCCCGCCAAAGTTCGCGCGGCCGATGATCATCGTGCCGCCCACCACCTCGCAAAAAACCCACGACTACGCCGCGCCCCAAACCACCTCGCCCGCCGGCGCCGGCCGCCCGAGCAAATACCCCTGCAACGAATCGCATCCCAGCTTCGTCAGCAGATCCCGCTGCGCCCCGGTCTCCACCCCTTCCGCGACGATGTTCAGATTCATCGTCTGCCCGAGCGCGATGATCGCCGACACGATCGCCGCGTCCTCCCCATCTTGCGCCAGCTCGCTAACGAAGCCGCGGTCGATCTTCAACTCGCTCGCCGGCAGCCGCTTCAGATAAAGCAAACTCGAATACCCCGTCCCGAAATCGTCGATGGAAATCCGCACGCCGAGCGAGCGCAGACGATGCAGGATATGCAGACTCGCATCGACGTCGTGCATCGCGGTCGATTCGGTGATCTCCAGCGTGAGCGCCGCGCCGTCGATCCGATGCCGCTCAAGCGCCGCCTCCACGGCCGGCACCAGCCGGCTGTTGTTGAACTGCAGCGCCGAAATATTCACCGCCACCGTCAGCGCATCTTGCCCCGTGCGCCGCCAGATCGCGACCTGCCGGCAGGCCTCGTCGATCACCCATTCGCCGATCTGCACGATCAGCCCGGTCCGCTCCGCGAGCGGAATGAAGCAATCCGGCGGCAGCATGCCGCGCGTTGGATGGTTCCAGCGCAACAGCGCCTCGACGCCCGTCACGGGCCCGCTCGGCGCCTGGAATTTCGGCTGGTAATACAGCACCAGTTGTTCGCGCTTCAGCGCGAGCCGCAAATCCTGCAGCAGGTTCAGATGTTCCTCGCTGTTCGCGTTCATCGAGCCTTCGAAGAAGCACGCCTGACTGCGCCCGAGCGACTTCGCGTGATACATCGCGACATCGGCGTTCTTCAGCAGTTCGTGCTCGTCGGCGCCGTTGCCCGGATAGATCGCGATGCCGATGCTCACCGACACCCGCAAGTCATGCCCCGACACCAGAAAAGGCTCGCCGATCGCGGCGACGAGCTTGTCGGCGATCGTCGCGGCATCTCCCGGCTCGCGCACGGACGCGACGAGCACGAATTCGTCGCCGCCCACGCGCGCGCTCGTGTCCTGCGCGCGCACGCTCGCGCGCAGGCGCTCGGCGGCCTGCACGAGCAGCATGTCGCCGACCTGGTGGCCGAACGTGTCGTTGATCGCCTTGAAGCCGTCGAGATCGAGGAACATCACGGCGAAGCGCCCTTTCTCGGCCTTGGCATGGTCGATCGCCTGCTTCAGGCGGTCTTCCAGCAACAGCCGGTTCGGCAGCTTCGTCAGGTTGTCGTGCAGCACGAGGTACGACAACTCCTGATTGGCCTCGGCAAGCGACGTCGACAAAGCGGCGGTGCGGATTTCCAGCCGCATGTCGAGCACGGAGGTGATCAGCGCGACGGCCAGCACGGCAATCGTGACGACGATGATCGGGAGCGCGAGCGAGTCGCTCGTGAGTCCGCCGTTCGACGCGCCGCAGACCGAGCCGAGCGGAAACTGCGCGGCGGCCATGCCGGTGTAATGCATCGCGACGATCGCGACGCCCATCACGAGCGCGGCGCCCATGCGGTAGCTGCGCACGCGCGCGCTGTGGCTGCGCAACTGGAACGCGATCCAGAGCGCCGCACCGCCCGCGGCGACGGCGATCGCGACCGACGCGCCGACGATCAACGGCCTGTAGACGATGCCCGGCTCCATCCGCATGGCGCCCATGCCCGTGTAATGCATCGCCGCGATGCCGCCGCCCAGCAGCAGCGCGCCCATTAGAAGGCGCCGCAGCGGCAGTTCGGGCCGGCTGCCCAGCCAGAGTGCGAACGTCGAAAAAGCGATCGCGATGAGGAGCGACAGGAGCGTCAGGCCGATGTCGTAGCCGAGCGAGATCGGCAGATCGAACGCGAGCATGCCGATGAAGTGCATCGACCAGACGCCGACACCGAGCGCGAGCGCGCCGCCGCCGAGCCACCAGCGCGCCGCGACGCGCCGCGCGCTGCTGATGCGGCCGACCAGGTCGAGCGCCGTGTAGGACGCGAGCACGGCGACCAAAAAAGAAAACAGCACCAGTAGACTGTTGTAACTCCCGACCAGCATCTTGAGGTCCTCTCCGAACAACGCGCGTATCGACGGCCAAACGCCGGTCGCGTCTTCGTTTAACGTCTGAAGACGTCGCATTCTGAAGGGTCGGGCCGCCGGATTTGGAGGTTTCGTCGCCTATTTTTCACTGTCTGGTTAACGTCCACCACTCGCCGAGCCTTATGCCGCCTACTCTTCTCGTTTTGATCCCGCTCGCGGTCGAAAACCGCGCTTCCATTGCCGCCGCGTTCGACATCGTCGATGCGTCCGATCCGGCTTCGCGCGATCAGGCGATCGCCGGGCACGGCGAGCGGATTCGCGCGGTGCTGACCAACGGCACGACCGGCATCGCCGCGAGCGACATCGAGCGTCTGCCGAATCTGGAACTGATCGGCGCGCTCGGCGCGGGCTACGAGAACATCGCGCGCGACGCGGCCAAGGCGCGCGGCATCGTCGTGGCGAACGGCGCGGGGACCAACGACAGTTGCGTCGCGGATCACGCCTTCGCCTTGCTGCTGGCGGCCGTGCGCGCGATCCCCGTGCTCGATCGCGCGTGCCGCGACGGCGTCTGGCGCGAGCAGTTGCCGATGCAGCCGAATTTCTCGGGCAAGCGGCTCGGCGTCGTGGGACTCGGCGCCATCGGGCGGAAAGTGGCGCGGCGCGCGTCGGGCTTCGAACTGGAGATCGGCTATCACAACCGTCGCCCGCAGCCGGACGTGCCTTACGAATACTTCGATTCGCTGATGGCGCTCGCGGGCTGGGCCGATTACCTCGTCGTGACGACGCCCGGCGGCGCGGCGACGCAGCATCTCATCGACGCCGACGTCCTCGAAGCGCTCGGGCCGCAGGGCTATCTGGTGAACGTGTCGCGCGGCAGCGTCGTCGATACGGCGGCGCTCGCCGATGCGCTTGCGCACGGCGCGATCGCGGGCGCGGGCCTCGACGTGTACGAAGGCGAGCCCGCGCCGCCCGCGCGCCTGGCGGGTTCAGAGCGCGTCGTGCTGACGCCGCACGTGGGCGGCCGCTCGCCGGAAGCGCTGGCGGCATCGGCGGCGCTTTTCGTCGAAAACGCGACGCGCCACTTCGCCGGCCAGCCCGTGCTGACACCTGTTTGAAAGCCTGCGCCGCGCCGGTCTGCGCAAATCCGCGCGTTCCCGTATCGTGTCGGACTCAATGACCGCTTAATCCGGCGTTGTCCGTCCACTCCGATTCGCTCAAGACCGTGCCGACCGAGAACACTTTCAAGAATCCGCCGCGCGACCCCGACGCGCCGATGACCCCGCTCGAACGCCGCGGCATGGCGGCGCTGTGCCTCGGCGTGGCGCTCGCGACGCTCGACACCGCCATCGCCAACACGGCGCTGCCCGCCATCGGCCACGACCTGCACGCGACGCCCGCCGCCTCCGTCTGGATCATCAACGCCTACCAGCTCGCGATGGTCGCGACGCTGCTGCCGTTCGCGGCGCTCGGCGGGATCGTCGGACAGCGGCGGCTCTATCTCGGCGGCCTGATTGTGTTCACGGTGGCGTCCGCCGTCTGCGCGCTGTCGTGGTCGCTGCCGACGCTCGTCGCCGCGCGCCTGCTGCAGGGACTCGGCGCGAGCGCGATCATGAGCGTCAACACCGCGCTCATCAGCGCGATCTTTCCGCCGCACCGGCTGGGGCGCGGCGTCGGGCTGAACGCGCTCGTCGTCGGGATGGCGTTCGCGGTCGGACCAACGGTCGCCTCGATCGTGCTCTCGCTCGGCACCTGGCCGTGGCTCTTCGCGGTGAATCTGCCGGTCGGCGTGCTCGCGCTTTGCATCGCGTGGCCGGCGCTGCCGCAGACGCCGCGCGCCGCGCACGGCTTCGACCGCGTCGCGGCGGCGCTGAACGTGGTCACGTTCGCGGCGCTGATCTTCGCGCTCGGCGAAGGGGCGCAGCGCGCGTCGCTGCAACTCGTGCTGGTCGCGCTCGCGGCGGCGCTCATCGCGGGCGGGCTCCTGCTTCGACGCGAGCGCGGCCATCCCGCGCCGATGCTCCCCGTCGATCTCTTCAGGCGCCCGATGTTCGCGCTCTCGACGATGACCGCCGTGTGCTCGTTCGCCGCGCAAGGGCTGGCGTTCGTGTCGCTGCCGTTCTATTTCGAGAGCGTGCTCGGGCGCACGCAAGTGGAGACGGGATTCCTGATGACGCCGTGGTCGGTGCTGGTCGCGCTGATGGCGCCGATCGCCGGGCGGCTGTCGGACCGTTATCCGCCGGGACTGCTCGGCGGCATCGGACTCGCGATCATGTGCGGCGGGATGATCTCGCTCGCGATGCTGCCCGCCGATCCGCACGCGCTCGAAATCGGTATCCGGATGGCGATCTGCGGCGCGGGCTTCGGTTTTTTCCAGTCGCCGAACCTGAAGGCGTTCATGGCGAGCGCGCCGCGTGAGCGCGCGAGCGGCGCCTCCGGCGTCGTGGCGACGGCGCGCCTGCTCGGCCAGGCGACCGGCGCGGCGCTCGTCGCGCTGTGTTTCGGGATTGCGGGAAAGCACGGGCCGGGACTCGCGCTGTCGCTCGGCGCGGCGTTCGCCGGGGCGGCGAGCGTCGCGAGCGGGCTGAGACTCATCACGCGCGATTCGGGCGTGCGGACGCTGGAACTGAAGGAATAAGGGCTGCACGAACCGATTCGACGACCGGCGCCCAGTCGCCGAGCGTCGTCTGCCTGAAAAGACGCATCGTCGGGTACCAGGGGCTGTCGTCGCGATCGAGCATCCAGCGCCAGTCGTAGTTCGCCGGCAAGAGCACCCACACCGGCTTGCCGAGCGCGCCCGCGAGATGCGCGACCGACGTGTCCACCGTGATCACGAGATCCAGTTGTTCGACGAGCGCGGCGGTATCGGCGAAATCCTCGACGTGGTCCGTCAGGTCGAAAGGCTTCAGCGCCGAGCCTCCGAGTTGCGCGCGCGCCGCGCCCTTTTGCAGCGAAAACCACGCGATCTCCGGCACGCCGGCGAGTGCGTCGAGCGCGGCGAGCGGCATCGAACGGAAGCGATCGTTCGCGAAGCTCGGACTGCCCGCCCAAACGATGCCCACGCGCCGACGCGTGCCCGCGCGTTCCGCGACGCGCCGCGGCCATTCGCCGATGCGCGCGGCGCTCACGTGCAGGTACGGAATCTCTGCCGGCACGCGCGGCTCGAAGCTCGCCACGCGATACGGCACGCTCATCATCGGCGTCCAGAAATCGTAGCCGTGCGGCGGCTTGTCGGTGACTACGCGATCGACGCCGCGCACGCCGCTCACCAGTTCAGCGATGTTGCGCGGCACGAGCGCATCGACGGTCGCGCCCATGCGTTCGAGCACGGCCGCGTAGCGCACGAACTGGAGTTGATCGCCGTGGCCCTGCTCGCCGACCAAGAGCAGCTTGCGGCCCGCAATCGGCTCGCCCTTCCACTCGACGATGCCCGGCACCTCGATCGGCGCGTACTTGCTCGCCTGCCAGCGCTTTTCGTAGAGCGCCCAGCCTTCGGCGAATTCGCCGCGCCGCAAATGCAAGAGCGCGAGATTGTGCTGCGCGTCCGCGTGATCGGCATCGAGCGTGAGCGCGTGGCGGTAGTGCGCCTCTTCGTCGTGAAAGCGCCCGCGCGCGCCGAGCGCCGCGCCGACGCAGACGTGGATCTGCGGATCGTCGCGCAAGGTCAGCGCATGGCGATACTGCGCTTCGGCTTCGACGAAACGTCCGCGCCGGCCGAGCGTCGTCCCGAGATTCACGCGCGACTCGAAATGTCCCGGCGCGAGTTCGACTGCGCGTTGCAGGCTCTGGATCGCGTCGTCGAAATGGCCGAGTTCGCGCAGCGCGTTGCCCGCGCCGAAATGCGCGCTCGGATTGGCCAGATCGCGGGCGAGCGCTTCGCGATAGACCGCGAGCGCCTCTTCGTGACGCCCGAGCTTGGCGAGCGTTGCGCCGAGGTTCGTGCGGGCATCGATGAAATTGGGCTGCAAGCCGAGCGCCCGGCGATAGGCATCGAGTGCGTCGCCCTCGCGGCCGAGGCGCTGCAACGCCACGCCGAGATTGTTGGCCGCATTGGCGAACGACGGGTCGAGCGCCAAGGCGCGCTCGTGGCAATCGACGGCGAACGGCGCGTCGCCGAGCGCCGCCGCGACCAGTCCGCGGTTGCTCCAGCACGCCGCGAAATCAGGCGACAATTCCAGCGCGCGATCGAGAAGGCCCGCCGCGCTGTCGTGCTGTCCGCGCTGATGCAGCAGCACGCCGAGATAATGCAGCGCTTCCACATGCCCGGGATGCGCTTCGATGATGCCGCGGTAGCCCGCTTCGGCATGGTCCAGGCGACCGGCGCGGTGATGGTCGAGCGCGATGTTGAGCGGCGTGACGGTGTCGGGCATGGCGGACGATCGGCGAGTGAGAACCGGTCGATGCTATGCGAGACCCTCGGCGCAGACTATTGGAATCGTCCGATCAACGATGCGCTTTCGCCGCATTAGCCGCCTCAGATGCGCCGCACCTTCACTTTCTTGCCCTTCACCTTGCCCGCGCCGAGCTTGCGCAGGGCGTCGTCGGCGATGCTGCGCTCGACCGCGACGTAAGTGACCATGTCGGCCACGTTGATCTTGCCGATCTGCGCGCCCGTGAAGCCCGCCTCGCCGGTCAGCGCGCCGAGCACGTCGCCGGGACGGATCTTGTCCTTGCGGCCGCCGAGGATCTGTAGCGTCGCCATCGGCGGCTTCAGATGGCCGGGCGTCGCGGACGTCAGCTCGGCAAGCGGATGCCACTCCACTTCCTTGCCCAGCGCCTGTTCGATGCTGCCGACGCGCCCCATCTCGTCCATGCTCGCGAGCGTGAGCGCCCAGCCTTCCTCGTCGGCGCGTCCCGTGCGGCCGATGCGGTGCACGTGAATCTCGGGATCGGGCGTCACGTCGACGTTGATCACCGCTTCGAGTTGCGCGATATCGAGCCCGCGCGCGGCGACATCCGTTGCGACCAGCACCGAGCAGCTGCGATTCGCGAACTGCACGAGCACCTGATCGCGCTCGCGCTGTTCCAGTTCGCCGTGCAGCGCGAGCGCCTCGAAGCCCTGCGCGCGCAGCACGTCGAGCAGATCGCGGCATTGCTGCTTCGTGTTGCAGAACGCGATCGTGCTGACCGGCCGGTAATGGTCGAGCAGGAGACCCACGGCGTGCAGGCGCTCGTTGTCGTCGACTTCGTAGAAGCGCTGCTTGATCTTCGCGTTCGTGTGCTGCTCGGTGAGCTTGATTTCCTTCGGCTTTTTCAGGAACTGCTGGCTCAGTTTCGCGATGCCTTCCGGATACGTCGCGGAGAAGAGCAGCGTCTGCCGCTCCTTCGGACACCGCCGCGCGACCGACGCGATGTCGTCGAAGAAGCCCATGTCGAGCATGCGGTCGGCTTCGTCGAGTACGAGGGTTCGCAGCGCGTCGAGCGTGAGCGTGCCGCGCTCCAGGTGATCCATGATGCGCCCGGGCGTACCCACCGCGATGTGCGCGCCGTGTTCGAGACTCGCGATTTGCGGACGCATCGGCGTGCCGCCGCAGAGCGTCAGGATCTTGATGTTGTCCTCCGCGCGCGCGAGGCGGCGGATTTCCTGCGTGACCTGATCGGCCAGCTCGCGCGTCGGGCACAGCACGAGCGCCTGAAGGCGGAAGTCGCGCGGATCGAGCTTCACGAGCAACGGCAAAGCGAACGCGGCGGTCTTGCCGCTGCCCGTCTTCGCCTGCGCGATGAGATCGTGTCCGTCGAGCGCGGCCGGCAGGCTCGCGGCCTGGATCGGCGTCATCGTCAGGTAGCCGAGTTGCTGCAGGTTTGCCTGCATCGCGGGCGACAGCGGGAGGCTCGTGAAAGCGGTATCGGTCGTCATGGCGTTATCGGCTGCGCTTCGGCGGCGTGCTCTTGCGGGCGGTCCTCGGGGCGCTCTTCGGGGCGCTCTTCGGTGCGGTCCTCGGTGCGGTCCTCGGGGCGCTCCTCGGCGCGGTCCTCGGTGTACTTCTTTCCGGCTTCGGCGTTTCGCTCTTTACCGGCGCCGGGTCTTGCTGCTCATAGGTGAGCGCGCCGTCCGCTGCTTCGTGGCGGACGACGTGGTTGCGCGCACCGCACTGCGGGCAGCGGAACAGGAGCCCTTGGCCCTCGTTATGAATGTCGACGTCCGACACTTCCCAATTGGCGCCGCAAGGCTGGTTTCGACAGGTAAACATGATCTTTTCGGATAGGAGATGAGCGCGCCTGCCGCGCAGGCGCGCTGAATTTTGCGGGTTCGATGCCGAAGTGTACGCGTGTGTGGAAAACCGGCGGCGCAAACGGCATCGGCAAGTCCGCAAGATTTGCTAAATGCGGGCGTGCTACCGTTGTTTTTCATCGCATCCGAACCAGAAACGACGATGACCGACACGCCCAATCCACGCCTGTATGAAATGCGGCTCTCGCGCGTGATCGACTACATCCACGATCATCTCGACGACGATCTCGACCTCAATCGCCTGGCGGAGATCGCGTGCCTTTCGCCGTATCACTGGCACCGGATCTATCACGCGTTCTACGGCGAGACCGCTGCGGCGACCGTGCGGCGGCTGCGGCTGCACCGCGCGGCCAACGAACTCGTGCGCGGCGCGGCGCCGATCGACGCCATCGCGCAGCGCGCGGGTTATAGCGGCGTGCAGTCGTTTTCGCGCGCGTTTCAGGCGAGCTATCGCATGCCGCCCGCGCAGTTTCGCAACGAGGGCGGCGCGGCGCAATGGCGTCCGCTTTCGCCCGAGTCAACGCAAACGAGAGGTGACATCATGCATCCCGTCGACATCCGCAAGCACGAGGCCTTCACGGTCGCCGCCGTCGACCATCGCGGCCCGTACATGAACATCGGCCAGGCCTTCGAGACCGTGTCGCACTGGCTCGCGAGGCAAGATCAGCTCGATCGCGACGCGCGCTGGCTCGGCATCTATTTCGACGACCCGAGCGCCACACCCGAGGACGATTTGCGCTCGCAGGCATGCGTCGAGATCGCGCGGCCGGACGACGTGGCGTTCGCCGCGCCCGTGTCGCGCGTCGACGTGAAGGGCGGCGAGTTCGCGGTGCTCACGCACGTCGGCCCTTATGCGCAATTGTGCTTCGCGTATCAGTGGCTCTACGGCGAGTGGCTGCCGCAATCCGGACGCGAAACCGCCGATGCGCCGGTCCACGAGGTCTATCTCAACGACCCGCGCGACACGCCGCCGACCGAACTCGTCACCGAGATATGGCTGCCGGTCAGGCCGTCTGCGTGAGCCGGACGCGCCTCGCCATCGGCTAAACTTGCGGCAACGATCCACCGCTGCAACCGACCCTTCGCCGATGCGCATCCTGCACACTTCAGACTGGCATCTCGGCCAGTATTTCCTCGGGCATTCCAGACAGACGGAACATCAGAAGCTGATCGACTGGCTCGTCGGACAGACGCGCGCACATCGCGTCGACGCGGTCCTGATCGCCGGCGACATCTTCGATACCGGCGCGCCGCCGAGCTACGCGCGCGAGCTCTACAACCGGCTGATCCTCGCGCTGCGCGACGCGGGCGTGGGGCTCACCGTGCTCGCCGGCAATCACGATTCGGTCGCGATGTTGCAGGAGTCGCGTGAGTTGCTCGCCTTGCTGAACACGTTCGTGATTCCGTCGGTGCAGGACGATCCGAACCAGCAGGTGCAAGTGCTGAAATCGCGCGACGGCACGCCCGGCGCGATCGTCTGCGCGATTCCGTTCATTCGTCCGCGCGACGTGCTGCTGAGCGTCGCGGGACAAACCGCGCGGGACAAAGAGGCGTCGCTGCAGGACGCCATCCAGACGCACTATCAGGCGATCTTCGCGCTCGCCCGGCAAAAGCGCGCGGAACTCGGCCTGAACTTGCCGATCATCGCGACGGGCCATTTGACGACAGTCGGCGCGAGCGCGAGCGAATCGGTGCGGGAGATCTACGTCGGCTCGCTCGAAGCGTTTCCGACCGCCGCGTTTCCCGCCGCCGACTACATCGCGCTCGGGCACATTCATCGGCCGCAGAAGGTCGGCGGGTTCGAGCACATTCGCTATAGCGGATCACCGATCGCGCTCAGCTTCGACGAAGCGCGCCAGCAAAAGCAGATGCTGCTGGTCGATGTTTCGACGGCAGGACTCGAAGCCGTCACGCCGATCGACGTGCCCTGCTTCCAGCCGATGCACGCGGTGAAGGGATCGCTGAAGGAACTCGCCGCGTCGATCCGCGATGCTGCCGACAGCGCGAGAGAAGGCTCGACCGTGTGGCTCGAAGTGAGCGTCTCCTCGGACGACTACCTGAGCGATCTGCAGACGCGCATCGAAGACATCACGCGCGGACTGCCGGTCGAAGTGCTGCGCATCCGGCGCGAACGTTCGGCGCAGCAGAACACCTTGCAGGCGCAGGCCAAAGAGACGCTCAACGAACTCACGCCCGACGATGTCTTCGCGCGCCGCCTTCAGTCCGAAACCCTCGACGACGATCTGCGCGCGCAACTGACATCGATGTATCGCGAAGTCGTCGCGGGCATCGGCGAGGCGGAAGCGTCATGAGAATCCTGTCGCTGCGACTACGCAACCTGAACTCGCTCAAGGGCGACTGGAAGGTCGACTTCAGCCAGCCGCCGTTCAAGGACAACGGACTCTTCGCGATCACCGGTCCGACGGGCGCCGGCAAGACCACGCTTCTCGACGCCATCTGTCTCGCGCTCTATCACCGCACGCCGCGCATGGAAGCGGTGTCCGCGAGCACCAACGAACTGATGACGCGGCATACGTTCGAGTGTCTCGCGGAAGTCGAATTCGAAGTGAAGGGCAAGGGCTATCGCGCGTTCTGGAGCCAGCGTCGCGCACGCGACAAGGCGAGCGGCAATCTCCAGCCGCCGAAGGTCGAACTCGCACGCCTCGACGGCACCATCGTCACCGAGAGGATCAACGACAAGCTCAAGCTCGTCGAAGAGATCACGGGCCTCGACTTCAAGCGCTTCACGAAGTCGATGATGCTCGCGCAAGGCGGCTTCGCGGCGTTTCTCGAAGCAAAGGCCAACGAGCGCGCCGAACTGCTCGAAGAACTGACCGGCACGGATATTTACGGGCTGATTTCGCAGAACGTGTTTCAGCGGATGCGCGACGAAGAGAATGCGTTGGGCAAGTTGCAGGCGCGCGTGGACGGCGTGCAGTTGCTCGATGCCACGCAGCTCGATGCGCTGAAGCAGGAGGAAGCGGCACTCGATGATCGCTCGCGCGTGCTCGGCACCGAACAGCGTTCGACGCAGGCAATGCTGCAATGGCGCAAGGACGTGTCGACGGCGGAGGCGCAGGTTCGCCAGGCTGGCATCGACGAACAAAGCGCGCTTCAGATGATCGCCGACGCCCGGCACGATCTCGACCGGCTCGCTGCCAGCGAACCGGCCGAAAAGCTGCGCCTAGACCATCGCGCGATGATCGAGGCACGGCGCACGCTCGATGAAGCGTCGAAGCGTCTCGCGGATGCGAAGGCGGAACGCGAGCACGCATCGCTCGATGCGGCGCGCAGCGCGCGCCTCGCACTGCATCTGCGAAGGCAGATCGCCGCCGAGCGACGCGCGTCGCTGGACGAATTGATCGCTGAAACGCAGCGCGTGCAGGAAACACTCGAGAGGCATCCGCATCGAAGCCGGCTCGGCGAACACATCGCTACATGGCGCTCGGAGTTCGAAGCGCGTCAGCATGCGCTCAACGACATCGACGCGACGCGCAAGAGTCAGCGCGGTTTCGTCGAAGCAGTAGGGAAGCATGCGAAGGACATCGATGCGCAGCACGGCGTCGTGAATCAGGCGACGATCGCGTTGCAAGCGGCTCAGACTGCGGAGTCCGACGAGCGCGGACGTCTTGCGCAAGCGCTCGGCGGTCACCACGAGGCTGCGCTGAAGACGCGATTCCAGACGCTTCAACAGCAGCAGACCGTGCTGAACAGGTTGCGTCAACTGGCCGAGACGCGCGACGAAGGTGCACCGCAGCAGCGCACCGACATCGCCGATCTGGCGACGCAGCAAGCGTCACTCGCGGCCCGGCAAGACGAGATCAAGCGCATCGACGACGAATGCCGCGCGTTGAACGAGCAGATCGCCGACAAGCGCAAACTGCTCGAACAGGAGAAGGTGATCCTGCAACTCGCCGATCACCGCGCTGCGTTGCGCGAGGGCGAAGCCTGTCCGCTGTGTGGTTCGAATGCGCATCCGGCGATCGTCGAATATCAGGCGCTCGAAGCATCCACGACGGAGCGCGATCTCGAAGCGAAGCAAGTCGCGCTTCAAAAAACGACCGATCGCCGGCAAGCCTCGGCCACCGCAGCGGCGGTTGCGACGGCGGCAATCGGGCAGTTGCAGACGCGCATCGACCGTTGGGCGCAGAACGAAGCCGTGTATGCGCAAGACTGGAGCGCGTGTTGCGCGCAAATCAGTGTCGAGTTGAGCGATCGCGGCGCGCTCGACCGGCACATCGAGCAGCACAGCGCGACGCTGGCCGAAGCGCAACAGACGCTCGCGCACATCGACGCGTTGAATCTCCGTATCGCGCGTTTAGCCGATACGCGGCATCTCGCTGAGAAGGCATCGGAGCGAAGCAAGCACGATCTCGCGCTCATCATCGAGAAGCGCGCCGCGTGCGAGAAGTCGCTTGACGAAGCGAACGAACGGATCGCGTCGCAGCAGGTTTCGGCCGAACATACGCTGCGCGCGCTGGACGCTGCGATTGTCGAGGCAGGACATGTTCCGCCCGACGAGTCGTCGGATTGGCGCGACTGGCTCGTTCAACGCAACGACGAATGGCGCACGTGGCAGGCATCCGTGCAACGAAGCGAAACGCTGTCGCATCAGACGAAGGCCGCGCGCGCGAGCGTCGACGCGGCGGCGCAGGAAGAAGCGGCATGGTCCGCGCGTTGGCTCGGATATGAATCCGCCGCTATGAGACTCGCATCGGAGACGCTCGCCGCGTCGGCAGACGCACAGGCCGACTTCGACCAGGCCGCGTCGCATCACCACTCGACGCGCGATCGCGCCAACACGCTCGAAGGTGCCGAGAAGACGTTCACGCATCGCCTGACGGACGACACGGCGACGGCGCAAAAGACGGCGGCTTCGTGGGAAGCCGCGCTCCTGACGAGCCCTTTCGATGACGAGAACGCATTCGTCCAGGCATTGCTCTCGCACGATGAACGCGAACGGCTGCAAGCGCGCAAAACGTCGCTCGACAAGCGGCTCACTGAGGCGCGCACGTTGCAACGATCCGCCGAGGCGCGACGTGCGGAACTCGTCGCCGAACCGAAGACGGATCAATCCGCCGACGCCTTGCAACAGCAATTGACCGAACTGGATGAATCGCTTCGCACGCTGAATCAACGACACGGCGAAATCCGCGCCACGCTGAAGCAGGACACGCAGCAGCGCGTGAATCAGCAGTCGCTATTCGAGGAGATCGAAAAGCAGCGAACACGGCACGATCTGTGGCAGCGCCTGAGCGGCCTGATCGGCTCGTCCGATGGCGCGAAGTATCGCAAGTTTGCGCAGGGGCTAACGCTCGATCATCTCGTCTATCTCGCCAACCGGCAGCTCTCGCAGCTGCACGGGCGCTATCTGTTGAACCGCAAGCCGGGCGGCGATCTGGAGATGGAAGTCGTCGATACGTGGCAGGGAGATGTCGCGCGCGACACGCGCACGCTATCGGGCGGCGAGAGCTTTCTCGTGAGTCTCGCGCTCGCGCTGGCGCTCTCGGATCTCGTGAGCCACAAGACGTCGATCGATTCGCTTTTTCTCGACGAGGGCTTCGGCACGCTCGACGGCGAGACGCTGGAAATTGCGCTCAACGCGCTGGATTCGCTCAACGCGACCGGCAAGACCATCGGCGTGATCAGTCACGTGGAGGCGCTCAAGGAACGCATTCCGCTGCAGATCCGGGTGGCGAAGAGCGTGGGCATCGGCTTTTCCACCGTCGAGGTGACGACGGGTTGACGCTTTCTCACGGCGCAGCGCGAACGTGGACGCGGCCTGCCTGAATGGCGTCGATGATGAAGAACGGCATGTCGAGGCGCCATTCGCTCCCGCGCACGATGGCCGTGTAGTCGAAAAGCACGTTGCCTTGCGGATCGCAGACGAGCAGGCGCTGCGGCGAGCCGTCCGGCAACGCGCTCGCGCCGCCGATCGCCTGATGGCTCGCGTTGCTGCCGACGTGGAACTTGTCCGTCTTCCAGCGCACCGGCGCGTGCGGCGGGAACGGCTGCGCGCCGTGAAAACCGAAGAGTTCGTCATGGCTCAGGAGGCTCTGGCGAATCGTCGGCCAGACTTTCTCGCGCAGAAAATGCTGATCGACGAAACGGCCGCTGCTCTTGCTCTTTTGCGCGCTGTAGTCGCGCATCGCCTGCTGCATGCTCGGCAGAACACCGCGGCATCCGCCCCACAACCCGGCAAGAATCAGCTCGGTATGCGAGTAGTAGTCGCGCATGTGATGAAAGAGAAACGGGCTGTCGATCCACGCGCGAACCGCCGCGGCCTCGCGCTCCGAAAGCAGCGAATCGGCGTCGCGCAGCAGGAAGCGCTTCACGCTCGGATCGTCGACGACGAGAAAGCGCCACATCAGCGGATGGATGGCGTCGGGGCCGCTGCCGTCCATGTCGACGAGTTGCGCGCCGGCTTCGCGCAGTCGGCGATGCACATGCTGCGGCACGCTCGCATCGAGGTAGACGCGGCATGTCCAGCCCTCGAAAAGCTCGCGCGCCACCAGCACGTTCGTCACCGCCGGCTCGCAGTAGCGCGGATTCGCGCCGAACAACGAGAACGCGATGACGTTTTCCAGCGGCTTCGATGCGTCGAACGCGGGCGGCTTCGTCGCCGAATCGATCTCGATGCCGGACGAGCGATGCAGCACGTCGGCTTCGGTCAGCGCGCGCAGGCCATGCCGACGCAGTTCGTCGCGCTTGCCCATCAGGCCGCACAGTTCGACGAGGCCGTGAAACCAGGTCGAGGACGCCTGGCGCTGTTGCGCGGGCGATGCTTTCAGAATGTTCGTGTAGATCTTGTAGGAGTCTTCGTGTGCGCCCGTGCGCATCAGGCAGAGCGCGTAGTCCGACAGCACCGTCATGTGGCCCGGAACGATCCGCAAGGCTTCTTCGGCGAATCGCGCGCCGGCGTGAAAATCGTTGTGGGCCAGCGCGGCGTTGAAGTTTGCGGCGGCGGCGGCAAAGCGTGCGGCCATGGCGGGAGAGACGGAGCGCGCGGCACCGGACTTGGCGACTGGGGCGGTTTTCTTCATGACGGGAGTTTCGGGCTGGTTCGGGCGGTCAAAACTCTAAGGCGTGATGAGGCGCCGGCCGATACTTTCTTGACGTTATTTGACGGTTTGGCGCGAGATTCGTCCGTTGAGCGTAGTTTTTCCACGGCCATGAAAAAAGCCAACTGATCGGAGATCAGTTGGCTTTTTGGGACTGCGGTGGTCGGGGTCAGGAAGCGACGGCGCTCCGCTCAAACATCAATATTCCCCGCCCGCAACGCATTGTTCTCGATGAACGCCCGACGCGGCTCCACATCGTCACCCATCAACGTAGTGAAGATGCCATCCGCCGCGATCGCGTCTTCGATCTGCACGCGCAGCAAACGCCGCACGCTCGGGTCCATCGTCGTTTCCCACAGCTGCGAAGGATTCATCTCGCCAAGCCCCTTGTACCGCTGCTTGGTGACGTTGCGCTCGGCATCGGCGATCAGCCATTTCATCGCGCTCTTGAAGTCGCTCACGGCCATCGACCGTTCGCCGCGCTTGATCAGCGCACCCGCGCCGATCAGCCCCTTGAACGTATCGGCTGTGGAAACGAGCTGCTTGTAATCCGCGGTGAGCTGGAAATCCTCGTCGATCACCGACACCTTCACGTTCCCGTGATGCCGGCGCTTGATATGCAGCGATCGCACTTCACGCACCGGATCGTAGGTTGCTTCGACGGTCACTTCGGGCCGGATCGGATCAGCGCGCAGCGTGTCCTGGAGCGCCTTCGCGGAAGCGGCCGCTGCCTCTTCCGACGACAGATCCAGCACGATGCCGTCCATCACGGCTTCGAGCGCGCTCACGTCGTAGAAACGGCTGACACGGTCGACCACCGCCTGCGCCAGCAGATACGCGCGCGCGAGTTCGCCGAGCGCATCGCCGGAAATCGGCGCCGCGCCGTCCGAAGGCACCAGTTCCGAACCCTGCAGCGCCAGTTTCAGCATGTGCTGGTTGAGTTCGTGCGTGTCCTTTAGATAGCGCTCGTCCTTGCCCGCCTTCAGCTTGTAGAGCGGCGGCTGCGCGATGTAGATATACCCGCGCTCGACGATCTCCGGCATCTGCCGGTAGAAGAACGTCAGGAGCAGCGTGCGGATGTGCGCGCCATCGACGTCCGCGTCGGTCATGATGATGATGCGGTGATAGCGCAGCTTCTCGATGTTGTAATCGTCCTTGCCGAAGCCGGTGCCGAGCGCCGTGATCAACGTCACGATCTGCTCCGACGAAATCAGCTTGTCGAAGCGCGCGCGCTCCACGTTCAGCACCTTGCCGCGCAGCGGCAGAATGGCCTGGAACTTCCGGTCGCGCCCCTGCTTCGCCGATCCACCCGCCGAGTCGCCCTCGACGATATAGATTTCCGACTTCGCCGGGTCCTTCTCCTGGCAGTCCGCGAGCTTGCCCGGCAAGCCGCCGCCATCGAGTATGCCCTTGCGGCGCGTCATCTCGCGCGCCTTGCGCGCGGCGTCGCGCGCGCGCGCGGCATCGATGATCTTGCCGGTGATGATCTTCGCGTCGTTCGGTGTTTCCTGCAGGTAATCCTCAAGCGCTTTCGCGACCACCTCTTCCACCGGCGCGCGCACTTCCGACGACACCAGCTTGTCCTTCGTCTGCGAGCTGAACTTCGGCTCTGGCACCTTCACCGACAGCACGCACGACAAGCCTTCGCGCATGTCGTCGCCGGTCGTCTCGACCTTCGCCTTCTTCGCGATTTCGTGATCGACGATGTACTTGTTCATCACGCGCGTCATGGCCGCGCGCAGGCCGGTCAGGTGCGTGCCGCCGTCGCGCTGCGGAATGTTGTTCGTGAAGCACAGCACGTTTTCGTTGTAGCTGTCGTTCCACTGCATCGCGACTTCGACGGTCACGTTGTCCTTCTCGCCCGTCGCGTGGAACACGGTCGGATGCAGGACTTGCTTCGTCTTGTTGATGTAGTCGACAAAACCCTTCACGCCGCCGATGAACGCGAAGTCGTCTTCCTTGCCGGTGCGCTGATCGGTCAGGCGGATGCGCACGCCGTTATTCAGGAACGACAGTTCGCGCATGCGCTTCGCGAGAATGTCGTAGTGGAACTCGACGTTGCCGAAGATCGTTACGTCGGCCATGAAATGCACTTCGGTGCCGCGATTTTCCGTATCGCCGACGACCGGCATCGGCGAACACTGAACGCCGTCCTCCTCGATAATCTCGCGGTTCTGCACCACACCCCGACGAAACTCCATGAAGTGCTTCTTGCCATCGCGGCGCACGGTCAGACGCAACCACTCGGAAAGCCCGTTCACGCACGACACGCCCACGCCGTGCAGCCCGCCCGACACCTTGTAGCTGTTCTGGTCGAACTTGCCGCCCGCGTGCAGTTCCGTCATCACGATTTCGGCGGCGCTGCGCTTCGGGTCGTGCTTGTCGTCGCGCTTCAGGCCGGTCGGCACGCCGCGGCCGTTATCGGTCACGGAAATGGAGTTGTCCGCGTGAATCGTGACGTGGATGTCGTCGCAATAGCCCGCAAGCGCTTCGTCGATGGAGTTGTCCAACACTTCGAATACGAGGTGATGCAAACCGGTGCCATCCGACGTATCGCCGATATACATGCCCGGGCGCTTGCGCACCGCCTCCAGACCTTCGAGGATCTGAATGGACGAGGCGCCATAGCTGTTGTCGGGTTGCGAATTCGTGTTTTCAGTCATGAAATTTTCCGGTTCTGCGTCACTGCTGGGTTGCCGCTCGAGACTTTTCGAATCACCTTAAAAACGCCAAAGGGGCGCGCCGCCCCTTGGAAAGTTTTCGGTTCTGAACGCGTCAGATGCGCATCGGCATCACCACGTATTTGAATTCCTCGTTCTCAGGAATCGTGATCAGCGCGCTGGAGTTGGCGTCGCCGAGGCTCACCTGGAGGTTGTCGACCTTCAGGTTCGCGAGCACGTCGAGCAGATACGTGACGTTGAACCCGATGTCGACGCTGTCGCCCTGATAGGCGATTTCCAGCTCTTCCTGCGCTTCTTCCTGGTCGGCGTTGGTCGACATGATCTTCAGTTGACCCGGCTCGATCAGGCAGCGCACGCCCTTGAACTTGTCGGACGTGAGAATGGCCGCGCGTTGGAGCGAACGCTGCAGTTCTTCGCGGCCGATCAGGAACGTGTTCTTGTGCGACTTCGGAATCACGCGCTGGAAGTCGGGGAACTTGCCTTCGACGAGCTTGGACACCAGTTCCACCTGCCCGAAGGTGAATTTCACCTGCGTGGGCGCGATGTCGATCTTCAGGCTGTCGTCGATGTCTTCCAGGAGGCGCTGAAGTTCCAGAATGGTCTTGCGCGGAATGATGACTTCCTGGCGCGGGAACGACCCTTCGATCTTCATCGACGAAAACGCGAGGCGGTGGCCGTCTGTTGCGACCGCCATCAGCTGGTCGCCGTCGACGACGAGCAGCATGCCGTTCAGGTAATAGCGGATGTCCTGCTGGGCCATCGCGAAATGGACCATGCCGAGCAACTGGCGAAACGTCTTCTGCGGAACCGACAGGCTCGCGCCGAAGTCAGTAGACTGGTTGACGGTCGGGAATTCGTCGGCGGCGAGCGTCTGCAGCGCGAAACGGCTCTTGCCCGAGCGCACGGTGAGGCGCTTGTCGGACAGATCGAGCGCGACTTCGCCCGGCGGCATGGCGCGCAGGATGTCGAGCAGCTTGCGCGCGGCAACGGTGGTGGCGACTTGATCGCTGCCGACGCCGAAATCGGCGCGTGTGGTGATCTGAAGCTCGAGGTCGGTCGAGAGGAACGACACGTCGGCGCCATTCTTGGTGATCAGCAAATTGGCGAGGATCGGCAACGTATGACGGCGTTCGACGATACCGCTCACGGTTTGCAGCGGCCTTAGAAGATTATCCCGTTCGGTCTTGACCAGTTGCATAGAGTTCCTTCGTTGATGTGACGGCCTGCCCGACGGTCGTGCCACCGTTTTGCCTTCGGACAGCCTCGTAACACGCGTTGCCGGCCCGCGCCGGTTTCGCGCGAAAGCTTGGCGCCTAATGCCGCCCAAGGCCCGCGGGCGGTCAAACCCGTATTGTGCCTCAAAACGGAACCGCTCCCTAGAAATGGGGGCATTTTCGTCAATAAACAGAGGCTTGGCGGCGCATTTTTGAGGCGCGTGTTCTTTAGCCCGCGATCAGCCCTTGAGCGTCTGTTCGAGGACGTGCAACTCGTGATTCAACTGCGCGTCCGTGCCGCGCTCGGCGCCGATCTTGCGCACGGCGTGCAGCACGGTCGTGTGATCGCGTCCACCGAAGAGTTCGCCGATCTCCGGCAGGCTTTTCTGCGTCAGTTCCTTCGCCAGATACATCGCGATCTGCCGCGGCCGCGCGATGTTCGCCGGACGCTTCTTCGAATACATGTCGGCGACCTTGATGTTGTAGAAGTCGGCGACAGTCTTCTGGATGTTCTCCACCGAAATCTGGCGGTTCTGCACCGTCAGCAGGTCTTTCAGCGCTTCCTTCGTCAGCTCGATCGTGATCTCGCGGCCGTGGAACTTCGAATACGCGAGGATCTTGCGCAGCGCGCCTTCGAGTTCGCGCACGTTCGAGCGCAAATGCTTCGCGACGAAAAACGCCACGTCTTCCGACAGGCTCACGCCTTCGGACTGCGCCTTGCGCATCAGGATCGCAACGCGCATTTCGAGTTCGGGCGGCTCGATCGCGACAGTCAGACCGGAGTCGAAGCGCGAGATCAGGCGGTCGTCGATACCCGAAATTTCCTTCGGATACGTGTCGCTCGTGATGATCACCTGCGCCTTGTTCGCGACGAGCGCCTCGAACGCGTAGAAGAACTCTTCCTGCGTGCGCGACTTGCCCGAGAAGAACTGGATATCGTCGATGAGCAGCAGGTCGAGCGAATGGTAGTAGCGCTTGAAGTCGTCGAACGCCTTGCGCTGATACGCCTTCACCACGTCCGACACGTATTGCTCCGCGTGGATGTAGCGGATGCGCGCGCCGGCCTTGTCCATCAAAAGCTGATTGCCGATCGCGTGGATCAGGTGCGTCTTGCCCAGGCCGACGCCGCCATACAAAAAGAGCGGGTTGTACGAGACGCCCGGATTGTCCGCGACCTGGATCGCGGCCGCGCGCGCGAGCTGGTTCGCCTTGCCGGTCACGAAGTTGTCGAACGTGAGCACCGGGTTGAGCTTCGAGCGCTCGTATGCGGAATCGTTTTCACCGCCAGGCGCACCATTGCCGCCGGGACGCCACGTGCGGCGCGCGACGGCGGCTTCATTGGCGTCGAGGCTCGGGAGGTCGAGGTCGTCGTGCGTGGCCTGCGCGTGCTGCGCGGCTTCGGCCGCGAGCGCGTTGATATGGGCGCTGGCGTTTGCGTGGTTCACCTGCCCACCGCCTTGCATGCCCTGCATGCCGGACCCCGCCGGACGCGCGAGCGGCGGACGCGGCATCGGCACCGAGGACGCGCCCGACGACGCGCCGCCGAGCGCATTGCGCGCGGTCGCTTTCGGATCGAGGACGAACTGAACGTCGATGGGCGCGTGCCAGAATTCGCGCGCCACATCGGCGATGCGGCCGGAGAACTGGCTTTTCACCCAGTCGAGCTTGAAACGGTTGGGCGCGGCGATGCGCAAGGTGCTCGCATCGGCATCGAAGTCGACCAGGGCCAGCGGTTTGATCCACGTGACGTACTGCTGCGGCGTGAGTTCGCGCTCCAGCAATGCGGAACAGTGTTGCCAGAAATCGTTCATCGAATGCAGTCGTTATGGTTGCGCCGCTCAGTCTCCCGCCGCTCCTGTCGCGAAATTGCGACAAGCTCCGGCGCGGCAAGCAGACATTGCTTCGGAGGCTTACGCCGCAAGGGTTTGCGGGCGAAATGCGGGCCGAAGCAGCGGGCAGATTCTTGGGATTAAGGCGAGATTCTAACGCCAAACCGCCACGCAGCGCGAGTTATCCACAGGGTCAAATCAGCACGGCGAACGATCGTGCACGCGGCACGCAATCGCTGCGGAAGCCCTTGACATCTCGCGTAAGCTATTGACGGTCAAGAGGAAAAGGGTTTAAATAGCGGGTTCCGCGAAAACCGAATTCCTGAACCACCGGCCATTGCGCTTTCTGCGGATGCCCGCGCGGTCGATCAACACCCAAGTGAGAGCACCATGAAACGTACTTACCAACCTTCCGTGACGCGCCGCAAGCGCACCCATGGCTTCCGCGTCCGTATGAAGACGGCAGGCGGCCGCAAAGTGATCAACGCACGTCGCGCGAAGGGCCGCAAGCGCCTGGCAGTTTAAGGTTGCTTTTGTCGGCACGCGCTAACCCGGCGTGCGAACCGGACATGCCCCGCGCGGAAGGCTCCTCACAGGACACCATTCAGTTGCGAGCGCAGGCCGCGTTCCCCAAGGCCGCAAGGCTACTGAAAACGGATGAATACTCATCCGTTTTTCGTTTGCGCCCGTGGCGACGCTCCCCGCACTTCGTGCTGTACGGCAAGCCGACTGGCAACGAAGCGCGTCTCGGGCTCGTCATCGGCAAGAAGCAGGCGCCGCGCGCGGTCACGCGAAACCTGATCAAGCGGCTCGCGCGCGACGCGTTCCGGTTGCGTCGCGCGGAACTCGGCGGGTGGGATATTCTCTTGAGGCTGCACGCGAAGATCGACCGCAAGGCCATGCCGAGCGCGAAGTCGCCGCCGCTTCGAACGCTGATGCGCGGCGAGATCGACATGCTGATCGACCGTGCGGTGCGCGAAGCGGCACGTCGCGCGGTGCAGGACGTCGCGGCACCGGCCGTCGACGATTCACCGAAGCCCTCCGGGCAATGAGGCGCACGCGGTATCCGGTTCGCTCGCGCGAGCCAGAAAAATCCGCGGCGCGAAGCTTATGCAAACGGCACTGATCGCGTTGTTGCGCTTTTACAAGCTTGCTGTGAGCCCTCTGCTCGGCAACCGCTGCCGCTTTTTCCCTTCCTGTTCCGACTACGCGCGCGAAGCAATCCAGTATCATGGCGCCGCGCACGGCACGTATCTCGCAGCTAAACGCCTGTGCCGCTGTCATCCGTTCTCGGCTGGCGGCATCGACCTGGTCCCGCCACCGTCGCCGGCTTCACGACGCGATTCCCCGCCCGTCAGCCGATCGGCGGGCGAATCTGCATCAGAAGAACTCACTACCAAACGGCGCTAAAGCGCTTTTCGATCGACACTGAGACAACGCATGGATATCAAACGTACCGTCCTATGGGTCATCTTCTTCATGTCGGCTGTCATGCTGTTCGACAACTGGCAACGTGACCATGGGCGCCCGTCGATGTTCTTCCCGAACGCCGTCCCGACCAAGACGGCCGGCACTGCCGCACCGGGAACCACGACGCCGGGCACGCAACCCGCCGACCTGCCCGCAGCCGCCAGCGGCGTGACCGCAGCCGCGCCCGGCACGGCGACGCCGCCCGCGAACGCGGCCGCGCAGATCGTCAAGTTCTCGACGGACGTCTACGCAGGCGAAATCGATACGCGCGGCGGCACGCTGTCCAAGCTCTCGCTCGTGAAGGAAGGCGACGGCAAGCAGCCCGACCTCTACATCACCCTTTTCGATCACACCGCGACGCACACGTATCTCGCGCGCACGGGCCTGCTCGGCGGCGATTTCCCGAACCATAACGACGTCTTCACGCCGGTTCCGGGCCAGACGTCGCTGTCGGGCGATGCGAAGACGCTTTCGCTCGCGTTCGAATCGCCGGTGAAGGGCGGCGTGAAGGTCGTGAAGACCTACACGTTCACGCGCGGCAGCTATGTGATCAACGTCGATACGAAGATCGAGAACGTCGGCACCGCGCCGGTCACGCCGAAGCTCTACATGGAACTCGTGCGCGACAACACGCCGGTGGAAACGCCGCGCTTCTCGCACACGTTCATCGGGCCGGCTGTCTACACGGATCAGCATCACTTCCAGAAGATCGACTTCAGCGACATCGACAAGAACAAGGCGACCTTCGAGCCTTCCGCCGACAACGGCTGGATCGCGATGGTGCAGCATTACTTCGCGTCGGCGTGGATTCCGCAGCAGGGCGTGAAGCGCGACATCTACGTGCAGAAGATCGACCAACTGTATCGCGTGGGCGTGCAGATGCCGGTGCAGACCATCGCGCCGGGACAAAGCGCCACCGTCGATGCGCGTCTCTTCGCCGGTCCGGAAGAAGAGCGCATGCTCGAAGGCATCGCGCCGGGGCTGGAACTGGTGAAGGACTACGGCATGGTGACGATCATCGCCAAGCCGCTCTTCTGGCTGCTGGAAAAGATCCACAGCTATGTCGGCAACTGGGGCTGGTCGATCGTGCTCCTGACGCTGCTCATCAAGGCCGTGTTCTTCCCGCTGTCGGCGGCGAGCTACAAGTCGATGGCGCGCATGAAGGCCATCACGCCGCGCATGCAGCAATTGCGTGAACGCTTCAAGAGCGATCCGCAGAAGATGAACGCCGCGCTGATGGAGTTGTACAAGACCGAAAAGGTCAATCCGTTCGGCGGCTGTCTGCCGGTCGTCGTGCAGATTCCGGTGTTCATCTCGCTGTACTGGGTGCTGCTGTCGTCGGTGGAAATGCGCGGCGCGCCGTGGATCGGCTGGATTCACGATCTGTCGCAGCAGGACCCGTTCTTCATCCTGCCGGTGCTGATGGCCGTCTCGATGTTCCTGCAGACGAAGCTCAACCCGACGCCGCCCGACCCCGTTCAGGCGAAGATGATGATGTTCATGCCGATCGCGTTCTCGGTCATGTTCTTCTTCTTCCCGGCCGGTCTGGTGCTGTATTACGTGGTGAACAACGTGCTGTCGATCGCGCAGCAGTATTACATCACGCGCATGATGGGGGCGAGTAAGAAGGCGGCTTGACGCGCCCGATGCTTCGCTCACGCAAAAACGCCCGGACTTCAGTCCGGGCGTTTTTGTTTTCGGGCTAGCGTTTCACCACGCCATAAAACTCATTGATCAGTTTCTCGACCAGATACCGATGATCAGGCGAAAGCGCCTCGATTTTCGACGCCAGTTCAAGCATCTCCTCCGACGCAGGATACTTCTCATCCCGGGCAATCGGCTTTGGCACGCCTTGCGCAGTTCCGCTCGGCGACGGCCCGTAGTGCAGCCAGTGCAAGTCCACCTTGAACCAGTCGGCGAGCGTCTGCAATTTATCGACGGTCGGAATCGAGCGCGCCGAGAGCCACTTGTGCGCGGTTTGCGGCGACACCGATTCGCCGTGATAGCGCAGATTGAAATGCAGTGCGAGATCTGTCGCCCCGCGCATCTTCTCGGGAGCGCGGGTCATTGAGAATTTCAGGCGATCCGAGAAATCGGCCTTTTCTTTTGCGGTTGGCATGGTCGCGATTGTGCGAGGCAAACGCTGACTGGCAGTCAACCATCTACGATAGATTTTGCGAACAATGTAAGCCACTTATCTTGTCTGGGAAAATAAACTGACAAATCAGTGTCACGCGTACGTCGAACCGAGTGCCGCCCGCGTGTTCAGGGAAGCATCTGGAATTGTTTCGATTGGCGTCGCAATCGCTCACCAGAGCGTATCTCAATTAAGATAAGCACAGAAAGCTCCTTCACCGTCCTAAACGCCAGGAGCACGAAAGCCCCGCGATACAATGCGGGCACCGCCAATCCCGCACCCGAGCCCCGCCGACCATGTTCAACAACGACGCCGATCCGATCATCGCCATCGCCACCGCTCCGGGGCGCGGCGGAATCGGCGTCGTGCGGCTGTCGTTCGGACGCGCCGGCGAAGCGGCGGCCTCGCACGCGATGCACGCGCTCTGCGGCCAGTTGCTGGGCGCACGCCACGCGAGCTACGTGCCGTTCATCGACGGCAAAGGCGAAGCGCTCGATCGCGGCATCGCGCTGTATTTTCCGGCGCCGCACTCGTACACCGGCGAGCACGTCCTCGAACTGCAGGGCCACGGCGGCCCGATCGTGCTGCAACTCGTGTTGCAGCGCGCGATCGAGGTCGGGCGCGAATTCGGCCTGCGTCTAGCCGAGCCGGGCGAATTCACGCGCCGCGCGTTCCTCAACGACAAACTCGATCTCGCGCAGGCGGAAGCCGTCGCCGATCTGATCGAGGCGAGCACGGAAGCGGCCGCGCGCTCGGCCGGACGCTCTCTCGACGGCGCGTTCTCGCGCGAAATCCACGCGCTTGTCGAGGACGTGATCACGCTGCGGATGCTGGTCGAAGCGACGCTCGATTTCCCCGAAGAAGAGATCGACTTTCTCGAAGCCGCCGACGCGCGCGGCAAGCTCGCGCGCATCCGCGAGCGGCTCGCGACGGTGCTCGCCGACGCGCGGCAAGGCGCGCTCCTGCGGGAAGGGCTCTCGGTGGTGCTGGCGGGCCAGCCGAACGTCGGGAAGTCATCGCTGTTGAACGCGCTCGCGGGCGCGGAGCTTGCCATCGTCACGCCGATCGCGGGCACCACGCGCGACAAGGTCACGCAGACGATCCAGATCGAAGGCATTCCGCTGCATGTGATCGACACGGCCGGCCTGCGCGAGACCGAGGACGAAGTCGAGCGGATTGGCATCGAGCGGACCTGGGGCGAGATCGAACGCGCCGATGTCGTGCTGCATCTGCTCGATGCGCGCGCCGGCGTGACGCCCGAAGACCAGGCGATTGCCGCGCGTTTTCCGGCGGGCGTGCCGGTGGTGCGCGTGTCGAACAAGGCGGATCTGGCGGGCGTGGCGGCGTCGGTGACGCAAACCGAAGGCGGCGATGCCCGCGACGTGCGTTTATCGGCGAAAACGGGTGACGGCATTGCACTGCTGCGCGGCGAACTGCTGAAGATCGCCGGCTGGCAGGCGGGCGCAGAGAGCGTTTACCTCGCGCGCGAGCGGCATTTGATTGCATTGCGCACGGCCGCGGAACATCTCGCGCTCGCCTCGGATCACGCCGATCAGAACGCCCAGGCGCTCGACCTTTTCGCCGAGGAGTTGCGGCTCGGCCAGGATTCGCTCAATTCGATCACGGGCGAGTTCACGTCGGACGATCTGCTGGGCGTGATTTTCAGCCGGTTTTGCATCGGCAAGTGAACGGCCGGTCCTACGTTGGCGGCCGTCCCGCCTCGCGCAACTCCGCACTGAGCTTTTCGCTTTCCGCCGGACGCCCGTGAAACGCGGCCGGCGTGTTCTGGAACATCTCGATCCGGTATTCGCCGTCGCACAGCGACAGCACCATCGTCTGCACCGCGTTCAGCTCCGGATTCAGATCGTCCGCGTCGCGTGGCCACATGCCGGCGACGCCGCGCAGCATCAGCGTCTGCCCGCCCGCCATGCGCCGCACTTCCCGCACTTTCGCGACGAAACGCGGCGTCGGATGCTGCGCGAAGATGGGCGCGAGATGCGTTTCGATGGCCGTGCGTCCGTCGATAGCGCTTCCGTCGAAGCCGACCATGCTGCCGCGCTCGCGGAACAGCGCGGCCATCGCGGGCGCGTCCTGGCGGTTCCACGCAGCGAGGAGCGCGAAATACACGCGTCGCGCGGCGCCGGTCCAGTCGTCGATGTCGCTCATGTCGCCCTCTTCCATGCCGCCGCAAAAATGCCCGCGCCCATCAGCAGCGCGCCGCCCGTGCGGTTCACCGCGCGCTGCACCGAAGGCTTGCGGATCGCCCGCCGCGCGCCCGACGCCACGAGCGCATAAACGAACGAATTGGCCGCCGCGATGCCGACGAACGTCGCCTCGAAAATCGCGATCTGCGAGACGCTCGCCTGATGCGGATCGATGAATTGCGGCACGAACGCGACGAAGAAAATCAGGCTCTTCGGATTGAGCGTCGTGACCGCATACGCGTGCGCGACGATGCGCGACGTGCGCAACTCGCCGGGCGCCGTCATGTCGGCGGCGTCGGCATTCACGACGGGCGCGCGCCACAGCTTCAGGCCGAGGTAGACGAGATAAGCCGCCCCGACCCACTTCACCAACATGAACCATTCCGCCGATGCCGCGAGCAGCACGCCGAGGCCCAGCATCGACGCGGTCATCGCAGTCAGGTCGCCGAGCGCGACGCCGAGGGTCGTCGCCAGCGCGTATTTGCGTCCGTGTCCGAGCGCGTAGGACACGACCAGCAAGACGGTCGGTCCAGGAATCGCCACCAGAATCGCCGAGGCGATCGCAAAGGGCAGCCATTGTGCAAGCGTCATGCGCGTGTCTCCGTGATGTCGATGCGCCGATTTATCCACGAAGCGACGAGGCTGACAAGCCCTCCCCGCCATTGGCATGTTTCGTGGCGGCCGCACGAGCCTTTCCGGTGCGGCGCGCGTTAAGCGACGTGCCAATTTCCCGTCATGGTTTACCTGACCGACATTGCAACGCACCAAGCGAACTGCACGGCGTTCAGCAAACGATTAATGCGTGAAAGCGTTGAATGGAGCAGAACGGATTATTAGCAGCCCTTTTAAAACCGCCCTGCGACATTTCGTCGTGTTGCGAACGCACACAAGATGTGCTTGTAACTTGCAATTTCTCGTCTAGGATAAACGCTGCGGATTAAGCCTATTAAATACATAGCTAATTCCCGATACAAATCCGCTTGGAGGCAAAACATGAAGAAACGCGCCAGTGCTCTTATTGCGATGGTCGGTTTATTCGCCATTCTTTCCGCGGCACACGCGGATAGCGTCCAGCCCCAGCAGACTTTCAAGTTCAAGCCCAATTCATACGGCTGTCTCTCGAAAGACAAATTCGATTCCGCCGATCAGCACGCCCAGGCGGGCGAACAGCAGAAAATGCAGCAGTTCTTCGAAGGCTTCGAGTGTATTTCGACGCCCGTCGATTCGCATTTCCGCGTGTTGCGCGTGGTCGGCCACGACGTCGAATTCGTCAATGCGTCGAATAACGACAAACAAGGCATGTGGACGACCGATCGCTTCATCGATCAATAGAGCATCAGCGCGTTTTAATCGGCGATAAAAAAACGCCGATGCGATGATTAATCGCATCGGCGAAACACCCTCGTCGGAAACTGCGTTTAAACCACGCGCTTGCTGCGGCGGAATTGATCGAACAGCACCGCGAGCAGCAAAATGCCGCCGCGAATCAGATATTGATAGAACGTCGGCACGTTCATGAGGCTCATCGCATCCTGCACCGAGCCCATGATCAGCACGCCGACCAGCACGCCGGAAATCGTCGCGACGCCGCCCGTCAGCGAGACGCCGCCCAGCACGCACGCAGAAATCACCCCCAGTTCCAGCCCGACCGACGTCTTCGGATCGCCGAGACTCATGCGCGACGCGAGCATCACGCCCGCGAAGCCGGTCACGAGTCCTTGCAGCACGAACACCGTGATCTTGATGCGCGTGACCGGCAGTCCCGCGAGCAGCGCCGCCTCGCTGTTGCCGCCGACCGCGAGCACGTTCTTGCCGAACACGGTCTTCTTGAGCAGAAAGCCGAACACGACGAAACCGACGATATTCGACCAGATCGGATACGAAATCCCCAAAAACGACCCGCTGCCGAGTTCGAAGAACGATTCCTCGGAGATCATCACCGCGTCGCCGTGCGACGTGATGTAGGCGAGGCCGCGCACGACTTCCATCATCGCGAGCGTGACGATCAGCGAATTGATCTTGAACCGCGCGATCAGCACGCCGTTCACGAGCCCGACCGCGCCGCCCGCGAGCACGCCCCCGGCAATGCCGAGCGTGACGCTGTGCGTCGCGGTGATGAGCGTCGAGGCCGTGACGCCGGAGAACGCGACGATCGACGCCACCGACAGGTCGACTTCCCCGAGCGCGAGCACGAACATCATCGTCACGGAGATGGAGCCGATCAGCGTGACCGACAGCAGCAGGCCCTGCATGTTGCGCGAGCTGAGGAAACCCGGCACCGAGAACGACAGCGCGACGAACAGGATCACGAACACCATCACGATGCCGGACTTGTTGATGAGATCCCACGTCCGCGCCGCGCGTGCGCGCGCGCCGACGCTTTCCTTCGGATTGGGTTGATTGGTCACGTTGGTGGTTTGCATGATGTCCTTTCCGGTTTCAGCCTGGCAGCGCGAGCTTGATGAGTTGATCGGGCGACGCTTCCGCCTTCGGCAAATTGCCGACGATCTTTCCTTCGCGCATCACGAGCACGCGATCCGCGACGCCGATCACTTCGGTCAGATCGCTCGACACGACGATCACCGTCCGCCCCGCTTCCGCGAGTCCGTACAGCAGGCCGTAGATTTCGCTGCGCGCGCCGACGTCGATGCCGCGCGTCGGTTCGTCCATCAGGAAGACGTCGATTCGTTCCGCGAGCCAGCGCGACAGGATCACCTTCTGCTGGTTGCCGCCGGACAGCGTGCCGATCGGCGTATTGCCGTTGCGGGTCTTGATGGCGAGCTTCGCGATGAATTCGCTGGCGGTGGCCGCTTCCTTCTTCGCGTCGAGGATGTGCAGCGCGTTGTGATGGCGGCGGCAACTGATATTGAGGTTGTCCGACACCGACGCGATCGCGACGATGCCTTCTTGCTTGCGATCCTCGGGACACAGCGCGACGCCCGCGCGCACGGCGTCGCGCGGCGTGCTGAACCGGCGCGTCTCGCCTTTCAGGACGATCTCGCCCGCCGCCGGTTTAACCGCGCCGTAAATCAGCTTCATCAGCTCGGAGCGCCCCGCGCCGACGAGCCCGAAGAAGCCGACGATCTCGCCCTTTCGCACCTCGAACGACGCCGGTTCGGACAGCCCCGGCCCCATCAGCCCTTTCACCTGAAGCTGGACCTCGCCGATGTCGCGCGTGCGGTAGCCGTACACATCGCGGATCGAGCGTCCGACCATGCAGCTGATCAGCCGGTCGCGATCGAGTCCGTCGACTTCCTCGAAGGTCTCGATGCGCCGGCCGTCGCGAAACACCGTCACGCGGTCGCACAGTTCGTAGACTTCGTCCATCCGGTGCGTGACGTAGACGATCGCGCGGCCTTCGGCGCGCAGTCCGCGGATGATCCGGAACAATTGCTCGGTTTCACGCGACGACAGCGAACTCGTCGGTTCGTCGAAGGCAATCACGCGCGCGTTGCGCATCAGCGCCTTGCCGATTTCGATCATCTGACGCTGGCCGATCGACAGGTGCTTCACCTGCATGTTCGGATCGATCTTTTCGCCGAGGCGGTCGAGTTCGCTGATCGCGCGCTTCACGAGCGCGCGCTCGTCGAGCACGCCGAAGCGGTTCGGCATCGCGCCGAGCATCAGGTTTTCCGCGACCGTCAGTTCGGGCACGAGATGCAGTTCCTGATAGATGATCGCGACGCCCGCCGCGATCGCCGCTTTCGTCGACGAAAACTGCTGTTCGACGCCGTCGAGCGACAGGCTGCCGCCCGCGGGCTGATTGACGCCCGAGAGCACCTTGAGCAGCGTCGACTTGCCCGCGCCGTTTTCGCCCATCAGACCGTGGACTTCGCCGGTGCGCACGCCGAGCGACACGCCGTCGAGCGCGAGCACGCCGGGAAAGCGCACGGTGATGTTGTCGAGCGAGAGATAGGGATCGGCCGTGGCCGTCACGGTATCCGTCATGGAAAACCTCGTGGCAGGAACAGAATGCGGGCGCCGCCGTTCAACGCAAACGAGCGAGCGACGCCCGCGCGAGGCAACTCAGATGCCGAGTTCCTTGCGCACTTCCTGCCAATTGTTGCGCACCATCAGCTTGCCGGTGGTCTGCGTATCGGCGGGCGGTTGCTTGCCGTTCTTGATCCAGTCGACGAGATTCTGCGTGCTGTCCTTGCCGTGCATCGTCGAACTCACGGCGATCGTGCCGTAGAAGCCCGTCTGCTCTTTCTTCTGGAACTCGGCGAACGCTTCGCCCGCGCCATTGATGCCGACGCCGATCACATCCGCGCCCGGAATCTTCAGCTGCTCGGTCGCGCGCACGGCGCCGAGCACGGTTTCCTCGTTGATCGCGTAGATCACCCACTTCTTGATGTTCGGATGCTGCGACAGCACCGGCGATGCCGCGTTGAAACCGCCTTCGTCGTCGGTGGTCTTCTGCGGGGCGTCGAAGATGTTTTCCTTCTTGAAGCCGCCCTTGACGAGCGATTCGGTGGCGCCGTCGGTGCGCAGCTTCGCGGTCGGCAGCTCGTAGTTCGTGATGCGCAGCGCGCCCACTTCTTCCGGCTTCCAGCCGCGCCGCTTCATTTCGTCCGTGATCGCCGTGCCGACCTGATTGCCGATCTTGAACGCCGACATCCCCAGATGCGGCACGTTCGAGAGCGGCTTGCCGGTCGAATCGACGAGCTGGTCGTCGACCGTCACGAACTTCATGTTGTAGCGCTTCGCGCGCTGCTGGATCGCCGGTCCGAGACGCACGTCGGGCGCGCAGATCACGAAGCCTTGCGCGCCCTGCGCGCCGAGGTTGTCGATGGCGGCGAGCACTTTCTCGCCGTCCGGCGTGCCGATGTTCACGACCGAGAAGTTCTCTTTCTGGCCGAGCGCGGACGCGGCCTTCTGCTCGTTGATGAACCACGCCTGCTCGGGCATCTTCACGAGAAAGCCGACCTTGACGGGCTCGTCGGCGTGAGCGGACATTTGCGCGGCGAACGGCACGGCGAGCGTGGCGGCGGCGATCGCGGACAGGGTCAGGCGGCGAAGCTTCAGGTTCATCGTTGTCTCCTTGGGTTGAATGCGTGTTGCGGGCGCAGGCTTGTCAGCCCGTTCGCCGGGTTTGCTGCGGGTCTTGCGTCTTCTCTCGGTTCTAGCTCGCCATGTAGGCGGTTTTTGTCGTCGTATAGAAGTCGGTGTTGTCGAACGGCACGTGATGATCGACGCCCGTCGTCGGCAGGTTCACCGTCACGAGCGCGCTCTGGCTGTAGCGCCTGAAATGCGTCGCGCGCTGCAGCGACCGCGTGCAGATGCCGGCGCACAGCGCGCGCGGCGTTTCGTTGGCGAGATGGAGCGCGTGGGCGGCGTCGTCGGCGCGGATCACGACCGCGACCGGCCCGAAAATCTCCTCACGCGCGATGCGCATCTCGGGCGTTCCGGCCAAGAGCGCGGGCTGCATGAAAAAGCCGCGCGTCGCGCGTTCCAGCGGCACGCCGCCGTGCAGCAGTTGCGCGCCTTCCTTCCGGCCGGTCGCGATGGTATCGAGGCTCTTGCGCAACTGCGCTTCGTCGGCGAGCGGGCCGATGTCGACGCCTTTCTTCAGCGCGTGATCGACGTCCAGCGTAGCGAGGCGCGCGAGCATCGCATCGACGAAACGGTCGTGGATGCCCGCCTCCACGATCAGCCGCGACGACGCCGTCGCGCGCTGGCCCGCCGAGAAATAGGCGCCGTCGATGGCCGCGTCGACGGCGGTGTCCAGGTCGGCGTCGTTGAGCACGACGAGCGGATTCTTGCCGCCGATGTCGAACTGCACGCGCGTCTCGCGCGCGGCGGCGGCTTCGCGCACCGCCGTCGCCGTCGCGGCCGATCCGGCGAAGCTCACGCCCTGCACGAGCGGATTCGCGACGATCCGCGCGCCCGCCTGCCGCCCGCTGCCGAGCACGAGGTTGAACACGCCGGCGGGCAGGCCCGAGCGGCTCACGATGTCGGCGAGCGCCCACGCACAGGCGGGCACGCGCTCCGCCGGCTTGAACACGACGCAATTGCCGAAGGCGAGCGCGGGCGCGATCTTCGAGGCCGGAATCGCCAGCGGAAAGCTCCACGGCGTGACGACGCCGATCACGCCGAGCGGCTCGCGCGTGATGTCGATATCGACATTCGGACGCGCCCAGCTGCGATGCGCGCCGCCGATGCGAAGTGCCTCGCCCGCGTAAAACCGGAAGAAGTGCCCGGCGCGCGTGACTTCGGCGATCGCTTCGGGCAGCGTCTTGCCTTCCTCGCGCGCGAGCAGCCGGCCGAGTTCGGCGCGGCGCGCGAGCAGTTCGCCGCCGATCGCGTCGAGCGCTTCGGCGCGCCGCATGCCGCTCGAACGCGACCACTCGGGAAACGCCGCGCTCGCGGCGTCGATGGCGGCGTCGGTCTGGCGCGCGTCGGCCCGCGCGTATTCGCCGACGGGTTCGTCGAGATCAGACGGATTCAGGGAAAGGCCCACGGTCGCGCCCGTCTCCCAGCCACCGTTCAGGTAGTGCTTGAAAAGCTCGGGAAGATGGGATTCGCGTTTCATCGGCTGTCGACGTGAGCGCTCGTGTCTGGAAGTGCTCGAAGCTTAAGCAGTCGCGCGATGACTTTCCAATCAGTTTTCGGCCCATCGCCATATCAACGTTGGTATGGCATCATCGGCGCAATTTCACCTCCGGGCGACGCGATGGCGCAGAGTTATTCGAACTGGTTCGTGCGGGCGCGGCTAAAGACGCGTCAGTTGCTGCTGCTCGCGGCGATGGAGGAAGAAGGCAACGTGCGCCGCGCCGCCGACGTGCTCGGCATGACGCAGCCGGCGGCGTCACGTCTCCTGAAGGAACTCGAAGACGTGCTCGACGTGCGCCTCTTCGACCGCACGCCGCACGGCATGCACGCGACGCTCTACGGCGAAGTGATGATCCGCCACGCGCGGATGGTGCTGTCGAATCTGAGTCAGGCGCACGACGAGATTTCGGCATTGCGCTCGGGACTCGTCGGCCAGGTGCAGATCGGCTCGATCGCGACCGCCGCCGCGACGATGGTGCCCGTCGCGATCTCGCGCGTGAAGGAGCGCTATCCGCATCTGCAAATCTGGTTGCAGGTGGAGACATCGGATGTGATGCTGCCGCGCGTCGCCGAGGGCGAACTCGACATCATGATCGGCCGGGTGCTCGAACGGCAGGGCCAGTTCAAGGACGCCGTGCGCTACGAGCCGCTCGCCGCCGACGAACCGCTGTGCGTCGTCGCGCGTCCCGGCCATCCGATGGAACTCGCGACCGGTCTGACGTTGCGCGGGATCGTGAACGCGAGCTGGGTGCTGCATCCGCCGGGCAGCGTGCTGCGTCACCGCTTCGATCTGGCGTTTTCGCAGATCGGGCTCAATCCGCCGCAAAATGTCGTCAACACGAACAATTTTCTGGCAATTTCGAGCTTGCTCTTGCAAAGCGACATGCTCGCCGTCGTGCCGGCGGAAGTCGCGCAGCAGTACGAGGAGTCCGGCGTGCTGAAGCGCCTGGCGATCGATTTGCCGTGCCGGATGGACGCTTTCGGTATCATCACGCGGCAAACGCAATTGCTGTCGCCGGCGGCGACGCTCATGCTCAACGCATTGCGCGACGCGGCCACCGAGGTGTACGGCACGTCCTTCGAAATTTCATCCGCTTGACCCTTTTTCCTAACCGGCCCGCGCGGCCGGTCTTCCGGTGTTGCATGGCCCTCAAATCGACGATTTACAAAGCGGAACTCCAGATTGCCGACATGGATCGGCACTATTACGGCGACCATTCGCTGACCATCGCGCGTCATCCGTCCGAAACCGACGAGCGGATGATGGTGCGCGTCGCGGCGTTCGGCATGTTCGCCGACGAACGGCTCGAATTCTGCAAGGGTCTCTCCGATACCGACGAGCCCGATCTCTGGCAGAAGGACCTCACCGGGCAGATCGAGACGTGGATCGAAGCGGGGCAGCCCGACGAGCGGCGCATCGCGAAGGCGAGCGGGCGCGCGGCGCGCGTGATCGTGATCGCCTACGCGGGGCGCACGTCGGACATCTGGTGGCAGGGCGTGAAGGGCAAGGTCGAGCGGATGCAAAACGTGACCGTATGGTCGCTCAAGGACGGCGTGGCGGAGTCGCTCGGCAAGCTCGCCGAACGCACGATGCGCCTGCAGATGACCGTGCAGGACGGCGAGGTGTCGCTTGGCAGCGCGACGGCGGACCCGGTCGCGGTCGAATGGACGGTGCTGAAGGCGGCTTCGAAGTAGTCGAAGCAGCGCTCACGCGTCGGGCGGACCTTTCAGTTCGATCATATTGCCCTCCGGATCGAACAGATACAGCGACGGGCCGAAGCCTTCCGCGCCGTATCGATCGGCTTCTTCGCCGATGCGCGCGCCATTTTCGGTGAGATGCTTGCGGAGCGCGGCCGGATCGAACGGTTCGACGCGCACGCACAGATGATCCATGTTGCGACCCGCCCCCGGCGCGCCGCTGTCCGGCCGGTCGATTTTCGCGCCGACCGCGAGCAGGTCGATCAGCGAACGGCCCGCGCGCAACTGCACGAGACCAAGATCGCGCTGTTCCTTTTCGATCGGGCATCCGAGCGCGGCGCCGTAGAAGCGCACCATGGTGTCGAGATCGGCGCAGCGGATCACGACGTGATCGATTTCGCGGATGGTGAAGTGCATCGTCGCTCCTCGTTCCGGTGGTTCGGGACGAGTGTAACGCCGTCACGTTGACAACTCACGGCGCGACGCTGCGCAAAACGCGCAGGCGAAAAAAAACCCGCTCGTTGCGGAGCGGGTTGAATCCATATCAGGAGGAGACATGGAGGAGACAGTTCCAATAATACACAGCGAGTTGGTGCGACGCAATAGAAATCGTAGTAAAAACCCCTATGGCGCCGATTTGTCGCATCTGCGAGACATTTCGCGCGGGCAAGCCTGAAATGACAGCGCAAGAACCGGCGCGTACGCTGGAAGCCACGGCTCTACAGTGATCACGTACCCAGAGCCCATCGAGGTCGTGATGAACACCGCTTTCCAGATCCCTTCGCAAACCGCCTTTTCCTCCGATGAAAACCGCTGGCAGGCGGTCGTCGATCGAGACCGCCACGCCGACGGCGCGTTCTTCTTCGCGGTGCGCACGACGGGTGTTTTCTGCCGGCCGTCGTGCGCGTCGCGGGCGCCGCGCCGCGAGAACGTCGAATTCTTTTCGACGACCCACGCCGCCGAACGCGCCGGCTATCGCCCGTGCAAGCGCTGCCAGCCGACGAGCCTGCCGCGCGAACTCGCGATCGTCGAGCGGGCGTGCAAGGCGCTCGACGCCGAACCGCAAGAGCGCATGACGCTCGCGCAACTGAGCGACGCCGTGCACGTCAGTCCGTTTCACCTGCAGCGTCTGTTCACGCGGGTGGTCGGCGTGTCGCCGCGGCAATATCAGGCGGCGCGCCGCGCGGAAGCCCTGCGCTCCGGCCTGCAACGCGGCGAGAACGTGACGCGCGCCACCCACGACGCCGGTTTCGGCTCGCCCTCGCGGATGTACGAAGCGGCGTCGGCGGAACTGGGGATGACGCCGTCGATGTACCGGAAGAAAGGCGCCGGGCTCGCCGTGCGCTACGCCACCGCGCCGACGCCGCTTGGCACCGTGCTCGTCGCTGCGACGGACAAGGGCGTCTGCAAGATCGCGTTCGGCGACGATCCGGCGGCGCTCGCGCTCGAACTGGCGGCGGAGTTGTCAGAGGCCGAGCGTATCGAGGATCGCGAGCGCATGGAGCCATTCATCGCGCAGATTCGGGCGTATCTGAACGGCACGCGCGAGCGCTTCGACCTGCCGCTCGACATCGGCGCGACCGCGTTCCAGCAGCGCGTGTGGGACGCGCTGCGCCGCATTCCCTACGGCGAGACGCGCAGCTACACCGACATCGCCGACACGCTCGGCTCGCCGCGCGCGGTGCGCGCGGTGGCGAATGCGTGCGCGTCGAATCCGGTGGCGCTCGCGATTCCGTGCCATCGCGTCGTGCAGAAAGGCGGCGGGCTGTCGGGGTATCGGTGGGGCGCGCCGCGCAAGGCGGCGCTCTTGAAGACCGAGCGGGAGCGCGGCGAAAACAAGTAATGCGAACAATGCGGCGTCACGCGCCCCGCAACGATCGAAAACGCCGCCATCGGTCGCGCGCCGGGACCCGACAAAACCGGCGCGACGGCCGGCCTCGTGAAATTCCTGTCGGAAACCGCCGCGCAAGCCCTCGCAGAACAGCCGTGAAAAACCCGCAAACCCTTGCGGGAACTGGCTTCAAGCACGCATAACACCGAGATGTTAAAGTGCCCGCTACCCAAAATATCGGATCGGGCCTGGTTTCATCACGCCCGGTCGCACGCGTCGCTCAATGCCAAACAAGAATCCCGTCCTTCCCGCCACCGACGCCATCCGGCATCGCCTCTCGGCGCTCGCCGCAGGTCCAGGCGCCGATGCGCTGCGCCAGGGCCTGCGCGGCATCGAGCGCGAGAGCCTGCGCGTCACGCGCGACGGCAAGCTCGCCATGACGCCGCATCCGCGCGCGTTCGGCTCGGCGCTGACGCATCCGCACATCACGACCGACTATTCGGAAGCCCTCGTCGAACTGATCACCGACGCGAAAACCGATTCCGCGGCCGCGCTTGAACACCTCGACACGCTGCATCGCTTCGTCTACGGCAAGCTCGGCGACGAGCTGCTCTGGAACAATTCGATGCCCTGCGAACTGCCGCCCGACGACCAGATTCCGATCGGCTGGTACGGCACGTCGAATATCGGCATGCTGAAGTACGTGTACCGAAAGGGCCTTTCGCTGCGCTACGGCCGCAAGATGCAGTGCATCGCCGGCATCCACTACAACTATTCGCTGAGCGAGGACGTCTGGCGCGCGTGGCAGTCGCTGGAGAAGGGCAATACGCTCTCGACGGTCGATTTCCAGTCGGAGCGCTACTTCGCGCTGATCCGCAATTTCCGCCGCACGAGCTGGCTCCTGATGTATCTGTTCGGCGCGTCGCCGGCGCTCGAAGCGGGTTTCGTGCGCGGCAAGCCGCACGCGCTCGACACCTTCGACGCCGACACGTTCTATCTGCCGCACGCCACGAGCCTGCGCATGAGCGATCTCGGCTACACGAACAATCCGGCGCAGTCGGCGCTCCTGCCGAGCTACGACAACCTCGACGCCTATCTCGACGTGCTCGGCCGCGCCGTCAGCCAGCCGTATCCGCCGTATGAGGCGATCGGCACGCAACGCGACGGCGAATGGGTCCAGATCAACACGAACGTGTTGCAGATCGAAAACGAGTTCTACTCGACGATCCGTCCGAAGCGCGTCATCCAGCCGGGCGAGCGGCCGCTGCATGCGCTGTCGGCGCGCGGCGTGCAGTACATCGAAGTGCGCTGTCTCGACATCGATCCATTCGAGCCGAGCGGCATTTCGCTCGAAACATCGCGCTTTCTGGACGCCTATCTGCTCTATTGCGCGCTCGACGACAGCCCGCTCCTGTCGCACGAGGCGAACACCGAAGCCAACGACAACTTCAGCCGCGTCGCGAAGGAAGGCCGCAAGCCGGGGCTCGCTCTTTCGCGCGACGGGCGCACCGTGTCGATGCAGGCGTGGGGCACGGAATTGCTCGACAGGATCGCGCCGGTCGCCGAAGCGCTCGACGCGCTCAACGGCACCGACGAAACCACGCGCGCGCTCGCTACGCAACGCGCGCGGCTCGCGGACGTCGCGCTGACGCCGTCCGCGCGCGTGCTTCAGATCATGCGCGACAAGCAGCAAAGTTTCGGCGCGTTCGCACTCGACCTGAGCGAGCAGCACGCCGCGTTCTACCGCTCGCGGCCGTTGCCCGAGGCCATCACGCGCGAACTGGATGCGCTCGCGGCAAAGTCGCTCGACCAGCAAGCCGCCATTGAACGCGACGAAGCGGGCTCGTTCGACGCTTTTATCGCCGCGTATCGCGCTTATACGCTGAATCGCGTCAGCGTCTGATTCGCCTTGCGTCTTTTTTCCTTGCCGCGCCGTCCGTCGGGCGGCAAGGCTTACTCCTTTTGCAACAGAGCGCAACCCGCCGAAACGTGCGGATCGCCGGCGGGTCGAAAATTAGTGTCCTATCGATCAACGCTCTGAGGAGAAGAAAATGAAAAAGACGATGCTATCGGCATCGGCGCTGGCGGCAGCGGCGTCGATTGCGCTCGTTGCCGGCTGCTCGACGCAAGGTCAGGTCAGCGGCGAAACGATGGAGCAGGCGACTTCGCCGCTCACCTGCATGAGCCGAGCGGAATGCGACGCGTGGTGGGGCCGCGCGCAAGTCTGGGTCACGAACCACTCCGAATACAAACTGACGACCGTCACCGATTCCATCATCCAGACGGCGGGGCCGTCCGGCGGCAAGCGCGCGCTCGCCTACCAGATCACGAAGACGCCGAGCAACGAAGGCACGGCGACCATCGGCTTCGCCGCTCACTGCGACAACATGCTCGGTTGCGAGCCGAATCCGTGGAAAGCGGGGGCGGACTTCAAGCAGTTCGTGCGCGGCGGTCCGTCGTCGCAGGCAGGCGCCGCCGCGACTAATTCCGGCAACGCCCTGCCGCCCGTCGCGCCCGCCGCGCCGCCCCGTGCGCAGTCGAATCCGCCGGTTCAGCCGATGCCGCGCGCGCTCGAAACGCAGCCGGGACAATCGGGCCAGGCGCTGACGCCCGAATAAAGCGCACGGCAAAAAAATCGGCTCCGCAAGATGTGCGTACGGAGCCGATTTAAGCGAAGAAGCGCGAAGATAGACGCTCAATGCCCCATCGAAGGTCCAGCGCCTTTCCTCGGTTTCGTCAGCCAGACAAGCACCGCCAGTGCGACGAATCCGTAAAAGGAAAGCCGGAAGAAGTCGTTGGTCGACATCATGTACGCCTGCGCCGTCACGACGCGTTCGAGTTGCGCCGTAATCGACTGCCCGGCGAGTCCGAGGTCCGACAGCACGCCGGAATAGGCGCTCGTATTCGCCGAATAGGCGGTCACCGACTCCGTCAGCACCGCATGATGGCGAATCATGTCGTTCTCCCAGTACGTCGTGCTGACCGCCGTGCCGATCGCGCCCGACAGCGTCCGCAGGAAGTTGGACAGGCCCGCCGCGCCCGCCAGCCGGTCGTCGGAGACGCTCGACAGCGTGATCGTCGTCATCGGGATGAAGAAGCACGCCACGCCGATCCCTTGGATCAGCCGTGGAATCACGATCTGGTTGAAAGGCGTATCGAGCGTGAACGTCGAGTTCCAGTGCGACACGAACGCGAACACCAGAAACGCGAAGCTCGCCACGACGCGCAGATCCAGCCGATGCATGTTGCGCCCGAGAATCGGCGAGATCACGAGCGCCAGAATGCCGACCGGCGCGGTCGCGAGGCCGGCCAAGCCCGGCGTGTAGCCCATCACCGTCTGTAGCCACAGCGGCAGAATGACCACCGAGCCGAAGAACGCGAGAAACCCGAGCGACGTGATCAGCACGCCCATCGCGAAGTTGCGGTCGCGAAAGAGCGAGAGGTCGATCACCGGCTCCTTTTCGGTCATCTCCCACGCGAACATGAACGCGAGCGCGATGGCCGCGACGATCGCGAGCGTCACGATGAAGTTCGAACTGAACCAGTCGTGGTCCTTGCCGAGGTCGAGCATCATTTGCAGGCTCGACACGCCGATCACGAGCAGCGAGAGCCCGACGGCGTCGATGCGCTGTTTCGTCGTCTTCGTCTCGTGGCCGCGCAGCAGGAAGTACGCGATCGCCGCCGAAAAAATCCCGATCGGCACGTTGATGTAGAAAATCCACGGCCAAGTGAAGTTATCGGTGATGTAGCCGCCCATCACCGGCCCGAAAATCGGCGCGACGATCACCGTCATCGCCCACAGGCCGAGCGCGAGACCGCGCTTTTCCGGCGGATAGCTGCGCATCAGGATGGTTTGCGAGAGCGGCACCATCGGTCCGGAGACGAGCCCCTGTAGTAGACGGAACGCGATCAGCGACTCGAAGTTGTGCGCGAATCCGCACAGCGCCGACGCGATCGAGAACAGCACGACGGAAATCGTGAAGAGCTTCACTTCGCCGACGCGCCGCGCGAGCCAGCCCGTGAGCGGCACCGCGATCGCCGACGCCACCGAATACGACGAGATCACCCACGTCCCTTCGCTCGTCGCGACGCCGAGACTGCCGGAAATCGTCGGCACGGCGACGTTGGCGATCGAGGTGTCGAGGACTTCCATGAACGTGCCGAGCGCGAGGCCCATCGTCAGGAGCGCGAGCACGCCGCCCGCGAGCGGCGCGGGCGCGCTCGGCGAGGCGTCGCCTTCGGGATGCGCTGCGGTTACTGCCATAGTCGAAAATCTCCAGCAAAACGTTCTTGTTTTAAATGCAGCGGCATTCTCTGCTTAGACAGGCATAAATGCAAAAAACTTGACCCTTACGCCAGAAATCAGGCGCTGTCGTCCTCGCCGATTTCACACGCGGTGGACGACGACCCGGCCGGCGCGTTCGCGATCAGGCGCGCGAGCAGGCTCGTCAGTGTATCGAGTTCGGCGCGGCTGAAGTCTTTCAACTGCGCGTTCAGCACCGCGGCGCCGATGGCGGGCAGCCGCGCCGCAGCATCCGCGCCGCGCGGCGTCAGCTTGAGTTCCACGATGCGCCGGTCCGACTCGCTGCGCTCGCGCGTCACGAAGCCTTTCTTCTCCAGCCGGTCGAGCATGCGGGTCATCGAGCCGCTGTCGTACGACATCTCGCGCGACAGTTCGAGCGGCGTATGCGCGCGTCCATCGGCCAGCATCATGATCACGCCGATCTGCTGCGAAGTCAGGTCGAGCGGGCCGAGCGCCCGGTCCGTGCGCGCGATCAGCACGTTGCGCGCCTTCGCCAGATAGTAGCCGAGGCTCGTCTGGAGCTCGATCGTCGAGGGGTCGTAAAGGGGTTCGCTGTTCATCCGTGTCGACAATGGGGACGCTCATGCGTCGTCAAAACAACGATCTCAGAAATGTTGCGCCAAGTATCTTGAAAAATACTTGCACAGTCAATATTATTTAAACAACGAGTTATGCGCTTAATGCGCCGCCCGACACATGTCTTGAACGCTTGCGGCATCGCCGAGACGATGCCCCGAAGGATTCCCATGACCCGCTTTGCACGCACCGCCCGCCGACGTTTCGGCCAAGTCAGCAGCACGATCGCCAGCGCCTCCCGTCACGTCGTTCCGCCGAATCTGACGTCGTGGAAACTCGCGCTCTACGTGTTCGTGTTCCTGCTGCCGGGCGGATCGTTCGTGGTGCTGGGCATGGGCTGGTTCGAGAACCGCAACCGGCGGCGCGCGGCGAAGCCCCGCCAGCCGCAGACTCCGACGCAAACGCGCGTAACGAAACTGATACCGGGCCCGACACCCTGTTCTCAAGGCGAGTGTTGAGCCGCGACTCGTAAACCGCTGTAACCATTTGGCGCGCCCGGGTAACCCACGCGCCCTTTCAAGCCGCTACCCTAACGTCTGCCTGACGCCCGCATTTGGCCCGCTTTTGGCCCGCCTGTCGCGGGTGTCGTCCCTGTTCCGTTACCATCCCGGATCGCCGCGATTTCCGCCTGCCTCAGCCCGGTTCGCGCTGCTTCGACAGGATCATCACGCAGATGCCGTTTAGCCACACTCAGTCCGCCGCGCCCCGCTTCGCCGCCCGCTTCTCCTTATTGGCGCTCGCCGCCGCGAGCACCCTGCTCGTCGCGGGCTGCGCGGTCGGCCCCGATTATCAACGGCCGTCCGCCGCAGTGCCGGCAACCTACAAGGAAGCGCCCGAGGGCTGGAAGGTCGCGCAGCCGTCCGATCGCGCCGATCGCGGAAACTGGTGGTCCATCTACGACGATCCGCAACTCGACGAACTCGAATCGCGGCTGAACGCGTCGAACCAGAGCATCGCGCAATTCGCGGCGGCGTACCGGCAGGCGCGCGCGCTCGTCGGCGAAGCGCGCGCGGCCTATTTTCCGACCGTCGGACTGTCGGCGTCCGGATCGCGCTCGGGCACCGGCACCAATACGCGCAGCACGTCGACGGGGTCGAACGGCACGTCGATCGGCAACAGCTTCAGCCTCGCCCTCGACGCCACCTGGGAGCCTGACCTGTGGGGCAGCGTGAGCCGCTCGGTCAACGCGCAGGAGGCCGGCGAGCAAAGCGCCGCCGCCGATCTCGCGAACGCGCGCCTTTCCGCGCAGGCCACCCTCGCGCAGAGCTACTTCCAGTTGCGCTCGCTCGACGCGCAGCAAAAACTGCTCGACGATACCGTCGCCGCCTATCGGCAGTCGCTCCAACTCACGCAGAACCAGTACGCGCAGGGCATCGTCGCGCGCTCGGACGTGATCCAGGCGCAGACGCAATTGCAGTCGGCGCAGGCGTCGGCGATCGATAACGGCGTCGCGCGCGCGCAGTTCGAGCACGCAATCGCGGTGCTGATCGGCGAGCCGGCTTCGACGTTCTCGCTGCCCGCCGCGCCGCTCGATGCCACGCCGCCGTCCGTGCCGGCGCAGATGCCGTCAGCGATTCTCGAGCGCCGGCCGGACGTCGCTTCCGCCGAGCGCAAGGCTGCGGCGGCGAACGAACAGATCGGCGTCGCGATGGCGGCGTTCTTTCCGACGCTCACGCTGTCGGCCTCGGGCGGCTTCCAGAGTTCGGTGCTCTCGCAGTTGCTGCGGGCGCCGTCGCGTTTCTGGACGCTCGGGCCGGACATCGCCGCAACGATCTTCGACGGCGGCCTGCGCCGCGCGCAAACCGAAGCGGCGCGCGCAGCCTACGACCAGAACGTCGCGACGTATCGGCAGACGGTGCTCACCGCGTTCCAGGACGTCGAGGACAATCTGGCGTCGCTGCGCATCCTCGAAAACGAGATCGTCGTTCAGCAGCAGGCGGTGCAGTCGGCGCAGCAGGCGCTCGCGATCGTCAACAACCAGTACAAGGCCGGCACCGTCGGCTTCGTGAACGTGCTGACCGCGCAGACCACGGCGTTCGTCGCGCAGCAAAAGCTCGCGAGCATCGCGGGACAGCGGATGGTGTCGTCGGTGGGACTCGTGAAGGCGCTCGGCGGCGGCTGGGACGCCGGGCAGATGAATCGCGAGACGGGCGGCGTCGAAGCGCCGGCGCCGGCGCCCGTGGCGGCTTCGGCGGCGGCGGGCGATGCGCCCGGCCGGACGACCGCGGCAACCGGCGGCGCAACGGCAACAACCGCCGCCGCCGGCTCGTAACGCAGACGCGCGTCGCGCGCTCCCAGGGCGCCCTTCGTCGATGGCGGATGCCGCGCCTCTCGCGGGCGTCCGCCGTGAAAATCCGGCGGCCGCATGCATTCCATCAGCCGAATAACCCCTTTTTCCCTCCCTTTATCCCCCGATCGTCGCCCGTCGCGATTCGCAATAATCACCGTCATCGAAATTAGGCAATTTGCCGGCGACGGAGCGACAACGCAGTGGCAGAAGAAAGCGATCTCGAAAAGACCGAGTCAGCGACTCCCAAGCGCCTTGAAAAGGCGCGGGAGGAAGGCCAGGTCGCGCGTTCGCGGGACTTCGCCTCGTTCGCGCTGCTGGCGGCCGGATTCTTCGGCGTCTGGGGGCTGTCCGACTCCATCGGCGCGCATCTGCAGTCCATCCTGCGCGACGCGTTCACGTTCGACCGCGCCTACGTCCTCGATACGCACCAGATGATGATCGGCGCGGCGAATGCCAGCAAGGAGAGCTTTCTGGCGCTCCTGCCCGTGCTCGCGATGACCTGCTTCGCCGCCCTCGCCGCGCCGATGGCGCTCGGCGGCTGGCTCCTCACGACCAAGACGCTCGCGCCGAATTTCGGACGGCTCAATCCGGTGAGCGGCCTCGGGAAGATCTTCTCGATCCAGGGACCGATCCAGCTCGGCATGTCGCTTTTGAAGACGATCGTCGTCGGCGGGATAGCCGGCTCGGCGATTTGGGCCCGCAAGGCCGAAGTGCTCGGGCTTGTCACCAAGCCGCTCGACCTCGCGCTCGCGGAAGCGCTGCACATGATCTTCGTGTGCAGCGGCATGGCGATCGCCGGGCTTTTCCTGATCGCCGCGCTCGACGTGCCCTATCAGATGTGGTCGCACGCCAAAAAGCTGCGCATGAGCAAGGAAGAAGTGAAGCGCGAGCACAAGGAAAGCGACGGCGATCCGCACGTGAAGGGCCGCATCCGCCAGCAGCAGCGCGCCGCCGCGCGCCGCCGGATGATGCAGGCGATCCCGACCGCCGACGTGATCGTCACCAACCCGACGCACTTCGCCGTCGCGCTCAAGTACAGCGACGGACAGATGCGCGCCCCGAAGGTCGTCGCGAAGGGCGTGAACCTCGTGGCCGCGCGCATCCGCGAGCTGGGCCGCGAGCACAACGTGCCGCTGCTTGAAGCGCCGCCGCTCGCGCGCGCGCTGTATCACAACGTCGAGATCAACCGCGAGATTCCGGGCGCGCTGTACGGCGCCGTCGCGCAGGTCCTGGCGTGGGTGTATCAGCTGCGCCGCTTCCAGGAAGACGGCGGCGCGAAGCCCGACGAGCCGTCCGACCTCGACGTGCCGAAAGAACTCGACAAGGGCAGCGTCTCCGACGCCGACGCAGAACAGGAAGCCGCCGACGCGCTTTCTGCCGACAACACTACTGATGGAGCCGCAGCATGAACGCGCGCGCTGGATTTTTCGCCAAACGGCCCGACGCGCTCGGGAGCCAGAACCTGAGGGCGCTCGCCGGCCCGATCCTGATCTGCATGATCCTCGGCATGATGATCCTGCCGTTGCCGGCGTTCCTGCTCGATCTGCTGTTCACGTTCAACATCGCGCTTTCGGTGATGGTGCTGCTCGTCAGCATGTACACGCAAAAGCCACTCGACTTCGCCGCGTTCCCGAGCGTGCTGCTCTTCTCCACCTTGCTGCGCCTGTCGCTGAACGTCGCGTCGACGCGGATCGTGCTGCTCGAAGGCCACACCGGCCCCGACGCCGCCGGCCAGGTGATCGAATCGTTCGGACACTTTCTCGTCGGCGGGAATTTCGCGGTCGGTATCGTCGTGTTCGTGATTCTGATGATCATCAACTTCATGGTCATCACGAAGGGCGCGGGCCGGATCGCCGAAGTGGGCGCGCGCTTCACGCTCGACGCGATGCCCGGCAAGCAGATGGCGATCGACGCCGACCTGAACGCCGGCCTCATCAACGAGCAGCAGGCGAAGAAGCGCCGCATGGAAGTCGCGCAGGAAGCCGAGTTCTACGGTTCGATGGACGGCGCGAGCAAGTTCGTGCGCGGCGACGCGATCGCGGGCTTGCTGATCATGGTGATCAACATCGTCGGCGGGCTGATCGTCGGGATGCTCCAGCACGACATGGACTTCGGCCACGCGGCCACGAACTACACGCTGCTCACGATCGGCGACGGCCTCGTCGCGCAGATTCCGTCGCTCATTATTTCGACGGCGGCCGGCGTCATCGTTTCGCGCGTCGCGACCGAGGAAGACATCGGCACGCAGCTGACCGGCCAGTTGTTCAACAACCCGCGCGTGCTGATGATCACGGGCGTGATCATCGGCATCATGGGGCTGATTCCGGGCATGCCGCACTTCGCGTTCATGCTGCTCGGCGGCGGGCTGATCTACGCCGCGCGCTCGATGAACAAGCGCGCCGCCGAGAAGAAGAAGGCGGGCGCCATCACCGACGTCTCGCCGGCCGCGGCCGCGCCGGTCGAGAACGCGGAGGCGTCGTGGGACGACGTCGCGCTGATCGATCCGCTGGGTCTGGAAGTCGGCTACCGGCTGATTCCGCTCGTCGACAAAAACACCGACGGCGAACTGCTCAAGCGCATCAAGGGCATTCGCAAGAAGTTCGCGCAGGAAATCGGCTTTTTGCCGCCGGTCATCCATATCCGCGACAACCTCGAACTGCGTCCGAATGGCTATCGCATTTCGCTCAAGGGCGTGGAAGTGGGCATCGGCGAGGCGTTCCCGGGACAATGGCTCGCGATCAATCCGGGACAGGTGTCCGCCGCGCTGCCCGGCACGCAGACGCAGGACCCGGCGTTCGGGCTGCCGGCCGTCTGGATCGATACCAACATGCGCGAGCAGGCGCAGGTCTACGGTTACACGGTGGTCGATGCGAGCACGGTCGTCGCGACGCATTTGAACCATCTCGTCGTCACGCACGCGGCCGAGTTGCTCGGGCGTCAGGAAGTGCAGGCGCTGCTGGATCGCATTGGCAAGGATACGCCGTCGCTCACCGACGACCTCGTGCCGAAGACCGTTTCGCTCACGACGCTGCAAAAGGTGTTGCAGAACCTGCTCGACGAAGGCGTGCCGATCCGCGACATGCGTACGATCCTCGATTCGCTGCTGGAGCACGCGCCGAAGATCGGCGACGCCTACGAACTCACGGCGGCGGTGCGGCTGGCGCTCGGCCGCGCGATCTCGCAGCAGTGGTATCCGGGCGGCGGCGATCTGCAGGTGATGGGACTCGATCCGACGCTGGAGCGGGTGTTGTCGCAGGCGCTGTCGACGGGGGCAAATCCGGGGCTGGAGCCGGGGCTCGCTCAGACGCTTCTCAATTCGACGCAGAACGCGATCATGCGCCAGCAGAATCTCGGCTTGCCGCCGGTGCTGCTCGTGCAGCACTCGCTGCGGGCGATGCTCGCGCGGTTCTTGCGGCGGAGTCTGCCGCAGTTGAAGGTGCTGTCCTATGCGGAAGTGCCGGATACGCGCAATGTGAAGGTGGTCAATCTGATTGGTGCGTGACCTGCACGCGCCATCGGCTGACTACTGATAGCTCATCGTGAAGGTGGCCTTGGCGTTAGCCGAGCCCGACTTCAGCGGACCGGTTCTGACGTAACGGACCGAAAACGGGAGGTCCTTGGAGCTCGAGCCGGGAATCGCTCCGAGGATGATCTGGTTCTCCGTGCCGGGCTCCGCCGCGTCCGGGCCGTAGGCCACGAGTTGCGAGCCTTGCAGGATCTGGTAGGCGACGCCGCTTGCCGTCGAATCAGTGGACAGGTTCGGGTTCGAGGTTCGGTTGGTCGGGTCGGTGACGTCGGTAAAGGTGATCGCTGCGTTGACCGCTATCGGGCAATTAAGCGTGATGGTGAAGCTGCCGTGACCCGCCGTCGCGCCGACGCTGTTCAATTCCCGGGCGGCCACCTGCGCCATCCTGACGGCGGGCGCGGCAGTCTGGACGGAGCAAGCCTGGGCAGTCACGGTGGACGTTTTGGCGTTCACCAGCACGATTTGCAGCCCCCGCGGGCTGCCATAAAGAATTCCGCCGAACGATAAACCAAAGTTCGTCGTGCCGGTGGATATAGGACCGGTGACGATGTACTGAATCCGGGCGTATCCCGCTTGGTTGAATGTACCCGCACCGACGGTCTGCGTAGCCAGCGGATATTGCAAGACTGTTGCGCTGTCGATGTCTCCTGGCGGCGAAGCCGCCAAGATGACAGCAGCTTTGAGGCCGATACCGGGAATTCCGGATGTGTAGACATTGTTGAAGCCCGGAACCAGCGCCCGCCCTGCACCGCCGTAGCCGAATTGCATAGCGTCCGTCGGACTATTGCACGTCATGGTTCCCGGCGTCGATTGAACCCAGTTGCTGTCCCAAAGCACCTGACCCGGCGCGGCATTGCGGGGAACACCGATATTTGGAGGCAACGTGATGGTCGAGCTGGGAACTCCGGTCACAGAACAACTCGCCACGGCCGGCATTGCCATGATCAGGCTTACCAGCCCGCCCGCAATCACCCAGAAAACCTTGCCAAGACGGCAGACGCGGTTCGTTTTGCGGTCCATGTTCGCTCCTTTGAAAGAGACGTCATGGTCTTATTTTTGAGATTAAGATCACATAAGACGCATCTGAGTGTTGGCAGAAAAATCTCAGATGTGCCGTCTCATCCTCCGCGATGCGCTTGTTCGCGTTCGCGAACCCGATGCGACGAAACCCCGCGCACTTCGAAAGCATTGGCGTGCCGTCGCCCTCAACACTCCACGATATTCACCGCCAGCCCGCCGCGCGACGTTTCCTTGTACTTGGTTTTCATGTCGGCGCCGGTTTCCCGCATGGTCTTGATGACCGAATCGAGCGACACATAGTGCGACCCATCGCCGCGCATCGCCATGCGCGCGGCATTGACGGCCTTGACCGAACCCATCGCGTTCCGCTCGATGCACGGAATCTGCACCATTCCGCCGACCGGATCGCAGGTCAGCCCGAGATTGTGTTCCATGCCGATCTCGGCGGCGTTCTCGACTTGCGCCGGCGTGCCGCCCATCACGGCGGCGAGCGCGCCGGCGGCCATCGAGCACGCGACGCCCACTTCGCCCTGACAGCCGACTTCGGCGCCCGAGATCGACGCGTTCATCTTGTACAGGATGCCGATGGCCGCCGCCGTCAGCAGAAAGTCGATCACGCCCTGCTCGTTCGATCCCGGCAGGAACCGGTCGTAGTAATGCAGCACGGCCGGGATGATGCCGGCGGCGCCATTGGTCGGCGCGGTCACGACGCGCCCGCCGACCGCGTTTTCCTCGTTCACCGCGATGGCGTAGAGATTGATCCAGTCGATCATCGAGAGCGGATCGCGCAACGCCTGCTCCGGCTTGCCCGCGAGCGCGCGATACAACTGCGGCGCCCGGCGTTTCACCTGAAACGGCCCGGGCAGGTTGCCGTCGGCTTCCGGGTTGTCGATGCCGCATCCGCGCGCGACGCACGCCTGCATCACGTCCCAGATGCGCAACAGGCCCGCGCGAATTTCCTCGGCGCTGCGCCAGACGCGCTCGTTCTCCCACATGAGTTGCGCAATCGACTTGCCCGACTCGACGCACATCGCGAGCAACTCGTCGCCGGTGTGGAACGGATACGGCAACTGCTCGTGCGCGGTCAGCACCGCCGTGTTCGCCGCGCCCGCCGTCACGACGAAGCCGCCGCCCACCGACAGATAAGTCGCCTCGCGAAGCAGCGCGCCGCCCGCATCGAAGGCGTGCAGCTTCATGCCGTTCGGGTGCTCGGCGAGCGCCTGTCGATAAAACCCGATGTGCTCCTTCTGCACGAACGGAATCTCGTGGCGGCCGAGCAACGCGAGCTTCTTCGACGCGCGCACGGTCTCGAGTCGTGGCGTGATCGTCTGGGCGTCGACGGTATCCGGCGCGTCCCCCATCAGGCCGAGCATGACGCCGCGATCCGTGCCGTGGCCCTTGCCCGTCGCGCCTAGCGATCCGTACAGATCGCATTTCACCGACGCGACCGCGTCGAGCAGTCCGTCGCGTTCGAGCCCTTGCACGAACATCAACGCCGCGCGCATCGGCCCGACCGTATGCGAACTCGACGGACCGATGCCGATTTTGAAGAGATCGAAAACGCTGACTGCCATGAAGGTTCCTGGTTGGTTCCGGAGTGATTAGCGCGCCGGCAGCGGCAGACAGACCGCGAGCCAGGCGGGCGGCGTCGCGGCGAGCCGCAGCGCCACCGGTGCATAACGGCCGTCGAGACGCGCCGCGAGATGAAACAGTTCCGCCGCATTCTTCGGGTCCCACGGGCCCGAATAGCCCGGGAAGCCCGCTTCGCGCCGCTTGGCGTCGAACGGCACCGACGAATGCACGAACTCTTCGTGCGTCTTCGTGCCGAGCGCGTACGGCGTGAGCCAGTTGAGCGCGGCGGCGAGCGTCGCGCCCGACGACGCGCGGTCCGCGATCCAGTTGCGGTTATGACGCCGCGCCGCGAGCGCCGCCGTCACGAGCGGCTGAAGATCGTAGGTGACGTAGTGCAGCGCGTCGCGTTCGGCGAAATCGACGGTCGAGCCGTCCGGCGCGATGTTGTCGCCGATGTGCTCGACAAAAAGACGCTGCGCCGCGTTGATCATCTTCCGGTCGTCAATGGTGAACGCGCCCATCGAAATCAGCTTCACGCGATGACTCTGCCAGTTGTTGCGATACGTGCCTTCGAGCGGCCGCTTCTGCTTGTCGATGTCCTCGACATAGCCCGTCACCATCTTCGAGATGAACGCGTTCGCCGCATTGCGCGTCTTGACCGGCAGCGCGCTCGCAGTCAAATCATAGGCGAGGATCAGCGACTCGAAGTTGGTTTCGTCGATCGGATTGAAGCTCGGCTGATACGTCGTGACCCACGCGAGCAGGAAGCGCTCGACGAGCCGCAGATAGCGCTCGTCGCCGGTCGCGCGCCAGGCGAGCGCGGCGTCGCGCATCAGGCCGAGATCCTTCTCCGCTTCGACGCTCTCGTCGTAGACGCCCTCGTGCGGCAGCGTGCCTTCGGTGTGCAGCTTCGCGCGCGCCTTCGGCTGGTCGTTGACGTGCGACTGCACCATCTTCACCAGCGCCCGCACGCCGGGATCGGCGTTGGTCCGCTCGCTCGACTGCATCGCGGGCGCGGCGCAGAAATTCATCGCGGCGTGCGCGCCCTGCGTCGCGACCGCGGCCGTCAGCGCAATCGCGGCGAGCGCAGTCTGCATGTGCCATCGACGGCCCGCCTCGTTCCCCACTCGCACCTTCAACGCCATGCGAACTCCCTTGATTGGCTTTGGTTCGGGGTGAGATGTTAGCCGGGATTGGGCGGCTGAAGCAAAAACCGCCCGAGCTTCCGGGCGGTAGGGCGATGTCTATGTCAGTCGTCGTATTCCGACACCGGCACGCACGAGCACATCAGGTTGCGGTCGCCATAGGCGTTGTCCGCGCGGCCGACCGGCGGCCAGTACTTGCGCGCGACGAGCGACTTCAGCGGATACGCCGCCTGCTCGCGCGTGTACTTGTGCGTCCAGGCGTCGGCGGTCACGACGGCCGCCGTGTGCGGCGCGTGCTTCAGCGGATTGTCTTCGCGATCGGCGCGCTCTTCCTCCACCGCGCGAATCTCCTCGCGAATCCGGATCATCGCGTCGATGAAGCGATCGAGTTCTTCCTTCGACTCCGATTCCGTCGGCTCGACCATCAGCGTGCCGGGCACCGGGAAGCTCATCGTCGGCGCGTGGAAACCGAAGTCGATCAGGCGCTTGGCGACGTCTTCCACCGAGATGCCGCTCGATTCCTTGATCGGCCGCACGTCGAGAATGCATTCGTGCGCGACTAGACCGCCCGGGCCGCTGTAAAGCACCGGATAGTGCGGCGCGAGACGCTTCGCCACGTAGTTCGCCGCGAGAATCGCGCTTTCGGTCGCGGCGGTGAGGCCCTTCGCGCCCATCATCGCGATATACATCCACGAGATCGGCAGGATCGCGGCCGAGCCGTAAGGCGCCGACGACACCGCGCCGATGCCGCTTTCGTCGCGCTGATAGCCGGTCGAATGCTGGTTTGGCAGGAACTTCGCGAGATGCGCGCCGACCGCGACGGGGCCGACGCCCGGTCCGCCGCCGCCGTGCGGAATGCAGAATGTCTTGTGCAGGTTCAGGTGCGACACGTCGCCGCCGAACTGGCCGGGCGCGGTCAGGCCGACCATCGCGTTCATGTTCGCGCCGTCGACGTACACCTGGCCGCCGTGCGCATGCACGATCTCGCAGATTTCGCGGACGTTGCGCTCGAACACGCCGTGCGTCGACGGATACGTGATCATGATCGCCGCGAGATTCGCCGAATGCTTCTCCGCTTTCGCCTTGAGGTCGTCGATATCGACGTTGCCGTTCGCATCGCACGCGACCACGACGACCTGCATGCCCGCCATCTGCGCGGACGCCGGATTCGTGCCGTGCGCGGACGCCGGAATCAGGCAGACATTGCGATGGCCTTCGCCGCGCGACTCGTGGTACGCGTGGATGATGAGTAGGCCCGCGTACTCGCCTTGCGAGCCGGCGTTCGGCTGCAACGACACGGCCGCGTAACCCGTACACGCGACGAGCATCTGTTCGAGCTGATCGATCATCGTGCGGTAGCCGACGGTCTGCTCGGCCGGCGCGAACGGATGGATCTGCGCGAATTCGGGCCACGTGACCGGCAGCATTTCCGACGTCGCATTGAGCTTCATCGTGCAGGAGCCGAGCGGGATCATCGTGCGGTCGAGCGCGAGGTCCTTGTCGGCGAGACTGCGCAGGTAGCGCAGCATTTCGTGCTCGGAATGATGACGGTTGAACACCGGGTGCGTAAGGAATTCGCTCGTGCGATGCAGTCCGGCGGGCAGCGAGTCCTTGAGCGCGCCGTCGAGCGCGTCGATGTCGAAGGTTTCCGTCTTGCCCGCGACTTCGGCGAAGAGCGCGAAGAGCTTCGTCAGGTCGTCGCGCGTGGTGGTTTCGTCGAGCGACACGCCCACGTGCTGTGCATCCATATGACGCAGGTTGATGTGCGCGGCGGACGCAGCCTGATGCAGCGCGGTCGTGTTCGCGCCGCTTTGGATCGTGACCGTGTCGAAGAACGTTTCGTTCGCCAGCGTATAGCCGAGCTTCTGCACGCCCGCCGCGAAGATCGACGCGACGCGGTTCACGCGCAGCGCAATCGTCTTCAGTCCGTGTGGGCCGTGATAGACCGCGTACATGCTCGCCATGATCGCGAGCAGTGCCTGTGCGGTACATACGTTCGACGTCGCCTTCTCGCGGCGGATGTGCTGTTCGCGCGTTTGCAGCGCGAGACGCAGCGCGTGCTTGCCCTGCGCGTCGACGGTCACCCCGACGAGGCGCCCCGGCATCTGGCGCTTGAACTCGTCGCGCACGGCCATGTAGGCCGCGTGCGGACCGCCGAAGCCGACCGGCACGCCGAAACGCTGCGTATTGCCGATCGCGACATCCGCGCCCCATTCGCCCGGCGGCGTCAGCAGCGTGAGCGCGAGCAGGTCGGCGGCGGCGACCACGTAACCGCCCGCCGCGTGGATCGTTTCGGTGAGCGCGCGGTAGTCGCGCACGTCGCCGTTCGCGCCCGGGTATTGCAGCAGTACGCCGAACGCATTCGCCGACGCAGCGTCCGCGGCCGGCCCGACCTTCACGTCCACGCCGATCGGCTTTGCGCGCGTCCGCACGACTTCGATGGTCTGCGGCAATACGTCGTCCGCGACGTAGAACACGTTCGACTTCGGCTTGCCGACGCGTTGCAAAAGCGTCATCGCTTCGGCGGCGGCGGTGGCTTCGTCGAGCAGCGACGCGTTCGAGATCGCGAGGCCGGTCAAATCGATGATCATCTGCTGGAAGTTCAGCAGCGCTTCCAGGCGCCCTTGCGAAATCTCCGGCTGATACGGCGTGTACGCCGTGTACCAGGCCGGATTTTCCAGCACGTTGCGCAGGATCACGGCCGGCGTGTGCGTGCCGTAATAGCCCTGACCGATGTACGTCCGGAACACCAGATTCTGATCCGCGAGCTTCCTGAGCGACGCGAGCGCTTCGGCCTCGCTCTTCGGCTGCGCGAAGGGACCCAACGCGGCGCCGAGCGGCGAGGTTTCCTGGCGGCGGATCGACTCCGGGATCACCGCGTCGATGAACGCCGCGCGCGAGGCGAAACCGAGCGCGTCGAGCATCGCGCGCTGATCGGCGGAATCGGGGCCGATGTGCCGCTCGGCGAATGCATCGTGGCATTCGAGCGCGGCGAGGGACAGGGATGAGCGGTTCATCAGGCGATCCGGAGTGTCGAGCTTCATGTGAATTCCTGCGGGTGCGGTTTCCGGCGGCTTTCGTCCGCGCAAAACCGCACCGTCGATTAAAGGATTATTCGCCGATCGACTGGCCGTAGCCGGCGGCGTCGAGCAGCTTGTCGAGACTGGCGTTAGCAGCGGGCTTGATCTTGAAGAGCCAGCTTTCGTACGGCGCGCCGTTGATCTGATCGGGGCCGCTCGTCAGCGCGTCGTTGGCCGCGACGATTTCGCCCGAAACCGGCGCATAGATGTCCGACGCCGCCTTCACCGATTCGATGACCGCGATCGCGTCGCCGGCCGTGACGGTCTTGCCCGCGGCCGGCAGTTCGACGAACACGATGTCGCCGAGCGCTTCCTGCGCGTGATCGGTGATGCCGATGGCAAGCGTGCCGTCGGCTTCGGTGCGGACCCATTCGTGCGATTCGGTGTATTTCAGTTCGGCCGGGATGCTCATTGGATGCTCCTGTGCGTGGTTCTTGAAGAGTAGGGTTCGGACATGCGCACGTCCGTGCGGCGCGGCCTCGTCAGAGGCTCGCGAGCACCTTGCCGTTGCGCACGAAGGGCAGTTTTACCACGCTCGCGGGAAGTTGCTTGTCGCGAATCACGACCTGCACGATGTCGCCCGGATTCACGCTCGCCGGCACCCGGGCGAACGCGATCGATTCCTGCATCGACGGGGAAAACGTGCCGCTCGTGATCTCGCCCTCGCCCGCCGGCGTGACGACTTTCTGGTGCGCACGAAGCACGCCACCGGCGCGGCCGTTTTCCTTGTGCAGGATCAGTCCGACGAAATTCGACTTCTGGCCGTCCGCTTCGAGCGCCGTGCGCCCGATGAAATCGCGCGACGATTTCAGGTCGACGGTCCACGCGAGGCCCGCGTCGAGCGGCGAGACGTTCTCGTCCATGTCCTGGCCGTAGAGGTTCATGCCGGCTTCGAGCCGGAGCGTGTCGCGCGCACCGAGGCCCGCGGGCTTCACGCCCTGCGCCTTCAGTGCATTCCAGAGCGCTTCGACGTGCGCGGCCGGCACGACGATCTCGAAACCGTCCTCGCCGGTGTAGCCGGTGCGGGCGAGCATCAGTTCGCCGAAGAGCGTCGACGGGAAGGTCACGGCGTTGAACGGCTTGATCGATTCGGTCGCGGCGCGCGTCTCCGGCACCACTTGCCAGACTTTTTCGCGCGCGTTCGGACCCTGCACGGCGACGATCGCCAGACCGCGGCGCGGCGTGATCGTGAGGCCGAATTCGCCTTCAGCGTTCAGTTGGCCGAACCACGCGATGTCCTTCTCGGCGGTGCTCGCGTTCACGACGACGCGGAAATGGTCTTCGGCGAAAAAGTAGACGATCAGGTCGTCGATCACGCCGCCTTTGCTGTTGAGCAGGCAGGAGTAGAGCGCGCGACCGGGCGTGGTGAGTTTGTCGACGTTATTGGCGATCGCGAGCTTGAAGAAGTCGCGGACCGGGCCGCCGGTGAAATCGACGACGCGCATGTGCGACACGTCGAACATGCCGGCGTCGGTGCGCACGGCCTTGTGTTCTTCGATCTGCGAGCCGTAGTTGACGGGCATGTCCCAGCCGCCGAAGTCGACCATGCGCGCGTTGAGCGCGAGGTGAGCGGCGTGGAGGGGCGTGTGTTGAAGTTCGGTCATCGGGGCCTCGGTTCGCAAAAACAAAAAAGGCCATGCGTCGACTTCACCGGCGGTTTCGGCTTTTCAGGCTGCTTCTTTGCGGTCGCAAATGCAGCATGCAAAGCCCAAACCGCGTGGCGGATCGAAGCATGACCCCTCTGTCCTCGGTACCTGAGAGATTGCGCGAGCCCTGTTCGTGGCCCATCGCGCGCCCCTTCGGTGGGCACCAGCCGATTGTTTCCAATCCCGGCCGTGCCGCTCTCCAGAGTGCGAAGAAAACGGCTCGATGAGCGAGTTTCCTTCGACGCGGCCGGTCCTTTTGCCTGAGAGTTTGCGGGTTTGCCCCTTCGGCGGCGCGGCGCGCAAAACCAGCGGCCACGCGCTCTCCCGACGCGTGCGGCGAATTTACGCGACCGTATTCTGGTTGTCAAACGGATTAGGAAACCCCCGAGTGACGCGCCGCCGGGGCTTCACAGCCGCCTGAATTCCACGCGCCGCCCTTCGGCGTCGCTTTCTATCGCGAGTTCGATGATGGTCATCACGTCGACCGCGTCCTGCGCCGAAACCGGGAACGGTTTCTTTTCCTGGATCGACGCCGCCAGCGCGCGATAGTAGTCGGCGTAGGCGCCGTCGCGGGTGGCGAATTCGTGGCGCAGGTCGTGATCGCCGTCGACTTCGCGCAGGAGGCCGGGCGGATTCTTCGCGAATTCGGCGTCGCCCGGACGCAGCCCGGCTTTCAGCTGATCTTCCTGCGTGTCGAGGCCGTTCTTCACATAACTGCCGCGCGTTCCGTGGACGGAAAATCGCGGCGGTTCGAGCGCCGCCAGCGCGGTCGCGTGCAGGACGACTTCCTTGTCGCCGTAACCGAGCAGCAGATGCACGTAATCCGGCGCGTGCGCATGGTCGCGGTGCTGCCGGACCGTCGCGAAAACGGTCTGCGGCGCGCCGAACAGCGTGAGCGCCTGATCGATCAGATGCGGCCCGAGATCGAACAGCAGACCGCCTCCGCGCGAGCTCTCCTCGCGCCAGCGCTGCGGCACTTTCGGGCGAAAACGGTCGAAATGCGATTCGAAATGCGTCACGCGCCCGAGCCGCCCGCTTTCGATCAGCGCGCGCAACGTGATGAAATCGCCGTCCCAGCGCCGGTTGTGAAAGGGCGCGAACAGCAGGCCGCGCGCGGCCGCGAGATCGGCGAGCGTACGAGCGTCGGCGGCGGACAGCGTCACCGGCTTGTCGACGACCACATGCTTGCCCGCTTCCAGCGCGCGGCGCGCGAGGTCGAAGTGCGTGTCGTTGGGCGTCGCGATCACGACGCATTCGATTTCGTCGATGGCGACGAGCGCGTCGAAATCGGCGACGATCGCCGCCTGCGGATAATCGGCCTGCGCGCGCTCGGACTGACTCGTCGCGATCGCGGCGACCGTGGCGCGTCCGCAATGCTCGATGACGGGCGCGTGGAACGTCGCGCCGGCCAGGCCGTAGCCCATCACGCCGACTTTCAGTAGGGAACTCATGCGGGCATCCTCGTGCGTGGGTGTCCCGATATTGTGGCACGCCATGCCAGGCCGGACGGCAGATTCGACCGGTCGCGGCTTGCGCACAGGGCCAGATCGGTGGCGTGATTCGCCCGATTTATCCGTGTTAACATCGCGTCTCTCGAAATTGCGGCGCCCCGACGACGCCCGGTTTCGCAGTCCATCCGGCGGTGTCAGCAGCCTTCCGCCCAACGCCTCTCAAAGTCCACACACGATGTCCGCAGGTCTGAACGCCGCGCAAAGCGAAGCGGTGCGTTATCTCGATGGCCCCTGTCTCGTGCTCGCCGGCGCCGGCAGCGGGAAGACGCGCGTGATCACGCAAAAGATCGCCCATCTAATCGAAGGACGCGGTTTCGAGCCGAAGCACATCGCCGCGCTCACCTTCACGAACAAGGCCGCGCTCGAAATGCGCGAGCGCACGGCGAAGCTGCTCGAAGGCAAGACGCTCACGACGCCCGGCAAGGAAGGCCGCAAGGTGCCCGTCAACCAGTTGACGATCTGCACCTTCCACTCGCTCGGCGTGCAGATCATGCGTCAGGAAGCGGCGCACGTCGGACTGAAGCCGCAGTTTTCGATCATGGACGCCGACGACTGCTTCGGCATGGTGCAGGAGCAGCTCGGCACGACCGACAAGGGTCTGATCCGCAAGATCCAGTCGATCATCTCGCTGTGGAAGAACGCGATGGTGTCGCCGGATCAGGCGTCCGTGCTGGCGGCGAACGAGGACGAGCATCAGGCGGCGATCGTCTACCGCAGCTACGCGGCGACGCTGCACGCGTACCAGGCGCTCGATTTCGACGATCTGATCCTGCGGCCCGCGCAGCTTTTCGCGGAAAACGAGCAAGTGCGCGACAAGTGGCAGAACCGCCTGCGCTATCTGTTGATCGACGAATATCAGGACACCAACGCCTGCCAGTACGAATTGCTGAAGCTGCTGGCCGGTCCGCGCGCGGCGTTCACGGCAGTCGGCGACGACGATCAGGCGATCTACGGCTGGCGCGGCGCGACGCTCGAAAACCTCGCGCAACTGGGCAAGGATTTTCCGAAGCTGCATGTGGTGAAGCTGGAGCAGAACTATCGGTCGACGGTGCGCATTCTCACGGCGGCGAACAACGTCATCGCGAACAATCCGAAGCTCTTCGAGAAGAAGCTCTGGTCCGAGCACGGCATGGGCGACACGATCACCGTCACCGGCTGCAACGACGAGGAGCACGAGGCGGAATCGGTCGTGTTTCGCCTGTCGGCGCACAAGTTCGAGCGGCGCGCGGCGTTTCGCGACTACGCGATCCTGTATCGCGGCAATTTTCAGGCGCGCATCTTCGAGCAGGTGCTGCGCCGCGAGCGGATTCCCTATGTGCTGTCCGGCGGCCAGTCGTTCTTCGACAAGGCCGAGATCAAGGACATCATCGCGTACCTGCGGCTGATCGCGAACCCCGACGACGATCCCGCGTTCATCCGCGCGATCACGACGCCGCGGCGCGGTGTCGGCAATACGACGCTCGAAGCGCTCGGGTCGTTTGCGGGCGCGGCGAAGGTGTCACTGTTCGAGGCGGTGTTCATGGGCGGCATCGAGGCGCGGCTTTCCGCGCGGCAGGTCGAGCCGCTGCGCACGTTCTGCGAGTGGATGCAGCGCCTGGCCGACCGCGCCGCCCGCGATCCGGCGACGACCGTCCTCGACGACATGATGGAAGCGATCCACTACGAGGCGTATCTCTACGACGCGCACGACGAGCGGCAGGCGCAGTCGAAGTGGCAGAACGTGCTGGAGTTCTGCGAGTGGCTGAAGCGAAAGGGCACGAAGCCGGAGCCTTCGGGCGACGCGGAGCAAACCGGCTACGACAACGCCGACGGTTTCGGCGACGAAGGCAAGAACCTGCTCGGCTTGATCCAGACGGTCGCGCTGATGTCGATGCTCGAAGGCAAGGACGAAGACCCCGACGCGGTGCGGCTCTCGACGGTGCATGCGTCGAAGGGACTGGAATATCCGCACGTGTTTCTGGTGGGCGTCGAGGAAGGGATCATGCCGCATCGTGGCGGCGCCGGCTCGGACGACGGTCCGGTCGACGAAGGTCGAATCGAGGAAGAGCGGCGGCTGATGTACGTCGCGATCACGCGGGCGCAGCGCAGCCTGCATCTGAACTGGTGCAAGAAGCGCAAGCGCGCGCGGGAGACGGTGGTGTGCGAGCCGTCACGGTTCATCCCCGAAATGCTGCTCGACGACGCGCCGCCGCCAACCGAAGACGAAGCGCCGATGACGCCGAAGGATCGCATGGCGATGCTGAAGGCGATGTTGCAGAAGTCCTGACGTCGGCTTAAAAGCAAAAAACCCTGCCGGTCTGAACCGACCGCGCAGGGTTTTTTGTTGGTGCGTGCCGCGCCGCCTACTTTGCCGCGCTCACCATATAGTCGACGGCGGCTTTCACATCGGCATCCGACGCGGTCGATCCGCCCTTCGGCGGCATCGCGCCCTTGCCGTGCAGCGCGTAGCCGTAGACCGTGTCCATCGGTTCCTTCAGGCGCTCGGCCCACGCGGCCTTGTCGCCGAATTTGGGCGCGTTCAGCACGCCCGCCGCATGGCACGCCTGACACACCTGCGTGTAAAGCGCCTTGCCGGCCTGCGATGCATCCGCGCTTTGCGCGCCCGCCGCCGGCGCGGAAGCGGCCTGCGGCACCGAAGCCAGCGCGGCGACCGCCGCCGCAGCCTGCGAATTCTCCTGCGCACCCGATGCCGCCGCAGCGGGCGCGGCACCGCTCGCGGGCGCTGCTGCCGCCGTCGCCGCGCCCGACGCCGGTTGAGCCGGCTCCTCGAGCTTGCCGCCGCTGTTGTTCGCCATATAGATGATCGCGCGTCCGATCTCGAAGTCGCTGTAGTCGTCGGGGCTCGTGCCGCCGCGCGCGGGCATCGCGCCCTTGCCGTTGAGCGCGTTGTGCAGGAGCGTGTCGTAGCCCTCGGCGAGGCGCGGCGCCCAATTGCCGGCATCGCCGAACTTCGGCGCGCCTGCGGTTCCGGCTGCGTGACACGTCGAACAGACGGCCTGGTAGACTTGCTCGCCCGTCTTGAAGACACGCGGCGCGTTGGCGTCGCGGATGTCGACTTGCGCGACCGGCGCGATGCGCGAGGCGACGGAGGCGTCGGAGAACAGATCGGTGCCCGCGCCGGTTCGCGTCGTGTTGTTCACGTACACGGCGAGCAGGATGATGATGACGATGGGGACGGCGAACCCGGCGATGACCGCTGCGATGAGCTGGCCGGGTGTTTTGATCGGGGCTCCGTGGGGTGCTTCACTCATGCTTGTCTCGTCTCCCGTTTTTAGTGTGAGTCCGTTCAGCGACAGCGTGACAGCAACGGCAACTTCCGTACAGCACGGACGATTATAGACGGAACGCTTAACTGACGGCGCGCGCCGCCGGATGGCGCTGGCGGGCGTTTACCCGGATCGCGGGGAGGCGCCGCGAAGGGCCGCGAACTGCTGCTGAAGGCCGCCGGATGGACGAATCGGCGGAAAACGGGTATCCTCTCGGACTCGCATCGGCGCTGCTTTCAGGCTTCTTTACGCTGAATCGTCCAGCGCCTTCGCTCCGAAGCGCCCGTAGCTCAATGGATAGAGTACTGCCCTCCGAAGGCAGGGGTTGCTGGTTCGATCCCAGCCGGGCGCACCAAGAAGTCCCCATCTAATCAATACGTTGCGGCGTGTGAGTATTCGCCACAGATGTCGTAAACAACACCCGTAGCTACCACGCTAGGTCCAGAGTAGAGTCGGTGGTCGGGTCGTTCCGAATCTGGACGTACCGTTCTCCCCCGCTTGCCTGCCCCCGCGATTTTCACAGCCGTTGCAGCGAACGCTCCCAAACGAGCTTTTGTACACGCCGATAGTTCCCAGGCATCACTTTCCCCTTTAAACGTTCGAGCACTCGTCTTCGTGACGGATATATGCCCGCCGCGTGGAGCGCGGTGTGCTCAACCAAATACAGGTTGTCAAAAGTCTCTGTCGCCTCCTGGCGAAGAGACTCGGACAGTTCGCGGCCGTGTGAGACCAAAAATTCCTGCTGCTGAGGGAAGTTTCGTTTCAGAAATTTCAACGAAATCCCCAGAGTATGGGCCTAATGCCGTTCAGTTAAGGTCTCGTTTGAGGACACGAACGGTATAACGAAACGGTCGCGATTTGACGGCTCGAGCGCAACTGCGCCCGGGCCGTTTCTCATTGAGGAGCTGCTTGAGCCGCTCGCGCAAGCGGATGAGCAGCGCAGGCAGTTTGCCGTACGAGCGCGTCACGGCTGCCCAGGTCATTTCGTACTGAATGGTATGGAACGCGCGGATGA
>NZ_FCNZ02000016.1 GCF_001544495.1 Caballeronia telluris
AGAACACGATGTTCGTGATCTTTCTCGGTGAAGGCGCGGCGTTGCTCGGCCTGATGTACTTCGGCCACAACCCGTATCTGTTCATGTTCTTCGCCGCGATGATCTTCCTGTGCTGGGGCGAGATTTTCTCGATCTTCCCGGCGACCTGCGCCGATACCTTCGGCAGCAAGTACGCCGCGGCCAACGCCGGCACGCTGTACACGGCGAAGGGCACGGCATCGATGCTGGTGCCGGTGGCGTCGCTGCTGTCGGCGGTGGGCGGCTGGAACGCGGTGTTCATCTGCGCAGCGGGCATCTCGATCGCCGCGGCGATCGCAGCCAAGTTCCTGCTCGCGCCGATGAGAAAGCGCTGGATCAACAACACGGTCGAACAGACCTCGAATTCGGTCGACGCTTCGTTCCAGGCGGCGTGGTCCGAGGCGCCGCGCAACTCGTCCGCGCGATGAGCACGCTGAGCGAACCGCGTCCGGATGTGCGCGACGCCACGCCGGACACCGCGCAGGTCGCGAAGGCGCTGAGCGTGTCGCTGCATCAGCTGCGTCTTTTCATCACGCTCGCGCGGCATCGCAGCTTCACGCGCGCGGGCGATGAATTCGGCATCACGCAGTCGGCGGTGAGCCGCAGCATCCGCGAACTGGAGGACGAAATTGCGTTGCGGCTCTTCGACCGGACGACGCGCCAGGTCGCGCTGACCGACGCCGGACGCAAGCTGATCGCGCGGGTCGCGCCGCTCGTCGAGGAACTCGAAGCGACCTTGCGGCCGCGTTCGGGCGACAGCGCGGAGCCGGGCATCGTCCAGTTCGCGAGCAGTTCCAGCCTGACGGCGAGCGTCTTGCCGGCGTGGCTGGCGTCGTGCGCGGCGAGCCATCCCGATTTGTCGATCGCGCTCGTCGACCGGCCGCAGAACCAGGTGCTGCAACTCGTGCGCGCCGGCGAGGCGGATCTGGGCGTCGTGATCGCGCCGGACAACGTGAGCGAACTCGTCGCCGAACCGCTCTTCGACGACCCGTTGTGCGCGCTGGTGCCGGCGTGTCATCCGCTCGCGTCGCAGCGCAGCGCCCACTGGCGCGCCTTGCGCGGCGCATCGCTGCTGGTGCTCGACGACGACGCCGACAGCCACGCCGCCACCGAGCGTGCGCTGATGCTGCACGACGTCGCCGGAACGACGCGCCAGCGGCTCGCGCAGGCGCAGTCCGTGGTGCAGATGGTCGAAGCGGGGCTCGGCATCGGCGTCATGCCGATGCACGCGTGCGCGGCGTGGGCCGGGCGCGGCGTGCAGGCAGTGGTGCTCACGCCCGAAGCATCGCGGTCCATCATGCTCGTGCGGCGCAAAGGCCGCGCGCTACGCGCCGGCGCGGCACACGTGTGGGCGCACGTCGTCGCGGCGTCGCTTGCGCGGCGCTCCGCATCGCCGACGCTTCGGGCCGTCCCGGCCTGATCCCTATCCGGCGAAGACGCGCGCCACGCCGCGCTGCTTCGCCGACCCGAATTCCCCGCAGCCAAGCCAGCATTGACTTCATCGACACGCGCGCGAACCCTTCGCGAGCGCGGGTTTGCGCTTGTCTGCGAGGACACAAATCGCCTTGTTTAGTGGCATTGTGGAATGTAGTATGTTGTATATCAGAAGGCAAATAATCACCTTAGGAGACGAGCATGAAGATCTGCGTGTACGGAGCGGGAGCAATCGGTGGCTATATGGGCGCGCAACTCGCGCGCGCGGGCGCGGACGTGAGTTTCGTCGCGCGCGGACCGCACCTCGCGGCGATGCAGGCGAACGGCGTGCGCCTGCAAATCGACGGCCAGGAGCACACGGTCAAGGTCCGCTGCACCAACAATCCGGCGGAACTCGGCCCGCAGGATTACGTGATCATCGCGTTGAAGGCGCATTCGGTGCCGGGCGTCGTCGATCTGATCGCGCCTCTGCTCGGGCCGGATACGGCGGTCGTCACCGCGGTGAACGGCTTGCCCTACTGGTATTTCTACAATCACGGCGGCGAGCTGGCCGGCACGACGTTGCAGTCGATCGACCCGGGCGGCAAGCAGTGGAAAGTGCTCGGACCGGAACGCGCGATCGGCTGCGTGCTGCTGCCGGCGGCCGAAATCGCGGAGCCGGGCGTCATCAAGCATGTATACGGCAAGAAATTCCCGATCGGCGAGCCGAGCGGCGAAGTCACGCCGCGTCTGCAGGCGTTCCACGACATCATGGCCGCCGCCGACATGGAAGCGCCGATGCGCAACAATATCCGCGATGAAATCTGGCTCAAGCTCTGGGGCAACCTGTGCTTCAACCCGATCAGCGCGCTGACGGGCGCCACACTCGACGTGCTGACGAGCGATCCGGGCACGCGCGCGCTGTCGAAGTCGATGATGCTGGAAGCGAAGGCGATCGGCGACAAGATCGGCGTGAATTTTCGCGTCGACGTGGAAAAGCGCATCAACGGTGCGGGCGCGGTGGGCGCGCACAAGACCTCGATGCTGATGGACTGCGAGGCCGGCCGGCCGATGGAAATCGATCCGCTGATGACCGTCGTGCAGGAAATCGGGCGGCTGGTTCACGTCGAAACGCCGATGCTCGATGCGGTCCTCGCATTGATCAAATTGCGCGAGGGCGTCAATCAGGGCACGGCGGTCGCGCAACCGCCGACGGAAACGCAAAAAGCCGCCTAAACTGCTTGTAAGCGGACGCTGTTGTTTCTGATATACAAGATGCAAAATATGTTGCGTCGTGATGCGACGCAACATATACTGGAGGCTCCTAAGTACTTACCCGGAGCATTCAAATGAGCATCGCATTAGTCGTCGTGTTGGGAATCGCTTTGATGGCCATTGGCGTGAGCGTTACGTTTATGATTGCATCGTCGGTGCCGCAGTCCATGTTGCAGCGCGCATCGGATCACGGTCGGTTTGCCGGCTTGGCGGCGGACGATCAGAACGGCGGATCGGGCAAGCGTGTGTCGACCGGCCAGCCGCAATTGGGAAATCGAACCATCAATGCCATCTGATACTCAATCTGTAGACAGACCCGAGCTTCGTCCCGCAGGACTGACGCTCTCGCTAGAACCGATCAATGCCACGGTTTCGCTGCGCGATCAGGCGTACGCGAAACTGCGGCAAGCGATCGCGGAGGCGGATATCTATCGCTCGCGCGAAGAAATCCGGCTCGACGAAAAAGAATTGACGGAGGCGCTCGGCGTAAGCCGCACGCCCATCCGCGAAGCGATGACGCTGCTCGAGCAGGAAGGCTTCCTGCGCACGGTGCCGCGTCGTGGCGTATACATATTGCGCAAGACGAAGCGTGAAATCGTCGAAATGATTCACATGTGGGCGGCGCTCGAGAGCATGGCCGCGCGCCTCGCCACGCAGCGCGCGACGGACGCGGAAATCGCCGGGTTGCGCCACATGTTCGACAATTTTCGCGACGCGACGCCCGCCGAACACATCGACGAGTATTCGGAGGCGAACATCGCCTTTCACCAGGCGATCGTTCAGCTGGGCAAGTCGCAGATCATCTTCGACACCATCAAGAACATCTTCGTGCACGTGCGCGCGATCCGGAAGATGACGATTTCGCAGAGCGACCGCGCGTCGCGCTCGATCGTCGATCACATGCGGATCATCGAAGCGCTTGAAAAGCGCGATACCGAACTGGTCGAGCGGCTGGTTCGCCAGCATTCGCTCGATCTGGCCGCGTTCGTCGAGGCGAATTGCGACTTTCTCGACTGAAAGCCGAGCGTTACGTAGAAATGGAAAGCCGTCCGGCCTCGCGCCGGACGGCTTTTTTGTTTAGCGCATCGCGTGCAGCATCGTTTCGCCCAGTGCGGCGGGCGAATCGGCGACGTAAATGCCGGCCGATTTCATCGCGTCGATCTTCGCGCCCGCCGTGCCCGCGCCGCCGGAAATGATCGCGCCCGCGTGGCCCATGCGCCGGCCGGGCGGCGCCGTCTTCCCGGCGATAAAGCCGACCACCGGCTTCTTCGTGCCCGATTCCTTCAGGAACTGCGCCGCTTCCTCCTCCGCCGATCCGCCAATTTCGCCGATCATAATGATGCCTTCGGTGGCGTCGTCGGCGAGGAAGAGCGCGAGGCAATCGATGAAATTCGTCCCGTTGACCGGATCGCCGCCGATGCCGATGCACGTCGTCTGGCCGAGGCGGGCTGCCGTCGTCTGTGCGACCGCCTCATAAGTGAGCGTGCCGGAACGCGACACCACGCCGATTTTCCCGGGCAGGTGAATGTGTCCCGGCATGATGCCGATCTTGCATTCGCCCGGCGTGATGACGCCCGGGCAGTTCGGCCCGACGAGCCGGCTCGCCGACCCCGCGAGCGCCCGCTTCACGCGCAGCATGTCGAGCACCGGAATGCCCTCGGTGATGCAGACGATCAGCGGCACTTCGGCATCGACGGCTTCGAGGATCGCGTCGGCCGCGAACGGCGGCGGCACGTAGATCACGGACGCGTCCGCGCCCGTCTTGTGGACGGCCTGCGCGACGGTATCGAAAACCGGCAGGTCGAGATGCGTCGTGCCGCCCTTGCCGGGCGTCACGCCGCCGACCATGCGCGTGCCGTAGGCGATCGCCTGCTCGGAGTGAAACGTGCCCTGCGCGCCGGTGAAGCCCTGGCAAATCACCTTCGTGTTCTTGTCGATCAATACGCTCATGATTTTTCCCCTTATTGGCGTGCGGCGGCGACGGCGCTGACGATCTTGTCGGCGGCGTCGGCCAGGTTTTCTGCGGGAATGATCGTGAGGCCGGACGTGCGCAGGATGTCGCGGCCGGCGTCGACGTTCGTCCCGGCGAGCCGCACGACGAGCGGCACGTGCAGGTTCACCTCGCGCGCCGCCGCGACCACGCCTTGCGCGATCACGTCGCAGCGCATGATGCCGCCGAAGATGTTGACCAGAATTCCTTCGACTTTCGGATCGCGCAGGATCAGCTTGAACGCCGTCGAGACGCGTTCCTGCGTCGCGCCGCCGCCGACGTCGAGAAAATTCGCCGGTTCGCCGCCATAGAGCTTGATGATGTCCATCGTCGCCATCGCGAGGCCGGCGCCGTTCACCATGCAGCCGATATTGCCGTCGAGTTTCACGTAGTTCAGGCCGTGCTTCGCCGCTTCGATTTCGGCCGGTTCTTCTTCGTCTTCGTCGCGCAGCGCTTCGATGTCGGGATGGCGGAAGAGGGCGTTGTCGTCGAAATTGAGCTTGGCGTCGAGCGCGATCACGCTGCCTTCGCCCGTCACGACGAGCGGGTTGACCTCGACGATGGACGCGTCCAGATCGACGAACGCCTGATAGAGCGCCGCAATAAACTTCGACGCCGCGCCGACCTGCTTGCCCGACAGGCCGAGTCCGAACGCGATCTGACGCGCGTGGAACGGCTGTAGCCCGGTGGCCGGATCGATAGCGACCTTGAGAATTTTCTCGGGCGTCCGATGCGCGACTTCCTCGATTTCCATGCCGCCTTCGGTCGACGCCATGATCGTGATGCGCGATGACGCGCGATCGACGAGCATGCCGAGATACAGTTCGCGCGCGATGTCGCAGCCTTCTTCGACATAAAGCCGCTTCACTTCCTTGCCGGCGGGCCCGGTTTGCTTCGTCACGAGCACCGACGACAGCATCTGCTGCGCGTTCGACCTCACGTCCTCGACCGACTTCAGCACGCGCACGCCGCCTTTGCCCTCGGGATCGTTGGTGAAACGGCCGGCGCCGCGTCCGCCCGCGTGAATCTGCGATTTCACGACCCACACCGGCCCGCCGAGCGCGTTCGCCGCATCGGCGGCTTCCTGCGCCGAAAACGCGACTCGCCCCTCTGGCACCGCCACGCCGTACTGCCGCAACAGGGCCTTCGCCTGATACTCATGGATGTTCATTGCGTCTCCTGATGTTCTGAACAGAATGAAGCGCCAGGCGATGATGGGCCAAAGTCGAGCGCTGAAATATGATATATCACATTTCACAGAGACCAAAAGGACGATTTGACCGAAAGCGACGATGCCGGAAGTAAGCAGCAGTTTAACGACCAATCGATGCGGATTACGCGCAAGCGGCTTTTGCTGCGACGCAGGATGCTTGTGCCTAAGAACGAAGCCTGATAAGCGTTGCAAACGATGTTGCACCGCACTACAGGGTTTCGGAGATGGCCCGAACGCTTGACTAATACTGTGTGTGGAATATTGTATATCACAACGGATCGACGGCTGGCGCAGCGCGCTGCTGTCCCCAGCGCCCAAAAAACGACGGGCACGCGCGATCGACACATATATAGAACGGATACGAAACGAAAGGGAGACGGCAATGGGCAAGGCACTGGATGGTGTGCGCATCCTCGATTTCACGCACGTTCAATCGGGTCCGACCTGCACGCAGTTGCTCGCGTGGTTCGGGGCGGACGTGATCAAGGTCGAGCGCGCGGGTACGGGCGACATCACGCGGGAGCAACTGCGCGACATTCCCGACGCGGACAGCCTCTACTTCACGATGCTCAACCACAACAAGCGCTCGGTCACGATCGACACCAAGAACCCGGAAGGCAAGAAGGTTCTCGAAGCGCTGATCAAGAAATGCGACGTGATGGTCGAAAACTTCGCGCCCGGCGCGCTCGATCGCATGGGCTTCACGTGGGAGCGCATCCAGGAACTGAATCCGGCGATGATCGTCGCGTCGGTGAAGGGTTTCGGCCCCGGGCCTTACGAAGACTGCAAGGTCTACGAGAACGTCGCGCAATGCGCCGGCGGCGCGGCCTCGACGACCGGTTTCGACGACGGCCCGCCCGTCGTGTCCGGCGCGCAGATCGGCGACTCGGGCACGGGGCTGCATCTGGCGCTTGGCATCGTCGCGGCGCTTTATCAGCGCAAAACCACCGGACGCGGCCAGAAAGTGCTCGCCGCGATGCAGGACGGCGTGCTCAACCTGTGCCGCGTGAAGCTGCGCGATCAGCAGCGGCTCGAACGCACCGGCGTCATGAAGGAATATCCGCAATATCCGAACGGCACTTTCGGCGACGCCGTGCCGCGCGCGGGCAACGCCTCGGGCGGCGGCCAGCCGGGCTGGATTTTGAAGTGCAAGGGCTGGGAAACCGATCCGAACGCGTACATCTACTTCATCACGCAGGCGCCGGTCTGGGGCGAAATTTGCAAGGTGATCGGCCGCGAAGAGTGGATTGATCATCCCGATTACAAGACGGCCGCCGCGCGCCTGCCGCACCTGAAGGACATTTTCGCTGAAGTCGAGCGCTGGACGATGTCGAAGACCAAGTTCCAGGCGATGGAAATCCTCAACAAGCACGACATTCCGTGCGGCCCGATCCTGTCGATGAAGGAAATTGCCGAAGACGAGTCGCTGCGCAAGACCGGGACGATCGTCGAAGTCGATCATCCGGTGCGCGGCAAGTACCTGACGGTCGGCAACCCGATCAAGCTCTCCGACAGCCCGACCGACGTTACGCGCTCGCCGCTGCTCGGCGAGCACACCGACGAAGTGATGGCGGAACTCGGCTACAACGCCGACCAGATCGCGACGCTTAAAAGCCTCGGCGCGATCTGAGCGCGAAAGCCTGAACGTCCCAACCAACACTTTCAAGGAAAGCTTCGTGACCAACTGGATCCGCTTTCGCGATGCCGAGGGCCGCATCGGCTTCGGCACGCTCGATCAGCATGCACTTCGCGTCCTTCAATACGACGGCTCGCTCTTCGAAAAGCCCAAGCCCACCAACCATTCGTTTGCGCTCAGTGAAGTGACGCTGCTCGCGCCTTGCCAGCCGAGCAAGTGCGTGGCGCTCTGGAACAACTTCTATGCGCTGTCGCAGAAACTCGACAAGGCGCCGCCGAAACATCCGCTCTTCCTCATCAAGCCGCCGATGTCGGTGATCGGGCCGGACGCGGACATTCGCCGCCCGAAGAGCTATCAGGGCAAGATCGCCTATGAAGGCGAACTCGGCATCGTGATCGGCAAGACGTGCAGCAACGCGAGCGTCGAGGAAGCGGAAAGCGCGATCTTCGGCTACACGTGCGTGAACGACGTCACCGCGATCGAATTGCTGCAGGAAGATCCGAACTTCGCGCAATGGTGCCGCGCGAAGGGCTTCGACACGTTCAGCTGCCTCGGACCGACCATCGCCACCGGCTTCGACTGGCGCGCCGCGCACGTCGTGACAACGCTCGACGGCGTGGAGCGCCAGAACTATCCGCTCGACGACATGATCTTCTCGCCCGCCGAGCAGGTCGCGATGGTTTCCGCCGACATGACCCTCGTGCCCGGCGACGTCATCATGTGCGGCACGTCGATCGGCGTCGGCTCGATCAAGGACGGCTCGACCGTCGATGTGACGATCGCAGGAATCGGCAAGCTCTCGAACCGGCTCGCGGCATAGCGCAGGCAGACGCGCCATGTTCGATGCCCTCGACGGCGCGCTCTGCGTGCTGGCTGTCGTCGCGACGATGGAGGCGCTCCGCGCGAGCGGCGGCATCTCCGCGGCGCGGCGGCGCGTGCTGTGGGAAATCGGCGCGATGGGCGCGCTCGTCGTGCTCGCGCATGCGGCCGGCGGCGGCACATCAGCCGTGTTGTCGATGATCGTCGCGCTCGGCATCGCGGGCGGTGCGGCGGCGGTGTGCGCGCGCTTCGGGATCGATCGCGCGCCGCGCCTCTCGCGCCTGCCCGGCATGATCGCGGCGGCGGCGCTCGCGTCGACGCTCTTCGCCAAGCCGGACGAGCCGGTTGCCGCGTTGATCGGCGCGAGCGTTGCGGTCGCCGGCGCCGCGCTGCTGTCGCGGCTGCGCTTCGCGATAAAAGACGCGTCGCTCGCCAGCTCGCTGCACTTCGCCTGCGCGGGCGCGTGCGCCGTGATCGGCTATGCGGCGGGGCAGGAGGCGGGCGCGCTGGCGGTGGTGATCGTGAGCGCGATGGGCGCGCTGATCTTCTCCCACCTGACGATGGCGCTCGCCGGGCCGGTGTGGCCCGGGCTCGTCTCGACGCTCGATGGCTTTGCGGCGTGTTCGGTGGTCGCGGTCGGCATCGTCGCGGGCAGCGGCGCGTTGCTCGTGACGGGCATCGCGCTCGCGATCGGCTGCGCGGCGTCGCATGCGAGCGCGATGCAGTCGCGCGCGAGCTATTCGAAGTAGGCGAGCCTCGCCAGCAAACAAAACGGCGGTTCGCCTTGCAGCGGACCGCCGTTTTTACATGCGACGCGCGACTTCCACGCGCCCGAGTTGCTCAGCGATCGCGGTTCCACAACGCGCCGAGCACGAAGCCGACGGCGGCCGCGATCAGCACACCGTTGATCGGCTGGCTGACGACGGCGGTTCGCACGTTGTCGATGGTCTGGCCGTAGCTCTGCTGGAGCGACCCCAACGCCTGGCGTGCCTTGCCTTCCGCTTGCGTCGAGGCATCACCGGTAATCGCGCCGACTGCGTCCTGCACCTTGCCCGCGACGGTCTGCGCCGCGCCTTCTACCTGATCCTGCACCATGGTGCCTCCCGTTGGAATGAATCGTGTGAATCGAATCCTCAGAGGACTCGACCGAAGATTCCGGCGTGACCGGAACGCTTGTTACAGCACGCTTCGTGCCTAGAAAGCTGCCTGCAATCAAGCCTCGCCGATCAGCCGTACGACCGCGGCGAGCAGATCGTCGATGGAAAACGGCTTGCGATGAAATTCGAGCGCCGCGTGCTCGATCTGCGGCGCCCGCGCGGCCGCGCTCATCAGTACCACGGGCACGTGCGCGAGCGCGCGGTCGCGGGAAAGCTCGCGGATCAGCGCGACGCCGTCCATCTTCGGCATCATCCAGTCGGTGATGATCAGATCGGGCACGCGGTGGCGCGCGCTTTCGAGCGCCGCCAGACCGTTGGAAGCCGTGACGACTTCGTAGCCTTCCATCTGGAGCACGAGGCGCCAGGTGGTCAGGATGTCGAATTCGTCGTCGACGACAAGAATGTTCTTCATGTCCGCGTGCCGGCATCGGACACCGAAAGCGACGGACCGATCGAACCGCGCCCCGACAAAAGCCCGGTCGCGCCGATGAAGCTTTCGCTCACGCGCAGCCCGTGCTCGTCGATGATCAAGCGGCGGATCGCCGAATCGTGCGCGCTCTCGCGCTGCTTGACGACCGAGAGCATCCGGTAGAGCCCGGAATTCGCCTCGACATAGCGCAGCAGCACGATGTTCTCGGTCATCGCGGAGGCGCGCATCGCCTGCGTGTGGACCGCGTCGGTGTAGAGCGGCAGTTCCTCGGTCAGGAGCGCCGTGACGCCCGCCTGCCGCAGCCGGTGCGTGAGCGCGTTCAGGAACAGGCCGAAGCGCTCGACGCGGTTCGCCGAATCGTGGAAGCCCTCGATGCCGTCCACGACGAGCCGCGACGCGTTCGTCCGCGTCACGACCGCGATCAGTTCGGCGGCGAGTTCGTCGATCGCGAGTTCCACCGCCGGCTGCCACTGGATCGTGAGGCGGCCGTCCTGCGCGGCGTCCGCGAGCCTGATCGACACGGCCTCGGCCTTCGCGATCAGCCGCTCCGGCGATTCATAGAAGCCGAAATACACGCAGCGCTCGCCGCGCTCGACCCCCGCTTCGAGAAACTTGAGCGCGAGCAGCGTCTTGCCGACGCCGGACGGCCCGATCAGCGTCGTCGTCGAGCCCTTCACGACGCCGCCGCCCAACATCGCGTCGAATTCGGGCATGCCGAAGGCGAGCTTCGTCTTCAAATCCGGCGCGCTTTCCATCAGCGACGGACGCGCTTCGAGGCGCGGGAACGTCACGAGCCCGTCGCCCGTGATCTTGAAAAAATGCTTGCCGAGCAGATGATCGCGGGCGCGCAGCTTGTGGACCTCGATCTCGCGGGCGCGCCGCATGCCGGTGCTGAAGCGGTTCAGTTCGATCAGGCCGTCGACGAGCGTGTGTTCCGGATGCGGCTCGTTGCCGGAGAGCGGCGCGAGGATCACGGTGGTGCAGCGCGCGGCCGTGACGAACGCGCTCAGTTCGTGGATGAACTGCGAGAGTTCGAGTTCCGTCGTGCTGAATTCGCGAGCGCTGCGAAAGCCGTCGATCACCATGAAGCGCGGGCGGTTCGCCTTGATCGTCGCGGCGATTAGCGCGAGAAAGCCCGACAGGCCGTCGCGCATCAGTTCGTGATAGCCGGAGACGAAGAGCATGCGGTCGGAGATCGCGTCGGCGTCGTAGAAGGAGAGCGCGCGCAGGTGGCCGAGGAGTTTCGTGTGCGACTCGGCGATCAGCGTGACGTACAGCACCATGTCGCCTTCGGAGACGCGGTGAAAGCCGATTTGCGACGAAAGAATCGTCTTGCCCGCGCCGGCCATGCCTTCGATCAGGTACAGGCCGCCTTCGACCAGCCCGCCGCCGAGGATGTCGTCGAGGCCCGGAATGCCGGTCGTGATGTTGGTCGCATCGGTCGCGGGCTGGTGAGCCGGCTCCTTCGATGCCGTTTCGTCTTTGATCATTGAATGTGTCTTTGTGTGGCAAAAGCGCCGTGCGAAGGCGAATTATGGCCGAGCAAGCGCCCGGTGTCGCATGGCAATGCGCTTTTGGCGACCAACGCGCAGGCAGAAGCGGTTTGCGCGTTTTCGTTTCCGGTCGACGGCGGTTTGTGCCTCGAGCACGTCCAATCTTGCGGTGGACGCAGCATTTTCTGCGCCCGGCGGGCTCGGCGCCCGTCGATGTCGCACCCGGCGGCGAAGCCGGCAGAGCAGGCAAAGCGATTTGGGACGGCTCCGATGCCCCGGACGCGCCGCGGATGGTCTCATTACGATCCGCCGCGCCAGAACCAAACGGTCCGCGCTTCGCCCACCTTGCCCGCTCATGCACCGGAGACTCGCGCCGAACGCATGCGGTTGCCCAGCCGATCCGATCCATGTCCCCGTCACACCTTGCCGTTGTCGCCGCGATGCTCGTTTCCGGCGCGCTCATCAATATGCCGTCATGCGGGGCGGCCTCGATCGCGGACCCGGACGACATCGTCGATACCGGGATCTTTGCCAAAACCACGCGTTCGGCGGAGCTCGACCGGCACATCGTGGCGAGTCCGCGGGACCTATCGGCAAGTGTGCGGTTCTATTCGCGTCTCGATCGCTGGCGTCACACGGAATCGGAAGATTCCATGCGGACCGATGGGGTCGCGGCCAATCGCTTTAAGGTCCCCAATTAATTCGGGCATTGCGTTAAAACGAGTCGGCAAACTCGTGCCACGCGGTAAAATCTGGAATTCGACGTTTCAAGTCGCCATATCTGAAAAGACCGGGCATTGCTCTCTGAATAGACGGACGCTACATGAATTACAAATCGATCTGCGCAAGCGCCCTGCTGATGACGGGTTTCCTGCTTGCCACCACCGAAGCAACGGCCGCGGGGCCGGCCGGCAATGCGGTCGCCGACATGGGCGGTCGTCGCGACGTTCTTTCGGGCAATACGGACGACGCGCAGCAACAGCCGGCCAGCGGGGATATCGCCGAATTGCAGCAAATGATTCGCGACGGAAAAGTGCGCGAATTGCGCACCACGTATAACGGCAGTTACGGCGCCAGCCTGCTCTACTACCCGGACGAAATGCTTTATTACGTCGCAATGTTTCAACAAAAGAAATTCTGGCGCGTAATCAAGACTCAAAACGATGCCCGCGCGGAATCGGTTTATGCGGATTTTGCGAAGTCGACCATTCAGCTTTCGGACACGGAATTGCGCCGCGTCAAACTGGAAGCAGAAAAGTCTTACGCCGACCGCCTGATCGCCACGCAGCAAAACCGCGCGAGCCGTCTGCAGGCGGACCTCGACGTCGCGCGTGCGCAGCAGAGCCAGGTGGCGGACCGTCAGCAGCAGCAACAGGAGGCGATCCGCGAACTGCGCAACGAGCAGGCGGCGGCGCAGGCGCAACTGCGCGCGTTGCAGGCCCGCGTGCAGGATCTGCAAAAACAGCAGGAAGGCGATCTGCCGACACCAGCGAAGTGAAGCAGATGGGTTTTTCCGGATGACATCCGGGCAGACGAGCGGCCGCCATTGCGGCCGCTCGTCATTTGTGCGCCCGCATCGCTCACATCCGCGCCGTGAGCAAAAAATGCTCGGCAATGAGCTTCGCGGTTTAAGAGTTTTCGCGTGAAAAGGGGCCGATACCCCATGCTAAGATTTCGCGCGATTTTCGGATTCCCGACTAATTCGGTGGTTCGGATCGTCGACAAGAGGCGAATAAGGTGGCTGTGAAGATCGGGTTGCTTTCAAGCGCCCAAGCAGTGCGCATTTGTCTCGATTTTTCAGTCAAGAAATAAGTTCAGAACGGTACCCGAGATGTCCAAAAAACTAGTCATAGCAAGTCTTCTTTCGATCGGCGTGATTGCCGGTTGCACCACCGTCGCCCAAGGACCCAAGTTCAACGTGTATCAGATTCAGACGGCGAACGGCACGAAGGCCTATCGCGCGGAATGCCACGGCGTGTTCGAAGGCGTGGCCGCGTGCGTCGAGGCAGCGCAGCGCGTCTGCGGCGACCAGCCCGCGTACAAGCTCGACACGATGGAGCGCCTGCGCGCCATCAATGAAGATGCCAACGACCCGCGCATCGTCACGTTCCAGTGCGGCGCGCCGCAAGTCGCCACGCCGGCGCCGGTGGCAGCACCCGAACCGGCTGCGCAGCCCGCGCCGGAAGTGCCGCGCCAGATCAACCTGAGCGGCGACGCCAACTTCGCCACCGACAGCGCAACGCTCACGCCGAAAGCCACGGGCACGCTCGACCAGTTCATCCAGGCCGGTCAGAACGTCACGTTCAAGTCGGTGCAGGTCGCGGGCTACACGGACTCGACGGGTTCGGCTGCACATAACCAGCAGCTTTCCGAGCGCCGCGCGCAATCCGTGCTGTCGTATCTGAAGACCCACGGTCTGCGTTCGCAGAACTACGCAGCGCAAGGCTTCGGTGCAGCGAATCCGGTTGCGTCGAACGCGACGTCGGCTGGCCGTGCACAGAACCGCCGCGTCGAGATTCGCGTCAGCACGCAGCAGTAAAGCGCAAGACGCGGTTCGTTAAAAACCCCCGCAAGCCGGTAGGCTTGCGGGGGTTTTTAACATGCGCGTGAGGCGCGATTCAGAACAGGTCGAGTTGCGCGCGTCCCGGGCCGCCTTCGAGGGTGAGCAGATGTTGCTTGCGCTGCACGCCGCCCGCATAACCGGTCAAGGCGCCATCGCCGCCGATCACCCGGTGACACGGCACGATGATCGCCACCGGATTGCGTCCGTTCGCGCCGCCCACCGCCCGCGACGCACCCGGCGGCAAGCCGAGCCGCCGCGCGAGATCGCCGTAGGTCCAGGCGTCGCCGAAAGGAATCTCCTGCAACGCGCTCCACACGCGCAACTGGAACGCCGTGCCGTCGAGTCGCAGCCTCATCGAGAATGCGCGCCGCTCGCCCGCGAAATACGCGTCGATCTGTTCGCGCGCTTCGGCGATCACGCGCGCAGCCGGCGCGTCGTCGGACAAGGTCGGCGCGGCTACGCCCGCCGGGAAATGCTTTTGTCCGATGAAGAAGAGCCCCGTCAGGCTGTCGCCTTCGGCCCGGTACAGGATGTGTCCGAGCGGACTCGGGGCAACATGGCATTCGATCATTTCGCGTCCCCGCGTGCGTTTCAGAGCCGCGCGTCAGATGAACGGATTGTCGGTCTTGCCCGCCGGCGCGGGCGGCTCGTCGGCGATTCGGGCCGGCAGCGACGCGTCCTTCTGCAACGCATCGACGATCGCATTGAGCGCCTTCTGCAACGCGAGCGCCGTCGCGAGCCCGGTTTTGTCGCGCGCGATGCCGATGTCGGCGGCAATCGCGATGTGCGTCTCGCCGTTGGTCACGGTGAATGCGTCGCCGTTGACGTTGAGTACGTCGGTATCGTTGGCAAATGGCTTAAACACCTTTCAGTCCTCCAATTCGTTTGTCCTTCAGCGTGTCGGGGATGCCCGGAAACTGCAGTCCGCTCATCGTCTCCAGTTCGCGCACGGTCTTCATGGTGTACGCGTCGGTCGCCGTATTGTCGACCACCACCGCGAACGCCAGGTTGCGCGCCGGCAGATAGACGACCTTGTACAACTGAGTCGGCACGAACACCCGCGATTCGCCGATCGTCTGCAATTCGCGGCCGGAGAAGAGCGGGCCGGTCACGACATAGGCGTCGCCCGATTCCTCCGCGAGCCGCCGCACCGATTCCTCGATGCGCGCCCAGACGCGCCGGTTGTTCGACGGATTTTGCGGCACGATGTTCGCCAGCGAGAACGACTCGGCCATGCCTTTTTTGCTCCAGCGGTCGCCGGCCGGGCTCATGTGGCCGCGATCGTAGCCGCTCCTCTTGTAGTCGTCGAGTTGCGCGCCTGCGCCGGGCTGGAGCTGTTTCTCGGCGAAAAAGCGGTTGGTGCGCGTGTTGTTCTTCGCGTCGTCGACGTGTTGCGCCGTCAGGTGTTCCGCCGACCACAGCGGACCTTTCGTGATGCCGGAATGCAGTACCGCGAAGTCGGAATAGCAGAGCGTTTGCGTCGACGCGCGCAGCTTCGCGTTGACGACGACCGGCGCGCGCCCGTTCGGGCTGAACTGCGAGCAGTCGTTCGAGGTGATCCACGAAAGCGGCGAAGCCGATGCGACGGCCGGAACGATGGCCGGAAGGAAACAGGAAGCGCCGAGCAGCGCGGCGAAGACTGCCTTGATGCGGATTGTCATGCTTTTGGAATCTCGAACGCGATATCGATACGCGGCGCGAGAGACGCGCCAGGGTGGGGGAAAGGCCGCAAAGTATAAGACGAGTTCAGACGCGCGGAGGCGCTTTCACGCCGAAAAACCTCGCGCGATAGAATCTCCCGCATCATCCCTGTCCGAATCGAACCGATACGCCTCCATGACCCTCACGAGCCGCTCGCTGTCCGCATTCCTTTCGCTCGCGACGCTGTGTCTCGCGATGCACGCATCCGCGCAGGAACCGTCGTCTTCGTCGACCGCCGGGAGCGCGCCTGTCTACAGCAACGATGGTCCCGCGTACGGCGCCGAGTTGCAGGGCTTCGACTATCCGTATCCGGTCGCGCAGTTTTCGATCACGTCGCAGCGGCAAGTGGTGCGAATGGCCTACATGGACGTGCATCCGCCGCGTCCCAACGGCCGCACCGCCGTGCTGCTGCACGGCAAGAATTTCTGCTCCGCGACCTGGCGGCAAACGATCGAGACGCTGACCGAAGCCGGCTATCGCGTGATCGCGCCGGATCAGATCGGCTTCTGCAAATCGACCAAGCCGGCGCGCTACCAGTACAGCTTCCAGCAGCTCGCGCGCAACACGCACGCGCTGTTGCAGGCGTTGAACGTGAAGCAGGCGACGCTCATCGCGCATTCGACGGGCGGCATGCTCGCGGTGCGCTATGCGCTGATGTATCCGCGCGAGACCGAGCAGCTCGTGCTCGTCAACCCGATCGGGCTGGAGGACTGGAAGGCGAAAGGCGTGCCGTCGATCTCCGTCGACGACTGGTACGCGCGCGAGCTGAAGACCAGCGCGGACGGCATTCGCCGCTACGAACAGAGCACCTACTACGCGGGCCACTGGCGCGCCGACTACGAGCCGTGGGTGCAGATGCTCGCGGGCATGTATCGCGGATCGGGCAAGGAAGTGGTCGCGTGGAACTCGGCGTTGCTCTACGACATGATCTACACCCAGCCCGTCGTCTACGAATTCGACGCGCTGCACGTGCCGACGCTGCTGCTCATCGGCGACAAGGACACGACTGCCATCGGCAAGGATTTGGCGCCGCCTGAGATTCGTCCGACGCTCGGCCGTTATCCCGATCTCGCGAAGCTCGCGGCGGAGCGTATCGCGGGGGCGAAGCTCGTCGAGTTTCCGGAACTCGGGCATGCGCCGCAGATGCAGGACCCGGCCGCGTTTCACAAGGCGCTGTTGGATGGGCTGGCAGCGAAGGATGTGAAAGCCCACTGATGGTCAGCGCGTAGCCATCCCGGGTTCGATGGACGGCAGTTGCACCAGCAACGTCACGCCGCGCGCGATCATGAAGATCGTCAGCGCGAGCCACAGTCCGTGATTGCCGAGCGGCCCGGCAAGCGCCCACGCCGCCAGCACGAAGACGGCGAACGAGACGGCCATCGCTTTCATGAGTTCGCGCGTGCGCGTCGCGCCGATGAACACGCCGTCGAGCTGAAAACCCGCCGCCGACGCGACCGGCAGCGCGGCCGCCCAGGGCAGATAGTGCAGGGCGGCGGCACGCACGGCGGGCTGGTCGGTGAGCCGTCCGATGATCCACGCGCCGCCCGCCCAGTAGACGAGCGTGAAGCCCGCCGCGCCGATCGCCGACCACAGCATCGTCACCCTCACGGCCTGCCGGAACGCGTGGCGGTCGCGCGCGCCCGTCGCCGCGCCGACCAGCGCTTCGGCCGCGTGCGCGAAGCCGTCGAGACCGAACGCCATGAACGTCTGGAAATTGAGCAACAGCGCGTTGGCCGCGAGAATCGCGTCGCCTTGCCGCGCGCCGAGATGCGCGAACCACGCAAACGAGCCGACGAGGCAGAGCGTGCGTACGAAGATATCGCGGTTGATCGCGACGAGGCGCCTCATCGCGCGGGCGTCGAGAAGCTGCGTCCACGCGGGCGGCGGCAGACCGCGCGTGCGCACGTGCCACAGGATCGCGATGCCGAGCACGAAGCCGCAAGCGTCGGCGACGGCGGTCGCGGCGCCGATGCCCGCGATTCCCCAGTCGAGCCGGTAGACAAACGCGAGCACCGCGACGATGTTCACCGCGTTGATGAAGACCTGCGTGACGAGCGCGAGCCGCACGCGCTGCGTGCCGAGCAGATAGCCGAGCACGACGTAGTTCGCGAGCACGAAGGGCGCCGCCCAGATGCGCGCGTGGCAGTAAAGGCGCGCGCTCGCCTGCACGGCGTCGCTGCCGCCGAGCGCGGCGACGCCGAAGCCGATCAGCGGCACCTGCAACGCGAGTACGGCCGCGCCGATCGCGGCGGCGAGCAGCAATGCGCGCAGGAGGCTCGCGCAGAGCGCGGCGTCGTCGCGGGCGCCGTATGCCTGCGCGACGATACCGGTCGTGCCCATGCGCAAAAAGCCGAAGCCCCAGAACACGAAGTTGAAGACGAGCCCGCCGAGCGCGACGCCGCCGAGATACTGCGGGCCGTCGAGATGGCCGGCGACGGCGGTATCGACCGCGCCGAGGATCGGCTGCGTGAGATTCGCGAGGACGATCGGAAACGCGAGCGTCAGCACGCGGCGATGCCAGCGCACCGGAACGGGCGACGAGGTAGGGGAGGGGCTCAATGTCGATTGGATGACGGCGGCGAAGGCGTCATTGTCCCGAGCGAAGTGCGTCGACGCAACCGTTCGCGCGCCCGATAATGTGCAGCCTCGACCGACACGTCATCGCTCATGAAAACCTTTCTGCTTTACGTGATCACCGCCGTCGCCGAGATTGCCGGCTGCTACTTTCCGTACCGATGGCTGAAGGCCGGCGGATCGCCGTGGCTGCTCGTGCCGGGCGCGCTGTCGCTCGCCCTGTTCGCATGGCTGCTCACGCTGCACGACGCCGCTGCCGGGCGCGTCTACGCGGCTTACGGCGGCGTGTATATCGGCGTGGCAATTGCGTGGCTGTGGGCCGTCGACCGCATTCGGCCGAGCGCGTGGGATGTCGCCGGAGCGGCGATCGCGCTCGTCGGGATGGGCGTGATCGCGTTTCAGCCGCGCGTCTGACGCGCGATGCCCGACGGCTACGGCTTCTTTTCCATGATCCGCTCCGGGTTCGCGGGCGCGGTGAAGCCGAATCGGGCGTAGAGGCCGTGCGCATCGGACGTGACGAGCATCAGGCGGCGCAGGTCATGCAGGTCGTCGTGGGCGAGGACGCATTCCATCAGCCAGATGCCGAGGCCTTTGCCCTGATGCTCCGGCAGTACGAAAACATCGGCGAGATAGGCGAACGTCGTCGCGTCCGTGATCATGCGCGCGTAGCCGATCTGCGCATCGCGCTCGAAGAGGCCGAACGCGAGCGAATGGCGCGCCGCGCGCTCCACCTTCTCGCGCGCGATGCCCGGCGACCAGTACGCCACCTCGCTCAGATAACGGTGCACGACGTCGAACTGGAATGCGTCGACGTCGGTTGTGACGCGGTATGCGTCTTTCGTCCACTGCATCGGCTTGGCTCAATGCACCTTGTACACGCGTCCGGTTTCGGCGCCCTCGACGCTGCGGCTGTACGCCAGCGCCACGCGCGCGCCCGGCGCCGCTTCGAAGCCGCGGAAGTACGGGCCGAAACTCTCGCTTGCCTCTTCCAGCATCGTCGGCGATACCGCGTTGATGCGCAATCCGCGCGGCAATTCGATCGCCGCGCCGCGCACGAAACCCTCGATAGCGCCGTTCACGGCTGCCGCAGCCGCGCCCAGCCGGATCACCTCCGCGCCGACGATGCCGCTCGTGAGCGTGAACGAGCCGCCGTCGTTCAGATAGTCGCGCGCGCCGAGCACGAGGTTGACCTGGCCCATCAGCTTGTCGTCGAGGCCGATGCGGAATTGTTCGGGCGTCATCTTCACGAGTTCGCCGAAGTGAACGTGGCCCGCGGCCGCGACGATCGCGTCGACCTGGCCGATGGAATCGAACAGGCGGCGGATGCTGTCGGGATCTTTCAGGTCCACGCGATGTGCGCCGCGCGTGGCGCCGATTTCGAGGGTCTCGTGACGCTTCGCGAGTTCGGCGAAGACGGCGCGTCCGACGGTGCCGTGGCACCGATCACGGCAATTTTCATGGCTGGCTCATCCGTAAAAGGAGAAGGCCACCATTGTGCACCGGGGTTTTGCGTTCAGGCGATTCCGGCCGTTTTCGAGGCCGCGACATCCGCTGACGGCGCGAGCAGGAAGAGCGAAGCGGTGAGCCTGCACACGAGCGCCACGCCGGACAAGACCGCCGCCGCCGGGAACGTCTCCCACTGAAGCGCGAGCGTCGGCGCGACGAGCGCAACCGATGCGAACCCGAGCGTCACCGTGACCCAGCGCGCCCATTGCAGCCGCGCGGCGACGCACAGATACAGCAAGCCGACGAGCACGCGCGCGACCACCGACGCCGCGAGCGGGTGGCTACCGGCGTCGCCGGGAAGACCGATCGTCGCGGCGAGGCCAAGTTCTGCCCACGAGAGGGCGTAGGCGAGCGCCAGACTCGTCAGCGCGGCGGCATGCGGCGAATCGCGCTCGATCCGCGTGGTCCGGACGCGGTTGCGCGTCTCGGTGGATGCGTCGCTCGCGTCGAGGGAATGCGCGGTGTTGCCTGAATACGCGTTGACAGTGCTCATGTCCGGCTCCGTGTCAGTGCGGGGTTGATCGGCGCGGGACGTTATCGCAGGAGTCGTGCCCGATCGCTGCGCGCCATCTCTGGAACGACGGTTGCTCTCTCGAATGACCGTAAGACACTACGACCAAGGGAGTCAGCGATGAGCAACGTGAAAGAACAGAACCCGCATTCGGAACGCGACGAGGAGGACGTGGATAAAGCCGTCGAGGACACTTTCCCGGCGAGCGATCCCCCGGCGACGGGCGGCGTGACGCGCATCGAGCCGGAGGACGAAAAGGACAAGAAGGATTGATTCGTCGGCGCAACTGGCACGCTGCAATTGAAAAGGGCCGCTGACTCTTCAGCGGCCCTTTTCGCGGTGGGATGGATGGAAGCGATTATTTGTCGCGTCGCTGCAATTCAATCAGCCGCGACGGACGCATGTGGTTGAGCGCATAGTGCTTGCGCCCGCGCAGCGTGTGGCCATGAGGGTCGCGCGCTTCGAATTGCTGCCGGTGTTCGACTTCGGTCACTTGCGGCGCCACCATGCCCTTGTCGATCATCCGGTAGCCGTGCTCCAGTGCAAGCAGCAGGCCATTGCGGCCAGGCCGGCTGTCGAAACCGCCGAGGCCATCGCCGGGCTCGCCCACGTAGTTCACGAGCGTCGCGTTCGACGTGATCACCGAGTCGGGTTCGCGCTCGCGCATTTCCATGTCGCGCTTCGCATCGCGGTTCTTGCCGTCGGTGTCGACGGTGTCGTCGAGCGATTCGTCGTTCAGCACGTCCTGTCCGACCGGATGCCGCGTCGTGAGGCCGAGCGGTCCGCCGGACACGCCCGCGTCGCCGGACTTCGATGCACCCGAGCCGCGCGCCTGACCAAGCCCCGCTTCCTGCCCGCTGGCCGCTTTCGCGGCGTCCTCGACCTTGAGGTGGGCCGTCTCGGTTTCGGGCACCTTCACAGGGCTTTCGCCCGCGCGTTGTGCCTGCTTGTCCTTCGGTTCGTTGCTTTCCGCGTTGTTCATGATGTGCTCCGTTCTGCAAATGAGAACTTGCGCCCGCAAGACTCGTTCCGGGTTTTTGGCGCCGGAACCGCAAGCCTTGTCGGAGCGGCCACTTGACCGACCATCGAATTTTCACGCACGTTTTTCAACCCAAGGCGCGTTTTCTACAGAGTATGATTTGAAACCTGCCAGCCCGTAAGCCGAGATTCGATCGAGCCTCACCAAGCCACGCAACCGATGCGTGGTTCGCGGCCGGGCTTCGCGCTGGCGCGTTGCCGAATCGAATTAGCAGGGCACTTTCACACAGGTGACTCATGCAACACGATGCTGCTTTTTCACATCGCGGCTATCTACTCAATTGTGCGCCCGCGCGGGCCGGAGATGGCAGCTTCCATCCGTACGTCGTGATCTCGCGAACGAGCGATGGCGAACTCGTCGCGAACCGGTTCTTTCCCTCGGAGCTGCGCTTCCGAAACGCGGACGAGGCCATCGCGCACGCCCGCGACTGGGCCGTGCGATGGATCGACGCGAGCAACATCACGGTCTGAACGAGCGGAAACGATGCATGCACGGCCGAGCCCGACAGCCCGTTCCGCCAGTCAAACTCCGATCCGCAAAAGCGGTTAATCTTGGATAATCGTTCCATTTTGTCCGCTCGTGGCGGCCGTTCCCCTCGTTCATCGTGACCATGCCGAACAAACTGCCCCCGCCTCCCGACGATCCGACCACCGAATGGGGACTTGCCGATATCGTCTCCGGACTGCGCGCGTCGCGCGAGGAGTTGCATCGGACGCGCCATCCGCTCGGTATCCGCGAGTTGCCTTCGCGCGATGCGATCGTGAAGATCGTCAACGGCCTGCGGGCCGCGCTTTTTCCGACGCATTACGGCGCTCCCGATCTGACTGACGAAAGCGTCGACTACTACGTCGGCCATACGCTCGAAAGCACGCTGCGACTGTTGTTCGAACAGGTGCGTCGCGCGCTGCGCTTCCTGCCCGAGTCGCACGACATGCGCGACGCCGACCTGACCAAGCGCGCCTTCGACATCTCGCGCGAATTCGGCGCGCAGTTGCCCGCTATTCGCGCGCTGCTCGTTTCCGATATTCAGGCGGCGTTCACCGGCGACCCGGCCGCGCAGCACATCACGGAAATCCTGCTGTGCTATCCCGGCGTGGGCGCGATGACGCACCACCGCCTCGCGCATGCGCTGCATCGGCTCGGCGTGCCGCTGCTCGCGCGCTTCATCAACGAGATCGCGCATTCGGCGACTGGCATCGACATCCACCCGGGCGCGACGATCGGCCCGAGTTTCTTCATCGACCACGGCACGGGCGTCGTGATCGGCGAGACGGCGGTGATCGGCGAGCGGGTTCGCGTGTATCAGGCCGTGACGCTCGGCGCGAAGAGCTTTCCGTCGGGCAGCGACGGCGCGCTGGTGAAGGGCAATGCGCGGCATCCGATCGTCGAGGACGATGTGGTGATCTACGCGGGCGCGACGATTCTCGGCCGCGTGACGATCGGGCGCGGTTCGGTGATCGGCGGCAACGTGTGGCTTACGCACAGTGTGCCGCCGGGGAGCAGTGTGTCACAGGGCAAGGTGCGCGAAGGCAGCGGTACCGAGCCGCCGGACAACGGCCACAGCTACGGCGCGTAAATGCGCTGTACGTGTGCGTTACGTGCGTTACGTATTCGACACGCTATAAGCGTTCTGATTGCCGACGATCGCGAGAAATTCGCGGCGCGTGGAAGGGTCGTCGCGGAACGAGCCGAGCATGCGCGACGTGACCATCGACGCGCCCGCCTTGTGCACGCCGCGCGTCGACATGCACTGGTGCGCCGCCTCCAGAATCACGCCGACGCCGAGCGGTTGCAGCACTTCATCGAGCGTATCGGCGATCTGCGCGGTCATCTTTTCCTGAATCTGCAGGCGTTTGGCGAATGCGTCGACGAGCCGCGCCAGCTTCGAAATGCCGACGACGCGCTTGCTCGGCAGATAGGCCACGTGTGCGCGCCCGATGATCGGCACCATGTGATGCTCGCAATAGCTCTCGAAGCGGATGTCCTTGAGCACGATCATCTCGTCATAGCCTTGCACTTCCGAGAACGTGCGCGCGAGAATTTCACGCGGGTCTTGCTCGTAGCCGCGAAAAAATTCCTCGTACGCGCGGATCACCCGCGCCGGCGTATCGCGCAGGCCTTCGCGGCGCGGATCGTCGCCGGCCCAGCGCAACAGCACGCGGACGGCGGCTTCGGCCTCTTCGCGGCTTGGACGATCGACGGAACCCGCCGGCATGTCCGAAGCGGAAGTGTTGGATTGACGCGGGGCGCTCATCGATGACTCCTCTGGCTTTCTCTTGGGAAATCCATTGTTCCACGTTTTGGAATTCCAGGAAGCCCGCAGAGGCGCTAGGTCTTGCCGCCCCCGTCGATGCCCGAGCCGGTGCGCCAGACTTCCTTGCCTTTCTCGGACAACTCGCCGCTGCTGCGCTCCTTGTCCGGGTGCGTGCCTTCCCGGGCCATCGCGCCGCCCGGCTGTTCCTGCGCCTTCGGCTTCTCTTCCTTGCGTTGGGCGATGCGGTCTTCCTGTGAACGTCCGGCATAGTTGCTCATGGCGCTTCTCCTTCGGTTTGGACAGGGGAAAAGCGCGCAAGAGACGTTCCAAGGCTTCGTGACGGCGCGCTCCGGATCATGCACGAAGCGCGCCAGCGCGCGAGCGTGACAGTGTGTTCAAGAAGCGCGCGGGGCCGATGGCCGCGCGCGCCGGGCGCTTATTGCGGCGCGCCTTTGTGCAGGCCGCCGAGGATCATCCACGATACGCCGAACTTGTCCGCGACCATGCCGAAGCGTTCGGCGAAGAACGTCGGCGTGAGCGCCATCTGCACCTGGCCGCCTTCGGCCAGCGCGTTGAAGCACTGCTCGGCCTTCGCCACGTCCTCGACTGTGAGCGAAAGCGACACGCCCTGGAAATTCGGTTTGCCGCTGCACATGCCGTCGGAGGCCATCACCTCGGTGTCGCCGATGCGAATCGACGCGTGCATGATCTTTTCCGCCATCTCCGGGCGGCTCGTGCAGGCGTTGTTCTCCTGCGGCCCTTCCTTGTAGCGCATCATCATCTGCGACTGCGCGCCGAGTTTCTCCGAATAGAACTTCAGCGCTTCCTCGCAACGTCCTTCGAAAAACAGATACGGCTGAACTAGCATGACTGCTCCTTGAGTTATGACTCGTCGTCGGGGTCCATGTCCATCATGAGCGGCACCGACGCGTGCTCATGCACGACGCGCCAGTCGCCGCCAATCCTGCGAAAGCCCACGGTAGCGCGCACCAGATTGTCCTGCCCGTCGACGACGACACGATTGACGCTGTGCGCAAACGCGACGTCGCCATCCGCGACCACCTGGATGTCGTTCATCTCGAAGCCGATCGGTCCCTTCATGGAATCGAACCAGCGCTGCCAGTGCTCGCGGTAGCGCTCCGATCCCGTGAAGGATGCGGGCGGCACGACGTCGAACACAACGACGTCGCTTGCGTAATGACGGATCAACGCATTGGCATCCTTGGCGATCACCGCGCGCTGCCATGCGGCGATGAGTTCGCGGATGCGGGCTTCGTCGCTCGCGCGACCATTCGATTCGACCATGCTCGCCTCCTTGACTCGATGCACGACGATAAAGAAAGTCCCTTGAAAACAGGGATTTTTTGTTTGTGTACACCGTCCACAAAAAATACCAGAGATAATGGACGGCGTCCACATTGCAGCGCTTTAAAAGAACAATATGACAAAACCGAAGCCGCGCACGACCTATCGTCATGGCGACCTGCGACGCGCCTTGCTCAATGCGGGCATCGAACTTGCACGCGATGGCGGCCCGGATGCGGTCGTGCTGCGTGAAGCCACGCGGCGCGCGGGTGTCGTGCCGAATGCGGCTTACCGGCACTTCGCGAGCCGTCACGAATTGCTGGCGGCGGTGCGCGCGGCGGCGCTGTCGGCGGTGGCGATGGCGATGGAGGCCGAGCTTGCCGCGCTGCCGAAGAAGCGGCGGCGCGCGGACGCGGCGCGCGCGAGCCTGCGCGCGGTCGGCACCGGCTATTTGCGTTTCGCGCAAACCGAGACGGGACTCTTTCGCACCGCATTCGTCGCGCCGAAATCCGATTGGGAAAGCCACGACCCCGACAGCGCGGGAAAGAGCGGCCTCGATCCGTTTCAGTTGCTGAGCGCGGCGCTGGACCGGATGGTCGAGTCGGAAGTGTTGCCTGCCGCGCGCCGGCCCGACGCGGAATACCTCGCGTGGTCGGCGGTGCATGGCTTCGCGCTGCTGTTGATCGAAGGGCCTTTGCAGCGCCTCGATCGCCGCGCGGCCGAGGCTTTAGGCGAGCGCCTTCTCGACATGGTCGAGAAGGGCATCTGACCGGCGCTCCGCGTCATGAGAGGCCGAGCGCGCGTGCAGTGGCATCGATCGCGGATCTGGCCTTCGCGACCAGTTCGTCGATCTCCGCGTGCGAGATGACGAGCGGCGGCGACAGCAGCATGCGGTCGTCGCTTGCGCGCATCACGAGATTGCCTTCGAAGCAAAAGTCGCGGCATAGCGTGCCGACTTCGTCGCCGTTCGCAAAGCCCTTACGTGTGCGCGGTTCCTGCGCGAGCTGAATGCCCGCGACGAGCCCGGCGCCCGCAATCTCGCCGACGATGGGATGCGCTCTCAACGCTTCGCGCAGGCGCTGCTGGAAATACGGGCCGGTATCGTGCTTCACGCGCTCGACGATCCGTTCGTCGCGCAAGAGCTTCAGGTTCGCCACGGCGACAGCCGCCGCCACGGGATGCCCGGAGTACGTGAATCCATGACTGAACTCGTCATTGCCGACGATGACGTCCGCCACGCGATCATGCAGACCCACGGCGCCCATCGGTACGTAGCCGCTCGTCAGGCCCTTCGCCAGCGTGATGATGTCCGGCTCGAAGCCGAAGTGCTGGTGAGCGAACCATTCGCCCGTGCGGCCGAATCCGCCGATGACTTCATCGGCGGCGAGCAGCACGTCGTATTTCCGGCAGATGCGCTGGATTTCCGGCCAGTAGGTGGGAGGCGGAAAGATTACGCCGCCCGCGCCCTGGAACGGCTCGCCGACGAATGCCGCCACCTGATCGGCGCCGAGTTCGAGGATCTTTGCTTCGAGTTGCCGGGCGCGCTCGAGCCCGAACGCTTCGGGCGTCATGTCGCCGCCTTCGCCGAACCAGTACGGCTGGTCGATATGCACGATGTTTTCGACTTTGGACGGCATCTGCTCGTGCATGAAGTCCATGCCGCCGAGCGTGCCGCCCGCGATCGTCGAGCCGTGGTAGCCGTTTCTGCGCGCAATCACGAACTTTTTCTGCGGCTTGGCCGCAGCCGCCCAATATCGATGGACGACGCGCAGCATCGTGTCGTTCGCTTCCGAGCCGCTGCTGCAATAGAAGAAGCGGTTGAACGGCGCGGGCGCGAGTTCGGCCAGCAGCGCCGAGAGTTCGATGACAGGCGGATGCGTCGTCTTGAAGAACGTGTTGTAGAAGGGCAGTTCCTGCATCTGTCGATACGCCGCCTCGGCAAGTTCGCGGCGTCCGTAGCCGACGTTCACGCACCAGAGGCCGGCCATGCCGTCGATCATGCGCCTGCCGTCCGAGTCGACGAGATGGACGCCCTCCGCCTTGACGATCACGCGGCTGCCGGCGCGGTTGAGCGCGGCCATGTCCGAGAACGGATGGAGGTGATGCGCGGCGTCGAGCGCGCGGTATTCGGCGGTGGTGCGGTCCTGCTTCGATGCGATGGCTTCGATTCGATCGTTCATCGTCTTGCTCCTTTGATTCGCGTTCATACGTGCAGCAGAAGATGCTTGCGTTCCCACGAACTGATCACGCGAAAGAACGCTTCGTACTCGGTTTCCTTCAGCGCGAGATACGCTCGCACGAACTTCTCGCCGAGCATCTCGGCGAGCGGCTCGCATGTGGCCATCGTCGTGATGCCTTCTTCGAGATTGCGCGGCAGTTGATACGCGAGTGCGTAGCCGTCGCTCGCGAGCGGGTCGGTGGGTTCGAGGTGTTGCGTCATGCCGAGATAGCCGGCGGCGAGCGTCGCGGCGATCGCCAGATACGGATTGCAGTCGACGCCCGGTATGCGGTTCTCGATGCGCCGTGCGGCCGGTTCGGAATGCGGCACTCGAAAGCCGACGGTGCGGTTGTCGTAGCCCCACTGAACGTTGATCGGAGCGGCCATAAAGCGCGAGAGCCGCCGGTACGAGTTGATGTACGGCGCGAAGATCGGCATCAGCGCGGGTGTGTACTTTTGCAGTCCCGCGAGATATCCGTAGAAGAGCGAAGTCGGTTCTCCGTCGCGTCCGGTGAAGAGATTGCGCCCGCTTTCTCCATCGACGAGACTCTGGTGCACATGCATCGCCGAGCCCGGTTCGTTCTCCATCGGCTTCGCCATGAAGGTCGCGTACATCTTGTGGCGCAGCGCGGCCTCGCGCACGGTGCGCTTGAAGAGAAACACGCGGTCCGCGAGCTTGAGCGGATCGCCGTGCAGGAAGTTGATCTCCATCTGCGCTGCGCCCACTTCGTGAATCAGCGTGTCGACTTCCAGTTCCTGCACCTCGCAGTACTCGTAGATGTCTTCGAAGAGCGGATCGAACTCGTTGACGGCTTCAATCGAATACGCCTGACGGCCCGTCTCGGGACGGCCGGTCCGGCCTATCGGCGGCTGCAACGGCAGGTCCGGGTCGCGGTTCATGTCGACGAGAAAAAACTCCAGTTCGGGCGCGACGACCGGCTTCCAGCCCTTCGCCGCGTACTTGTCGAGCACCTGGCGCAGCACGCGGCGCGGCGAGATGGCGACGGGCGTGCCGTCGAAGTGCACGCAGTCGTGAATCACCTGCGCGGTCGGATCGACGGCCCACGGAATCAGGCGGATCGTCGAAGGATCGGGCACGCAGACCATGTCGGGATCGGTGACGCCCGTGAGCGTGCCGTCGCCGGGATACTCGCCCGTGACGGTCTGGATCATCACGGCTTGCGGCAGGCGCATCGTTTCGCCCGACTCGAACTTGCTGCGCGGCATGATCTTGCCGCGCGCGATGCCGGCCATGTCGGGAATGATGGCCTCGATCTCGGTGATGCGATGCTGCTTAAGAAATTCGTCGATGCGTTGCATGGTGCGAGTCCTTGAGTTGCCGCATGAACGCGGAGCAGCACTACGCCCCGGCGTCTGCGCGCGGCAAAACCGTTGGATCCGATTCGGGGTCGTCAGCGGCAAAAGAAAACGCAAACGCAAACGCCACCCGCGCTCATGCGCGATGAACGAATCGGATTGAAAGAGGAAGGAGCGGCGAGAGAGGCGCTACGGCAGCAGCGACGACACGCCGACGCAATGAACCGCGATGAACGCGCGTGCAGCCACAGAGTTGTGACGTCGCACCGAGCGGCGCGACAGAACGGTGAACGCAGACTGGAAGCGGCGATCGAAAAGACTGCCGCAGCGACAGGTCATGGAGCGCTCGGCGCGCGAAGGCCCGGTGTACAGGCTTCTGCTCCATATGACCAGAGGGCTTCGGACTCTCACGATTTCACTCGATTGTTGAGGTTTGAGGGAGCCGTGGCGCGGGTCGGCGAAGGCAGCAAATGCTTGACGAAAAGCCGCTCGCGAAGTTGACGATTCCCTGTCGTCGAGGATATACGAGCCAAAATCGGCGTCAATACGTTTTTCCACGGGCGGATGCCGCGCGGGCAAGCCTGCAACGAAACGAAGGACATCGAGACCGGCTGCGGCAATTCATTGATAATTACGCCTCATTCGCCAATCCGCCGCCGAGCCGATGCTTTCGAACCTGCTGGTACAACTCGTCAACGGACTCGCCGACGCCTGCGCGCTCTTTCTCGTCGCCTCCGGCCTGTCGCTGATCTTCGGCGTGACGCGCATCGTCAACTTCGCGCACGGATCGTTCTACATGCTCGGCGTGTATGTCGCCTACAGCCTGACGAGCCGCTTCGGCTCGACGATCGCAGGCTTCTGGCTCTCGGTGCTCGCGGCTGCGCTCGTGATCGCGGTACTCGGCGCGCTGGTCGAAGTGATCGTGATGCGCCGCATCTACAAGGCGCCCGAGCTCTTCAATCTGGTCGCCACGTTCGCGCTCGTGCTGATCTTCCACGATGCCGCGCTGTATCTGTGGGGACCGGAAGATCTCTTCGGCCCGCGCGCGCCGCATCTGGCGGGCGCCGTCGAGTTGCTCGGCCATCAACTGCCTGCTTATAACGTCGCGCTGGTGGTCATCGGTCCGCTCGTGCTCGCCGCGCTCTGGTATGCGCTCACGCGCACGCGCTGGGGCACGCTCGTGCGCGCCGCAACGGGCGATCGCGAGATGCTCGGCGCGCTCGGCGTCAATCAGTCGTGGCTCTTCACCGGCGTGTTCTTCGCCGGCGCGTTTCTCGCGGGACTCGGCGGCGCGTTGCAGGTGCCGCGCATGTCGGCGAACCTGTCGCTCGATCTGGACACGATCGGCAATGCGTTCGTGGTCGTCGTGGTCGGCGGCATGGGTTCGATTCCGGGCGCGTTCATCGCGGCGCTCCTGATCGCGGAGATCAAGGCGCTGTGCATCGGCATCGGACACGTGTCGATCTTCGGGATCGACTTCTCGCTCAGCAAGTTCACGCTCGTCGCTGAGTTCGTCGTGATGGCGATCGTGCTCGTGTTGCGTCCGTGGGGCCTGCTCGGCCGCGCGCAGACCGCGGTGCGGTCGATGAGCCTGCCCGAGCGGCCGCTGCGTCCCGCAGGCAAACGGCTTCGGGTCGTCGCTGCAATCGTCGTCGCGATGCTGGCGGTCGCGCCGCTTCTGGCCGGCTGGTTTCCGTACCTGCCCGTGCTCCTGGTCGAGATCATGATCGCGACGCTCTTCGCGGCGAGCCTGCATTTCATCATGGGCCCGGGCGGCATGCATTCGTTCGGTCATGCCGCGTATTTCGGACTCGGAGCGTATGGCGCGGCGCTGTTCCTCAAGGTGTTCGCGTGGCCGATGGAAGTGGCGCTCGTCCTCGGCCCGTTGCTTGCGGCACTCGGCGCCATCGTGTTCGGCTGGTTCAGCGTGCGCCTCTCCGGCGTCTATCTGGCGATGCTCACTTTGGCGTTCGCGCAGATCGTGTGGTCCGTCGTCTTCCAGTGGGACGCGGTGACGGGCGGCAGTAACGGCATCCTCGGCCTGTGGCCTTCGCCGTGGCTGAGTTCGCCCATCGCGTACTACTACGTGACGCTCATCTTCACGACAGGCGGCGTGTGGCTGATGCGCCGCATGCTGTTCGCGCCGATGGGCGCCGCGATGCGCGCCGCGCGTGATTCGTCGTTGCGCGCCGAGGCGATCGGCATCGACGTGCAGCGCATCCAGTGGGCCGCGTTCGTGATTTCGTCGCTCTTTTGCGGGCTCGCGGGGTCGCTCTATGCGTTCTCGAAGGGCAACATCTCGCCGGAAGTGATCAGCGTCGGGCGTTCCGTCGACGGCCTCGTGATGGTGTTGATCGGCGGCGTGCAGACGCTCGCGGGACCGCTCGTCGGCGCCCCGGTCTTCACCTGGCTGCAGGACACCGTCGCGCGTCAGACCGACTACTGGCAGGCCTTGCTCGGCGCGGCGATCCTGCTGCTCGTGATCGCGTTTCCGCAGGGCATCGCCGGATTCGTGCGCGAGCGGTTCGCGGAGGCCGAGTGATGCTGTTGCGCGTGACGAATCTCTCGAAGTCGTTCGATGGCGTCAAGGCCGTCGACGCCGTTTCCTTCGATGTCGCCGCCGGACGCCTGCTCGCGCTGATCGGTCCGAACGGCGCGGGCAAATCGACGTGCTTCAACATGGTCAACGGCCAGTTGAAGCCGTCGGCGGGATCGATCATCTTTAAGGGCAACGACATCGCCGGCATGCGTTCGCGCGACATCTGGCGGCTCGGCGTCGGGCGCACGTTCCAGATCGCGGCCACCTTTAATTCGATGACGGTCCTCGAGAACGTGCAGATGGCGCTCGCATCGCGTGAACGGCGCCTCTTCGGCTTGTGGAAGCCCGCGGCCTCGTCGCATGCCGACGAGGCCATGGCGCTGCTCGACGAAGTCGGCATGGCGGGACATGCGCGGCGCGCATGCGGCGTGCTCGCTTATGGGGACGTGAAGCGCGTCGAACTGGCGATTGCGTTGTCGAACCGGCCGCAGCTCCTCTTGATGGACGAGCCGACTGCCGGCATGGCGCCGGGCGAGCGCAACGCGCTGATGGCATTGACGCGACGCCTCGTCACGGAGCGCAACATCGGCGTGCTGTTCACGGAGCACAGCATGGACGTGGTGTTCGAATACGCCGACAGACTGATCGTGCTCGCGCGCGGCAAGGTGATCGCCGAGGGCGATGCGAACAGCGTGCGCAACAATCCGCGCGTGCAGGAGGTTTATCTCGGCACGGGCAAGTCGTTTGCACCGCGCGCGACGTTCGCTGGCGGAGTCAGGCGATGAGCGCGCGCGAACCCATGCTCGAAGTCGCCGGCCTGAACGCGTTCTATGGCCGGGCGCAGGTTCTGTTCGATGTGAGCTTCGAGGTCGGACGCGGCGAAGTGGTCGCGTTGATGGGCCGCAACGGCGCGGGCAAGTCGACGGCGATGAAGGCGGTCATGGGGCTTCTCCCGGGCACATCGGGTTCGCTCACGTTCAGAGGACACGGTATCGCCGCGCTGCCGCCGTATCGCATCGCGCGGCTCGGGCTCGGCTATGTGCCCGAGGACCGGCGCGTGTTCGGCGACCTGACGGTGATGGAGAATCTCGACGCCGGCCGTCAGCCGCCGCGCGAGGGCGCGCCGCTCTGGACGCCCGAGCGCCTCTTTCGCCTCTTTCCGAATCTCGGTGAAATGCGCCAGCGTCTCGCGAGCCGCATGAGCGGTGGCGAGCAGCAAATGCTTACCGTCGCGCGCACATTGATGGGCAACCCGCATCTCGTGCTGCTCGACGAGCCTTCGGAAGGCGTCGCGCCTGTCATCGTCGAACAGATGGCGAACATGATTCTCCAGTTGAAGCGCGAAGGCCTTTCCGTGCTGCTCTCGGAACAGAACCTGCACTTTGCGGAACTCGTGAGCGATCGCGCGTTTGTGCTCGAGCGCGGGCAGGTGCGCTTCGAAGGCACGCTAGACGAACTCGCGCGCGACGAAACCGTGCGGCGGGACTATCTCGCTGTCTAGCGTTCGGCAGCGCGGCGGTCCGCTGGCACAATGACGTCTTAACCGAACATTCAACCCGGAGTCATCTTCATGAAGCGCGCGGCAACGCTCTCTCGTCTGACGGTCATTGCAGTAACGCTTGGCGCCACGTTCGCCGCATGCGGCGCGCGGGCCGAGACGATACGGATCGGCGAGATCAACAGTTACAAAGCGCAGCCGGCGTTCCTGGGTCCATACAAGAACGGCTGGAATCTCGCGCTCGACGAGATCAACGCGGCGGGCGGCGTGAACGGCAACAAGCTCGAAGTCGTCTCGCGCGACGACAACGGAAACCCTGGCGACACGATTTGCGTCGCGCAGGAACTCGTTGCGCGCGAGCAGGTGAAGCTGCTGTTCGGCGGGTATCTGTCGAACACGGGCCTGGCGCTCGCCGACTACGCGAAGCAGCGCCGCATCTTTTTCCTGGCTGCCGAGCCGCTCACCGACAAGATCGTCTGGCAGGACGGCAACAAGTATACGTACCGCCTGCGGCCGTCCACATACATGCAGGTCGCGATGCTGGTGCCGGAAGCGGCGAAGCTCAAGAAGAAGCGCTGGGCGCTGGTGTATCCGAACTACGAGTACGGCCAGTCCGCCGTGGCGACGTTCAAGCGGCTCATGAAGGCGGCGCAACCGGATGTCGAGTTCGTGACGGAGCAGGCGACGCCGCTTGGCAATGTCGATGCGGGCGCGGTGGCGCAGGCGTTGGCTGATGCGAAGCCCGATGCGATCTTCAACGTGCTGTTCAGCGCCGACCTGGGCAAGTTCGTTCGCGAGGGCAACACGCGTGGCCTCTTCAAGGATCGTGCGGTGGTGTCGCTGCTGACGGGCGAGCCGGAGTATCTCGATCCGCTCGGCGCGGAGGCGCCCGTGGGCTGGATCGTGACGGGCTATCCGTGGTATTCCGTCGATACGGCCGCCAACAAGAAGTTCGTCGCCGACTATCGCGCGAAGTATCACGACTATCCGCGGCTTGGATCGGTGGTGGGGTATAGCGCGATGATGTCGCTTGCCAATGGACTGAAAAAAGCCGGGTCGGCCGATTCGGACAAGCTGGCCGCGGCGTTCAAAGGGCTGGCGGTGAACACGCCGTTCGGGCCCATTTCGTATCGGGCCATCGACAACCAGTCGACCATGGGAGCGTATGTCGGCGTGACTGCGCTAAAGGACGGAAAAGGAATCATGGCTTCGTATCGGTACATCGATGGAGCCAGTGTCCAGCCTTCCGACGATGAGGTCCGGAAGTTGAGGGCCGCGGAGTAAGGAGGGAGCGTGAGCCGACGAAACCGTATCGAGGCGGCGATCACTCTTTAAAGGGCTTGCTGACGAATTTGGACCCGGCGAGTCCAAACCTCCACGGCACGTCGACAGCCTTGGAGATTCCGATTCGCGGACCGCAGACGATCTCGACCGCTTCGCCGGCCGGCGCCGGCTCCACGGAAAACGGCGCTTCGAGCACCGACATCCCGTTGTTCCGATGCGTCACGCCAAGCGCCTGAGCGACGCGTCCCGGCCCGGAGCACAACAGTCTGAGTGGTTCGAGCCCGCGCCGTTCGCGCATGACGTCGATGCCATGAAGCGGCTCGATCGCGCGAATCAGCACGCCCGCGCCATGACCCGCCTCGCGGCACACGAAATTCAGGCACCAGTGGATTCCGTAGGAGCGGTAGACGTACGCATGCGCGGGCGGGCCGAACATCACCGCATTGCGTGGCGTGGGCCCGGAAAAACTATGCGACGCCGGATCCTCGCGGTCATAGGCCTCGGTCTCGACGATGCGTCCGCCGACGCCGTCGACCGTCAGCACGGCGCCGATCAATAGCCTCGCGACGACGTCCGAGGAAGCGAAAAAGTCGATGGTGGAAGTCACAGGCATTATTCTAGCCGGGCTTGCCCATCCGACCGTCGCGGAGAATGAACATGAAAAAATCCTGGTTCCTCAAGTTCTCGAACTCGCTTGCGCAGATTTCCGGACATGCATCGACGTTCGTGATCGCGGTGCTGCTCGTGCTCGCGTGGGCCATTTCCGGGCCGCTCTTTCACTTCAGCGATACCTGGCAACTCGTCATCAACACGTCGACCACCATCGTCACGTTCCTGATGGTCTTCCTTATCCAGAACACGCAGAACCGAGACACCGCCGCGATGCAGATCAAGCTCGACGAACTGATCCGCGCCGTCGACAAGGCGCACAACGCGCTGCTCGATCTGGAAGAACTCGACGAGAAGGATTTGGGACGTTTTCGCGAGCGTTATGAAAAGCTCGCTAGAGAGGCGCGCGACGATTTGCGCGACGCCAGCAGGGAGATCGATCTGCCTTCGGTGGATCGGGCGCACAAGAATTGACTAACCGGCAAAGGGTTTTCCCGATATTTATGACGCGCCGACTTGCCAACTGCGGGGGGGTACGGGATAAAATGCCGATACTGCATCACCCGTCTTTAGCCGTCCCTCGGCAAAGCAACGGACGCTGCGCTCCACTAGCCATGGCGCTAAACGCTCTCTAAAGAGCGCAAAGCATGATCGACGCGATCTTAGGCCTCGCGAAACGTCGCGTTTAATGCGCCAGGCGCGCAAACGTTTAGCGGCAAATCCTACCTTCATTGCAACCGCATGATTGCGGGCGTCCTGCACGAAAATAAGCGGTTTCTCCCCCCTAAAGATTTTTGATTTTCTGCCGATTAGCGGCGATTCCAACGCGTTTCCAAATGCCCGAAATGAGGCCATTAAGGGCTTCATTTGGCGAGATTATTTCTTTGAACAGTCGCTAGGATGTGTCGTACTCGGTCCGTGTTCTCGTACCGGGTCCACACCTACCTTCTCGTAAAAGGAAATCAAAATGCGCAATTTCTTCAAAGCGTTCGTCCGCGATGAACGTGGCGTGAGCGCCATGGAGTATGCAATTCTGGCGGGCATCGTCGTCGTAGCGCTCACGGCGGTGGGCACGCAATTCAACACCGGCATGGGCACGTTGTTCACGAATCTGTTCAACAACATCCAGGCCGCGTCCAAGCCTTAAGCAACGGTCCGGTGACGCCGAAGATCCGGGCGCCGCTCGCCTGGATCTTTCTTATTCACGTTTCACACGCTCGACCATCGTGCAGACCCTGTCCCTTGCCATTCGCCTTGTCGTACTGTGCGCGCTTCTGTGGCTCGCGGTCATCGACGTTCGTTCGCGGCGCCTGCCGACGAAGATCGTCCTCGCGATCGGTGCTCTCTTTTTCGCGGACGCGCTGCTCTCCGGCATGTCCGCCGACGACGTCCTCGCGCATCTGCTTCTCGCGCTCGGCGTCTTTCTCGTCTGCGCAGCGCTCTTCGCGGCGCGGATGCTGGGCGGCGGCGACGCGAAGCTCGCCTCCGTCATCTTTCTGTGGGCGGGCCTCGGTCTCTCGCTGCCCGCATTGACGCTCATTTCGGTGATCGGGACCTTGGTGTCCCTGGTCAGTCTTGCCACGCGAAAGATGAATCCTTCGCAGCGTTCCCACCCGATGCGGGCGCTCGCGATGTTTTCCGGCGCACGCGGTGTGCCTTACGGTGTGGCGCTTGCACTCGGTGGCGGTGTCGTCATCGTGCTGCCCGCGCTGCTCCCCCTGCTTTCCACGCGATAGGTCGACGTCAGCATGTCCAACATCATCAAATTTGCCGTGTTGCTCGTCGGTGCGATCCTGATTGCCCTGATCGTGCGGGTGGTCATCGCAAGCGCCTCGCGTCCTTCCGCGCCGCCCGTCGTCTCGACCCAGAAGGTGCAGGTCAGCGCCGCCGATCTTCCGCAAGGCCTTCTCTTGCGCGACGAAGACCTCATCTGGAAGCAGCTGCCCGCGACCGCTGTTCCGGTCAATGCCATCGTCGACGGCGCGCCGAATGCGCCCGATCTGAAAGGCGCGCTCTTGCGCCATCCGGTCGCAAGCGGCGCGGTGCTCGTCGCCGACGACGTGATCCTGCCGAGCGCGCCCGGCTTCCTCGCGGCGACGCTCAAGCCGGAGATGCGCGCGGTCTCGGTTGCGGTCGACGACGTCTCCGGCAACGCGGGCCTGATCCAGCCGGGCGACTACGTCGACCTGCTGCTGACCCAGCAGATGGAGCGCCGCACGGACTCGCCGGATCTCGCGGTGTCGAGCGAAACGGTCGTCGAGCATGTGCGCGTGCTGGCGGTCGGCTCGGAGATCAAGCGCCCGAAGAACAACGGCGATGCGCCCGAAACGACCAGCCGCGCCCGCACCGTCACGCTGGAAGTGACGCCGCGGATGGGCGAGGTCGTCGCCGTCGCCGCGCGTCTCGGCAGCCTGTCGCTCGCGCTGCGCAGCTTCGCGACGGTCACGCGCGATCCGGCTGCGTCGGCGGCGGCGTCGTCGACCGAGCGCGCGCCGATCTGGGCCGGCGACATCTCGCGCGCGGTGCGCGATCTGCCGCGTTCGCACACGCCGCATGCCAGCACGGGCAGCGTCGCGCCGCCCATGCCGCGCACGGTGACCATCTATCGCGGCTCCGACAAAGCCGACGGGTCGAGCGTCGCGCAAGTGAGCGGCGCAGCCGACACGGCGCCGCCGCTGCCGACCGTTCCCACTCCGCGCTGAGAGCCGTGTCCACCGGTCGCCGCAGCGTCATATCGCCAGGATTCAAAGTCATGAAAACGCAGTTCAGTTCGAGTTGCACCGATGCAAGGCTCGTCGCGCCCGTCTTGGCGTGCGCGATGCTCGTGCTCGGGGCGGTGTCGGCGGCCGAGGCCGCCCAGCCCGGCGTCGCTGCCGGGAGGACGGTCGCCAGTCCGTTCGCCACGGCGGCCGCCGAGCAGCCGGCGCTCCAGCAAGGCCCGCTTTCGATGGATGCCGGCAAGGGCACGATGCTGCGTCTGAGCGAGGACGCCGTGTCGGTGTTCGTCGCCGATCCGACGATCGCGGACGTGCACGTGCCTTCGCCGAAGACGCTGTTCGTGCTCGGCAAGAAAACCGGCACCACGACGCTCTACGTGCTCGGGCCGAACAACAAGACGCTGTTGCAACGCACGATCGTCGTCGCGCGCGACATGATCACGGTGCGCAATACGATCGCCGGCCGCTTTCCGAATCTCAACGTGCAGGTGAGCACGGGCCAGGGCTCGCTTCTTCTGACCGGCCAGGTTCCGAATTCTTTGGACGCGGATGCCATCGTGCAGGCGGTCACGCCTTACCTCGCCGACAAGGAAGTGCTGATCAACCGCATGACCATCGACCGGCCGTTGCAGGTGCAGTTGCGCGTGCGCATCACCGAAGTGGACCGCAACGTCACGCAGCAGCTCGGTATCAACTGGCAGGCGATGGGCAGCGCGGTCGGCAACTTCTATGGCGGCATCTTCAGCGGCCGCCCGATCTACAACCTGAGCCAGCCAATCGCAAACGGCGCGGGCGGCGTCACCTATCCGGTGAACCTGCCGACCAACAACGCGTACTCGCTGCTCGGCGCATTCAAGACGGGCAACGTGGACATCCGCGCGCTCGTTGATGCGCTGAATCAGGAGGGTCTGCTCACCGTGCTCGCCGAGCCGAACCTGGTCGCGCTGTCGGGCCAGACCGCGAGCTTCCTCGCGGGCGGCGAATTTCCGATCCCGGTCTCGCAGACCAATGGCGCGATCTCGGTCGAATTCAAGCAGTTCGGCGTCAAGCTCGACTTCACGCCGACTGTCCTCAACGAGCGCCGCATCAGCCTGAAGGTGCGCCCGGAAGTGAGCCAGATCGATTCGACCGCGAGCGTGACAACGGGCGGCGTCACCGTGCCGGGCCTCTCGGTGCGGCGCGCGGACACCACGGTCGAACTCGCGAGCGGGCAAAGCTTTGCGATCGGCGGCCTGTTGCAGAGCAATACGTCCGACATCGTGTCGCAAGTGCCGGGCATCGGTTCGATACCGGTGCTGGGCAAGCTCTTCTCATCCTCGAACTACCAGAACAACAAGACGGAACTCGTGATCATGGTCACGCCGTATCTCGTCGAACCGACCGATCCGGCGAAGCTGCGCTCGCCGCTCGACTCGCTGATCTCGCCGTCGAGCGACGTCGAATACAGCTTCAAACGCCAGTCCGGCGACGAGCCGCAGCCGGGCCAGCCGCGTCTGGTCGGCGCGGCCGGCTATGTCTATTGAGCGCGATGCCATGAACCACTCACGACTTCTCATTCTTGCCCTCGTCTGCGCGTTCGCCGCGACCGCGAGCGGCTGCTTCAAGCCGCCGCGCAACATGCCCAACGAATCGGTGATCGGCTACGACGGCCAGTCGGCCGTGCCGCCCGACTGCGCGAAGCTCGCGCGTCCGTCGCTCCTGACCGACGCGGGCTTGCGCCGTCCGAGCATGCAATGGGGCTGCGCAACCTACACGAATCTCGCGGCGCAGCTCGCGCACCCCGAGGACGCCGTCAAACCGCAGACGCTCGGCCCCGCCGATGCAGCGGTGGCGGCGAGCGCGGTGCGCCGCTACGAGTCGGGCCGCGTGATCCCGCTCGACACCACGACGTCGCGCGATTCCAAGTAGCGCGCCACTCTCGAAGAAGAAGACCATGAGCACGACAGAACTGAGTTTCCTGAAGCCGAAGAGCGGTGTGCGCGTCGCGGATTTCATCGCGTTCGTCTCCGATCGCAAGACCGAGCAGGTCCTGAAGAGCTTCGTTCTCGAACAGGCGATGCCGCACGTGCATATCGCGATGGGCGGCGTCGACGATGCCATCGCGTACCTGTCGAAGATCGAACGCTCGCCGCTCTTTTTGCTCGTCGACTTGCAGAATTCGGTGATGCCGTTGTCGGATCTCGGGCGCCTCGCGGAAGTGTGCGAGCCGTCGGTGCAGGTAGTCGCACTGGGCGAGCGCAACGACGTCGGCCTGTTTCGCAGCCTCCTGAAGATCGGCGTGCGCGACTATCTGGTGAAACCGCTGACGGTCGAGCTGCTCAAGCGCACGGTCAATGTCTCCGAGGGCAAGGTGAGCCCGGTGACGCTCGCTCGCGCAGGCAAGACGATCGCGTTCGCCGGCACGCGCGGCGGCGTCGGCGTGACCACGCTGGCGCTCAATCTCGCGCGCCACCTCGCGGAAGACACGCACCGGCGCGTCGCCTACGTCGACCTCAACCTGTGCGGCGGCGCGGCGAACGGCATGCTTGGCCTCACGAGCAACAACGGTCTGATCGACGTGCTGCAGAACGTGCGCCGGCTCGACCCGCAGTACGTCGAGCGCACGCTGGTCGCGAAGGGTAGCCGGCTCTACGTGCTGTCCGCCGATCTCGATTACGGCACGGAGAAGCAATTCGAACCGGGCGCCCTGAAGCGCGTAGTCGAACTGCTGTGCGACAGCTTTCACTACGTGATCCTCGATGTCGGCAACCCGGGCGGGTCGCTTGCGCAAGAGGCCTTCGACCAGGCGTCGCGCGTGTATCTGGTCGTCGACCGCTCGGTGCATTCGACGCGCGAGACGATTCGCCTTCTGCGCTTCATCGAGGATCGCGACAATAATCCGCCCACCTCGCTGCTGCTGAACAACCCGAATGCGGCGAGCTCCGGCAAGGTGCAGGTCGCCGACTTCATGTCGGCGGTCGGTCGCACGGTGCTGCACGAGGTGCAGTTCGAAACCAAGGCGATCGCGACGGCCGAGAACCTCGGCGAGGCGCCGCTCGAAAAGTCGCAGACCGGTTTCAACCAGGCCGTCGCGCGTATCGCGAGCGATCTGACTGGGCAGCATACGGCCGTCGAGCGCAAGTTCCTCCGCAAGTTCAGGCTGGGGAGGAAGTAATGTTCGGGCAGAAGCAGATTTCGCGGAATGCCTTCGACGACGCAGCACCGCCGGCCGCCGAATCCGCCACGGTGACGACGCTCGCGCCGAAGCCGGCGGAGCCTGCGCCGGTACGCGCACCGGCACCGGAAGGCGGCGAGACGCTGGTCCGCTCCGATCTCTTCAAGCTGATCCGCAACGGCGTGTTCACGGCGATGAACGCGTCGGCGGCGGTCGGCAAGACGCGCGAGCAGATGAAGCCGGGCGTCGAGCAACTCGTGCTGGAAGTCGCGGAACGCGAGCGCCTGAACGTCACGCTCGCGGAGCAGGGGCAGATCGTCGGCGAACTGCTGAACGACATGTTCGGGCTCGGCCCGATCGAACCGCTGCTCGCCGACGAAACCATCACCGACGTCCTCGTGAACGGTCCCGATCAGGTCTATGTGGAACGGCACGGCCGGCTCGAACTGACGCAATGCAAGTTCCGCGACAACGCGCACGTGATCAACGTGGCGCAGCGGATCGCGGCGGGCGTCGGACGGCGCGTGGACGAAAGCAGCCCGATGGTCGACGCGCGTCTCGCGGACGGCAGCCGCGTCAACGTCGTGCTCCCGCCGCTTGCGATTCACGGCGCGTCGATCTCGATCCGGAAGTTTTCGAAGCGCAACATCACGCTGCACCGGATGGCGCAGCAAGGCAACATGTCGCAAGCGATGGCGAACGTGCTCAAGCTCGCCAGCACCTGCCGGCTCAACGTGATCGTGTCGGGCGGCACGGGCTCCGGCAAGACGACGCTGCTCAACGCGCTCTCGCACTTCATCGGGCTCGGCGAGCGCACGGTCACCATCGAAGATGCGGCCGAACTGCAACTCGTGCAGCCGCATGTCGTGAGCCTGGAAACGCGCCCCGAAAACGCCGAGGGACTCGGCGCCGTGACGCAGCGCGACCTCGTGCGCAACGCGCTGCGGATGCGCCCGGACCGCATCATCCTCGGCGAAACGCGGGGCGCCGAAGCCTTCGACGTGTTGCAGGCGATGAACACGGGCCACGACGGCTCGATGACGACCATCCACGCGAACACGCCGCGCGACGGTATCACGCGTCTGGAAAGTATGGTGATGATGGCGAACGGCAACCTGCCGCTGCTCTCGATCCGTCGTCAGATATCAAGCGCGGTGCACCTGATCGTGCAGATCGAACGGATGCGCGACGGCATGCGGCGCGTCACGCGCATCACCGAACTTGTCGGCATGGAAGGCGACGTGATCATCACGCAGGACCTCTTCACGTTCCGCTATGACGCGAGCGCGTACAGCGAGGAAGTGAAGGGCACGTATGAATCGGCGGCGGTGCGGCCGGCGTTCGCGCAGCGCGCGGCGTACTACGGCCTCGAAGACGCGCTCCTCGAAGCGATGACGCCATGAACATGGTCAACCTCATCACCCTCTGTTCGTTTGTCGTCGTGCTGCTCATCGGCGTGATGGTGCTGACCGTGCAGGACATGCGCAATCATCAGCCGCACGCGCGCATTCACGCGCGCATGCAACAGTCGTTTTCGCAGCAGGTCGTGCGCGTCAAGGACGGCGCGCGGCGCGACGCCGACCTGTTCAAGATCAGCCGCCACGATAACGTCTTGAGCCGCTGGTTCGGCCCGAAGATGGTGCGGCTCAAGACAGTGGCGTCGACTCAGGGACTAAAGGTCGTGGTCGGCGTGGCGCTGGCAGGCGAGATCGTCGCGCTGCTGATGACGCATTTCATGCCGCTGCCTGCCTTCGCGGGACCGCTGCTGATCTTCGGACTGCCGGTTTTCGGAGCGATGCAGGCCTACCGTTTCCTCGTCGAGCGCTTTCGCAAGCGCTTTCTCGATGGCTTCCCCGATGTGATCGACCTGATCGTGCGCGCCGTGCGCGCCGGTGTGCCGGTGACGCAAGTGATCAGCACGGCCGCGAGCGAATGTCCGGAACCGCTGCGCACCGAGTTCAAGCTGATGGGCGATTCGCTGCAGGTCGGTCTCGATCTCGAAGAAGTGCTCGCGGTGGCCGTGAAGCGCATCGAAATCGCGGACTTTTCGTTCTTCAGCGTCTGTCTGTTGTTGCAGCGCGAAACCGGCGGACAGTTGGGCGAGACGCTCGAAAACCTCGCGGGCATCGTGCGTACGCGCCGCGAAATCCGCCTGAAGACGAAGGCGCTCACCGGCGAAGCGCGCATCACGACCAAGATTCTCGCCGCGATTCCGATCGTCATCATGCTGTCGATGTATGCGACCAACCGCGACTATCTGATGGTGCTCTTCGATACCGAGGCAGGCCGCAAGCTGCTCACGTTCGGCGTGATCTCGATCGTCAGCGGCCTCTTCGTGATCAAGAAGATGTCGAAGCTGGATACCTCGCGATGACTCCGGAAAACGTCGAAACGCTGATCAACCTGCTGATGCTGCTGGCGCTGTTCGCGGTGCTCGCGATCTGGTGGGCGACCAAGCACGGCGGCCGGCGCGGCCGCATCGCCGAGCGCGCGCGTCTCGCCGCGCTCACGCATCGCAACGACCGGTCCGAAGCCGCCGACGCGGACGAACAAGCGGGCTTCCGCACGCGGCTCCTGCGCCGGCTCGCAAGAATCGGCGACAAGATTCCGCTCTTCGACGCCGGCTATCGCCTCAAGCTGCAAAAGGAAATGGTGCGCAGCGGCTATCGCAGCAGCGTCGCGGTGTCGATCCTGCTCGCGGTCAAGTTCTGCGTGGGCCTCGTGTGCGCCGCGCTGACCGTGATGCTCGGCTCGCACATTCCGGTCGTCGGCGAATATCCGGCGGGACGCGGCATCGCGATGCTGATGGTGTTCGTGGTCGGCATGATCCTGCCCGAGTACGTGGTCGCGTTTCAAGCGTCGCGGCGGCGCAAGGCGATGGCCGGCTGCCTGCCCGATGCGCTCGACCTGCTCGTGATCTGCACGAACGCGGGCAACAGCCTCGGCGTGAGCATCCGGCGCGTCGCGGACGAAATGAAGTCCATCTGTCCGCCGCTCTCCGACGAGTTCTCGCTGACCGCAGACGAACTGAAGCTCTCCGGCGACAGCGCGCGCGCATTGCATGGTCTCGCCGAACGCATCGACCTGCCTTCGATCCGCGCGCTCATCTCGACGCTCACGCAATCGATGCGCTACGGCACGCCGATCACGCAGGCGCTGCGCACGCTTTCGCGCACGGAACGGCTCGCGCACATCGTGTCGCTGGAGGAAAAGGCCGCGAAGCTCGCACCCAAGATGGTCGTGCCGATGATGCTCTTCATTCTTCCCGCGATCATCGCGATCGCAGCCGGCCCGGCCGTCATTCAACTTCTCGCCTTTATCGCAGGGCAATCGAAATGAACTCAACCGAAGCAATCCGCCGCATCGTGATGACGGCCTGCGGCGCGGCATTGATGCTCGCGGCCGCGGCGTGCACGACGACGACGCGCCAGGTCACCGACACGCGTCCCGTCATGCGCAACACGGCGCCCAGCACGATGAGCGAGCTGCGCATTGCGGACACCGCGCTCGATTCCGGCAACTTCGAACTCGCGACGAGCCTCTATGAAAAGGCCGTGCAGGCCGACCCGAAATCGGTTCCGGGATTGACGGGGCTCGGCAACACGCTCTACGCAGTCGGCGACTTCACGCGCGCGAACGTCTACTACCAGCGCGCGAGCCAGGGCGATCCGAACGCAACGGCACCGCTCATCGGCATCGCGCGAGTGGCGATCCATCAGCGCCGCTTCGACGATGCGACCGCCACTTACCGGCGCGTGCTTGCCCTGGCGCCGAACGATCCGCTCGCGTCCGCGGGACTCGGCGCGGCGCTCGACCTGAGCGGCGATCACGCCGGTGCGCAGGCGCTGCTGCGTCAGGCGCTGAACGCCAATCCGGGCGATCCGCTTCTGTCGGTCAATCTCGGCCTCTCGCTGATTCTCGCGGGCAATCCACGCGAAGGCGCGAACGTGCTGCTCGACGTGACGCGCTATCCGGCCGCGCCGCCGCAGGCGCGCCAGAATCTCGCGCTGGCCTACGGCCTCCTCGGCAATACGGAAGCGGCGGCGGAAATCCTCTCGCGCGATCTGCCGAAGGCATCGGTACAGGACAACCTGCGCTACTACGAGATCCAGCGCGCGTATCTGAACAGGCCGGCCGGCAACGCGGCGAACGCGGTATCGTCGGCGGCGCCGCCCGCCCGCGTCGCACCGGTGCAAGCCACGCCGATCCAGGCAGCGAGCCTGCGATGACGCAGCGCTTCGTCGCGCGCCTCTGGCGTGACATCCGCGGGGTGTCCGCGATCGAATTCGCGCTCGTCGCGCCGGTCGTGTTCATCCTCGTGCTCGGCACGCTCGAGATGGCGCTCGACATGATCGTCGATGCATCGGTGCAGATCGCGGCACAGCAGGCGTCGCGCATCGGGCTGACGACGGCCAATCCCGCGAGCGGCACGCGCGCCGATCAGGCGCAGACGGTCGTGAACAACGTGCTCGGCCGCTGGCGCAGCATCGGCGGTACCGTGACCATCACGACGCTGAACTACGGCAGCTATAACAACGTGGGCAGCACCAACTATCAGGCCAACATGGGCAATTTCGGCGACGTCGTGTCCTACAACATCGCCGTGACGATTCCGGGCTTCTCGGGCATTCCCCAGCTCTTCGGCGTGAAGTCGATGACGTTCCAACGCAACTACATCGTGCAGAACGAAAAATGAAACGCACGCCTGACGCAAAGCTTGGCCGGCGCGGACGACCTCCCGGAGCCGGAGGGGCGCTTGAACGACTGTGGCGTTCCGAGCGCGGCAGCGTGACGATCGAATTCGTGGTGATCGTGCCGCTGATGCTGCTCGTGCTGCTCGGCTTCACCGAACTCTATCTGTACATGCGCACGGTGAGCATCGTCGAGCATACGGCGTTCACGCTCGCCGATTCGATCGGCCAGATGCAGCAGGTCATCGACGACAACACGACCAGCAATTCGAACAACCTCGGTTCGATCTGGAACGCGGCGGCCGTGCTCGCGATGCCGAACGCGCTGCAGGCCAAGGGCGGTGTGATCGTGACCTCGGTGTGCGACCAGAGCACCGCCTGCACCACGCCGATCCTGCCGCCGAGCCAGACCTGGGGCGCGGGCACGGCCCAGATCGCCTGGCAGCGCAAGGCGCCGTGGACCGCTTCGGGCATGACCTCGTTCGTCACGAAGACGAGCGTCCTGCCGAAGACCTGGCCGTTTCGCAGCGGCGACTCGGCGGTCGTCGTCGAGGTGTTCTATTCGTACACGCCGTTCGCGATGACCGCGCCGTTCTGGACCAACGCACCCGGCAAGCAGACGATCTATCAGCGCGTCTACGTGCGTCAGCGCGACGGGCAGCCGCTCCTGCTCAAGGCCGCCTCATGATGCGAAGCACCGACATGACATCCCGGCGCCGCTTTAAGCCCGAAGGACGCGGCGCCGCTGCGCTCGTGAAGGGCGAAGAAGGCGCGGTCACGATGATCCTCGCGGTCTGCGCGAGCATGATGATCGGCGCGATGTGCACCGCGCTCGACACGATCCACTACGAGATGACGCAGGCGCGCATGCAGATGGCGCTCGACGTCGCGACGCTTTCGGCCGGCGCCGATCTCTCGCACTACGCGAGCACTTCGGGCAGCGATCTCGCGAACTGGCAGAAGGACGCCCGCGCGTACTACGACGCCAACATGCCGAAGGGCTATCTCGACCTCGTGATGCCCGACAACAAGTTCTCCGCGACCGTGAGCGGCACGCCCGCCGCCGGCCAGACGATCAAGCTCTCGGCTTCGGGTTCGATGCCGCTGCTCGCACCGGTCTTCTTCGGCACCAATACGACGGGCAGCGGCTCCGGCTCCGGTTCAGGGTCAGGCAACACGCCGGATGTCTCGACCGTCACGGCGTCCAACGCGGCGCTACGCCTGCCGAAGAGCACGCTCGAACTCGTGCTGGTGCTCGACAACACCGGCTCGATGGCGGACTACGCCAGCAGCGACAAGACGCAGGGCACGAAGATCGCCGGGCTGAGGACGGCGGCGGCACGGCTCGTCGCGAACATCCTCGGCCAGTCGGGCCATGATTCGTACATCGGGCTCGTGCCGTTCACGACGTTGGTGAACGTCAAAGGTGCATTGCAGTCGGGCGGAACCTGGATGACGCCGAAGTTCGCCTACAACCCCAAGAACGTCTCGATGGCGCCGGATTCGTCCATCACGCAGTCGGGGTGGGGCGGCTGTGCCGTCGAGCCGCGCGACGCGTCGGGCAATCTTTATCCGAAGGCTTATGCGCCGAAGGACATCCCGGCCTTCACTCCGTTTTACTACAACGTGCCGAAAGCGGGCTTCACGGTCACGACCTACGACAACAGCACGAAGTGCAACGTGACCGGTACGACGTCGTTCATGGGCGGTCCGCTCAGCTACCAGACCAACGGCTCGCTGACCTACTGCGGCACGAAGAACGGCGCCACGGTCGCGAACCTGTGGGGCCAGCCGAAGACGGACAAGCCCACGATCACGACGCTCTACCAGAACGGCAACACGAATTCGACCGGCACGATGAACGGACCGTGCGGCATCCAGCCCGCGAAGTTCCTCACGCAGGATTCGACCGCGCTCACCACCGCGATCAACAAGATGCAGGCGAGCGGCTCGACGATCATTCCGACCGGACTGCTCTGGGGATGGCGGATGCTGTCGTCGGACTGGTCGGGCAACGTGGCGGGCGCCGGCAACGGCTGGATCTCCACCGACACGAGCATGCCGCGGCCGGAAACCACGCAGGCGTTACAGCGCGTCGCGATCGTGCTGACCGACGGCCAGAACGATCCCGGCACCGCGAGCGGCATCATGCCGATGCCATCGTTCAACGGGCTCTCGGGCGTCGGCAACAACGTCCTGCAGGCGCCGACGCTCAAGCGGACCAACGGCACGTCGCTCGTCAACGGGTCGATGTCGTCGGTGACGGACATCAACGCATTCCAGCTCGGCGTGTGCACGGCGATGAAGAACGCGGGCATCGTGGTGTATGCGATCACCTTCGGCGCCGACGCGTCGAGCGGCGTCGCGCAGCAGGTGATGCAGAGTTGCGCGTCGCCGGGCGACTACTTCCATGCGCCGACCAACGACGACCTCGACGCGATCTTCCAGCAGATCGCCGGCAACCTCGGCGTGCTTCGCCTGACGCAGTGAAAGCCGTGCCCGCGATACACGCGCATCGCGGGCACGTCCATTGCTAAAAACGCTCTGCAAGTCCACTTGAACTCTTGAAGGAGAGTCGACATGCCAGAGAAGAAAACCGTCGAGCGCGCGCAGGCCGCAAAGCGCGCGGGAAAGTCGCCGAGCACCCAGGCCGGCGCGTTCGTGAAGGAACAGATCGACCACGTCCGCGAAGGCAAGCACGGCGCGAAGTCCGCGAAGCAGGCGATCGCGATCGGCTTGTCCGAGGCGCGTCGCGCGGGCGTCAAGACCAAGGCGCCGAAGAAGGGCGCCACGTCCGAAGCCACGCGCAAGAAGGCGGCGCAGGACACGGCCGCGGGCCAGCACAAGACGAAGAAGAGCGCGAGCACGGAGTCGAAGAGCAAGCGCTCGGCCGTCTCCACTCGCGTGCTCAAGCGCGAGAGCACGAAGGCGGCGTCGCATACGGCGTTGTCGCGGCAGTCGCACGCGAGCGCGAGCCGGCGTTCGGCCGCCGACCGCTCGGCCGCCGCAAAGAAGGGCTGGGCGACCCGTCGCAAGGCCGCGGCCGGACGTCACGCGACGCGCTGAGTCGTCGGGTTCCTAGCGGTCGCTTCGCGCGGAATCGGGCAGCATCCGGGCGAATGAGACGGCCATCGTCGCGAGTTCCTGCGCAGCGGGCGTGAGCGGCACGCCCGCGCGGCGCACGAGGCACACCGGCGTGATGGCCGCGTGTTCCGCGATCCGCACGACGGCGAGCGAATCGCGGAAAAACGCGTGGTCCGCGAGCCGCGACGGTTCGAGCGCGAGATAGTCGGAGTGCGCGACGCAGTGCAGCGTATCGAACACGGCCTCGGTCGTGGCGGCGATGCGCGGCGGTTCGAGACCGGCGGCATCGAAGAGCATCGAGAGGCGGTTCGTCGCCGATACGGCCCGGCGCGGTCGCGTACTCACCCATTCACACGTCCGCAGATCGGCGAGCGCGCGCGCCCGTGCGAGCGGGTGATCGCGCCGCGCGATCACCGAGACTTCCGAATCGAAGAGGCGCGTCGTCTCCAGGTCGTGAACATCGGCTTCCTGCGACACCAGCGCGAGCGCGAAATCCAGACTGCCGTCGCGAACCCATGACGTCAGCACGCGCGAAGTCGCGCTCGTCAGATGCACCTCGATGCGCGGACATCGCTCGCGATAGCTCGCGAGCAGCGCGGGGAACAGGCGCATCGTGGCCTCGGCCGCGAGCCCGAGCGCGACGTGTCCCGTCGATTCGCCGCGCAATTGCCGCATTTCCTCTTCGGTGCGCGCGCACTCGCCGAGGATGACGTCGGCGCGCAAACGCAGGCGTTCACCGACCGACGTAAGCCGCGCGCCGCGATGCCCGCGCTCGAAAAGCGCTCCGCCGACGCTCGCTTCGAGCTTGCGCAGTTGTTGCGTCACGCCGCTCTGCGCGACGTTCAGACGCCGCGCCGCCGCACGCAGGCTGCCGCTTTCGGCAACCGCGATGAACATGCGCAACTGGGTGAGAGTCAAATCCACGGGCTGTCCGGTGATCTTGAAAAGTGATCATGATAAGCAAATCGCCCCTTATTGGTAGCGTTTTGCGCCCGTACCATCGTCAGGCGTTTTCTCGAAAAGAACCTTCCCGCCTGCCATGAAAAGACTCGCTTCGCTTCTCACGATCGCTGCGGCGCTGGCCGCTTCGCCTGCCCTTGCCCGCGATGCCAGCGCGCTGCGCCTCGGCATCGACCCGGGTTATCCGCCGATGGACGTCAAGACGCCGGACGGCCACGTCGCCGGCTTCGACGTCGATCTGGGCGACGAAATCTGCCGCCGCATCGCGATGCATTGCGAGTGGATCGAACTCGAATTCTCCGGCATGATCCCGGCGCTGCAGGCGCGCAAGATCGACGGGATCATGTCGTCGATGGCGATCACCGACAAGCGCATGAAGCAGATCGCGTTCTCCACTAAGCTCTTCCAGTTCAAGTCGCGGCTGATCGCGAAGAACGGCGCGCCGCTCACCGCTAGCGCGCAGGGCCTGCGCGGCAAGCGCATCGGCGTGCAGAGCGGCAGTCAGTTCGAAACCTATGCGCTCAAGAACTGGCAACCGGGCGGCGTCGAAGTGGTCGCGTATCAGAGCCAGGAGGGCGTGTTCAACGATCTCATGGCAGGCCGCATCGATGCCGCGTTGCTCGGCTCGGTGGAAGCGGAGCACGGTTTCCTGAAGACGCCGCGCGGCGCGGGCTTCGCCTTCGTCGGCGAGCCGCTCTCGATGGGCGATCACGGCGTCGGCATGGGTCTGCGGCAGGACGACACGGCGCTCAAGGCCAAGGTCGATCGCGCGGTCGCGGATATGCGCGCCGATGGCACCTATCAGAAGATCGCGCGCAAGTATTTCGACTTCGACGTATACGGCGACTGAACGCCTCGACTCAAGGATCATCGGATGCAAACCCAACGCACGCCGCTCGTCTCGACGACGCTCGGCACGAACCGCGAACTCGTCAGCTTTCACTTCGGCACGCCGGGCGCGGGCGAAAAAGTATATGTGCAGGCGTCGCTCCATGCGGACGAAACGCCCGCGATGCTCACTGCGTGGCAACTCAAGCGCCGCCTCGCGACGCTCGAAGCCGAAGGACGTCTGCGCGGCGAGGTTGTCCTCGTGCCGGTGGCGAATCCGGTCGGACTGTCGCAGCATGTTTTCGGCCAGTTTCTGGGGCGCTTCGAAGCGAATAGCGGACACAACTTCAATCGCAGTTTTCCGATGCCGGCGGCCGAGGCGCTGATCGCGCGCGTCGGCACGGCCTGGACCGGCGACGCGCAGACGAACACGCGCCTGTTGCAGCGCGCCGTGCGCGAGATGCTTGCCGAAAGCGTCGCTACGAACGAATTCGAATCGCTGCGGCTGACGCTCGTCACGCTCGCCGCCGATGCCGACGTCGTCCTCGATTTGCACTGCTCGCTCGAAGCCACGATGCATCTGTATACGAGCCCGGCGAGCTGGCCCGACGTCGAACCGCTCGCGCGCTATATCGGCGCGAACGGCGTGCTGCTCGCGACCGATTCGGGCGGACAGTCGTTCGATGAGATCCACACGCTGCTCTGGAACGAAGTGCGCGCGCTGCTCGGCACGACGCCGCTGGCGGCGCCGAACATCGCGGTGACGCTGGAGCATCGCGGACAGCGCGACGTCTCGTACGACGCGGCGCAGCAGGACGCGGATGCGATCGTCGAGTTTCTGGTGCGGCGCGGGGTGATCGAAGGCGAGGCGCGCGCGTTGCCGCCGTTGCTGCATCCGGCGACGCCGCTTGCGGGCAGCGAGCAGTTCGTCGCGCCGGCGGCGGGCGTGGTGGTGTATCGGGCGAACGTCGGCGCTTTCTTGAAGGCGGGCGATCCCGTGTTCGATATCGTCGATCCGTTGACGGACGCCGTCACGACCGTGACCACGAAGAACGACGGCGTGTTCTATATGCGGCGTGCGATTCGCTTTGCCTACGCGGGCGCGCCGATGGGACGCGTGTCGGGCGAGCGGGCGTTCAGGACGGGGGTGTTGATCGGAGCGTGATGGCTGGTGCTCGCCCGCAAACAAAAAAGCCGTTCAGCGCAACGCTGAACGGCATTCGTTTTTACAACCCCAACGCGTCACTTCACGCTTTCGAGCACCTTGCGAACCGTACCGAAGATCTGATCGATCTGATCGTCCTCGACGATCAGCGGCGGCGAAAACGCGAGGATGTCGCCGGTATAGCGCACGAGCACGCCCGCCTCGAAGCACTTGACGAACACTTCATAAGCGCGCGCGCCCGGCGCGCCTTCGCGCGATTCCAGCTCGACACCCGCGACGAGCCCGAGGTTGCGCACGTCCTTCACGTAAGGCGCGCCGCGCAACGCATGCACCGCCGATTCGAACTTCTCCGCCTTCGACGCCGCGCGCTCGAACAGGCGATCGCGTGCGTATAAATCGAGCGTCGCGACGGTCGCCGCTGTCGCGACCGGGTGCGCCGAGTACGTGTAACCGTGGAACAGCTCAATCGCGTTCTGCGCGCCCGCGCCGACGACCGTGTCGTGCACGTTGCGATGCGCGGCGACGGCGCCCATCGGAATGGTCGCGTTGTTGATGGCCTTCGCCATCGTGATGAGGTCGGGCGTGACGCCGAAATACTCGCTCGCCGTCGCCTTTCCAAGACGGCCGAACGCGGTGATGACTTCGTCGAAAATCAGCAGGATGCCGTGCTTCGTGCAGATCTCGCGCAGCTTTTGCAGATAGCCTTGCGGCGGCACCAGCACGCCCGTCGATCCCGCGAGCGGCTCGACGATCACGGCGGCGATCGTCGAAGGATCGTGCAGCGTGACGATGCGTTCGAGTTCGTCGGCGAGATGCGCGCCCCACGCCGGCTGGCCCTTCGAGAACGCGTTGTGTTCGAGGTCGTGCGTGTGCGGCAGGTGATCGACCGAAGGCAGCAGCGCGCCCGAGAACGTCTTGCGGTTCGGCGCGATGCCGCCGACCGAAATTCCGCCGAAGCCGACGCCGTGATAGCCGCGCTCGCGGCCGATCAGGCGCGTGCGCTGGCCTTCGCCGCGCGCGCGGTGATAGGCAAGCGCGATCTTCAGCGCGGTATCGACGGATTCGGAGCCCGAGTTCGTGAAGAAGATTCGGTCGAGCCCTTCGGGCATCAGATTCGCCACGCGCGACGCCGCCTCGAACGCCAGCGGATGGCCCATCTGGAAGGTCGGCGCGAAGTCGAGTGTGGCAAGCGCCTTTTGCGTCGCTTCGACGATCTCGTCGCGGCAGTGTCCCGCGTTCACGCACCAGAGGCCGGCGCAGCCGTCGAGAATCTCGCGACCGTCGGTCGACCGGTAGTACATGCCCTTCGCGCTTTCCAGCAGGCGCGGCGCGGCCTTGAACTGGCGGTTGGCGGTGAAGGGCATCCAGAAGGACGAGAGGTCGTCGATGACGGGGCGGGCGTTCATGGTGCAGGTCTCCTCGTAGGAAAGAACGCTCACTCTAGTCCGCGACAATTCCGCGCGGCATAGACAGTTCAGCGACTGCGCTGTTAACTGTGCTGGCAAAATGCGGCAAACTGTACTGGCGCGTCGCATTGGGCGACGCTATTCTCGATTCCATGATCGAACTTTCGCTGGAACGCGACCGCGCGCAGGCGCCGACGCTGGTCGAACAGATCGTGCAGGCATTCGCCGCCGCCATCGAGGCCGAGACGCTGCGCCCGGGCGCGCTCTTGCCGTCCGTGCGGCGCTTTGCCGAGGCGCAGCAACTGAGCACGTTTACCGTCACCGAGGCCTACGGGCGGCTGGTGTCGATGGGGCTCGTGGTCGCGCGGCGCGGCTCCGGGTATCGCGTGGCGGCGCGCTTGCAGGCGGAGCGCGCGCGGGCCGTCGAATGGCAGCCGCCGAGCCTGAACGCGACCTGGCTGCTCTCGGACGTCTTCGCCGATCATTCAGTGCCGATCAAGGCCGGGTGCGGCTGGCTGCCGAACGAGTGGGTCAACGAAAGCGGGCTGCATCACGCGCTGCGCGCGGTCAGCCGCGTGCCGGCCGCGCGCATGGCCGACTACGGGCATCCCTATGGCTTCGCGCCGTTGCGCGAGCGGATCGCCGAGCATCTCGACCGCCACGGCCTGCCGATCGATGCCGCATCGAACGTGCTGCTCACCGCGGGCGCCACGCAGGCGCTCGACCTCGTCGTGCGCACGCTGCTGCGCGCGGGCGATGCGGTCGTCGTCGAAGATCCGTGCTACTGCAATCTGCTGCAGATCCTGCAGCTTGCCGGGCTCACGGTGCTCGGCGTGCCGCGCACGGCGGCGGGCATCGACACCGACGTGTTCGAGCGGCTCGTCGTCGAGCATCGGCCGAAAGCCGTCTTCCTCAACACGACGCTGCAGAACCCGACGGGCGCGACGTTCGGCATGGCGTCGGCGTTCCGGCTGTTGCAGATCGCGGACCGGCACGGCTTGTGGGTCGTCGAGGACGACGTGAACCGCGAACTCGCGCCGCCCGGCGCGCCGTTGCTCGCGGCGATGGAAGGACTGAAGCGCGTGGTCTACGTCGGTGGCTTCGCGAAGACGATCACGCCGGCGCTGCGTTGCGGCTACGTCGTCGCCGAACGCGACGTGCTGCGCGAACTCGCGCGCACAAAGATGGCGGTGGGACTGACGTCGTCGGCGACGACCGAGCGCATCGTCGAGAAGGTGCTGACCGAGGGACGCTATGCGCGGCACGTCGAGTTCATCGGCGAGAAGCTGAAGGAAGCGCATGCGCTCGTCGAGGAGCGGATGGATTCGCTCGGGCTCGAACTGTTCCACCGGCCGCGCGCGGGACTGTTCGTGTGGGCGCGGCTCGCGATCGAACCTGAGCAGGCGGCTGAAATCGCGACGCGCGCGCTCGCCGACGGCATCTGGCTCGCGCCGGGTTCGTACTTTCGCCCCGGCGACGCCGCGAGCGCGTGGTTCAGGTTCAACGTGCCGTATTCGGGTGACGACGCGTTGTGGAAGTTCTTAACGAAGTGGATTTAACAAGGGAGTGCGATGGTATGAATGCAGCATTGTTGATCATTGATGTGCAACGCGGACTTTTCGACGCAACGCCGCGTCCGTTCGAAGCAGACGCGGTTGTCGAGCGGATCAATACGGTGACGCAGCGAGCGCGGGAAGCGCACGTGCCGGTCATTTTCGTCCAGCACGAGACGCCGGACAGCGCGCTCGCGTTCGGCGCGCCGGCGTGGCAACTGGATCCGCGGCTGGATGCCCGGGCGGACGATCATCGCGTTCGCAAGTCGACGCCAGATTCGTTCCTGCGCACGAATCTGGCCGACGTGCTCACGTCGCTCGATGTGCGCGCGCTGTTCATCTGTGGCTACGCATCCGAATTCTGCGTCGATACGACGACGCGGTCCGCGCTGGCAAAAGGTTTCGCGGTGACGCTCGTCGCCGACGCGCACACGACGGTCGACAAACCGCATGCAACCGGCGCGCAAATCCGCGCGCACGAAAACGCCACGGTCTGCAATCTGCGCAGCTTTGGCGTGCCGATACACGCGATCGACGCGGCGGAAATCGGTTTCCGATAATCGGGCGCACAAGAAAAAAGCGCGAGTTTGCTCGCGCTTTTTTCAACCCGATGGCAGCGCTTACCGCAAGCCGCCAACGCTCACATCGTCATCGCCTGAAGACGCCGAGCAGCAACGTCGCGAGGAAGATCACGATGAAGATGAAGAACAGGATCTTCGCGATTTCCGTCGCCCCCGACGCAATGCCGCCAAAGCCGAAGAATGCCGCGATGATCGCGATGATGAAGAAGATGACTGCGTATCGAAGCATGAAGCCCTCCACAGGATCGATTTGTCGGTGAGATTCGCGTGCGGGCTGACGGTGTCGCCGCATCGGTTTATCAGTTATGCCGCGCGCGAACCGGCGGCACGAAGCACTAAGCAACGTGTGTGCCTGGCTGGCTCCCTCACGAGCGTGCGCCGCTTATCCCGAAGCATGCCGAATAAAAACCCCGCAAAAAAGCCGCACGGCCTCGCGGCTCATGCGGCTATTCGCAGTGCGGAGCGGCGCGCCCCGGGGCGCGCATCCAGGCTCGGGCTAGCGGCCCGGCGTGCTATCGGAGTCGGATTCGTCGTCGAAATCGTCGTCGTCGACGTTATTCAGCGCATCCGGCAGGTTGTTCTCCAGTTCATCGCGTTCGATTTGATCGGCGAGATCCAGGGACTTCCGTGTTGCGGGACCGGACGGGCGATTGGCTCCAGACATGGCGTACTCCTTGAACAGATTTCAAAGCCGCGCCAGGACGGCGCGAATGAACGATGCAAGCAAGGGCTGTACACGCCGGCGGATGGGCCGCATCCAGCGGCATCGACGGATGATTGGAACGACAGAGAAAAATGCAGCCCCAATTTTGCAAACAGGACTGCATATTTTGCTTGGCCGACGCGCACGACCCAGTATGCACCGGTCCGACGCACCGATAAAGAGGCGTGTGACAGTTCGTCGTAGGGTTTGTTTTCGATGCGGCTTCCGAAGGCTTCGCCGTTGCGCAACGCGCCGTCAATCGAATGCGCGTTGCACGATCGGATAAAGCGAAAACACGAGAAGCGCCGCCATCGTGAGATTGAACATGCGCAGCCAGCGCGGCCGGCTGAGAAAACGGCGCATGGACATGCCGAACGCAGCCCACATCGTGATGCACGGCAAACCAACTACGATGAACACGAGCGCCATCAGCGCGGCGTTGAGCGAAAGGCTCGCGTGCAGGTGGATGGTCGTGGCGGCGGTGAGCACCATCATCCAGGCCTTCGGGTTGATCCACTGGAATGCGACAGCCTCGTAAAAGCGCATCGGACGGCGCTCGCCGTCGCGCATCTGCACCGACGTCGACGTGCCGATCTTCCACGCGAGATACAGCAGATACACGACGCTCAGGGTTTCGAGCACCGTGTAGAGCCACGCGAAGCGCGCAAAGGCCTCGGCGAGCCCGAGACCGACCGCGAGCATCAGGAACGCGACGCCCGCGCTGATTCCGAGCAGATGCGGCACCGTGCGCTTCAGGCCGAAGTTGACGCCCGAGGCGAGCAGCATCGTGTTGTTCGGGCCGGGCGTGATCGTCGTCACCAGTGCGAAGAGCACGGCGGCGGGGAGGGCGCTCAACAGTTCGGCGGGCATGGCGGTGGCACTCCTTGGCTCGGAATGGAGTCGAGAACCGAACTCCTCGGCCAAGTGTAGCGATTGTCATCTGTACAGTACCGGTACAAATGTTCGGGCGATTTCCGGTACGGCTTCCAATGCCGCGTCAGACATCCGCGCGCGGATCGCCGACAAGAGGTCCGCCGCTTCGCTTGGACCAAAGTCCAATATCTCGCGGCGGCGCGCTGTCATAGGCTTGCAACAAGCGTCGAAGCGCGTTTGCGTAATGTGTTCGCCTGTGCGGGGAATATTCGCCATGACCGAAGCCAAACCGTTCGTCGCAGTCGTGGACGATGACGAATCGGTGAGTCGCGCCATCAAGCGGTTGCTGCGCTCCATCGGGCTGGCGTCGGAAACGTACAAGTCCGGTGAGGATTTCCTCGATGCCCGCGACGCCGCGCCCCTGCGCCGCCCGGACTGCATCGTGCTCGACATCCAGATGCCGGGCATCGGCGGACTGGACGTGCAGCAGCGCCTCGCGGGCAGCGGCATCCCGGTGATCTTCATCACCGCGCACGACGAGCCCGGCATCCGCGAACAGGCGCTCGCAGCGGGCGCCGCCGCGTACATCACCAAGCCCTTCAACGACGCGACCCTCATCGACGCAGTGCGCGCGGCCATCGGCGCGACGCCCTGAGGCGAGCGCGCGCCGGCTCGTTCTATTGGACCAAAGGCCAATTGTTTTAGGCAAACGCAGCAACCACTATTCGGAGTGAATGCGGCGGCGTCCGGCGAGACCGTCGCTCTGCGCCGCAGCCCCGACACGGCACGCGGGCGCATCGCCCGCGATCCTTCTCATGAGGTTCGAGCCATGCAACGACAGTGGCGCGTTTGTACCGGGCTGGTCGTGTGGACGCTTGCTTTCGCGGCGGCCGCGCAGCAGCCGATCATCTATCCGGCGAAGGGTCAGAGCCCGCAGAAGCAGAACTCCGATACCGCCGAGTGCCAGCTCTGGGCGAAGCAGAACACGGGCGTCGATCCGGCCGCGCTCGCGCAGCAAAGCGCCAACCAGCCGCCGCCGCCCGGGCATCAGGGCCAACGCGTGCGGGGCGCGGCGGGCGGCGCCGCGGCGGGCGCGGCGGTCGGCGCGATCGCGGGCGATGCCGGCAAGGGCGCGGCGATCGGCGCGGTCACGGGGACGGTCGCCGGCGGTTCGCGCCAGCGGCGCGGCCAGCGCGAGGCCAGCGCGCAACAGCAATCGACGCAGCAGCAGACGTCGGAGCAGATGGCGACTTACAACCGCGCGGTCGCCGCGTGCATGTCGGGCCGCGGATACACGATCCAGTAAGAAGGCGGGGCCGCCGGACCCGATCCGGAAACCGGCACACACCAAGCGGAGACCGACCCATGCCGACCACATCCCGACGAATCGCACTGGCCGCCGCGTGGCTTGGCGGCAGCGTGTGCGTTACCGCCTGCGCCACGGCGTTCACGCCCGCCTCGGCCGCCGATTTCGACGGCTCGAAGCCGCTTCTGTGCGCGGTGATCGAAACGCATGCGTGCGATCCCGGCGAAATCTGCCTGCGCGGTCTTCCCGACGACCTCGGCCTGCCGCGCTTCATGCGCGTCGACTTCGAGCGCAAGACGATTGCCGGCGCGAAACGCACGACGCCGATCCGCGAGATGGAAAAGGGCACCGAGCAGATCCTGATGCAAGGCACGGAACTCGGTTACGCCTGGACGATGGTCGTCGACAAGACCGATGGCTCGATGACGCTCTCGCTCGTCAATCGCGACGACGCGTTCGTCGTATTCGGCAATTGCACGCCGCCCTGACGAGACACTGGTCAATCGTCCCGGCTCCCGCAGGGAGACCCTCATGGTGAGTTCACCGCCGCGGATCATCACGATGGCAACGATTAAATCGATCGCTACAGTCGCAGTGACGGGGGCCGCGCTCGTCGCAGTGTGCCTCGTCAGCGGGTGCAAAAAGGCGCCCGCGACGCCCGAGCGCGCGCCGTCCGACGTGACCGTGCTCACGGTCAGCGCCAACGATACGCCCGTCACCTTCGAGTTCGTCGCGCAGACGCAGAGTTCGCGCGAAGTCGAAATCCGCGCGCGCGTGGAAGGCTTTCTCGACAAGCGGCTCTATGTCGAAGGCTCGCTCGTGCATGCCGGGCAGACGCTCTTCCAGATGGACCGGCGGCCGTTCGAAGCGGCGCTGCAGACCGCGAAGGGGCAGCTCGCGCAACAGCAGGCGCGCTTAACCGTGACGAAGGCGAACCTCGCGCGGGTGCGGCCGCTCGTCGAGCAGAACGCGGTCAGCAAGAAAGATCTCGACGACGCCGTTGGCAACGAGAAGGAAGCCGAAGCCGCCGTGATCGCCGCTCAAGGACAGGTGCAGACGGCGCAACTCAACCTGAGCTACACCACCATCACCACGCCGCTCACGGGGCTTTCCAGCTACGCGAGAAAGCAGGAGGGCAGTTACGTGACGCCGGGCGAATCGGGCTTGCTGACGTACGTCGCGCAACTCGATCCGATCTGGGTCAACTTCAGTCTCTCCGAAAACGAGGTGCTCCGGTATCGCGACCAGGAAGCGAAGGGGCAACTGAAGTTCCCCGCCAGTCGCGACTTCGAGGTGGAAGTGGTGCTTGCCGACGGCTCGGTCTTTCCGAAGCGCGGCCGCATCAATTTCCTCGATCCGTCGTACAGCAAGGAGACCGGCACGTTCCTCGTGCGCGCGGTGCTGCCGAACTCACAAGGCATCTTGCGCCCCGGCCAGTTCGTGCGCGCGCGGGTGTACGGCGCGACGCGACCCGGCGCGATTCTCGTGCCGCAGCGCGCTGTGCTGCAAGGCGCGCGCAGTCACTACGTCTGGCTCGTCGACAAGGACGGCAAGACGGCGAAGGAGCAAGTGGTCGAAGTCGGCGACTGGTACGGCGACAACTGGTTCGTGACCGCGGGCCTGCGCGCTGGCGACCGCGTGGTGGTCGACGGCGCGATTCGCGTGGCCCAGGGCCTGCCGATCAAGGTGACGGGCGATGCGACGCTCGCCCCGCCGGCAAGCGATGCGATCGCGCGACCGTCCGGCGCTAGCGCCGGCTCCGGCGCGGCGGCCAAGTAACCGCTCATGCAACCGCTCATGCAACCGCTCCCGCGCCCATGAACATCTCCCACTTCTGCATAGACCGCCCGATCTTCGCATCGGTGATCTCGATCGTGATCACGCTCGGGGGCGCGGTCGCGATGCTGGGCCTGCCGATCGCGCAGTACCCTGACGTCACGCCGCCGCAGATCACCGTGTCGGCCACCTATCCGGGCGCGAGCGGGGATGTCGTCGCGAACAACGTCGCCGCGCCGATCGAGCAGCAGGTGAACGGCGCGGACAACATGATCTACATGAACTCGTCGAGTTCGTCGACGGGCAACATGACGCTCAACGTGTTCTTCGAGATCGGCACGAACCCGGCGCTCGCGCAGGTCGACGTGCAGAACCGCGTGAACCTTGCCTTGCCGCAACTGCCTTCGTCGGTGCAGTCGCAGGGCATTCAGGTGCAGAAGAAGTCGTCGGCCTTCATGATGGTCATCGCGATCTATTCGCCCGACAACCGCTACGACGCCACCTACATCGCGAACTACACGAACCTGTACGTGCTCGATGCGTTGAAGCGCATTCCGGGCGCGAACCAGTCGAGCATCTTCGGCACGCCCGACTATGCGATGCGCATCTGGATCAAGCCCGACCGCATGGCGCAACTGGGCATCACCGCGACCGACGTGCAGAAGGCCGTCGCGAACCAGAACCAGCAGTTCGCCGTCGGCCGCATCGGACAGTCGCCGACGGGCACCGCCGTCGAGCAGTCGTTCGCGGTCACGACCACCGGGCGGCTGACCGATCCCGCCGAGTTTGAGAACATTATCATCCGCGCGCAAAGCGGCGGCGCGGCGATCGTGCGTCTGAAAGACATCGGGCGCGCGGAACTGGGGCAAAAGGACTACTCGATCAGGAGCCGCTATCAGGGCAAGCCGGCGACCGTGCTCGCGGTGTACCAGCAGCCGGGCGCGAATGCGCTCGACGTCTCGAAGCAGGTCCGCGCGACGCTCGCCGAGATGAAGAAGTCGTTTCCCGAAGGCATCGACTACAGCATCGCAATGGACACGACCGAGTTCACGCGCGCGTCGATCTCGGACGTGGTCCATACCTTCTTCGAGGCGCTGGTGCTGGTCGTGATCGTCGTGTATCTGTTCTTACAGAGTTTCCGCGCGACGTTGATCCCAGTGCTGGCGGTGCCGGTGTCGATTGTCGGCACGTTCATCGGCATGGCGGCGCTCGGTTTCTCGATCAACATGCTCACGCTATTCGGCATGGTGCTCGCGATCGGCATCGTCGTGGACGATGCGATCGTCGTGATCGAGAATGTCGAGCGCAACATGAACGTGCACAAGCTCAATCCGAAGGACGCGGCCAAGCGCGCGATGGACGAAGTCGCGGGGCCGGTCGTCGCGATCGTGCTCGTGCTGTGCGCGGTGTTCGTGCCGGTGGCGTTTCTCAGCGGCATCACCGGGCAGTTGTACAAGCAGTTCGCCATCACGATCGCGATCTCGGTGGTGATCTCGGGCCTCGTCGCGCTCACGCTCTCGCCCGCGCTCGCGGCGGTGCTGCTCAAGCCGGGGCATCACAAGAAGCCCCGATTCTTCCAGTGGTTCGACCGGTCGTTCGAAAAGATGACGCGCGGCTATGCGACCTGGGTCGCGGCGTTGATCCGGCGATCGCTGATCGCGCTGCTCTTCTTCGCCGGGATGATCGCCCTGACCGTCGTGATGATGCGTTCCATCCCGACGGGCTTTCTGCCGCCCGAGGACCAGGGCTATCTGCTTGGCGCGGTCATCATGCCCGATGCCGCGAGCCTCGATCGCACGGGCGACGTCTCGAAGCACGTGACCGACTACTTCATGAAGCAGGAGGCGGTGAGCAACATCACCGTGGTCGACGGCTTCAGCCTGCTCGACAGCCAGAACAAGAACAACGCGGGGACGTTCTTCGTCGGCTTCAAGAGTTTCGACGAGCGCTACAAGTCCGCGAACATCCGGACGCAGAACGCGCGCGCGGTGCTGGTCGACGCCTACAAGGCGCTGTCGTCGGTGCGCGAGGGCATCATCGTGCCGGTGAATCCGCCGGCGATTCCCGGGCTCGGCACGACGGGCGGAATGGAGGTGTGGATCCAGAGCAAGGGCGACGCGACCATTCCGCAGCTTGCCGGCGTGGTCAACGACTTCCTCGCGAAAGCGAAGCAGCGCCCCGAACTCGCCGGCGTCACATCGACCTTTAACGCGGCCGCGCAGCAGTTGCTCGTGGAAGTGGACCGCGACAAGGCGGAGACGCTCGGCGTGCCGATCGAGGAAGTCTATGGCGCGATGCAGACGATGTTCGGCTCGCTCTACGTCTCGCAGTTCAACAAGTCGAGCCGGCTGTGGCAGGTCATCGTGCAGGCCGAGCCTGCGTATCGCCTGAATCCCGACGACCTCAACCGCATCTTCGTGCGTAACCGCAATGCCGAAATGGTGCCGCTCAAGTCGGTCGTGACGACCAAGTACGTGACCGGCCCCGATCTCATCACGCGCTTCAACAACTTCCCGGCGGTGAAGATCACGGCGAATCCCGCACCCGGTTCCAGTACGGGCCAGGCGATCGCCACGCTGGAGGAAATCGGCGCGAGCGTGATTCCGCCGGATTTCGGCATCGCGTGGAGCGGCGAGGCGTTCGAGGAGCAGAAGGCGGGCAGCACGTCCGCGCTCGTGTTCGCATTCGGGCTCGTGATGGTGTTCCTGATTCTCGCGGCGCAGTACGAGAAGTGGTCGCTGCCGGTGGGTGTGCTGATGGCCGTGCCGTTCGCGATCTTCGGCGCGCTGCTCGCGATCCTGATGCGCGGGCTCGACAACAACGTGTACTTCCAGATCGGCCTGACGATGCTCGTCGCGCTGGCCGCGAAGAACGCGATCCTGATCTTCGAGTTCGCGGTGCTGAACCGCGAGAACGGCGCATCGATCTACGACTCCGCGATGACGGCCGCGACCGAACGCCTGCGCCCGATCATCATGACGTCGCTCGCGTTCATCCTCGGCTGCGTGCCGCTCGCGATCGCAACGGGCGCTTCGGCGAACAGCCGCCATTCGATCGGCACCGGCGTGATCGGCGGGATGCTGGCCGCGACGCTGATCGCCGCGTTCTATATCCCGATGTTCTACTACCTGATCGAAACGGCTTCGGCAAAGGTTGGGAATCCGAAGAAAAAGCCGGGCGATGTTCCCGCGACGCAGCCTGCCGCATCGGCGGACGACTGACATGCGCACGCTCGCCCGAACCGTCCTCGTCATCGCGCCGCTCGCGCTCGGCGGCTGCCTGCTCGGGCCGAACTACGAGAAGCCGGCCATCGAAACGCCGCCCTCGTACCGCTTCGCGAGCACCGAAGCGACGCAGATCGTCGATACGGTCTGGTGGGAGCAGTTCAACGATCCGGCGCTGAACGACCTGATTGCCGTCGCGCTCGCGGAGAATAAGGATGTGAAGATCGCGGCGGCGCGCGTCGAGCAATTCCTCGGGCAGTTCCAGACCACGCGTTCGCAGTTGTTCCCACAGGCGGCGGCGGGCTTCGACGCCGGGCGCCAGCGCCTGCCGCTCGGCACGGTTGTGCCGCAGGGCACCGGGCTCGTGGTAAACAGTTTCGAGGCGACGCTTTCTGCCTCGTGGGAAATAGACGTGTTCGGCAAGCTGCGCCGGCAGACCGAAGCCGCGCGCGCGAACCTGCTCGCGAGCGAGGAAGGGCGGCGCGCGACGATCCTCACGCTGGTGTCGTCGGTTGCATCGACGTATATCGGGCTCGTATCGCTCGACCGGCAGCTCGACATCGCGAAGGCCACCACCGCGAGCCGCGCCGATTCGGTGCATGTGTTCACGCTGCGCTTCAATTACGGCGAGGTCTCGCAGATGGAACTCGCGCAGAGCCAGTCGGAATACGAGGCATCGCTCGCGACGATTCCGCAGCTCGAACAGCAGATCGCGCAGCAGGAGAACGCGCTGTCGGTGCTGCTCGGCCGCAACCCGCAGCCGATCATGCGCGACCGCGAACTCGACGATCTCGCGATTCCCGTCGTGCCGGCGGGCCTGCCGTCCGAACTGCTGACGCGCCGCCCCGATCTGCGGCAGTCCGAGCAGAACCTGATCGCGGCCAACGCGCTGATCGGCGCGGCGCGCGCGCTCTACTTCCCGTCGATCTCGCTCACCGGTCTCTTCGGCACCGCGAGCGCACAGTTCTCGTCGCTCTTCACGGGACCCGCGCGCGTCTGGTCCTACGCGGGCGCCGTCACGTTGCCGATCTTCACGGCGGGCAACATCGCCGGTCAGGTGAAGCAGGCCGAGGCGCAGCAGCAGCAAGCCTTGCTCGAATATCAGAAGGCGATCCAGGTCGCGTTCCAGGAAGTCGACGACGCGCTCGTCACGCTGCAGAAATCGCGCGATGCGCTCGTCGTGCAGGGACGCCAGGTCGATGCGCTGCGCACCTATTCGCGGCTCGCGCGGCTGCGCTATGAAGGCGGCTATACGAGCTACATCGAAGTGCTCGATGCCGAGCGCAGTCTCTTCAACGCGCAACTGACCTACACGCAGACGCAAGGCACGGTCTTCACCTCGATGGTCAACCTGTACAAGGCGATGGGCGGCGGCTGGGTGAGCGACGCCGAGCGCATGAGCGCGACCGTGTACGGCGCAAACGGCGGGCCGGTCCCGACGACCCGGGAGCCGCCGCCGTGAATCCCGCACCGCTCATCGCGTGTCACGAATGCGACCTGCTGCAGCGCGAGACCGTGTTGCCGAATGCGGGCACCGCGCGTTGCACGCGCTGCGGCGCCGAACTCTACCGAAATCGTCCCGACAGCCTCAATCGCTCGCTCGCGCTGACGGTCGGCGCGCTCGTGCTGTTCGCGATCGCGAATGCGTATCCGATCGTCGGGCTCAAGGTGAGCGGCAATTTCGTGCAGACCTCGCTTGGCGGTGCGGTGGACGTGCTCTATCGCGACGGCATGTGGCCCATCGCCGGGCTCGTGCTGGTCACGACGATCCTGATGCCGCTCTTGCAGATGGCGAGCATGGCGTACCTGCTCGTGCCGCTGCGCTTTAACCGCGTGCCGTACCGCGCCGACCTCGTGTTTCGCCTGCTGCATCTGGCCGCGCCCTGGGGCATGACCGAAGTGCTGATCCTCGGCGTGCTGGTCGCGCTCGTGAAGCTCGCGCATATCGCAGGCGTGGTGCCGGGCGTCGCGCTCTGGGCATTCGGCGCGCTGATGATGGCGCTCGCGGCAAGCTCGGCGGCCTTCGATCCGCGTGCGTTCTGGGAGCGCGTGAACCGTGCCGAGCCGCACACGTTCGCGTCGGCGCCGACCGCCGCGCGCGCTCGGCTGTTCGCGTGCCACGATTGCGGGCTGCTGTCGAAGGCCGCGCCGCGCGCCCATGCGGGACGCTGCCCGCGTTGCGGCGCGGCGCTGCATTTTCGCAAGCCCGAGAGCATCGCGCGGACGTGGGCGTTCCTGATCGCCGCGATCACGCTCTACATCCCCGCGAATGCGCTGCCGATGATGGACACGAGTTCGCTCTTCGGCGCGCAGCGCGACACGATCATGAGCGGTGTCGTGTATCTGTGGACGTCGGGCGCGTGGCCGCTCGCGGTGATCGTGTTCATTGCGAGCGTCGCGGTGCCGATGCTCAAGATCATGGCGCTCGTGTTTCTCGTCGTGACCGCGCAGCGGCGCTCGCGCGGCATGCTCGGGCCGCGCACGAAGATCTACCGGATCGTCGAGTTCGTCGGGCGCTGGTCCATGCTCGACATCTACGTGGTCACGCTGCTCGTCGCGCTCGTGCAGTTCAACGCGCTCGCGACGATCAAGGCGGGCCCGGCCGCCATCGCGTTCGGCGCGGTGGTCGTGCTGACGATGTTCGCCGCGATGTCGTTCGATCCGCGCCTCATCTGGGACGCCAACGAGGCCGATCATGGCTAGGCCGCCAGGACCACCGGACGAACCGGGCTTTCCCGAAGCCGTCGCCGCGCCCAAGTCGCGCTGGCGGGTGCAGCTCGTCTGGCTCGTGCCGCTGATCGCGGTGCTGATCGGCGGCTGGCTCGCGGTGCAGGCGATCCTCGAAAAGGGCCCGACGATCAAGATCAGCTTCTCGACCGGCGAAGGCCTCGAAGCGGGCAAGACCAAGATCAAGTTCAAGAACGTCGACATCGGCGTGGTGCAGAGCGTCGTGCTTTCGCCGGATCACAAGCACGTGATCGCGACCGCGGAACTCGCGAAGCAGGCGACCGACATGCTCGTCGACGACACGCGCTTCTGGGTCGTGCGTCCGCGCATTTCGGGCGGGACGGTCTCGGGCATCGGCACGCTGCTCTCGGGCTCGTTCATCGGCATGGACATCGGCACGCAGAAGAAGCCGCGGCGCGATTTCGTCGGACTGGAGATACCGCCCGTCTTCGCGAGCGGCGTGCCCGGGCGCGAATTCGTGCTGAAAAGCGAGGACCTGGGTTCGCTCGACGTCGGCTCGCCTGTGTATTTCCGCAGGCTCCAGGTGGGGCAGGTGACCTCTTTCGACCTCAATGCGGACGGCTCGGGCGTGACGATGCGTGTGTTCATCAACGCGCCCTACGACAAGTACGTGAAGGGCGACACGCGCTTCTGGCAGGCGAGCGGGCTGGATGTCGTGCTCGATACGTCCGGCGTGAAGATCAACACCGAGTCGCTCGTGTCGATTCTGGTCGGCGGGCTGGCGTTCCAGAGTCCGCCCGATTCGCAGGACGTCGTCGAAGCATCCGCGCAGACGCCCTTCCAGCTCTTTGCCACGCGCACCGAGGCGATGCAGCGGCACGAGCGCATCGTCGACAACTACGTGTTCAACTTCAAGGAGTCGGTGCGCGGGCTGACGGTGGGCGCGCCGGTCGATTTCCGCGGCATCGTCGTGGGCGAGGTCGCGGCGATCAATACGCGCTACGACCCCGTGACGCGCGAATTCAGCATTCCGGTGCAGGTGCGCTTTTATCCCGAGCGCTTCACGTCGCGTTACGAGTCGGGCAGGCGCGCGGGACGGGTCGTGGAGAACCGGCGCGAAGTGGCGCAGTGGCTCGTCGAGCGCGGTTTGCGCGCGCAGTTGCGCACCGGCAGTCTGCTTACCGGGCAACTGTACGTCGCGCTCGATTTCTTCCCGACCGCGCCCAAGGCAGCGATGAACTGGGAGGCCAATCCGCCCGAGATGCCGACCGTGCCGGGCGGGCTGCAGTCCTTGCAGGAGTCCGTGTCGAGCCTCGTCGCGAAGCTCAACAAGATTCCGTTCGAAGGGATCGGCAACGATCTGCGCGCGACGTTGCAGGAGGCGAAGCGGCTCGTGACGACGCTCGATACTCAAGTGGCGCCGGAGGCGCGCGGCGCGCTCGTGCAGGCACGCGAGGCGCTCAACGCGACGAATCGCGTGATGCAGACGGACTCGCCGCTTCAACAGAACGCCGCCGACGCGATGCGCGAACTGGCCCGCACGGCCGCTGCGTTCCGCGCGCTCGCGGAGTATCTGGAGCGTCATCCCGAAGCGCTGATTCGCGGCAAGCCGGAGGATTCGAAGTGATGCGCGCCTTCATTCTGATGTGCTCGGCGGTGCTCTCGATGGCCGGCTGTGCGGGATCGCCGAAGTCGAAGTTTTATACGTTGAGTGCGGTCGGCCCGGTGCAGTCCGCGCCGGCTGCTTCGGCGGTGCCGATCGCGATCGAATCGGTGACGGTGCCGGAACTGGTGGACCGCCCTCAGATGGTCGTGCGCGTCGATGCAACGCGCGTCGAGATCGACGAATTCTCGCGTTGGGCGGAGCCGCTCAAGAGCCAGATTCCGGCCGTGATCGCCGAGGACCTGACGCGGCTCGTGCCGGGGGCGAGGGTGTCGGTGTATCCGCAGCGCGCGGACGATGGCGCGGTGTATCGCGTGTCGGTGGATGTACAGCGCTTCGAATCCGCGCCGGGGACGATGGCAGGCATCGCGGTGCTCTGGTCGGTGCGGCCGCCGAAGGGGACCGCCGTTTCCGGGCGTACCGTGGTTCACGAGCCGGTCGCAGGCGGCGGGTACGACGCGCTCGTCGATGCGCACAATCGCGCGATTGGCGCGGTCAGCGCCGACATCGCCCGGAGTATTCAACAGGCTCAACACTGACAGACTTGCGCGACAGCACCCCGAAGGCCGGGCATGCGCCTTGCAAAAGCATTTCGGAACCGAAATGCCACGCAAAAGGACGCACCAGAATGGAAACCGCCTCACGGGACGCGAACCCGCCGCCATCCACGACCGAGGCCCCGTTTTCCGTCCCCGGAGAGAACTGCGCCAGCGTGCGGCATGCTGAGCGCTTCAGCCTGCTCATCGACGGGTCTGACTATTTTCGCGTGCTGCGCGAGGCGATCGGCCGCGCGGAGCGGACCGTGTTCATCCTCGGCTGGGACATCGACAGCCGCATGAAACTCACGCCGGAAGGCGCGCCCGACGACCTGCCTGCCGCCCTCGGCGATTTCCTGCACGAGATCGCGGCGCGTCGCCGCCGTCTTCGCATCTACATTCTCGCGTGGGACTTCGCTATGCTCTACGCATTCGAGCGCGAATGGCTCCCGGTCTACAAGATGGGCTGGCGCACGCATCGGCGCATCGCGTTCCAGATGGACGGCAAGCATCCGCTCGGCGGCTCGCAGCATCAGAAGATCGTCGTCATCGACGACAAGCTCGCGTTCGTCGGCGGTCTCGATCTCACGCGCTCGCGATGGGACTCGCCCGAGCACGCGCCCGACGATCCGCTGCGCCGCGACGCGAACGACGCGCCCTACGCGCCCTTTCACGACGTCCACACGATGTTCGACGGCGACGCCGCCCGCGAAATCGGCCTGCTCGCCCGCGAGCGCTGGCAGCGCGCGTGCGGCCGGCGCTTCGCGATCCGGGCGCATCGGGCGACGCTTGCGAGCGATCCGTGGCCGCCGTCGCGCGCCGTCGATCTCGCCGACGTCGATCTCGCCATCGCGCTCACGGAGCCCGCCTACGCGGGCCGCCCGGCCGTGCGCCAGATCCGCGCGCAATACCTCGACGCGATCGACCGCGCGAAACGCAGCATCTATATCGAGAACCAGTACTTCACCTCGGGCACGATCGGCACGGCGCTCGCGCAGTCGCTGGCGAAACCGGACGGCCCGGATCTCGCGATCGTCGTGCCGCGCGACCAGAGCGGCTGGCTTCAGCAGGTCACGATGGGCGTGCTGCGCGCGCGGCTGCACCGGCTGCTCACGGCCGCCGACCAGCACGATCGCTATCGCATCATGGCGCCGAGCGTGCCCGGCCTCGGCGAGCATTTCGTGAACGTGCACAGCAAGCTGATGATCGTCGACGACGACTTGCTGCTCGTGGGTTCGGCCAATCTCAACAATCGCTCGATGGTGCTCGACACCGAATGCAACATCGCCATCGACGCGGCCGGCGACCCGCGCATCCAGTCGGCGATCGCGCGCATGCGCGACACGCTGCTCGCCGAGCATCTCGGCTGCACCGTGGACGACGTCGCCCGCGAACGCGCAACGCGCGACGGCATGAACGCGGCGATCGAAGCGCTGCAAAAGAACGCGGACGAGCATCGCACGCTCGCGCGGCTGATCCCGACTGTTTCGGCCGATCTTGATCAACTGATTCCGCCCGAAGCGCTGATCGATCCCGAGACGCCCGTCGCGCCGGACGAACTCGTCGGCCAGTTCGTGCCGGTCGACAAGGCGCGTCCGCTGATCGGCCGGTTCGCGCTGCTCGGCACGCTCGCGCTCCTGATGGTCGGGCTCGCGGGACTATGGCACTGGACGCCGCTCGCGGATTACGTGAACCTCAAGTCGCTCACGCGCGCGACGCGCCATATCGAATCGCTGCCGCTCGCGCCGCTCTGGATCGTGCTCTGCTATGTGAGCGCGGCGGTCGTCGCGGTGCCGGTGACGCTGCTCATCGCCGCGACCGGGCTCGTGTTTGGCGCGCTGTGGGGCGCGGTGTATGCGCTCGTCGGCACGATGGCGGCGGCCGCCGTCACGTATCTGCTCGGTAGCTGGCTCGGCCGCGACATGGTGCGGCGCGTGGCCGGCACGCGCGTGAACAAGCTCTCCGAGCGGGTGGCGAAACGCGGCATCGTCGCGGTCGTCGTGCTGCGCCTCCTGCCGGTCGCGCCGTTTTCGATCGTCAATCTGGTCGCGGGCGCCTCGCACATCCGCCTGCGCGATTTCCTGCTCGGCACGCTGCTCGGCATGGGTCCAGGCATCCTGCTGACGGTCGCGTTCGCGCATCAGCTCGTGGCGTCGCTGCGGCATCCGACGGCCGGTTCGTTCGCGATTCTGATCGGCATCGGCGTGACGCTCGTCGGTGTGTCGCTGCTGTTGCAGCGTTTTCTCGGCCGTGCGAAGCCAGGCGAAGACGCAGCCGAACGGGCGCGCGAGGAAGCCGCGGCGCACGACGAAACGAAGGAAAAGGCCAGCGACGAAGCCGCCCGCGCGCAGGATTTCCGCGAGACCACGACGCCACCGCGCGACGATTCCGCCGTCGCGGCGGGCGGCGGCGCGCATGACGCGCACCGGCGCAAGCGCGCGGACGAGGTGAGCCCATGACGCCGAACGCATCGGCGGTGGCGCATCGCGAATTGAAGATCGCTACGTACAACGTGCATGGCGCGGTCGGCATCGACGGCAGGTTCGCGCCGGAGCGGATCGGCGAAGTGCTGGGGGAGATCGACGCCGACATCTTCGCGTTGCAGGAAGTGCCGCTTGGCGGCAGCGGTGCGCCGAACGTGCTCGAAACATTGCAGCGCATGACCGGACTGACGGCGGTCGAGGGGCCGACGCTCGATACGCCCGCGCGCCGTTTCGGCAACGCGGTGCTGACGCGCTTTCCGGTGCGCGCGGTGCGCACGCTCGATCTTTCGTTCAGGAGCCGCGAGCCGCGCGGCGCGCTCGACGCCGACATCGACTGCGATGGCGAAGTGTGGCGCGTGGTCGCGACGCATCTCGGGCTTGCATCGAGCGAGCGGCGCGCGCAGGTCGAACAGGTGCTGCAGTGCTTCGACACGCCCGCGATGCCGGTGATCCTGCTCGGCGATCTCAACGAGTGGTTCGTGCATGGCCGCACGCTGCGGCGGCTTGTCACACATTTCTATCGCGTGGACGCGCCGCGCACGTTTCCGACGCGTTATCCGCTCTTCGCGCTCGACCGTATCTGGGTGCATCCGGGCGAGCGGCTGACCGGAGTCGAGGTGCATCGAACGGCGCTTTCGCGCATCGCATCGGATCACTATCCGCTCATCGCGCACTTCACTGCGACGGCATGAAGCGAAGCGCTTGCGAGCAAAAAGCGATGTCCCTGTGACGCTTCGTGACTCCCGCGCGACAGAAAACCCCTTGAATTGCGGTACAAAATCGCAAAAGACTCGCACGAACGCGCGCGGCGTATGTAGAATCCGGCGTTGATACGCGTGCATCGACGCGCACGTATTCTCATGACACTGACCACAACAGGTAGGAGAAACATGCCGACTTCCGCAAAAACCGCTGCCAAGAAAGCCGCACCGAAGGCCGCCACCAAGGCCGCTGCCGCACCGGCGAAGAAAGTAGCAGCCAAGAAGGTTGCCGCGAAGCCCGCAGTCGCGGCCAAGAAGGTTGCGGCGAAGGCATCGGGAACGCTTTCGCCGATCAAGGACACGTTCACGAAGGCATCGCTTGCAGCGCACCTCGCCGATCGCGCGACGGTCGACGTGAAGGCCGTGAAGGCCGTCCTCGCTGCGCTCGAAGACACGATCCTCGGCTCGGTCCACAAGAAGGGCGCGGGTGAATTCACGCTGTCGGGTCTGTTGAAGATCTCGGCGCAGATCGTGCCGGCGAAGAAGAAGCGCTTCGGCAAGGACCCGTTCACGGGTGAGGAACGCTGGTTCCCGGCGAAGCCGGCTAGCGTTCGCATCAAGGCCCGCCCGTTGAAGAAGCTGAAGGACGCAGCAGCCTGATTTTTCAGTCTTCGGTTCGCGGTTCTGGAAAAAGCCAGCTTCGGTTTCGAAGCTGGCTTTTTTTATTCGCTCACGTCCTTCTCCGCACGGCCCGCTGCAAGCAATCGAGCAGCAATGAAGCCGCAGGCGTCAGCGGACTATCGCGCCGCGTGACCACCCCGACAGAAATCGCAGGCAACCGGTCGACGATAGGCAAAACAGCGAGCCCATCGCCGACCCACGGATGGTCGAGCAACGGCGCGGGCATCGCCGCGAGCATGTCGGACCCGCGCAGCAACCCATGCGCGATGACGAAGCTCGGACACTCGACCACCCGTTGCGGCACGGCGTAACCCAAATCGCTGAACAGATCGAGCAGCGCGCGCGTCGAACTCTCCGGCGACGAATTCAACAGCCACTCGGCCTCCGACAACGCCGCAAGCGACGTGCAATCCCTCAACGGATGACCCTCGCGCGCGACCACCATCGAGTGACTCTCGTATAACTCGATGTGATCGAACTCCGGCCCGAGATGCTCGGGCACGATCACCGCGACGACGAAATCCAGCGTGCCGTCACGCAACCTCGGCAACGCGACGCCCGGAAATCCCTCGACGAAACTCACGCGCGCGTTCGGCATCTCGCGACGAAACGCGCGATACGCCTGCGGCAAGATCGCGAGCGCCGCCGCGGGCGTCACCGCCGCCGACACGCTGCCGGCCGCCGCGCCCTTCATCTGCGCGATGTCGTCTTCGGCGCGGCGCATCTCACTCACGACGAGTTGCGCGCGAATTCGCAACTGCTGTCCGAACGCGGTCAATTGCACGCCGCGCGCGGTGCGCAAGACGAGCGGCACGCCGAGATCCTGCTCGATTTCCTTCAGCGCCTTCGTCAACGCGGCCTGCGACAGATGCAGGCTACGCGCTGCGGCGCGGATGCTGCCCTGCTCGGCGACGGTCAGAAAAGCGCGCAACTGGTGATACTTCATAGGGATGAACCAAGGGGTTTGAACCGACAACCAAAGGTGGTCGTAAATTAAATTCACAGTCTTTTGGTTTTCTTTTCGACTTTATATGCTTGGATGCATCAAGTCATCACGCCATTAATGTCAGGAGCTTGCCATGCTGTCAGTCGAACCCGTCATCGCCGGCATCGCCGCCATCGCGCCCGAACTCATCGCGGTGCGCCGGCGCATCCACGCGCATCCCGAACTCGCGTTCAAGGAGACGGCCACGAGCGATCTCGTCGCCGGCCTGCTCGCCGAGTGGGGCTACGACGTGCATCGCGGACTGGGCGGCACGGGCGTCGTCGGCGTGATGCGCGAGGGCGAAGGCACGCGACGCATCGGCCTGCGTGCCGACATGGACGCGCTGCCGATCGAGGAAGCCACGGGTTTGCCCTACGCGAGCGCCGTGCCGAAGACGATGCACGCATGCGGCCACGACGGCCACACCGCGATGCTCCTGTGCGCCGCGCGTTATCTCGCGGAAAGCCGGCAGTTCTCCGGCACTCTGAACCTGATTTTCCAGCCCGCCGAGGAAGGCGAAGGCGGTGCGCGCGTGATGATCGAGGAAGGCCTCTTCGAGCAGTTTCCCTGCGACGCCATCTTCGGCCTGCACAACATGCCCGGCTTCGCGGCCGGCGACATGAGCTTCTGCCCCGGTCCCGGCATGGCATCGAGCGACCGCGTGACAATTACCGTGCGCGGCCACGGCGGCCACGGCGCGATGCCGCATCTCGCGCGCGATCCGATGCCCGCCGTCGCGTCGATCATGCTTGGCCTCAACAGCATCGTCGCGCGCGAAGTGAATGCGCAGCAGGCCGCGGTGGTGTCGGTCGGCAGCGTGCAGGCAGGCGATACCCACAACGTCATCCCGCAGTCCGCGCTGATGAAGCTCTCCGTGCGCGCGCTCGACGCGGAAGTTCGCAAGCTCCTGCAGGAGCGCATCACGGCGCTCGTCCACGCGCAGGCGGCGGCTTACGGCTGCGAAGCGCAGATCGACTACGAACTGGGCTATCCGGTGCTCGTGAACCACGCCGAACCGACCGCCTTCGCCGCCGACGTCGCGAAGAAGATGCTCGGCGCGCAGCGCGTCGACGACGCCGCCGCGCCGCTGATGGGCAGCGAGGACTTCGCCTTCATGCTCGAAGCCTGTCCGGGGAGCTATGCGTGGATCGGCAACGGCATCGGCAGCAAGGGCGGCTGCATGGTCCACAACCCCGGCTACGACTTCAACGACGACATCCTCGCGATCGGCGCAAGCTACTGGGTGCGCCTCGCCGAAGCGTATCTCGCCGACTGACCGCCGAACGTTCACCTCATCAGCCGCATCGCGCACCGAGAGACACCATGGAAACCCCGACGCTGACCCGCCTCAACGACGCAGCCGCTCCGCCGCCCGCGCCGATCATCCGCAAGCAGAGCCGCACGCGGCTCGTGACGGCGGCGGCCGTCGGCAACGCGCTCGAGTTCTACGACTTCACCGTCTACGGTTTTTTCGCGCTCCTGATCGGCAAGCTGTTCTTCCCGGTTCACGACCCGATCGGCCAGTTGCTGCTGGCTGTGGCGAGCTTCGGCGTCGGCTTCTTCACGCGTCCGGTCGGCGGTCTTTTGATCGGCATGTACGCCGACCGCGCCGGCCGGAAGAAGGCGATGGTGCTCACGCTCGGCCTGATGGCGCTCGGCACGGCGATGATCGCGATCGCGCCGACCTACGCGCAGGTCGGCATCGCGGCGCCGGTGATCCTGGTCGTGGCGCGGCTGATCCAGGGCTTCTCGGCGGGCGGCGAAGTCGGCGCATCGACCACTTTGCTGCTCGAACAGGCGCCCGCTAACCGGCGCGGTCTGTACGCGTCGTGGCAGTTCGCAAGCCAGGGACTCGCCGCGATGGCGGGCGCGCTGACGGGCGTCTGGCTGACCGCGGCGCTCTCGCCCGCGCAGCTCGAAAGCTGGGGCTGGCGCGTGCCGTTCGTGATCGGCACGCTGATCGTGCCGGTCGGCTGGTGGCTGCGCAAGACGCTCGACGAAGAACCGCCCGCAGCGCGCGCGGCAGAGAAGGGCAAGGCGCCGAAAGTGCCGCTGATCGACGTGCTGCGCGACCATCGGCGTGCCGTGCTCACGGGTCTCGGCCTCACGATCGGCGGGACGGCGGCGCACTTCATCATCGTGTTCTATCTGTCGATCTACGGCGTCAAGATGCTCGGCCTGCCCGCGTGGACGGCGATGCTTTCCGGCTGCGTCTCGGGTGCGATCCTGTTCGTGCTTGCGCCCATCGGCGGCTATCTGTCGGACCGCTTCGGCAGAAAGCGCATGGCGCAGGTGACACGTGTCCTCTTGATGCTCGCGATCTATCCGGCGTTCGTGGCGCTGAACCACTGGCCCACGGCGACGACCCTGCTCGTCACCGTGACGCTGCTGTCGTGCGTGCACGGCATCAACATCGGCGGCGTCGGCGCGATGCTCGGCGAGCTGTTCCCGCGTTCGGTCCGCGCGACGGGCGCTGCCGTCGTCTACAGCCTCGGCGTCGCGATCTTCGGCGGCTTCGCGCAGTTCTTCGTCACCTCGCTGATCGTCCTGACCGGCAGCACGCTCGCGCCCGCATGGTATGTGATCGCGTGCGGCGCACTGAGTCTGATCGGCGTGGCGTACATGCGGGAAAGCGCGGGCACGGCGCTCGACTGATTGTTAAAGCAAATGGAATGAAGTTGGCAACCGCCGGATGATTATCCTGGCGTCGACATGATTCATGATTCGCTTCATCTGCTCACATTCATCGAGAGGGAAGCGAATCATGAAGGCCAACAATCAAGTCAAAGTCGCCATCGTCACCGGCGCGGCGCGCGGCATCGGCGCGGAAGTTGCCCGGCGACTCGCGAGCGATGGCTTCGCCGTCGCGATCAACTACGCGTCGAGCTCGAAGGAAGCCGATGCGCTCGTCGCGGAACTCGCGGCCAAGGGCGCGAAGGCGATCGCGGTGAAGGCCGACGTCGCGAACCCGGACGACGTGCGCGCGATGTTCGAGACGACCGAAGCGCGGCTCGGCCACGTCGATGTGCTCGTGAACAACGCGGGCGTGCTGAAGACAGTGCCGCTCGCCGACACCGCCGACGCGCTCTACGACCAGACCTTCGACATCAACGTGCGCGGCACCTTCAACACATTGCGCGAAGCGGCGGCGCGGATGAACGAAGGTGGGCGCATCGTCAATTTCTCCAGCACGACGCTCGCGCTGAACATGCCGGGCTACGCGGTCTACAACGCGACGAAAGCCGCGGTCGAGGCCTTCACGCACGTGTTCGCGAAGGAATTGCGCGGCCGCAACATCACGGTGAACGCGGTGGCGCCGGGGCCGATCGCGACATCGCTCTTTCTCGACGGCAAGACCGACGAACAGATCCAGACCTTCGCGAGCATGCCGCCGCTGCAACGCCTGGGGCAGCCGGAGGATATTGCATCGGTCGTGGCGTTTCTTGCCGGACCGGATGCGGGCTGGATCAATGGGCAGATCCTGCGCGCGAATGGCGGGATCGCCTGACGGCCGAGGGCGCTCGGTTTGCGCGCGGCATGCACTCATTCGATGCGTTTTCGGCTCTGCACCCGTGTAGCATCGCTTTCGGCTTTGCCCTTCAAAAAATGGCACACCTCGTGCTTTTTAACAGCGATACTTAGATATATTCGCCGTCGGGTTGACGCTTTTTCTGCGCTTTGATGGAACTCGCTTTCGCGTCGGTGTATTAGCACTGCCCCTGTCCGGGGCGGGACTTACTTTCTTTGGCTAGCGCAAAGAAAGTAAGCAAAGAAAGCAGCTTTTCGGGCAGCAGTCGCAGAGCGTCAACGCGTTTGAAGTACTGAGTGGACAGTGTCGCCCTCGAAGATCTTAAGCGGCTTGGCGCGATTGACCACTGTGTCATCGCACAGCAAACGAATTGGACAGCAGTCATTCATCCGTTTCCGCTTCGCTAACGAGAGGTACATCAGTCGCGCGGTTGAGGTTCGCGGTTGTGCCCATCGTCCGAGCGAAGCGTGGACGGAGCTGAACGGAGCGCATACCACTTTGTTGAAGTTCGAGAGGCGTCAGTCGTACTGCGCGCCTAGCCGGGTGGATGTTTGAGGGCGACACTTAGGCGGTATGACCACTCAGTACTTCAAGAGCGGTGCCGCCTCAAGACTGCTGCCTGAAAAGCTGCTTTCTTTGCTTACTTTCTTTGCAGCAGCAAAGAAAGTAAGTCCCGCCCCGGACAGGGGCAGAGCCAATAGACCGACGCGAAAACAAGTTCCATGAAACGCAGAAAAGCATCGAACGGTGTAAGCACAACCTAAAACCAACCCCCGAACGGCCGCGCCAAAAAACCAAGGACGCCACGATGCAGATCTACGATGAAATGCGTCACGACGAAGCCGTGCGGGCACACTACGCGCGTTTTTCGCGCTGGCTCTCGTCGCAGACGCCCGAGACCATCGCGAGAAAGCGCAAGGAAGCGGACCTGTTGTTTCGCCGCGTCGGCATCACGTTCGCCGTGAACGGCGACCTCTCGGGCACCGAGCGCCTGATCCCGTTCGACATGATCCCGCGCATCATCCCCGGCGACGAATGGCGCACGCTCGAAGCGGGCCTCAGGCAGCGCGTGCGGGCGCTCAATCTCTTCATCCACGACATCTATCACGACCGAGACATCGTGCGCGCCGGCCGCGTGCCCGCCGAGCAGGTCTACACGAACGCGCAGTACCGCGCGGAGATGCAGGGCGTCGACGTGCCGCTCGATGTCTACGCGCACATCGCGGGCGTCGACGTCGTGCGCGCGGGCGACGAGGGCGAGTTCTTCGTGCTGGAGGACAACCTGCGGGTGCCGTCGGGCGTGTCGTACATGCTCGAAAACCGCAAGATGATGATGCGGCTCTTCCCCGAGCTGTTCGTGCAGAACCGCGTCGCGCCCGTCGCGCACTATCCGGACCTGCTGCTCGAAACCCTGCGCTCGATCGCGCCAGCGGGCGTCGACGATCCGGTCGTCGTCGTGCTCACGCCCGGCATGTACAACTCGGCGTATTTCGAGCACTCGTTCCTCGCGCAGCAGATGGGCGTCGAACTGGTGGAGGGCAAGGACCTCTTCGTCGACGAGAACTACGTCTTCATGCGCACGACGCAGGGCCCGCGCCGCGTGGACGTGATCTATCGCCGCCTCGACGACGACTTCCTCGACCCGCTCGCGTTCCGCGCGGATTCGGCACTCGGCATTCCGGGGCTGCTCACGTCGTACCGGGCGGGACGCGTGGCGCTCGCGAACGCGATGGGCACGGGTATCGCCGACGACAAGTCGATCTATCCGCTCGTACCCGACATGATCGAGTTCTATCTCGGCGAGAAACCGATCCTGAACAACGTGCCGACCTACCAGTGCCGCAAGGCCGACGATCTCGCCTACACGCTCGCGCATCTGCCGGAACTCGTCGTGAAGGAGGTGCACGGCGCGGGCGGCTATGGGATGCTCGTCGGGCCGGCCGCGACCAAAGCCGAGATCGAATCGTTTCGCGAGCGGCTCGTCGCGCGCCCGAGCGGCTATATCGCGCAGCCGACGCTCGCGCTCTCCGCGTGCCCGACCTTCGTGGAATCGGGCGTGGCGCCGCGCCATATCGACTTGCGGCCGTTCGTGCTCTCCGGGCGCGAGGTCAACATGTGCGCGGGCGGGCTGACGCGGGTCGCGCTGAAGGCGGGCTCGCTCGTCGTGAATTCGTCGCAGGGCGGCGGCACCAAAGACACCTGGATGGTGGACTGAGCCATCCGCAGGACATCGCGTGTTTTGAAGCGGGACGACAAGGAACGGAACACCATCATGCTAAGCCGCACCGCCGATCACCTTTTCTGGATGGCACGCTACATGGAGCGCGCGGAGAACACGGCGCGCATGCTCGACATCAACTCGCAAGGCCTCCTGCTGCCGCAGACGCCCGAGCAGGAAGCGCGCGCGCAGCGCTCGGTGCTGCGCATCTCCGAGCTGGAAGAGATGTTCGCCGAGCGTCATCCGGGGTCGGAGTCGCGCGGCGACATGCTCGACTTCATGGTCGCCGACCCGGGCAATCCGTCGAGCATCATCGCGTGCCTGCATGCGACGCGCGAGAATGCGCGCGCCGTGCGCGGCACGCTCACGACCGAAGGCTGGGAGACAATCAACTTCACCTGGCTCGAATTCAACGAGCGGCTTGCCACGGGCGAACTGTCGCACAGTCCCGATTCGCTCTTCGAATGGGTGAAGTACCGCTCGAACCTGTGCCGGGGCGTGATGGCCGGCACCGCGCTGCGCGACGACGCGTACTACTTCATGCAGATCGGCATGTTTCTGGAGCGCGCGGACAACACGGCGCGCATTCTCGACGTGCGTTTCGCCGACGCCGAGCCGAACTCGCGCGAGGCCGCCCGCCAGCTCGAAGACTTCTATTACTGGACGTCGATCCTGAGTTCGGTGTCGGCGCTGGAGATCTACCGCAAGGTGTATCGCGATGTCGTGACGCCGTCGCGGGTCGTCGAATTGCTGATCCTCAATCCGCACATGCCGCGCTCGCTGCTCGCGTCGCTCGACGGCGTCTGCGATACGCTCGTCAAGCTGCGCACGACCAACTCGAACGAGTGCGAACGCTTCGCGGGCAAGCTGCGCGCGGACGTGCTTTATGCGGACATCCGCCAGATTCTCGAAACGGGCGTGCACGCGTGGCTCACGCAATTCCTGAAGCGCGTCGACGAACTGGGCTTGCGCGTGATGCGCTCGTTTCTCATGCTTCCGCTCGGCTAAAGCAGGCCCCATACGCCGGGCCGACGCGGCACGCACCATCGAAGGACCGACCATGCTTCTCACCATCCGCCACGACACCAACTACCGCTACGCCGCGCCCGTGCAGTACTCGATCCAGCAGTTGCGGCTCACGCCCGCGAACGGCGCGGCGCAACTCGTGCGGCATTGGGTCGTCGATGCGCCCGGGCAACTCGACGTCACGCGCGACGCCTACGGCAACACGCTGCACACGCTCGTGCTGACGAAGCCGCACAGCGAGATCCATCTTTCGGTGGCGGGCGAAGTCGAAACGACGCCGCTCGACGACGGCCGCCTCTGGGACGACGCCGGTCCGATCCCGCTCGAGCACTACACTTGCCCGACCCTGCTGACCGAACCCGACGCGGCCATCCACGATCTCGCGCACCAGTTGCCGTCGATCGATACGCCCGCAGCGCTGATCGCGCTCGCGGAACGTATCGCGGGCGGCGTTGCGTACCAGCAGGGCGTGACGGAAGTGACGAGCCCGGCCGCCGAGGCGCTCCGGCTCGGCAAGGGTGTCTGTCAGGATCACGCGCATCTGATGCTCGCCTGCTGCCGCGCGCGCGGCGTGCCGGCGCGCTACGTAAGCGGCTATGTGGAACCCGGCGAGGTGGACCGCGCCGCGAGTCACGCGTGGGTCGACGTGTGGCTCGGCGACGGCTGGGTGTCGGTCGATGTCACGCATGCGCGCTTCGCGAGCGCTCGCTACTGCCGGCTCGCCGTCGGGCGCGACTACGAGGCCGCGGCGCCCGTGCGCGGCTCGCGGGTCGGCGGCAAGGCGGAGCGTTTGAGCGTGCACGTGTCCGTCGACTCACAGGCCGACCAATGAGCGCACGCAATCCTCAAGCCGCCGCGCGAATCTGCCGTAAAGTAAGGTGAAGTTGAACGAAGCACGACAGGGAAGGGCACGCGGTAAATGAAACACCGAGTATCGCCGCCGGCAGATGCCGCATCGCAACGGCGTCAGTACAATGACGCTTTCGCATTTCATCGGAACAGAAAGTCATGACTTATTGCGTGGGTATGTGCGTCGACGAGGGACTCGTCTTCTTGTCGGACACGCGCACCAACGCCGGCGTGGACCATGTGAGCGCCGCGCGCAAGATGGCCGTGTTCGAGCAGCCGGGCGAACGCGTCCTGGTGCTGCTCGCGGCCGGCAATCTGGCGCTGACGCAGGCCGTCACGCATCTGCTCGCCGCGCCCGCCGACCCCGAAAAGCCGACGCTCTATAACGCGACGAACATGGCGGAAGCGGCGCGCATCGTCGGCGATGCGGTGCGCGAAGTGCACAAGCGCGACGCGCTCTCGCTCGCGGAATTCAGCGTCGACTTCAATTGCAGCTTCATTCTCGGCGGCCAGATCGGCACGCAAAGCCCGCGGCTTTTCATGGTCTACGCGGCGGGCAACTTCGTGGAATCGACGCGCGTGAGCCCGTACTTCCAGATCGGCGAGTCGAAGTACGGCAAGCCGATCATCGACCGCGTCATCACGCCCGCCACGCCGCTCGACGAAGTGGCGAAGTGCGCGCTGATTTCGATGGATTCGACGCTGCGCTCGAACCTCTCGGTAGGACTGCCGCTCGATCTGTTGGTCTACGAGAAGGATTCGCTGTCCGTCACGCGCTTCGCATCGCTCGACAACGACAGCGACTATTTCCAGATGATCCATCGCACATGGGGCGAGCGGCTGCGGCAGATTTTCGGCGAGATTCCGAATCCGACGTGGACCGATTCCGCCGACGTGCCGCGTCGCGAGCGCGAGCAGAACGCGAGCGTGCCGCGTCTCGTGATCGGCGATCTGCCCTGTCCCGAATCCCCCGCGCAGACGCTCGCGCAGACCGATCCGGGCGCGACGCAGCAGTAACCGCTGCCGGGTTCGCCGGGCGCGCACGGAAACGGCGCGCATAAAAAAAACCAGCCGAGGCTGGTTTTTTTGTACCGCAGTCGTCGAAGACACGCCGCGCGAGCGGCGCATCCCGAGCCGTCTTTAGAACTTGTGACGGATACCGACGATCACGAGTTCCTGGTGGCTGCTGCCGCTTTCGTAGCCGTACGAGCCGATCGAAGCTTGCGCGTCCGACGTCGAGCCGTCCGCGTTGCGCTGCGTGCCGCTCGCGTGCTGGTAAGCGCCGACTGCGTACAGGTCGGTGCGCTTCGACAGCGAGTAGTCGGCGCCGAGCGATGCCTGATGGTACGTCGCCGACGTGTCGCCGCTAGCCTTCATGTACGTGTAACCCAGACCCAGCAACAGCGCCGGGGTAGCCTGGAAGTTCACGAAGCCGGTGCCGACGTTGTACTTTTCCTTCGACGTGAAGATCGAGTTGCCGTCGTTCTTGTACTGCGCGTTGCTGTACGACGCACCGAAGGTCACCGGGCCGAATGCGTACTGACCGGCGGCGCGGGCGATAGCGACCGAGTGAGCCGTCTGGTAGCCGACGTTGACCGGGCTGTTGAACAGCGTGTCCGACGTCGTGCTGTTCCAGCCGCCGATCGAGCCGTCTGCGTTGGCCACGGGGCGGCCGGCGCTCGGGTTGTTCGCGTAGAAGTAACCAGCAGCAAGAGCCAGGGGGCCGTTGTTGTAGGTCGCTGCACCCGCCCACGTCTGGCCTTGGCCAGTTGCGCCTGCCAGGCCGCTGAACGCGTACAGGCCTTCGAACTGGAAGCCGGCGAAGTTCGGCGAAACGTACTTCACTGCGTTCGACACGCGCAGGCTGTTGTCGTAGTTGTCGACGTCGCCCGGCGTTGCGAACACGCTGCCGAAGTAGTTGTCGGCGGTGATGCCCTGAACCATGTCGACCAGCGGGTCATACTGACGGCCGACCGTCACGGTGCCCCACGCGTCGCCCGTCAAACCGACGAACGCCTGGCGGTTGAATTCGGTATTGGCCTTGGCGAGCTGGCCCGTGCCGACGTTGAAGCCGTTTTCCAACTGGAAGATCGCCTTCAGACCGCCGCCGAGGTCTTCCTGACCCTTCAGGCCCCAACGGTCGCCGGACAGGTTGCCGTTGATCATGCCGTACAGGTGGTCGCTGTTTGCGTTGGCGTTGCTGACATAGCCGAGACCTGCGTCGATCACGCCGTACAGCGTCACGCTAGATTGTGCTTGTGCCGCACCAGCTGCGCCGAGCAGTGCCAGCGAGAGGGACGTCAGTGCGAATCGTTTCATCGAATTCTCCACGCGAATGATTAAAATCGTTGTTGCCGGCGCAGAGAATAACGCAGTGTTTCAAAACTTAAGAAACGAAAAAAATAAGCTGTCTCGAAAAACAGACACTTCGCCAGAAGGCCGCCCGTAAAGGGTTTGCGAACTTTTCACTGGTGTTTTCGAGGCGACAAAACCGGCGCGGAAAAGTTCCGCTCAAGCGGTTTCGACGATCGTGCGCGTAAGCCGCTCACCGATTAGACACGCCGATTACCGTTACTTTTGGTAACAAACAAATCACAGCGAACGGCCGTTCGACGAGGGTTTCAGGCATTCGGTGGCGGAGGACCGGCGCGGCGCGAATCGCGGTTCGAAAGCAGCGCGACCGCCATGCCCGCGCTCGCCGCGAACAGCACCGCGCGCCACGGATGGCGGCGCACCATTTCGTTGGCCTGCGTCGCCTTGCGGCTTGCGCCGATCAGCGCATCGGCGGTTGCGCGCGTGGCCGTCGTCTCGGCGCGCGCCACCTTGCGCGAGATCGCGAGCGCGCGGCTTATCGCGGAGACTTTCGCGCGCGCCTGCTGCGTGAATTGCTGCGTGCGGCCGCTGCGCGTGCCGATCGAACGGCGTGCGCCCGCGGGCACCATCGCAGCGGACGCGCCGTCGGGGGCGGGCGCCCGGCTGCCGTCGGTCGCCGTGCCGGCGGCACGCGTCGACGAGGCGAGCAGCGAGCCGATTTTCGCGCGGCTGCCGGGCGGCGCGCGGTCGTTCTGGACGCCCCACGCGCCGCGCGGATCGTGCAAGCGGGCGCGCGCCGCCGAAAATTCCGCGCCGAGCAGCAGCACGGCGGCGGAAAAATAGAGCCACATCAGCAGTACCGCGAGCGAGCCGGCCGCTCCGAACGCACTCGCCGTGCCGGCGTGCGTCAGATAGAACGCGAACAGCTTCTTGCCGGCCGAGAACAATACCGCCGACATCACGCCGCCGACGAGCGCATCGCGCCACTCCACTCGCGCGTCGGGCAGCAGCTTCAGCAGCGCCCCGAACGCGACGGTCAGGATCATCAGGCCCGCGATGAGCTGCACGATATCGCCGATGATCACGAACGGCGAATCGCCCCAGAGCCACATGCCGACTGCCTGGATCGCGGTATCGAGCACGAGCGAGACGATCAGCAGGAACGCGACACCGAGCACGAGCCCGAACGAGATCAGCCGCACGCGCACGAGCGCGAAGACGCTCGATTTCGGATCGCCCGTGACGGGCCACACCAGATTGAGCGCGGTATTGAGCGAAGAAAAGGTCGCCGACGCGCCCACGGCCAGCAGCACGAAGGAGATGATCGCCGCGATACCGGTTCCGCCGCTGCGATGGGCGTTTTCGACGATGCTCTGCACGCCCGCCGCCGCCTGATCACCGATCAGGCCGTTCACCTGATGAAAGAGCTGGCCGCGCGCGGCGTCGGCGCCGAACACCCAGCCGGCGACCGCGATCACCATGACGAGCGTCGGCGCGAGCGAAAAGGCGGAGTAGAACGCGATGCTCGCCGCCATGGCCGCGCAGCGGTCCTCGCCGAACTGCTTGAGCGCGCCGACGACCCAGGAGGCGTCCTTCTTGACGACCGCTTGCAGCTTTTGCGTGGACAAACTGCTCATCGCCGACCTCTATGACTCGTTGATTGGATGTTCCGCGGATTGCGCGCTCGCTTCGGTCGAGCACGATCCGTTCCAGAACGGATGGTTCGGTATGCCCGCGCGTTTCAATCGCGGATTGCATGCCAATCCGCGGCGAACGCGGTTGTGCATGGAACAAATTCCACGAATTCCTGGCGGCGACACGTAGAATCCGGCCCCGCGCCCGCCCGCGTGCCTGGCGTGTCGGGCGAAAGGCGAATGTTATCTCTATAATTCACGAACCCCCCACAAGAAAGCCTGAGGCGACCATGTTGCAAATGTCCAGGCGACAGTTCCTGAAGGTCTCCGCGAGCACGCTCGCCGGATCGAGTCTGGCCCTGATGGGCTTCTCGCCGGCGCCCGCGCTCGCCGAGGTCCGCCAATACAAACTGTCGCGTACCACAGAAACACGCAATACCTGTCCGTACTGCTCCGTCGGCTGCGGCATCCTGATGTACGGCCTCGGCGACAACGCCAAGAACGCGAAGTCGAGCATCATCCACATCGAAGGCGATCCCGATCATCCGGTCAATCGCGGCACGCTGTGTCCGAAAGGCGCCTCGCTCATCGACTTCATTCACAGCCCGAGCCGTCTGAAATATCCCGAGTATCGCGCGGCCGGGTCGGACGAATGGAAGCGCATCTCGTGGGAAGACGCGCTCGATCGCATCGCGGCCCTGATGAAGGAAGACCGCGACGCGAACTTCGTCGAGACCACGCCGGACGGCAAGAAGGTGAATCGCTGGCTGACGACCGGCATGCTCGCCGCATCGGCGGGCAGCAACGAAGTCGGATACCTGACGCACAAGACCATCCGCAGTCTCGGGATGCTCGCGTTCGACAATCAGGCTCGTGTCTGACATGGCCCGACGGTGGCAGGTCTTGCCCCGACGTTTGGCCGTGGAGCGATGACGAACCATTGGGTCGACATCAAGAACGCGGACGTAATACTTGTGATGGGCGGCAATGCCGCCGAAGCGCATCCGTGCGGCTTCAAATGGGTAACCGAGGCAAAGGCGCACCGCAAGGCGCGTCTCGTCGTGGTGGACCCGCGCTTTACGCGCACGGCATCGGTCGCGGATTTCTACGCGCCGATCCGTACCGGCACGGACATCGTGTTCCTTGGCGGCGTGATCAACTATCTGCTCACGAACGACAAGATCCAGCACGAGTACGTGAAGAACTACACGGATTTTCCGTTCATCGTGCGCGAAGACTTCGCGTTCAACGACGGACTGTTCTCCGGCTATAACGCGGAAAAACGCAACTACGACAAATCGAGCTGGGACTACGAGCGCGGCGACGACGGCTTCGCCAAGGTCGATCCGACGCTGCAACATCCGCGCTGCGTCTACAACCTGATGAAGCAGCACTACGCGCGCTACACGCCCGAACAGGTCGAGAAGACGTGCGGCACGCCGAAGGAGAAGTTCCTGAAGGTCTGCGAGATGCTGGCATCGACGGCCGTGCCGGGGCGCGCGGGCACGATCCTGTATGCGCTCGGCTGGACGCATCACTCGGTCGGCGCGCAGATGATACGCACCGGCGCGATGGTGCAGTTGCTGCTCGGCAATATCGGCATCGCGGGCGGCGGCATGAACGCGCTGCGCGGGCACTCGAACATCCAGGGTCTGACCGATCTCGGCCTGATGTCGAATCTTCTGCCGGGCTACATGACGCTGCCAATGGAAGCCGAGCAGGACTACGAGGGCTATATCGGCAAGCGCGCGACGCAGCCGCTGCGGCCGAACCAGTTGAGCTACTGGAAGAACTATCGCGCGTTCTTCGTGAGCTTCATGAAGTCGTGGTGGGGCGACAACGCGACCGCAGAGAACAACTTCGGCTACGACTATCTGCCGAAGCTCGACAAGTCTTACGACATGCTCCAGGTGTTCGAGCTGATGGCGCAGGGCAAGATGAACGGCTACATCGCGCAGGGTTTCAACCCGCTCGCGGCCGCGCCGAACAAGGCGAAGATCGGGCTTGGGCTCTCGAAGCTGAAGTGGCTCGTCATCATGGACCCGCTCGCGACCGAAACCTCGGAGTTCTGGAAGAACCACGGCGAGTTCAACGACGTCGATGCGTCGAAGATCCAGACCGAAGTGTTCCGTCTGCCGACGTCGTGCTTCGCGGAAGAACGCGGCTCGCTCGTGAGTTCGAGCCGCGTGCTGCAATGGCACTGGCAGGGCGCCGAGCCGCCGGGTGAAGCGAAGAGCGATCTGGAGATCATGTCGGGGCTGTGGCTGCGCATTCGGAAGGCTTATCAGGAAAAGGGCGGCAAGTATCCCGATCCGATCCTGAAGATGACCTGGCCGTACGCCGATCCCAAGAGTCCGACGCCCGAAGAAATCGCGATGGAGTTCAACGGACGCGCGCTCGCCGACGTCACGGACGCGGTCGACAAGACCAAGGTTCTCGCGAAGAAAGGCGAGCAACTGGCGAGCTTCGCCCAGTTGCGCGACGACGGATCGACGGCTTCCGGCTGCTGGATTTTCTGCGGATCGTGGACGCAGGCGGGCAACCAGATGGGCCGGCGCGACAACTCGGACCCGACCGGCATCGGCCAGACGCTGAACTGGGCATGGGCGTGGCCGGCGAACCGGCGCATTCTCTACAACCGCGCATCGTGCGACGTGGCGGGCAAGCCGTTCGACCCGACCCGCAAGCTGATCGCGTGGAACGGGAAGGCGTGGACCGGCCCGGACATCCCCGACTTCAAGGCGGACGAGCCGCCCGAAAACGGCATGAATCCGTTCATCATGAATCCGGAAGGCGTGGCGCGTTTCTTCGCCCGCGACGGGATGAACGAAGGTCCGTTCCCGGCGCACTACGAGCCGTTCGAGAATCCGCTCGGCTATAACCCGCTCTATCCGGACAACAAGCAGGCCGTCAGCAATCCGGCGGCGCGCGTGTTCCCGGACGACCGCGCCGCGTTCGGCACGGTAAAGGACTTCCCGCACACGGCGACCACCTATCGTCTGACCGAGCATTTCCATTACTGGACCAAGCACGCGCGCCTGAACGCGATCGTGCAGCCGCAGCAGTTCGTGGAGATCGGCGAGGATCTGGCGAAGGAGGTCGGCGTCGTCGCGGGCGATCGCGTGAAGGTATCGAGCAACCGCGGGCACATCGTCGCGGTGGCGGTGGTCACCAAGCGGATCAAGCCGCTGATGATCGAGGGGAAGAAGGTGCAGACCGTTGGTCTCCCGTTGCACTGGGGCTTCAAGGGCCTCACGCAGCCGGGCTATCTCGTCAATACGCTGACGCCTTCCGTGGGCGACGGGAATTCGCAGACACCCGAATTCAAGTCGTTCCTGGTCAAGGTCGAAAAGGCATAGGGGAAAAGAGATGGCTCTGCAATCACTGGATATCAAACGCGTCTCTGCGACCACGACGCCGCCGCCCGAGATTCGCGAACCCGCGACGGGCACGGTCGCGAAGCTGATCGACGTATCGAAGTGCATCGGCTGCAAGGCTTGCCAGACGGCGTGCATGGAGTGGAACGACCTGCGCGATGAAGTCGGCGATTCGATCGGCGTGTACGACAACCCGCGCGACCTGACCGAGCACTCGTGGACCGTCATGCGGTTCTCCGAGTACGAGAATCCGGCGGGCGACCTCGAGTGGCTGATCCGCAAGGACGGCTGCATGCATTGCGAGGACCCGGGGTGTCTCAAGGCGTGCCCGTCGCCGGGTGCGATCGTGCAGTACACGAACGGCATCGTCGATTTTCATGAAGAGAACTGCATCGGCTGCGGCTACTGCGTGACGGGCTGTCCGTTCAACGTGCCGCGCATCTCGAAGCAGGATCATCGCGCGTACAAGTGCACGCTCTGTTCCGATCGCGTCGCGGTCGGTCAGGAACCGGCCTGCGTGAAGACCTGCCCGACCGGCGCGATCATGTTCGGCACCAAGGAGGACATGCAGCATCAGGCGGCCGAACGCGTCGTCGACCTGAAGGAGCGCGGCTTCGCGAACGCCGGTCTGTACGATCCGGCGGGCGTGGGCGGCACGCACGTCATGTACGTGCTGCACCATGCGGACAAGCCGACGCTGTATCACGGCCTGCCCGAGAATCCGCACATCAGTCCGATGGTCTCGCTGTGGAAGGGGCTCGCCAAGCCGCTCGCGCTCGCCGGCATGGCGGTCGCGGCGGTGGCGGGGTTCTTCCATTACACGCGGGTCGGTCCGAACGAGGTGAGCGCGGAGGAAGAACTCGAAGCGCAGCGGGAAGGCGAGGACGCGGTGCAGCGTCGCAAAGAGGAGCGCTCAGATGAAGCACGATGACCCGAAGCACGAGTTGAGGGACGTAGAAGGCAATCGTCTGATCGTCCGCTATACGCCCAACGAGCGCAGCAACCACTGGATTACGGCGATCACGTTCGTGCTGCTCGCGCTGTCGGGGCTCGCGATGTTCCATCCGGCGATGTCGTGGCTGTACTTCGTGCTTGGCGGCGGACAATGGACGCGTATCCTGCATCCGTTCATCGGCGTGGTGATGTTCCTGTCGTTTCTGATTCTGATGCTGCGGTTCTGGCATCACAATTACCTCGACAAGAACGACGTGCAGTGGCTCAAACAGCCGCGCGACGTGCTCGGCAACCACGAGGAGAACCTGCCGGAAATCGGCCGCTACAACGCCGGGCAGAAGCTGCTGTTCTTCGTGATGGTCGCTTGCCTGTTCCTGCTGCTGGCAAGCGGGATCGTCATCTGGCGACGCTACTTCTCGTTCTACTTTCCGATCGGCATCATCCGGCTCGCGTCGGTGGTGCATGCGGTGGCGGCGTTCGTGCTGATCGTCGGCATCATCGTGCATATCTATGCGGCGATCTGGGTGAAGGGATCGGTCGGCGCGATGACGCGCGGAACAGTGACGTATGGATGGGCGAGGAAGCATCATCCGCGATGGTTCAAGGAGATCATCGGGAAGTAGTTCTTTAAGCGCTCGGTTCTTTCGGGCGATCGAGGCCACCGCGTCTTGTGCAGAGGCGGTGGCCTTTTCATTTGACGGTGCATCCGGAGCCGGGTTGTTCGCTGTGTGCGCCGACGCCGCATCATCGAAACTGCTATTCTTCAACCAGTTTTTCGGGCCGGGCATTTGCGCTTCGCGCCGGCCGTTTACGTCTCACGAGGTCCTTGTGGTCCAACGCATTCTCGAACCCGAGCAGATTACATCGCTCGATCCCTCTGCGATTCCGCGCATCCGCATGCCCGAGCGCGCAGCGGTTTTTCCGGCGCGCGCGGCGCGCCTGCGCCAACTCGCCGATGCCAGCAATCCGATCGCGGGCTATCTGCGCCTGATGGCCGCGCTCGCCGATGCACAACAGGAAACGCTCGCTTCGTTCGAAGCCACGCCGCCGAGCGCCGAGCTGCTCGCCAGCGCCCAGCAACATTCGATGCCGCTGATTCCCGCGCTCTCGGGCGTGCGCGATCCGGCGTGGCGCGAGGTCTTGCTGCGGCTCGTCGACAGGATCGAGGCCGCGGGCCCGGTCACGCCGCCGCTCGCGGAACTGTTCGTGAAGCTGCGCGCGCTCGATGCACGCACGCTCGACACCCAGGCCGACGCCCTCTTCGCCCAGCGCTTCGCGGAAGTCGATCCGGCCAGCGCGCCGTTCATCACGGCCGCGCTGCAGGTGGTATGGACCGACCTCGCGAGCCGGATCGACGCGTCGCAGGTGCCTTATCTCGACACGCCGGGCCTGTGCCCGGTCTGCGGCTCGCATCCAGTGGCGAGCGTCGTGCGGGTGGGCGGCGTCCACGATGGCTATCGCTATCTGCAATGCGGCCTGTGCGCGACCGAGTGGCACATGGTCCGCTCGAAATGCTCGAATTGCGATTCGACCAAGGGCATCGCGTATCACGCCATCGGTGCCGCCGATGCCGACAAGGAAGCCAGCGATGCGCAGGCGAAGGACGCGCCGCTCAAGGCCGAATCGTGCGACGAGTGCGGCACGTATCGCAAGATCGGGTATCAGAGCAAGGCGTACGATTTCGAACCCTTCGCGGACGACCTCGCGAGTCTCACGCTCGATCTGCTGATGGGCGAGGAAGGTTATCGGCGCGCGTCGCCGAATCCGTGGTTGTGGCCGGAGCAGGGCGGCGAAGACCGGGGTCAGGAATAACAATACGGGCATGCACCAAGCGTGCATGCACCAAGCGGGCAAGCACAAAGCGGGGAAGGCCGAGTGAGCGATGTAACGAGTGTCGAATTGAAATCGCTGATGGCGCGGGTGCCGTCGGTCGAGCGCGTGATGGCGTCGGCGGGCATGGCGCCGCTCGTCGGCGAATACGGGCGCACGCAGGCGCTCGCCGCACTGCGCCGCATTCTCGATGACTGGCGCTGCGACGCGCAGGCGGGCCGCGCTTGCGTCGATGCGCTGGGCGAAGCGCGCCTCGTGCAGGCGGTCGGCGCCGCGCTCGCGGAACGCGCGCGAGGCAAGGTCCGCAGCGTCTTCAATCTCACCGGCACGGTCCTGCATACGAATCTCGGCCGCGCGCTTTTGCCGGACGAAGCGGTGCAGGCGGTCGTCGAAGTGCTGACGCGCCCCGCGAACCTCGAATTCGATCTCGCGTCCGGCAACCGCGGCGACCGCGACGACCTGATCGACGAACTCATTTGCGAACTGACCGGCGCCGAGGCCGCGACGGTTGTCAACAACAACGCGGCGGCCGTGCTGCTCGTGCTGTCGGCGCTGGCGTCGAAGAAGGAAGTGATCGTCTCGCGCGGCGAACTGGTGGAGATCGGCGGCGCGTTCCGCATTCCCGACATCATGAGCCGCGCCGGCGCCAAGCTGCGCGAAGTGGGCACGACCAACCGCACGCATCTGAAGGATTACGACGAAGTCATCGGCGCGCGCACGGCGCTTTTGATGAAGGTTCATTGCAGCAACTACGCGATCAGCGGCTTCACGAAGGAAGTCGCGTTGCAGGAACTCGCATCGCTCGCGAAGGCGCGTCAGGTGCCGGTCGCGGTCGATCTCGGCAGCGGCACGCTCGTCGATCTGACCCAGTGGGGATTGCCGCGCGAGACCACCGTGCGCGAGACCATCGAGGCCGGCGCGGACCTCGTCACGTTCAGCGGCGACAAGCTGCTCGGCGGCCCGCAGGCGGGGCTGATCGTCGGGCGCCGCGACCTTGTCGCGAAGATCAAGAAGCATCCGTTGAAGCGCGCGCTGCGCGTCGGCAAGCTCACGCTCGCCGCGCTCGAACCCGTGCTGCGCCTTTATCGCGCGCCCGAGTTCCTGTGCGAGCGGCTCACCACGCTGCGCCTCTTCACCCGTCCCGCCGACGACATGCGCAACACCGCCGAGCGCATCGCGCCCGCGTTGCTGAGGTTCGTCGGCGAGGCGTTCTCGATCGCGGTCGAGCCGATGTTCAGCCAGATCGGCAGCGGCGCGCTGCCCGTCGACGTGCTGCCGAGCTATGGCCTGACGATCCGTCTCGCGAGCGGCAAGCGCGCGGGACGCCAGCTCAACGCGCTCGAAAAGAAGCTGCGCGAGTTGCCGCGCCCGGTGATCGGCCGCATCGCCGACGACGCATTGCGGCTCGACATGCGCTGTCTCGAATCGCGCGACGAAACGGCGTTCATCGCGCAATTGCAGGCGCTGGACACGCGCGCATGATCGTCGGAACGGCGGGGCATATCGACCACGGCAAGACCACGCTCGTGCGCGCGCTCTCGGGCGTCGATACGGACCGGCTGAAGGAAGAGAAGGCGCGCGGCATCTCGATCGAGCTCGGCTATGCCTACGTGCCGCTCGCGAACGGCGAGGTGCTCGGACTGATCGACGTGCCCGGCCACGAGAAGCTCGTGCATACGATGGCGGCGGGCGCGTGCGGCATCGACTTCGCGCTCCTCGTAATCGCCGCCGACGACGGCGTGATGCCGCAGACGCGCGAGCATCTCGCGATCCTCGAACTGCTCGGCGTCAGGCAAGGCGCGGTCGCGGTGACGAAGACGGATCGCGTCGATGCAGCGCGCCTTGGGCACGTGCACGACGAGATCGAAACATGGCTTGCGTCGAGCACGCTGGCCGGTGCGCCGCGCTTCGATACGAACGCCACGCAGGCAGACGACCCGGGCGTCGCCGCGCTCGACGCGCACTTGCGCGAAGCGGCGGCGCGCTGGCGCATGCGCCGCGACGACGGCCTCTTCCGGCTCGCGGTCGATCGCGTGTTCACGTTGAGCGGACAGGGCACGATCGTGACGGGCACGGTGTTCTCGGGCCGCGTCGATGCCGGCGACACGATGCTGCTCGCGCCGCGCGGCGAACCGGTGCGCGTGCGCAGCATCCACGCACAGAATCGCGCGGCACAGACCGGTCGAGCGGGTGAACGCTGCGCGCTGAATCTCGCCGGGATCGAAAAGGACGCGATCGCGCGTGGCGACTGGATCGTCGATGCGCGGCTTCGCGAGACGTCGCTGCGTATCGACACCGAACTCACGCTCCTGCCCGACGCGGGCATGAGCCTCACACACTGGGCGCCGCTGCACGTGCATCTCGGCACGACGCATCAGGTCGCGCACGTCGCGCTGCTGGACGGCGACGTGCTTCCGGCCGGCGACACCGCGCGCGTGCAGCTCGTTTTCGACAAGCCCGTTTGCGCGCTGCCGGGCGACCGCTTCATCGTGCGCAATGCGCAGGCGAATCGGACGGTGGGCGGCGGACGGGTGCTCGATCCATTCGGTCCCGCGCGCAAGCGCCGCACGCCGGAGCGCCGCGCATGGCTCGATGCGCTCTCGGCGATGCTCGAAACGCGACGTATCGACGGCTTGCTCGTCGAGGCGCCCTATGGCTTGAAGCGCTCGCTCGTCGAGCATCTTTGCGGCATGCCGGCCGAATCGCTCGAACTGCCGCATGGCACGCGCGCGGTGCCGTTATCCGGCGACGTGCTGTTCGTCGCGGCGACGCACTGGGATGGGCTGCAGCGGCGGCTCGTCGAGGCGCTGGCGGCATATCACGAACGCTCGCCGGATGAGCAGGGACCGGATATGGCGCGCTTGCGTCGGATTGCGGCACCGCTCGCGCCGGATGCGTTGTGGCGGGCGCTCGTCGATCGGTCGGTCGAGGAGAAGCGCATTGCGAGGAGCGGGCCGTGGCTGCATCTTCCCGCGCACTCCGTCACGCTCGATGACGCCGAGCGCGCGCTGGCCGACGTGCTGCTCTCGACAATTGCGCGGGGCCGGTTCGATCCGCCCTGGGTGCGCGATCTCGCCCGTGCGCATGACGCTAACGAGGAGCGCGTGCGGCAAGTGCTGCGCAAGCTCGCGCGGCAAGGCGAGGTGTTCCAGGTCGTGCGCGATCTCTTCTATCATCGCGACGCGGTTCGCGAGCTTGCGCGGCTCGTCGCATCGGAGGCGGCGAAGCACGATGGCCGGCTCGGCGCGGCGCCGTTTCGCGATGCGAGCGCGCTTGGCCGCAAGCGCGCGATTCAGGTTTTGGAGTTCTTCGACCGCGTTGGGTATACTCGCTTCCACCGCGACCTCCACGTGTTGCGCGTCGATAGTCGCTGGCACGAGTTGATCTGATTGTTGGCTCGTGCCACGCGCATTTTTTTCTCCGCAGGAAGGCATCCGTATCCGGTGGTGCGGCTGGGCTTCAAACCCAGTAGGGGGCGTCAGCCGCTCCCTGGTCGGTTCGACTCCGGCTGCCTTCCGCCAGTCCTTGGCTCGTGATCCGCGTGCGTCTCGCAGGCTCTAAGGAATTTTAGAAAGCTTCCGCTTCGCTTCGAGCAATTCGATCAGCAATTGGTCGCGCTGCCGAATCATTTCCAGAAAGTCGTGCGCCTGCAGCTTCGTTTCGACGCCTCTTGCCATCGATTCGATGTAGTCCTCCGTCTCGGGATATGTGCCCAAATCTCTCGCCCACTCGCGTTGAGCGGCGCCCAGATGCCGCAGCACATGCGTGATGCCACCCGAGCCGCCGGAAGCGTGAAGGTTGAGAAACGGACCGAGCCGTGCCCAGCGCACACCGGGGCCGTACGCGATCGCCGTGTCGACATCCTCCACCGTGGCGACCCCGCGCTGTACCAGACTGAGCTTGGGGACTCGCAAAGCGCTTCGTGATCTAAGGGTAAACGGCAGAATCGCCAGAATTTCTTGGATATGGTTGGTGTACGGAGTATATTGATTATTAAGGTAGTCAAGACAAACGGAGGAAGACAACATGCAATTTCATCTCAACGGTTTTCGCACGGACGACCCGATGATCGAGTCGGCCGCCGATGGCGCGCCTCGGGTCGACATGCCCGAGGCAGTCGACGTGCTCATCGTCGGAAGCGGGCCGGCAGGACTGGTGCTGGCGGCACAGTTATCGCAGTTTCCGTCGATCACGACACGCATCGTCGAACGTCGCTCGGGGCCGTTGCTCATGGGACAGGCGGACGGTGTCGCCTGCCGGACGGTCGAGATGTTCAATGCTTTCGGGCTCAGCGAGCGTTTGCTGAGAGAAGCGTATTGGGTCAATGAGACGGTATTCTGGAGACCGGACGCCGATGACCGTAACGCCATCACGCGTACTGGGCGTGTTCAGGACACCGAATCAGGAATGTCGGAGTTTCCGCATGTCATCGTGAATCAGGCGCGCTTGCAGTCGTATCTGCTCGATCTGATGCGCCGGTCCGCGCAACGGCTAGAACCGGATTACGATCTCGAGGTGGTCGACGTCAAGCGCGACGACACCGACGAATATCCGGTGCACGTCACATTGCGTCGAACGGATGAAGCGCGGCTTGGTGAAGAGGTCACCGTGCGCGCGCGTTATGCCGTGGGTTGCGACGGCGCCCGAAGCCGCGTGCGTGCGGCGATCGGACAGACGCTGATCGGCGACGCAGCCAACCACGCGTGGGGCGTCATGGATGCGCTCGCCGTTACCGATTTCCCGGACATTCGCCTCAAGGCGGCGATCCAGTCGGCAAGCAAAGGCAATCTGCTCATCATTCCGCGAGAAGGCGGCTATCTCGTGCGCTTTTACGTCGACCTGGGCGAAGTGACGCCGGAGAATCGTGACGCCATCAAGCAGACTACGGTCGAACGCATCATCCAGACCGCGCAACGCATTCTTCATCCCTATTCGCTGGACGTAAAAGAGGTTGCGTGGTTCTCGGTGTATGAAGTCGGACAACGCTTGACCGAGCGTTTCGACGATGCCATCGCGGCCGATGGAGCGACGCGCGAGCCACGTGTGTTCATCGCGGGCGATGCCTGTCATACGCACAGCGCGAAAGCGGGTCAAGGCATGAACGTGTCGATGCAGGACGGATTCAATCTCGGCTGGAAGCTTGGCGCAGTCCTGCAAGGCCGCAGCGACGCAAGTCTGTTGCGCACGTATTCGGATGAACGGCAGCCTGTCGCGCAAGAACTCATCGACTTCGACAAGGAATGGTCCGCGATGATGGCCGCTCCGCCGAAGGACCGCGATCATCCCGAGGCGGGCGGTGTCGATCCTGCGGAACTTCAGGCGTATTTCGTGCGCGCGGGTCGCTATACGGCGGGCGTGGCGACGCGTTATCGGCCAGGTGCGCTGACGGGCGAGGCGACGCACCAGCCGCTCGCGAACGGCTTCACGATCGGCACGCGCTTTCATTCGTCGCCCGTCGTTCGCTTAGCCGATGCAAAGCCCATGCATCTCGGTCACGTGGCGAGCGCTGACGGCCGGTGGCGCCTGTACGCTTTCTCGGATGCGAGCGGACACTCGCTCGAAGCGCTTTGCGAGCATCTCGCGACGTCTCCCGAGTCTGTCGTTCGTCTCGCCACACCAAACGATGCCGATGCCGATAGCGTTTTCGATCTGCGTGCGGTGTTGCAAACGCCCCATCGAGAGGTCCGGCTCGAAAATCTGCATGCGTCGTTGTTGCCGCGCAAAGGCCGATACGGCCTGATCGACTACGAGAAGGCATTTACGAGTGACGCATCGACTAATATCTTCGACGAGCGTGGCATTGACCGCGAGCGGGGTGCGCTCGTCGTGGTCCGTCCGGACCAATACGTCGCGCATGTGCTTCCGCTCGACGCCTTTGCCAAATTGAACGCGTTCTTGCGGCCCATTTTTCGAACCGATCCCATTTTGCAAAGCCGTTAGAAAGTGCCAGCCAAAATCGATCACCCAGCCGCGCTGTCCAAATTCACCGGCAGCCTTGTCCGCCGCGCTCAACAGCGGCATTCGGCTGTATGGCAAAGCGAGGTGTCCGCCGAGATCACGAGCGTCCAGTACGCGGCGCTCGAAATCCTGCAGAGGACGCCGGGAGTCAACCAGCGCCAACTCGGCGATGAGCTCGACGTGGACCGGTCGACGATTGCCGATCTCGTCGCACGCATGGTCCGCAATGAGTTGATCGAACGCTCCGACGATCCCGTCGATAAGCGTAGCTACGTGCTGTTTCTGACGTCAGCCGGCAAGAAGCAGCTTTCGACGTTGCGGCCGCGCGTCGAGGAAGTGGAGCGCATTCTGACTGCGAAGCTGACGCCGGCCGAAGTTCGAGAGTTGCGACGCATGCTCTTGGCGTTGTTGCCGTTAGACGAATAGCGCACGGTGCTACGATCGGCGCTTTGGCTCGGCGACAAGGAGACGTCATGACGGTGAAGCGTATGGACAACGTCGGCATCGTGGTTGAAGACATTGATGCGGCCATTGCGTTTTTTGCCGAACTTGGCCTTGAGCTCGAAGGGCGCGCGCCAATCGAAGGTGACTGGGCAGATGGCGTCACCGGATTGCGCGGCATGCGCGTCGAAATTGCGATGATGCGTACGCCGGACGGTCACAGCCGGCTCGAGATATCCCGATTCCTTGCGCCATCGGTGGCTGCCGATCACCGTCGCGCCCCGGTGAACGCCCTCGGCTACCTGCGCGTGATGTTCACCGTGGAGGACATCGACGATACGCTCACCCGTCTCGCTAAACACGGCGCGGAACTCGTCGGCAAAGTGGCGCAGTACGAAAACGCGTATCGGCTCTGCTACATCCGAGGCCCCGAAGGAATTCTCATCGGGCTTGCTCAAGAACTTGAGCGTGGCACTTAACTCCTCCATCAAGCGTGGACCCCGAATTGGCTAGAAGCACGCTGCGTCGCCGGCCGCGAGGCGGTGGCCTACGACCCGCCAAAAAATCGCTTGTCCATTCGCCGCTAAAACGTTATTGGTTGCGAAATCAGATTGGTGGCGCCGATTGAAGCGATGAACGAGACGTTCGTCACCGTCAGGCATGGTCGAAACTGAGGGGAAGTCCATGACACTTGGAATGCGCTTTTTTAGCCTGCCCAGCCGACGTGCATGCGCTTTGCTCACGCTCGTGACGGCGAGCCTGCTTGGCATCGCCAATCCCGGGCAGGCGCAGACGGATTCGCAGCAGCCGACGCGCCCCAATATAGTGCTGATCGTCGGCGACGACGTCGGCTGGGGCGACCTCGGCGCCTACGGCGGCGGCGAGGGACGCGGCATCCCGACGCCGAACCTCGACAGGCTGGCCGACGAGGGCATGACGTTCTACGATTTCTACGGCCAGCCGAGTTGCACGCCCGGCCGCGCCGCCCTTCAGACGGGCCGCAACCCCAATCGCAGCGGCATGACCACCGTCGCGTTCCAGGGACAGGGCGGCGGGCTGCCCAAAGCCGAATGGACGCTGGCGTCGGTATTGAAACAGGCGAAATACAACACGTACTTCACGGGTAAATGGCATCTTGGCGAAGCGGACTATGCGCTCCCCAATGCACAAGGTTACGACGACATGAAATACGTCGGCCTGTATCACCTCAACGCGTACACGTATTCCGATCCGAAGTGGTTTCCCGACATGGACCAGCAGACCCGGGACATGTTCATCAAGGTGACGACGGGCATGCTTTCGGGCAAGGCCGGCGAGAAAGCGCACGAGGATTTCAAGCTTAACGGGCAATATCAGAACGAGCCCGACAAACGGATTGTCGGCATCCCGTTCGTGGATCGCTATATCGAGAAAGCCGCGCTAGACGATATCGACGACGCCGCGCAGAAAGGACAGCCGTTCTTCATCAACGTGAACTTCATGAAGGTTCACCAGCCGAATATGCCCGATCCGGACTACATCGGCAAATCGCTGTCGAAGTCGAAATACGCGGACTCGCTCGTCGAACTCGACGCCCGCGTCGGCCGCATCATGGACAAGCTGCGCGAAAAAGGCCTCGACAAGAACACGCTCGTCTTCTTCACGACCGACAACGGCGCGTGGCAAGACGTCTATCCCGATGCGGGCTACACGCCGTTCCGAGGCACCAAGGGGACCGACCGGGAAGGCGGTGCGCGCGTACCGGCCATCGCGTGGTGGCCCGGCAAGATCAAGCCGCACTCGCGCAACTTCGACATCCTGGGCGGCCTCGATTGCATGGCGACCTTCGCGGCGCTGGCGGGCGTCGACTTGCCGAAGAACGATCGCGAAGGCAAGCCGATCATCTTCGACAGCTACGACATGTCGCCCGTGCTGTTCGGCACCGGCAAGAGCAAGCGCAATTCGTGGTTCTATTTCACGGAAAACGAACTGACGCCGGGTGCCGTGCGCGTCGGCCAGTTCAAGGCGGTGTTCAATCTCCGCGGCGACTCGGGCGTGAAGACAGGCGGTCTCGCGGTCGACACGAATCTCGGCTGGAAAGGACCCGAGAGTTACGTGGCGACGGTTCCGCAGGTGTTCGATCTTTACCAGGACCCGCAGGAGCGTTACGACATTTTCATGAACAACTACACGGAGCACACCTGGACACTGCCCACGTTCAACTTAGCGATGACGGAGCTAATGAAGTCTTACGTGAAGTATCCGCCTCGCAAGTTGCAGAGCGAAGGGTACTCGGGGCCGATCACGCTCACGCAATATGAACGGTTCAAGTATGTCCGCGACGAGCTGGAGAAGAATGGCTATAACATACCATTGCCGAGTGGAAACTGACGGCCGGCGCTCACCTTGAGAGGCTCGGCATGCGCGACATCGCCGGCAGATGAATCGCGTTTGCTCCGCCGCGTGATCGTTGAGGTTTCCGTACGTATTGAAAGTCTCTCGATGGAGGCGTCGCATGGCTGCATTCGTCGACCACCCGGCCGTCCTGTTCGTCGTGCTTCTTCTGGGTTTTATCGCGGCGGTAGCGCTCGGCGCGCTCGTGTTGAGGCGTGTTGTCCCGCTCTCCGACGAAGCGAGGGACGAGTTCAACGTAGTGCAGACCTCGACCCTGACATTACTGGCGTTGCTGATCGGCTTTAGCCTTTCGATGGCCGTGAGCCGCTACGACCAGCGCAAGACACTCGAAGAAAGCGAAGCAAATGCGATAGGCACCGAGTACGCCAGAGCGGACCTGACAAATGCTGCGATCCGGGCACAGCTGAAAAGTGAGCTTCTCCGCTATGCAAGACTGCGACTGACCCATTTTCAGACGCGAGATTCACAGGAACTTGCACGCATCGATCGCGATACGAGCAAGTTGCAGTCCGACCTATGGCTCCTTGCAATCGAGGTAGCCAAAAACCAACCCACGCCTATCGGTGCGACCGTCGTCACCGGCATGAACGACGTACTCAATTCGCAGGATTATTCGGAGGCGGCGCGGATCAATCACATTCCTGTCGGCGCGTGGTTCCTCATGTTCACCATTGCGTTCATTGCCTGTGTCGTGCAAGGCTATGGCGGCCGGGGAAAACTTCGAACAGGATTGCTGTTCACCATTCTTCCGCTCACCATCTCACTGTCGCTTGCGCTTATATCGGACGTCGACAGCCCTCGCGGCGGCCTCATCCATGTGCAGCCCCAGAACCTCAATCGACTTCTTCAATCGCTTGCGATGTGATGTGATGTGATGCGATGGACATGCGTTCGCCGTTCGCGAACGCCGTCCACGCTCAAGCCGGCACGCGCACCCATCCCTCCATCAACACCCGCGCGCTGCGGCTCATGATGGCCTTGGTGACCGACCAATCGCCGTCGACGAGCGCGGCCTGCGCGCCCACGCGCAGCGTGCCCGACGGGTGTCCGAAGCGCACGGCGTCGCGCGCATCACCACCCGCCGCGAGACTCACGAGCGTTCCCGGAATCGCAGCCGCGGTGCCGATCGCGACCGCCGCCGTGCCCATCATCGCGTGATGCAGCTTGCCCATCGACAACGCACGTACCAGCAGATCCACGTCTTCGGCGCCGATCTGCTTGCCGCTCGACGCCACATAGCCCGCCGGTTTCGCCACGAAGGCGACCTTCGGCGTGTGCTGCCGGCTGGCGATCTCGTCGATGTGTCCGATCAGGCCCATGCGGACCGCGCCGTGTGCGCGGATCGTCTCGAACATCGCGAGCGCTTTCGGATCGCCGTTGATGGCGTCCTGCAACTCGGTGCCCGTGTAGCCGATGGCTTCCGCGTTCAGGAAGATCGTCGGGATGCCGGCGTTGATCATCGTGGCCTTCAGCGTGCCGATGCCCGGAACGTCGAGATCGTCGACGAGATTGCCCGTCGGGAACATCGCGCCTCCCGCGCCGTCTTCTTCGGCCGCCGGGTTCATGAATTCGAGTTGCACTTCGGCCGCGGGGAACGTCACGCCGTCCAGTTCGAAGTCGCCGGTTTCCTGCACGGCGCCTTTTGTGACCGGCACGTGCGCGATGATCGTCTTGCCGATATTGGCCTGCCAGATGCGCACGATGGCGACGCCGTTATCCGGCACGCGCTCGGGATCGATCAGGCCGCTCGTGATCGCGAACGGTCCCACGGCGGCGGAGAGATTGCCGCAGTTGCCGCTCCAGTCGACGAACGCGCGGTCGATGGCGACCTGACCGAACAGATAGTCGACGTCGTGATCCGGCTTGCTGCTCTTCGCGACGATCACCGTCTTGCTCGTGCTCGACGTCGCGCCGCCCATGCCGTCGATCTGCTTGCCATAGGGGTCCGGGCTGCCGATGACGCGCAGCAGCAACGCATCGCGCGCGGCGCCGGGAACCTGCGCGGCCTCGGGCAGGTCCTGCAGGCGGAAGAACACGCCTTTGCTGGTGCCGCCGCGCATGTAGGTGGCGGGAATCCTGATCTGTGGAGCGTGGGTCATGGTCATGTCGTGTGCGTTGTTCGAGAGGAGGGCGCGCGGTGTGCCCTCCGTTTCAAGGTGCTTCAGGCGGCCGCCTGCGACGATTCGAGGAAGTCCTGCGCGAATCGCTGCAACACGCCTCCCGCCTCGTAGATCGACAGTTCTTCCGCGGTGTCGAGACGGCACGTGACGGGTACTTCCACGCGTTCGCCGTTTCGGCGATGGATCACGAGCGTGAGGTCCGCGCGCGGCTTGCGCTCGCCGGTCACATCGAAGGTTTCCGTGCCGTCGATACCGAGCGTCAGGCGGTTCACGCCCGGCTTGAACTCCAGCGGCAGCACGCCCATGCCGACGAGATTGGTGCGGTGAATTCGCTCGAACCCTTCGGCGACGATCGCCTCGGCGCCCGCGAGACGCACGCCCTTGGCCGCCCAGTCGCGCGACGAACCCTGACCGTAGTCCGCGCCCGCGATGACGATCAGCGGCTGCTTGCGCTCCATGTACGTTTCGATGGCTTCCCACATGCGCGTAACCTTGCCCTCGGGCTCGATGCGCGCAAGCGATCCCGCCTTGACCTTGCCGTTCTCGCGCACCATTTCGTTCAGCAGCGTCGGATTGGCGAAGGTGGCGCGCTGGGCGGTCAGATGGTCGCCCCGGTGAGTCGCGTACGAGTTGAAGTCTTCTTCCGGCAGGCCCATCTTCGTCAGGTACTCGCCGGCGGCGCTGTCGGCGAGAATCGCGTTCGACGGCGACAGGTGGTCGGTCGTGATGTTGTCGCCCAACACGGCGAGCGGGCGCATGCCCTTGAGCGTGCGCTCGCCGGCGAGCGCGCCTTCCCAGTACGGCGGACGGCGGATGTAGGTGCTCTGCGCTCGCCAGTCGTACAGCGGCTTCGCTTTCTCGCCCGTGTCGACCGACACCGCGAACATCGGCTCGTAGACCTTGCGGAACTGCTCGGGCTTCACGGCTGCGGCGACCGTCGCGTCGATTTCTTCGTCGGACGGCCAGATGTCCTTGAGCATCACCGGGTTGCCTTGCGCATCGGTGCCGAGGACATCCTTTTCGATGTCGAAGCGGATCGTGCCTGCGATCGCATAAGCGACCACGAGCGGCGGCGATGCGAGGAACGCCTGCTTCGCATACGGATGGATGCGGCCGTCGAAATTGCGGTTACCGGACAGCACGGCGGTGGCGTACAGATCGCGCTCGACGATCTCCTTCTGGATCGCGGGATCGAGCGCACCCGACATGCCGTTGCACGACGTGCACGCATACGCGACGACGCCGAAGCCCAGTTGTTCCAGTTCCGGCAGCAGCCCGGCTTCCTCCAGATACAGCGTCACGGCCTTCGAACCGGGCGCGAGCGAGGTCTTCGCCCACGGCTTGCGGAAGAGACCGAGCCGGTTCGCGTTGCGGGCCAGCAGTCCGGCGGCGATCATGTTGCGCGGGTTGTTGGTGTTCGTGCAGCTCGTGATCGCGGCGATGATGACGGCGCCGTCGGGCATCAGCCCCGGCTCGTTTTCGACCTTGCCGCTGATGCCGCGCGCGGCCAGTTCAGACACGGGCAACCGGCGATGCGGATTGGACGGACCCGCGAGCGTGCGAACCACGGTCGAGAGGTCGAACGTCAGTACGCGCTCGTATTCGGCGTTCACGAGGCTGTCGCCCCAAAGGCCGGTTTGCTTCGCGTACGTTTCCACGAGCTTCACCAGTTCGTCGTCGCGGCCCGTGAGCTTGAGATACGTGATGGTCTGCTCGTCGATGTAGAACATCGCGGCGGTCGCGCCGAACTCGGGCGCCATGTTGGCGATGGTCGCGCGGTCGCCGAGCGTGAGGTTCGCGGTGCCCGCGCCGAAGAACTCCAGATACGCGCCGACCACTTTTTCCTTGCGCAGGAATTCGGTGAGCGACAGCACGACGTCGGTCGCGGTGATGCCCGGGCCCGGCTTGCCGCTCAGTTCCACGCCGACGATATCCGGCAAGCGCATGTAGGAAGCACGTCCGAGCATCACGCTCTCGGCTTCCAGCCCGCCCACGCCGATCGCGATCACGCCGAGCGCATCGACCATCGGCGTGTGCGAGTCGGTGCCGACGAGCGTGTCCGGAAAGGCCACGCCGTCCGTCACCTGCACGACCGGGCTCATGCGTTCGAGATTGATCTGATGCAGGATGCCGTTGCCCGGCGGAATCACGTCGACGTTCCGGAACGCCTTCTTCGTCCAGTCGATGAAGTGAAAGCGGTCTTCATTACGACGGTCCTCGATGGCGCGGTTCTTCTCGAACGCGTCCGGATCGAAGCCGCCGCACTCGACGGCGAGCGAGTGATCGACCACGAGCTGCGTCGGCACGACTGGGTTGACGAGCGCGGGGTCGCCGCCTTGCGAAGCGATGGCATCGCGTAGCCCGGCGAGATCGACGAGCGCGGTCTGCCCGAGAATGTCGTGGCACACGACGCGCGCCGGAAACCACGGGAAGTCGAGATCGCGCTTGCGCTCGATGAGCTGCCTGAGCGACGCGGCAAGCGTGGCCGGCGGGCAGCGTCGCACGAGATTCTCGGCGAGCACGCGCGACGTGTACGGCAGCGTGTCGTACGCGCCGGGCTGGAGGGAATCGACGGCGGCGCGCGCGTCGAAGAAGTCCAGCTTCGTGCCGGGCAGGGGTTTGCGGTTTGCAGTATTCATACCGTGGGGGAGTAATAGTAGTCATCGGGGATCGTTGCCGGCGTCCGGATCAATTATCCCCTTTCCCGGTCAGCGCTTGGCTAACGGCACGAAGGGCAGGTCTTCGGGACCGGTGTAGTTCGCGCTCGGGCGAATGATCTTGTTGTCGATGCGTTGCTCGATGATGTGCGCCGCCCAACCCGACGTGCGCGAGATCACGAAGAGCGGCGTGAACATCGCGGTCGGCACGCCCATCATGTGATACGACACCGCGCTGAACCAGTCGAGGTTCGGGAACATCTTCTTGGCTTCCCACATGACCGACTCCAGCCGCTCGGCGATCTCGAACATCTTCATGTTCGACGCTTCCTGCGACAGCTTCTTCGCAACATCCTTGATCACGACGTTGCGCGGGTCGGAGATCGTGTACACCGGATGACCGAAGCCGATCACGACTTCCTTGTTCTCGACGCGCCGCTTGATGTCCGCTTCGGCTTCGTCGGCGGTCTGATAGCGCGATTGAATGTCGAACGCGGCCTCGTTCGCGCCGCCGTGTTTCGGCCCGCGCAGCGCGCCGATCGCACCGGTGATGGCGGAATAGATGTCGGAACCCGTGCCCGCGATCACGCGGCCGGTGAACGTCGATGCGTTGAATTCGTGCTCGGCGTAAAGGTTGAGCGAAACGTGCATCGCGTCGACCCACGACTTCGACGGCGCCACGCCATGCAGCAGATGCAGGAAATGTCCGCCGATGGAATCGTCGTCGGTTTCGACTTCGATGCGACGGCCGTTGTGCGAAAAGTGATACCAGTAGAGCAGCATCGAACCGAGCGAAGCCATCAGGCGATCGGCGATATCCTTTGCGCCCGCGATGTTGTGATCGTCCTTCTCGGGCAATACGGTGCCGAGCACCGACACGCCGGTGCGCATCACGTCCATCGGATGCGCGGAGGCCGGGATCGCTTCGAGCGCGAGCCTGAGATTGGCCGGCAGGCCGCGCAACGACTTGAGCTTGGTCTTGTAGGCGGTGAGTTCGGCCTGCGTCGGCAGCTTTTCGTGCACGAGCAGATACGCGATTTCCTCGAACTCGCACGCGCGCGCGAGTTCGAGAATGTCATAGCCGCGATAGTGCAGGTCGTTGCCGGTGCGGCCGACCGTGCACAGCGCGGTGTTGCCCGCGGTCACGCCCGAGAGGGCAACCGATTTCTTCGGTTTGAACGTGCCGGCGGCGGTCGTCTTGTTGTCTGCTTCGCTCATGGTGTAGGTCATCTCCGTGCAAAAGTTATTTCTTGGTGGCAAACAGCGCGTCGAGCTTGTCTTCGTACGCGTGATAGCCGAGGTACTTGTACAGGTCGGCGCGGGTCTGCATCGTCGGGACGGCGGCCTTTTGCGTGCCGTCGCGCATCGTCGTTTCGTAGAAGTTCAGCGCCGCCGCGTTCATCGCGCGATACGCGCCGCAGCAGTAGAGCGCGATGTCGACATTGGCTTCGCGCAACTCGCTCGTCGTGAAGAACGGCGTCGAGCCGAATTCGGTCAGGTTCGCGAGGATCGGCACCTTGACCGCGGCCTTGAAGCGGCGATAGTCGTCGAGCGACTGCATCGCTTCGGGGAAGATCATGTCCGCGCCGGCTTCGACGTAGGCGACCGCGCGCTCGATCGCGGAATCGAGGCCTTCGGACGCCGTCGCATCGGTACGCGCCATGATGACGAACTGGTCGTCCGTGCGCGCATCGACGGCGGCCTTCACGCGATCGACCATCTCATCCATCGGCACGACTTCCTTGCCCGGCCGGTGACCGCAACGCTTCTGGCCGACCTGGTCTTCGAGATGCACGGCGGCCACGCCTGCCTTGATGAACGAACGCACCGTGCGCGCGATGTTGAATGCGCCGCCCCAGCCCGTGTCGATATCGACGAGCAGCGGCAGATCGGTCGCATCGGTGATGCGGCGCGCGTCGGTCAGTACGTCGTCCATCGTGCTGATGCCCAGATCGGGAATGCCGAGCGAGTTCGCCGCGACGCCGCCGCCCGACAGATAGATCGCCTTGAAGCCGACTGCTTCGGCCATTTTCGCGGCATACGCCGTGATCGCGCCGACGACTTGCAGCGGCTGTCCTTCCGACACGGCAGTGCGAAAGCGCGCGCCTGCGCTGGTGATGTTCTTGCGGGCTGAGTCCAATTGGTGTCTCCGGTAAAGATGGCTCTTCCATGCAAGAGGCGGGCCAGGGCGCTTATAAGCCTTAAATCATTGATTTATAACGAAATTAAATATCTCAATTTCCACCGAATCGTTTCCTTAATGAAATCGCGAATTCAGATTGGAAACGGGAGCGCATAATGACGCTCTGAAATTTCCCGAGCAACCCCGGCAATCATGACCCCCGATTTTTCCGCTGGCAGCGAGCGTCCCCGCCTCTGGGCGATGGGCATCAGCCGGCTGCGCGACCTGTTTTTCGACATTGCCAACGAGTACGGCGACCGCGCGGATTTGCGCGTGGTGCCGCGCGGCTTCGAGGACGCCGTCAGGGAAATCGCCGCCGCCGGCGATGCGCGACCGGACGTCATCGTCGCGGGCGGCTCGAACGGGGCTTATCTGAAACCGCGGGTCGCCATTCCCGTCGTGCTGATCAACCCGACCGGTTTCGACGTGATGCATGCGCTCGCTCGCGCGCGCCGGGAAGCGGCGTCGGTGGCGCTCGTCACGCACGGTGAAACGCCGGACGAGCTGCGGCGCTTCGCCGCCGCTTACGGCATCGACGTCGAGTTCGCTTCGTACCAGTCCGCCGAGGACGCGGAACTCTGCGTGCTCGATCTGCGCGACCGGGGCATCGGCGCGGTCGTCGGTCCCGGACTCGTCACCGATCTCGCTGCGCGCGCCGGAATGGAGGCGGTGTTTCTCTACTCGCGCGCCTCGGTGCGTGCCGCATTCGATACCGCGCTCGATGTCGCGCAGGCCACGCGCGGCGAGGCGCTGCGTCGTCAGCGGCTCGACAACCTGTTGCAGCACATGCGCGACGGCGTCGTCGCGCTCGATTCGCAGGGCAAGGTGGAGGCGATCAACCGGCGCCTGGCTGCGGTCCTCGGCATCGATGCAATGGACGCCGTGGGCCGCACGTTGCTGGATCTCGCGCCCGACATCGCGGCCGCCGTCCCCGATGCCGACGGCGACGCGCTCGGCTCCGTACGCGGGGTGAGCTACGTCGTGCATCGCGGGCCGCTCGCGACGAACGGAGCGGCCGCCGGAACGGTCCTGACGTTCCAGGAATCGCGCGCGGTCGAGCGCCTCGACCGCACGCTGCGCTCGACGCGGCGCACCCAGCAGTTCACCGCGCGTTACCGGCTCGACGACATGATCGGCGAAAGCGCTTCGATGCAGCGCGTCCGCTCGCTCGTGCAGCGCTATGCGAAATCGACCGCTACGCTGCTGATCCGCGGCGAAAGCGGCACCGGCAAGGAGATGGTCGCGCAAAGCCTGCATCAACTGAGCGCGCGGCGCGACTTCGCATTCGTGGCGATCAATTGCGGCGCCTTCCCGGAAGCGCTGCTGGAAAGCGAACTGTTCGGCTACGAGGAGGGCGCTTTCACCGGCGCGCGCAAGGGCGGCAAGGCGGGGCTGATCGAAGCGGCGCATCGCGGCACGCTCTTTCTCGATGAGATCGGCGAGATGCCGCTGCCATTGCAGAGCCGCCTGCTGCGCGTGCTGCAGGAGCGCGAGGTCGTGCGGCTCGGCTCGACCGAACCGACGCGCGTCGATATCCGCGTCATCGCCGCGACCCATCGCGCGCTGACCGAGGGTATCGAGGCCGGCACGTTTCGCGCGGATCTTTACTATCGGCTGAACATCCTGAACATCGCGCTGCCGCCGTTGCGCGAGCGGCAGGCGGATCTGATGCCGCTCGCCGTCGAACTGCTGCTGCAGATCGCGAAGCGAGAACCGCGGCTTCGGGTCCGCGTCAAGACTGCCGAGGCGGCCGAGCGCGCGCTTGGCGGCGTCGCCGGCGAGTTGTCCGGGTATGGCTGGCCGGGCAACGTGCGGGAATTGCAAAACGTGATCGAACGGATCGCCGTCGAACTGGCCGATGAGGAGAGCGCCGGCGTGAGCGCGCTCTCGGGCGACGAGTTGCGGCTGATCGCGCCGGAACTCTTCGAGACGCGTCAGGCGGACCGGGACGACGCGCTGACGCTGCGCGAGCGCAGCCGCCATATCGAGGCGGACGAGATTCGCGCGGCGCTGGCTTCGTGCGACGGCGACCGGGATGCGGTGTGCAAGGCGCTGGGGATCAGCAAGACGACGCTGTGGCGCAGGCTGAATGGTGGCGGGCGGAAGTGACGGTGGGGGTGGTATTTCGGCCTTCCGCTAAAGATATCCCTCGCCCCGTCGTAAATAAGCTGTCCGTCATCCGTCCGGGCCACGCAGCAGACGCGCATCGCCGCCGCTGTCGTGCAATATGCGGTGCGAAAGTGCAGGATCAACATGTTCTCGACGATAAAGGGCCGCCTGGCGCTGGCCATGGCGTTTCTTAGTGCGCTTCTGATCGCGATCGGCGCGCTCGGAATTTTCGGCATGAACCGGGCGAACACGACGTCGCGCGATCTGTTTACCAACGAGATGCCGAGCGCGGTGTCGGTGGGCAACGCCGAGATGTTCATGGCGCGCGAACGACTGAGTTTCGACCGCGCCGCGCTCAATGCCGGCACGCCGGCTGCCGAGGACGCGATCGGCCGCGGCGCGCTCATGCGCAAGACCTCCGACGAAGCGTGGACGAGCTACATGTCGCTGCCGCAAAAGGATCAGGAGAAGCCATTGGCCGAAACGTTCAACAAGGAACGTCTCGCGCTGCAAAAGCTGCTGGACTCGGGCTACGCCGACGTTCGATCGAACGATCACGACAGGGTCATCAAGTCCGCGGACGACATGCAGGTCGCGTTCAACGTGTTCGCGAAGGCCGGCGTCGAGTTGCGCAAGTTCCAGTTCGAAGCGGCCAAGGCGGCATACGAAGAAGGGCAGGCGAAGTTCGAACGTTCGCGCGCGATCAGCATCGCCGCGATCCTGCTCGGTGTCGCCGCCGCGGGTTATTCGTGGTTCTCGTTGCGACGGAAGATTGCAAGACCGCTCGACGCAGCCCTCGCGCAGTTCGACGCCATCGCGGCCGGCGACCTGCGTCGCGAAGTCGCGGCCAAGTCGAACGACGAAATGGGTCAGTTGTTGCGCGGTCTCGCGAAGATGCAGGCTGCGCTGATCGAAACCGTCCGCACGGTGCGCTCGGGCAGCGAATCCATCGCCTCGGCGACGAAGCAGATCGCGGCGGGCAACATCGATTTGTCGTCGCGCACGGAAGAGCAGGCTTCGGCGTTGCAGGAAACGGCATCGAGCATGGAGCAGCTCACCGGCACGGTCAAACAGAACGCCGACAACGCCCGCCAGGCGAGCGCGCTTGCTGCGAACGCATCCGAGATCGCCAACAAGGGCAGCGCGGTCGTGGGCCAGGTGGTCGGCACGATGAGCGAGATCAACCAGAGCTCGGCGAAGATCGCGGACATCATCACGATCATCGAAGGCATTGCGTTCCAGACCAACATTCTTGCGTTGAACGCGGCCGTGGAAGCGGCGCGCGCCGGGGAAGAAGGGCGCGGCTTCGCGGTCGTGGCAGGCGAAGTGCGCACGCTCGCGCAACGCTCGTCGGCGGCGGCGAAGGAAATCAAGGAACTGATCGACACGTCGGTGTCGCGCGTGCAGTCGGGCACGACGCTCGTCGACGAAGCAGGCCGCACGATGAACGAGATCATCGGCGCGGTGCAGCGCGTGACGGACATCATGGGCGAAATCGCGGCGGCATCGGAAGAGCAGAGCAGCGGCATCGACCAGGTGGCGCGCGCCGTCACGCAGATGGACGAAGTGACGCAGCAGAACGCGGCGCTCGTCGAGGAAGCGGCTGCGGCGGCCCAATCGCTGGAAGATCAGGCGGGCAGTCTGCGAACGGCGGTTGCGACGTTTCAGTTGAACGACGACGAGCCGGCACTTCGCTCGACTCCCTTGGCAACGCCGAAGACGAAGGCACGCGGCCCGGTCGCGAAACGCATGGAACCGGCCGCGAAGAAGGCGCCTGTGCGCCAGCCGGCCGATGCACCGAAGCTGGCCGCGACGGGCGGCGATTGGGAGACCTTCTGAACAGGCCGTGCCGCAGCGGAGTCGCGACACGCCAGGCGCCGATGCACGGCACGATCCGGACTCAGGACTTGGTGCCCGACTGCTGCTCCCGGAACGCCTTCTCGCCAGCGTCCGATACCTCGACCCACTTCTTGTCGGGCGGCGCATCCGCGACATAGCTGTCGTGCCAGTTCCACCACTTGTAGGCCGGCGTCTGGGGATAGCCCTCGGGCGAATCTTCCCAGACTTCCTGTCGGCCGAGCGGCGTGATGTCGAGGTAGTTCCAGGTGCCACCCATCTGTTCGTCGCCGCGATTGTTCACGAAGTACGTGCGGAACACGCGGTCGCCGTCACGGTAGAACACGTTCGTGCCGTGCCACTCGTCCACGCCGAAGTCTTTGTCGAAGCCGTCCGTGACGGTGAACCACGGCATCTCCCAGCCCATGCGCGCCTTCAGCCGCGCGATGTCCGCCCGAGGCGCGCGCGAGACGAAGACGAGCGTCGTGTCGCGGGCATCGAGGTGGGCGACGTGAGCGACCTGGTCGGCCACCATCGAGCAGCCTCGGCACGCGTGATCCGGCCAGCCGAACACGCCCGGCTCGAAGAACGCGCGGTAGACGATCAACTGTCGACGGCCGTCGAACAGGTCTAGCAGGGTGAGCTTGCCCGCCGGTCCGTCGAAGGAATAGGTCGTGTCGACCGCCATCCACGGCATGCGCCGGCGCTCGGCGGCGAGCGCGTCGCGGGCGCGGAAGTGGGCCTTCTCCTTCACGAGCAACTGCTCGTGCGCCGCCTCCCACTCCTTCTGCGATACGACTGGTGGCGTCTTCATGGCGGGCTGTCCATCCGTTTGTCCCTTCATGGCTGATTCAGTCATGGCTTTCGCGTTTCTCCTGATTGGGGCGATTCGCTTGCCTCGTTGATGAAGCGCTGCTCATCGCTCGGGGTGGGCCTTGAGACAGTTTCGCACCGCACCTCGCTTGCCGGGAGTAACAAGTGTGGCGGGTTTCCAATGGAGTCGTTGACTACAGCCGCGTCGCTCGCTCGTGCGCGGCGTCGCTCCATGGCGGATGAATCCGTGATCTTGGCGCCTGCATACCCTAAAGCTTCAGCCGGATTGCCCGATAAGACATGAAACAACGATCGGAAATCGCTATGCGACGCGGAACAATCGGCATTCTGTGTGTCTCGGCGGCAATTGGCCTTGGGACAGCGGTCGCGCCGCCCATCATCAATGACCGCGACTGCCAGGCGCGGCTCACAACGTGGACGAGCGAGCACGACGCGGGTCGCGAGCAGCTCGACCGGCGGTCCGTCGGCACACCAACGCCGTTCATGCAAGGATCGCACGACGCGCCGCAGTGGAAGCCCGTTTGCCGCAGAAGCGAGGACGCGTTCAACTTCGGGATGCTTGGGCTTTCCCTGTTCTTGACGTTATTTACCGGAAGCTACGCCTGCTGGCTCCTGAGTCGAGTCTGCTCGATGACGATGCGGCGGCTGACAGGTCGCTCGACGCGAGTCGAAGTGCAGGACGATCGTGCTTTGATCGTATGGAGCGTGCGCGATGCCAACATGCTTCGGATAGACGGCGCGCGCTATCGCCGCTGAAGCTTCCGCTTCCATGCCGCAAGGGTATGGAGCGAGACTCGATCGGTATTGGACGTCGTGTATTGGGTTCACCTATTCTGGCCCGGCAATGAACTGCCAGACCAACCAGAACAGAGTGCCAATCGCACGGAGACACCATGAGCACGCCACTCGACGTTTCGTCGCTGATCGACCGGGAGCCCATTCGCCCCTTCCAATGGATGATTTTCATCCTGTGCTTCGCCACCGCCCTATTCGACGGTTTCGATACGCAAGCGATCGCCTATACCGGGCCCGCGATCATCGCGGCGTTCGGCCTGCGCCCCGGCGACCTCGCGCCGATTCTCATCGCAGGCACGCTCGGCATGACGATAGGCGCGATGACGCTCGGCCTCTTCGGTGACCGGGCGGGAAGGCGTCCGGCGCTGCTCGGCGGCGTGGCGATCTTCAGCGCGGCGTCTTTGCTCACGGCGTTCGCCGGCAGCACCGGCCAGATCCTGGCCCTGCGTTTTATCGCGGGCTTAGGGATGGGCGGCTGCACGCCCGTGCTGCTCGCGCTCGCGGCCGAATTCGGTCCCGCGCGGCATCGCGGCGCGATCATGACGGGCGTGCTGCTCGGTCTTCCCGCCGGCGCGATGCTCGGCGGATTGCTTGCGGCGCGCATGATGCCGGTCATCGGCTGGCAGGGCGTGTTCGTCGTCGGCGGCGCGGTGCCGCTGGTGTTGCTCGCCGTGCTCTATGTCCTGCTGCCCGAGTCGCTCAACTACCGGATCAGCCGGTCGCGCGGCAACGCCAGCGAGTCCGTGCGCAAGACGCTGAGCCGCATCGTGCCGGCCGTGCTTCCCGCCGACGTCGTGTTCAAGACGCCCGCGACGGCCGCGCGCGCGAGCGTCGCCGCATTGTTCGCCGACGGGAACGCGCGCAACACCATCGCCATCTGGGGCGTGTACCTGTTCAACTGGATCGCGTGGTTCATGCTGCTCTCGTGGTTGCCGACCGTGCTCAAGACAGCCGGTCTGCCCGCGACGCAGGCGCCGATGGGCACGGTCGTCGTCAACGCGGTTTTCATTGTCTGCGCGATACCGCTTTCCATCCTGCTCCCCAAAGTGAACACGCGGCGCCTCCTGATCGCTCTGCTCGCGCTCGGCATTGCGATCGCGGTCGGGCTCGCCTACGCGGGCACGTCGTGGGGGCTCGTGTTCGTGCTGGCGGGCGCGGCGGGACTCGGCATCGGCGGCCAGCAGATCGCGCTCAACTATCTTGTTGTCGGCGCCTATCCGACGACCCTGCGCGCCACCGCGACCGGATGGGCCATCGGCATGGGCCGCGTCGGCGCGATCGCGGGTTCGGCGGTCGGCGGCAGCGTGCTGTCCATGAGCGGTCCGTCCGGCTTTTACATGGCCCTCGCGTTGCCGCTTGCTGCCGCACTGCTCGCGGTCACCGCGATCCGCACGAAGCATCCTGTCGTCGATGCCGGGCTTGCCGCAGCGCACTGACATCACAAGCAGACCGGGCACGCGCGACATCGAAAGCCCGGCGTCCATAAAAAGAAACGGCTCGCGCCGTCCACCGACCGCGCAGTAAAGAAGCCGGACCCATTCACCTCGACAGCACCTCTTTTGCGATCGGACGCGAGCATCGTTGCTCGCGTCCGTCGCATCGTCGCGTGCACGGGGCTTGCGCCGAAGGGCGCATCAGAACGACAGCGAAGGAGATATCGCATGCGTCAAATCGATGTTCATCAACTGGCCGACGACGCCCGCTTAAGAGGGTTTCACGCACTCGTGCTGTTCTGGTGCGCGCTCATCATCATTTTCGACGGCTACGATCTTGCCGTGGCCGGTATCGCGTTGCCGTCGATCATGAAGGACATGGGCGTCAATCCGACGAGCGCGGGCTTCATGGTCAGCTCGGCGCTCTTCGGCATGATGTTCGGTGCCGTGTTTCTTGGAACGATCGCGGACCGCATCGGCCGGCGGCGCGCCATCGCCATCTGCATCGTGCTCTTTAGCGTGTTCACTGCCGCAGCGGGCCTGACCCGCGATCCGGTGATGTTCGGCATCACGCGCTTCCTCGCGGGCCTCGGCATCGGCGGGGTCATGCCGAACGTCGTGGCGCAGATGACCGAATATTCGCCGCGCAGGATGCGCAGCACGATGGTGACGCTGATGTTCAGCGGCTACTCGGTCGGCGGGATGCTGGCGGCGCTGCTCGGCAAGGGCTTGATCGAGCGCTTCGGATGGCAGTCGGTGTTCATCGCGGCGGGCTTGCCGATCCTGCTCGTGCCCGCCATCCTCAAGTGGATGCCCGAGTCGATGCCCTATCTCATCAGGACGGGCCGCATCCCGGCGCTCAAGCAGATCGTTGCGCGCATCGAACCGGGCTACGTGCCCGAGCAAAGCGATCGGTTCGCGCTGCCCGGCGAGGACGTCGCGCACGCGCCGCCCATCGGCAAGCTGTTCACGGATGGCCGCGGCTTTAGCACGGCGATGCTGTGGATCGCGTTCTTCATGTGCCTCTTCATGGTGTACGCGCTGAGTTCGTGGCTGACGAAACTGATGGCAAGCGCAGGTCACAGCCTCGGCTCGGCGCTGACCTTCGTGCTCGTGCTCAACTTCGGCGCGATGATCGGCGCGATAGGCGGCGGATGGCTGGCCGACCGCTTCAATATCAAGTACGTGCTGATCGCAATGTACGCGCTTGCCGCGGTCTCGATCAGTCTGCTCGGGTTCAAGGTGCCTGCGTGGACGCTCTTCATGCTCGTCGGCCTCGCGGGCGCATCGACCATCGGAACGCAGATCGTGACGTACGCGTTTGCCGGTCAGTTCTATCCGATGGCGGTTCGCGCGACGGGCATCGGCTGGGCATCGGGCGTCGGGCGCAGCGGGGCGATCCTCGCGCCGATCGTGATCGGCGTATTGGTTAGCATGGCGTTGCCGCTTCAGCAGAATTTCATGGCGATCGCGGTGCCGGGCGTGATCGCGGTGCTTGCCGTGTCGCTCATCAACCAGCGCCGCTCGGATGCCGCCATCGGAAGCGGCAGCGCGGACCATGCGCTGGCCGAGACAGTCTGAATCGACGCGGCGCGCGCGGGTCGATGCGCGCCGACGGAAACTATGGCAATCTCGTTGGGCTTTTGCATTGCCCGGTTGTCGAATATTCGTTGCATCAGACCAATGGGAGGAATCATGCGAGGAACGCGAATCACATCGGTTGCAATGGCTGCCGCTCTTGGTGTTGCCCTCAGCTTCGCGCCGGTTGCGATGGCGCAGACGGCCGACGCCGGCGCATCGGGCACGGGCCAGGCGACCAAGGCCGAGAAGAAGGCGCAGAAACACGCGTCTCATCAGGCGACTAAAGCAAAACGAACGGCCGATCTAAAGGAAGCCGAGAAGAACGGTTACAAGCCGACCGGCGAAGAAGCGAATTATCCGCAGAACGTTCAGGGCAAACCGGGACAGAAAGCGCCCTGACACGCGCGTATAGGCGCGTGCGCCTGAGCCTGTCGCCGTCGCGTTCACCAGGACACGCGACGGCGAACGATCGTTTTGTCACGTAGCATCCTCGTCACTTTTTTCGTCTGCGGACCTTGCCCGCTTCCTTGGCTTCAGGCGTTGAAAACATCGGCATGCGCTCCTGAATCCACTTGAGCAATTCAAGCGGACCGGCGGCAAGCGGTCTGTCGATCTTGACCAGCACTCTTGCCTGCGCGCCTTCGAACAGAGGATGTGCAATGGGGATCGTCGTCAGCTCGCCGGATGCGAGTTCCTTGTACGCAGCAAATTCGCCGATCAGCGTCACGAAGTTCTCCGCCGACACGAAGCGCTTGAGCGCGCGTAGCGAGTTGGTCGTCAGCGTCGGGCGAATTGTCGTGTTCTCGGCAAGCTCAAGCATCTTCACGACATGACCGATCCCGAACGTCGGCGGCATGAGCGCGAGCGGATACGCGCGAAGATCGTCGATGCTCGCGGGTCCTTTTCGCCGCGCCAGCGGATGATCGCTGCGCAATAACAGCACGACCGGCTGAAGCGAACTCGCACGATATTCGATGCGCGGATGCGGCGGCGGGTTGTACGCGAGTCCGATATGCGCCCGGCTTTCTGCGACTTCGTCGAGTATCGCGTCGACTGCGAGCGTCTCCATGCCGATCTCCAGATTCGGATACTGCGCGCAAAACGGCGCGAGCACGTCGTCGACGAGCATGTCCACGTAACCCTCGCTGACCGCGAGCTGGATGTGCCCTCGCTGAAGGCCTTTCAACGCCTGAAGCTGGTCTTCGAGCTTTTCCTGCTGCGAACGATAGCCCTGCCAGAACTCGAGCAAATGCGCCGCCGCTTCCGTGGGCCGGACGCCGCGCGCCTGCCGTTCGAACAGCGTCGCGCCGAGTTCGTCTTCGAGCAGCCTGATCTGCCGCGTGATGACGGATGGCGACGTGTTGATGTTGTCGGCGGCGCCGCGAATGGAGCCGTGCGTGAGCACTTCGTGGAAATATCGAAGGCGCTGGTGATTGATCTCTCGCATTCCGTGGCTCCCGGGCAGATTGGGTGTTGCTCACAGGGCAACGATACGTGAACTTAGTTGCTCTTGCTGCCATGGTTTGGCGCTGCCACCATGCACTCAACCCCAGCGACGGGCCGAGTGAAGGAAACCGGGAGACACCCATGTCAGCAATCCATCCATCGAAGGCCGGCGATGCCGCCTCGACGCTCTATAGCAAGCTCAACTGGCGCCTCTTGCCGTTTCTGGTCGTCTGCTACATGTTCGCGTATCTGGACCGCGTGAATGTCGGCTTCGCGAAACTCCAGATGCAACACGATCTCGGCTTCTCCGATGCAGCCTACGGCGTCGGTGCCGGCATCTTCTTTCTCGGCTACGTGCTGTTCGAATTGCCGAGCAACCTGATGTTGCCGAAGATCGGCGCACGCCGGACGTTCAGCCGCATTCTCGTGCTATGGGGCATCACGTCGGCGTGCATGCTGTTCGTGCGCAACGTGCCGGCCTTCTATGCGATGCGATTCCTGCTGGGCGTCTTCGAAGCGGGATTCGCGCCGGGGATGATCTATTACCTGTCGTGCTGGTACGGTCCGGCACGCATGGCACGCGCCATTGCACTCGTATTCGTTGCCGGGCCGCTGGGCGGCATCGTCGGCGGGCCGGTGTCGGCGTGGCTCATCACGACGCTGTCCGGCGTTGGTGGTCTGAGCGGCTGGCAATGGATGTTTCTGGTCGAAGGGCTGCCCTGCATCGCGCTCGGTCTGCTCACGCTGCGTGTCCTGTCCGATCGTCCCGCCGATGCCCGCTGGCTGAGCGACGACGAGAAGCGCCTGCTTGATCGCGAGACCGCTCCCAGCCTGCATCGCGCGGATTCGTTCAGGGAGGTGCTGAAAAGCCCGAGAGTCTATGTGCTCGCGATCGCCTACTTCAGCATCATCTTCCCGATCTATGCGCTCAGCTTCTGGCTCCCGACCTTGCTGCGGGATCAGGGCGTGAACGACACGATCCGCCTTGGCTGGTACGCGGCGATTCCTTATGTGGCAGCCGCGATCGGCATGTATCTCGCGGGACGACGCTCCGACCGGCTGGGCGAAAGACGCTATCACTGCGCGATTCCGGCGCTTGCCGGCGCGGCCTGCCTGATCGCCACCGTCTTCGCCGACGGACATCTGACGCTGACACTCGTCGCCCTGACGTGTGCAACCGCCGGTCTCTGGATGGCTTACACGGTGTTCTGGGCGATCCCGTCCGAGCTCGTCGAGGGCAGCGCAGCGGCGGGCGGCATCGCGCTCATTAATACGGTCGGATTGTCGGGCGGATTCTGGGGCCCCGCTGTATTCGGCTGGACCAAGACCTGGACGGGAAGCGTGCGTGCGGGACTGCTCATCATGGCGTGCGTAGCGGCGGCCGCGGCGCTGCTGATCCTGACAGCCAGGCTCACGCTTCGGAAAGACCGCACCTTCGAGCCCGTTGCCGCGAACAATTCCGTCGTCTGATCGACACCCATCGCGTGGAGAGTGAAAAACATGAACATCCTGATCGCCGGTTTCCAGCATGAAACCAACACGTTCGCGCCGACCAAGGCCTCGTATACGAGCTTCGTTCAAGGCGGGGGATTCCCGCCGATGGTACGCGGCGCCGATGTGCTCGCGCTTCGTAACGTCAACGTTCCGATCGGTGGATTCATCGAGGCCGCGGAGGCTACCGGCCACGACCTGACGCCGGTGATCTGGGCAGGCGCGAGCGCCTCGGCGCACGTCACGACCGATGCGTTCGAGCGGATTTGCGGCGAGATCGTCGCGGCCGTCAGCGAAGGCGGATTCGATGCGATCTATCTCGACCTGCACGGCGCGATGGTGACCGAGCAGATCGACGACGGCGAGGGCGAGATCCTCGAACGCGTGCGGCGGATCGTCGGCGATCGCATACCGGTGGTGGTCTCGCTGGATCTTCATGCGAACGTGACTCAGCGAATGATCCGGCACGCCAGCGCGCTGGTGGCATACAGGACTTATCCTCACGTCGACATGGCGGAGACGGGCGAGCGCGCCGCGCAGATTCTCGAACGCCTCGTGTCCGAGCAGCGCCCGTTGCACTGCGCGTTTCGTCGCGTTCCGTTCCTCATCCCGGTGAACGGCATGTGCACGCTCGTCGCGCCGGCGAACGACATGTATCGCCTGGTGTCTGCACTCGAAGACGAGTCCGTGGTATCGGTGTCGTTTGCGCCGGGTTTTCCTGCCGCCGATTTCGCCGAGTGTGGCCCCACGATCTGGGCCTCTTCGTTCAGCAAGGAAGCGGCGGAACGCGCGGCAGATGCGCTGTATGCAAAGCTCGTCGATGAAGAGTCGCGCTGGGACGTGCCTTTCCTCACACCCGACGAAGCTGCGCTCGAAGCGATCAGCTTAAGCCGCGCGGCGAGCAAGCCCGTCATCATCGCGGATACGCAGGACAACCCGGGCGTCGGAGGCGATTCGAATACGATGGGCATGGTGCGGGCGTTGCTGCGTCACGGCGCGAGCGATGCGGCCGTCGGCGTGATCTGGGACGCCGATGCCGCGGCCGCCGCGCATCGGGCGGGCGTCGGCGCGCGCATCCGGATCGCGCTGGGAGGCCGCTCGGGCGTGCAGGGCGATGCGCCGCTCGAAGCCGTGTTCGAAGTCGAGCATCTTTCGGATGGACGCTTCCGTTTCGATGGCCCGATGCTCAACGGGATGAAAGGGGAACTGGGACCGGTTGCGTGCTTGCGGATCGAAGGCGTGAGGATCGCGGTGAGCTCGGTGAAGATGCAGGTCTTCGATCGCAACCTGTTCCGCGTTGCAGGTATCGAACCCGAGCGGATGAAGATACTCGTGAACAAGAGCTCGGTGCATTTCCGGGCGGACTTCGAGGCGATTGCCGAAGCGATCCTCGTCGCGAAGGCGCCAGGACCGATGGCCGCCGATCCGGCCGATTTGCCGTGGAAACATCTCGATGCGGACATGCGCGTGCGGCCGATGGGTCAGCCGTTCCGTTCAATGGGCCCCGTCACTGCCTGAACCCAACCTACCGTTATCGACACATCGAAAAGGAGAATAACCATGCCGGATCAAGTCAACGCTCGGCGTCGTCGCTTGCTGCAGACGACCGTCGCGGGTATCAGCCTGATGGAACTGGGGTTGAGCGGTCTCGTTCACGCGCAATCGAAGGAGGGCACGGGCGGCACGAAGCCGGCCACGCCTCGCGCCGGGTTTGCCGCGATCCGTCAGGTGAAGGCCGGCACGCTCGATATCGGCTACGCGGAAGCGGGTCCCTCGAATGGTCCGGTCGTGATCCTGCTGCACGGATGGCCCTACGACATCTACAGCTTCGCCGAGGTCACGCCGTTGCTTGCAGCCGCTGGATATCGCGTCATCGTGCCGTATTTGCGGGGCTACGGATCGACGCGCTTTCTCTCCGCCGATACGCCTCGCAACGGACAGCAGGCGGTCGTCGCCGTCGACATCATCGCGTTGATGGATGCGCTGAAGATCGACCAGGCCGTGCTCGGCGCCTTCGACTGGGGTGCGCGCACGGCGAACATCATGGCGGCGCTGTGGCCGGAACGATGCAAGGCGATGGTGTCGGTGAGCGGGTATCTGATCGGCAGTCAGCAGGGCAACAAGGCGCCGCTGCCGCCGCAGGCCGAGCTTGCGTGGTGGTATCAGTTCTACTTCGCGACCGAGCGCGGCCGTGCGGGCTACGAGGCCAATCGCCACGACTTCAACAAGCTTATCTGGCGTCTCGCCTCGCCGAAATGGAACTTCGACGATGCGACTTACGATCGCTCGGCTGAATCGTTCAACAATCCGGACCACGTGGCGGTCGTGATCCATAACTATCGCTGGCGGCTGGGGCTCGTCGAGGGCGAGGCGCAATACGACGCGCTGGAACAGCGTCTGGCGATGGCGCCCACCATCTCCGTTCCGACCATCACGATGGAAGGCGATGCCAACGGCGCGCCGCATCCCGATCCGGCGATGTACGCAAAGAAGTTTACGGGCAAGTATCTGCATCGGACCATCGGCGGCGGCATCGGGCACAACTTGCCGCAGGAGGCGCCGAAAGCCTTCGCGGACGCGGTCGTCGACGCGGCGCGCCTTGCGTGACCGACAGCATCGCGAGCCGCGTATTCGTCAGAGGGAAAATCCTTCGGCGAATGCCTGGCGCAGATAGGCGACGAAGACTGCCACGGCACGCGGCACGTGCGGCGCATAGGGCCGCACCACATAGAGCTGGTCCGCGAATCCGCCGACCGGGCGCCATTCCGGCAGCAGCGCGATCAGCCGGCCCGAGCGGATCGCGGTCTGCGCCGTGAAATCGGGCAGCAGCGCGATGCCCAGGTCGTCGAGTGCGGCATCTCTCAGTACCTCGCTGTTGTTGGCCGAGAACGGGCCGTTCACCGTCACCGTGGTGGGACCCGTGCTCGGCTTGCGGCCCGCCTTGCGCTCGAACGACCAGATGCCGGCGTTCATGCCGCGCGGATAGAACAGGCAGTCGTGCGCGGCGAGATCGGCGGGCGTCTGCGGCATGCCGCGCCGCTTGATGTACGCGCGCGTGGCGGCGATCACCGAACGTGTTTCGCACAGCTTCCACGCGACGTGCGTCTCGGGCACCTGCGCGCTGTGCCGAAGCGCTAGATCGAAGCCTTCGGTCGCGATGGAACTGAGGCGGTCCGACGCTTCCAGTTGCACGCTGACTTCCGGATTGGCGCGCAGGAATTCGGCCATTCTCGGAACGAGTTGCTGCCGCGCGAACGCCACCGGAGCCGTGACCCGCACGAGGCCGCGCGCGACGCCCGCCAACTCGCGGACCGTCGCGAAGCTGGTTGCGATCTGGTCGTACTGCGGCCGCGTGTTCTCGACAAGACGCTGTCCCGCCTCGGTGAAGCGCACGCTGCGCGTGGTGCGCTGAACGAGTTGAACGCCCGCGACACGCTCCAGTTCCGCGATGCGCTGGCTCATCGCCGCCTTGCTGACGCCCAGGCGCGCGGCGGCGGCGGTATACGTGCCTTGCTCGGCGAGCACCGTCAGCCAGTGGAGATGCGTCCACAGTCCCTCGATATTTTGCGTATCCATGTTCGATTGTTCGCTATGGAAAACAATGATTTCAATCATAGCGTCTTTGCAGGAAGCGGGGAGCTTCCTACACTTGTGTCACGCCAATCATACATAGAGGAGTCGAAATGCAAGCCTTCAGCGACAACGCCGACGTCACCCATTTCATTCACGGAGAACCTGTCCGCGGATCGGGGACGCGCACGCAGCCGGTGTTCAACCCGGCGACGGGCCAGCGCGCGCGCCAGCTTCTGCTGGGCGAGGCGGCCGACGTGGATGCGGCGGTTGCGAGCGCGAAGGCTGCGTTTCCCCAGTGGAGCGACACGCCTCCCATTCGCCGTGCGCGCGTCATGCTGCGCTTCCTCGAACTGATGAACCGCCATCGCGATGAACTCGCCGCCATCATCACGGCCGAGCACGGCAAGGTGTTTTCCGACGCACAGGGCGAAGTTTCGCGCGGCATCGACATCATCGAATTCGCTTGCGGCATTCCGCAGTTGCTTAAGGGCGACTACACGGAGCAGGTCTCGACCGGCATGGACAACTGGACCGTGCGGCAGGCGCTGGGCGTCGTGGCCGGCATCACGCCGTTCAACTTCCCGTGCATGGTGCCGTGCTGGATGTTCCCGATCGCGATCGCGGCGGGCAATACGTTCATCCTCAAGCCGAGCGAGCGCGACCCGTCGGCGTCGCTCTTCATGGCGCGCCTGCTGAAGGAAGCCGGGCTGCCCGACGGCGTCTTCAACGTGGTTCAGGGCGACAAGACGGTCGTCGACGCAATCCTCACGCATCCGGTCATCAAGGCGGTGAGTTTCGTGGGCTCGACGCCGATCGCCAACTACATCTATGAAACCGGCGCCAAGCACGGCAAGCGCGTGCAGGCGCTCGGCGGCGCGAAGAATCACATGGTCGTGATGCCGGATGCGGACCTCGATCAGGCGATCGATGCGCTGATCGGCGCGGGCTACGGCTCGGCGGGCGAGCGTTGCATGGCGATCTCGGTGGCGGTGCTGGTCGGCGATGTCGCGGACAAGATCGTGCCTCGGCTTGCCGAGCGCGCGCGCAGCCTGGTCGTGGGGAACGGCATGGAAGACACGGCGGAGATGGGGCCGATCGTCACGCGGCAGGCGCTGGAGCGCATCGAAGGCTACATCGCGATGGGCGTCGACGAAGGGGCGTCGCTGGTCGTGGACGGTCGCGGATTGAAGGTGGCGGGTCACGAGGACGGCTTCTTCACGGGCGGCACGCTGTTCGATCATGTGACGCCGGAGATGCGCATCTACAAGGAAGAGATCTTCGGGCCGGTGCTGGCGTGCGTGCGCGTGAAGGACTTCACGGAAGCGGTCGATCTCGTGAATGCGCATGAATTCGGCAACGGCGTGGCCTGCTATACGCGCGACGGTCACGTGGCGCGCGAATTCGGACGCCGCATCGAAGTGGGGATGGTCGGCATCAACGTGCCGATTCCGGTCCCGATGGCGTGGCACGGATTCGGCGGCTGGAAGCGCAGCCTGTTCGGCGATACGCACGCGTATGGCGAGGAAGGCGTGCGCTTCTACACGAAGCAGAAATCGATCATGCAGCGCTGGCCGGAGAGCACGGAGAAGGGCGCGGAGTTCGCCATGCCGACGTCGAAATAACGCTGCTGCGGTTTGAGGTCGAGGAAGGGCGTCGGGCGAGAAATCGCGCGGCGCCCTTTTTGCATTGCCGCGCCCGTCGTTCAAATTGCCTATCCTTCGGTGTATCAGTCTCGAGCGAGAAGGGCACACCAAGCATGCAGCGACAATTCGACGACCTGGTCCTCGGCAGTATCGAACTGTTTTGCCTTGCGGCCGAACTCGGCAGCTTCACGCTCGCCGCGACATCGGCAAGCGTGACGCCGGCGGCCGTGAGCCGCGCGGTCGCACGCCTCGAGGAGCGGCTTGGCGTCAGGCTCTTCGTGCGAACGACGCGCCAGATACGCCTCACCGATGCCGGACGCAGCTACTTCGAGCATTGCCGCCAGGCATTGGCCCAGCTCGTGGACGCCGAGCGGGAAGCGACAGGCCAGCAGACGACACCGGCCGGCGTCCTGCGCATCAGCATGCCGACACCATACGGCCACGGTCGCGTGCTGCCGCTGATCGCCGAATACCGGATGCGATACCCGGACGTGACCGTCGAAGTGCATCTGAGCAACCGGAACATCGATTTCGCCGAGGAAGGTTTCGATCTCGCGATACGCGGGCGCGCGCCCAGGGACTCGGGCCTGATCGCGCGCAAGCTGGAGGATGCCGAGCTTGTCGTCGTCGCGTCGCCGGCGTATCTGAAGCGAGCCGGCACGCCCATAACGCCCGACGATCTCGCGAGGCACGATTGCATCCAATACGAATTGCCGAGTAACGGCCGGAACATCGCGTGGTCGTTCATGAGGGACGGCGAGAGCGTCGAGGTGATGACGGGCGGCGGCTATGGCTCGTCGGGCGACGTGCTGGCGGGCGTGACGCTGGCTCGCCACGGCGCCGGGCTGTTTCAGACCTACCGCTTCACTGTCGCGCAGGATCTGAACGATGGCATGCTGGTGGAAGTCCTACGCGAGTTCGGAGGCTGCACGCGGCCGTTCATCTTGCTGTATCCGCATGCGCGACACGTGTCGTCGAGAGTGAGAACGTTTGTGGATTTCCTCATGGAAAAACTGCATGCATGAACGCAACGCGTGATTCACGCATGTTCGATCAACCCCAATGAAGAGACATGACATGAACAGTCGTACTGAACACATTCCGCTGTTGCAACGGCTCGGCATCGACAAGCCGATCATCCAGGCGCCGATGGCGGGCGTGAGCACGCCGGCGCTTGCCGCGGCGGTTTCTAACGCGGGTGGACTCGGCTCGCTCGGCGTGGGCGCAATGAACGCCGAAGGCGCGCGCAAGGTGATTCGCGAGACGCGTGCGCTCACGGACAAGCCCTTCAACATCAATGTCTTCTGCCACGAACCGGCGGTCCTCGACGAGCCGACCGAGCGCGAATGGCTGAACTGGCTCAAGCCGCATTTCGACCGCTTCGGCGTTGCCCCGCCCACGACGCTCGGCGAGATCTATACGAGCTTCAAACGCGACGAGGCGATGGTGAAGGTGTTTCTCGAAGAGAAGCCGCCCATCGTCAGCTTTCACTTCGGACTGCCTTCGCCGCAAGTGATTTCATCGCTGAAGGCTGCGGGAATCAGGCTGCTTGCATCGGCGACGAACGTTGACGAAGCCACTCAGTTGGCGGATGCCGGAGTCGATGCGATTGTCGCGCAAGGCATCGAAGCGGGCGGCCATCGCGGCATGTTCGATCGTCAGGCATTCGATGACGGCCTGGGCACGTTCGCCTTGACGCGCTTGCTCGTGCGCAGTGTCGATCTGCCGGTGATCGCCGCCGGCGGCATCATGGATGGTGCGGGCATCGCGGCGGCGCTCGCGCTCGGTGCGCAGGCTGCGCAACTCGGCACCGCGTTTGTCGCGTGTCCGGAGACGTCGATCGACGACGGATACCGGCGCGCGATTCTGAGCGATGCCGCGCGTCATACCATCCTCACGTCGGCGATCTCGGGCCGGCCTGCACGCAGCATGGTGAACCGGTTCACCGAGCTGGGGCGTTCGGTGGGTGCTCCGAAAACGCCGGACTATCCCGTTACCTACGATGCGGGAAAAGCGCTGCACGCGGCCGCCAAGGCGCAGGGTGAGTTCGGCTATGGCGCGCAATGGGCGGGGCAGGCTGCCTCGCTTGCACGCCACTTGCCAGCCGCCGAACTGATGGCGCAACTCGAAGCGGAGTTCGACGAGTGCGTAAAGGGACTACAACGCTTCGGCGCGTAATGCCGTTCGGGTGACGTTGCCAAGGGAGTGACTTGTTTGCTCCGGCAACATGTCACTTGAAGCGAGCGAAAGGCGAATTCTCCGGCATTTGCCGCCATTGGCGGGAATGAACGGCCATACGAATTCGCCGTAACTTCTATTCCTCTGACTTAATTAACAAAATCGCGCTCCGATTCGGAAATGGCGTTTCGCCAGCCTTGCGAACGATTTTCTCGTGAAATTATTTCCGACAGAATATCTAAATACTTAAAAACAGCGCTTTTTACCGCGTAATTTATGCCGTTTTCAGTCTAATCAATAATATGATTAGGAATATCTGGTGACGTTTTCCAATGTCGTTAGGAGTATTTTCCTTCATACATATGAGTTAAAGGCAATTGTTTCTATCTTCAAAGAGTTACATTGTGTTACGCGTGCGGTAGTTTATTCCAAAATATACTCATGCCTTCTGAGTACTAACGCACATACTACCGATGCGACCTGCCAATTCTCCTGCCGCTAAAGTCGAAACTGCCGATTCGAACCGTTTTCAGCTCAATACGTCGTCCGTAACACGTCGAAATTTCCTGTCCATGTTAATGGCCGGTGCGGGGAGCGCTGCGCTCGCCGCTTGCGGTGGTGGAGGCGATATTGCCGATTCCGGCGATGTGGCGGGTGTTGCAAAGGCTGCTGCCACGGCATCGCCGGATGGAACGGTCATTCCGTCGGCGCAGTCGATCGTCGACTCGTCCGGCAATACGTGGACGCTCGTCAGCAGCCGCGTGACGAAGAACGGTACGGGCGTGGCGACGGGTTCGCCCAGCGCGTTGACCCTGATGCTCTGGTACGGCGGCGTGATCTACGCGAAGAACTCGGCGGGCACGTGGTACAAGAACGGCAGTGCGTGGACCTCGATTGGAACGGTTGACCCGCGCACGAAGACGCCGGCGACGGCTGCCGCGGCGGCACCGCTCTTCTACGGCATGAACGGCCACATGGCTTACGGCACCGGCATCTACAAGACGCTGGGTCCGGCTGCCCAGCTCGCGATGCTCAAGGACCTCGGCGTCACCAACTACCGTGCGGACGTCGCAAGCGACGGCATGGCGCAAGTGATCTCCGACGCGCTGCGCGGTCCGTTTGCGAACAGCGGCGTGTCGATCCTGCCGGTGCTCAATCCGCTCTCGTGCGGCTGGAGTCCCAACGCCTCCGAATCGGCGTCCTATACGCTCGGCTACAACCTGGCTGTCGGTTGCACGAAGGTGCTGAAGGGGCTCGTCAAGTACATCGAGTGCGGTAACGAACTCGACGTCGCGCTCAAGATCAGCGGCAACGGCAGCAGCTACAACCACTGGAGCCCGACGATGTGGCCGTCGTTCCGTGGCGTGCTCCGCGGCATGATCGACGGCGTGAAGGCCATCGACCCCACCATCAATTGCGGCGTGAACGTCGGCATCCCGATGGCGTATGGCGCGCTTCAGATGCTATGGCGAGGCATCACGCCGAACGGCACGACGGCAGGTCTCGCGAACGCAGCCGCCATTCGCTGGGACTTCACGACGTATCACTGGTATCACAGCTCGGGCGACATCCTGTGCGGCTGGAACAACAACGCGTGCCAGGACGTTCTGCAGGTGCTCAAAGACTCGTTCGGCAAGCCGATCTGGCTGACGGAATGGGGTTGGACCGGCGGCGTCGATTCCGGCCAGGCGGCCGCGGATTACGTCACGAAGACGCTCACCGAATATCGCTCGATCAAGGACAAGTACAACATCCAGTCGGTGATGATGTACTGCATCGTCGATGCGAACTATGGATTGATCCAGGCGAACGGCACGACCAAGAACCCGGCCTACGCCGCGTTCAAGAACTTCGTCGCTGCAAACCCGGTTTCGTGATCGACCGCATCACGCAACACCCTCACGCAACATCATCACGCAACACCGTCCGCCGTGCTGGTGACGCCGCGCCTCGCATCGCAGGCGGGCGTACCGCACGGATCGATTTTCCACTTCCCATCGCACGCGCGGGTGGGTGCCCTTCAGAGACCGAGGAACCATCGAAGGACCGGCTCGCCACTACCCGGCGGCAAGGCCCAGGCGCCGGTCGCGCTGAAGTCCCATCTCGGCCCGTAGCTTGCGGGGTCGCGCATTTGCGCGGTCGTCATCCGGCTCGAAGTCGGGGCAGCCGTGCCGGCTCCGGCGCCCACGAGCGCGCCGGATGTATCGGCGTTCCAGTAGACATCGCGGGCAATCGTGCCGGTGTTGTTGCCGGCAATGCCGCCCGGCCGCTGCGTTCCCGCGCCGGCAGGCGTCACCGATGACGTGGTGAACGACTGCCCGATCGCGCCGCCGTTGTTGCCCACCAGCCCGCCACGATAGTTGCCTCCGTCGACAGAGCCGCTCGAATACGACTGGGTGATCGTGCCGCGATTGGCGCCCGCCAGTCCGCCGACCTGGCTGCGCGCATCGCCGCTCGCGTTGCCGAGCGAATACGACTGCACGATGGTCCCATCGTTCTCGCCGACGAGACCGCCCGTCGCGCCCTGACCGGATGTCGCCCCACCGCTCCAGCCGCGTTCGATCGACCCGCGGTTGACGCCGACGAGCCCACCGGCCGCCGAGCCCGTCGCCGAGCTCGTCGAGACGGAGCCCGTTGCGCCGACGTTGACCACACGCCCGTCGTTCACTCCCGCGAGCAGGCCGACCGGCCCTTGCGAGGACGATGCGGTGCTGCCCGCGATCACGAAATTACGCACGACCCCCGTCTTGCCGATGTCTGCGAACAGTCCCGTGCCTTGTGACGACGTGCCGGATACGTTAAGGCTGCTGAGCAGATGCCCCATGCCATCGAACTGTCCGGTGAACGGTTTCGCCGCGCTGCCGATCGCGTGCACCGCGTTCGGCGCGAAGCCGAGATCGAAGCTCGTGCCGAGCGCATAGTTGCCGCCCAGGTTGTTGTTGATCGCGTTCAGATCGGCCGTCGAGTTGACGAGCCGGTAGCCCGTGACCTGCGTGACGCGCCCGCTGAAGGGCGCCGGACTCCATGATGCATTCGTGATGACGGTGCCCGGCTTGTAGCTGCCGTTCATGTCGTAAAGCGCCGTCACGATACCGCTGCTGCGCGACCAGTCGAACGTGCCGTTGTTCGTCACGCTGCCGTGGTTGTCGATCGAGTTGCTGTCGGCGCGGACCGTCAGGCTGCCTGCGCCCGCGTTGGCGATCGTCGTGCCCGGCGCGATGCTCACCGAACGAGTGGCATCGAGCGTGAGCGACGATGCGCCTTGCCATCGAATGTCCGATCCCACGCCGATATTGCCGCTGGCCTTGTTGGCGCCGGTCGCGTTGAGCGCAACCGAAGTCCCGCTTGAGAGGCTATCGGCGAGCGTGTTCGCAGTCGGCTTGTCGATCGCGAACTCGGGCGACGTCAGGTTCCATTGCGCCGCGCGGACCTTCGCGCCGGCCACCTTCAACGTATCGGCGTTCATGTCGACCGTGCCGCCGCTGCCGTCCGCGTTGCGCGCCGCGATGTTCGCGCCGCGGGCATCGACCGTGCCGGCATCGGCGACGAGCCACACGTGACCCTCGCGCGTCTCGGTGCCGGTCGAGCGCAACGCACTGTTCTTTCCCGCGAGCGCGTAGACGTTGCCGTCGGCGGCCTGCAGGTTGATCTGCGCGGCCTGCACCGTGCCGGAGTTGATGGCCCGCCCGTGGCTCGGCATCTCCACCGACACTTGCGGCCCATAGGCGTAGTCGGACAGCAATACCTTGCTGCCGGCGACGAGTTCGGCGGAGCCCTTGGGCGCATCGATGGTGCCGGCGTTCACGACATCGCTACGCGCGATGAGGAACACATCGCCGCCGCTCGAACTGATCTTGCCGAGGTTGACCACTGCGCTGTTGGACGTGCCCTCTAGCGACAGAGAGTCGAAGCCGTTCATGAAGGCGTTGTTGTCCGCGTCGAGCGTCGACGCGACGAAGCGTCCGCCGGTCGTGATCACGCCGCTCTTACCGACGACCACGCCATGCGGGTTGATGAGATAGACGCTGCCGGTGGATTTCAGCGTGCCGTCGATCGTCGACATCGCGTTGCCGGTGACGCGATTGAGCGTCGTCCCCGATCCGTTGTTGATCGAGACCGTGCGTCCCGCGCCGATCGAAAAACTGTTCCAGTTGATGATGCCGCGCGCGCCCGACTGTGTGATGTCGAGATTGGCGCCATTGCGCGCGATCGTGCCCGTGCCGCCGACGAACTGGCCGTTCTGCGGCAAGGGCGGCGCGGCCAACACATCGGCGACGTCGATGCAAAAACCCATGCTCAAGGCGACGAGCGCCGCTAAGGGTCGAAGCCTTAAAGGCCGCGTGCAACCCGCGGCGAAGCCGAGCGCCTTGGCGCTCTCAGGACGGTAATTGGAATGCCGCATGTGCTCCTCCAGTGCGCGGATGTCCCCGTTTAATCATTTTTCAAATTGTTATCCATCACCGTCGAAGGCAGTGTAACAGAGCGAATTTGAATTTCTAGAGGGGAAAAGAAGGGTACGAACCATGCGTGCTTAGCGCGCTTGCGACGGCGCGCTCTAAGGCAAGCGCCATCGAAGGGAGCGCTTGACCGGGTTCAGGCCTGCATGCACGTTTGCCCTGTCTTTAGCGCTTTTTGCGCACGATAAGCATCGACGGGCAATCCGCCCCAGCCCCAGTTTTCCTTCTCGACTTCCTGTATTACGACGAACGTGGCTTCGAGTGGCTTGTTCAGCACATCGCGCAGCAGTTCGCTGACGCCCTTGATGAGCTGCGCTTTTTCATCGGCGGTGACGGCATCGGTGCCAGGCGTGTTCCCTTCGCGAGTCACCTGGATTGTGACGATAGGCATGTTGCGCTCCTTCGAAAGAGGGGCACCCGCAAGCGCCCCGACTGGGTTTAGTGGCCGGCGCTCTGACCGCCGTCGACGTGCAGGATTTCGCCGGTGACGAACGGTGCGGAGTCCAGATACAGGACCGCGTTCACGATGTCGCTCATCTCGCCCATGTGTCCTACCGGATGCAGCGCGCCCAGCGCTTCGTGCGTATCGGGCGCATGCATCGGCGATTTGATGATGCCGGGCGATACCGCGTTAGCCCGAATGCCGGCCTTGGCATATTCGATCGCGATCGACTTGGTCGCCGAGTTAAGGCCGCCCTTGGTGAGCGACGCGAGCACCGAAGGCACGCCGCTGACCGCATGGTCGACGAGACTAGTCGTGATCTGGACCACATGCCCGCTGGCCCGCTTTTCCATTTCGGCGATCGCCAGTTGCGTCACATGGAAGAACCCATTGACGTTGACGTTGAGAACGGCGGCGTAGTCTTCCGCCGTGTACTGAGTGAACGGCTTCGCGATGAAAATGCCGGCGTTGTTGACGAGCGTGTCGATGTGGCCGAAGCGTTCGATGGCTTCGTCGACGACACGTTGCGCGACCTTGCGATCGCCGATATCGCCGGCAATCGCAAGAACATGCGGGTCCTCGGACGGCTTGATCGAACGCGCAGTCGCGACCACGCGATAGTCGCGCTCGCGGAAAGCCTTGACCAGTTCAGCGCCGATACCTTGCGATGCGCCCGTGACGACGACCACTTTCTGTGAGTTGCTCATGATGCGTAACCTCGAATAAGTAGATGGGCTGTGTTGCCGATCGGGCCAACGGCGCCGATGGATGCCAATCTAGGCTTATTGAGGCGTGTTGCGTACACCCGCCACGGACAAACAGTTTTGAGTCGCGAGAACAAATGGATTTCCGCGCCCGGCTTATTGGATTGCGTGCCTTGCTGCATCCTCGATCACGGCGGCAACCTGCTGCGGGCGCGACTCGTACACAGAATGACTCGCGCCGGGAATGACCGTCGTGTGGCTGTGCGCGCGTGCGTAGTACCAGCGCTCCAGATCCGGGCTGATGATCTTGTCGTCGGCCGCGACGATGCCCCAGCTCGGCTTCGTGGTCCAGGCCGCCGCGGTCAGCGGCGCCGAGAAGACTTTCGCGGCGGTCAGCATCTGCGAACGCGATTCGAATCGAGCTTGCTTGAGCGGCAGATCGGCGGCGAAGTCCTTTGGAAAGACGGCGGGATTCAGGTAGGTGTAGCCGTCATCGGTTTTTTCGACTGCGCCCGTCTGCTTCGATGTATAGCTGGGCTTGCCCTTGCCGAGCGCGGCCTCGTCTTCACCAACATTCGGCGCGTGAGCGGCGACATAAACCAGACCCACGACGTTCGAATGAACGCCGGCTTCGGTAATGACGGAGCCGCCATAGCTATGGCCGACGAGGATCGTCGGACCGGGTTGGAGGTCGAGGACGCGCTTTGTCGCCGCGACGTCGTCTTCGAGCGAGGTCAGCGGTTCCTGGACCACGCTGACATGGAAGCCGTCGCGCGTAAGGATGTCATAGACCGGCTTCCAGCCGGAACCATCGACCCACGCGCCGTGGACCAGAACGATATTCTTGACCGTCGTGGGGTTGTGCGGGGCGTCCTGCGCCATTGCACCCGCCGATGAAAAAATGGAAAGCGACAAGGCGACGACCGAAGCCGCGCGCGAAACAGTATTCATTCGAAACTCCATGGGGATAAAGCAAATGCAGGATGGCCGGCCGACTTCGCGAACGTCGAAATGTCGTGCGCGCGGCCGTCGGCACGACATCCCGCTCTCGTGCTTAGCTGCCGAAGTAGAGCTTGCAGAAGCTTGCCGGGCCGACGCACGCCGAATTCATTGCGGTGTGCGACGCCCGACCGGAACTTGACGTGCCGTTCTGCGCGACGCCGCCATAGCCAAGCTTCGCCTGGGTTTGCTCCTGTTGAGCAGCGACCTTCGCTTCTGCGGCCTGGATGTCCGCGGGATAGTCGGTGTCGCTGGCGCGCGCCGGGTTGTATCCGGCCTTTTCCACTTGAACGAGGTCGGCACGGACTTCGGCGCGCGTCACCGGGCCATTCGATTGAGCGAAACTCAGAGCGGGAGCCGCGAATGCGCCAGCAACAAAGGCGAGACTAACGAGAAGCTTTTTCATGACGTGATACTCCTTGAAGAGAGGTGAGTGAAACATTTGGGCAATGCATGAAAACGGTCATGCGGGTTTCGAATACTAGTTAGGCATACGTATTGATGAAACAGCGGATATGCGCTTAAAACCGATCGTGCCTGTTCCAACATCGAAAAGGACGCGCCTTGCGGCGGCCATACTTACGTGAACACGGACAATCGCGAAGTAATCCACTGTCCCGCAGTTATTTTTCGCTGGCTGATCGTTGGATCGCTTGCAGGTTCAGCCGTGAACGTAATGTAATCGCGGTTGCGGCTTGAACCAAGACCTACGAACGGCGGTCGGGAGACAACGATCGTCGTATGCGTGGATACATCCGGATGAGTCGCGCGAGCATTGCGTGTTGGTCCGCGTGAAGAACTCAGCCTTCGGGATGAACACGCGAGTCACGCGTATTAACCGGTCATACGCAGGTATGAGGGCGGATCGAATCGGACCGCGAGCGCTTCGGTTTTTCGCCCGTCTAAAGAAATCACCTACCTAAGACGCGCTGTGGCCCGTACTCGGGTATTCATGCTTTGCGGTTCGATTTCGTCTGGTTATGATTAAATTTTGAGATGACGCATCGCGGGGCCCAAATTGCCTTGCGGGAAGCGCGCCGTTCGCCATGAATCCCTGCATTGCCGAGTCGCCGATGACTTAATCACCTTCGACGTCCTCCCTCGTCTATATCGTCGACGACGATGCGGGCATGCGCACGTCCCTGTCGTGGCTGCTGGATTCGGTCGGAATCAAGTCGCTTTGTCTCGCGAGCGCGCCCGAGTTTTCTCGCCGCGTTCGATCCCACGATTTCAGCGTGCCTCGTGCTCCACGTGCGCATGCCGCAGGCGAGCGGCTTCGACGTGCAGGGCGCGCTGAACGAACAGGGCGCGACCTTGCCGATCATCTTCGCGAGCGGTCACGGCGACATACCGATGTCGGTGCGCGCGTTGCAGAATGGCGCGATCGATTTCGTCGAGAAGCCCTACAACTCGCAGCAGATGCTCGACCGCGTGCAGCCGGCGTTGAAGCTCGCGACGCAGCGTCATGCAGCGGACTAGAAGCGGCGCGCATTGACGAAGCGGATTGCATCGCTGACGGCACGCGAGCGGGAGGTGCTGCGCGGTGTCGTCGATGGTAAGGGCAGCAAGCTCATTGCCGCCGATCTCTCGATCAGCGTGAAGACCGTGGACGTCCATCGCGCGAGCATCAAGGAGAAGCTCGGCGCGTCGTCCATCGCCGCGCTGGTGCGCGACGTGATGCCCGTCTGGGACGACAATGCGCAATCAGAAGCGCCGCTGCGCTGAACGGCGTGCGCTTCCAGGGGCCAGCGCTTTTACTTTGCGGCTTGCGTCGACTTGCGCAACTTCGCGACGTCCTCCACCGACACCGCCGCCGCGCCGTTATTCCAGCCGCCGCGGATGAACGTGAGCACATCGGCGATCTGTTTGTCCGAGAGCGTCGGTGCGTATTTCGGCATCGGATACGCGGACGGCAAGCCCTGAATCACCAGATCCTGCGTGCCATTGAGCGTCACGTTGATGAGCGACGACGCATCTTTTTCCATCACGTTCGGATTGCCCGCAAGCGGCGCGAGCATCGGCGCAAAACCCATTCCGTCGACACCGTGGCAATGCATGCAGTACGCGGTATAAACCTTGGCGCCGGCATCGACCGCGGGATGCGCGAGCGACACCTTCGTTACGTTCGGATCGTACGCATAGCGCGGCGCATTCGTGCCGCCGGACGCGGGCAGTGACTTCAGGTATTGCGACATCGCGGTGATGTCCTCGTCGGTCAGGCCCTGCGTGCTGTGGTTGATCACGTCCGTCATCGAGCCGAATGCGGAGGCGTGCTTGTTCGCACCGGTCTTCAGGAACTGCGAGACTTCGCCTTCCGACCAGCGCCCGAGCCCGACGTTGTACTCGCCGGTCAGGTTCGACGCGAACCAGCCGTCGAGCAGGCCGCCCGTCAGGAACGCGCTGCCGCTCTCGTCGAGCGCTTTCTCCTGGAACGCGATGCCGCGCGCCGTGTGGCACGAGCCGCAATGTCCGAGTCCCTGGATGAGGTACGCACCGCGATTCCACGCGACGTCCTTGCCGCTCTTGTCCTGATACACGGCCTTGTCGAGGAAGACGACGTTCCAGAGCTTGAGCGGCCAGCGCATATTGAGCGGGAACGGAATGTCGGACGCGCGATTCGCTTGCCTGACGGGCGCCACGCCCTTCATGAAGTACGCGTAGAGCGCCTTCACGTCGTCGTCGCGGACCTTCGCGTAGGACGGGTAAGGCATCGCCGGATAGAGATTGTGACCGTCCTTCGCGACGCCGCGTCGCAACGCGCCGTCGAAGTCCTGCTCGCTCCAGTTGCCGATGCCCGTTTCCGGATCGGGCGTGATGTTGGTCGTGTAGATGCGGCCCATCGGTGTGTTCATCGGCAGGCCGCCGGCGAACGGTTTACCGCGTGGCGCCGAGTGGCACGCGATGCAATCGCCGGCCTTCGCGAGATACGCGCCACGCGCGACGAGCGCGTCGTCGGCGGTGGCCGCGCCGGCGCCCGACGAAGCCGCAAACGACAAGGCAAGGCCGATGCCTGCAAGGATTTTTCTTGGCATGTCGGTTCTCCTCACGCGGTGTGCAGTTGACGGCCGACCGGCAACTGCTTCAGGCGTTTGCCTGTCGCGGCGTAGATCGCGTTGGTGAGCGCGGGCGCGAGCGCCGCGGTGCCCGGTTCGCCGATGCCGCCGGGCGCCTCCGTGCTCTTCACGATATGCACGTCGATCGGCGGCGTCTGCGAAAGACGCAGCATGCGGTAATCGGTGAAATTGCTCTGCTCGACGCGGCCGTCCTTGATCGTGACCTCGCCGTACAGCGCTGCCGTGATCGCAAAGATGATGCCGCCCTGGATCTGCGCCTCGACCGTATTCGGATTCACGACCATGCCGCAGTCGACCGCGCACACGATGCGGTTCACCGCGACCTCGCCGTTGTCGACGCTCACGTCGGCGACGATCGAAAAGAAGCTGCCGAACGCGTGCATCACCGAGATGCCGCGTCCCTGTCCTTGCGGTGGCGCGCTGCCCCAGTTGGCCGCTTTCGTCGCGACGTCGAGCACGTTGAGTGCGCGCGGCGTCTTGCCGAGCAGGTTGCGCCGGTACGTCGCGGGATCGATCTTCGCCTGCACCGCGAGTTCGTCGATGAAGCTCTCCACGACGAACGTGCCGCGCGTCGGTCCGACACCGCGCCAGAACGCGGTGGGAATGTCGCGCGGCTCCTGCCGCACATAATCGACCAGTTGATTCGGCAGGTCGTAGGGCAGGTCCGCTGCGACTTCGACGGCATCCGGATCGAGCCCGTTCTTGAACGCGGGCGGCGCGAAGCGCGCCATTACCGACGAGCCGACGATGCGATGCTTCCACGCCACGGGCTTGCCGTTCGCGTCGAGCCCGGCCGAGATCGCGTCGTAGTAGTACGGCCGGTACATGTCGTGCTGGATGTCTTCCTCGCGCGAGTAGGTGACCTTCACCGGCGCGTCGACCTGCTTGCCGATCAAGAGCGCGTTCGCGATGAAGTCGGTCTCCAGCCGCCGCCCGAAGCCGCCGCCGAGCAGGTGATTGTGGATCGTGATCTTCTCGGCGGGCAGGCCCGTGACGCGCTTCGCGGCATCGACGGCGCGTGTCGGTACTTGCGTGCCGACCCAGACGTCGCACGCATCGGCGCGCACGTGGACCGTGCAGTTGACGGGCTCCATCGTCGCGTGCGCGAGGAACGGCTGCTGGTAGACCGAATCGACGCGCGTCTTGGCGTCCTTGAATGCGCGGTCGATGTCGCCTTCCTTGCGTGCCACCGCGCCGTCGCGCTTCGCGGCGTTCGCGAGGTCGTCGATCAGATGCTGCATCTGCAGGTCCGCGCCCTTGCCCTCGTTCCACGTGAGGACGAGCGCGGACGCACCGCGCTTCGCGGCCCACGTGTGGTCGCCGATCACGGCCACCGCGTTGTCGAGCTTCACGACCTGCGTGACGCCCGGCACCTTCTTCGCGACCGTGTCGTCGACGCTCGCAAGCGTGCCGCCAAACACCGGGCAGTTCACGATGGCCGCGTACTTCATGCCGGGCAGGCGCACGTCGAGCCCGAATACGGCGGTGCCGTCGACTTTCTCCGGCGAGTCGATGCGTTTCGCCTGCGTGCCGACGAGCTTGAAATCCTTCGGGTCCTTGAGCGGCACGTTCTGCGGCGCTGGCAGCTTCGCGGCGGCCTCGACGAGATCGCCGTACGCGATCGAGCGGCTGCTCGCGGCGTGCTTCACCTGGCCGCTCTCGGCGTGGCACGCGGCCGGATCGACCTGCCATTGCTGCGCCGCCGCCGTGACGAGCAGCACGCGGGCCGTCGCGCCCGCGCGGCGCATCGGTTCCCACGCATAGCGGATCGACGTCGATCCGCCCGTCAGCTGGCCGCCGAGCAGCGGGTCCGCGAAGAGCGCCTCGTTCGGCGGCGCGTGCGCGACCGTCACGCTGTCGAGCGGCACTTCGAGTTCCTCGGCGATCAGCATCGGGATGGACGTGTAGACGCCTTGCCCCATCTCGACCTTCGGAATCACGAGCGTGACCTTGCCCGCGCGGTCGATCTGCACGAACGCGTTCGGCTGGAACACGCCTTCTTGCGGCGCTTCGTTGCCGTCGCCGCTCACGACCGATTTGGCACCGGGCGCGGGCTGGCCCGCGGCGGAGAAGCTGAAGCCGAGCAGCAGCCCGCCGCCCGCCGCGGCACCCACCGAGACGCCGAACTTCAGGAACGTGCGGCGCGTCAGGCCGGAATGGCGCGCGTCGGGTGCGCGGCCGTTTTGCGCATCGATCAGTCCTTGCGACATGTCACGCCCCCTTTGCGGCGTGCTTGATCGCCGCGCGGATGCGGTTGTACGTGCCGCAGCGGCAGACGTTGCCGTCCATCGCGGCGTCGATGTCCGCGTCGCTCGGATTCGGATTCGCCGCGATCAGCGCCGCCGCCGACATCACCTGCCCGGACTGGCAGTAGCCGCACTGCACGACGTCGAGTTCCTTCCAGGCGTCCTGCACTTTCTTGCCGGCGGGCGTGCCGCCGACGGCTTCGATCGTCGTGATCTTGCGCCCGCCCACGGCCGCGACGGGCAGCACGCACGAGCGCACGGCGGCGCCGTCGAGATGGACCGTGCACGCGCCGCACTGCGCGATGCCGCAGCCGAACTTCGTGCCGGTCAGCCCGACCAGATCGCGGATCGCCCATAGCAGGGGCATGTCGGGAGGGGCGTCGACGTCGTGATTCTCGCCATTGACGTTCAGCGTGATTGCCATGTTCAGCTCCGATGTGGGGTTGTTTTTGTGTGCATTGCAGATCCTTGCGGGCGAGGGCGGGCTGGCAGCGCGCGACGCCGTTTTCGGTCATGCTGTAGACGAATGGAGCCTTTGTACCAGAAGCCCGTTATTTGCGCTTCGACGGCCGGGAGCGGCGCGCTTCCGAGGAGGAGAGACACGATGGACGACCGATGGCAGTTTCAACTGCGACTCGACGCATCGGCGGAACTGGCCGCTGCACTACGCGAGGGTGCCGCACGCCCGGAGGACGAACCGCTCTTCGACGTGCTGCGCCGACACCGCGCCACGCTCAAATGCCAGTTCGACGCCTTCAAGGAGTACGTCGACGAAGCGCAGGCCCGGGGCGCCGACGGCTATCCGCTCTTCGCATGGACGCGGGCGACCATCGAGGACCCCGCAAAGAAGGCGAAGTATCTGCGCGTGTTTACCGTGTATGCCGACGGCGACGAGGTCTACGGAAAGGGCGTTGCCGACGCGCTGGAGAGCGACCTGCTCGCGTTGGGAAAAGACACGGGGATCGCGCACATCGCGCGCTTCGATACCAATCCGGCGAACAACCCGCAGCCGCCCGCGACGCCATGAGGTGCGGAACGTCCCTTGCTGATCGCTATCACACGTCACCCTCGCACTCAAACGACCACGCATGACAAGGAGCATCACATGGAAAAGGGCGGTTCGAAGCATTCCGGCGCCGAGGCGATCACGCTGATCGACGAGCAACTTCGCGTGTTGACGATCGCGCTCGGCGGCGCCGGTGCGTTGTCGCCGGCCGACGGGGTCGAACTGGCGCGCAAGCACGCGCCGCCGCTCGTGCTCGGGGCGCAGCCGCCGGCCGGCGCCGACACCGAGCCGCCTTCGCGCGCCAAAGTGCAGCGCGTGCTCGTGACGAATGCGCTGCTCGCGGTGGGCGGCTTTCTCGAAGATCACGACATCGCCAACTCGCGCGCGCCGGAGATCCAGTTCCTGAGCCGCGTCCGCGATGCGATCAGGAACGGCAACGTGCTGACGCTACGCCCGGGCGAATCGGTGCCGGAGACCCATCTGGGCGATCTGACGATTCGCGCATCGGACACCGGCCGGCCGCTCTTTTGCGAGGACGACGAAGCCAACGGATTGATGCGTATCGGCGATGCGGTCGCGCTTTTGCAGCGTGTCGCCGACCATTTGCGCGGCATGCGGCATCTGTACAGCGCAGGCGACGCTGGGTAGTCAGCCCTGCGCTTCGAGCTTCGCCTTCGAGCGCGGGGGCTTTGTCGCTGCGGCGGGTGCGGCCTTCGGTGCGGCCGTCTTGCGCGGCTTGACGGCTTTTGCCGAAACGCTCGCGCCGGCCGGTCGTTCGGCAGCCTTGGTGCGCCGCTTGACGGTCTTCTTCGGCGCACTCACCTCGGCTTGCGCGAGGCGCCAGAACTCTTCCGCGCGTCCGTCGGGGCGGCCGTCGGCTTCCCAGAGGTGATACGCGCGCACGCGGATTTGCGCTTCGAGGCTTTGCGATTCGATGTCGTTCATTGCAATGTCGGAAGAAGTAAAAGAGGGCTAGCGGATCACGCCATGACGCCTTGCGCATCGACGTCCGCGGTGCCGAGCCGGCAGAAGATGTCGCAGACCTCGGACATCTCGGCGTCGTCCGCGATACTCACGATCACGCGCATGCATTGAAGGTCGTCGGCGATTTCAGCTTCGAAACGCGACGTCGCCGGGTCAGCGTAGTCGTGGTCGTTGTCGAACAGGCTGTCGTGCCAGTCGATCACGCCGAGATGTTCGCCATGTCCGGCATATTCGGCGTTCATCCAGTGCGTCGCGACGATCGCGTCCCGGGTCGCGGCCGCGCATGGATCGACGGCGAAACGCGCGGTGCCGTCGACGCGGATACGGTCGCCGCCGATGCCGAGCGCGCGCAAATCGTCGAGGGCTTCGGCGAGCTTGCGGGTGCCGCGAAACGCGCCGGTTACTTCACGCATCATGCTTGTCTCCATGCAGCGCCGGGCGATGGCGCGGCGAATCAGTGCGATGCCGGGCACGAGTCGGGACGACGGCCGGTCGACGGTCGTGACGTGATTCCTTGCGGGAAGAGACGGCGACCATCGCGACGGGCGGGCAGGTGAGCCGCTCTGCGGTGGCACGCGGGTCCGCGCGAATTCCGAAACAAAAAGAATGGGCGGGTGCGACAAATCCGAAGCAGATCAGGAGGCTGACCGCAACGTTCGACTTCATGCGGTACTTGAACTCTAATGCTCAACAATAAGATTTTCAACGAAATATTTCGCGGAAAATCATCTGAAGAATCGGCGCCCAAGAGCGGCGGACGCGCCACGGCCGCGCCGATGCGCGCGCTACAATGCCGCGGCACCGTTTTCCACCGATCCTCATTTGACCTCAGCCATGACCGTCCCAGCCGGGCATTTCCTTCTCGGCCCGCTATTGAAGAGCGTCTCGCGCTCGTTCTATCTGACGCTGCGCATTCTGCCTGCCGGGATGCGCGATCCGGTCGGGCTTGCCTATCTGCTCGCGCGTGCCGCCGACACGATCGCCGATACCTCGCTCATCCCGCCCGGCCGGCGCCTCGAACTGCTGCTCGGCCTGCGTGCGCAGGTCAACGGTGAACCGGCCGGCGGCGCGCTCGATGCCGCGATGTTGGATGTCGCGAGCCAGCAGACGCAGCCGGACGAAAAGGTGCTGCTCGAATCAGTGCCGGCGGCGCTCGCACTGCTGTCCCGTTTCGACGATGCCGACCGGCACGCCGTACGCGGCATCGTGACGACGCTCACCGAAGGCATGGAATTCGACCTGCGCACATTCCCGGACGAAACCTCGGGACAGGTTGCCGCGTTGACGGAATGGGACGAACTGGATCGTTACACCTATCTGGTGGCGGGTTGCGTCGGCGAATTCTGGACCGCGATGACGTTCGCGCACCTGCCGGGCGTGCTGAAGGCGAGCCCGGAGACGATGACGGCACGCGGCATCCGCTTCGGCAAGGCGCTGCAGATGACGAACATCTTGCGCGATTGCGGCAAGGACTTGCGCATCGGGCGCTGCTATCTCCCGGCGGTGCTGCTCAGACGCGAGGGATTGCGCGCGGAAGAACTGTTCGCGCCCGACGCATCGCAGCGGGCGGCCCCGGTCCTGTTCGAACTCACGCGCACGACGCTCGACCACTTTCGCGATGCGATCGACTACACGCTAGCCATTCCGGCGCTATCGCTGCGGCTGCGGCTCGCGTGCCTGTGGCCGATCATGATCGGACTGGAGACGATGGCGCTGCTCGTCTTCAACGACCGATGGCTCGATCCCGCGAGCGTGTCGAAGGTTCGTCGCGGCGATGTCTATCGCATCATCGCGCGGTCGTTGCCGATGGCGTTGTCGAACGCGATGTTGCGCGCGTGGTGCGAGCGCATGTTCAGACGTATCGAGGCGCGGATCGTCGCGCGTGCTGCCTAAGGCAGCGATAAACGGCAAAAGCGGCTAAAGCTGCATATTTCTGCGGGTAACAATTACCCAGCTCGTTAAGCTGCTTTATTCATACCCGCACATTATTCCGCTGCCGCGAACCGCAAACGTTTTGCGGTCGCGATTTAATTTCCCGGCTTCCTCAACCGCTATATCATGTTGCCGGTTTAGCAAGCCAAGAACATAACTGCACTGGAGAAGCACTTGAGCGAACCGCACGGTTTGGCCGACATCATCGGCAAGCAGGAATCGAATATCTTGACGGGTTGGGTCAACGAACAACTCGCAACCGCGCGCCAAGGCGTCATCTCCGAAGTCGAGCTCAAAGAAGCCTCGCGCGCGTTTCTCACGCAGTTCTCCCGCGCGGTGTCGAGCGACTATACGGGGCAACTCGAAGGCCCGGCCTGGGACAGCGTGCGCGTGCATCTCGATGCGCTGTCGCGCCAGCGCGTCATCCAGGGCTTTTCCGCATCCGAAACGGCAGGCTTCATCTTCTCGCTGAAAAAGCCGCTCTTCGACGCCTTGCAGAACACCGCCGGCGTCGATTCGGAGAGCCTGCGCGCGGAATTCTGGAAGCTGAGCCAGGTGCTCGACCGCCTCGGCCTCGTGACCGTCGATGCGTATCAGCGCGAACGCCAGCAAGTGATCGAACGTCAGCAGCAGGAACTGCTCGACCTCACCACGCCCGTCGTGAAGCTGTGGGATTCGATCGTGGCGCTGCCGCTCATTGGCACGCTCGACAGCGAGCGCACGCAGGTCGTGATGGAAGGGCTCCTGAACGCGATCGTCGAGAACGAAGCGGCCATCGCGATCATCGACATCACGGGCGTGCCGACCGTCGATACGCTCGTCGCGCAGCATTTGCTCAAGACCGTCGCGGCGGCCCGCCTGATGGGCGCGGAGTGCATCATCAGCGGCATCCGCCCGCAGATCGCGCAGACCATCGTCCATCTCGGCGTCGATCTCGGCGACGTGGTGACGAAGGCGACGCTCGCCGAGGCGCTCAAGATCGCACTGCGCCGTGTCAATCTCACCGTCAGCAAGTTGGGCGCCGTCAGAGCAGGTGATTGAAGATGGAGCAGATTCCGGTTCTCAAGCTTGGCGAATTCCTGCTGGTGTCGATTCAGGTCGAGCTGCATGACGAGCTCGTTCTTTCGCTGCAGGAAGACCTGACCTCGCGCATCGAATCGACCCGGGCCCGCGGCGTGCTGATCGACATTTCGGCGCTGGAAATCGTCGACTCGTTCATCGGCCGCACGCTCGGCCACATCGCGGCGATGGCGCGGGTGCTGGACGCAGAGACCGTGCTGGTCGGCATGCGGCCCGCTGTTGCGATCACGCTTGTGGAGCTCGGCATGACGCTCAAGGGAATTCGAACTGCTCTCGATGTCGACAAGGGTATGGCGATGCTGCGGTCCTCGGCCGACTCGGGAGAATCTTCATCGTCACGCTAAATCGGGTCGTCCTGGATATCCGCACGCCGGCCGAGGTGAACCTCGCTCGCAAGGTCGTGCAGGACTGGGCAACGCGCCTTTCCTTCGGCACGCTCGAACGTACCAAGTTCGTCACGGCGGCGAGCGAACTCGCCCGCAATACGCTCGTGCACGGGCAAGGCGGCACGGTCACGCTCGTCGAAGTGGAGAAGGACGGGCGTCAGGGCATTCAACTGATTTTCGAGGACAACGGTCCCGGCATCCCCAACATCGACAAGGCGCTGGAAGACGGCTACAGCACGGCGAAAAGCATGGGCCTCGGCCTCGGCGGCGCGCGGCGGCTCGTCAACGAGTTCGAGATCGCCTCGACGATCGGCAGCGGGACACGCGTGAGCATCGTGCAATGGAAGCGACGGTAATTCTTTCGGACCAGAGCGGCGTCGCGCACGCCCGCCGGTCCGCTGTCGCGCTCGCGCAGTCACTCGGCTTTTCCGAGCGCGTGCAGGCCGATGCCGCGCTCGTCGTGAGCGAGGCGGCCACCAACATCCTCAAGTACGCGAGGAGCGGCGAGATCCATCTCGCGCCTTACTCGAATCACGCGGACCGGACGGCTAGCGGCATCGAGATCGTCGCGGTGGATCGCGGGCCGGGCATCGTCAACGTGGAGGCGGCCAGAAAGGACGGCTTCTCGACGGGCGGCAGCCTCGGCGCGGGACTCGGCACGATGGAGCGGCATTCCGCGCTGTTCGACTTCTATTCGCTCGCCGGCAGCGGGACGGTGCTGCTTGCGCGGGTCGCGAGCAAGGCTGCAGGCGACGCGGGCAAGCGCCCGTGGACGGTCGGCGCGCGATCGACGCCGAAGCTCGGCCAGCAGATCTGCGGCGACGCGTGGAGCGTGTCGGAGACGGGCGACGCGCTCTGGGTCACGTTGCTCGACGGCCTCGGCCACGGTCCGCTCGCGTCCGAGGCGTCGCACCGGGCGCTCGACGTCTTCAGCGAGCGCGCCCGCGACGATTCGCCCGGCGACGTCCTGCGCGCGGCGCACGCGCGGCTGCGCTCGACGCGCGGTGCGGTGATGGCGGTGGCGAAGTTCGAGCCCGCGACGAAGTCGATGACCTATGCGGGCGTCGGCAACATCATCGCGATCGTGAACACGGGCGAGGTCAACCAGCATCTCGTGTCGACCGACGGAACCGTCGGCTACAACATGCGGCTCGTGCGCCAAAGCCACGCGGACTGGAACGCGCGCAGCGTGTTCATCGCGACGACGGACGGGCTGTCCACGCGCTGGAACCTGAGCCGTCATCCGGACCTGCTCGCGCATCATCCGGTCGTAATCGCTCACGTGCTTCACCGCGACTTCGCGCGCGATAACGACGACGCGTCGATCGTCGTCGTCAAGGCGGCCTGAGATGCAGCACCGAATCCTTTCCACGTCCATCGCGAGCAACCTGAGCCTCGTCGCGATCCGCGACCGCGCGCGGCAGATCGGCGAGCTGTTCGGACTCGACGACCTGCAGCGCACGCGCTTCGTCACGGCGGTGTCGGAAATCGCGCGCAATGCGGTGCAGTTCGCGGGCGGCGGCACGCTGACGTTTTTAGTCGGCGATTCGAGCGAGGCGGCCGGCGTGCAGAGCATCGTCGCGCAGATCGCCGACAAGGGGCCGGGCATCGCGAAGCTGGATCAGATCCTGAGCGGCGTGCATCCCGAGGGCCGGCCGGGCATCGGCCTGACCGGCAGCCGGCGCATGGCGGACGGCTTTTCCGTCAGCACCGGAGCCGGCCGGGGCACGACCGTCACGCTGGAGATGTTGCTGCCGCGCGACAAGCCGCGCCTGACACTCGACAAGCTGAGCGTGCTCGTCGACCAGTTGACGCGGCGCAAGGCGCAGACGCCCGTCGAGGAACTCGAACAGCAGAACCGCGAGATGCTGATCACGCTCGGCGAACTGCGTCGCAAGCAGACCGAGCTGGAAGAAGCCGATGTGCGGAAAAACGAATTCCTCGCGATGCTCGCGCACGAGCTGAGAAATCCGCTCGCGGCGGTGAGCCTCGCGCTGGAACTGGCCGAACGCGGCGGCGCGGCGCACGGCGCGTACGGCGACACGCTCGCGCTGATCGGGCGGCAGACCGCGCAGTTGTCGCGCATGGTGAACGATCTGCTCGACGTGTCGCGGCTCACGCGCGGCAAGGTGGACCTGCACACCGAAGTGGCGCGCATCGACGAGCTGATCGTCGGCGCGCTCGAAATGACGGCGGCCGAACTCGAACGGCGCGGCCATCGCGTGACCACGATCTATCCGCGCGACGTCGCGCTCGTGCGGGGCGATGTCGCGCGCCTGAAGCAGGTGTTCAGCAATATCCTGCACAACGCGGCGCGCTATACGTCCGAGCCCGACGAGATCGTCGTGACGGTCGGTGCAACGGACACGGAAGTGACGATCGAAGTGTGCGATCGCGGCATCGGCATCGAGCCTGCGATGCTGCCGCGCGTCTTCGATTTGTTCGCGCAGGCGTCGACTGCGATCGGGCGGCAGGACGCGGGGCTCGGCATCGGGCTCACGGTCGTGAAGCGTCTCGTGCAGGATCATGGCGGCTCGGTGCGCGTGGAGAGCGCGGGCATCGGCTGCGGAACGACGTTCGTCGTCAGGCTGCCGCGCGTCTACGAACCGCTGCCCGACGAAGTGAACCCGCTCGCCGCCATGCCGCAGCAGCGCGCGCAGCGCATCCTGATCGTCGACGACAACCGCGACGCCGCCGAGGCGCTCGAAGCGCTGCTCACGATGGGCGGACACCAGTGCGAGGTGGCGTTCGACGGCGCGTCGGCGTTCGAAGTGGCGGAGTCGTTCACGCCTTCGGTGGCGGTGATCGACATCGGCCTGCCCGACATGACGGGCTTCGAGGTTGCGCGCGGGCTGCGCGAGAAGGCGCGGGGCCGGCCGTTGTGTCTCGTGGCGCTGAGCGGCTATACCACGCCCGACTTCCGGCAGAGCGCCGACGAAGCGGGATTCGATCACTACTTCGCGAAGCCCATGCCGATCGACGATCTGTACGCGCGGCTGGCGGGGTTGAGCTAGGAGCCGGCGCGCGCGATCCGGCTGTCATGGACGCGCCGCTTCGAGCCCCGGCGAACCTTCCCACAGCGTGCGCCCGAAAAACGTCAGCGTCCGGTCCCACGCCATCTGCGACCAGACCGGATCGAACTGGGTGCGCGCGATGCGGCCCGGCCCGGCGGCCGTTTCGTTCGCGAACGCATGATGGGCAAGATACCGGTGGAACTCGACATCGACGTTGGCCTCGCGCAGCTTCGCTTCGAGCGCGTCGACCGTCTCAGCCGGGAAAAACTGGTCCTGCGCGGCCCAGTGGCCTTGCACGGGCACCTTGATCGCGGATGCATCGATGTAGTCGAGCGGCGGGAAGCCGTACCAGACGACGCCCGCGGCCACACCCGGAACCTGGCACAGCGCAAGCAGCGTGAGCGCGCCGCCCATGCAGTAGCCCGTCACGCCGACGCGCCCCGATCCTTCCTTCAGGTACTCGACCGCGCCGCGAATGTCCTGCGAAGTGGCGTCGCCGAAGTCGAGCGCGCCGAGCAGATGACTCGCCTCTTCCTCTTCGACCGTCGATTTGCCGCGAAACAGGTCCGGCACGAGCGCCCGGTAGCCGCATCGCGCGAAACGGTCCGCGACGCCGCGGATCTGGTCGTTCAGCCCCCACCATTCCTGGATCACGACGATGGCGGGCGCGCCGTCGGGCTTGTCCGGCTGCGCGAGATAGCCCGCTACATCCTGTCCGTCGGGGCGGCGAAAAGTCACCATGGATCCTGCGGTCTTTGGCATGAGACGGTCTCCGTAATCGGCTGGAAGTGGCGCGGGGCCTGGCCTCGCGAGAAGCGCAGCCTATGTTACGCCGAAGCCGTGCGGCGAGCAGTCATGCCATCGGTCAGTCGAATGCCGCTATCGCCGTCGATGCAGCGCCGCGCCGCAAGCGCACGATGAGTGCCGCCGTTTCCAGCGTCGCGAGCGTGCTGGCGCGCGCTCGTGTGTCCGGCGCCGCTGTTGCTGCGGCCGTCGGGATCGATCCGAGAACGGCGTCGCGGTCCTGCCGGGCGATGGCATCGACGAGCGTGGCGACGGCGTCGTCTTCCGCACGCGCGCGTCCGTCCGACCGCGCGTTGTCGTCGAGGATGCGCGCCTTCGCGCGATGCACCATCTGGCGGCAATGCGCGGGCGTGCGCCCGAGCGCCGCCGCGATGCTCGCGTAGTCCGCATCGAACGCTTCGTGCAGCAGGAGCGCCGCGCGCTCTTCGGGACCGAGCCGTTCGAACAGCAGGCGCACCCCATGCGCGACCTGCGACGCCTGCTCGATCCGGTCTTCCGCCGACGGAATCGATGCCTCCCCGGCCGGCGCGGGCAAGGCTTCGTCGAGTTTCTCGCGCTCGCGACGCGCGCGCCGGACGTGATCGATCGCAAGGCGCGTCGCGACCGTCGTGAACCATGCGGCGGGCACGCGCACGTCGTCGGCGGACGACGTGTACCACCGGACGAACGTGTCCTGGACGATGTCCTCGGCGTCCGCCCGGTTGCCGACGATGCGCTGCGCGATCGAATGAATGCGCGCTCGCAGTGTTTCGAAGACCGCGGTCCGCGATGCGGTGGCGTCGTCCGGATCGGTTGTCATGCGCATGGCTCCTCTGCTCGATGTGATGGCGCTTCGAGGCATGACGCGCGGCGCCACGCGAATGTGACAGCGCGGCGGAATTTTTTCGCGTGCGTCACGGCAGGACCCGGCCGGTCGTCAAGTGGAGGAGAGCGCAACGGCGCGATCCCGCCACTTCATACGAAACGGAGCCGCGATGAACCTGCACAAGCGCAACCCGACGAGCCTCAATCTCGTGCCGACCGTCATCGAGCAATCGGGACGCGGCGAGCGTGCCTACGACGTCTATTCGCGCCTCTTGCGCGAGCGCATCGTGTTTCTCGTCGGACCGGTCAACGACCAGACGGCGAGTCTCGTCGTCGCGCAATTGCTGTTTCTGGAAGCGGAGAATCCCGACAAGGATATCGCCCTTTACATCAACTCGCCGGGCGGCTCGGTCTACGACGGCATGGCGATCTACGACACGATGCAGTTCGTGCGCCCCGACGTCTCGACGCTCTGCACCGGCTTCGCGGCGAGCATGGGCACGTTCCTGCTGAATGCGGGAACGAAGGGCAAGCGCTTCGCGCTGCCCAACGCGCGCATCATGATCCATCAGCCGTCGGGCGGCTCGCAGGGCACCGCCGCCGACGTCGCGATCCAGGCGCAGGAAGTCCTGTATCTGCGCGAGCGTCTGAACGCGATCACGGCGGAGCGCACCGGCAAGACGGTCGAAGAGATCGCGCGCGACACCGACCGCGACAACTTCATGTCGGCGGCCGAGGCGCGCGACTACGGGCTGATCGACGAAGTGCTGGCCGGCCGCCGCGAGTGAACCTTGGTGCGTGTTACGAGCGCAGCGGCGCGGGCCGCGGCGTGCCCGCGCCCGCCGGCTTGCGACGGCTCGCGCCGTGCTGGATCGTATCGGCGATCGACTCGGCCGTCGCCGCCGACAGCGTCCAGCCGAGATGCCCGTGCCCGGTGTTGTAGAACACGCCCGGGCGCTTGCCGGCGCCGACCCGTGGCAGCATGCTCGGCAACATCGGTCGCAGGCCGGCCCACGGAATCACGCGCGCGGTCGAGACCTGCGGGAAGAGACGCCGTGTCCAGTCGACGAGCGGCGTAACGCGGTCCGCGCGAATGTCGCGATTGAAGCCGTTGATCTCGGCCGTGCCGGCCACGCGAAAGCGATCGGCACCGAGCCGGCTCGTGACGATCTTCGCGTGGTCGTCGAGAAGGCTGACCCACGGCGCCGCGTTCTGGCTCTGTTCGTCGTCGAGACAGACGGTGATCGAATAACCCTTCACCGGATAGACGTTGACGTGGTCGCCCAGCATGCCGGCGAACGCGCGGCTTTGCACGCCCGCGCACACGACGACCTGCTCGAACACGTCCGCGTGCAGCGCTCCGTCGCGGCGGGCGTCGATCGAGAAGCGCGCGTCGCCGCCTTGCCGGATCGACTCGATCTGCGTGTCGTAGCGGAATTCGACGCCGTGACGCGCGCAGGCATCGGCGAGACCGCGCGTGAACTTGTGGATGTCGCCGGTCGAATCCGACGGCGTGAAGAAGCCGCCATGAAACTCGCCCTGCAATGCGGGCTCGATGCGGCCGATCTCGTTCGCGCCGACCGCATGGCGGTCGAGGCCGCCTTCGCGCAGCAGCGCGTTGACCTTCGCGGCGGCGTCGTAGTCCTTGCGATGCCTGTAAATATGCAGGATCCCGCGCCGTTCCAGGTCGAACGCGATGCCTTCGCGTTCGGCGATCGAAAAGAGATGCTCACGCGCGGCAAGCGCGAGGCGCACGGTCTCGATGGTGTTCGCGCGGTAGTTCGGGATCTGGCGCAGGAACTCGCCCATCCACGAATACTTGTGCCACGAGGGCGACGGATTCATGAGAAGCGGGGCGTCGCGCGTGAGCATCCAGCGCAGGCCCTTCAGCACGGTGGCCGTGCGGTTCCAGACTTCGGCGTTGCTGACGGAGAGCTGGCCGCCGTTCGCGAACGACGTTTCCATCGCCGCATAGCGATGACGTTCGTAGACGGTAACCTGGAAGCCGCGGCGGGCGAGGGCGTAAGCGGTCGTGACGCCGGTAATCCCGGCGCCGATGATGGCGATTCGTGACATGACATGGTCCAGATCGAATTGAGCATCGCCGGATGCCTTCGACCGCGCTCATTGCGCGAGTCGGCTTCCGGCGCCGATGCCCCATCTGTCCATGTACCTGAGAGTTTCTCTTGCGCCAGTGAAGCGGTGATGCGGCGGAAGATCCCCTTCGGTGGGCGCGTCGCGCCTCTCTCCAGATCGTTCCTGCGGCGCGGTCCTTGGGCCTGAGAGTTTCCGGGGCGGTTGCTCCGTCGGCGTCGTCATCGGCTGCCTTGACGATCTCTCCCGCGCTGCATGTCGAGAACAGGTGCAAGGTAACGTCCGCGAATATTGTTGGCAAGTCTTTTCGGCTTCACGGCGAAGCCGCCTGCACGCAAACGATTGTGCGGCATCGCGACGCGGGCGGCGCCGCACGACCGTCCTCAAGTTTGGTTCGCACGCGCCGAAAACTGGTCAATGGAACAAGACAAAGACCTCCCGCTCGGCCGCATGCATCCGCTCCGTGGCGAAGCATTTGCTCTCGCGCTGAGCATCGAGACGATCCGGCGCGCGCGCGGCCGGAGCAACCCGCGCGATTTCACGCTCGGCTCGCCGCAGTGGGAACAGGTCAGCCTCGATTTCGCACGCGACATCCGCTGGGCGCTCGGGATGAACGACGAGGACGACGAGCCGGAACAGTAGTAAGCCCGTTTGTTACACGTGGCCCTCATCCGGACCGCGCCGGTTGGCCGGGCGCGCAATGGTTTGCGCAAGAGTTACCTGGAAATTCTTGCCATCCGAAAAAAACGTCCGAAAACCCATTGCTAATCGTTTGCGGCGACCTTAGACTCCGATCCATCCTGTTACGAAATGTAACGAATGTTACCGGAGTCGGTCCAGAACGACCGTCCTCCCAGCCAGACCGGAGAACGTCATGCAAACCGCCGAGACTTCAGAAGCGATTCGCGAGATCAACCTTTCGTACATCATGCTGGCCCAGCGCCTGTTGCGTGAAGACCGCGCAATCGGCATGTTTCGCCTCGGGCTGTCGCGGGAGATCGCCGACATCCTGGCGAACCTGACGCTCGCGCAGGTCGTGAGGCTGGCCGCGTCGGACCAGTTGCTGTGCTTCTTCCGCTTCAACGACCAGGCGATGCTCACGGCGCTCACGCAGGCGCCGAAGAACTCGACCGTCGCGCCGACGCACGCCGCGATCATCATGGCCGGCCTGCCGGCAGCCCAGTTCGCCTGAGACAACGCGGGTGTGCATTTCATGAACCAGGGCGCGCTATTTCCCTTCGGCGTCGATGAAGCGCTTTTCGACGACGCGCGCCTCGTCGCCGCGCGCGTGAGCGCCATGCGCCGCGCGCAAGGGCAGGCCGTCCCGAGCGACTTCGCGGAGGGCACGCCCGAAGCGGACGCCATCGCACTCGACTTCCTGCGCGACATCGAACGCGCACTCGACCACACCAGCAAGTCGCTGACCGGCGGCCATTAGGCCCGCCGGTCGTCCTTCTCCTGCCTTAAGGCAAACCTCCGCTTACTGTGCCTCGCTCGCCCATACGTAGACCGGCAGCGTGCTGACCGGCGTGCCGATCTGCAGCGTGATCGCACGATGCGAGGTCAGTTCGATCGCGCGCAGGTCGCCCGTATAGCGACGCACGTCGCCGTTGTCGTTGATATAGGCGACCACGGTGCCCGTGATGCCCGCGACGTTCGTCGCCGACAGCGGCTGTCCCCAGATATCGAAGAACTTGCCGAGCGTGAACGACTTGATGTTCGGCGTTTCGATGTGGATGATGCCGGTCTGGTCGTGCGTGTGCATCTCGTAGTTGCACTGTCCCGGAAGGCCGATGTTCATCGGCACCGCGAGCGATTGGCCGTCCTTGAAGATCGCGAGATGCGTGTGCACGTGATAAAGCTCGCTCATGCCGACCGCGCAGACGATGTCGTCGACCGCGGCGCCCTGGCCGCCCGTCGCGGTGTCGCCGTTCGCCCAGAACGCGCTGCCGACCACGCCGCCGTACGTGAGCGTGATAGGCGAGGTGGCGAACGGCGGCGGATCGGTCCACGCATAGGTCGGGATCTGCGTGAGCGGCGTGCCGATCACGATCGTCACTTCGCCATGCGCGGGCAGCACGAGGCTCGCGAGATCGCCGGTGTATTGCGTGAGCACGCCGCCGTTCGTGACATAGGCCGTGATGGGCGTGCCCGTCAAGCCGGCGATGTTCGTCGACGAGAGCGGCTCACCCCAGATCGCGAAGAACTGGCCGAGCGTGTAAGAGCCGTTCGTGCTGGCATCCATGCGGATCTTTCCGGACGAATCGACCGTGTGAACGGGATAGACGCAGCCGGTTTGCGCGGTCATCGTCGGCGCGACCGTGCCGACGTTCGCCGGCAGCGCGAGAAGCTGCCCGTTCTGATAGATCGACAAGTGCGAGTACGTGTATGCGTTGCTCGGGGCGGCGCAGTTGAGGCCGCCGACGGCTTGGCCGATTCCGCCCGTCGCCGTCGAGCCCGCGTTCCATGTCGACGTGCCGAGCGTGGTGCCGTCGATGACAGGGGTGGCCGCGGCGAGTGTCGGCGCGGTCACGGCGGGCTCGCTTGCAGTGGTTGGCGGTTGCGCGGGGACGTCGCTTGCAGTGGTCGGCGGCTGTGCGGTCGTCGCGCTTGCGCCGCTTGCCGGAGCCGCGCCCGAAGTCGATCCGCCTCCCGTGGAGGTGGCCGGACTTCCGCCACCGCCGCCTCCGCAACTAGCCAGCAAAACGAGGCTGCCGATGATACAAGACCGCACAAGCAAGTCACGCGACATGTCTGCACTCCGCAAGATCGATTGAATGAGAATGAGTCGAGCTAAAGAATGTCTTGTCTTGCGTCAGAGCGCAATCGCTGGCGTTACCTAAAAACATCGTGAACGGTGTTCTCTTCTTCATCGAGAAGCGATGAAGCAGCGCATCGGGTAAATGCGTCAGCAATGCGTGCGGCAAGCGGGAAAAGTTGCCGCGCGTCGGGCGCTCTGCTAGCGCTTACGCATGCAATGCGGTGGCAGCAATCGTCTCGTATGATTGATTCGTTCGCTTAACGATTTAAGTGTCCGGCGCGCTATGCGGACATTGCGCTTTGCACGAAGCCCCGCATCTGTGGCCTGGCGCACAATCATGCGCGCGCAACTAGGGCTAGCCGGGTAGCAGTATCTCGATGGGTCCATCGATCAGATGCTGCGCGAGCAATTCGGCATTCGGCGTGAGTGCTGCGAAGTTGCGCGCGCACAGATGAAGCCGTCGCGCGGACCACGGCTCCGACAGCGGCACGATCGCGAGACCCGGGCGGCGCAGCGTCGCTGTCGATGCCTCTGACAATATCGCCACGCCGATACCCGCTTCGACCAGCATGCCGATATGCCAGATGCTGCGCATCTGAATGCGGTAGTTGAGCTGACGCCCGAGTCGAGAGGCACGTTCGGCGAGATGCGTTTCGAGCGCGGCATCGGCGAGTCCGACGAACGGTTCGTCGACGATTTCCGCGAACGACACCGACGCGCCCAGGCTCGCACGATGCGACCGGCTGGCGACCACGACGAGTTGATCGCGCGCGATGAGATGCGTCTGCAGCATCGCGAGATCGGCGATATCGGCCACGACGCCGAGTTCAGCGCGCCCTTCTGCGAGTGCCTGCACGATGTCCGCGCTCGGCCGCTCTTCGAGATCGATGGAAAGATCCGGATACGTCGACAGAAAGCGTTCGAGGCGCGGCGGCAGGAAGGCGGCCAGCGCCGCCGTGTTGGAGAGCAGGCGAATGCGCCCCTTGAGACCCGTCGCGTAGGTTCGCAACTCGCCGCGCATCTGTTCGACCTGACCCAGGATCGCGCGCGCATGGCGCACGAGCGCGGCGCCCGCCGCGGTCACGCGCACGCCGCGCCGATTGCGTTCGAGCAACGGCGCGCCGAGCGCGGCCTCCATCCCGGCGATGCGCTCGCTGACGGAAGCAAGCGCGAGATGCATCGCTTCTGCGCCCCGCGTGAGGCTGCCGCGTTCGACGACGGTCAGGAAGAGCCGCATGTCGGTGAGATCGAAGCGCATTGGAGTCCCTTCGGTTTTGCCGAAGTCTAGCATTGGAAAAGCCAGATTGCCGCCTGAACGGCTCGCCGCTACGATGCCTCGCATGCACTCCCTTTTTCTGGTCTTCGGCGCGGGACTACTGGCCGGCGCGATGAACGCGCTGGCGGGCGGCGGCTCGTTCGTCAGCTTGCCCGCGATGATCGCGGCGGGTGTGCCACCGGTTCAGGCGAACTCTTCGAGTACGGTCGCGCTGTTCCCGGGCGGCCTTGCCAGCGCGTGGGCGTATCGCGACGGACTCGGCCCGGTCGGCTCCGTGACGATGCGCTCGCTGCTCGTCGCCACCCTGATCGGCGGGTTCGCTGGCGCGATTCTGCTGCTGCGGACTTCGTCGGCGGCGTTCTCGGTCGTGCTGCCGTGGCTGCTCTTGATCGCGAGCCTCGCGCTCGCATTCGGGCGGCGTGTCGGCGACGCGTTGCGGACGCGCTATCGCATCCGCGGGTCGGCGGTGCTCGCGATTCAGTTCGGGCTCGGCGTGTACGGCGGCTACTTCGGCGGCGCGGTCGGCATCATGATGATTGCGATGTGGGGCCTGCTCGACACGCGCGACATCAAGAGCCTGAACGCGCCGCGCACGCTGCTCGTCAGCGCGGCGAACGCGGTGGCCGTGCTCACGTTCGTGATCGCGAAGGCGGTCCACTGGCCGGAGACGCTGGCGATGCTGGTCGCGGCGGTCATCGGCGGTTATGGGGGCGCGCAGATCGGGCGGCGCGCGTCGCCCGCGATTGTGCGAACGTGCACGCTCGTGCTGACGTTCTGCATCACGCTCGCGTTTTTCGTCCGGACCTACGCACCCGCTTTGCCGGGCCGATGACGCGTCGGGTTCATCAGAGGAGGGAGGCAGCCATGATGTCAGCATTGCTTCAGACGATCGGCTCGCTCGCCATTCTGGCGAGCATTGCCGCGCGCTTCATTTTTCCGGCGCATCGTTGAAGGCGACGGCCGTGTCCGGCACGCCTTGCGCCGCGTAGGAGAAACTGCCGACGTCCCGCTTTGAATAAAGCGGCATGGCGACAGGCAGCGACGCGATCGATGTAGCGATGCGCTCAAGTTCAGCATGACGACGAATACTTGCCCGGCGCGGCGAATGCCGATACGCTGCGCTGGGCCGGCGAAGCTGCAACGGCCGAGGCGGCGCAATAGTCGCAAGCTGGGCGGCACGAAAGTCTCTAACGAAGTTCCGGCGCGCCGCGCGTGGCCGCCGGCTACATCAGGGAGCGAACTATCATGCGATACACCCTCTTCGAGAACCGCAAGGACGAGCTGATCCTGATCGCCCGCATCCTGCTGATGGTCCTGTTCCTGATCTTCGGATGGAGCAAGCTGACGGCGTACTCCGGCACGGTCGCCTACATGGCGAAGGAGGGCGCGCCGATCCCCGCGCTGTCGGCGGCCATCGCGATCGTGGTGGAATTCTTTGTCGGCATCGCGATCGTGCTCGGGTTCTACACGCGGCCGCTCGCGCTGATCTTCGCGCTCTACACGCTCGGCACGGCGCTGATCGGCCATCCGTTCTGGACGATGGCGGACGGCGAACGCATGGCGAACATGATCAACTTCTACAAGAACGTGAGCATCATGGGCGGCCTGCTCCTGCTGTGCGTCACGGGCGCGGGCCGGTATTCGCTCGACCGGCGCTGACCGTCGCCCGGCCCGTTCACTGGCTGCATCCCGGCTTCTCGACCGCGCGTCGTCGCATCTGCCGATCCGGCAGGCACAGCAGCGCGAGCGCGATGCACGGCACGACGCCAAGCGCGACATAGGCGAACCCGAGACTACTGGTGCGCTCGGCGAGATAGCCGAAGGCGGGCGGACCCACGACCACGCCGAAATACGTGAAGAACAGCGCACCGCCGGTGACGGATGCGACCGCGCCGCGCGGTGCGAGCCGTGCCAGTTCGCCGAGGAACACGCCGTTCCATCCGATCGCCGTCGCGCCGAACACCGCGGACACGACGCACAGCGCCTCAATGCCCCAGTGCGTGGCGAACGAACCCGTCGCCACGCAACTCAGCGCCATGAGCACGCATACGGCCATCAGAACCCGCCGCGACGAGCCGATGCGATCGGCGAGATGGCCCCACAGCAGTCGTCCGGCAATGCCCGCGCCCTGCGCGACGGCGTAGATCACGCCGGCCTGCGCGAGCCCCATACCGGCTTCGCGATGCAGGAACGCCATCAGGTAACCGCTCACCGACAACTGGCACGCGGAGAACAGCAACGAGACGACGGCCATCGAACGCAGTTGCGGATGCGCGAGGACCTCGGCGATCGGCCGGTACCAGGTCGTCGAGATGACGAGGCGCCCGGTCGCTTCGGCGTCGAGTGTGCGAAGCGGGCTGCTGACGAGCGAGACGGCCGCCGCGAGCACGGCGAGCCCCGCAAGGCCGGTCTTCCACGAAAAGAATGTCGCGATGAACGGCAGCGCCGCGCCGGTGAGCAATCCGCCGAGCGGCACGCCCGTCTGCTTGAGCGAGAACGCGATGCCCATGCGCGCGGCAGGCGTGGTGCGCGCGAGGATCTGCGAGCTTGCGGGCGTGATCGGGCCATAGCCGAGTCCGCAGAGGAGCGCGGCGAGAAGCCTCAGGTTTGCGTTGTCGACGCTCAGGAGCGCGAGCGCGAGTGCTTGCAGAAGGAGCGCCGCTTGCGACGCCCTGACAGGACCGAGTCCCGTCACGACCGCGCTGCCGATCACGCTGCCGATCATCGCGCCGAAGTAGACCACCGCGAGGAACACGCCGACCGCGGCCGGTTGCACGCCCGGAATCGCCGGCGCGAGAATCGGAAACGCGAGCGTGGCGGCGGTGGCGACGGCCTGGATCGCAAGCGTGCAGGCGAGCGTCACGATCTGGGCGCCGAGGCTTGCTTGCTCGGGCGGTGCGGTCTGCCGGTTGTTCATCGGTACGTGTTCGGTGGGTTGAGCTTCGGAAGGCTGTGCGCTTGCGACCGCTCGCGACGCTCAACCGGCTTTTTGCAGGTGCGGATCGCGATACCACGTCGGATAGAACAGGCGGACGGCGTCGCCCTCGGTGCGCAGCGCGTGGCAGCCGTCGAGTTGAAACGGCTGCCGCTCGGCCGACGCGTTGATCTCTTCACTCATGGTCTGAAAGGCCGCCGTGGCTACCGCGCCGATCAGTTCGGTCAGGTGCGAGCAGCCGTTCACGCCCCCGAACAGTCCGCGCACCTCGCGCATGAATCCGGCCGTGATCGTCATGCCGATCAGCTTCCGGTAGTCGGGCGCGACGCGCTCGCAAAATCCCACGTAGGGGACGACGGTAGATTCGGCGCGCGCGTCGACGATCAGGAAAGCGGTGCTGACCGTGAGGCAGAGGGACATTTCGTGGATTGGATCGCCTGCGCCGCGGGTGACGCCGTGCGACACGCGGTCATAGGTTTTCGTATCGACGAGATGGCCCTCGATGTCGTACAGGCCATCCTTGCGCTTGTAGCCGCGCAATTCGACGCGTCGTGTGTGAAGCAGTTCGCGCTCGACCGTGGCGAGTCCCATCTGCCTCTCCTCGATCAGAACGTGGCCGCAAGTTCCGGCACGACCGTGAACAGATCGCCGACGAGGCCGTAATCGGCAACACCGAAGATCGGCGCTTCAGCGTCCTTGTTGATCGCGACGATGACTTTCGAGTCCTTCATCCCCGCCAAATGTTGAATGGCACCCGAGATGCCGACTGCCATATACAACTGCGGCGCGACGATCTTGCCGGTTTGACCGACTTGATAATCGTTCGGGACGAAGCCTGCGTCGACTGCGGCACGAGATGCGCCGAGTGCCGCGCCGAGCTTGTCTGCCAACGGTTCGAGCACTTTCGTGTAGTTCTCGCCGTTGCCCAAGCCGCGTCCGCCAGAAACGATGATCGATGCGGACGTCAGTTCCGGACGGTCCAGCTTCGTGAGTTCACGCGACACGAACTGCGAAATGCCAGCGTCCGCTGCCGCTTCGATCTTCTCGACCGCTGCGCTGCCGCCTTCGGCTGCCACCGGATCGAAGCCCGTCGAACGCACCGTGATGACCTTGATCGGGTCGCTTGATTGAACCGTCGCGATGGCGTTGCCCGCGTAGATCGGACGCTCGAAGGTGTCGGCGCTGTCGACTGCCGTGATGTCGCTGAT
>NZ_FCNZ02000017.1 GCF_001544495.1 Caballeronia telluris
AGTCCGGCGGGGCCGCCGCCGACGATCACGACGTCATATTCCATCGACTCGCGGGGGCCGTACTGCTCGATGAGACTCTCCGGGGTCATCCAATGCTCCTATGTACCGTTAGAATGCTTTTTTCGGGGATCGCGTATTGTCAGCGAAACGTCTGGTGGGGTGCAACCGACCATTCGCCTATTAGCACGATCGTACTATTTATGTGATAGCGTGCCGCCTTGACCCGAATGCGCATGCGAGCGCACGCGGCCAAGGCGGCCGCGAAACCGACGCACAACGAATCGCCGTGTTGCCGTGACCGTGCCGGCGCGGCTGGATCAACCGAACAACAAGGAACCACAATGGGCCGTTCGATCAATCTGGAAGGCAAGGTCGCGCTGATCACGGGCGCTTCCAGCGGGCTCGGCAAGCGTTTCGCGCAAGTGCTGTCGCAGGCGGGCGCCAAGGTCGTCCTCGCGAGCCGGCGCACCGAGCGTCTGAAGGAACTGCGCGCCGAGATCGAGGCGTCGGGCGGCGCGGCGCACGTCGTCGCGCTCGACGTCACCGATTCGCAGAGCATCAAATCGGCCGTCGCGCATGCGGAGACGGAAGCCGGCACCATCGACATCCTCGTCAACAACTCGGGCGTGTCCACGACGCAAAAGCTCACCGACGTCACGCCCGCCGACTTCGATTTCGTCTTCAACACCAACACGCGCGGCGCCTTTTTTGTCGCGCAGGAAGTGGCGAAGCGCATGATCATGCGCGGCAACAGCGCGTCGAAGCCGGGTTACCGGATCATCAACATCGCGTCGGTCGCGGGATTGCGCACGTTTCCGCAGATCGGCCTTTATGCGATGAGCAAGGCCGCCGTCGTCCATATGACCCGCGCGATGGCGCAGGAGTGGGGCCGCCACGGCATCAACGTGAACGCGATCTGCCCGGGCTATATCGACACCGAGATCAATCACCATCACTGGAAGACCGAGCAGGGCCAGAAGCTGATGTCGATGCTGCCGCGCCGGCGCGTCGGCAAGCCCGAGGACCTCGACGGACTTCTTCTGCTGCTCGCCGCGGACGAATCGCAGTTCATCAACGGCTCGATCATTTCCGCCGACGACGGCTTCAATCTTTAACCTTTAACGCCTGTTTCCGGACGCAGTAATGAGCAACGAAAGCGACTTTCACCCTGTTTTTGAGATGTCCATGCCGATCCGCTGGGGCGACATGGACGCCTTCGGGCACGTCAACAACACCGTCTATTTCCGCTACATGGAGCAGGTGCGCATTTCCTGGTTCGAGCAACTCGGCATCGCGGGCGGCAACGGCGAGGGGCAGGGGCCCGTGATCGTCAATGCGTCGATGGAGTTTCTGAAGCAGCTTCATTATCCCGGCGACGTGATCGGCCGGATGTCGGTCGGCAAGCCCGGCCGCAGCAGTTTCGACACGCGTTTCGAGCTCTATCGCGCCGACGATCCCGCGACGCTCTATGCGAAGGGCGCCGCGAAATGCGTCTGGATCGACTATGCAGCGGGCAAGTCGGTGCCGATCCCCGACCTGCTGCGCCATACCATCGAGACGGCGGCGCCCGTCGTCGCGCCTTAACCGAGTCTCAAGTCCCGAGAAGCCGCTGCAACAGTTCGGTCGCGTTGCCGGTATCGTACTTTCGCATCAGCCGCGCGCGATAGATGTCGACCGTGCGCGGGCTGATGTCGAGCACGCGGCCGATCTGCTTGCTGGTTTTGCCCATCACGAGTTGCGCGGCGATCTCCCGCTCGCGCGGCGTCAGTTCGATCGCGACGCGCCGCGTCGCGCTCAGGTCCTCGAAGGTCCAGATGCCCGCAGCGTGCGGTGCCGACAGATCCAGCGAACGACCGGTCACGTGGCACCAGAAGAGTTCGCCGTTCGCGCGCTTCATGATGCGGTCGTCGGCGTAGCTGCCTTGCGCCGCCATCAGCGCGGCGATCCGCTCGCCGATGCGCGCGAATTCGTCCGGCGACGGGTACAGCACCTCGAAAGACTGGCCGATCAGCGCGGTGCGCGGCGCGCCGAAGATCGCGCAGAGCGCCTCGTTGCAATCCTCGACGATTCTTTCCCGGGACAAAACGAGTCCGATGGGCGCAAGATGAAACGCGGTTTGGTAATCCAGTTCGGGCATGTCGAGTGGTGTCGGGCGCGCCGCACGGCGAGGACAGTGCGGCGACTGCTTATGTATTTTTGCGTATTGTGCCGGATCGACTTGCCGTCGTACTCTTTCGTCACGCTAAAACGCCGCCGAGAGTCGTCAAGCGCAATAAAAATGCGACTCGCAGCGGCACCAAAAGCCGATTTTCGGTTGGTTCACAACATGGAAGGGACAAACAGATGAACAAGGTCTATCCCGGCGCGAAAGAGGCGCTCGATGGCATCGTCAAGGATGGTCAGACATTCGCCGTCGGCGGCTTCGGGCTGTGCGGCATCCCGGAGGCGCTCATCGCGGCGCTGCGCGATTCGGGCGTGAAGGACATCACCTGCATCAGCAACAACGCGGGTGTCGACGGCTTCGGTCTCGGCCTGTTGCTCGAGACGCGCCAGATCAAGAAGATGATTTCGTCGTACGTCGGCGAAAACAAGGAATTCGAGCGGCAATATCTCGCTGGCGAACTCGAACTCGAATTCACGCCGCAGGGCACGCTCGCCGAAAAGCTGCGCGCGGGCGGCTCGGGCATTCCGGCGTTCTTCACGAACACGGGCTTCGGCACGATCATCGCGGACGGCAAGGAAACGCGCCAGTTCGGTGAAAACCACTACGTGCTCGAACATTCCCTGACCGCCGATGTCGCGCTCGTCAAGGCGTGGAAGGCGGACAAGTCCGGCAACCTGATCTACCGCCGCACGGCGCGCAACTTCAACCCGATGTGCGCGATGGCCGGCAAGATCACGGTCGTGGAGGTGGAAGAAATCGTCGAAACCGGCGAACTCGATCCGGACGCGATCCATACGCCGGGCATCTTCGTGCAGCGCATCGTGCTGAACGCGAATCCCGAGAAACGCATCGAACAACGCATCGTCCGCGCGAAAGGAGAATGACCATGGCATGGACTCGTGATCAAATGGCCGCGCGCGCGGCGCAGGAACTGCAGGACGGCTTTTACGTGAACCTCGGCATCGGCTTGCCGACGCTCGTCGCCAACCATGTGCCGGCGGGCGTCGAGGTGTGGCTGCAGTCGGAAAACGGGCTGCTCGGCATCGGGCCGTCGCCGACGGAAGAAGAAGTCGACGCCGACCTCATCAACGCCGGCAAGCAGACGGTGACGACGCTGCCGGGCTCGTCGATCTTTTCGTCGGCGGATTCGTTCGCGATGATCCGCGGCGGCCACATCAACCTCGCCATCCTCGGCGCGATGCAGATCAGCAAGACGGGCGATCTCGCCAACTGGATGATCCCGGGCAAGATGATCAAGGGCATGGGCGGCGCGATGGACCTCGTGGCGGGCGTCAAGCGCGTCGTCGTGCTGATGGAGCACGTCGCAAAGGGCGACCAGCACAAGATCCTCGAAGAATGCACGCTGCCGCTGACGGGCGTGGGCGTCGTGAACCGGATCATCACGGACCTGGGCGTGATCGACGTCACCGAGAACGGGCTGAAGCTGGCCGAACTGGCAGACGGCGTCACGGCTGAAGAGATTCAGCAGAAGACCGGCGCGCCGCTGGACGTGAGCGGCGTGAAATAAGCGCTGCGGGTTGCGTCGGTAAAAGGCGGGCGAAGCGTGAGGCTTCGCCCGCTTTCCTTTTTTGGGCCGTCTTTTTGCTTGGGCACACTGGCCGTGTTCGCACTTGTCCGTTCGGCGAACGTGGCGCGAGGCGCGCAATCTCGGCAGCCAAACTGTTTACAATCGATTCGACTCTCATCGAGGAAAGCCCATGTCCATGCCCATCGTCGAAGCTACGCCCCTGAAGTCCACGGCAGCCGAGCCGCGCCAGCGCTACGTGCAGTGCGCGAGCCCGGCGGGATTGCATCGCGTTGCGTACACGGAATGGGGCGATCCGGCGAATCCGCGCGTGCTGCTCTGCGTACATGGGCTCACGCGCTCGGGCCGCGACTTCGACGCGCTCGCCCGCGCGCTTTGCCGGGAGTATCGCGTGGTGTGTCCGGATGTCGCCGGGCGCGGCCTGTCGGACTGGCTCGCCGAGCCGAAGTACTACGGCGTGCCGCAATACATCGCCGACATGGTGACGCTTATCGCGCGGCTGAACGTCGAGACGGTGGACTGGTTCGGCACCTCCATGGGCGGGCTGATCGGCATGGCGCTCGCGGGCCTGCCGAACACGCCGATCCGCAAGATGCTGCTGAACGACGTCGGACCGCACATCGAGCCGGTGGCGCTGCAGCGCATCGGCCAGTACCTCGGCAAGCCCGCCGAATTCGCGACGCTCGATGAAGGCATCGTCCATGCGTCGACGCTCGCGGCATCGTTCGGCACCTTGACGGACGAAGAATGGGCCCAGATCAACACGCCGCTTTTGCGTGAGCGCGAAGGGCGCTGGGGTTTTCGCTACGACCCGGGCATCGCGTTGCCGTTCGCCGCCGCGACCGACGAAACCAATGCCGCCGGCGAGGCGTTCCTGTGGCACTCGTTTGTCTCGATAAAGTCGCCGGTGCTCGTCGTGCGCGGCGAAACGTCCGATTTGCTGTCGCGCGAGACGGTTGAGCAAATGGTCGCGCGGGGCCAGGCGGTCGAGAGTTGCGAGATGGCGGGTGCGGGGCACGCGCCCGCGTTTCTCGCGGCGGAACAGATCGAGGTCGCGCGGCGCTTCTTTCTCGAAAACAGATCGGACGGGGCATAATATTGGGCTCGGCGGCGCGCTCATCCCGGGCGCGCGCACACCAAAGGGACACCCATGGCAGTTACTCGTCATCACGTCGGCGCGCGTCTTTCCGAAATCGCGATTCACAACGGAACGGTCTATCTGGCGGGCCAGATCGCCGAAGACACGGAACAGGACATCAGCGGCCAGACCCGCGAAGTGCTCGGCCACATCGACCGTCTGCTCGAAGAAGCCAACAGCGACAAGTCGCATCTGCTGTCGGTGCAGATCTATGTCTCCGACATGGCGAATTTCCCCGCGATGAACGCCGTGTGGGACACGTGGGTCGCCGCCGGCAACACGCCGCCGCGCGCTACCGTCGAAGCCAAGCTCGCGAATCCGGCGTGCCTCGTCGAAGTCGTCGTGGTGGCGGCGCAGCGTAGCTAGGCCTTTCGCTGTCGCTTTGATCGCATGACCGATACCGCCGTTTCCCCCGAACTGTTGCCCGAGCCGTCCTTCGACGACGCGCTCGCGTTCGTGCGCGAGCACGCGGGCGACGCGCGGCTCGTGAGCGGCGAGCCGCTCGTCGAGCACGCGCTGGGAACGGCGCGCATCGTGCAGTCGCTTAACATCGACTCGCACGCGGTCGCGGCGGCTGCGCTCTTCACCCTGGCGCCGCATCTCGACGATCCGACGCATGCGATCGGCGAGCGCTTCGGCCCGGAAGTGGAGGCGCTCGTGTCGGACGTGCGCAAGCTCGCGCGGCTCGGCTCGGTCAGTTCGCGCGCGACGCAGGCGGTGTTGCCCGAAAGCGGGCGCGATGCGCAGGCCGCGCGCCGGGCGCAGGTCGAGGCGCTGCGCAAGATGTTCCTCGCGTTCGCGCAGGACATCCGCGTGGTGCTGATCCGGCTCGCGTCGCGCGTGCAGTCGCTGCGCTACTACGCGGCGCAGAAGACCCAGCCGCCGCCGGACGTGCCGCGCGAGACGCTCGAAATCTACGCGCCGCTCGCGAACCGGCTCGGCATCTGGCAACTGAAGTGGGAACTCGAAGACCTCGCGTTCCGCTTCGAAGACCCCGTCACCTACAAGCGCATCGCGAAGCTGCTCGACGAGCGGCGGGTCGAGCGCGAATCGTATGTGACGAGCGCGATCGCCCGGCTGCAGACCGAGCTTGCGACCGCGCACATCAAGGCCGAGGTGAGCGGCCGGCCGAAGCACATCTACAGCATCTGGAAGAAGATGCGCGGCAAGGAGCTCGACTTCGCCGAACTGAACGACGTGCGCGCGTTTCGCGTGATCGTCGATGACATCAAGGATTGCTACACGGTGCTCGGCATCGTGCACAACCTGTGGCAGCCGGTGCCGAAGGAATTCGACGACTACATCTCGCGGCCGAAGCCCAACGGCTACAAGTCGCTGCACACGGTCGTGATCGGCGACGACGGCCGCGCGTTCGAAGTGCAGATCCGCACGCACGAGATGCATCGTTTCGCGGAATACGGTGTCGCGGCGCACTGGCGCTACAAGGAAGCCGGCACGCGCGGTTATGCGGGCCAGGTGACGGCGAGCGAGAAGTACGACGAGAAGATCGCGTGGCTGCGGCAGTTGCTCGCGTGGAAGGACGACGTGTCCGACACCGAACGGCCGGGGTCCGGGCCTGGGCCTGGGTGGCAGCAGTTGCGCGACGCCACGCTCGACGACGACCACATCTACGTGCTCACGCCGCAGGCGCGCGTGATCGCGCTGCCACAGGGCGCGACGGCCGTCGATTTCGCCTATCACCTGCATAGCGAACTCGGGCACCGGTGCCGCGGCGCGCGCGTCGACGGCGCGATGGTGCCGCTCAACACGCCGCTGCAAAACGGCCAGACGGTCGAGATCGTCGCGGTGAAGGAGGGCGGCCCCTCGCGCGACTGGCTCAACCCGCAACTCGGCTACCTGCACAGCGCGCGCGCGAAGCAGAAGGTGCGCGCGTGGTTCAACGCGGTCGAGGCTGAGGAGAACATCGCGTCGGGCCGGGCGATCGTCGAAAAGACGTTGCAGCGCGAAGGCCGGACGTCGGTCAATCTGGACCAGCTTGCCGCCAAGCTCGGCTTCAAGACGCCCGAGGAACTCTACGCGCTCGTCGCGAAGGAAGAATTCAGCCTGCGACACATCGAGCAGGCGCTCTCCGACACGCCGCCGCCCGAGCCCGAACCCGAAGCGCCCGAGCAGTTTGAAAAGCGCAGCAGTGGGCAGAGCGTGGCGGCGGGGGCATCGACGGGCGTGCTGGTCGTCGGCGTCGATGCGCTCCTCACGCAGCTCGCGCGTTGCTGCCGCCCGGCGCCGCCGGACCCGATCGCGGGTTTCGTGACGCGCGGCAAGGGCATGTCGATCCATCGCAGCGACTGCGCGACCTTCAAGCGGATGGCCGACCGTTCGCCCGAGCGCGTGCTGCACACGACCTGGTCGGCGGACGTGATGGGCGGGCGCGGGCAGTCGGTGTATCCGGTCGATCTGGCGGTCGAATCCGCCGACCGGCAGGGGCTGCTGCGCGACATTTCGGAAGTGTTCGCGCGTGAAAAGATCAACGTCGTCGGCGTAAAGAGCCAGAGCCGGCGCAATATCGCGTACATGCACTTCACGGTCGAGGTGTCGAATGCCGCGCAGATTCAGCGCGCCTGCACGCTGCTCGGCGAGGTGCAGGGCGTGATTCGTGCTTCGCGCCGCGCCTGAGTGTTGATCTAAGGTATTGAATCGGAAGCGTATTTGGCGGGAAGTTAAACGTATCGACGAATATTTTCACAGTCACTGCATAAAAACACTTGCCAAGATTCAAAACGGTCCATATAATTTCGTCTTCTTCAGGCTCGTAGCTCAGCTGGTTAGAGCACCACCTTGACATGGTGGGGGTCGTTGGTTCGAGTCCAATCGAGCCTACCAACGAAAACGAAATCCCGGTTCGCCGGGGTTTCAACACCGCAGGAAGCGCCTCGGCGCTAAAGGCGATCAAAAAGATGGCACCGCGAACGTTGACCGAAACAACTTCGGAGCGACGCTAGTCGAGGACCTCTTTCGCCCTTGTGGTGTGTAAGAAAGTGAATGCGGCCCCTCGAATGTGGGGCCGCATTTTTTTTTGCCTATTTGAATTGCCTGCTGTTGCCCTTGGAGTCCGAAGGGCATGGCTGATTTGAACTTGATCGCCGTGTGCCGGCGTCTTGGAGAACGAAATGGTTTCGATACGCTTGCCCGACGGCTCCGTCCGACAGTACGACCACCCCGTGACGGTCGCCGAAGTCGCGGCCTCGATCGGCACGGGTCTCGCCAAGGCCGCGCTCGGCGGCCGGGTGGATGGCGAACTCGTCGATACATCGGCGCTGATCGACCATGACGCGTCGCTTGCCATCGTCACCGAGAAAGACGCGGACGGCCTCGACATCGTTCGTCACTCGGCCGCGCACTTGCTCGCCTACGCCGTGAAGGACCTGTATCCGGAAGCGCAGGTGACGATCGGGCCGGTCATCGACAACGGTTTCTACTACGACTTCGCCTACAGCCGTCCCTTCACGCCCGAAGATCTCGAAAAGATCGAAAAACGCATGCAGGAACTTGCGAAGAAGGACGAGCCGGTGTCGCGCCGCGTCGTCTCGCGCGATGACGCCGTCGATTACTTCAAGAGCATCGGCGAGAAGTACAAGGCGGAGATCATTGAGTCGATTCCGGCAAGCGACGAAATCAAGCTTTATTCGCACGGCGGGTTCACCGACCTGTGCCGCGGGCCGCACGTGCCGTCGACCGGCAAACTGAAGGTGTTCAAGCTGATGAAAGTCGCGGGCGCATACTGGCGCGGTGACTCGAAGAACGAGATGCTTCAGCGCATCTACGGCACGGCCTGGACCAAGAAGGAAGATCAGGAAGCGTATCTGCACATGCTGGAAGAGGCCGAGAAGCGCGATCACCGCAAGCTCGGCAAGCAGCTCGACTTCTTCCATCTGCAGGACGAAGCGCCCGGCATGGTGTTCTGGCATCCGAAGGGCTGGTCGCTGTGGCAGCAGGTCGAGCAGTACATGCGCCGTCGCGTGAACGCTGCCGGGTATCTCGAAATCAAGACGCCGATGGTCATGGACCGTTCGCTCTGGGAAGCCTCGGGTCACTGGCAGAATTATCGTGAAAACATGTTCACGACCGAGTCGGAGAAGCGCGACTACGCCATCAAGCCGATGAACTGCCCGGGCCACGTGCAGGTGTTCAATCACGGCCTGCGTTCCTATCGCGATCTGCCGCTGCGCTACGCGGAGTTCGGTTCGTGCCATCGCAACGAGCCGTCGGGTTCGCTGCACGGGCTGATGCGCGTGCGCGGCTTCGTACAGGACGATGCGCATATTTTCTGTACGGAAGACCAGTTCATCTCGGAATCGATCGCGTTCAACACGCTCGCGATGAGCGTCTACAAGGACTTCGGCTTCGAGAACATCGGCATCAAGCTCGCGCTTCGTCCCGACCAGCGTGCGGGCACCGACGAAATCTGGGATCGCGCCGAACAGGGCCTGCGCGACGCGCTGACCGCGTGCGATCTGCAATGGGAAGAATTGCCGGGCGAGGGCGCCTTTTACGGTCCGAAGATCGAATATCACATCAAGGACGCGCTCGGCCGTTCCTGGCAGTGCGGCACGCTGCAGCTCGACATGGTCCTGCCCGAGCGCCTCGGCGCGGAATACGTGTCGGAAGACAACAGCCGCAAGCGCCCGGTCATGTTGCACCGTGCGATCGTCGGGTCGATGGAGCGGTTCCTCGGCATTCTGATCGAGCACCACGCTGGTGCGATGCCCGCTTGGCTCGCGCCAGTGCAGGCGGTTGTGCTGAATATCGCGGAAAATCAGGTGGATTACGCTCGCGATCTGGCCCAATCGTTGCAAAAACAAGGGCTTAGAGTAGAGGCGGATTTGCGCAACGAGAAGATTAGCTATAAAATACGCGAGCACACGCTGCAAAAGGTCCCGTATTTGCTGGTCGTCGGCGACAAGGAGCGTGAGGCGAAAACCGTAGCCGTGCGTGCTCGTGGCGGTGTCGATCTAGGTTCCATGCCGGTCGACGCATTCCTCGAACGCCTGCAGCAGGACGTGCAGACGTTCAAGTAAGTCACCCGCAGCGCGGCTTGTTTTTTAATTTTTAGAGGAAACGTAACATCGCTACTGATAAGTCGTCACATCGCATCAACGGTGAAATTACCGCACCCGAGGTGCGCTTGGTCGGAGTGGACAACGAGCCGCTCGGAATCGTGAAACTCGCCGATGCTTTCCGCCAGTCGGAACAGCTGGACGTGGATCTCGTCGAAATCGCGCCGCAGGCCGTGCCGCCTGTCTGCCGTTTGATGGATTACGGCAAGTTCAAGTACTCGGAAGCGAAGAAGCAGCACGAGGCGAAGCTCAAGCAGAAGATCGTTCAGGTCAAGGAAGTCAAGTTCCGGCCGGGCACCGACGACGGTGACTACAACGTGAAACTGCGCAACCTCACGCGTTTCCTCGAAGACGGCGACAAGACGAAAATCACGTTGCGTTTCCGTGGGCGCGAAATGGCCCACCAGGAAATCGGCATGCGCATGCTGGAACGCCTGAAGGCGGATCTCGATGAACACGCGCAAGTCGAGCAGATGCCGAAGATGGAAGGCCGCCAGATGATCATGGTGCTGGCGCCGAAGAAAAAGAAGTAATCGATGGATCGCGCCGGTTTGGCGCGGCATCGACGGAAGTTTCAGGGCGCCGCCGGGCAACCGGCGACGCTCATGGAAATGCGGCGGTTGTCTCAATCGCTTGCACACAAGTGGTACGTGGGTTTCGAAGGGCGGGAAAGGATCGATGGATCAACCGCACACCCATGTCCATCTAATAAACTGGAGTAGTTTCATGCCGAAGATGAAGACCAAGAAGAGTGCTGCAAAGCGCTTCGTGGTGCGTCCGGGCGGTACCGTCAAGCGCGGTCAGGCCTTCAAGCGCCACATCCTGACGAAGAAGACCACCAAGGTCAAACGCCATTTGCGCGGTTCCACGGCTGTTCATCAAGCAGATATGAACTCCGTGCGCGCAATGCTGCCGTTCGCTTAACCCTTAACCGAAACTCATAGGAGCGCAACATGCCTCGAGTAAAACGTGGGGTTACCGCACGGGCCCGTCACAAGAAAGTCATCAAGCTGGCCAAGGGTTACCGCGGCCGTCGCAATAACGTCTATCGCATCGCCAAGCAGGCGGTCATGCGCGCCGGGCAATACGCCTATCGCGATCGCCGCAACAAGAAGCGTGTGTTCCGCGCACTGTGGATCACGCGTATCAATGCAGCGGTGCGTCAGCACGACATGACCTACAGCGTGTTCATCAATGGCCTGAAGAAGGCTCAGATCGAACTCGACCGCAAGGTTCTGGCTGACATGGCTGTGTTCGACAAGGCTGCTTTTGCTGCGATCGTCAAGCAGGTGAAAGCCGCCGTTGCAGCCTAATTGCGAAATTAGTACTGCGTGGTTCGTCGCCGCGAAGATCCGGTAGTTTCGGTGCCGCAGCGACAGAAAACGGGGCTTTCGAGCCCCGTTTTCGTTGGTCGGGCGGATTGCACATGTGGCCGCCCGTTCGGTTGAGCAGTTGAACTTCGACGTTGAAAAGATGGGATCAATGGACCTGGACCAGATTGTCGCCGACGCGCAAAGCGCCTTTGAAAACGCCTCCGATGCCGCCACCCTCGAAAACGAGAAGGCGCGCTTTCTCGGCAAATCGGGCGCGCTCACCGAGTTGCTGAAGGGCCTCGGCAAGCTCGATCCGGAAACGCGCAAGACCGAAGGCGCGCGCATCAACGTCGTCAAGGCGAAGGTCGAAACGCTGCTTACCGCGCGACGCCAAGCGCTCGCCGACGCGCTTTTGAACCAGCGGCTCGCGGCCGAAGCGATCGACGTGACGCTACCCGGGCGCGGTCTTGGCGCGGGCACGCTGCATCCCGTGATGCGCACGTGGGAGCGGGTCGAACAGATCTTCGCGACGATCGGTTTCGATGTGGCCGACGGCCCCGAGATCGAAACCGACTGGTACAACTTCACCGCGCTGAACAGCCCGGAGAATCATCCGGCGCGTTCGATGCAGGACACGTTCTACGTCGACGGCAACGACGCCGACGGCCGGCCGCTCCTGCTTCGCACGCACACGAGCCCGATGCAGGTGCGCTACGCGCGCATGAACAAGCCGCCGATCAAGGTGATCGTGCCGGGCCGCACGTATCGCGTGGACAGCGACGCCACGCACTCGCCGATGTTCAACCAGGTCGAAGGCCTGTGGATCGAAGAGAACATCAGCTTTGCAGACCTGAAGGGCGTCTACACCGACTTCCTGAAAAAATTCTTCGAGCGCGACGACATTCTCGTGCGCTTTCGCCCGTCGTACTTTCCGTTCACCGAACCGTCCGCCGAGATCGACATGATGTTCGAGCACGGCAAGAACGCCGGTAAATGGCTCGAGATTTCGGGCTCCGGTCAGGTTCATCCGACCGTCATCCGTAACATGGGTCTCGACCCGGAGCGCTATATCGGCTTCGCGTTCGGCAGCGGCCTCGAACGCCTGACGATGCTGCGCTACGGCGTGCAGGACCTGCGCCTTTTCTTCGAAAACGATCTGCGTTTCCTGCGGCAGTTCGCGTAACGCGCTTCTCGCCCACGATGCCCGGTGCATAAGAAATCCTAAGACCGGGCGCAGACACCACTTATTTCGAACGTAGACACACATGCAATTCCCAGAATCCTGGCTTAGAAGCTTCGTCGATCCGGCACTGACGACCGACGAACTGTCGCACGCGCTGACGATGGCGGGTCTCGAAGTCGAAAGCTTGCAGCCGGTCGCGCCGCCGACCACGAAGATCGTCGTCGGGCAGGTGCTGGAAGTCGCCAAGCATCCGGACGCGGACAAGCTGAACGTCTGCCAGGTCGACGCCGGCACGGGCGAGACGCTCAACATCGTGTGCGGCGCGCCGAATGTGTCGCCCGGCATCAAGGTGCCGGTCGCGCTGGTCGGCGCCGAGTTGCCGCCGGCAGAGGCGGGCGGTGCGCCGTTCGCGATCAAGCTGTCGAAGCTGCGCGGCGTCGAGAGCCAGGGCATGCTGTGCTCGGCGCGCGAACTCAAGCTGTCGGAAGATCACAGTGGCTTGCTGATCCTTTCCGCCGATGCGCCGATCGGCCAGGACATTCGCGAGACGCTCAATCTCGACGATACCGTCTTCGAAATCAAGCTGACGCCGAACAAGGCGGACTGCCTCTCGGTGTTCGGAGTCGCGCGCGAGACGGCCGCGATCACGGGCGCGCCGCTCACGACGCTCGACATGCCGCCGGTCAACGCGACGCTGGACGAAAAGCTGCCGGTCAAGATTCTCGCGCCCGACCTGTGCGGCCGCTTCTCCGGCCGCGTGATTCGCGGCGTGGACGCGCACGCGAAGACGCCGCAATGGATGGTCGAACGGCTGGAGCGGTCTGGTCAGCGCAGCATTTCGGCGCTCGTCGACATCTCGAATTACGTGATGCTCGAACTCGGCCGCCCGACCCATGTGTTCGATCTCGACAAGATTCACGGCGGCATCGAAGTGCGCTGGGCGAAGAAGGGCGAGTCGCTCAAGTTGCTGAACGGCAACACCGTCGAACTCGACGAAACCGTCGGCGTGATCGCGGATGACCATCAGGTCGAAAGCCTCGCGGGCATCATGGGCGGCGACAGCACAGCCGTCTCGCTCGATACGACGAACATCTACCTGGAAGCCGCGTTCTGGTGGCCCGACGCCATCCGCGGGCGCGCGCGCAAGTACAACTTCTCGACCGACGCGGCGCATCGCTTCGAGCGCGGCGTCGATTATTCGACGACCGTCGAACACATCGAGCGCATCACGCAACTGATTCTCGAGATCTGCGGCGGCGCGGCCGGCCCGGTCGACGATCAGATCGTCAATCTGCCGACGCGCGCGCCGGTCGCGATGCGCGTCTCGCGCGCGCATCGGATCATCGGCATCGAGATTGGCGCCGAAGAGATCGCGCAGATTTTTACGCGCCTCGGTCTCGCATTCGAGCGCGATGGTGACACCTTCTTGGTGACGCCGCCGCCGTATCGCTTCGACATCGAGATCGAAGAGGATCTGATCGAGGAAGTTGCGCGCATTTACGGCTTCGAAAAAATTCCGGCACGGCCGCCGGTCGCGAAGAGCGAAATGCGTCCGACCAACGAGACGAAGCGCTCGATCCACGTGATCCGCCACGCGATTGCCGCGCGCGACTACGCGGAGACGGTGAACTTCAGTTTCGTCGATGCCGAGTGGGAGCGGGATTTCGCGGGCAACGACAACCCGGTCAAGCTGCTCAATCCGATTGCGAGCCAGTTGTCGGTCATGCGCACGACGCTCTTCGGCAGCCTGATCAACGTGTTGCGCTACAACCTGAACCGTCGCGCGGAGCGTATCCGCGTGTTCGAGGCGGGTCGCGTGTTCCTGCGCGATCCGTCGATCAAGGCGGGCGAACTCGCTGTCGAAGGCTTCGCGCAGCCGAAGATGATCGGCGCGCTGGCCTATGGGCCGGCGCTGGACGAGCAGTGGGGCGCGCCGTCGCGCACTGTCGATTTCTTCGACGCGAAGGGCGACGTCGAGGCGCTCTTTGCGCCCGTGATGCCGCGCTTCGTGAAGGCCGAGCATCCGGCGCTGCATCCGGGACGCAGCGCACGCATCGAAATCGATGGCCGCGCGGTCGGCTGGATCGGCGAGCTTCATCCGCGCTGGCTGCAAAAGTATGACCTTCCGCAAGCGCCGATTCTTTTCGAAATCGAAGCAGAAGCGCTGATGGAACGCTCGCTGCCGGTGCCGTCGGAGGTGTCGAAATTCCCGCCGGTGAAGCGCGATATTGCGATCGTCGTCGACGAGAAAGTGGAGGCTCAGACGCTCCTGGACGAGCTCGAAAACGCCCGTTCCGAACCCGCGTGCAAGCACGTCACGAGGGTTGTGCTGTTCGATGAATTTCGTCCAAAATCAAGCACTTCCGGTGGGTTGGGGGCGCACGAGAAAAGCCTTGCCTTCCGTGTGACGTTGCAAGATACTGGCGGGACGCTTCAGGACGAAACGGTCGAAACGGCCATCAAAACGCTGGTGGATCGCTTGGCTCGAGTACATGGCGCGCGGTTGCGCGGATAGCCTTTGGTTGGCCCCTCCGTCTTCATCGTCACGCCATTTTTATGATATGAACCAAATGAACTCGAGTGATTTCGAAGCCCTTCTTTCGGCGCAACGCAGCGCCATGATCCGAGATATCCCGACTTCGAACGGCGCGGCGTCCAGTGAGACGCCGACGCTCACGAAAGCCGAACTGGCCGAGATGCTGTTCGACCACGTCGGACTCAACAAGCGCGAAGCGAAAGACATGGTCGAAGCCTTCTTCGAAGTCATTCGCGACGCGCTCGAAAGCGGCGACAGCGTCAAGCTGTCCGGCTTCGGCAACTTCCAGTTGCGCGACAAACCGCAGCGGCCGGGACGCAATCCGAAGACAGGCGAAGCCATTCCGATCGCCGCCCGTCGCGTCGTTACGTTTCACGCGAGCCAGAAGTTGAAGGCGCTGGTCGAGACCGGCGCGGAAACCAGCTTCGGCCGCTGACGGACGAAACCGCGCTGCATGCCTGTTCGCCAGCGCCTCTGCGATATCCACCTACGAAGGTTGATCGACGATGGAAAAAGTCGTCTTGCCTCCGATCCCGGCCAAGCGCTACTTCACGATCGGTGAAGTCAGCGAACTATGCGGCGTGAAACCGCATGTGCTGCGCTATTGGGAGCAGGAGTTCACGCAGTTGCGGCCGGTCAAACGGCGCGGGAATCGTCGGTATTATCAGCATCATGAGGTGCTGCTGATCCGGCGTATCCGCGAACTGCTTTACGAACAGGGCTTCACGATCAACGGGGCGCGTAACCGCCTCGATTCGCATGGCCGCGTGAACGGCGATGAGGACGATGAAGCCGAGGTCAGCGCAAATGCGCCTGCGCAGGTTGCGGTGGATGTGGAGCAGTTGAGGAAGGAAATTCTGCAAGTGATCGATCTGCTGGGCGGTTGAGACTGCAGTCGGATCGAATGGAGGCGCCGCGACGAGAGTCGCGGCGTTTTTGTTTTTGAAGCCTCGACGATCGGCAGGGACGCGCCCCAAGCCTTGCGATACTACTCGTGCTCGGTCTCGGCGACGGGTTCGTAGACCCATGCAAATTTCAGCGGCGTGAGCCATCTGAAACTCGTCATCGTCTCTTCCTGGAACGTGCATTCGACCGCCGCGGGAACGTTGATCGTCGCCACTTTGACGGTGTCCGTCTGGCCGCCCTTGATCTGCGTCGTCACGAGCGTGCGCGACACGCTCTTGTAGCTGCCCTCGACCACGACACGCGATCCGCGATGCGCGATCTTCGTCGCTTCGACGGACAACGGGACGTCGGCGGTCGGGTAGGTGGCGATCATCTTCTGCTTGCACTGCTGGCCGTTCCGGTAGCCCGTCGTGCATGCGGCAAGAACACACGCGAGGCCGGCGAGCATCACGCGCGAAGCAATGGTTCTCATATTGATCCTGAAAAATGTCGCCGGAAGTCTACCGCACTCTGCGCGGCAGATGGAGGATGGCGCAAGCATCACGATGCGGCGATGCGCTTCACGACGGCTCGGCATGAATCTCGGGTGTTGCGTGCCGATGAACGACATTGCAGCAGAAAAGAAAAAGGACCTAGCCCGTGAAGGCTAAGTCCTTGATTTCCTTGGTCGGGGCGAGAGGATTTGAACCTCCGACCACCTGCACCCCATGCAGGTACGCTACCAGGCTGCGCTACGCCCCGAAAGAGCGAAAGTATATCAGACGGGTTTCGTATTGAGAACCCTTGGAAAGGCTTCGCCGACGATGCTTCACAATTCCACTCACACCGCCCGGCCGTGCAACCGCGGCATCCTCAAACCGACAGCTCCGACTGCGAGTACTCCGACGTCTTGATGATCACCGGCTGCCGGCCGCGGCTACGCCAGCGCTGCCGGAAGCGAACCGCGAGCACGATACCCACGGCACAAGGAATCACATACGCGACGACACGTTCCGCCCAGGCCGACATCGACGCGAGGTTCGCATAGCTTGTCCGCTCCGCCGAAGTCGCCGAGGCGAACACGTGCATGAGGACGAAGTCGAGCACCATGGCGAGCAGGCAAAAGCCGACGAAGATCAGCGCGCCGTTCCACCGCGCCTCGCGCAGGCTCGCATTGATCGTGTTGCAGATGAACACGGCCGCCCCGAGCAGCATGAAGTTGAGGAACAGTTGAAACCACGGGAAGTTCATCGCGGATCCGATCGAAAAAGGAAGTGAGAAGGCTCGTTCGTCGCTCAGCCCGGCGTTCGAAAACGCTGGGCAATGGGACCAAAATCGGGCGGGATCATCACACGGCGGCCGATGCGCTTGAATACGAGTTATCCTAATTGACCAAGTGTTTCGCCGGCAGCGCCTTCCAGTCAGGTCAGAGACTCAGACAGAAAATCGATGAACGTGCGCACTTTCGTCGTCATGTACTTGCGGCTCGTATAGACCGCGTACACCGAAGGCGCGAACGCGGCATAGTCCGGCAGCACGCGCACGAGATTGCCCGCCGCGAGTTCCGGCGCCACGATCCACTCCGGGAAATACGCGAGTCCGAGCCCGGCGCGCACGAGTTGAAGCGACATCGACGTATCGTTGGTCTTGAACACCGCCTGATTTTTCACGGTGAACGTGCCGTCGGGCCCGCTCAGTTCGACCGTCTCGATATTGGTGTAGGTCGGCAGGATCATGCGATGCCGGTCCAGATCGTCAGGGCGGCGCGGCGTGCCGTGCCGTTCGAGATACGCCGGCTCGCCCGTGAGGATGAACGGCACCCTGCACAGCGGCCGCACGATCAGCGAAGGCGACGGCTCGGACGTCGCACGGAGCGCCAGGTCGTAGCCTTCCTCGACGAGATCGACGAAACGGTTTTCCAGGCGAAGGTCGATCAGCACCTCGGGATAACGTTCCCGGTAGGCAACGAGAAGATCGGCGAACTTGCGCGTCGCGAACCAGCCGGGCGCCGTCACCTTCAGCACGCCCTGCGGATGCGCCGTCTGCGCGCCGACAGCCGCTTCGGCCGCCTCTAGGATGTCGAGCGCCTCGCTGCACTGCTCGAAGTAGACGGCGCCGGCTTCGGTCAGGCTCAGATGGCGCGTCGTGCGGTTGAGCAGGCGCACGCCGAGCTGACGTTCGAGATTCGCCACATGCTTGCTCGTCATCGCGGTCGAGATGTCGAGGCGTTCGGCGGCCTTCACGAAACTTCCCGCTTCGACGACTTCCCGGAACACCCGCAAGCTGGTCAGCGCATCCATCCGATCATTTCCCGGCAGGAAACAAAACATCATTCTAGCCGGGCCGGCGCGGCGCGCCGTCACTTCGGCCATTCATCCAGCGCATCGTTGAAAAGGGACGCGACGACGCCACGCAGCCACATCGTGCGCGCGTCGTTGTGGAACTTGCGATGCCAGTGCTGCCGGAGATCGAAGTGCGGCAGGGAGAGCGGCGGCTCGGCGAGCGTGATCGACGCATGCTCGGCGACATAGGCGAAGCCGATCGCGTGCGGCACGGTCGCGATCAGATCCGTGCGCGAAAGAATGAAGGGCAAACTCATGAAGTGCGGCGTTTCGAGCACTGCGCGTCGTCGAATGCGTTGTTTGTCGAGAAAATTCTCAAGGATTTCCTGGCTGCGTCCTTCGGCGCGCACGACGGCGTGTCCGCATGCGATGAACTGTTCGAGCGTGAGCGGCCCGCGCGCAAACGGATGATCGCGCCGCATCAGGCAGATGAAGCGGTGCGAGAAAAGCCGTTGCTGAAAGAAGTTGTTGCCGCCGAGATCCGGAAAATAGCCGACCGCGAGATCGATGTCGCCGGCTTCCAGCCCGCGTTCGACTTCGCCGTGCGCGAGCGATACCGAGCGCAGGTTCGCATGCGGCGCCTCGACGGCGAGCGCTTGCAGAAGACGCGGCAGGAACACGATTTCGCCGACGTCGGACAGGGCGATCGAAAACGTGTCGGTCGTTGCGGCCGGGTCGAAATGCTGGGTGTCGAGCAGGCCGCGTTCGATGCGGTCGAGCGCCTCGCGCGCGGCGGGCACGAGCGAGAGCGCGCGGGGCGTGGGTTCCATGCCGCGCGAAGTCCGCACGAACAGCGGGTCGTTGAAATAGTCGCGCAACCGGCCGAGCGCCGTGCTCACGCGCGGCTGGCTCACGCCGAGCCGTTCGGCGGCGCGGCTGACGTTGCGCGTCTCCTCGATCGCGACGAGATACGGGATGAGGTTCAGATCGAGGTCGTTCATGCGGCGGGCATTTTCGGCACGGTTATCGGCGGGCGAGATAAAGGGTAGTGCCTCTTTCGTCTTTTCGAATAGTGGCGCTTGTGCCTATCCGCGCCGCGCGACCATCTCCGAGACGCGTTGCGCCGCGTCCTGCAGCGGTTCGAGAAACGCCTTCACCATCTGCTTCGCGCTCTTTCGCTGCGCATTCCCGCTGATATTGAGCGCCGCGATCACGCGCCCCTGCCGGTCGCGGATCGGCGCCGACATCGAGATCAGCCCTTCCTCTAGTTCCTGATCGACGATCGCCCAGCCCTGACGGCGCACGGCGCGGATCGCTTCGGCGAGCGCGGCGTGGTCGGTGAGTGTGCGCGGCGTGCGGGCGACGAGCTCGCTCGCGTCGAGCACGGCGTCGAGTTGCGTGTCGTCGAGCGCGGCGAGCAGCACGCGGCCCATCGACGTGCAGAACGCCGGCAGGCGGCTGCCGATCGAAAGGTTCTGCGTGATGATCTTGTGAGTCGGCACGCGCAGCACGTAGACGATGTCCGTGCCGTTCAGCACGGCGGCCGAGCAGCTCTCGTGCACCCGTTCGACGAGTTCCTCCATCACCGGCTCGGCGAGATTCCAGAACGGCATCGACGTGAGATAGGCGAAACCCAGGTCCAGGATCTTCGGCGTAAGCTGAAAGCGCCGCCCGTCAGCCTCGACGTAGCCTAGCGCCTGCAGCGTCAGCAGGATGCGGCGCGCGCCCGCACGCGTGAGGCCCGCGGCGGCGGCCACTTCGGTCAGCGTCTGCGCGGGGCGGCTCGCGTCGAACGAGCGGATCACAGCGAGTCCGCGCGCGAACGACTGGACATACGAATCGCCGGGCTTCGCTGTGTCCGGCTCGTCACTGGAGAGAACTTGCGCTGGATCGTCGTTCATGGGGAAAGGTCCGTCGGTAAAAACCCGTAGTTCGTTGACACGACAACGAACGCAGGAATAACATCGCGTTGTTCGCTAATCGAATCCATGTTCGCATGCCGAACAATTCGAAGCAAGCGTTTTGAACCAGCAGGTTAACCCCGAGTCCGGTCCGGCACATCGTGAGCGCGTCGAACGCGTAAGAAGGCCGCCGGGCCACTCGCAGGAGAAGAACGGCATGATCAACAAGATTTTCGATTCGCTCGCGTCGGCGGTGGCGGATGTGCACGACGGAGCGACCATCATGATTGGCGGTTTCGGTACGGCGGGCATGCCGTCGGAACTGATCGACGCGCTGATCGAGCAGGGCGCGCGCGAACTGACGATCGTCAACAACAACGCCGGCAATGGCGAAACGGGCCTCGCCGCGCTGCTCAAGGCGAAGCGCGTGCGCAAGATCATCTGTTCGTTTCCGCGCCAGACCGACTCGCAGGTCTTCGACGCGCTCTACCGCGCGGGCGAAATCGAACTCGAACTCGTGCCGCAGGGTAATCTCGCGGAACGCATCCGCGCGGCGGGCGCGGGCATCGGCGGCTTCTTCACGCCGACCGGCTTCGGCACGAAGCTCGCGGAGGGGAAGGAAACACGTCTGATCGACGGCAGGCAGTATGTGCTCGAAGCGCCGCTGCACGCCGATTTCGCGCTCGTGAAGGCATATAAGGGCGACCGCTGGGGCAATCTGGTCTATCGTAAAACTGCGCGCAACTTCGGGCCGATCATGGCGAGCGCGGCGAAAACGGCGATCGTGCAGGTGTCGCAGGTCGTCGAACTCGGTGCACTCGATCCGGAAAACATCGTCACGCCGGGCATTTTCGTGCAGCGCGTCGTGGAAGTGCCGCAAGCCGTCCATCAAGCCGAACTCGCGGCCTAAGCAAAAAGGAACAGCCATGAAAAAACTGACTCGTGACGAAATGGCGAAACGCGTCGCCGCCGATATTCCCGAAGGCGCCTACGTGAACCTCGGCATCGGCGTGCCGACGCTCGTCGCCAATCACCTCGCGGCGGACCGCGAAATCTTCCTGCACAGCGAAAACGGCCTGCTCGGCATGGGCCCGGCGCCGGCCAAGGGCGAGGAAGACGACGAGCTCATCAACGCGGGCAAGCAGCACGTCACGCTGCTGACAGGCGGCGCCTTTTTCCACCACGCCGATTCGTTCGCGATGATGCGCGGCGGCCATCTCGATTTCTGCGTGCTCGGCGCGTTCCAGGTGTCGGCGAAGGGCGATCTCGCGAACTGGCACACCGGCGCGCCCGACGCGATTCCGGCGGTCGGCGGCGCGATGGATCTCGCGATCGGCGCCAAGCAGGTCTACGTGATGATGGAATTGCTGACCAAGCAGGGCGAGAGCAAGCTCGTTGCCGAGTGCTCGTATCCGGTGACGGGGGTGGACTGCGTCGATCGCGTGTACACGGATCTCGCCGTGTTCGACGTGACGCCGGAAGGCTTCGTCGTGCGCGAGATCGTCGATGGGCTCTCGTTCGAGGAGCTTCAGGAACTCGCCAAGGTGCCGCTGCAATACGCGCCGCTGACCGAAACCGCATAAGCCGAATATTCCCGGAGACATTGATGAAAGAAGCATTTTTGTGTGACGCGATTCGTACCCCGATCGGCCGCTATGCGGGCGCGCTCTCGTCGGTGCGTGCCGACGACCTCGGCGCCGTGCCCCTGCGCGCGCTGATGGAGCGCAACAAGGACGTCGACTGGAACGCGGTCGAGGAAGTGATCTACGGCTGCGCGAACCAGGCGGGCGAGGACAATCGCAACGTCGCGCGCATGTCGACGCTGCTCGCTGGTTTGCCCGAAGGCATCGCGGGCACGACGGTGAACCGCCTGTGCGGCTCGGGCATGGACGCGATCGGCATCGCGGCGCGCGCGATCAAGTCGGGCGAAGCGAGTTTCCTGATCGCGGGTGGTGTGGAGAGCATGAGCCGCGCGCCGTTCGTGCAGGGCAAGGCGACGAGCGCCTTCTCGCGTCAGGCCGACATCTACGATACGACCATCGGCTGGCGCTTCGTCAATCCGTTGATGAAGAAACAATACGGCGTCGATTCGATGCCGGAAACGGCGGAAAACGTCGCGGATGACTATAAGGTGAGCCGCGCCGATCAGGACGCGTTCGCCGTGCGCAGCCAGCAGAAGGCGGCGCGCGCGCAGAAGGACGGCACGCTCGCGCAGGAAATCGTCGCGGTGACGATCGCGCAGAAGAAGGGCGATCCGATTGTCGTCTCAAAGGACGAGCATCCGCGTGAGACGAGTCTCGAAGCGCTCGGAAAGTTAAAGGGCGTCGTGCGCCCGGACGGCAGCGTGACGGCGGGCAACGCGTCGGGCGTGAACGACGGCGCGGCCGCGCTCATCATCGCCGACGAAGACAGCGCGAAGCGCTTCGGCCTCGTGCCGCGCGCACGCATTCTCGGCCTCGCGACGGCGGGCGTCGCGCCGCGCGTGATGGGCGTCGGCCCGGCGCCGGCGACGCAAAAGCTGCTCAAGCGCCTGAACATGACCATCGACCAGTTCGACGTGATCGAGCTGAACGAAGCGTTCGCGTCGCAGGGCCTCGCGGTGCTGCGCATGCTCGGCGTCGCGGACGACGATCCCCGTGTCAATCCGAACGGTGGCGCCATCGCCTTGGGTCATCCGCTCGGCATGAGCGGCGCGCGCCTCGTCACGACCGCGAGCTACCAGCTTCAGCGCACCGGCGGCCGCTTCGCGCTTTGCACGATGTGCATCGGCGTGGGGCAGGGCATCGCGATTGCGATCGAACGTGTCTGAGCCCATGTTGGCAGCGACCGGGCGGCTGACCGACCTCATCTGCGGCACCGACGCGATGAACGCGGTCTGGTCGCCGCACGCGACCGTCCAGGCGATGCTCGACGTCGAAGCCGCGCTCGCGCGCGCGTCGGCGGCGCATGGCGTGATTCCGTCGAGCGCGGTCGGGGCGATCGAAGCCGCGTGCCGCGCGGACGCGATCGACGCGCGCGCGCTCATGACGGGCGCGGCGGCGGGCGGCAATCTGGCGATTCCGCTCGTCAAGCTCTTGACGGCGGTCGTGAAGAACGCGGACGCCGAAGCGGCCAAATACGTCCACTGGGGCGCGACGAGCCAGGACATCATCGACACCGGCACGGTGCTCCAGTTGCGCGCGGCGCTCGATCTCGTCGATGCCGACCTGCGCGACCTGTGCGCGGCGCTCGCCGATCAGGCGAGGAAATACCGCACGACGCCGATGATGGGCCGGACCTGGCTTCAGCAGGCGCTGCCGATCACGCTCGGCCTCAAGTTCGCGCAATGGCTCGACGCGCTGACGCGTCACCGCGAGCGCCTTGCGATGCTGCGCTCGCGCGCGCTCGCGCTGCAGTTCGGCGGCGCGGCGGGCACGCTCGCGAGCCTGCGCGACAAGGCGCAAGGCGTCGCCCAGACGCTCGCCGACGAACTCTCGCTCGCGTTGCCCGCGCTGCCGTGGCATACCGAGCGCGACCGCATCGCGGAAACCGCTTCGTGCTTCGGCATGCTGATCGGCACGCTCGGCAAGATGGCGCGCGATATTTCGCTGTCCATGCAGACTGAAGTCGGCGAACTCGCTGAACCGGCGGCCGCGGGCAAGGGCGGTTCGTCGACGATGCCGCACAAACGCAATCCGGTCGGCTGCGCGGCGGTTCTGACCGCCGCGACGCGCGCGCCGGGGCTCGTCGCGACGGTTTTCGCGGGCATGCTGCAGGAGCACGAGCGCGCGCTCGGCGGCTGGCAGGCCGAGTGGGAAGCGCTGCCAGAACTCGCGCGCTTGGCGGGCGGGGCGCTCGCGCACATGAAGACCATCGTCGCGGACATCGAAGTGAACACCGGGCGGCTCGCGGCGAATCTCGACGCGACGCGCGGCCTCGTGCTCGGCGAAGCGGTGATGCTTGCGCTCGGCGACCGGATCGGCCGGCTCGATGCGCATAAGCTGGTCGAGCGCGCGTCGAAGGAGGCGGTCGCGAGCGGCCGCACGCTCTTCGACGTGCTGGGCGCGGACGCCACCGTCATGCAGCATCTCTCGACCGATCAGTTGAAACAGTTGCTCGACCCGGCGAATTACGCCGGCTGTGCGCAGGCGTTCATCGACGCCGCGCTCGAGCTGCATCACGCCAACGCGTGAAAACCCAGGAGCGAAACGCAAAATGCCTCACGCCGCCGTCAACGGTATCCAGCTTTACTATCGCGTCGACGCCGACGCGGGCGAGACCGCCCCGTGGCTCGTGCTGTCCAACTCGCTCGGCAGCGACATGTCGATGTGGGCGCCGCAAGCCGAGGCGTTCGCGAAGCACTATCGCGTGCTGCGTTACGACACGCGCGGCCACGGCCACTCCGATTCGCCGCAGGGCCCTTACACGATCGACCAGCTCGTCGGCGACGTGATCGGCCTCATGGACGCGCTGCACATCAAGCGCGCGCACTACTGCGGCCTGTCGATGGGCGGGCTGACCGGCGTCGGGCTCGCCGCGCGCCATCCGGAGCGTTTCGAGCGCGTGGTGCTGTCGAACACCGCCGCGCTGATCGGCTCGGATGCCGTCTGGACGCCGCGGGCGGCGAAGGCGCGCGAAGTCGGCGGCATGATCGGGCTGACGGACGCGGTCATTCCGCGCTGGTTCACGGCGGGTTTCATCGAGCGCGAGCCGCTCGTGCTCGCGCCGATCCGCGACGTGTTCCGCCATACCTCGGGGGACGGCTACGCGTCGAATTGCGAAGCGATCCGCGATGCCGACCTGCGCGACGAGGCGAAGACGATCAAGGCGCCGGTACTGGTGATCGCCGGCACGCACGACATGTCGACGCCGGCCGCGCAGGGCCGCGAACTTGCCGGCTATATAGAAGGGGCGCGCTACGTCGAACTCGACGCGGCGCATCTGTCGAACATCGAAAAATCGGCGGAATACACCCGCCACGTGCTGGAGTTCCTGGGAGAACAACGATGACCGAAGACGAACGTTACGACGCGGGCTTGAGCGTGCGCCGCGCGGTGCTCGGCGACGCGCACGTGGACCGGTCGCTCGCCAATCGCACCGATCTCACGACCGAGTTCCAAAACCTCATCACGCGCTATGCGTGGGGCGAGATCTGGACGCGTCCCGGCTTGCCGCGCCACACGCGCAGCCTCGTGACCATCGCGATGATGGTGGCGCTCAATCGTAGCGAGGAACTCGCGCTGCATTTGCGGGCGGCGAAGAACAACGGCGTCTCGCGCGACGAGATCAAGGAAATCCTGATGCAGACCGCGATTTATTGCGGCGTTCCTGCGGCGAACTCGGCGTTTCATCTGGCGCAGAAGATTTTCGACGAGGATGACAAGGCGTTGCCGCCGGGGTGAGTCAGGTGTAGCGCTGTTGCGCGGGTTGGACGAAAGCCGTTCCGGGTTAAACCGGAACGGCTTTTTTTCGTTTGTACGGCCCGGGTCGCCAAACGAACTATCCCGATCAGGATAAGAATTCGAGGCATGCATCGTCCGAATGGACGGCGTGGTGCGGCTTTAAGACTTTTCGTATAGTTCAAATTTAACTTGATTGTGAAAATTGATCGTGTGTGAGCGATTTTTTTCGCGAGCCAGAGATAACCGTTGCGGATGCGTTGGAGCGTGATTGATTAGGCAATCGAATCGATATTCATTGCGGCGCCATGAGGCCGGTTAGGGATGCTAAGTGCGTCGGATTCGGATTGAAGGGAATAGGCAGGATAGCTGCATGAAGTCAAAAAAATAGGCGCGTGATTCACGTGCCTTTGAACCTGAGAGTGAGCAGATAAAAATGAAGAAGAATCAAGATGTCGTGTCGACGAATAAGCGTTCGAGTCAGCATTCCGACTCGCTTTCGCATGCGCTAGTCCGCGTGCGAGCACTTGCGAAGTGTGGGTCCATGCGCAGCGTTGCGCTCGCGACCCTGACGGTATTTGCCCTGCCGAGCATGATTCACGCCGAGGAGCGCGGTCAACTCGTCCAGGCGTCCGCGCAAACAGGCTTCTCCTATGCGGCGGAGGTGGTGCGTGCGCTGGGCGTTTTGACGAAGAGTGAGCGCAGCGCCGTCATGTCGTCACGTGCTCAGGTGTTGCCCATCGGGCCGAGTCTGTCACCCGAGCAACTGATCAAAGCCGGGCCCACCGACATAGGGGATCGGATCGAAGCGCTCGGTTCCGATTCAATTTCGATCGGCCTGAATACGCATGCCAATGGGAATCAGTCTGTCGCGATCGGTTCGAACGCAAACACGGGCAACGTGGAATCGGTTGCCATCGGCAAATCCGTCATATCGAGCGGAGTAGGGTCCACGGCGATCGGCGTCAACGCGGAGGCGACCAATGGTGACCGCTCGCTCGCCATCGGCAACCTGGCGCGAGCGGGTTCGACGGACAGCATCGTCATCGGCAACAATTCGATCGTTGGCGACACGGCGAACACGGGCACGGACAAGGGGATATCGCTTGGGACGAACAACGTCGTTTCGGGCGCGGGGTCCGTCGCGCTCGGCAATCAGGCGACGATATCCGGCATCAACTCGATGGTGCTTGGTAACGACGTGTCGGTGTCAGGTGCCAACAGCGTGGTGCTCGGCAGTGGCAGCGACGGGTCACAGAGCAATGTCGTATCGATCGGTGCGAAAGGCGCGGAGCGGCGGATCGTCAACCTTGCCCCCGGTACGCTGAGCGCAACCAGCACGGATGCCGTGAACGCATCACAGTTGCACAGTGTGGCGTCGAGCACGGCAGCCGCAATCGGCGGTGGTGCGGCGCTTGGAGCCGACGGGGCACTCAGCGCGCCCTCATTTACCGTGAACGGCGGGAAATACACCGATGTCGGCAGCGCGATCCAGGCAGCGGCGAAGGCCGGGGTCGATGCATCGGCGGATACTGTCCGATTCGACGGCGACGAGCGAACGTCTGTCACGCTCGGAGGCACGGCCGGTGCACAGATCCATAACCTGCAGGCCGGCAAGGCGGACATGGACGCCGTCAACGTCAAGCAACTGAAGGACGCCGGTCTCACGATCGACCCGAGCGGCATCGCGACGAACGCATTCGTCGCCTACGACAATATCGGTAAGGGCAAAATCACGCTCGGCGGCGGCACGGCGGGAACGATTCTTTCGAACCTCGCGAAAGGCACCGACGACTCGGACGCCGTCAACGTCAAGCAACTGAAGGACGCCGGTCTCACGATCGACCCGAGCGGCATCGCGACGAACGCATTCGTCGCCTACGACAATATCGGTAAGAGCAAAATCACGCTCGGCGGCGGCACGGCGGGAACGATTCTTTCGAACCTCGCGAAAGGCACCGACGACTCGGACGCCGTCAACGTCAAGCAACTGAAGGACGCTGGCCTCACGATCGACCCGAGCGGCATCGCGACGAATGCATTCGTCGCCTACGACAATATCGGCAAGGGCAAAATCACGCTCGGCGGCGGCACGGCGGGAACGATTCTTTCGAACCTCGCGATAGGCACCGACGATTCGGACGCCGTCAACGTCAAGCAGTTGAAGGACGCCGGCCTCACGATCGACCCGAGCGGCATCGCGACGAACGCATTCGTCGCTTATGACGATATCGGCAAGGGCAGAATCACACTCGGCGGCAGCGATGGCACGACCATCGCGAACGTAAAGGCGGGGGTCGACGACCACGACGCCGTCAACGTCGCACAGTTGAAGCAGTCGGGCCTCGTCGATCCGACCGGCAACACCCTTGCGGCGGTCGTCTACGACACCAATCCGGACGGCACCGTCAATCGCGCGCAAGTGACGCTCGGCGGCGCATCGGCGTCGGCGCCGGTCGCGCTGCGCAACGTCGCGGCTGGCCGCATCGCGGCCGGCAGCACGGACGCCGTCAACGGCGACCAGTTGTTCCAGACGAAACAGTTGGTGGATGGCCTCCAGAACGGCGGCTCTCTCAAATACTTCACGACCAACTCGAGCCTCACGGCCGCACAAGCGTCCGGCGCGGACTCGCTCGCGATCGGCGGTAATGCGCAGGCAAGCGGGAAGAACGCCGTCGCGCTGGGTGCGAATTCGGTCGCCGACCGCGCCGACTCGGTGTCGGTCGGGGCAGTCGGGCAAGAGCGGCAGATCACGAACGTGAAGGCCGGCACCGCCGACACCGACGCCGTGAACGTCTCGCAACTGAAAAGCTCGGGCCTGATCGACAGCAAGGGCAACACCGTCGCCGCGCTCACCTATGACAAGACGGCGAGCGGCGCGACGGACTACGCCAACGTGACGCTCGGCAACGGCACCTCGGGCGGCACGACGCTCCACAACGTCGCGGCCGGCTCGCTCATTACCGACGCGGTCAACGTCGGCCAATTGAACGATGCGGTCGGGAAGGTCAATAACTTCACGGCCGCGACCATGGCGCTTTTCAGCGCGGATGGCAACGGGGCGACAGAAGCGGCGGTATCGAGCGGCACGCACTCGCTCGCGCTCGGCGCGAATGCGCTCGCGAGCGGCGTGAACGCCGTGTCCACGGGCGCCGGTGCAATCGCGAGTGCCGACAATTCGGTCGCGCTCGGTGCGAACTCGGTCGCGGATCGGGCGAACAGCGTGTCGGTCGGCGCAACGGGCGCGGAGCGGCAGATCACGAATGTCGCAGCGGGCACGTCGGGCACGGATGCGGTCAACCTCGACCAGTTGAATCGCGCGTCGGGGAGCACGCTCGGTCAGGCGAACAGCTACACGGATCAGCGCTTCAACAACGCCGACCAGCAGATTCGCGATCTCGACCGCAATACGCGCAAGGGCATCGCTGCGGCATCGGCGCTCAACGTGGTGACGCCGTATCTGCCGGGACGCACCGCGCTCAACGCAGGCGTCGCGGCTTATCGCGGACAGGCGGCGCTCGGCATCGGCGTCTCGCGCTGGAACGAGAAGGGCAACCTCAACTTCAACGCGGGCGTGTCGTCGTCGGGCGGCAACAGCACCATCGTTCGCGCGGGCATCGGCTACGTATTCGGCGGCTGATCACCCACATTTCCATCGTTCGATGGTGCGACATCACAGCCACGGTGCCAGGCGCGACGTGGCTCCGACACAGGCTACACACATGAAACACACCATCGTTGCCGCAGCTTGCGTGCTGTGGCTTGCGGGCTGCTCGACGGCCGTTCGCGACAAGCTCGCGATCCAGGATCCGACAGTCTTGCAAAGAGGCTTCGACACCGAGCAGAGCGAACCAGCGGGCGCCGCGGTCCGCCAATGGACCGACGTCTATGGACAAATCAAGGCGCCGCGGGAAGTGAGCGCGTCGCTGCAGTCGAGACTCGACGGACTCGGTACAAGGAAGGAAAACTACTTCGGATACAAGGATCAATGCTGGCTGGACGCAGCCAATGAAGAGATCGCCTTGAGCAACGGTTGGGGATTTGTCGAAGAGGCGCTGGGCGAATCCGCGCGCCTGACGGCGGAACTGGAATCCGGCCGGCCTGCGAAGCTCGACAATCCGTCGCTGCGCACCGTTGCCGCACTGCGACCCGACATCGCCGCGTCGCTCGGGGTCATACGCCGCGACGCCCGTTTTGCGTATTGCCCGCAGGCACAACGGGAAGTCGCGTGCATGGAGGTCAAGCTCATGCACGCCGGGCACGATGCGTGGGCGCGCAATTTCGACGCCGCGCAGGAAAAAGTCGACGCGGTCGAGCGCGTCATGAGCGACGCGAGAGCCCATCTCGACGGCTGTGCGGTGCCGAGGCCGCCGGTCGCTGCTGTGTCGCTTCCGCCGAAGATCGCGCTGTCGGCCGATGCGCTTTTCCCGTTCGATCGCGGGGACATCGAGTCGATCACGGAAAACGGCAGGGCGAAGCTCGATGCGGTGATCGCCGATGTGAAGCGCGCCGGCGACGTGTCCGGAATCGCGATTTCCGGCTTTACCGACCGGCTCGGCAGCCTGGCCTACAACCGCGCGCTGTCGCAACGGCGCGCGACCAGCGTCCAGCGGTACTTGCAGGATCACGGCGTCACGCTGCCCATTCAGGCGCGCGGCTACGGGCCCGCTTCGCCGGGCGCGCAATGCACGATGAGCAATCACCGGGCGCTCGTCGATTGTCTTGCCGGCGACCGTCGCGTCGAACTGCAGTTCACGCGCCGCGGCGAGACGCCATCGTCGGGCGAGTAATCCGCGTAAAGAGCACAGCGGTCGAGCCGCCTCGATCGATCGGGCGGCTCGGCTGTTGTTCGTGCAGGCGCGTCTTCCGCCGGCCCGGCGCATCAAGCTAGAACGCGTAATACGGCCCGCTGCCCGCGGGCGTTACGCGCCCTTCGAGCGCAGTGAATACGCGTCGCCCGAAGAAGAACGGTAAGCCCCAATCGAAGTAATTGCCAACCGGACCGGCCAGGTTCGAGAACGCGTTGTTGCTGCTGGTGAAGAGCGCCGTCGCTGGCGCCACGGAGAAGTTCACGCCGCGTGAGGCGCCGCTCGTCGAGCGAATGGTCGCGGTGAGGCTCTGAGGCGTCGGCGGGCAATACCAGAGGCCGCACTGGGTGAGCGAATCCGACGGGAAAAAGAGCCCGTTCGAACCGCTGTCGATGAAGCTCGTCGAGAACGTGCTGCCGCCGAAGTCGGTGAGAACGAAGCCGGACAGCGTGCTGCCGCGCAGGACGGTGGCATCGCCGAGCAGGTTGTTGGCCTGCGAGCCGATGCCGAACGTCATCGTGCCCGCAACGGCCGACGCGCCGGCGTCGGGCACGGCCGGAAGCTCGATCAGCACGCCGTTGTTGTCGGCGGAGAAGCGCGCGATCGGGTTGGTCACTTGCTGCGTAACCGCGAGCGTGCTCGCGACGCATGTGCCGGTCGCGCCCGGCGTGCACGCGTAGTACCAGCGCGGCAGCGGCGCGTTGACGCAGGCGCTGCCGCAATCCGCGCTGAACGGTCCGACACCCAGGATGCCGTTGCTGCGCAAGCGCGCGGCGGTGAGCATTGGCAGGCCGGACTTGGTGCAATCGTCGGCGGCGGCGGGCACGGCCGGGTCGGCGATCACCTGGATCGACGTCGCTGCGGCGACATGGCCCGCGAGGCGGATGTCGGCGGTACGTACCGCGCCCCATGTGTAGCCGGAGCCGAACACGGTGCATTGCGCGGCGTTCGCGCCGGTGCTGGTGGCGACGGCCGGCAACGCGAGCGCGGGCGAGAGCGCCGACGCCAGAATGCGCAGCCCCTGCGAGCCGGTGTCGACCTGGACGTTGTCGATCGTCTGGCAGTTGTCGGTACCGGGCACGCAGATCGTGACGCTCGTCTGCAACATATTGCGCGTGCCCGTTTCGACGCGCGACACGCTGATCGGCTGGACATTCGGCGTAGTCGATTGCGGTACGACGTTGACGGACGCCGACGATGCGGGCGTCGGCGCGGTAACGGATGCGGGCGCGACGACGGACGCCGGAGCGGGGGCCGGGCTGGTCGGCGTCGACGAACTGTCGCCGCCGCCGCCGCACGCGGAAAGCGCGCCGGTCGCGAGGATCGCGATGAGCGACGCTGTGAGCAGGAGACATCGACTGGATCGCATGACCTGGGCTCCTATTCGATGTCGGCGGCGGTAACGCCCGCCGGGAGCGCGTCGGTGAGCCACGCGCGGCCGACGAACTGCCTCAGCCGCACGCCGGACTCGACGACGAGGTCGTCCTCGGCCACGCGGGATCCGTGCAGTCCGTGGCTGGCTTGCGAGCCCGCTGCTGCGCTTTTGTAGCGCGCGAAGTGGGCGCCCAGGAGCGCCTCGAGGTCGGGCATTGCGGCGCCGTGCCAACTGACGGCATAGACGACGCCTGCGGAGTCGATGTACTGGCGCAGCGTGATGCCGTTGGAATCAGTGGTTTCGTCGAAGGACAGTTCGCCGTTCTTCGCGTGCCGAATGACCGGGACGGGTGATGAATCGAGCGTGGTGACGATCGTCGATCCGAGTCGTGCAACAGCGGGTTCGCCCGTCATCATCAGACACGCGATCGTGGCCGCCATGAAATAGTAAGGAGGTCTTATGCGTGAGGTCGCCATTTGGGGTATCGATCCAGTGAGGTTCTTATTTTTGAGATGAAATTTTAAGATGGCGCGATACCCAAATGACGCGATGGCGCAGTCCTATGAAGGGTTATTGAGATAAGAGCGAAATGTCTGAATAAGGCTTATTTATCAAGCCGTTGCGACGCACGATGGCGGTCGGTTTGAAAGGAGAATTGTCAAAGTTTGTCAAGCCGACATGCCGCGGATGAATCCCCGCCAAAAGAGTGCGTGCAACTGGCGATGCAGCGGGACATGCGCTACGCCACTGCGCATCAAAATCACAGTGACCGCGTTCGGGATTCGGTGGCCGACGTATGGGTCAGCGCACGACGAAAACCGCGCCGCGCCATGCTGTTTTTGCACGGCGACGCGCGGCACCGGTAAAATACTAGGTTGATCCACGGAAAACCCCGTGGCGTAGCGGAAGGACTTCCCAAACATGACAGATTTTCGTGTGACCAAGCGGTTGGCAGCACTCTTGATGGCGGCAGGGTTCGTGGCCGGATGCGGCACGTCGTCCCCCACCGCGATCAACTACAAGAGCGATCAACGCTCGAAGCAGGCGTCGCTCGCAGTTCCGCCGAATTTGCTCGATGAAGCGTCCGACCAGCGCTCGTTGCCGCCTCAGGGCGGGCAGGCGACGCTGTCCGACCTGCAGCAGGTTCAGAAGGCCGCCCCGACTGCTCCGACCGTGGTTCCGCCCGTATCGGGCATGCATATCCAGCGTGATGGCACGGAGCGCTGGCTCGTCATCGACAGCAAGTCGCCGGACCAGGTCTGGCCGCAAGTTCGACGTTTCTGGCAGGAACAGGGCTTTTTGCTCGTCGTCGACGCCCGCGACAAGGGCGTGATGGAAACCGACTGGAACGAAACCCATCCGCAAATTTCCGACGGTCTGATTCGCAATACGCTGTCGAAGGCGACCGGCAATTCGTATGTCACCGCCGAACGCAACAAATACCGCACGCGTCTCGAAGTGGCGCCGAACGGCGGCACCTACGTGTTCGTGAGCCAGAAGGGCATGCGCGAGGCACTGACGGGCGTCAACAACGATTCGAGCCAGTGGCAGGCTCGTCCGAACGATCCGGCGCTCGAAAACGAGTATCTGAAGCGCTTGATGGCGACGCTCGCGATGTCGGACTCGCGCACGGCCGGCGGCGGTTCGGACGCGTCGACGCTCGGCACCTCGGCGACGGCCGGAACCGCCGCAAAGGGCGGCAATGCGGCGGCGAAGGCAACCGCCGTGCAGAACGTCCAGCTTTCCAGCCAGACGGCGGTGAGCAACGACACGGTACCCGAGGCGTCGTCCGCGGAACTGACGCTGCCCGAGCCTTATGACCGCGCGTGGTTGCGCGTCGGCATCGCGCTCGACCGCAGCAACTTCACGGTCGACGACCGCGACCGCGCGAAGGGCGTCTATTTCGTTCGCTATGTCGATCCGAAGGACATGACGTCGGCGGAGCAGGGCTTCTGGAGCCAGGTGTTCCACGGCCGGAAGGAGAAGGTCGCGAAGCAATACGAAGTCAATGTGCGGGCGATCACGGAGCAGCAAACCCGCGTGTCGATCGTCGACGACAAGGGCCAGGTGGATTCCTCGCCGCAGGCTCGTCAGATCATGGCATTGCTCGCCGATCAGATCAGCTGATCCGGTATCCAGTGCGTTTCGCCGAACGCAAAACCGCCTCGATTTCGAGGCGGTTTTTTTATGCGTGCGCGGGCCGGACGCGCGTTGCATCAGCGACGTTTCGCGTTGAGGGCAGCGCGCAGTGTTTCGGTAAGGTTATGTGCGGGAAAGCTTATAAGAATCAATCGCATGCCGGGTAGAGTGCTCACACGGCATGCGATCCAAGCGCGGATGTTGCGCGTCTGCGGCGCGGGCCCGACAAAGCGCGCGAGCATGGGCTCCGCGTTGCTTCCGTCGTCCGAATACAGGCCTCGCGCGTGCGCGCGGCCGCCGGTGGCCCCGTCGCCTATCCTCGTAGGGCGACGGTTTTTACCCGCGTTTCGATGAGACGCGGGTTTTTCTTTTTTCATCCGGATGTCGATTGCCGGCACCGCCGGGCGGGCGAACAATCCGCGGCGCAGTTATCCTTGTCCTTCTTTCATTCGAGGAAAACGCCCATGTCGGAAATTGCCGTTGTTGCCACGTTCGTTGCGAAACCCGGGCAGGAAGAGAAGTTGAAGGAAGCGTTGCAGGGGCTCGTCGAGCCGACGCTCAAGGAGCGCGGCGCCTTGCAATACGACTTGCATCGCGATCTGAAGGAGCCGCGGCGCTTCGTCTTCTTCGAGCGCTGGACAAGTGAAGCGGCGCTCGAGGAACACGGCCGCTCGCCGCATATCCAGGCGCATCGGCTCAATGCGCCGGCGCTCGTCGAGCAAGGCGAGATTCACGTCGTGGCGAAACTCTGACGCTTGCCGCGAGCGCGCCAGGTCGCGCGTTCAATGCGTTTCGTGCGGGACGTCGAGGATGAGGATGATGGTCCAGTCGGCGTCGCCTTCGTGATGATATTGACGCTCGGCGACGATGAACGGCTGCTGCTTGCCTTCCGGGCCCAGAAACAGGACATCGCCTTCCATCGGCAGGCATTCCACGGGCGGAAGGGCGAGATAGGCGTCCTTGTTGGCGCTGCGCGGCATCAGTTTTTCGATCTTGCGAGACGCGGCTTCGGTCCATTCGATGTCGAGCTGGATATTGCTCATGCTGTCCTCCGCACCTGCGTGCGTTAGCGGGTTCAACGGGAAAAGGGGCGAAAAATGTCGATGCGCAATGTAGCATACCGCCCGCGCGACTGAGCCGTGCGTCCCGCCAGAAATCGATCTCGCGCGCTGACGCACGCCCAATGAATAAAGCCGGAAACCGCGCTTCGCGCGCGGTCTCCGGCTTTATGTTTTACGAGGAAGCTGGCGGTCTACTGGCCGGCTTCGGGCGCCATTTTCTTCGAACCGGATTTCTTGTGGTGACCCTTGTGGGCCGGCGCCTGCGCGGGCATGTTTTGCATACTATCCTGACGCGATTGCAAGTTCTGCGCGCGCATTTCGATATCGGAAATCTTGGCGGGATCGGTGCTCATCGTCACGCCTTGATCGCCCTGCGCATACGCAACCGATGCGACTGCGCTCAGGGACAACAGAACAGCCAGGGACACTTTCTTCATTGTTACCTCCTAGTAGTAGTTGAACCCGGGAATCGCCTGTCCGATGCTTGGACATCGCCATATGTCTGAGCAAAAACCGCTCCTGCGGCCGCTCGCGCAACAATGCACGCCAATGTTGCGTTCAATTGCCCGCCAGGATTGAAAGCTCACGGGCCACAAGGAACGGCCCGCGGTATCGGTATCGGATGCCCGGCTCCAGCCAGTCGAAGACTGAGCGGCGATGATACCGCCGGCCTCGGTCGTTTTCTAGTCCTTATTAATTCGAGACGATCGCGCACGTCGAATAAGACAATGGCGTTGCGACGAAACGGATCGATGAGATCAGTAGAGATGCAGCCGGCGATATACATGAAAGCGCGCGATTCCCACGAGTTCGTGCCACGCGATCTCCGCCGTGACGAAGCCTTCGATGGTCGGGAAAAAGGTCGCGCGCGCGAACCGCACGTTCGACACGACGGGCTGCGGCGTCAGGCCAAAAGCCTCGAAAGCGAGCATGGCGCGCTGCATGTGATATGAAGAAGTGACGACGATCAGCGTATCGTCATGTTCGGGCCGCAAAATGGCGGCGACGTTGCGCGCGTTCTGATAAGTGTTGAGGCTCTGGTTCTCGCGCGCGAGGTCCGCGCCGTTCACGCCGCGAGCGAGCAGGTAGGGCGCGTAGTTGTCGGCTTCGGCCTCGCCGTGATGTTGCGGATCGCCGCCGCTCACGATGACCCGGCACACCGCGCCGCTGTCCCTGCATGCGCGATACAACTCGGCCGTCACGCGGATACGCAGGATCGAATCGCGCTTGGGGACGAGCCGGGAATCGCCGTGCCGGTCAGTTCCGCCGCCTAGCAGAACAATTGTCGTGCGCGGCGCGAATTCGGGCGCGAGCACCTGTTCATAACCGCGCTGAACGAAGTCGAGCGCGGGGCGCGAGAGCCAGCCCGCCCCGAAGGCCCAGAAGACGATGCAGCAGAGGATTGCAATTACGGCGCGCTTTCGTCGCCAAAGCGCAAATAGCGCAAAAAAAAGCAGCAATAAAGTGAATAGAACCAATTTGATTGGGGTAACGTATGGTTTTCGAGACAATCCGCTGCGCCGTCGCATTCTCTGGAATACGCCGACGAATGGCGGGTGAAGCGTGCGATCAGCACGCCTGGAACGGGGGCTTGAAATAACAAGCAGCACCTAGCGCAAGCGGCGGCTGCGATTCCGGTCCTGGGCCGCGAAGCGGCGTACGGAGCGGATAGGGCATGCCGCCTTTAGTCGGTGCCGCGGGGGTCGTCTGACTGCTCGCACGCGGTGCCGTCATGGCTGCACAGGAAGAAAGAACGAAATGACCACGTATTCTAACGAAGCCGTACTCGAAGCGCTCCGGCGAGCCCAGTATCGTCAGGTCCCGTGGGCGAAACGCCCTCCCGTGTTCGATCAATTGCGTGCGCTCGGTTTGCTCGAACTCGTCCGTCAGCGCACGGTGGCGCCGGCGCCCGGGTTTCACGCGCCGGTCGATATCGCTGTCGTCACCGAGCGGGGCCGGCTCGAATTCAACCGCCTCGCACGCGACGAACGTTCGATGGACTGGGATCTGCATCGCGCCGAGCGCTACACCCTCGCCACGCACGAACCGGTTCTCGAGGCCCGGGTCTAGGACAGCACGGCTCGAACCCGGGACGCGACACTCGCCACGTTCCAAGGGAATGAGATAAGGGCGGAAAAGCGCCGGGGTGCGGTGTCGGCGCGGCAGTGACCGCCTTGGCCCGACGCCGGTCAGAACGGCCGGCCGAAAAAAAGCCCGTATCACAAGGATACGGGCATACCGGATCTTACTGCTGCCACGCTGTGCTCATGGCATTGGATGGGACTCGTGGAGCCGTCAGTGGTTCCCGCTGAGCATCGGGCGAATTCAGATCGCTCTTGGAATCACCCTGGTATGTGGTTCTGCCCACGCGTTGCGTCAATGTCGACGTGGACGTTCTTCTTGCTCGTCGTCCGGGCGCACCCGCACGTTGCTCGCAATATCGCCGCGCAGATCGCCTCGCGGCGCGGGCGGACTGAAGTCCCTGGCACGAGCGACATCCTGTTGAGCGGGCGCAGTCGCTTGAGCGCTTGCCTGGACGCTGAGATCTTCGGGTTGCAACTGCGCCTGCGCGTTCGCCGCTCCACACAAAATTGAAACGACAATGCCGCACGCAAGCCGTGACATTGGTCTCATGGTGAGCTCCCTTCAGGCCAATACGAAAGCCCGTTCGATAGGTCACCAACTTATGCCAGCACGCCTGTCGGCGCTGTAAATAATGGTAAAGAGTTGTTTCGATGCTGGAAAAGCCGAACGACAAGCGCGTCAGAACGCACTTTCATGCGGAAGGGAATCGATCGAGGTTTCGCCTGGCAGCAGGCGAAACCTCGCGAAGGAAAAGCGCAAAAAGATTTTGACGCTTTTTGTTCATGCCAAGATGCAGTCAGTCGATCGCTCAGGCCATTTTGGCTGGCGCGCGCCACGATTCCGGATTGGTCCAGAACGCGCCGCGCAGACGATCGCGGCTCGGCGGTGCAGGCGGTTTGGCAGCAGTCGAACCGATGCGGCCGCGCAGCGACACTTCCCGGCCGTTGTTGCCGAGTCGCTTCACGATTTCGGCGAGGGTGCCATCGGCCTGCCATTCGTCGAACCGGCGACGGCAGGTCGGCGGCGACGGATAGCGGCCGGGCAGCTTCGACCAGCCTTCACCGGTCGAAAGCACCCACAGCACCGCGTTGACCACTGCGCGCGCTTCGACGCGCGGACGGCCGCGCCGCTCACTGCGTGCAGGTTCCGAACAGAACAGCGCCTCGACCAGCGCCCACTCGTTATCTCTCAAATCGTCGAACAGCGTCATGTTTCACCTCAGCGAAGCTAACCCCGGTGCGCCGCCCCGCGCCGCGCACTCTGGTCGGAATTCGAAGAACGAATACCAGGCAGATCGGATACCGTCTGCGGCGGACGATTTGCTTATGACCGCTGACGGCGCCGACCCTGTGCGCAATGAAATGCGAGAACCGTGCCATGTGAGCAGCAAATGCCGGGAAACCCACATGGCAGTAGGCTGGCGCGATGCCAGCATGGCCGCTATCAGACCCGAAACAGGGTATTTGCGAAATCGGGACAATCACCAATCCAGTGCAGCAAGCCCTCACTGCGTGCGTTGCGGGCATTTTGTTGCACCGCAGCGAACCTCGTTTCGAACGATCGTTCCCGCCAAAACGCGCACTGATCGGTGTGATTGATGACGGACGGGAACGAACGCGACGCGCAATGTGACGCTGCCGGCAGTTGCGCGTATTCATCGCGTGGCGCGCTTGCGCAGCTTCAGCCGCCCGGCGCCAGCGCGGTAGACTTCCATTTTCTATCGACGGGGCGGAGCGATGAGCGAATCGGCGGGAGCGGTATCGGCGGAGTTGGGCGTGTTGAGTGGCACAAGTGGCGGCGAGCACGGCGGCCACGCGCCGAACGCACGCGATGCCGTGCGTGATTTGCGTCCGTCGCAGATCCGCGAGGTCGCGAACGCCGGTTTCGGCGTGCCGGACGTGCTGCCGTTCTGGTTCGGCGAATCGGATCGCGTGACGCCGCAGTTCATCCGCGACGCCGCGAGCCGCGCGCTCGCCGACGGCGCCACCTTCTACACGCACAATCTCGGCATCGCGCCGCTGCGCGAGGCGCTCGCCGGCTACGTGAGCGCGCTGCACGGCACGACGGAGCCCGGGCACATCGCGGTCACGAGCGCGGGCGTCAATGCGCTGATGCTCGCCGCGCAGCTCGTGGCGGGCGCGGGCGACCGGGTCGTCGCGGTCACGCCGCTGTGGCCGAACCTCGTCGAGATCCCGAAGATCCTGGGCGCGCATGTCGAGACCGTCTCGCTCACCTACGGCGCCGACGGCTGGACGCTCGATCTCGAACGCCTCCTCGCCGCGCTGACGCCCGGCACGCGGATGCTCATGATCAACTCGCCGAACAATCCGACCGGCTGGACGATGACCCGCGACGAGCAGCGCGCGGTGCTCGAGCATTGCCGGCGTCACGGTATCTGGATCGTCGCGGACGAAGTCTACGAGCGGCTCTATTACGGTGCAGAGGGGCGCGTGGCGCCGTCGTTCCTCGATCTCGCGACGCGCGACGAACGCGTGATCGCGGTGAACTCGTTTTCGAAGGCATGGCTGATGACGGGCTGGCGCCTCGGCTGGCTCGTCGCCCCGGCGGCGCTCATGGACGACCTCGGCAAGCTCGTCGAATACAACACGTCGTGCGCGCCGTCGTTCGTTCAGCAGGCGGGCGTCGTCGCGGTGCAGGAAGGCGAGCGGTTCACGGCGTCGCTCGTCGACGACTTGCGTGCGAGCCGCGATCATCTCGTCGCCGCGCTGCGGGCGATCCCGGGCGTGGACGTGCGCGCGCCGCTCGGCGCGATGTATCTCTTTTTCTCGCTGCCCGGCGCCGGACGCAGTCTCGACCTATGCAAGGCGCTCGTGCGCGAGGCGCATCTCGGGCTCGCGCCCGGCAGCGCGTTCGGCGCGGAGGGCGAGGGCTTCGTGCGCTGGTGCTACGCGTGCGACCCTGCGAGGCTCGATCGGGGTGTCGAGCGGCTGCGCGAATTTCTTGCGTCGAACGCGCGTTCCTGACCCATGCCACGGTGCGAAACACGCTTTTTGTGCGCCCTTTGGCGTTGCGACGTGAGCGTTCGCGAGGCGAAATGTTTCACCTTTACGCACCGGTTCTTTTTGCGTAATATGGCGCTCAGTCACGCGCTTGGCGCCAGTCAATGCGCTACTCCGTCCGACTGGGATGGCTCGGTGACCCGCCAGAAGTACCGCGAATAGTCTGATTCGCACTGGCCGGTCGCCCGGTTCGGCTCCCCCCGGTGCGTGCTCCCAATCAATATGACCGACCAAAATCGGGCGAGCGCGTCTAGAAATTCCGTGTTCCAGTTTCATCGTCCGCAGCATTGCCCGGACGCACTGGCCCGCTCGAATCCGATTGATCCGGTTCATTGACCATACAGGGTCTGACCTAGCTGCATGAATACCCAAGAGGCGAAGATCGTCCTCGAGACTGCTTTGATTTGCGCGCAGGAACCGCTGAAACTCGGAGAGTTGCGCAAGCTCTTCGCCGACGATATTTCGGCTGACACCGTCCGCACGCTGCTCGAAGGCCTGAAGGAAGACTGGTCCGGCCGCGGCGTGGAACTGGTGGCGCTCGCGTCCGGATGGCGCTTTCAAAGCAAGCCCGCAATGCGGGGTTATCTCGATCGGCTGCACCCGGAAAAGCCGCCCAAGTACTCGCGCGCCGTTCTCGAAACGCTCGCGATCATCGCCTATCGGCAGCCGGTGACGCGGGGCGACATCGAGGAAATTCGCGGCGTCACCGTGAACACGCAGGTCGTGAAGCAGCTCGAGGACCGCAGCTGGATCGAGGTGATCGGTCATCGCGACGTGCCGGGGCGCCCGGCGCTTTACGCGACGACCAAGCAGTTTCTCGACGATCTCGGCCTCACCGCGCTCGACGAATTGCCCGCGCTGGATAATCCGTCCGCGCAGTTCGAAGCGGCACTGATGGCGCAGCATTCGATCGAGTTTGTCGAGGGCGATGCGCCCGCTTCCGGTGCCGGCGAGCCACCTTTGCCGCAGGATGCGGCCGATTTCGACGCGGCCGGGGAACACGGCGTGCAGCCGGCAGTCCACGAGGAAGGGGCAGCGCAGGAAGGCTTGCCCGCCGACGAAACGCACGCCGAAGCGGGCACGCCGGCTGCTGCCACGGCCTTCGATGTCGAAGCGCCGCGCGAATCGGCGTCGACGACGAACCACGAGGCGTCAGCGCCGGCCGGCTCCGCCGCCATAGTGCCCGACGCACCTGCGCAAGCAGACGAACAGCAACACGCAGTACCCCCGACCGACCGGGCGCAGCACGACACTCACGTGAGCGCGACCGGACCGGAACCGGTGCAGGCGAGCCATAGCGAACCCGAAGAACGCGACGCCGCCACGCCGGACGACAACCCGCTCACCGACGACGATACCGACGAACGGGAAGCACGCCGCGCCTGATGCAATTGCACGGACCCTGATCCGGCTGTCCATAACGATCAGTTCACACGATCAGCCGAACGATCAGCGGATTTTTTTGACGCGCCCGCGACGGGCGCGCGACTCGACACATTTGAGGTTGTTTTGACACACTCCCACGACAGCGATTCGCCCGAATCCGAGCGCCCCGTTCGTGCCACGGACGCACAAGGCCCGTCCTCGAACGACGACCGCGACGACCGCGCGCGCGCCGACGATTCCGCCGAGAGCGATGATCGCCCGCGTCGCGGCTTGCGTCGCGGACCGCGCAGCCTGATCGCCCGGCGCCGTGCCGTCGCGAAGACGAAGGGTGCCGAGGAAGGCGTCCCGGCGACCGGCGCGGTGGCGGAAGCGCCGCCGGATGGCGTCGTCGTCGCGCAGGTTCGCATGCCGCGCAAGGATGCGGGCGCGCGCGCGCCCCGCAAGGACGCGGCCAAGCGCGAGGGCGGCGCCAGTCGGGACGCGGCGGGCAAGGAGCCGAAGGACGGATCGCGCGAAGGCGGCCGCCGTCAGCCGGGCGCGCAAAAGAAGCGCGGCAAGCGCGACGACGCGGACGCACCGGTGCAGAGCCCGGCTGCGGCAGCCGTCGACGATGTGTTCGCCTACGTCACGTCACCTGCGTTCGACGCAGACAACAGCGCGGGCAGCGTGCGCGCGCCGATGCTGCGCCGCGGCCGTGATGCACTGCAAAAGCGCGTGCTGGAACCCGATGATGACGCGCCGAAGCTCCACAAGGTGCTCGCCGAAGCGGGCATGGGATCGCGTCGGGACATGGAAGAGCTGATCATCGCGGGCCGCGTGTCGGTGAACGGCGAGCCGGCGCACATCGGCCAGCGCATCATGCCGACCGACCAGGTCCGGATCAACGGCAAGCCGGTGAAGCGCAAGCTCACGAGCAAGCCGCCGCGCATCCTGCTGTATCACAAGCCGACCGGTGAAATCGTGAGTCATGCCGATCCGGAAGGCCGCCCGTCGGTGTTCGACAAGCTGCCGCCGATGAAAACGGCCAAGTGGCTCGCCGTCGGCCGGCTCGACTTCAATACCGAAGGCCTGCTGCTCCTCACGACCTCGGGCGATCTGGCGAACCGCTTCATGCATCCGCGTTACAGCGTCGAGCGCGAGTACGCAGTGCGGGTGGTCGGCGAGCTGTCGGAAGGGATGCGCCAGAAGCTCCTGAAGGGCGTCGAGCTCGACGACGGTCCTGCCAACTTCCTGCGTATCCGCGACGGCGGCGGCGAAGGCACGAACCACTGGTATCACGTGGCGCTGGCCGAAGGCCGCAACCGCGAAGTGCGCCGGATGTTCGAAGCGGCCGGCCTGATGGTGAGCCGGCTGATTCGCACGCGTCACGGTCCGATCGCGTTGCCGAAGGGACTGAAGCGCGGCCGTTGGGAAGAACTCGAGGACAACCAGGTGCGCAGCCTGATGGAATCGGTCGGACTCAAGGCGCCGGTGGAGGAAAAGGGCGGACGCAATTCGGCACCGCGCGTGCAGCCGGACCCGATGCAGACGTCGATGGGGTTCATCACGCGTGAGCCCGTACTCAGCTCGCACTCGCGTATGGCGCAGACGCCCACGCGCGGCGGCGGCGGCGCGGGCGGCGGTCGGCGCGGCGCGGCGGGCGGTTTCGGCAATTCGACGGGCGGCTTCGGCGGCACCGGCGGTTTCGGCGGAGCCAGCGGCGTCGGTGGTGGCCGGGGCGGGCGCGAAGCGGACGGCAATCGCGCTGGCGGCGAGCCGAACGGCAATCGCGCGCCGGGCGGCCGTGGCGGCGCCGGTCCGCGTGGCACTCGTGCGCAGGGCGGTCCCCAAGGGCCGGCAGCCGGCGGCGGGAAGCGCACCGGCGCGGCGGGTCCGCGTGCTGGCGGGCGTCAGGGTCCGCAAGGCGGCGGTCAGGGCAAGCCTGGCAATGCGGGCGGCGCGGGACGCGGTCCGCGCCCGGCCACGCCGCGCAACCGCACGCGCGGTCGCTGAACGAGGTGCGCGGTCGAGCTTGAAACGCAACGGTCCGGCCGCATCTCGAACGCACCGGCCGGGCGCGATGGGTTCGATCACGAAGGGGCACGCCAGCGTGCCCCTTCGCATTGGCCACCCGCTTCGCAAGACATCGGCAAACGTTGCGCGTGTTTCCCAGCGAAATCGCGGGGAATCGACGCTGGATCGGCCGCGAATGTGCGGCAAACGCGTCGGGTTCGGTTGCCTTTATCACGAAAAATGGCTAAAATCACAAAGTCGCTGGGCATGCAGTTTCGTGGAGCTAGTCATAGCCGCCCGGATGCGACCTCGGTTTAAAAGAAATTGGGCGTTGCGCCCATTTTTTTTTGGCTATTCGGTTCGGCATCTTGGGGCAACGAAGGTGCGCGCCGGCTTAAAGGCGCGGCCCGCAGGTGTTCTCAGCGTGGAGCGCGCGTGAACACCCTGGAGTCATTGTGCAACTGACGGAATTGATTGAAACCACGGTCTCGGGCCTGGGCTACGAGCTTGTCGATCTCGAGCGTTCGGGAGGCGGCATGTTGCGCGTGTACATCGACCAGCCCGCCGGAATCGCCATCGAAGACTGCGAGAAAGTCACGCGTCAGCTTCAGTATCTGCTCGAAGTCGAAAACATCGATTACGACCGGCTCGAAGTCTCTTCGCCGGGTCTCGATCGGCCTCTCAAGAAACTGGCGGACTTCGAACGCTTCGCGGGCAGCGAAGTGGTCATCACATTGAAAAAGCCGCTGGACGGGCGCAAGTCGTACCGGGGCATCGTGCATGCGCCGGACGGCGAAACGATTGGTTTGGAATTTGAAGGGAAGGACGGCGCCGCGATGCTCGATTTCACGCTCGCGGACCTCGATAAAGCACGTCTCGTCCCCAAGGTTGACTTTAGGAGCCGCAAACAATGAGTCGCGAAGTTTTGATGCTGGCGGATGCGCTGGCGCGCGAGAAAAACGTCAACAAGGACGTGGTGTACGCAGCGCTGGAAGCCGCGCTGGCTTCGGCAACGAAAAAGCTGTTCGAGGAAGATGTCGACATCCGCGTCGCGATCGATCGCGAGAGCGGCGAGCATGAAACCTTCCGCCGCTGGCGCGTCGTGCCGGACGAGGCAGGCCTGCAGGAGCCGGACCAGGAAATCCTGCTGTTCGAAGCGAAGGAAGAGAAGCCGGACGCCGAAGTCGATGACTTCATCGAGCAGCCGATCCCGTCGATCGAATTCGGCCGTATCGGTGCGCAGGCGGCGAAGCAGGTCATTCTTCAGAAGGTTCGCGACGCTGAGCGCGAGCAGATCCTGAACGACTTCCTCGAGCGCGGCGAGAAGATCATGACCGGCTCGGTCAAGCGTCTGGACAAGGGTAATTTCATCGTCGAATCGGGTCGCGTCGAAGCACTTTTGCGCCGCGACCAGCTGATTCCGAAGGAAAATCTGCGCGTCGGCGACCGCGTGCGCGCCTATATCGCGAAGGTCGACCGCACCGCGCGCGGCCCGCAGATCGAACTCTCGCGCACGGCGCCCGAGTTCCTGATGAAACTGTTCGAAATGGAAGTGCCGGAAATCGAGCAGGGTCTGCTCGAAATCAAGGCGGCCGCGCGCGATCCTGGCGTGCGTGCGAAAATCGGTGTGATCGCGTACGACAAGCGAATCGACCCGATCGGCACCTGTGTCGGTATTCGCGGTTCGCGCGTGCAGGCGGTGCGAAACGAGCTCGGTGGCGAGAACGTCGACATCGTGCTATGGTCGGAAGATCCCGCCCAGTTCGTGATCGGCGCCCTCGCGCCGGCAGCCGTACAATCGATCGTCGTCGATGAAGAAAAGCATTCGATGGACGTCGTCGTCGACGAGAACGAACTCGCGGTCGCGATCGGCCGCAGTGGCCAGAACGTCCGGCTCGCCAGCGAACTCACCGGCTGGCAGATCAACATCATGACCCCGGATGAATCCGCCCTGAAGCAGAACGAGGAACGCGGCACGCTGCGCGGCCTGTTCATGGCGCGTCTCGACGTCGACGAGGAAGTCGCCGATATCCTGATCGACGAGGGCTTCACGAGCCTCGAAGAGATCGCGTATGTGCCGCTCAACGAAATGCTCGAAATCGAAGCCTTCGACGAAGACACGGTGCACGAACTGCGCAACCGCTCGCGTGACGCGCTGCTCACGATGGCGATCGCCAACGAAGAGAAAGTCGAAGGTGCCGCACTCGATTTGAAGAGCCTCGATGGCATGGACAACGAACTGCTCTCGAAGCTTGCAGAACACCAGATCCAGACGCGCGACGAACTCGCTGAACTGGCTGTGGATGAGCTGGTCGACATGACCGGCATGGAAGAGGATGCCGCTAAGGCGTTGATCATGAAAGCACGTGAACACTGGTTCCAGTGAGAAATGACCATGGCGCACTGACATATCGCGGCCAGTTCGGCCGCATGACCCCGATCTAACAGCAAGGAATCTGTCCTTGCATCAAGAGGAATGAATGGCGAGTAACAACGTAGCCCAATTTGCCGCGGAACTCAAAATGCCTGCAGGCGTGTTGCTGGAGCAACTGCAGGCGGCTGGCGTCCAGAAAGCGAGCGCTGACGACAACCTGTCCGAAACGGACAAGGCGCGCCTGCTCGATCATTTGCGCAAGTCGCACGGTTCCGCCGACGCCGACAAGCGCAAGATCACTCTGACCCGCCGGCATACGTCGGAGATCAAGCAATCCGACTCTACGGGTAAAGCTCGCACCATTCAGGTCGAGGTGCGCAAGAAGCGTGTCTTCGTGAAACGCGACGAACAAGGCGCCGAGCAAGTGGTCGAGGCGCAGAATCACGTCGAGGACGAAGTCGACGAAGCCGAATTGCAGCGTCGCGAGGAAGAAGCGCGGCATGCGGCGGAGCTGCTCGAAAAGGAAGCGCAGGAGCTGAAGGAACGCCAGGAGCGCCTCGAGCGCGAAGAGGCGGAGCGCCGTGCGCGCGAGGACGCGGCCGAAGCCGAGCGTCGCCGTGCCGAGGAAGAAGCGGCGAAGCGCGCTGCCTCCATGAAGGAAGCGGCCGAAGTCTCGAAGGCGGCGGCCGCCGCGCGTCAGGAACAGCGCACGGAAGCCAAGGCCGACAAGCAGGCTGAGAAACAAGGCGAAAAACAAGCGGAAAAGCAGGCCGAGGAAGCGCCGAAGCCGGATGCCGCCGCGCAGCAGAACGAAGAGAAGGCCGCCGCCGAGCGCGCCGCTCAGCGCGAAGCCGCCAAGAAGGCCGAGGAAGCCGCGCGCGCCGCGACTGAAAAGGCGCGCGCCGAGCAGGAACAGATTGCGAAGCGCCGTGCCGCGGCGGAAGCCGAAGCGCGCGCGATCCGCGAAATGATGAACACGCCGCGCAAGGCGCAGCAGGCGAAGCCAGCCGAGCCGGCGCCTGCCGTCAAGCCGGCGGAAGCGGCGAAGGCCGTCGAGGCGAAGGGCACGCTGCACAAGCCGGCGAAGCCGGAAGGTGCGGTGTCCGCACGTCCGGCCGCGGCGAAGAAGCCGGCGGCCGGCGCGCCGGCCACGACCGCACCGTCGTCGCCGGACAAGAAGAAGGCCGGCGGCAAGGGCGGCTGGCAGGACGACGCAGCCAAGCGTCGCGGCATCAAGACCCGCGGCGACACGAGCGGCGGCGTCGATCGCGGCTGGCGCGGCGGTCCGAAGGGACGCGGCAAGCATCAGGATCAGACGACGTTCCAGGCGCCGACCGAACCGATCGTACGCGAAGTGCACGTGCCGGAAACCATTTCGGTCGCCGATCTGGCGCACAAGATGGCGGTGAAGGCTTCGGAAGTCATCAAGGTGATGATGAAGCTCGGCCAGATGGTCACGATCAATCAGGTGCTCGACCAGGAAACGGCGATGATCGTCGTCGAGGAGCTCGGTCACCGTGCGGTCGCGGCGAAGCTGGACGATCCGGAAGCGCTGCTCACCGAAGGCGAAACGACGGAAGAAGCGGGCGAACGCCTGCCGCGTCCGCCGGTCGTCACGGTCATGGGTCACGTCGACCACGGCAAGACGTCGCTGCTCGACTACATCAGGCGCGCGAAAGTGGCGGCGGGCGAAGCGGGCGGGATCACGCAGCATATCGGCGCCTATCACGTCGAAACGCCGCGCGGTGTCATCACGTTCCTCGATACGCCGGGTCACGAGGCCTTCACGGCCATGCGTGCGCGCGGTGCGAAGGCAACCGACATCGTGATTCTCGTGGTCGCAGCCGATGACGGCGTGATGCCGCAGACGAAGGAAGCGATCGCCCACGCGAAGGCGGGCGGCGTGCCGATCGTCGTCGCGATCAACAAGATCGACAAGCCGGATGCGCATTCCGAGCGCGTGAAGCAGGAACTCGTCGCGGAAGGCGTCGTGCCGGAAGAGTACGGTGGCGATTCGCCGTTCGTCGAAGTGTCGGCGAAGACGGGTCAGGGCATCGACGAACTGCTGGAAAACGTCTCGCTCCAGGCCGAAGTGCTGGAACTGACGGCGCCGATCGAAGCGCCGGCCAAGGGTCTCGTGATCGAAGCGAAGCTCGACAAGGGCAAGGGTCCGGTTGCAACGATCCTGGTTCAGTCGGGTACGTTGAACCGCGGCGACGTCGTGCTGGCAGGCAGCGCCTACGGTCGCGTGCGCGCCATGCTCGACGAAACGGGCAAGCCGACGAAGTCGGCGGGTCCGTCGATTCCGGTCGAGATCCAGGGTCTGTCGGAAGTGCCGGGCGCGGGCGAGGAAGTCATCGTGCTGCCGGACGAGCGCAAGGCGCGCGAAATCGCGCTGTTCCGTCAAGGCAAGTTCCGCGACGTGAAGCTCGCGAAGCAGCAGGCCGCGAAGCTCGAAAACATGCTCGAGCAGATGGGCGAAGGCGAAGTACAGAACCTGCCGCTCATCGTCAAGGCCGACGTGCAGGGCTCGCAGGAAGCGCTGGTGCAGTCGCTGCAAAAGCTCTCGACCAACGAAGTGCGCGTGCAGATCGTGCACAGCGCGGTCGGCGCGATCAGCGAATCGGACGTCAACCTCGCGACGGCGTCGAAGGCGGTCATCATCGGCTTCAACACGCGTGCGGATGCGCAGGCGCGCAAGGTGGCCGAGAACAACGGCATCGACATCCGCTACTACAACATCATCTATGACGCTGTGGATGAAGTGAAGGCGGCGATGTCCGGCATGCTGTCGCCGGAGAAGCGCGAAGTCGTGACCGGCACGGTCGAAGTGCGCCAGGTGATCCGCGTGCCGAAGATCGGCCTGATCGCGGGTTGTATGGTCACGGACGGCGTCGTCAAGCGCAGCTCGTCGGTGCGCGTGATCCGCAACAACGTGGTGATCCATACCGGCGAACTCGACTCGCTCAAGCGCTTCAAGGACGACGTGAAGGAAGTGCGTCAGGGCTTCGAATGCGGCATGTCGATCAAGAACTTCAACGACATCGTCGAAGGCGACCAGTTCGAAGTGTTCGAAGTCACCGAAGTGGCTCGTACGCTGTAAGATAGCCCGCCGTAAATCAAGGCGGAGCGGGCCTCTAGGTCCGCTCCGCTTTTTTTATGGGCGCGGCACGGCAACACGGCACGACAATAAGGGAAACCATCATGGCCAAGAAACGTACCTCACCGAATCGCAACGTGCAGATCGCGGACCAGATCCAGCGGGATTTGTCCGAGCTGATGCGCGAGGTGAAGGACCCGCGCGTCGGAATGGTGACGATCCAGAGCGTCGAACTGACGCCGGACTACGCGCACGCGAAGGTCTATTTCACGACGCTGACGGGCGATCCGCAGCAGACGCAGGACGGCCTGAATCACGCGGCCGGGCACCTGCATAACCTTTTGTTCAAGCGCCTGCACATCCACACGGTTCCGACGCTGCATTTCCACTACGACCAGACGATCGAGAAGGCTGTCGAAATGTCGAAGCTGATCGACGAAGCCAACGCCACGCGCGCGAAGGACGATGAGGAAGGTGCCTGACCGATGAAGGGTTCGAATGGTCCGGCGCGTCCGAAGATCCCGCGCCGCGCGCTCGATGGCGTGTTGCTGCTCGACAAGCCGCTCGGGCTGTCGAGCAACGATGCGCTGATCCGCGCGAAGCGTCTCTATCTGGCGAAGAAGGCGGGGCACACGGGCACGCTCGATCCGCTCGCGACGGGTTTGCTGCCGCTCTGCTTCGGCGAGGCGACGAAGTTTTCGCAGGATCTGCTCGAAGCCGACAAGACTTACGAGGCGACGATGCGCCTCGGCATCCGCACGACGACGGGCGACGCGGAAGGCGAAGCGCTCGACACGCGCGAGGTGACCTGCGACGAAGCGGCGGTCTTGGCTTCGATGGCGCAGTTTCGCGGCGAGATCACGCAGATTCCGCCGATGTATTCGGCGCTCAAACGCGACGGCAAGCCGCTCTACGAATACGCGCGTGCCGGGCAGACGGTGGAACGCGCGGGCCGTCAGGTGACGATTCACGCGCTCGAGCTGCTGGCCTGTGCGCTGCCGATGGTGACGTTTCGCGTCACGTGCAGCAAGGGCACGTACGTGCGCACGCTGGCGGAGGATATCGGCGAGACGCTCGGTTGCGGCGCGCATCTCGTGGCGCTGCGGCGCACCGGCGTCGGCGCGCTGACGCTCGAACACGCAGTGACGCTCGACGCGTTGTCGGATGCGGAAGAGGCCGAGCGCGATCGCTGGCTGCAGCCGGTCGATGCGCTGCTCTCGACGTTTCCTTCGGTCCATCTCGATGCCGATGCGGCGCGCCGCTTCCAGCACGGCCAGCGGTTGAAGCTGTCGGAAGTATCGGCGGGACTAGTCGAAGACGGCCGCGTGCGCGTCTACGCGGACGAGGGCGCAACGCTCCTCGGCGTCGCGAAGGCGGGCGAGGGCGTGCTGGCGCCCGAGCGGCTGGTGGTCAGTTCGGCGTCGAGCTGAGCGCATAAAAAAGCCCGGAGCACGTCCGGGCTTTTTCACATCCGCGCGACGCGAAGCGGCTTCAATGCGCCGCCGAAGCCGCCGCCGCCGAATCCCCGCCGCCGGCCCGCTCGGGTTTGGTAATCCAGATCAACGCGATCAGCGCGACGAAAATCCCCGCCGACAGATAGAACAGATCGTTGACGCCCAGTTGCGCGGCCTGCTGCGTCGCCATGCTGTTGTAGAGCCCATAAGCTTGCGACTGATTCAGCCCGGCCGCGCCCATCATCTGCCCGACCGAACTGGCGAACGTCGGGTTATAGGCGTTCGCTTGCTCGACCAGTTGCGCGTGATGCACGATCGACCGATGCTCCCACGCCGTCGAAAAAATCGACGTGCCGATGCCGCCGCACATGATCCGCACGAAGTTCGACAGACCCGACGCCGCCGGAATCCGGTGCCCCGGCAGCCCCGACAGCGTAATCGACACGAGCGGGATAAAGAAGCCGGCCATGCCGATGCCCTGAATCAGCGTCGGCATCATCAGCGAGTAGGTGTCGACGCCCGTCGTGTAGCGCGAGCGCATCCAGAAACACAGCGCGAATACGAGGAACGCAGCCGTCGCGATCTTGCGCGGATCGGTACGCGGCAGGAATTTGCCCGTCACCGGCGAGAGCAGAATTGCGAACACGCCGACCGGCGCCATGACAAGCCCGGCGTCGGTCGCCGTATAGCCGATGTCGGTTTGCAGCCAAAGTGGCAACAGCACGAGATTGCCGAAGTAGAGGCCATAGCCGATCGACAGCGCGATCGTCCCGCCGGTGAAATTGCGCAGCTTGAAGAGCGACAGGTCGACGACCGGATGCTCCGCCGTCAGCTCCCACACGATGAAGAACGCCAGCGCGATCACCGCGATCAGCGTCAGCACGACGATCGTCGTGGAATTGAACCAGTCGAGGTCCTTGCCCTTGTCGAGCATCACCTGCAGCGAGCCGACCCAGATCACGAGCAGCGCGAGACCCACCGTGTCGATCGGCGCCTTGCGGATCACCGAATCGCGGTCGCGGAAGATCGCGAACGTCGCGAGCGCGGCCGCGATGCCGACCGGAATGTTCACATAGAAGATCCACGGCCACGAGATGTTGTCCGAGATCCAGCCGCCGAGAATCGGGCCGGCGACAGGCGCGATCAGCGTGGTCATCGACCACATCGACAACGCAATCGGCGCCTTCGAGCGCGGATAGCTCGCGAGCAGGAGCGTTTGCGAAAGCGGGATCATCGGACCCGCGACGGCGCCCTGGAACACGCGCGCGGCGAGCAGGATCGGCAGCGTCGGCGCGAGCCCGCAGAGCCACGACGCGATCACGAACAGCACGATCGACGAAAGAAAGAGCCGGACTTGTCCGAAGCGCTGCGTGAGCCAGCCGGTGAGTGGCACCGAAATGGCGTTGGCGACCGCGAAGGACGTGATGACCCACGTTCCCTGGTCGGAAGCCACGCCGAGGTCGCCCGAAATCGACGGAATCGAGACGTTCGCGATCGACGTGTCGAGGACGTTCATGAACACCGCGAGCGACACCGCGATCGTGCCGATCACGAGTTTCGCGCCTTCGAGCGGCGGATGAACGACGTTTTGCTGAGACATGTGACGGAGCCTTGTGCGGGTTGCTTACATCAGCTTCGAAGCCTGAGCCGACTTCGGCGGGCGAACAGCCGAAGCGGCCGAGCCTTGCGCGCCGTGTCCCGAACCCGCGTTTTCCTGGATGATGCGGGCGATTTCCGCATCGGCCTGATCGCCGTACTTGTCGAAGACGTTCGTCTGGTAGACGGTGTTCGGCGCGGTGCCGAGCTGGCCGCCTTCCTCGCTCTTGATGGTCACGTCGGCGGTCATCGAGAGGCCGATGCGCAGCGGATGCTGTTCCAGTTCCTTCGGATCGAGCGCGATGCGCACCGGCAGGCGCTGCACGACCTTGATCCAGTTGCCGGTCGCGTTTTGCGCGGGCAAGAGCGAGAACGCGGAGCCGGTGCCGGCCGAGAAGCCGATCACCTTGCCGTGATAGACGACGCTCGAACCGTACAGATCGGCGGTCAGTTCCACCGGCTGGCCGATGCGCATGTGCTTCAGCTGCACTTCCTTGAAGTTGGCATCGACCCAGACGGCGTTGAGCGGCACGATCGCCATCAGCGGATTGCCCGGCGACACGCGCTGGCCGACCTGCACCGAGCGCTTCGCGACATAACCCGTGACGGGCGCCGGCAGCGTGTTGCGCGCGTAGTTGATGTACGAATCGCGGACCTTCGAGGCGGCGGCGAGCACGTTCGGGTGGCTCGCGATCGTCGTGTTCGACGTGAGCGAGCGGTTCGACGCGAGTTCCTGCTGGGCGGCGTCGAGCGCGGCCTGCGCGCCGCGCACGGCGTCGCGAGCGTGCGCGATTTCTTCCTGCGACACGGCGCCCGTCTGCGCGACGGTCATGCGGCGGCGCAGATCGTCCTGCGCGCGCGACAGATCGGACTTGCGCAGCGCGACTTGCGCTTCGTACTGGTTGTCGTTGACGAAGAGCGTACGAACCTGGCGCACGGTCTGCGCGAGATTCGCTTCGGCCTGATCGAGCGCGACCTTGGAATCGGCCGGATCGAGCGAGACGAGCGGATCGCCGACCTTGACGGTCTGCGTGTCGTCGGCGTTGACCGAGACGACCGTGCCGACGACTTGCGGCGTGATCTGCACGACATTGCCGTTCACGTAGGCGTCGTCGGTCGCTTCATGGAAGCGCGCGACGAGGAAGTAGTACAGCCCGTACGCGACGGCCGCGATGATGATGACGAGCACGATCAGCGTCATCAGCGTGCGGCGCTTCGTGTTGTTCGTCTTCGGCGCCGGTGCTGCGGCGGTTTGTTGAGGGTCGCTCATGGATGGCTCCGTTCTTTATCTGTTCGGTGATGCAATGTTCTTTGGTCTGCCGCTGGTTTACTTGGCCGGCGCGGCTTTCGCCGCCTGCTTCTGGCCGCTGCCGTCGATAGCGAGATTCGTGCTCGTCGCGTCGAACCCGCCGCCGAGCGACTTGATGAGGCCGATCTGCAGATCGCGGCGCCGCATCTTCAGATTCGTGACGGTCTGCTCGTTCGCGAGCCGGTTTTCGTCGGCGGAGAGCACCTGCAACTGCGGCGAGAGACCCGCCTTGTAGCGAATCACGGCGAGGTCGTAGGCGTGCGTCGCGGCATCGAGTGCGCGTTCGGCGTCGCCCATCTGGCGATCGAGCGAGCGGATCGATGCCACTTGCGTCGCGACGTCGTTCAGCGCGTTGATGAGCGTCTGATTGTAGTTCGCGATGTCGAGGTCGAAATCGGCGTAGCGGCCCTTCAGTTGCGAGCGCAGATAGCCGGCGTCGAAGATCGGCAGGTGGATGGCCGGGCCCGCCTGGATCTGGCGGCTGCCAGCGGTCAGGAATTTGCTCCAGCCGAACGCATCGAAGCCGAACGCGGCCGCGAGATTGATGTCCGGGAAGAACTCGGCCTTCGCTTCCTTCACGTTCTGCGTGGCGGCTTCGACCTGCCAGCGCGCGGCGACGATGTCCGGACGGCGCGACACGAGGTCGGCGGGCACGTTGTCCGGCAGCGAGACGGCGGCCTGCGGGTTTACGACCGGTTTCGCAATTTGCAGCCCCCGATCCGGCCCCTTGCCGAGCAGCGCGCCGAGTTGATAGCGCACGGTCGTGATCTGGCCGTCGAGCTCGGTCAGGTTCGACTGGCTCGTCGCGATATTGCCTTCGGCCGTGCGGCGCTCGACGTTCGTGTCGAGGCCCGCAGTGACGCGCCCGTTCGTGATCCGTCCGACGTTGTCGCGGTTGGCGATCTCGCGCTGGGCGACGTCGCGCAGCGCGTAGAGCAGCGCGAGCTGGTTATAGGTGCGCGCCACCGACGCGGCGAGCGTCACGCGCGCCTGCTGCATGTCGGCCTCGGCGGCTTTTTCCTGCGACACCGCCATGTTCAGGCGCGCGCGGTTCTTGCCCCACAGGTCGAGGTCCCACGTCGCGCTGACGAGCGCATTGTTCTCGCTGAACCACGTGCCGCCGTAGGGCGGCGGGAAGAGGGCGTTGCCCGAATAGAGTTCGCGGGTCCACGAATACTGGCCCGTCACCTTCGGATAGAGGCTCGAGCGCGAACTCTCGATATACGACGACGCCTTCCCGATCCGCGCCTGCGCCTGGGCGATCGACGGGCTGCCGGCGAGCGCCTCGTCGATCAGTTGCGGCAGTTGCGGATCGCCGAACTGCGTCGCCCAGTCGAGCGACGGCCACTGGCCGCCTTGCGCGGGCAGGCTCTGCGTGCTTTCGAGCGTTTCGGGCGCGGTGATCTGCTTGTCGCTGCTGATGCCGGCGTAGTTCGCGCAGCCCGCGAGCGCGAGCGCCGCGACCGCCACGGCGAGCGCGCCGCGCGAGGCGCGGGGGGCGGAGACATGTTTCATCGCTCGATTCATACGGTTCGACGGATGGTGGACATTGCAATCAATTTCTTTCAGATTCATGACGAAAGTTAGTTGTCAGCGCAATGGTGAGGCGGCAGGTTTGTCGGCCGCGGCGCTTGCGAGCGCCACGCAGCTCGGATCGCAGGAATTGGCGAGAATGCGTCGCAGCAGGCTCTTCAGGAAGCCGACTTCCTCGGGCGAAAAGCCCATCAGAAGTTTGTCGAGCACGCGCGAAAAGATCGCCGGAATCTTCTCGGCGAGCGCGAAGCCTTCGGGCGTGAGCGCGAGCCGGACGACCCGGCGGTCCTCGTCGCTGCGCACGCGTGAGAGCAGGCCGCGCTTTTCCAGCCGGTCGATGAGCCGCGTGACCGCGCTCGCGTCGATGCCGTATTCGCGGGCGAGATCGGCCGCCGTCAGGCTTTTTCCGGCGGCGAGCATGAACACCATGCTTGCCTGCGTGCTGGTGATGCCGAGTTCGGCGGACGTGTGCTGGTTGACCATGTTCCACATCGTCGAGCGAACCCGGCTAACCAGATAGCCGACGCTTTCGCCAAGCTGGTACTCACCGATGGGTGACGGGGGAGTGGGCGCGTCGCTCATGAATTCTCGTGCGGTTGCAATAGTTGACTAGGCAGGATTATAGGTGTGGTCCTTTGACGCGGCAAGCAGTTTATGAGAACGCTTAAAAGTGCGCAGCGGCCCGCGCGACAAGCTTTTCGTAAGCTTTTTCGTCATCAGCAGCGGCCCGCCTGCTGCGGCTAAGATTCGGGGTTAAGTCCTATTGTCAAAAGCGTTCGGAGGCAGACATATCTGCGTGCTATAATTTTGGGTTCCCATTGCGCCAATGATCGATTCAGACGACGAGCGATTCAGACCTCGAGCTGCCGATCCGGGCCATTCAGCCGATCCCTGTCAAAGGGATTGCCCGGGCTGAGCAGGCTCGCACCACGGCGCCCAACTGCAGATATCCTATGACTCGCGCCCTTCGCAACATCGCCATCATTGCCCACGTCGACCACGGCAAGACTACGCTCGTCGACCAACTGCTTCGCCAGTCGGGCACGTTCCGAGACAACGAGAAAATCGCCGAGCGCGTCATGGACTCGAACGACATCGAAAAGGAACGTGGCATCACGATTCTTGCGAAGAACTGCGCGGTCGAATACGAAGGCACGCACATCAACATCGTCGACACGCCCGGACACGCCGACTTCGGCGGTGAAGTGGAGCGCGTGCTGTCGATGGTCGACTCGGTGCTCCTGCTTGTCGACGCCGTCGAAGGCCCGATGCCGCAAACGCGCTTCGTCACGAAGAAGGCGCTCGCGCTCGGCCTCAAGCCGATCGTCGTGATCAACAAGGTGGACCGTCCGGGCGCGCGTATCGACTGGGTGATCAACCAGACCTTCGATCTCTTCGACAAGCTCGGCGCCACCGAAGAACAGCTCGATTTCCCGATCGTGTACGCGTCGGGCCTGAACGGCTATGCCGGCCTCGATCCCGAAGTGCGCGACGGCAACATGCGCCCGCTCTTCGAAGCCATCCTGGAACACGTGCCGGTCCGTCCCGCCGACCCGGACGCGCCGCTGCAGCTTCAAATCACCTCGCTTGACTATTCGACCTACGTCGGCCGGATCGGCGTGGGCCGCGTCGCGCGCGGGCGCATCAAGCCCGGCATGGCGGTCGCCGTGCGCTCGGGTCCGGATGGCGCGATCATCAACCGCAAGATCAACCAGGTGCTGTCGTTCCGCGGCCTGGAGCGCGTGCAGGTGGAAGAAGCGCAGGCGGGCGACATCGTGCTGATCAACGGTATCGATGAGATTGGCATCGGCGTCACCATTTGCGCACCGGAAGCGCCCGAAGCGCTGCCGATGATCACCGTCGACGAACCGACGCTCACGATGAACTTCCTCGTGAACTCATCGCCGCTCGCGGGCCGCGAAGGCAAGTTCGTGACGAGCCGCCAGATCCGCGACCGTCTGATGAAGGAACTGAATCACAACGTCGCGCTGCGCGTGAAGGAAACCGGCGACGAAACCACGTTTGAAGTGGCGGGCCGGGGCGAGTTGCACCTGACGATTCTCGTCGAGAACATGCGCCGCGAAGGCTATGAACTCGCGGTGTCGCGTCCGCGCGTGGTGATGCAGGAAATCGACGGCGTGAAGCACGAGCCGTACGAAAACCTGACCGTCGACATGGAAGACGGCCACCAGGGCGGCGTGATGGAAGAACTCGGCCGCCGCAAGGGCGAAATGCTCGACATGGCGTCGGACGGCCGTGGCCGCACGCGTCTCGAGTACAAGATTTCGGCGCGCGGGCTGATCGGTTTCCAGAGCGAATTCCTGACGCTCACGCGCGGCACGGGCCTGATGAGCCACACGTTCGATTCGTACGCGCCCGTCAAGGACGGCGCGGTCGGCGAGCGCCGCAACGGCGTGCTGATTTCGCAGGACGACGGCGCGGCTGTCGCGTATGCGCTGTGGAAGCTGCAGGATCGCGGCCGCATGTTCGTGTCGCCGGGCGATGCGCTGTATGAAGGCATGATCATCGGCATTCACAGCCGCGACAACGACCTCGTCGTGAACCCGATCAAGGGCAAGCAGTTGACCAACGTGCGCTCGTCGGGCACCGACGAAGCCGTGCGCCTCGTGCCGCCGATCCAGATGTCGCTGGAATACGCGGTCGAGTTCATCGACGACGACGAACTCGTCGAAGTGACGCCGCAGTCGATTCGCCTGCGCAAGCGCCACCTGAAGGAACACGAGCGCCGCCGCGCGAGCCGCGAAGGCGCTGTCGACTAAGTCCGACGCTGGTATATCACGAGCGAAAGCCGCCTTCGGGCGGCTTTTTCTTTGCCTGCTCGACCTTGCCTTCATTGTTTCGCGCGATGTAAAAGGCGCTTGCTTTATGCGCTAAACGGCCCCAGATGCCTGCTGTGACGAGCGGCCGGGCTGCGACCATCGGCTATATCGACTATGTGTTCTGTGCTATGCTAGGCGGATATGTTGCCGATTTTTAGGTCCTTCCAAGCAGACTTGATTCGCGCAATCCGCTAAACGGTCAGGCCGTGTCGCGGAAGGTTTCTTAACCCGCTATTTCTCGAGAAACTCGAAGAAAGGTGAGCGTAAAAATGATGAAGCAATTCCAGTCGAACTCTTATCTGTTCGGCGGCAATGCTCCGTACGTCGAAGAGTTGTACGAAGCTTATCTGGATAATCCCGCGTCCGTCCCGGACACCTGGCGTGATTATTTCGACGCGTTGCAGAACGTGCCCGCCTCCGACGGCACGGCTCACAACGACGTGGCCCACGGCCCGATCGTCGAATCGTTTGCCCAGCGCGCGAAGGCCAATGCCTTCATCCCGCGCGAAGCTGCAGGCGACCTCGCCACCGCGCGCAAACAAGTCTACGTCCAGTCCCTCATCGGCGCGTACCGGTTCCTCGGCTCGCAATGGGCGAATCTCGATCCGCTCAAGCGCCGCGAACGTCCGCATATCCCCGAGCTCGAACCTGCGTTCTACGACTTCACCGAAGCCGACATGGACCAGACGTTCCATGCCCAGAACCTGTACTTCGGCTTCGAGCAGGCGTCGCTGCGCGAGATCGTCAAGGCGCTGCGCGACACGTACTGCGGCACGATCGGCGCCGAGTTCATGTACATCAGCGATCCGGAACAGAAGCGCTGGTGGAAGGAAAAGCTCGAATCCATCCGTTCGACGCCGAATTTCACGCCCGAAAAGAAGAAGCACATCCTGAATCGCCTGACGGCTTCCGAAGGCCTCGAGCGCTTCCTGCACACCAAGTACGTCGGCCAGAAGCGCTTCTCACTGGAAGGCGGCGAGAGCTTCATCGCGTCGATGGACGAAGTCGTGCGTCACGCGGGAAAGAACGGCGTCCAGGAAATCGTGATCGGCATGGCGCACCGCGGGCGCCTGAACGTGCTCGTGAACACGCTCGGCAAGATGCCGGCCGACCTCTTCGCCGAATTCGAAGGCAAGCACGTCGACGACCTGCCGGCCGGCGACGTGAAGTATCACAAGGGCTTCTCGTCGGATGTGTCGACGGATGGCGGCCCGGTTCACCTGTCGCTCGCGTTCAACCCGTCGCACCTCGAAATCGTCAATCCGGTGGTCGAAGGGTCGGCGAAGGCGCGCATGGACCGTCGCGGCGACGAAAACGGCATGCAGGTGTTGCCGGTGCAGATCCACGGCGACGCGGCCTTCGCGGGCCAGGGCGTCGTGATGGAAACGCTGAACCTCGCGCAGACGCGCGGCTACGGCACGCACGGCACGCTGCATATCGTCATCAACAACCAGATCGGCTTTACGACCTCCGACCCGCGTGACTCGCGCTCGACGCTGTATTGCTCGGACGTGGTCAAGATGATCGAGGCGCCGGTGCTGCACGTGAACGGCGACGATCCCGAAGCGGTCGTGCTCGCCACGCAGCTCGCCATCGACTTCCGGATGCAGTTCCACAAGGATGTCGTGATCGACATCATCTGCTTCCGCAAGCTTGGCCACAACGAGCAGGACACGCCGGCCGTCACGCAGCCGCTGATGTACAAGACCATCGCGAAGCACCCGGGCACCCGCGCGCTGTACGCGGAAAAGCTCGTGCAGCAGGGCGTGATCACGGCTGAAGACGCCGACAACTACGTCAAGGCGTACCGTCAGGCGATGGACGAAGGCCATCACACCATCGACCCGGTGCTCTCGAACTACAAGAGCAAGTACGCGGTGGACTGGGTGCCGTTCCTGAACCGCAAGTGGACCGACGCCGCCGATACGGCCGTGCCGCTCGCGGAACTGAAGCGCCTCGCCGAGCGTATCACCACGATTCCCGAGAACTTCAAGGTGCATCCGCTCGTCGAGCGCGTGATCAACGATCGCCGCGCGATGGGCCGTGGCGAATCGAAGCTCGACTGGGGCATGGGCGAACATCTGGCGTTCGCGTCGCTGGTCGCATCGGGCTACGCCGTGCGTCTGACGGGCCAGGACTCGGGCCGTGGCACGTTCACGCACCGCCACGCTGTCCTGCACGATCAGAACCGCGAGCGCTGGAACGACGGCACGTACATCCCGCTGCAGAACATCGCCGAAGGTCAGGCGAAGTTCTCGGTGATCGACTCGGTGCTGTCCGAAGAAGCGGTGCTCGGCTTCGAGTACGGCTATTCGACGGCCGAACCGAACACGTTCGTCGCGTGGGAAGCGCAGTTCGGCGACTTCGTGAACGGCGCGCAAGTGGTGATCGACCAGTTCATCTCGTCGGGCGAAGTGAAGTGGGGCCGCGTCTCCGGTCTCACGATGCTGCTGCCGCACGGCTACGAAGGCCAGGGTCCGGAGCACTCGTCGGCGCGTATCGAGCGTTTCCTGCAACTGTGCGCGGATCACAACATGCAAGTGGTCCAGCCGACCACGCCGGCGCAGATGTTCCACCTGCTGCGCCGCCAGATGATCCGTTTGTTCAGGAAGCCGCTCATCATCGCGACGCCGAAGTCGCTCCTGCGTCACAAGGAAGCGGTGTCGGATCTGTCGGAGCTGGCGAAGGGTTCGTTCCAGCCGGTGATCGGCGAAGTCGACGAAACCATCGAGCCGAAGAAGGTCAAGCGCGTAGTGTGCTGCTCGGGCCGCGTGTACTACGACCTGGTCGCGCATCGCCGCGAAGCGAAGTTGAACGACGTTGCCATCGTGCGTATCGAGCAGCTTTATCCGTTCGCGCACAAGCAGTTCGACGCGGAACTGAAGAAGTACGAAAACGCGGCCGAAGTGGTCTGGGTGCAGGACGAGCCGCAGAATCAGGGCGCCTGGTTCTACATCGAGCATCACCTGCGCGACGGCATGAAGGAAGGTCAGAAGCTGGCATACAGCGGACGTCCGGCTTCGGCATCGCCGGCTGTCGGCTACTACGCGAAGCACTACGAGCAGCAGAAGGCGCTGGTCGAAGGTGCGTTCGGCCGCCTGAAGGGCGCGCAGACCATCGCGAAGTAAAGGCGCAAAGAACCGGGCGAGCCTGAAGCAGGCGAATCCGGTTCTCCCGTATGGCCGTGTCGCGGCGCTCGCAACCGTTCGATGCGCGCACCGGCCGCCGGGTTCGTACTCACAAGACACGTATTAGGACAATTCAGAATGGCTATTGTAGAAGTCAAGGTTCCCCAGCTCTCCGAATCGGTTTCGGAAGCCACGATGCTGCAGTGGAAGAAGAAGCCCGGCGAAGCCGTCGCGCAGGACGAAATCCTCATCGAAATCGAAACCGACAAGGTCGTGCTGGAAGTGCCGGCACCGTCCGCCGGCGTGCTCGCGCAAGTCATCAAGCATGACGGCGACATCGTGACCGCCGACGAACTCATCGCCAAGATCGACACGGAAGCGAAAGCGGGCGAAGCGCCTGCCGCGGTCGCCGCAGCGGGCGACGCCGAAGTGAAGCCGGCACCGGTGGCGGCCGTTGCGGCCGCGCCCGCAGCGCAAGCCGCGCAGGCAACGGGTTCGAGCGGCACGGCATCGCCAGCGGCGAACAAGATCCTCGCGGAGAAGGGCGTGTCGGCCGATCAGGTCGCGGGCTCGGGCCGCGACGGCCGCGTGACCAAGGGCGACGCGCTCGCCGCTCCGCTGGGCGCGCCCGGCGCGTCGTCGGCACCCGCGGCGGCACCGGCTGCGAAGGCCGCGCCCGCGCCGGCCGCGCGCCCCGCCAAGCCGTCCCTGCCGGACGTCAAGGCGCCGGCTTCCGCCGACCAGTGGGTCAAGGACCGCCCGGAGCAGCGCGTGCCGATGTCGCGTCTGCGCGCGCGTATCGCCGAGCGTCTGCTCGAATCGCAGCAGACCAACGCCATCCTGACGACGTTCAACGAAGTCAACATGGCGCCGGTCATGGACCTGCGCAACAAGTACAAGGACCGCTTCGAGAAGGAACACGGCGTGAAGCTCGGCTTCATGTCGTTCTTCGTGAAGGCCGCCGTCCACGCGCTGAAGAAGTTCCCGCTCGTGAACGCGTCGATCGACGGTAACGACATCGTCTATCACGGCTACTTCGACATCGGTATCGCGGTGGGTTCGCCGCGCGGTCTCGTGGTGCCGATCCTGCGCAACGCCGACCAGATGAGCCTCGCCGACATCGAGAAGAAGATTGCCGAATTCGGCCAGAAGGCGAAGGACGGCAAGCTCTCCATCGAGGAAATGACGGGCGGTACGTTCTCGATCTCGAACGGCGGCGTGTTCGGCTCGATGCTCTCGACGCCGATCATCAACCCGCCGCAGTCCGCGATTCTCGGCGTGCACGCAACGAAGGAACGCGCTGTCGTCGAAAACGGCCAGATCGTGATCCGTCCGATGAACTATCTGGCGCTGTCGTACGACCACCGCATCATCGACGGCCGCGAAGCCGTGCTGTCGCTCGTCGCGATGAAGGACGCGCTGGAAGATCCGGCCCGCCTGCTGCTCGATCTGTAAAACACATTCAAGGACGCACGGCGCGCGGGATAGACTCGCGCGCGCCGCGACGCCAACAAGAGAAGGAAAGTCATGTCCAAGGAATTTGACGTCGTCGTGATCGGCGCCGGCCCCGGCGGCTATATCGCGGCGATTCGCGCGGCGCAACTCGGCAAGTCGGTTGCGTGCATCGAAAAGTGGAAGAACCCGGCCGGCGCGCTGAAGCTCGGCGGCACGTGCCTCAACGTGGGCTGCATTCCGTCGAAGGCGCTGCTCGCGTCGTCGGAGGAATTCGAGAACGCGACGAAGCATCTCGGCGATCACGGCATCAGCGTGTCGGACGTGAAGCTCGATGTTTCGAAGATGCTCGCCCGCAAGGAAGGCATCGTCGAGAAGATGACGAAGGGCATCGAGTTCCTGTTCCGCAAGAACAAGATCACTTGGCTCAAGGGCCACGGCAAGTTCACCGGCAAGACCGACGCCGGCGTGCAGATCGAAGTGTCGGGCGAAGGCGATACCGAAACCGTCACGGCGAAGAACGTGATCATCGCGACGGGTTCGAAGGCGCGCCATCTGCCGAACATTCCGGTCGACAACCGAATCGTTGCCGACAACGAAGGCGCGCTCTCGTTCGAAGCCGTGCCGAAGAAGCTCGCCGTGATCGGCGCGGGCGTGATCGGCCTGGAACTCGGCTCGGTGTGGCGGCGTCTCGGGTCGGACGTGACCGTGCTCGAAGCGCTGCCGGCGTTCCTCGGCGCCTGCGACGACGCGCTCGCGAAGGAAGCGGCGAAGCAGTTCAAGAAGCAGGGCCTCGACATTCACCTCGGCGTGAAGATCGGCGAAGTGAAGACGACGGACAACAGCGTCTCGCTCGCCTACACCGATAAGGACGGCAACGCGCAGACGCTGGACGCGGACCGCCTGATCGTGTCGATCGGCCGCGTGCCGAATACCGACAACCTCGGTCTCGAAGCGATCGGCCTGAAGGCGGACGAGCGCGGCTTCATCCCCGTCGACGACCATTGCGCGACAAGCGTGCCGAACGTCTACGCGATCGGCGACGTCGTGCGCGGCCCGATGCTCGCGCACAAGGCGGAAGACGAGGGCGTGCTCGTGGCCGAGATCATCGACGGCCAGAAGCCGCACATCGACTACAACTGCATTCCTTGGGTGATCTACACCGAGCCGGAAATCGCGTGGGTGGGCAAGACGGAGCAGCAACTGAAGGCCGAAGGCCGCGAGATCAAGTCCGGCCAGTTCCCGATGATGGCGAACGGCCGCGCGCTCGGCATCAACAAGGCGGAAGGTTTCGTCAAGATGATCGCTGATGCGAAGACGGACGAAATCCTCGGCGTGCATATCATCGCCGCGGACGCCTCGGACCTGATCGCCGAAGCCGTGGTGGCGATGGAGTTCAAGGCGGCGTCGGAAGACATCGGCCGCATTTGCCATCCGCATCCGTCGCTGTCGGAAGTGATGCGTGAAGCGGCACTCGCCGTCGACAAGCGCGCGCTCAACATGTAGTTCCAGTCGTACCGGAGCGGCACCACGACGAAGGCGGGCGGGAGGTTTCCCGCTCGCCTTCGTCATATCCAAAGGCCGAATCGACGGCCACATGCGCGGCATCATGAACGTCAACGAATACTACGAACACGAACTGCAGACGCGGGGATACCAGTCGGACGAAGCGCAGCGGGCGGCGGTCGAGCGCCTGCAACGCTGCTACGACGAATGGGTCGCGTACAAGGCGCGCCGCTCGAACGCGCTCAAGAAGTTCCTCGTGCGTCCCGAGCTGCCGCGCGGCGTGTACATGTGGGGCGGCGTGGGACGCGGCAAGAGCTTCCTGATGGACAGCTTTTTCGCAGTCGTGCCCGTGACGCGCAAGACGCGGCTGCATTTTCACGAATTCATGCGCGAAGTGCATCGCGAACTGGAAGAGCTGAAGGGCCAGGCCGATCCGCTCGACGAACTCGCGCGGCGGATCGCGAAGCGCTACCGGCTGATCTGTTTCGACGAATTCCACGTCTCCGACATCGCCGACGCGATGATCCTGTATCGCCTGCTCGACCGGCTCTTCGACAACGGCGTGCAGTTCGTGATGACGTCCAACTACGATCCCGACACGCTGTATCCCGACGGCCTGCATCGCGACCGCCTGCTGCCTGCCATCGAACTGATCAAGTCGAAGCTGGACGTGTTGAACGTCGATGCCGGCACCGACTACCGCAAGCGCACGCTGTCGCAGGTCACGGCGTATCACACGCCGCTTGGCGCCGCTGCCGACAAGGCGTTGCGCGCCGACTTCGCGAAACTCGCGGCGGTCCCGGACGAGAGCCCGATCCTGCACATCGAGAAGCGTGAGCTGAAGGCATTGCGCAAGGCGGACGGCGTCGTCTGGTTCGACTTCGCGACGCTTTGCGGCGGCCCGCGCTCGCAGAACGACTATCTGGAACTCGCGAGCCGTTTCCACGCGGTGATCCTGTCGGACGTGCCGCAGATGTCGCCGCGCATGGCGTCCGAGGCGCGCCGCTTCACGTGGCTCATCGACGTCTTCTACGACCACAAGGTGAAGCTCCTGATGTCGGCGGCGGTGCCGGCGGAGCAACTGTACGTCGAAGGTCCGATGGCGAACGAGTTCGCGCGCACGGTTTCGCGCATCGTCGAGATGCAGAGCAAGGAATATCTGGAGACGCCGCGGCGCATCGTCGATACCTCGCTGACTTGAGAATGTGTATCAATAATGTCGGCTAGGCCAAATGGCTAAAGGCTTCGGCTTCATTTTCAAGATTAAGACATTTCTGATACCGACACTGAGGGGCGGCCGGTATCTTCCATGCACACTCAACGTGTATGGAGAAACGCATGAAGCCCTATCGCGACATGACCGATGAAGAATGGCAGATGGTCGCACCGTTGCTTCCCGAGCTGCGGCCGCGCGCGGAGTTACGTGGGCGTCCGCTGGCGAACACGCGGGCCGTTCTGAACGGCGTGCTGTGGGTGATGTACAGCGGCGCGTCGTGGTCCACGCTGCCGCGCAAGTATCCCTCGTATCAGACCTGCCATCGCCGCTTCAAGGCGTGGCACGATTCCGGCATCCTCGCTCGCGTGATGGTGCAATTGTTCGGTCCGGCAGGCGAGAGCCTGTATTCGCTGATGACGTCGCGCATGCGCGTGCCCGGAAACCTCCCGGAGGCGATGGAAAGCGCGATGCCCGAGCACTCGATCCTGCACGATATGCCGCCGGCGAGCCCCGAGCTTCTGCCGCCGCGTTTCGCGCCCGGCGTGGTGCGGCGTGCGGCTTGAGGTGTCGCGACGCTTTCGATAGCCTCGTCGCAAAAAACCGGCCAAAGACAAAAGTCTTTGGCCGGTTTTTTTATGCGCCGTCCGATCCGTGATGCAAGGCCTACTGCTGCCGAATCCACGTCTGCGATCGCCCCAGGAGCGACACGCCGATGAACCCTCGCACCACGAGCTTCTGCCCGCCTTCCTCGAGGTGCATCTTGCACTTGTAGAGCTTGCCGCTTTCGGGATCGAGGATCTGGCCGCCTTGCCATTCGTCGCCGTCCTGCTTCATGCCGGTGATGAACGTCATGCCCTTGATCAGCTGATCCTTGCGCGCATCCGTGCACGCGGTGCAGCGGCGCTCCGGTTTGTCGTTTTCGCCCAGACCTTTCACGATCTTGCCCGACAGCGTGCCGTTGCCGTCCTCGACGATCTCGACCACGGCCTTCGCCTGGCCGGTGTGATCGTCGATGGTTTGCCATACGCCCACGGGCGAATTGTTTTGAGCTGCCGCGAGCGTCGCCGATGCGACGAGCGCGCAGGCCAGCACGCCGCGCGACAACGCGCCTGCCGTGAAACGGATCATGCTTCCTCCTTGGATTTGGAACGTGTCTCCGGCGCGCGGTGTCGTGGCTTGCGGTCGTTCGCGCGTCCCGGGCGGCCAGCATACGTCAATGCACCGGCATCGTTTTGGTGTGAATCCTCTAGCGACGCCGTGACCGGTCAGACGCCGCGCCCCAGAGCAGCGGCGAGCGCGGCGAACGTGCGCTCGTCGGTGCGATCGAAGTGCAGCGGCGTCACCGAGACGCGGCCCGACGCGACGACGGCCGTCTCGCTGTCCGGGGCGTTGGCGCGCGCGCCGCGCTGAAAACGCAGCCAGTGATAGGGCAGGCCGCGCGGATCGGTCTCGGTCAGCACGTCGATCCCTTCGACGAGACCGACGCCTTGCCGCGTCGGCGTGAGCGGGCCGGCGGCCGCTGCATCGCAGGAGGGGAAGTTGACGTTGAGGCAGGTCGGCGCGTCGTGGGAGATCGCGAGCAGTTCGCGGATCACGCCGGGCGCGAGCGCACGCGCGGTGTCCCAGCGGACGTTTTCGCGGTCGGTGAAGGTCTGGGAGAGCGCGATCGACGGCAAGCCGAGCAAAAGGCCCGTCATCGCGGCACCGACGGTGCCGGAGAACATCGTCTCGACGCCGAGGTTCGCGCCGCGGTTGATGCCGGAGAGCACGAGCGTCGGCGGCGCGTCCTTCATCAGATGGCGTGCGGCCATCACGACGCAGTCGCCGGGCGTACCTTGCACGCCGAAGCGGCGTTCGCCCTGCTGGCTTACGCGCAACGGCGAGTGCAGGCTGATCGAATGCGAGGTGCCGCTCTGGTCGTGTTCGGGCGCGATCACCCAGACTTCGTGCGCGAGTTCTGCCGCGACGGCTTCGAGGACGGCCAGGCCGGGCGCGTCGATGCCGTCGTCGTTGGTGAGCAGCACACGTTGAACAATGGGTTCTGCGGACATCGCGAATCTCTCCTTGTCGACTATGGCCGGTCGATTATTGCAGAGATCGCATCGGGGCGCGGCGCCCCGGTTTTGGGACGTTACTTCACGCCGAGACCGCGCAGGACCGCGTTGCCGTCGTCGGTCAGTTGCACTTTCACCGCTCCGGCGTCCTGCGCGACAGTCTCGACATAGCCGTATTCCTGCAGCGATGCAACATCGGGCGTGGCCGCGAGCGCGTCGATGGGCGCGTGCGCGAGCAGCAGCAGGGTGGCGATCTCATGATGGCTCAGAAGGCGCTTGATGGCTCTTACGGGAGCCGATTTTGGCCGGAGGTTCATAGGTGAACTCCTTGAATTTACATGGCAGAGGTGGCGGGCGGCCACGTTATTTGCGATGGAGTGCGGGCAATGTATCGGCCGATTCTTAGGCGAAACTTAAGATCGCCCCGGCATTTGTTTCGCCATGTGTCACGACAGGAAAGCGATCCGGATCAGAACCGGTATGCCGGGTTGTGCGGGTCGAATGTCAGATCGTCGAAGGTTTTCCGCTGGATGGTCTGAAAGACGATGCTCTCGAAAATATTGCCGTCGTTGTCGAACGATTCGACGGAGCGGAAATAGGGCCGCCTGAGATCGAGTCCGAGAATTTCCTTTTTCGCGTAGAACTCCGGCTGCCCGGTCGGCGTGACATAGGTGAACGCGACGACCCGCGCGCCTTCGATCATCTTCACTTCGATCCGGCTTGCCCGCGTGACGCCCGCATCGGCGAACTTCTGTCCCTCGGCGAGGAACTGGCGCGTGATGTATTCGACGCCGAGATCGCGCACCGAATGATTCGACTGCGCGCGCGCGAGCGGGCCATTCAACGACGCCCACAGCGGCAAGACGCCGAGCAGCCCGCCGAGATGGCCGTAGACGTGGTCGGGGCGCTTCGAATCGTCGTAGATCAGTTCCTGGCCGGCGTGCGCGCCCTCCGGCAGCCATTTCGCGTAGATGCGCAGCGGATCGCGCAGGAGGCGCACGAGCATGTGATCCGGTTTGTCGGGCCAGACGCCGCGAATGCGCTCGCGCCGCACGAGCGTGAACTCGTACGAGGGGTAGCCGTTCGGCCCCTGCTTCAGGTAGCGCGGAAGCGTGAGCGGATCGAGCGATTCGAAGAGTGAGACGAGCTCGGCGTCCTGCATCTGCGCGAGCATGCCGCTTCGCGCGGCCCGCGAGAGCCAGCGGACCTGCTGATCGAGGGTGAGCTTGCCGGCTTCGGACGCGGGCTCGGCAGGCGGCGAGGGCGCGTGTGCGCCCGCTTCGGGACTGGCCGCCGCCGTCGCCGCGGAGGTCGGCAGCACGGCGTCCGGCGTCTGGGCAAGAGCCTCCGGAAGACATGAGCACGCAAGGAACAGGGCAATCGCCAGCGACGATCGGTGTCGCGCGTGCGTCATGAGGTGTTCTCCGTGGCTTAGTCCTTCGCTTTGGAAAGCTCGGCGTCGCGCAATTCACGACGAAGTATCTTGCCGATGGTCGTCTGCGGCAGCGAGTCGCGGAATTCGACGGCGACCGGCACCTTGTAGCGAGTCAACTGTAAACGGGCGAACGCGATCACTTCTTCCGCAGTGAGCGACTTGTCGCGCGGCACGACGAAGACTTTCACGCGCTCGCCCGCGGCCGCGTCGGGAATGCCGATCGCCGCGACCGTGCGCACTTTCGGATGCATCGCGAGCACGTCCTCGATCTCGTTCGGATAAACGTTGAAACCCGACACGATCATCATGTCCTTCTTGCGGTCGATCAGCCGGATGAAACCCTGCGCGTCCATCACGGCGATGTCGCCGGTCGCGAGCCAGCCTTTCGCGTCGATCACTTGCGCCGTCTCCTCCGGGCGGTTCCAGTAGCCTTTCATCACTTGCGGGCCCTTGACGCACAGTTCGCCCGGTTCGTCGGTGCCGGCCCAGGTGCCGTCGTCGCGGCGCATGCGCACGAGCGTCGAAGGCGCGGGCACGCCGACCGTACCATCGAACTCGCGCTGATGGGTCAGATCGATCGGCGTCATCGAGACGATCGGCGAGCATTCCGTGAGCCCGTAGCCTTCGATGATCGGCTGCCCGGTCAGTTCACGGAAACGCTCCGCGACGGCCTTTTGCGTCGCCATGCCGCCCGCCATCGCGAGCTTGAGCTTCGAGAAGTCGCGGCGGCGGAATTCTTCGTTTTCAAGGAGCGCGTTGTAGAGCGTGTTGAGCGCCGTCATGCTCGTGAAGGTCTCGTGGCGCAGCACGCGCATCATGCGTTTGATGTCGCGGGGATTCGCGATCAGGATATTGCGCCCGCCGATGCCCATGAAAACGAGCGCGTTCACCGTCAGCGAGTAGATGTGATAGAGCGGCAACGGCGTGAGCACGGTTTCGCCTTCGCCTTTCAGTGGCTCTTCGGCCCACGCCTTGGCCTGCAGCAGATTCGCGATGATGTTGCGATGCGTGAGCATCGCGCCTTTCGCGACGCCCGTCGTGCCGCCCGTGTACTGCAGGAACGCGATGTCGCCATGCCCGACGCGCACCGGCTCCAGCTTGCGCTTCCTGCCTAAAGCCAGCGCCGCGCGCAGGCCGACCGCGTGCGGGATGCGGTATGGCGGCACGATCTTCTGGACGTGGCGCAGGACGAAGTTCAGCGCGTGGCCTTTGAGGTTGAGGCCGTCGGCGAGCAGATCGCCGAGCGCGGTGACGATGACGTTCGCGACGCGCGTGCCCGGCAGCGCGTCCTGTACGGTCTTCGCGAAGGTTTCGAACACGACGATGGTCCGCGCGCCGCTGTCTTTCAGTTGATGCGCGAGTTCGCGCATCGTGTAGAGCGGATTGACGTTGACGACGATCGCGCCCGCGAGCAGCGTGCCGAACAGCGTGACCGGATACTGGAAGGTGTTCGGCATCATCAGCGCGACGCGGTCGCCGGGTGTGACACCGAGGCTTTGCAGATACGCGGCGAACGCGCGCGCCTTGATGCCGAGCGACTCGTAGGTGAGATTCGACCCGACGCTCGTGTACGCGACCCGCTCGCGATAGCGTTCGACGCATTCGTCGAAGAAATGCGCGAGCGAGCGATAGCGCGACAGGTCCACTTCGTGCGGCACGCCCGGCGGGTACGACGCGTACCAGACGCCGTCGGTGTCGTGCGGGTCGGACCGATCCGGGCGGGGCGGTACGTCAAGCGGGTTCATCTGCGGTCTCCATGGACGCCGCGTTATTGCTTCGAGCTGTAATGCGCGCGTAACGTTCCGCTCGTCCGCTTTCCGATTCTTTCAGCGCGCCCGCTCCAGAATCGCGACGACGCCTTGTCCGCCCGCCGCGCAAATCGAGATCAGGCCGCGCGGCGCTCGGCCGTCCGCGCGCGGCGGCGCCTTCGCGAGCAGCTTCGCCAGCATGCCGACGATCCGTCCACCCGTCGCGGCGAACGGATGGCCGGTCGCGAGCGAGCTGCCGTTCACGTTGAGCCGCGCGCGGTCGATCGACCCGAGCGGCCCGGCGAGGCCCAGTTGCGTGCGGCAGTATTCGTCGTCTTCCCAGGCGGCGAGCGTGCAGAGCACCTGCGCCGCGAACGCCTCGTGGATCTCGTAGAAGTCGAAGTCGCCGAGGGCGAGCTGCGCGCGCGCGAGCATGCGCGGCACCGCGTAGGCGGGCGCCATCAGGAGGCCTTCCTTCTTGTCGATGTAGTCGACTGCGGCCGTCTCCGAAAAACTCAGGTACGCGAGCACGGGCAGGTCGCGCGCGGCTGCCCAGTCGACGGAGGCGAGCAGCACGGCGGACGCGCCGTCGGTGAGCGGCGTCGAGTTGCCCGCGGTCAGCGTGCCAGCGTCGCGGTCGAAGACGGGTTTGAGCGCCGTGAGCCGGTCGATGCCGATGTCCGGGCGCAGCGTGTTGTCGCGCGCGAGGCCCTTGTACGGCGTCATCAGGTCGTTGAGAAAGCCGCGCTCGTAGGCAGCCGCGAGCTTGCGATGACTCTCGAGCGCAAACTCGTCCTGCGCTTCGCGCGAAATCTTCCAGCGTTTCGCCATCAGTTCGCAGTGCTCGCCCATCGAAAGGCCCGTGCGCGGCTCGGCATTACGCGGCAACTGCGGCCTGAACAGCATGCCGGGCCGGAGTTTCGCGAGCGCGCTCGCGCGTTGTCCCGCCGAGCGGCTGCGGTTCGCTTCGAGCAGGACCTTGCGCATCCGCTCGTTCACGCCGATGGGCGCATCGGACGTCGTATCGGCGCCGCCCGCGATGCCCGCGTCGATCTGCCCGAGCGCGATCTTGTTCGCGACCAGGATGACCGCTTCGAGCCCGGTGCCGCAGGCCTGCTGCACGTCGTAGGCCGGCGTTTCCTTTGCGAGCGTGGTCGACAGGAGCGATTCGCGGGTGAGGTTGAAATCGCGCGAATGCTTGATGACCGCGCCCGCCGCGACTTCGCCGAGACGCAGGCCGTGCAGGTCGTAGCGGTCGATGAGACCTTGCAGCGCGAAGGTCAACATGTCCTGGTTCGACGCCGTCGCGTAAGCCGTGTTCGAGCGCGCGAACGGAATGCGGTTGCTGCCGACGATCGCGACGCGGCGCACGGCGGGAAGGGCGGGCGCGCTCATGGCAGTTCCCATTCGAAGTGTCCACGCAGATGCGGCCGGGTGCCCGCGAGGTCGCGCACTTCGAAGTCGCGCTTCATGGCCGCCGGCGACGCGCTCCAGAGCGTGGTTTCGCCGGGCAGGAAGATCGGCAGCTTGAAGTCGCCGTGGGCGCTGGCCGCCGCCAGCGCCTTCGACGGATGCAGCGCCGCGAGCGTGCGCCCGAGCGTCCACATGCCGTGCGCGATCGCGCGCGGAAAGCCGAACGCCTTCGCCGTCAGCGCGTGCAGGTGGATCGGATTGAAGTCGCCGGACGCCTTCGCGTAGTCGCGCCCGAGCTGCGCCGGGAGCTGCCAGCGCGCCTCGCGTGTGAGCGGCGGCATCGCGGCCGGCGAGGGCTGCGCGCTCGTTTCGACCGAAGCCGCGCCCGAACCGTGCGCGCCGCGCTTCAGATAGACGCTGTCGCCGTCCCAGACGGCTTCGCCGCGTCGATAGATCCGCGTGTGCAGCGTGAACGCCTGTCCCTTCTCGTGCGCGACGACCGGCCCGCTTTCCACTTCGATACGCAGATTTTGTCCCGCCGACAGCGCCCGCCGCATCCGCACCGAATTCGCCAGATGCACGATGCCGACGGCCGGCCAAGGAAACGCCGGATCGGTGAGCAGCATCAGATGCAGCGGAAACGCGAGCACGTGCGGAAACGAGAGCGGCACGCCGTGTTCCGGGATAAAGCCGCACACGCGCGCATAGCGGCCGATCTGCTCGGGATCGAGCGCGACGGCGGGCCGCACGAGCCTCATCGCCGGCACTTGCGCCGACGCATGCGGGCGCTTGAAGAGACCGGGCAGCGCGCGTCCATAGAGTTTCGCGGGCGGCGGCAGCGTATCGACGACGACCGTGCGGGGGCGTGCGGCCGAAAGCGCATGCATCGTTATGCTCCGATCAGGCTCTGGCCGCACACGCGCACCACCTGGCCGGTGATGCCCGCCGACGCCGGGCTCGCGAGCCATCCGACCGTCTCGGCGACGTCGACCGGCTGGCCGCCCTGGCTCATCGAATTCATGCGGCGTCCGGCCTCGCGGATCGCGAACGGCATCTTCGCGGTCATCTGCGTTTCGATGAAACCCGGCGCGACCGCGTTGATCGTGATGCCGCGCGAGCGCAATACGCCCGCCATGCTGTTCACGCGGCCGATCACGCCCGCTTTCGACGTCGCGTAGTTGGTTTGTCCGAGATTGCCCGCGATGCCGCTGATCGACGACACGCCGACGATCCTGCCGCCGTCGTGCAGCACGTTCTGCGCGAGGAGCGCGTCGTCGATGCGCTCCTGCGCCGAGAGATTGATGTCGATCACGCTGTCCCATGCGTCCTTCGTCATCTTCGCGATGGTCTTGTCGCGGGTGATCCCGGCGTTGTGCACGACGATGTCGATGCCGCCCGCCGCGAGGAGCGCCGCCGCGAGTTCCTCGGGCGCTTCGGGCGCGGCGATGTCGGCGACGAGGGCCGCGTGCGCGCCGCCCGAGGGCGACTGGTCCTCGATCGCAAGCATGGTCTGGTCGAGCGCGTCGCGGGCCTGCGCAACGTCGACGCCGGTCACCTGCGCGCCGAGCGCCGCCAGCACGCCCGCAATCGACGCGCCGATGCCGCGCGCCGCGCCCGTCACGAGCGCGCGCTTGCCTTCGAGCGGACGCGACCAGTCGGCGGGGCGCGCGACGCGCGCCGCTTCGATGCGGATCACCTGTCCGGACACATACGCCGAGCGCGGCGAGAGGAAAAAGCGCAACGCGCCCTCGATGTCGGCGCCGACCGCCACCTGCAGCAGATTCGCCGAGATGCCGCCGCGCGCTTCCTTGCCGAGCGAGCGCGTCATGCCTTCGAGCGCCCGCTGCGCGGTCCACGCGCGCGGAGTCGCGCACGTTTCGGGTGGTCGCCCGAGCACGACGATGCGGCCGCTTCTTGCCACCGAGCGCAGGGCGTCGTGAAAAAAGCCGTAGAGCGCGCCGAGTTCGCTGCTCTCGGCGATGCCCGTCGCATCGAAGATCAGCGCTTCTACGCGATCGCTCGCGACCGCATCGCGCCGATGCGGCTCGAAGCGGCCGCTCATCGCGCCGTGCCGGTTCGCGAGCGGCAGCCAGCCTTCGGCGCTGCCATGCGCGACGCTTGTCATGCCGATCGCCTGCAGCACGTCGATCAGCGCGTCGAAGAGCGCGGGCGACGGCCCCGCGCCGATCGCGACGATGCCCCCGAACTCCGGCCGCTCCGGCCGGTGACGGCGCAGCACTTCCGGCTTCGGCAAGCCGATGGAACGGGCGAAGCCCGCGCCGAACGAAGAATTCACGAACTCGAGATAGCGGTCTTTCATCATCTCAGGCAAGCACCTCTTCCGGTTCCCGCTCGAGCGCTTCCTTGCGCCTCAGCAATGCGTCGAGCATACCGAAATCGGCGGGGAAGTCATCGACCTTCACGAGTTCTGCGCCATAACGCGCGTAATCGACGAGCACCTGGCGCTGGCCGGCATCGATCAGGCCGCGCGCTTCGGCCTCTGCCGCCCACGCGTCGATCTCGGGCAGGCTTTGCGGCATCGGCCGGAGCGCCCCCGCCTTCACCTCGGGACGGAGCTTGCGCTCGATGGCGTCGAAGCGCGGACTGAGCGCGAAGACGAGTTCGCCGTAGCCGAGCGGATCGAGGTCGGCGGGCGGCGCGTAGGAATCGGCGATCAGGCGCTCACGCGCTTCGCCCGGGATCTGTATCAATTCGGCGATGCCGCTCGCGAGCGCGTCGCCCGGCGCGCGGTACGGCAGCCCGAACGGAAACACGAGCGCGCGCACGAGGCCCGCCGTCGCGCGATGCGGGAAGTTGTCGAGCACGCCTAAAAGCGCGACCTGCGCTTGCTGCAACGCGTCCTGGACGCCCCAGCGCACGAGCGGCAGATCGGCTTCGGGACGGCCGTCGTCCTGGAAACGCTTGAGCGTCGCCGAGATCAGGTAAAGCTGGGAGAGCACGTCGCCGAGGCGCGCCGACAGCCGCTCGCGGCGCTTCAGTTCGCCGCCGAGCACGAGCATCGACACGTCGGCGAGCAGCGCGAACGCGCTCGACAGGCGCGTCGCCGCGCGATAGTAGGGGACGAGGCGCGTGTCGGCCTGCACGGGCCTCGGGATCAGCGCGCTGCCGCCGAACGCGAACACGAGGCTGCGCATCGCATTCGACGCGACGAAGCTCGCGTGGCCGAAGAACGCGTCGTCGAAGTCGCGCACGGCCTTCGCGTGATCGGGCTCGCGGGTCGCGGCCATCTCCTTCAACACATACGGATGGCAGCGGATCGCGCCCTGTCCGAAGATGATGAGGCAGCGCGTCAGAATGTTCGCACCTTCGACGGTGATCGAAATTGGAATCTGCTGATAGGCGCGCGCGAGAAAGTTCGATGGTCCCATGCAGATGCCCTTGCCGGCGACCACGTCCATGCCGTCGTTGATGACCTTGCGGGCGCGCTCGGTGATGTGATACTTCGCGATCGCCGAAATCACGGAAGGCTTCTCGCCGAGATCGACCGCCTGCGCCGAGAGTTTTCGCGCCGCATCCATCACATAGAGATTGCCGCCCATGCGGCCCATCGCTTCCTGCACGCCCTCGAATTGCCCGATGGGCGTGCGGAACTGACGGCGCACGGCAGCGTAGGCGCCGGTGCCGCGCACGGCCAGCTTCGCCATCCCCACGTTCGACGACGGGAGCGAGATCGCGCGGCCCGCCGCAAGGCATTCCATCAGCATGCGCCAGCCGTTGCCGACCTGCGCGCGCCCGCCGATCACCCAGTCGATCGGGATGAAGACGTCGCGGCCCCAGTTCGGGCCGTTCTGGAACACGGCGTTGAGCGGCCAGTGGCGCCGGCCGATGTTCACGCCCGGATGGTTCGTCGGGATCAGCGCGCAGGTGATGCCGGGTTCGTCGCCTTCGCCGAGCAGGCCGTCGGGATCGAGCGCGCGGAATGCGAGACCGAGCACGGTCGCGACCGGACCAAGCGTGATGTAGCGCTTGTCCCAGGTGAGCCTGAAGCCGAGCGTCTCGCGCCCTTCGTGGATGCCCCGGCAGACGACGCCGATGTCGGGAATCGCGGCGGCGTCCGAGCCGGCGTAGGGGCTCGTCAGCGCGAAGCAGGGAATGTCGTCGCCGCGGGCGAGGCGCGGGAGGTAGTGGTTCTTCTGCTCCTCGGTGCCGTAGTGCATGAGCAGTTCGGCGGGGCCGAGCGAATTCGGCACCATCACGGAGACGGCGGCGGCCGAGCAACGCGTCGCGAGCTTCATGATCACCTGCGAATGGGCGTAGGCGGAGAACTGCCGGCCGCCATACTGCTTCGGGATGATCATGCCGAGAAAGCCGTTCTCCTTGATGTAGCGCCAGGTCTCGGACGAGAGGTCCTGCCAGACGGCGGTGGTATCCCAGTCGCTTGCGAGATCGCAGAGGCGCGTGCATTCGTGGTCGATGAAGCTTTGTTCTTCCGCGGTGAGCGTCGCCGGGCCGTGCGCGAGCAGCGAATCCCAGTGCGGGCGGCCGGAAAAGAGTTCGGCGTCCCACCAGACCGTGCCGGCTTCGATGGCGTCGCGTTCGGTCGGCGACATCTCCGGCAGGATCTTGCGGAACACGCCCAGCACGCGCTGGCTGACGAGTGCGCGCCGCAGCGGCTTGATGGCGAGCACGAGCGCCGGAACCACGAAGAGCACGGCGAGCAGCGCGGTGACGACCGGACCGGTGATGCCCGCGAACCAGCCGAGCGCCACCCATACGATCATCCACGCGAGCCAGGCGATGGCGCTCGCCTGCCTGTACACGAGCGCGCCACTCACGACGATGAACGCAACCACGAAACCTGCTGCCATGACGTTCCCCCTTGTGCGATGTCTTGTCGTTTCTACTACAGATTAGGCGGGCTGGAGCAGCAGGGGGCGTTCCCGAGGATGGCGGGACGGGCGAACCGAATCTTTCCTCTAGATCGTCCGGCGCTCGCCAGAATGCGAAAAAGGCGCCCGGAGGCGCCTTTCGGTCGTCGCGCACGGAACCGGCGGCAAACTACGTCGCCGCCCCCACGCCCCGCGCCGACTGCGTCATGTCGACCCCACGACGCTCGCGGCTGAACAGGATGAGCACGGCGATCACCACCGCGACCGTCCCCGCGACGATCGCCATCGCCATCCCGTAATTATTGTCGTGGCTGACCGCGAGCGACGCCTGCATCGTCGCGTTCACCGACGCGAGCAGATTCCCCAACTGATAGACGAGGCCGGGGAAGGTCGCGCGAATCTCGTCGGGCGAAATCTCGTTCAGGTGCACGGGAATCACGCCCCACGCGCCCTGAACGGAAATCTGCATCAGGAAGGCGCCCGCCGCGAGCGCGAGCGGCCCGCTCGAGAACGCCCACAGCGGCAGCACCGGCAAGGCGATCAGCGACGCGATGAAGATCGCCCGGCGCCGCCCGATCTTCTCCGACATCGCCCCGAAAAAGAGCCCGCCGACGATCGCGCCGATGTTCAGCGTGATCGTGATCAAGGAGACCGTGTGCGGATCGAAATGATGTTGCTCGCGCAGGAACGTCGGATAGAGATCCTGCGTGCCGTGCGAGAAGAAGTTGAACGCGGTCATCAGCACGATCGCGTAGACGGAGAGCGCCCAGTTCTGCTTGAGCGTCTTGACGAGCCCGGGGCGCGGCTGCTTTTCCATCGCCTTGAACGCGGGCGACTCGGGCACGTGCGCGCGCACGTAGAGCACGAGCAGCGCGGGCGCCACGCCGATGAAGAACATCCCGCGCCAGCCGACATACTGATACAGCACGCCGAAGACGATCGACGCGAGCAGATAGCCGCTCGGATAACCGGCCTGCAAAAGCCCCGAGACGAAACCGCGCGATTTGGGCGGCACGGTTTCCATCGTCAGCGCGGAGCCGACGCCCCATTCGCCGCCCATCGCGATGCCGAACAGCGACCGCAACACGAGCAGCGTCAGCAGGTTCGGCGACAACCCCGAGAGCAGTTCGAGCAGCGAATAGCACGCGATGTTGATCATCAGCGTCGGACGGCGGCCGAACTTGTCGGCGAGGCGCCCGAAGATCAGCGCGCCGATGGGGCGCATCGCGAGCGTCAGCGTGATCGCGAAGGCCACCTCGGGGATTTTCGTATTGAATTCGGCCGCTATGTCCTTCAATACGAAAACCATCAGGAAAAAATCGAAGGCGTCGAGTGTCCAGCCGAGATAGGCGGCAATCGTTACGTTTCTCTGTTCTCGCGTCCAGCTCATCGCCGTGGTCTCCGGTTCGAATCGATTTGATGGGAAAGCGATGCGGCCGGCAGAAGCGAAACCGTGATCCGGCGGGGACCGGCCGCACAGGGCGCCCGAGCGAGGCGGGCACGGGCGAGTGTACGCCGGTGTTTAATAAACTGCTCGCGGTCCCGATATTCGATTCGGTATTCGAAATGCGTAAATTCGATAATCAATACAATTGGCATTCGATTTCAATGCGCTTATGCGGCTCGATTAAACGCGATGAAAGAATTCGGCTCTCGTCAGACGGATCAGCCGGCGTTCCGTTTTGCGATTCGTCAAGGAACGCCGCCTTCGGAATGTCGATATTGGACGAGGACAGTCAAAAACTTGATCTACATCAAGGTTGCTCGGGGCGGCGCGCATATCATGCGGCCAGATCAGATAAATCTAAGACGTTTCCTAGAGTTTCCTAGTGTCCGGGCGAATCTGCGTCCCGGTCGGCGCATGCGCACCGAGAGGCGTATGCGCATTTTTTTTCACAGTGTTGAGTTTCCATTGGCGAGCGGATGATCGCTGTCGCCATCAATGAGCATAATCAGATGAATCATTTCATACACACGATCCGGTTCCGGATCATTCTTTCGTTCGGCATCTGTGGGGCGCTGATGCTGGTCATCGGCCTTTTCGGGATCGACGCCATTTCCAAACTGCGCGCCGACCTGTCGATCGCCTATTCGGGCAATCTGGTTCCGACGACCCAGCTTTCGAGAGTCCATATCAGCCAGTCTCAGATTCGCCGCCTGCTTTGGCAACTTCAGGCCACGCAGGATAAGGACATTCCCGAAAAGATCCGAAAGCTCGAAGGCACGGTGAATGCAACGTGGGCGAGCTACTACCCGTCCGGCATTACGAGCGACGCCGAACGCGCAGTCGCCGACCGTATCCAGGTCCAACTCGGCAAATTCAAGCTGTTGGTCGATCAGCAATTGACGCTCGTCGAAAAAGGCGCCTATCAGGAAGCGACCGAATTTCAGCGGAATTCCGTCTTGCCCGCCGGTAACGCACTGGGCGATCTGCTCGACGAGGACATCGACCTGAACGTCCGCCAGAGCCGTGGATTTGTCGCGGACAGCACCAACACCTCGCGGCAGATGATCTGGATCACGGTGGCGCTGCTGTGCATGGGCGGGATGTTGATGCTCGGCACCTCGCTGTATCTGTTCGGCGCAATCTCGACGCCGCTGACGCGATCGGTCGGCGTGGCGAAGGAAATCGCCGACGGGCGTCTGGACGGCCGGATCGTGGTCGACACGCGCGGCGAGTTCGCGCCGCTCCTCGAAGCGATGCAGCGCATGAGCCGGCAACTGGCCGATACCGTACGTGGCATCCGGGTGTCGAGCGAATCGGTGACGACGGCCGCGCGCGAGATCGCCGCGGGCAATATGGACCTGTCCGCGCGCACGGAGGAACAGGCTTCGTCGCTCGAGGAAACGGCCGCGAGCATGACCGAGATCGCGCAGACCGTGAAGCAGAATGCCGACAACGCACGCCAGGCCAATTCGCTCGCCACTTCGGCAAGCGGCATGGCCGACGACAGCCATGTCGCGATGCAGGCGATGATGCGCTCGATCGGCAACATCAGCGAGAGTTCCGGGAAGATCGCCGACATCACGACGATGATCGAAGGCATTTCGTTCCAGACCAACATTCTGGCGCTCAACGCGGCGGTCGAGGCCGCGCGCGCGGGCGAGCAGGGCCGCGGCTTCGCCGTGGTGGCGGGCGAAGTGCGGGCGCTGGCGCAACGCTCGTCCGCGGCGGCCAAGGAGATCAAGGACCTGATCGACGCGTCGACCGTGCTGGTCAACGACGGCTCCCGACAGGCTGCGGAGGTGGGAACCCTGATGGGGCAGGTGATCCGTGCGATCAAGCAGGTCGCGGATATCGTGGGCGAAATCTCGTCCGCGTCGCACGAGCAGAGCCAGGGCATCGATCAGGTGCATCAGGCGATCAGCCAGATCGATTCCGTGACGCAGCAGAACGCGGCACTGGTCGAGCAGGCGGCGGCCGCGGCGCAATCGCTCGAGGAGCAGGCCGTCAACATGACGGATGCCATCTCGACGTTCCATCTGCCGGTCGGCGATGGCGTCCTGCCCGCAGCGCGCCGGCCGCTCGCCCTCACATGCTGAAGTACGCTCGATACGCCGCAAACGACGCTCGGGCGGCCGAGGAAAACGCGCAGCTTTACTGCGACGCGAGCGCAGCCACGCTGTCGGCGCTGCACGACGCCCTGCAAACCCGCGTCGCCGCCATCGTCGAACGACTGCATGTCGAGCTCGCGCGCCTGCCGCGAGCCAAGCGCCTGCTCGAAGCGCTTACGGTCGACGAGTCGCGGCGCGTGAAGGAGCAGCAGATGCACCATCTGCTCGCGCTGGCAAACGTTCAACTGACGCAGGAAAACCATCGGGACATCGCGCATCGGGCGGGGCGCATGCACGCGATCGCGGGGCTCGACCGCGAAGATCTGATCGACGCCTATGCGCTTCTCGCCGACGCGCTGCAACGCGAATTCGATACCGCGCTGCAGGGAGGAGCGCTCGACGCGCTCATGCGCCGTCTGACGCGCGATCTCGCGTTCCAGATGGAGGCGTACCGGTTCCTGCAGGATGCGCGCCACGACGTGATCGCCTCGATTGCGCGCGTGACGGCCGAAGTCCGCTGCTACACGGACCTGATCGAAGGCGTCGTCGGCATTCTGGGCGCACACGCCGAGATCGCGGGCTGCGCGGTCGGCCGTCCCGACGCGCGCGGGCTCTTCCAATTCGAAGCCGTATCCGATCGACGCATCGGCCAATACCTCAGGGATGCCGACGCCTTGATCGACGTCGGCGCAGCCAGCGACGATGCAGACGGACAGCCGGACCGGCCGATTATCCACTCGTGGCGCCGCGGCGAGATCGATCGCGTGATCAACATGGCGACCGACGTCCGGATGACGCCGTTCAGCCCGTTTGCGCTGGCGGCGGGTCTGCGCTCGGCGGCGACCGTCCCGGTGCGGCGCGCGACCCGCGAGCCGAGGGCGATTCTCATCGTCTATGGCGTGCTTCCCGGCGGCTTCGCGGGCGCGGATCAGGCCGACTTTCTATCGCTCGTGCAGACGATGCTCGAACTCGTGGTGTGCAGGATCGAACAGCTCGACGGCAGCACGGCGGCGACGCCATATCCCGTGCGGCAGCGGCTGTCGGGCCTGATCCGCTCGGACGGTCTGCGGATGCACTACCAGCCGCTGGTCGATCTCAGGACCGGACGGATCGGCGGGGTCGAGGCGCTCGCGCGACTCCAGGACGGCGACGCCACGCTCGCGCCGGGCCAGTTCCTGGCGAATCTGTCGCACGAAGATCTGTTCGGCCTCTTCACCGGCGGTCTGGATCAGGCGCTGCGGCAACGCAGCGAGTGGCTGCGCGACGGCCTCGACCTGGGCATCTCGGTCAACCTTCCGCCGGCCGCCTTCACGGACCGGCGCTATGTCGAGACGACCCGCGCGGCGCTGCAAAAATACGGCTGTGTGCCGAACAAGCTGACGCTCGAGGTTCTGGAGAGCGAAGAGCTGCCGCGCGGCATTCGCATTCTGGACGAAATCGCGAGGTTCAAGTCCCTGGGCGTCGAGTTGGCGCAGGACGACCTCGGCGTGGGCTACAGCAGCCTGAACCGGCTGCGCGAATTGCCGTTCGATTCGTTCAAGATCGATCGCAGCATCGTCAGGCTCGACGGTCAGGACAGCCTCGATGCCTTGCGTTTCATCTATCAGTTGACGCGCCTCGGCCATTCGCTCGGGATGTCGGTGACCGTGGAGGGCGTGGAAGAGGAGGACCTGATCGAGGCGCTCGTGATCCTCGATGCGGATCGCGCGCAAGGCTATGCGATCGCGCGTCCGATGCCTGCCGAGGCCGTCGCGGGCTGGATACGCGGGCGGAAGTTGCCTGAGTCGAAGGCGCCGGGCGGAAGGCTGGGCAAGCTTGCGAGGCTCGTGATCTGGGAGGAGAGCGTGCAGCTCAATACGGTGGTCTCTCGCGAAGCGCGGGCGCTGCTTCACGCTGACAGCTGCGAGGCCGACCACAGCATGAAACAGGCATTGAGCGCGTCATGCCGGGATTGTGCGTATCCGATGTACTGCATCGACGACGAAGCGATCCTGCTTGCGTCGCCGTGTGGGACGAAGGCTGGAAGCGAACTGGTCGAACTCGCGTTGGGCGCGGGAATGAAAAGCGAGGCGTATCTGGCTGCCCGCCGCGAGCTGATCGCGAAGATGTGAACCGGAAGCGATCCCGGACTTCGGTCCGGGTTGAAAAGCGCCCGACAAAAACAAAAAAGCCCGCATTGGCGGGCTTTTTGACGTACTGCGCGAACTACCGGACCTTCATCATTGCTGTGCTTGGTGCCCAGGAGAGGACTCGAACCTCCACGGTGTTGCCACCGCTAGGACCTGAACCTAGTGCGTCTACCAATTCCGCCACCTGGGCCAAGGGGTACAGCGAGTCCGCTATTCTAGCGGGTTGTGTCTCAATTCACGCCCATCACATCGATGCGCGTCACAAACGCGTCACAAACAAACGAGCCAACAGAAGGCTACTCTTCCGAAACCATCTGGTGCCCAAGAGAGGACTCGAACCTCCACGGTGTTGCCACCGCCAGGACCTGAACCTGGTGCGTCTACCAATTCCGCCACCTGGGCAAGGGTGCGTGTGCAGCAAAGAACGCAATTATATCGTGTCCAATCGGACTGTCAAGCATTTTGAGACCGCGGGCCGCACGGTCCCGAACGACCGTTGCGCCGGGGCGGCGAGCCTTGCTGCGTGGCCTTGACCGCCTACCATGATGGCCCGATGACGGGTGTTAGAATGACTCGCAAACATGGCGCGCCGATATCAGTCAGTCAGACAGGGCCGCTCAGGCCCGGCCAGCCATCCCGCTGCCAGAACCAGTCCAACGAGAAGAAATCATCGATAAGCCCTTGAGCAAATATCCGTATCCGATCCCGAGCCGCGAAGAAATTCTCGGCGTGTTGCGCACGAGCGAAACGCCGCTCGCCGCGAACGACATCGCCGAAGCGCTGTCGATCAAGCGCCAGGAGCGCGAAGGATTTTTCAAGCGACTGGGCGCCATGGAGCGCGACGGGCAAATCCGCCTCGACAAGCGCGGTCACTATCAGCTCACTCATCCGTCGAATTTCGTGGCGGGCCGCGTGCAGGGCCATCGCGACGGCTTCGGCTTCCTGATTCGCGACGACGGCCAGGACGATCTCTTCCTGCCCAACGGCGAAATGCAGAAGGTGATGCACAACGACCGCGTGCTCGCGCGCATCGTCGGCTATGACCGGCGCGGGCGGCCGGAAGGGCACATCGTCGAAGTGACGGACCGCGCGAACAAACGCATCATCGGCCGGCTCATCAACGAGAACGGCGCGCTCATCCTCGTGCCGGAAGACAAGCGCATCGGCCACGACATCCTCATCACGCAAAACGCGAAGAAGGCGAAAGTCGGGCAGGTGGTGTCGGTGGAACTCACCGATTTCCCGAGCCGCCATTCGCAGCCGATTGGCCGCGTGGTCGAAGTGATCGGCGATATCGACGATCCGGGCATGGAGATCGAAATCGCGGTGCGCAAGTACGGCGTGCCGCACGAATTCAGCGATGCCGCGCTCGCCATCGCCGCGAAGCTGCCCGACGAAGTGCGTCCCGCGGACATCCGCCATCGCGTGGATCTGCGCGACGTGCCGCTCGTGACGATCGACGGCGAAGACGCCCGCGACTTCGACGACGCCGTCTATTGCGAACCGATGGCCGTCGGCCGCGGCTCGGGTTATCGCCTGCTGGTGGCGATCGCGGACGTCTCGCATTACGTGCGCCCGAACGAGGCGCTCGACGTCGATGCGCTCGACCGCAGCACGTCGGTGTATTTCCCGCGCCGCGTGATCCCGATGCTGCCGGAGAAGCTCTCGAACGGGTTGTGTTCGTTGAATCCGCAGGTGGACCGCTGCGTGCTCGTCTGCGACATGGTCATCACCGCGCGCGGCGAGATCAAGGCGTACCAGTTCTATCCGGCCGTGATGCACTCGGCGGCGCGTCTCACGTACACCGAAGTCGCGGCCGTGCTGACCAACACGAAGGGACCGGAAGCGGCCCGTCGCGCCGATCTGCTGCCGCACCTGCAGAATCTCTACGGCGTCTACAAGTCGCTGCACGCTGCGCGCCAGAAGCGCGGCGCAATCGACTTCGACACGACCGAGACGTATATCGTCGTCAATGCGCAGGGCAAGATCGAGCAGATTGTGCCGCGTCATCGCAACGACGCGCATCGGCTGATCGAGGAATGCATGCTCGCGGCGAACGTCTGCGCCGCCGATTTCCTGAAGCGCAACAAGCATCCGGGGCTCTATCGCGTGCACGCGGGCCCGACGCCGGAAAAGCTCGAAAACCTGCGCGCGTTCCTGCGCGGCGTCGGTCTCACGCTCACGGGCGGCGAGAAACCGCACGCAAGCGATTACGCCGCGCTGATGGCGCAGATCCGCGACCGGCCCGACGCGCAAATGCTCCAGTCGATGGTGCTGCGCTCGATGCAGCAGGCCGTCTACAGTCCGGACAACATCGGTCACTTCGGTCTCGCTTACGAGGCGTACGCGCACTTCACGAGCCCGATTCGCCGCTATCCCGATCTGCTCACGCACCGCGCGATCTACGCGATCCTGCAGGGCAAGAAGTACCAGCCGTCGATCGGCCACGAGATTTCGCTCAGCACGGGCCTCACGAAAGCCGCGCGCGAAATGCACAAAGCCGATGACGACTCGCGCGGCCGCTCGCGCAACAACGTCGCAATCTGGGAAGAACTGGGCCTGCATTGCTCGTCGAACGAGCGGCGCGCCGACGAAGCCTCGCGCGACGTCGAAGCGTGGCTCAAGTGCTATTTCATGCGCGACAAGCTCGGCGAGGAATACGGCGGGATGGTGAACGGCGTAACGTCGTTCGGCATCTTCGTGCAGCTCGATTCGCTCTTTATCGAAGGGCTCGTGCATGTGACCGAACTCGGCTCGGACTACTTCCAGTACGACGAGATCAAGAACGAACTGCGCGGCGAGCGCACCGGCATCCGCTACCGGATGTCGGATCGCGTGCGCGTGCAGGTGAGCCGCGTCGATCTGGACTCGCGCAAGATCGACTTCCGGCTCGTGCGCGACACGCCGGTGAAGCCGCCCTCGGGACGCATCGCACCGGGCGCACCCGAGCACGCGGCAAGCGCTGCGTTGGCCGGACCGCGCGTGCGGCCGTTCTCCGGCGACGACGAGACGCCCAGCACGCGGCGGCGCGGCGGCAGCAAGCGCGGCTCGGCTGCGCTCGCGGCGACCAAGGACGCAGGCGCGGCGCGCAAGCACGGCGCGGCGCCGAAGCCTGCGTCACCGGGCCGGGCGGCGCGCAAGAAGCGCTGACGCGCCGATACGTTTCCGGCCTCGCGCGTCATCAACGATACGGCGCGGCCCGATGTGCGAACAGCGCGTCGGGCCGCGTTTTGATTTTTTATTCAAAGGTTTGGGTGAGTCATGTCACGTCTCAAGGTTCTCTACGGTTTTCACGCGGTCACCGCGCGCCTTCGGGCAGATGCATCGACGATCGAGGAAGTGTTGTACGACCCCTCGCGCAAGGATCGCCGCATGACGGACTTCCTGCGCACCGCGAAGGAAGCCGGCGTGCGTCTGATCGCCGCCGATGAATCGCGTCTGTGGGGCCTCGCGGGCAACGTCGGGCATCAGGGTGTCGTCGCGCGCGCGAACGACATGCCGCTCGCGCAGAATCTCGCCGAGTTGCTCGACGGCGTCTCGGGCACGCCGCTTCTGCTCGTGCTCGACGGCGTCACCGATCCGCACAACCTCGGCGCGTGCCTGCGCGTCGCCGATGCGGCGGGCGCACATGCGGTGATTGCGCCGCGCGACCGCTCGGCGGGCCTGAACGCGACGGCGGCGAAAGTCGCGAGCGGCGCCGCCGAGACCGTGCCGTACATCACCGTGACGAACCTGGCGCGGGCGCTGCGCGAACTGAAGGACGCGGGCGTGTGGGTGGTCGGCACGGCGGGCGAAGCGAGCGCGAGCCTCTACGACACGAAGCTCGACGGTCCGATCGCGATCGTGGTCGGCGCGGAAGGCGAGGGCATGCGCCGCCTCACGCGCGAAACCTGCGACGAGATCATGAACATTCCGATGGCGGGGACGGTCGAGAGTCTGAATGTGTCGGTGGCGAGCGGCGTGTGTCTGTTCGAAGCGGTGCGGCAGCGGTCGGTGAAGAAATAACGCATCGATGACGTTCCGTTTCGCCGCCGCCGCGCTCCTTTGCGCGTTCCTTTGTGCCTGCACCGTGACCCGAATCGACCGCGGCAGCTACATCGCCGACACGAGCCATCACGCGACGAGCGCCGACTCCCGCGTGCGCTTTCTCGTCATGCACTACACGGAGATCGGCGAGGCGGGATCGATCGAAGTCCTGACCGGCCCGGACGTCAGCGTGCATTACGTCGTGCCGGACGCGCCGGCGGCCGAAAAGGGCGAGCCCGTGATCTACCAGCTCGTGCCCGAGGAAAAGCGCGCGTGGCACGCGGGCGTCAGCGAATGGCAGGGCACGACGGAACTGAACGCGGCGTCGATCGGCATCGAGAACGTGAACCTTGGTCCGCTCGATACGCCCGAAGGCCGCACCTGGCAGCCTTATCCGGGCGCGCAGGTCGACGCGCTCGTGCGACTGTCGAAAGACATCGTCACGCGCTATCGCATTCCGCCGACGCGGGTCGTCGGCCATAGCGACATCGCGCCGCAACGCAAGATCGATCCCGGCCCGCTCTTTCCGTGGCGCACGCTGTACGAGGCGGGCGTCGGCGCGTGGCCGGACGAGGCCGACGTCGCGCGCCATCTCGCCGGTCGCGATCCCAAGGCGCCGACGGACGTCAAGGCGCTGCAGGACAAGCTGCATCGCTACGGCTACGCGGTAGCGACCGACGGCCTCCTCGACGACAAGACGCGTCACGTCATCAGCGCATTCCAGATGCATTTCCGCCCGCGCGACTACGCCGGCGACGCGGACGCCGAAAGCGACGCCATCGCCGCCGCGCTGCTCGACAAATACTTCCGCTAAAGCCACGCCATGTCCGACTATTTTCTGCCGCTGCGCGCGGTACACATGACCTTCGCGGCACTGAGCATCGCGAGTTTTTTCGTGCGCTGGCTCTGGATGCTGCTCGACTCGCCGCTCCTTCACAAGCGCGTCACCAAAATCGCCCCGCATGTCGTCGATACCGCGTTGCTGCTGAGCGCAATCGCGCTCGTCGCGATCATCGGGTTCGGTGCGAACGCGGCCTGGCTCTCGGCGAAAATCGCGGGGCTCGTCGTCTATATCGTGCTCGGGACGCTCGCGCTCAAGCGCGGCCGCACGAAGGCCGTGCGCGCGTTCACCGGCGTGCTTGCGCTCGCCACTTTCGCCTTCATCGCGTCGGTCGCGCGCTCGCACGATCCGCTCGGTTTCCTGCGCATGCTTTGAGCGGCGTCGCACCACGGCTCGTCCGTTAAAATCACGCTTTCCCCTCTCGCAGTCCCACTTCCATGACTCAAGACGAACTCAAGCAACTGGTCGGCCAGGCCGCGGCCGACTACGTGAACGCGAACGTGCCCGAAGGGGCGGTGATCGGCGTCGGCACCGGCTCGACGGCAAATTGTTTCATCGATGCAATCGCGAAGTCGAAGGCGCGCTATCGCGGCGCGGTGTCGAGCTCGCTCGCGACCACGGCGCGGCTCGAATCGCACGGCTTCAAGGTGTTCGACCTGAACGAGATCGAGTCGCTGCCGGTATACGTCGACGGCGCCGACGAGATCGACGAAAGCGGCGCGATGATCAAGGGCGGCGGCGGGGCGCTCACGCGCGAGAAGATCGTGGCGTCGGTGTCGGATGTGTTCGTGTGCATTGCGGATGCAACGAAGCGCGTGCCGGTGATGGGCAAGTTCCCGCTGCCGATCGAAGTCGTGCCGATGGCGCGTACCGCGATCGGCCGGCGCGTGGCCGCGCTCGGTGCGGTGCCGGTCGTGCGCGTGCAGCAAGACGGCGCGCCTTTCATCACCGACAACGGCAACGAGATCATCGACGTGAAGGGCCTCCAGATTACCGATCCCCGCGCGCTCGAAGCGCAGATCAACGCGTGGCCGGGCGTGGTGACGGTGGGCCTCTTCGCCGCGCGCGGCGCCAACGTGTGCCTGCTCGGCACGGAAACGGGCGTCGAGCGGATCGACTACGTGCAACATCCGCAACATCCGTGAGCCGTTGAGTTAAGCGGACACTGCGGTAACGCAGCGGTTCTTCGCCGTTGAGCGCGTCACTTTTGTCCACCGAACGTGCGCTGGCGCTCCCCGGCGGCGCGCGCGCCGCGCCAAAAAATCTCGAAAAAACAGCGGGTTGAGGTAGCATTGCAGGACACCTCTCACGCGCAAACGCTTGTTCCCCAGCCAACGATGAATGACAGCAAAGAAGCCATTGCACGCGATGTCGAGGCGATCAGCCGCATCAGCGCCGTGCCTTCGATGCTGCGCGTCATCTGCAAGAACACGGGCCTCGGTTTCGCCGCCGTCGCGCGCGTGACCGACGGCACCTGGACCGCCTGCGCGGTGCAGGACGACATCCAGTTCGGGCTGAAGCCCGGCGGCCAGCTCGACGTCAACACCACGCTGTGCATCGAGGCCCGCGCGGCGCGCCTGCCGATCGTGATCGATCACGCGAGCACGGACCCCGTCTACAACACGCACCACACGCCGCGCATCTACAACATCGAAAGCTATATCTCGGTGCCGATCGTGCTGCCGAACGGCGAGTATTTCGGCAACCTGTGCGCCATCGATCCGCGTCCGCGCGTCGTCTCCGACCCGCGCACGGTCACGATGTTCACGCTCTTCGCCGAGCTGATCGCGCTGCAGCTGGACAGCGAAGGGCGCCATCGCGCGGCGGAATCGGCGCTCTTCGACGAACGCGCGACCGCAGAGCTGCGCGAGCAGTTCATCGCGGTGCTGGGCCACGATCTGCGCAATCCGCTCGCCGCCGTGTCCGCGAGTGCGGAACTGCTCGTGCGCAAGAGCCGCGAGCCGGAATCGGTTTCCATTGGCCGTCGCCTGCAGGCGACCGCGCGCCGCATGTCGCACCTGATCGACGACGTGCTCGATTTCGCGCGCGGCCGGCTGGGCGCGGGCATCGCCGTGACGCTTCGACCCGAGGACGATCTACGCACGGCGCTTTGCGACGTCGTGTCCGAGCTGCGGGACGCCAATCCGGGCCGCACGGTGCGCGAGGACATTTCGATCGCGCAGCGCGTGTTCTGCGACCGCGGCCGCGTGCAGCAACTGCTGTCGAATCTGCTCGGCAACGCGCTCACGCATGGCGCGCACGACGAACCGGTCGTGGTCGAGGCGGCGCTCGACGGGGATTGCGTCGTGCTGTCGGTGACGAACGGCGGCACGCCGATCCCCTCCGACGACCTGTCGAAGGTTTTCGAACCCTACTGGCGTCCCGCGACGAGCAGGCCGGGCGGCGGCCTCGGACTCGGGCTCTACATCTGCGCGCGCATCGTCGAGGCGCATGGCGGCGTGCTGGACGTCACGTCGTCGGCGGAAGAGGGCACGCGTTTCGTCGCGCGACTGCGCATCTGCGGCTGAGGGTTCGTCGTCCGGTCTTCGTGCGCGACGCGCGCCGCTTCATGCGGACAGGGTCCGGTACTGTTCTTGCTGCAACGCAAAGGCAATTTGGGGCGACGCCTACGGAGGCGCGCGGCTTCGCGGCGCTACGCTGCGAACCGTGCCCGAACCGGGCTCGAAACCGACGTACAACCGCCAATCCTGAATTCCCCATTCGATGCACGCCGATCTCCGCTACGCGCTCGACACGGCCTACGAGCGGCTGAAACTCCTGGAGCCTTCACCGGCCGACTTCGCGAGCAGCTATGCGCTGTGCCTCGGCATGATCATGGGCGGGCGCACTTGCGGCGGGATGTCGAAGGACGAAGCGGCGGCGGAGCGCGCGCATCTGTCGATGCTCGCGGCGCTCTATGAAATCCGCCTGCTCGCGCGGAGCGACTCAGCGAGGCAGGACCGGCGCGCATAATGCCAATGAGAAAGGCCCGGCAGCACACGCTGCCGGGCCTTTTCTTTTCTGAGGGCTTGTCCGCTTGCCACGCTCGGCGGACTCGCCGGTCTCCTCAATAAGCGTTGCGACTGACGAATCCCTTGAACATCGTGATCGCGACGATCTTGATGTCGAACCAGAACGACCAGTTTTGAATATAGAAGAGGTCGAACTTCACGCGGCTCTCCATCTTCTCGACCTTGGTCGTCGCACCGCGATAGCCGTTCACCTGCGCCCAGCCGGTGATGCCCGGCTTGATCCGGTAGCGGAACATGTAGCCGTAGACGAGATCCTTGTAGAGGTCGTCGTGTTCGATCGCATGCGGGCGTGGACCCACCACCGACATCTGTCCGAACAGCACGTTCAGGAACTGCGGCAGTTCGTCGAGGCTCGTGCGCCGCAGGAATGCGCCGATCTTCGTCACGCGCGGATCGTGGCGCTTGGCCTGCGTCACATGGCCCGCCTGCTCCTTATGCAGCGCCATCGAGCGGAACTTGTAGATGCGAAACGGCCGTCCGTCCGCGCCCTTGCGAAATTGCGTGAACAGCACCGGGCCCTTCGAGGTCGCCTTGATCGCGATCGCGATGCAGATCAGGAGCGGCGCGAGCGCGGTGAGCGCCGCGGCGGCGAAGCAGCGGTCGAACAGCAGCTTCGGCCACATTTGCAGCGTGCCGACCGGCGATGTCGTCAGGTTGATGGTGGGCAGGCCCGCGACGTCGGTCATCGAATGATTGAAGAGCGACATGCTGCGCGTGTCCGGAATGAGGCGCAGGTTCACGAAGTCATGGCGCATCGCGTGAACGAAGCGGTAGATCGTGTGCTCTTCCGAGAGCGGCAAGGCGAGCCAGATTTCGTTGATGCCTTCGGCACGCACCTTCGCGACGAACTCGTCGAAGTCGTTGAGCACCGGCAGGCGGCCCGCACGCGTGTTGCCCGCGCCGCCGGCACGGCTGATCCCGCTTGCGTGCAGCGCTTCGTTGCCGCTCGTGTCGAGCAGGCACACGGGCGTGAAGCCCTGGCCCGGCGTGCGGTTCAGATGGGCGAGCAACGTGCGCGCGAAGCCCTGCGCGCCGACGATCGCCACCGTGCGCTGGTTCAGCCCGCGGCTTCGCATCACGCGCAGGCCGAGATACACGACGCACTTCGACGCGATGATCATCGCCCCCGCGATGATCGTCGAATAGGCGAACCAGAGGCGCGATACCGCGTCCATCCGGTGCAGCGTGAAGGCGACGAGCAGGCTCGTCGCGGCGACCGCCATCCACGCCAGCGCGACGCGTGCGAGCATGCCGGGCAACGCCTTGCCGCGCCACGTCTCGTAGACGCCGAAGCTCGGAAAGAGCAAGAGCGCGAGCACGCTATTGAACGCGATCAGGAGCTTCTCGACGTCGCTGAAATCGCTCGACGACGAGAAGCGCATCGAATGGGCGATTAGTCCGCCCGCGACGATCAGCGCGACGTCGAGACACCGCGCAGTCCGGTTGAACATCATGGTCTTGCTCCCCGCTTGCCACTCATGGCACGCCCTTGTTGTCAGGCGCTCGTGGTCGAGGGTTCGGTCGCACGCAAGCGCGGCAGCAGGCGGTCGAATTCGCGCTTCACGAGGCCGTAGCATTCGCATGCACGCGCTTCGAGTCCTTCGCGATCGACGACCTTGATGCAGCCGCGGCTGTGATGAATGAGGCCCGCATCGTGCAGCTTGCCGGCCGCTTCGGTCACGCCTTCGCGGCGCACGCCCAGCATGTCCGCGATCAGTTGCTGCGTGACCTGAAGTTCGTTCGACGCCGTGCGGTCGATCTCGATCAGGAGCCAGCGGCAAAGCTGCTTGTTGAGCGAGTGATGCCGGTTGCAGGCCGCCGTCTGTGCGACTTGCGTGAGCAGCGCCTGCATGTAGAGCAGCATCAGGCGGCGCAGGAAGTCGGAGCGGCCGAACTGTTCGCGCAGTGCCTGCGCGCTCATCCGGTATGCGAAGCCGGGGCATTGCACCTGCACGCGCGTCGGCATCGTTTCGCCGCCCGTGAGTACCGGCACGCCCGTCATGCCTTCGCGGCCGACTGCGGCGATCTCGACGGAGCCGCCGTCTTCCATCGTATGCAGGAGCGAGATGATCGCGGTGGTGGGGAAATAAACGTGATGAATGCGCTGGCCCGAATCACACAGCAGCTGTTCGGTGCGAAGTTGAACGAGTTCGAGGTGCGGTGTTAGTGCTTGCCATTCGTGCGCCGGAAGCGCGCCCAGCAAATGGTTTCCATGCAGGTCGGACTGAAGGGTCAGCATGATTTTTTCTCTCGTCACTTCGCGCAGTGCGCTTCACTATTTTTTTACTGGCGCAAATCGTTCGAGAAGTCGGTGCGACTGCTTCTCAAACTTTTCATCGCCAGCCCCGTAGCCACGCGGCCGTCGCTTGATGTGTTGTTCTGTGCGCCGTGCCGGGTTGCATCACTCATTTAGCGAGGACCGTGCCAGTCGGGGCAACGTCAATGCCACCATGGGGCCGTTTAGAAAAGACCCTCTGTGACGCAGCGCAGCGAAGCGTTTTTGTTTCAGTCTTGAACATCGCTGGTCTTAGGAATCGTCGCTTGCTGCGCTTCATTTTTGTCTGTCAATGTCCGCAAGGCGGGCTTTTCAGCTTTTGTCCCACCGCCCGACAAGCCTCTCGCCTTGGTCACCCTCCTTATCGCCCCCTCCATTTGTAGGGAGTTTGAAAAATGATTCATCCGTGTTCCATCCGCTCCGTGGGCTATCGAACGCAGTCGCCTGGCGCGCAGCCCTGAATCGCCCGCTGCGCCTTGCAGGCCGGGCCGAAGGCCCGCCGGGCGGCGCATTGCGCCGGATCACGCGATTTGTCGGAAACGATTCGCCCGAGGGCACCGGTGCAGTGCGACGGGCGCTACAGCAGGAAGATGTCGTCATACACAAGCGCGCCGCCGAACCACGCGGACAGGGGATGAGCGGGCCAGCCGGCGTATTCGGGTCCGCTTTTCAGGGCGCCGGGCAACGTTTGCGCGCTGCACCCCGCGTGGGCGAGCCGCTTCGCTTGCGTGTGACGATACGGCGCGCGCGGAAATGTTTCACTTGCCGACGGTACGTACGACCGTGCGGAAGAAGCGCGCGATCTGGCTTTGCAGCATGGATGAATCGTCGGACGCCGAAGTATTTAGCAGACGATTGCCGCGAGCACCGGAACCGTACGCTCGTACGCGCGTTCGAGCACGTCGAACGACGCTTCGCAGTGATCGCACCGCTGCCGTGAAAGCGCGCGCGCGAGCTTGCATTGCAGCACCATCGCTTCGCTCGCGATCTTCTGCGCGCTCAACCGCGCTTCGTGGGGAATGTCGAAGCCTTGCTTGCGCATCCAGCCGAGGTAATGCGCCAGGAACTCGAAGTTCGATCCCAGTTGCCGCATCACGTTGGACGAATATTGCTGCGCGTAGGGCTCGCCGCGCTCGAGCATCGTTTCGACGTGACCCGGAAACGCCGCGCGCCAGCGGCCAACCGGATTGCCCTCGGGACGCCGCAGCAGATGCGCGCAAAGCGTATCGGCGCAAGCTTCGGCGAGCGCGGTGCCCGTGAGCGCTTCGCGTGCCTGCTTCACGAATTCCACATGCGGATAAAGCGCGTTTGCCGCGCCTTCGGCGTCCAGGCGATGCAGCAGGTGATCGTAGTCGTCGCCGGCGAGCACGTAGTAGCCCGTGTTGTGGAAATAGCCGAGACGCCGTGCGTCGGGATCGATGGTATCGACGGCGATGGTCGTCTTCACGTGCGCGCGGTGATACGCGATCGAGCGCGTATCGGGCAAATGAAATGCGTCCACTTCGATGAGCACGGTGTTCGCGCGGCGCGTCTGCGTAAGCACGCGTTCTTCGAGCGAATCGAAGATCGACAACTCTTGCACTTGCAAGCCGAACAGCTTGTCGATGTCGTCGAGCGGCACGCGCGGCAGCGTGAACTGATCGTCCTCGAAGTCCTGCGTGACGGTGAAGGCGAGCGCGGCACGCGGCTCGAAGGCGTAACCGTGGAGCAGCTCGATCCAGAGATCGACGTGAGAGTCGGTGTCGTGCCAGATGCGCTCGCCGCGATGCAGCGCATGCGTTTGATGGCGACGCGCGCGCACCTTCAGCGAATCGAGACTGACGACGCGCGCGCGGTCCGGACCGGAGCCGGATGCATCGGTGAGATGGAACGCGCTCATGCCGTAACCTCGAGGCGAACCGTCATAGGTTCGATGCAGTGGTGCGCGACGTTCGCGTACACGACGCTGCCTGCATCGGTGGCGGTATTCATGTGGATTTTCCCATGTCGGTGAGGGTCGCGCGAGCGGCAGGACGCAATCGCCGATGCACGTTCGAATGCGTGGCAGGCAAGTGCTTATGTCATACGTGAACGATGTGCGAAGCCGCGCTGTCCGATCACAAAGCCCGCATGCATGAGATGCCTGCCGCGATGACGTCGTTCCCCGCGACGTCATGTGTGGCTGGCCTTATTTAACGAATCCGCATGCCGGAGCGTCGGTGCGATGGCGCACTGATTAACGCCTCCCCGGGACGTAACGTGTGAACGTCGCAACGTCGGCTTGAAGCCGTCTGCCTGGAGACCCAATTGATGAACTGGAAAACACTGGACTTCGAACAACTCACCGCTCGCGAGCTGTATCTCATCTTGCGCGCGCGCAGTGCCGTGTTCGTCGTCGAACAGTCACACGTGCATCTCGATGCCGATGGCCGCGACGAAACCGCCGTGCATGTGTTCGCCACCGAAGACATGATGCGGCCGATGCCCGTGCTCGCGTATGCGCGCATTCACGAAGGCGATGTCGAGGATCCCGAAGTGGTGGTCGACAAGATCCTGACGAGTCCGCTTCGGCGCGGCGACGGGACGGCGGAAGTGCTCATCGAACGCGTGCTCGCGGTAGCAGCGGAGCGCTGGCCGGGCCGTCGTGTGCGGGTCGCCGCGCCCGTGAGCCTGCGCGAATTCTACGAAGCCTTCGGCTTTCGCAAGACGGAAGGTCCGTTCCTCGAGCACGGCATGCCGTTCATTGGACTGACGAGAAAAAGCCGCCAGTCGCGCGATACCGCGGGCGCGGCGAAACCACTGGCGGTGCGCGCGGGTACGTTCGATACCTTCGAGCTGCTCTGAGCACCGTCGCCGCAACATCACAAGGCAGCACTCACCGGAGCCCAAGGCGAGCCGCGACGCGATCCGAGCCACGATTCACCCCTACGATCCACGCCGATCCCCGTCCCTCGAACCGGACCTCATGAAAATCGTCCACCTCGCCAACCATGCGCAAACGATCGGCAATGGCACCGTCAACATGATGGTGGACCTTGCCTGCGTGCAGGCACGCACGGGCCATGACGTGGTGGTGGCGTCGTCGGGCGGAGGCTTCGAGCCGCTCCTGCGGCGCCACGGCATCAATCACGTGCTGCTGCAACAGTCGCGACAACCGTGGCGTGTGCCGTCGATGGTCGCGGGCTTCAATCGTCTCATTGATCGCTTCGATCCCGACATCGTTCACGCGCACATGATGACGGGCGCGCTCGTCTCGCGCTTCGCGGGCATGCGGCGGCGCTTCGCGCTCGTCACGACCGTGCATCACGAATTCCAGAAGAGCCCGTCGATCGTGCGCTGCGGCGACCGCATGGTCGCGGTGAGCGAGGCCGTCGCGAAATCGCTCGTCGAGCACGGCATGCTGCCCGAACGGCTTTCCGTCGTGAGAAACGGCGCCGTCGATGCGCCGCGCCTCATCTGCCGTCCGACCGCGCGGCCGGTGCGTCTCAAGCACCCCAACGTGCTTTCGGTCGCGGGCATGTTCAGAAGAAAAGGTATCGCGGACCTGCTGCACGCGTTCGCCCAGGTGCGCTCGGAGGCGCGCGATGCGCCCGAGTTCATGAAGGAGCCGCACCTGTACCTGGTCGGCGACGGTCCCGATCGCCTGTCGATGGAAGAGCTCGCCGCGGGACTCGGCATCGCGGATTCGGTCCACTTCGCCGGCTTCGTGGCGGACCCGCGCCCGTATCTCGCTCAGACCGACGTCTTCGCGCTCGCGTCGCACGCCGATCCGTGTCCGCTCGCGATCATCGAAGCGCGCGAGGCGGGCTGCGCGATCGTCGGCACGCGCGCGGGCGGCATTCCGGAACTGCTCGAAGGCGGCGCGGCGGGCGTGCTCGTCGATGCGGGCGAGCCGCAGCAGCTTGCCGCCAAGTTGCGCTGGCTCCTGATGGACACGCACGCGCGGGCGCAACTCGGCGCGCGCGCGAAGTGCAATCTCGACGGCCTGTCGGTCGAGCGCGTCGCCCGCGAGTACATGGCGATCTACCAGCGCACGCTCGCCGAGCGCGCGGCAATGGACGAGCGACGCGCGGCGCAGGGCGCGCGTCGCGCTCCGGACGGTGCGATATGAGCCGACATCCCGCGCTTGAGCGTGCGCCATCGTCGCTGTCCGGACCCAGGCGACGACGCGGCATCGAATCATGCGGCGATCCTGACGGATCGCCGTTTTGCATTCAGGCGGCTCGAAATCGTTTGCGCGGCATTGCCCGCACCGTCCGCGGGCGCACGTGAGCAGACAATACGTCGCTCTGCAAGCCAAAGCGTTCGCGTGCGCACAGAAGGACCACGGGATGCTTGGTCAAATGAACGCCAGACCGATTCGATTTCCGAAACGATTCGAGGGTCCTCGCGCCAAGCGGAACATCACGCGCCGCCTTTCTTCAGTTTCACTGACGAAAGGCGGCGCGTGTGCGGATGATCGCCGCGATTCATCCGACGAAGCGCGCGCGACAAAGGAGGCTGTTGAAGCCGATGAAGCCGACGATTCCGAGCGTCGCTTCCAATGTGAGCGGGCAGAGAGCGGGAGGGAAGGTCGCGGTGGGTACACAAAGAGCGCGGGGCGATATGTGCGGACGACCGCTATCGAGGACGAATCGAGAGGGAATACCCTGTCAGGACTTTCCCAACTGGATTTCGACTGAGCGAAGACGCAACGTATCAAGCACGGCAAATGCCCTTTGGGGGCCCTTGCCGAGCTTTTCGCAGCTTGGGAAGCGCGAAGGCGATGCGCGAGAGGCATACGGCTACGGTCATGCGCAAGGGGAGAAGCGTGATGGATGAGAACAAAGAGCGGTCGCTGGTGGCGAAGGTGATGGACGGGCTCGTCTCCGGCATCGTCGAGCAGAAATATGGCGCGATACTGCCGCCACAGGACATTTTGTCCAAGGAATTCGACGTCAGCCGCACCGTGATGCGCGAGGCGCTCAGCATGCTGCTCGCCCGCCATATGCTCGACGTGAGACCGAAGACCGGCACGCGCATCCGCCCGATGAGCGACTGGCGGCTGATCGACGAGGACGTGGTGAGCTGGCGCTTTCGTGCCAAGCCGGATCAGATGTTTCTCCGCGATGTAATCGAATTCCGCATGCTGATCGAGCCGCGCGCGGCCGCGCTCGCTGCCGTGCGCGCGACGCCGGAGGAGGTCGCCGGCATCCGCGATGCGTTCGACGCGCTCGAACGCCTGCAGGTCGGCGAACCGGAATACCAGACCGCCGACGAGGCGCTGCACACGCGCATCGTCGGGGCGAGCGGCAACCAGTTCTTCCGCCAGATGACCGCGATCGTGCGCGGCGCGCTGGTGACGGTCAATCCGATCGTGGACGGCATCGAGTCGGTGCGGGAAGCGACGCTCGCGGCGCAGCGCAGCGTGGTCGAGGCGATTGAGGCGAAGGACGCCCAGGGCGCCGAGCGCGCGACGCGCGAGCTGATCGACATGGCGGCCGAGGAAGTGGGGCGTGCGTTCTCGCTCGAACGAAGCGGTGCGAATCCGCCGATCGGGGCGTCGGCCTGAGACGCGTTCGAGCGTCGGGCGGTGCTGTGAATGAACCGGGGCTTGCCCCGGTTTTTCGTTTGGGCGCGCGTCGCTCGGGCAGCGCGTGTGCTTCAGGCACAATGCCACCGACCAGGCCAAACGGAGCACCGGAATACAGATGACCAACGACACCACGATCCGCTGGGGCATCGTCGGCGCGGGACGGATCGCGCGGCGGTTCGCCGAAGGACTTGCGCACGTGCCGGGCGCCGAACTCGCCTGCGTCGCGTCGCGGCGCATCGAGTCCGCCCGGGCGCTCGCGGCGCCGTTCAATGCGCGCGCCGTCGAATTCGACGCGATGCTCGGCGAGATCGACGCGCTTTATATCGCGACGCATCAGGACAGCCATCCCGATTACGCGCTGCGTGCCTTCGCTGCGGGCAAGCCGGTGCTGTGCGAGAAGCCGGCGGCCGTCAACGCGCGCTGCCTGCAACAGATGATCGACGCCGCGCGCGCCGCTAAACGGCTCTTCATGGAAGCCATGAAGCCGCCGTTCTATCCGCTCTACACGCAGTTGCGCGCGCATCTGGCGGCCGACCCCATCGGCGAGATCGGGCTCGTGCGCGCCGGTTGCTCGATCGCGAACGTGCCCTCGACGCATCCTTCGTTTTCGAAGGAAACCGGTGGCGGCGCGCTGCTCGACATCGGCATCTACGAGGCGTTTCTCGCCGTCGACTGGCTCGGCGAAGCGCTCGACGTGCAGACGATCGGGCGCATCGGCGAAAGCGGCGTCGATACCTTCGCGAGCCTGAACGTGCGCCACGAGCGCGGCATTTCGCAGCTTTTCTGCGGGCTCGACCTGCAGGGCCGCGGCGATGCGTTGATCGCGGGCACCGGCGGCACCGTGACGATCCACGAGAACTGGTGGAATCCCGCCCGCGCAACCGTCACCTATCTGGACGGCCGCAAGGTCGAACTCGATGCGCCGTTCAAAGGCGGCGGCCTCAACTACGAGACCGCGCACTTCTGCGAACTGCTGCGCGCGGGCGCGATCGAAAGCCCGCTGATGCCGCACGCCACCTCGATGCGCATGATCGCCATCACCGATGCCGCGCGCCGCGACCTCGGCCTGCGTTTCCCTTTCGAGACGGACTGAAGCGCGAAGGGTCATGCGGGATAGCCCGCATCAAGTTTGCGTCGGGCTCGCCGTTAACTTCGCGTACCGGGGCCGCGTTCGCTTGCGAACGCTGGCTCATGTTCCCTTTCGTCCGCTCGCGAAGCCAACGCCGAATTCACGTCCCTATGAAAATCCTGTCGAAACTCATGCTGCTCGCCTTGCCCGTCCTCGCCGCGTGCGGAGGCGGTTCGAGCGACCAGGTCTGCACGACCGACGCAAACCTCAACAAGAGCTGCGCCAAGAAAACCTCGCATGCGCTGCCCGAAGGCATCTGGGGCGGCGCGACCAACAACGGTCTTTCGGTCCAGACGCTCGTGCTCGAGAACGGCCAGTATTTCAGCGTCTACACGTCGAGCGGACTTTTCACGTGGCTCGTCGAGGGCATCATGACCGCCACCGACGGCGCGTTCACCGATCCGGCGGCGGTCGTCTTCGCAAGCAGCGGCGCGGTGCAGGCGACGGCCGTCAACGGCACGTTCCTCGCGAAGACGTCGTTTTCCGCGACCACGCCGGGCACGCTGCAGTTCAACGGCAACTACAACACGGTGTACGACACGCCGCTCGCCGTCGCCGACGTGCTCGGCACCTGGCACAACACCGTGCCCGTGATGACGACCGTCAACTTCGCCGCCGACGGCTCGCTGACCGGCCAGCAAGGCGGCTGCACGTTCACCGGCAGCGTCAGGCCGCGTTCGACCGGCAAGCACGTCCTCGACGGCACGCTCACCTTCACCAGCGCGGCCTGCGCGATCGGCAACGGCGTGTCGCTGCCGATCGAGTCGACGGTGATCAACGGGCAACTGACCTTCGTCGGCGTCACGCCGCAGCGCACGGGCGCGTTCTATCTCAGCGCGACGCGATAACGGCATCCGGATGCGAAAAAGCCGCCCGAGGCGGGCGGCTTTGCGTGGGTCGCGATGAAGCGTTGCACGCTCAGTGCCTTCCCGGCAGCGCGAGACGCCGCTCGACGCGCCGCTGCACCAGTTCGAGCACGCTGCACAGCACCCAGTAGACGAACGCCGCCGCGAGATAGAGCGGCAGCGGCTGATAGGTCGCCGCAATCACTTCCTGCGCGCTTCTCAACAGCTCCGTCACGGTGATCACCGAGACGAGCGACGTGTCCTTGATGAGACTGATCAGGCTGTTCGACAGACTCGGCACCGCGATTCGCAGCGCCTGCGGCGCGATCACGTAGCGCAGCGTCTGCGTGCGCGACAGGCCGAGGCTGAAAGCCGCGAGCCACTGTCCGCGATGGATCCCGAGAATCGCGCCGCGCATGCTTTCCGACAGGTACGCCGCGACGTTCGCCGACAGCGCGATCACGCCCGCAGGCGTCGGTTCGAGCGAGATGCCGAGGCTCGGCAGCCCATAGTAGATGACGAAGATCTGCACGAGCAGCGGCGTGCCGCGCATCACGCTCACGTAGCAGCGCGCGGCCGCGGTGAACGCCCGGTTTTCGCTGATGCCCATCAGCGCCAGCACGACGGCCGCGATCAGGCCGAAGAACATCGAATAGACCGCGAACTTGATCGTCAGGAGCGCGCCTTGCGCGAGGACCGGTGCGGATTGGACGAGCAGGGAGGTCGTGGACATGGACGTGGGACGTTAGCCGGCAATGGCGCGGTGCGAGAAAGCGCACATCATAAACCGGGCACGGAAAAGAGAAGGGCGGCACCGCTTGCCGGCGCCGCCCTCGGGATCTGCGGGACGCGTTACTTGGCGGGCTTGGTCACGTCGATGCCGAACCACTTTTGCGAGATCTTCGTGAACGTGCCATCCTGTTCGAGCTGGGTCATCGCATCGTCGATGGCCTTCTGGAACTTCGGATTGCCCTTCTTGAACGGAATGCCCGACGGATTGCCCGCGCCGAGGTTCGCGCCCGTGCGCAGCGGCAACTGCGAGTTCTTCATCAGGTACGCGAGCATCAGGCGGTCGTTGAGCGCCGCGTCCAGCCGGCCGGCGGCGAGATCGCGCAGGTATTCGGGCGCGCCCGGATACGTCTTCACGTCGATGCCCGGCACCGCCTTCGCCATGTCCATGTAGTTCGTGCCGAGACCGACGCCGAGCTTCTTGCCTTTCAGTTCGTCGAGCGACTTGAATTCACGCGTGTCGTCCTTGCGCTGGATCAGTTGCGCGTTCGAGTACGTGTACGCCGGCGAGAAATCGAGCGTCGCTTTGCGCGCGTCGGTGATGCCGACCTGGTTCACGATCACGTCGAACTTGCCCGCCTGCAGGCCCGCGATAATGCCGCTCCATTCCGTCGTGACGAATTCCGGCTTCACGCCGAGCTTCGCGGCGACGGCCTTCGCGATGTCGACGTCGTAGCCGACGAGTTCACCCTGCGGCGACTTCGAATTGAACGGCGGGAACGTGCCTTCGAGCCCCACGCGCAGCGTGCCGCGCGCTTTGACGGTGTCGAGCAGGTCTTCGGCGTGCGCGACGGCCGAGAGCGACGCGCCGATCAGCCCGGCGACCAGCACTTTCTTGAGCAGAGACAGTTTCATTGTTTTCGATACCTCTGGGTTGGAATCGGTAGGAATTCAAGTGGAGCGATGATAGGCAGAATGCAATCGTCCCTTAAATACCGTTTGTCTATTTCTATATTACGCGAGCGCCTCGACGCAATCGGTCACGAGCGCGGGTCCCCGGTAGATGAGGCCGGTGTAGAGCTGCACGAGCGATGCGCCCGCCGCGAGCTTCGCGCGCGCGTCGGCGCCCGAGAAAATGCCGCCGACGCCGATGATCGGCACGTCCGTCCCGACTTCTGCGCGCAGCTTGCGGATCACCTCGTTCGACGCGTCGAAGACCGGCCGGCCCGACAGGCCGCCGGCTTCCTCGCCGTGCGGCATGCCGGTGACGGCGGTGCGCGAGAGCGTCGTGTTGGTCGCGATCACGCCGTCGATCCGGTGACGCAGGAGCGTGCCGGCGATCGCCTTGATCTGTTCGTCGTCGAGATCGGGCGCGATTTTCAGCGCGAGCGGCACGAGCTTGCCGTGCATGTCGGCGAGACGCTGCTGCTTGTCCTTCAGCGCGCCGAGCAGCGAATCGAGTTCGTCCGCGCCTTGCAACTGGCGCAGGTTCTTCGTGTTCGGCGACGAGATGTTGATCGTCACATAGCTCGCGAACGGATAGACGCGTTCGAGGCAGTAGAGATAGTCGTCGGCGGCGCGCTCGATCGGCGTGTCGGCGTTCTTGCCGATATTCAGCCCGAGCGTGCCGCGATAGCGCGCCGCCTGCACGTTCGCGACGAATTGATCGACGCCGCCGTTGTTGAAGCCCATCCGGTTGATGAGCGCGTTCGCTTCCGGCAGCCGGAAGATGCGCGGGCGCGGGTTGCCTGGCTGCGCACGCGGCGTGACCGTTCCCACCTCGATGAAGCCGAAGCCGAGCGCGGCGAGCCCGTCGATGCACGCGCCGTCCTTGTCGAGACCCGCCGCGAGGCCGACCGGATTGCGGAACGTGAGACCCATCACGGTGCGCGGCGAGTCCGGCAACTGCTTCGCGAGCATGCCCGCGAGCCCGGTGCGCCCGGCGGCGCCGAGCATGCGCAGCGTCAGATGGTGGGCGTCTTCGGCGTCCATGCGAAAGAGCTGCGCGCGCGCGAGCGGATAGAGTGAACTGAACACGAGGAGGGAGCCGGCGACGGCGAAATTTGAAACCGGCTATTTTAGCCCCTTTGGGCGACGCGGCTGGCCGGATGCGGAATCGTCCGATTGCGCGGGTCCGGGCGTCCTACCGCCCGCTGCGTTGCTCGCGCGGCATCTTTCCCGGCATCGGCGGGGTGCCGGCGGAATGCATCGTCGCGGGATCGAGCAGCGACCACTGGCCGTCGACGAGCCCTTCCAGCGGGCGGAAATTGGCCTTGTACGCCATCTTTTCGCTTTGGCGGATCCAGTAGCCGAGATAGACGTGCGGCAGGTCGAGGCTCCTCGCCTGTTCGATCTGCCAGAGGATGTTGTAGGTGCCGAAGCTGGTGCGCGCGAGTCCCGGCTCGAAGAACGTGTACACCGACGAGAGCCCGTCGCCGAGGATGTCGATCATGCTGATCATGCGCAGTTCGCCGGGTTCGTCCGGATGGCCCGGATGCGCCGGCTCGCGGAACTCGACGAGCCGCGAATTGATCCGGCTTTGCAGCAGGAACTGCTCGTACTGGTCGCGGCTGTCGCGGTCCATGCCGCCGCCCGCGTGCCGCGCCGACTGATAGCGCATGTAGAGCGCGTAATGTTCTTCATCGTAGTGAAGCGGCGCGACGCTCGCGATCAGCTCGCCGTGCTGCTTCCAGACGCGCCGCTGCGTGCGGTTCGGCGCGAAGCGCTCGACCGGCACGCGCACCGGCACGCACGCGCGGCACCCGTCGCAATACGGACGATAGGTGAACACGCCCGAGCGCCGGAAGCCCGCCTTGACGAGTTCGGTATAGACGTCGGAGTTGATCAGATGGCTCGGCGTGGCGACTTGCGAGCGTGCGACATGCCCTTCCAGATAGCTGCAAGGATAGGGCGCCGTTGCATAGAATTGCAGCGCGGAAAGCGGTGAAAGCGGCAGCTCGTTGGGGTGAGTCACGTTGGCGGCTCTCGGAAGCGTCTACTCTCGGTCACAAACACGTCGCGCGATGGCTCATCGCCGCGCGGCGGTCATCGAGTCATGCATCGTCGCACCGGGTGCGCTTGGCGTCCGGCAATCCTACCGCGCGAGCAAATCGCGAAGGACGGATTTGTCGAAGTGCCAGGGGATCGGCGGCTTCTCGACCGCGCCTTGCAGGTGCGCCACGAAGCGCTTGCGCGGGATCTCCCGGCCGCCCAGCGACGCCAGATGCGACGTGTTCTGCTGACAGTCTATCATCTCAATTTCATGGCGGCGCAAGTGCGAAACGAGCGCCGCGAGCGCGATTTTCGAGGCATCGCTCTTGTGCGCGAACATCGATTCGCCGAAGAACATCTTCCCGAACGACACGCCGTAAAGACCGCCGACCCGCTCGCCGTCGAACCACGTTTCGATGCTGTGGGCGTCGCCCGCGCGATGCAGCGTCGAATACGCCTCGACGATGTCGGCGGTGATCCACGTCCCGCGCTGGCCCTCGCGCGGCGTCTCGGCGCAGGCGCGCATGACGGCGGCGAAATCGTGGTCGACGCGCACTTCCCACTGCGGCTCGCGCAGCACGCGCTTTAACGTCTTCTTCAGCGAATCGGACAGCTTGAACTCGCGCGGCACGAGGACCATGCGCGGATCGGGGCTCCACCAGAGCACCGGCTGGCCGTCGGAGTACCACGGGAAGATGCCGTGCCGATAGGCGTCGATGAGACGCGCGGGCAGGAGGTCGGCGCTCGCGGCGAGCAGGCCCGGCGCGCCGCTCGACGCGCCGAGCGCACGCTCGACCGGCGGAAACGGATCGTCGGAGGCGAGCCACGGGACCATGTTCGGCTCCGTCAGCCGTCGCGCAGGGTGCGGAAGATGTCGCCGGTGTGCAGCGTATAGGTGCCGGCAGCGCGGTCGGCGAAGAAAAAGCGCAGCGTCTGGCCGACGGTCGGGAACGCGATCTCGTCCCAGGGGATCTCGCTTTCGGCGAAGAGCTGCACTTCCAGGCTTTCCTCGCCGGGATCGAGATCGATGTCGAGCAGCCGCGCGAGATAGAACAGATGCACCTGATGCACGTGCGGCACGTTCAGCAGCGTGAAAAGACTCTGGATCTCGACGCGCGCGCCCGCTTCCTCCAGCGTTTCGCGCGCGGCGCCTTCGCTCGTGGTCTCGTCCATTTCCATGAAGCCCGCGGGCAGCGTCCAGTAGCCGTAGCGCGGTTCGATCGCGCGGCGGCAGAGCAGCACCTTGTCGTCCCAGACCGGCACCGTGCCGACGACGTTGCGCGGATTCTGATAGTGGACGGTGTTGCAACTCCCGCACACGAAGCGTTCGCGGTTGTCGCCGGGCGGAATGCTCAGGCTGACCTCGTGGCCGCAGACGGAACAGAATTTCATGGAAAAAGGAGGAGGAAAGTGTGGTGGGAGTGTATCACCGCAGGGGCCTTCGCTTGGGCCCCGGCGCTTGTCGCTACAATGAACGGATCGATCATCACGCGCCGCGCGCCTCGCATCCGATTCCATGTCCACACCCGCCTCACGTCCGCCGATGCTCGCTACCGCCGAAGCGCTCGGCATCCTGCTCGCCGCCGCCCGGCGGGTCGATGGCGTCGAGTCCATCGACACCCTCGATGCGCTCGGTCGCGTCCTCGCCGCCGATGTCGTTTCGCCGCTCGACGTGCCGCCCATGCACACCAGTTCGATGGACGGCTACGCCGTGCGCAGCGCCGAACTGGCGCAGGCCTCGACAGCGCGGCCCGTGGCGCTGGCGGTCTCGCAGCGCGTGCCCGCCGGGCACGTCGCCGCGCCGCTCGCGACGGGCACGGCGGCGCGCGTCTTCACCGGCGCGACCGTGCCGCCCGGCGCCGACGCCATCGTCATGCAGGAAATGGCGAGCGTGTCCGACGACGGCCGCGTCGCCTTCGAAGCGGCCCCGGCGGCGGGCGAATGGATCACGCGGCAGGGCGCGGACATCAAAAAGGGTTCGGTGATCCTGCCCGCCGGCACGCGTCTCACGCCGCAGGCGCTCGGACTCGCGGCGTCGGTCGGCTGCGCGCGGCTCGACGTCGTGCGGCGCACGCGCGTCGCGGTGTTTTTCACCGGCGACGAACTCACGATGCCCGGCGAGCCGCTGAAGGACGGCGCAATCTACAACTCGAACCGCTTTACGTTGCGCGCGCTGCTTGCGAAACTCGATTGCGACGTGACCGACCTCGGCATCGTGCCTGACCGCCTCGACGCGACGCGCGACACGTTGCGCCAGGCCGCCCGCGAGCACGACCTGATCCTGACGTGCGGCGGCGTGTCCGTCGGCGAGGAGGATCACGTGAAGCCGGCGGTCGAGGCGGAAGGACGCATCTCGATGTGGCAGATCGCGATGAAACCCGGCAAGCCGCTCGCGTTCGGCGCGGTGCGGCGGGGGAGCGAAAGGGAAGGCGAAGGCGGGGCCGAAGAGGCGTTCTTCATCGGCCTGCCGGGCAATCCGGTGTCGAGTTTCTGTACGTTCCTGCTGTTCGTGCGGCCGTTCATCCTGCGGCTCGCGGGCGTCGAGGCGGTCGCGCCGCGCGTCTACTCGATGCGCGCCGACTTCACGCAGAAAAAGGGCGATCGTCGCAACGAATTCCTGCGCGCGCGGGTGAACGACGCAAGCGGGCTCGACGTCTTCGAAAACCAGAGTTCGGCGGTGCTGACCTCGACGGTCTGGGGCGACGGCCTCATCGACAATCCGCCGAATCATGCGATCAGCGCGGGCGAGATCGTGCGCTTCGTTCCGTTCTCGGAACTGATGCGCTGAAAGGAACAAAGGCAAAGGCAAACATGAAAGTGGAACTGAGGTTTTTCGCGAGCGTGCGCGAAGCGCTCGGCGTCGCGAACGAGAGCGTCGAGGTGCCGGACGGCATCGTCAACGTCGGCGACGTGCGCGCCTGGCTGCGCGCGCGCGGCGGCGCGTGGGCGGAAACGCTCGCGGAAGGGCGCGCGCTGCGCATGGCCTGCAATCACGTGATGACCGACCCGGCGCAGCGCATCACCGAAGGCTGCGAAGTCGCGTTCTTCCCGCCGGTCACGGGTGGCTGAGATGAGCGTCGTTCGGGTGCAGGAAGCCGATTTCGACCTCAGCACGGAGGTCGCTGCGTTGCGTGCGCAGAATCCGAAGGTGGGCGCCGTGGCGTGCTTCGTCGGGACCGTGCGCGATCTGAACGAAGGCAGCGCGGTCGAAGCGATGGAGCTGGAGCATTACCCCGGCATGACCGAGAAGTCGCTCGAAGCGATCGCGCGACAGGCTCGCGAGCGCTGGCCGGGCTCCGACGTGCTGATCGTGCATCGTGTCGGCGTGCTCAAACCGCTCGACCAGATCGTGCTGGTGGCGACGACCGCGATGCATCGCGCCGAGGCGTTCGAATCGTGCGCGTTCGTGATGGATTACCTGAAGACGCAGGCGCCGTTCTGGAAGAAGGAGAAGACGGAAGCCGGCGAGCGTTGGGTCGATGCGCGCGAATCCGACGATTCCGCCCTGAAGCGCTGGAACGTCGCGGCGGACGACGCGCACCAGGACTGAACGCCGCTCAGTCTTCGCTCTTGCCGCGCCCGACGAAGGTCGCCGGGAACGGTTCGCCGTTGCCGCGCGCGGGCAGATCGGGCGCGGCGTCGCCGGTGCGCAGGCGCTTGAGCGCCGCGAGCAAGTCGACCTGCGCGTCCGGAATCCGGTAATCCCAGCCGAATTTGCTCAGTTGCAGACTCTGCGCGATGCGCAGCGCCGGCTCCATGAAGAGCACGGCCGCGGCCGGCTCGTAGCGCGATTCCACCGTATCCAGGAACAGCGACAGCCAGCGCGCGAAGTGCTGCGGCTCGATATCGCCGAGCGGCCGGTGCGCCTCCTGCACGTTCCCGCGATATTGCTTCGAGCCCAGCACGAGACTCGACCAGAAGGTCGTCATTTTCGCGAGGTGGTCGTCCCAGCGGCCGGTGAGTTCCCGCGAAAAGATCGGGCCGAGGAGCGGATCGTCGTCGACACGTCGGTAAAACGCTTCCACGAGCGCGCGGATATTGGTTTCGTCGGCTTGCGCGTGGCGCGGGGATGGATCGGCGGCGTCGTTTCGCTGGTTCATGATCTTGACGGTGATTCGGGGAATTCGCGCGGGCAGGCACCGCGAGCCACGTCGCGCGGAGGGTGACGGCGGGGCGCGATCTGACGCACAATGTCGCCTGACCAATGGCGCTCGCGCGCGATCCGGTCGGCGGCAACGCATTCTAGCCGCCGATTGCCGCCGGCCCCGCCATTATCCCTCCTGCGCAAGGCGGCTTCCGGCGGATTTGCAGCTTCCCTTGCGCTTCGCCGGAGCGTTTTCTTACCGCTTGCGCCCGGTTTCCTCGTCGTTTTGCCTCATCGCGCCGTCGCGCGTGCATCGAACCATGCGACTCACTGATTACACCGATTACTCGTTGCGCGTCATGCTCTACCTCGCCGTGCGCACGGAAGGGCTCACGACGATCCAGGAAATCTCCGACGCTTACGGCATTTCCAAGAATCATTTGATGAAGGTCGTCCAGCGGCTCGGCGAACTCGGCTGGATCGAGACCGTGCGCGGGCGCAATGGCGGACTCAGACTGAACGAACGTTCGGGCGCGCTGACGATCGGCGAAATCGTGCGCAAGACGGAGCACGATTTTGCGCTCGTCGGCTGTTTCTCCGACGACGATGCGCATCGCCATTGCGTGATTCAGGCGCATTGCCGGCTGAAGGGCGCCTTCGCCGCCGCTCGCGATGCGTTCCTCGCGGAGCTGGACCGGCACACGATCGGCGAACTGGCGCAACCGGCGAACGAACTGGCCGGGCTCCTCGGCATCGTGCGGTTGATGCCGTCCGGCCGCAGCGCGCTGGCCTCGGCGCACGGTTAGGCGCTGCCCGGTTTTGTCGAAAGTCGAGAAAAATGCGCGAGACACGCATTTAGACGCTTGAAAGCGCCGAAAATCGCCTCATTTTGAACACATTCCGAATTGGAGGTCTCAATAATGAGAATCGACAAACTAACCACGAAGTTCCAGGAAGCGCTGTCCGACGCGCAAAGTCTCGCGGTCGGCCATGACAACCAGTACATCGAGCCGGTGCATCTGCTGGCGGCGCTGATCGCGCAGCAGGACGGCTCGGCGCGTTCGCTGCTGTCGCACGCGGGCGTGCAGGTGCAGGCGCTGCAAACCGCGCTCAACGACGCCATCACGCGCCTGCCGCAAGTGCGCGGCACGGACGGCAACGTGCAGGTCAGCCGCGATCTGGCCGGCCTGCTCAACAGCGCCGACAAGGAAGCGCAAAAACTCAACGACACCTATATCGCGAGCGAAATGTTCCTGCTCGCGGTGGCCGACGACAAGGGCGAAACCGGCCGCATCGCGAAGCAGCACGGCCTCACGCGCCGTGCGCTCGAAGCCGCGATCAACGCGGTGCGCGGCGGCGCGCAGGTCAATAGCCAGGACGCGGAGAGCCAGCGCGAAGCGCTCAAGAAATACACCGTCGACCTGACGGAGCGCGCGCGCTCCGGCAAGCTCGACCCCGTGATCGGCCGCGACGACGAAATCCGCCGCGCCATCCAGATTCTCCAGCGCCGCACGAAGAACAACCCGGTGCTGATCGGCGAGCCGGGCGTCGGCAAGACGGCGATCGTCGAAGGGCTCGCGCAGCGCATCGTCAATGGCGAAGTGCCGGAAACGCTCAAGAACAAGCGCGTGCTTTCGCTCGACATGGCCGCGCTGCTCGCGGGCGCGAAGTATCGCGGCGAGTTCGAGGAGCGGCTGAAGGCTGTGCTCAACGACATCGCGAAGGACGAAGGCCAGACCATCGTCTTCATCGACGAAATCCACACGATGGTCGGTGCGGGCAAGGCCGAAGGCGCGATGGACGCGGGCAACATGCTGAAGCCGGCGCTGTCGCGCGGCGAGCTGCATTGCGTCGGCGCGACCACGCTGGATGAATACCGCAAGTACATTGAGAAGGACGCGGCGCTCGAACGGCGCTTCCAGAAGGTGCTCGTCGACGAGCCGTCGGTGGAAGCGACCATCGCGATCCTGCGCGGCTTGCAGGAAAAGTACGAGCTGCACCACGGCGTCGATATCACCGATCCGGCGATCGTCGCGGCGGCGGAACTGTCGCATCGCTACATCACGGACCGCTTCCTGCCCGACAAGGCGATCGACCTGATCGACGAAGCGGCGTCGAAGATCAAGATGGAAATCGATTCGAAGCCGGAAGAAATGGACCGGCTCGACCGTCGACTGATCCAGCTGAAGATCGAGCGCGAGGCCGTCAAGAAGGAAAAGGACGAAGCGTCGCAAAAGCGTCTGCAACTGATCGAAGAGGAAATCGAGCGGCTCAACCGCGAATATTCCGACCTGGAGGAAATCTGGACCGCCGAGAAAGCGACGGTGCAGGGCAGCGCGCTCCTGAAGGAAGAGATCGAGAAAGTGCGCGCGGACATCACGCGTTTGCAGCGCGAAGGCAAGCTCGAAAAGGTCGCCGAATTGCAGTACGGCAAGCTGCCGGAACTTGAGGCGCGTCTGAAGCAGGTCACGCAGGCCGAAGCCACGGAGCAGAACAATCCGACGCGGCCGCGTCTCTTGCGCACGCAGGTCGGCGCGGAGGAAATCGCGGAAGTCGTGTCGCGTTCCACCGGCATTCCTGTCTCGCGGATGATGCAGGGCGAGCGCGAAAAGCTCTTGCAGATCGAGGGCAAGCTGCATGAGCGCGTGATCGGGCAGAACGAAGCGATCGGCGCCGTCGCCGATGCGATCCGCCGTTCGCGCGCGGGTCTCTCGGACCCGAACCGGCCGTATGGCTCGTTCCTGTTCCTCGGGCCGACGGGCGTCGGCAAGACGGAACTGTGCAAGGCGCTCGCCGCGTTCCTGTTCGACTCGGAGGACCACCTGATCCGCATCGACATGAGCGAGTTCATGGAGAAGCACAGCGTCGCGCGGCTGATCGGCGCGCCGCCGGGTTATGTCGGCTACGAGGAAGGCGGGTATCTGACCGAAGCGGTGCGGAGAAAGCCGTACAGCGTGATCCTGCTCGACGAGATCGAAAAGGCGCATCCGGATGTGTTCAACGTGCTCTTGCAAGTGCTCGACGACGGCCGCATGACGGACGGCCAGGGCCGCACGGTCGACTTCAAGAACACGGTGATCGTGATGACGTCGAACCTCGGCTCGCAGGTGATCCAGGCGATGGTCGACGAACCGCACGAAGCGGTGAAGGACGCGGTCTGGGAAGAGGTGAAGCTGCATTTCCGGCCCGAGTTCCTGAACCGGATCGACGATGTCGTCGTGTTCCATTCGCTCGACCGCAGCAATATCCAGTCGATTGCGCGGATTCAGCTGGAGCGCCTGCACGACCGGCTCGCGAAGCTCGACATGCAACTGGACGTGTCCGACGCCGCGCTGGAACAGATCGGCAAGGTCGGCTACGACCCGCATTTCGGCGCGCGGCCGCTGAAGCGCGCGATTCAGCAGGAGATCGAGAACCCCGTCGCCAAGCTGATTCTGGCCGGCAAGTTCGGTCCGAAGGACGTGATCCCGGTCGACGTGCGGGAAGGGCAGTTCGTGTTCGATCGCGTCGTGCATTGAACGAAGCGGTCGGCAGTCTGGGAGGCGGTGGAGCGATCCACCGCCTTTTTTTCAATCCGTGTGAGCGAAAGGATTATTGCGCGTGACTGAAGCGGCTGGGGTTAATCCGTGCGATCGTAACGAATTCATGCAATATTCGAGGCTCATCAAAAAAACCCGCTGATCGAATGGATAAATTGCAAACCGTGTCGAACGGCTGCTATGATCCTTGCGATCACACGGATTCAATCCATGAAAATTGATCTCATCGAATCGCATGACATCGGCGTCGCAGTGCGCGCCGCGCGCAAAGCCCAGCGTCTGCGTCAGGACGACGCCGCAGGCAGCATCGGCGTGAGCGAGAGCTTTCTCGGCAAAGTCGAAAAAGGCGCGGAAAGCGTGCACTGGGGCAAACTTTTTCAGGTGCTGGAAGGGCTGGGCGTGCGTGTGAGCGTCGATATTCCTGACGCCGCCGCCGAACTCTTCGCAGGCGAGGAGCAAAAGCGCTATGCCCGCGTCGAGCGCGCGGAAAAGCGCAAGGCGGCGCGGGAGCGAACGGATGGCTGAACAGCAGCAAGCCGAAGGCACGGCCGCGCGCACCGCCGGACGCCGCCTGATCGCGAGCATCAACGACGTCGTCGTCGGCACGCTCGTCGCCGACGACGACATCTGGTCCTTCACCTATCTCCCGGCATGGCGCGAGCGCGCGGACAACTACGCGCTGAGCCCGGCGCTGCCGCTCGCCGACGAAACCTGTCGCGACGGCAGCACGCGTCGCCCGGTCCAGTGGTACTTCGACAACCTGCTGCCCGAAGAGGGCCAGCGCACGCTGCTCGCCCGTGACGCCGCGATCCGCAACGAAGCCGACGCCTTCGCGCTGCTCGCGCATTACGGCGCGGAATCGGCGGGATCGGTCACGCTTTATCCGCCGGGCGCGCCGCCAGAGAGCGCGATCGCCGAACGCCGCCTCACCGACGACGCCTTGCAGGCGCGCATCGAAGCGTTGCCGCGCGTGCCGCTCACGCACGACGCGTTAAAGCGGATGTCGCTCGCGGGCGCGCAGCACAAACTCGCCGTCGTCCTGCGCGGCAACGAACTGTTCGAGCCGGCCGGTCAAACGCCGTCGACGCACATCCTCAAGCCGAACCATCAGGACACCGACGACTATCCGCATTCCGTCATCAACGAATGGTTCGTAATGAAGCTCGCGGCGAAGATGCGGCTCGACGTGCCGGCGGTGCATCGGCGCTATGTGCCGTCGCCGGTGTATCTCGTCGACCGTTTCGATCGCGAGAAGCGCGAGGGCGCCTGGCGCCGCCGCCATTCGATCGACGCCTGCCAGTTGCTCGATCTCGCGCGCACCTTCAAGTACGAGCAGGGCAGCGTCGCGCAACTTGCGGCGATCGCGGCGCGCTGCCGCAATCAGGCGTCCGCGCGCACGCGGCTCTTTTCGTGGCTCGTGTTCAACGTGCTGGTCGGCAACTCGGACGCGCATCTGAAGAATCTGAGCTTTCTCGTCTCGCACGACGGTATCCAGCTCGCGCCGTTCTACGACCTGTTGAGCGTCGCCGCGTACGGCACGCCGTCTTATCAAAAGAGCGACTGGCCCGCGCGGGCGTCGTTCGCGTGGGACGTGCTCGACGCGCGCCACTACGTCGACTTCGACCGCGCGCTGATGCTGCGCGCCGCCGACGTGCTCGGCATCGCGCGCAAGACGGCCGAACGGCTGCTCGATGCGCTCGTCGACGGCATCGTGAAGGCGGCCGCGGACCTGTACGCGCAAGTCGAAGAGGAGAACGCCGTGCTGCTCGGCGGCAATCCAGCGCTCGCCGCGACGCTCGGCGGCGAATTGACGTGCCTGCGCGTGATCCGTCATACGATCATCGCGGACATGGTGAAGAAGCTCGCCAAATAGAAACGCCGCCGGCGCTTGTCGCGCGGGCGGCGTCGTGCAGGCATCGAAACGAACGCGTGCTCAGGCGTTCTTGTCGCCTTCGCTCTTGCCGAAGAGGCCCGCCAGGCCGCCGAGCGAACCCAGCACGCTGGTCAGGTCCAGCTTGCCTTCGGGGGGCACTTCGCCGTTGGGCGTCGCGCGATCGACGAGGTTCGGCAGCACGGCCGCCAGCATGCCCGACAACTGATCGCCCGACACGCCGGCCTTCTGCGCCAGCGCGCCCACTTGCTCGTTGCCGAGCACGTTGGTCACGGTATCGGGGCTGATCGGCTTGTTCTCGCCGGTGCCGATCCACGAGGAGATGACGTCGCCCGCACCGTGTTCGTGAAAGCGCTGGATCAGGCCGGAGAGGCCGCCCGGCTGGTTGTTGATGAATTCCATTGCCACGGCGATCAGGGCGGAGGAACCGCCGCCGCCTTCAGGCGACGATTTGCCGAGGGAAGATGCGAGGGAATCGAGTAGGCTCATGGCTGTCTCATTACGAGGTGACGCGGGTTGGATGCCGCCGCGACGCCGCGTGCGGATCGCGCACGCGAGGTCGCAGCGGGAGGCGCCGTCCGCGCGCGGACGACGAAAATGATGCTGCTGCGCGGTCGCTGCTCGCCGATTGAACGATCCGGCTTCGCGAGCCGCGCACCTCGGTATCGAGTGCCGGCCCGCTGATTGGTTCGATTCGATTCGAAGCGCTTGCAGTTCGCTGTTGAGGGTCCGTCGATGCTGTCGCGTTACTGGCTCGCGGCTGCGGCGCTCGCGGCCTTGTCCTTTTTCTTCTTCGACTTGGACGGCTTTGCGTCGCTCGCACCCGAAGCGGCGTCGGCGGCGGCAGCCTTTTCCTTCTTCGATGCCTTGGTCGCCTTCGTGCCCGATGCGGCCGGCGCGTTTGCCGGCGCGGTCGCTGGCGTGGTCGCGGTCGTTGCGGCGGGCGAGGTCGCGGCGGTCGCCGCTGTCGACGATTTGACCGTCGAGTTCGACGCAGCCGCGCCCGTCGTGGACGAAGGACGCGTCGCGGTCTTGCCGGTCGGCGGCGCGGACGAACCGCCGACGGTCAGGCCCGCCGTCTCCAGGTTAGCGACGGACTTCGTGCCCAGTCCCTTGACGCGGGTGGCGAGGTCGTCGGCGTCCTTGTATGGACCGTTTTTCGTGCGTTCGTCGATGATCGCCTTCGACTTCACGGGCCCGAGGCCCTTGACGGACTCGAGCGCCGCCTGATCGGCGGTGTTCACATCGACGGCCGCGAACGCGGCGCCGATCGACAGCATGATTGCAACCCACAACATCAGAAGCTTTTTCAGCATGACAGGCACTCCAGAAAGAGAGAGCTAGATTGAAAGTCGGGCGGGCGAAGTCGATCGGTGCCGTTAAGCATAGGATAAAAACCGTCCCGGACGATAACCGGCCGCATTCTGCCTGACCATCGGGCCGGCATCGCGCGGACGCACAATATTTAACGTTACCGACGCACGACGGGATGACGTGTCCACGACGACGACACCAAAACTTCGTGCTCCCGATGTTCTTTGCGCCGTCATTGCGCCGGATTTGCCGGGGAACTGGCGGATCGTGACGGATCGCGCAACGGCTTTTTCGTCGCTTGCGGCGTTTTCGCGAATGCGCCGCGCACTTCGAAACCGACGTGGTCGACCACGGCGCCGTTGACGTCGACGAGTTCGAGCGTGTGCCGTCCGGGCCACGGCAGCCACGCGATGCGCGATGTCCGCGCGAGCCGGCGGCCGTCGAGTTGCCAGGCCGTCGCGTCGTGCGCGCCGCCCGCGCGCTCGAACCAGACGCGCTGCGCGCTCGCGGGGATGTCGGGATCGAGTGCGAAGATGGTGCCGTCGGTGGGCGAGCCGATCTTCGGCGCACCGCGATTTGATGCCGGCGCTCCGGCTGTCGCGGAAAGCGCGATGGTCGTCATCTGCGTGCCGCGCACGAACCAGTCGTCGCGCGCCGGCTCGATGCCGTCCTGATACGCGATGCGCGTTTTCACGACGCCTTCGGGCGCAGCCGGTTCGCGGCTCGCCGTCCTTCGATGCAGGTAGTTGATTAGCGCGGCCCAGACGGGCGCGGCGCCCGTGACGCCGGAGACGTCCCACATCGGCGCGCCGTCCGCGTTGCCGACCCATACGCCCACCGTGTAGCGCGACGAAAAACCGATCGCCCAGTTGTCGCGCATGTCCTTGCTGGTGCCGGTCTTCACGGCGCTGAAAAAGCGCGTCGCAAGCACGCTGTCGAAGCCGAATGTTCGCGTGCGCGCGTTGTTGTCGGCGAGGATGTTGGTGACGATGAAGCTCGCTTGCGGGCTGAACACGCGCGTGCCCGGCGCCGGCGCCGCTTGGCTTGCGATGTCGCGCGTCGAGCCGGCGACGCCGCCGTTCGCGAGCGCGCGATACGCATTGGTGAGCGACCACAGCGACACGTCCGCGCTGCCGAGCGCGAGGCTGAAGCCGTAGTAGTCGCCGGCCTCCGTGAGCGGCAGGCCGAGCGCCACGAGCGTTTTCGCGAAACGATGCGGCGTGACCATCACGAGCGCGCGCACGGCCGGCACGTTCAGCGACGAGCCGAGCGCCGTGCGCACGCTCACCCAGCCCTTGAAGTCGTGATCGTAGTTCTGCGGAATGTAAAGACCGCCGCCGGTGGCGAGATCGAGCGGGGCGTCGTTGAGCAGCGTGGCCGCGGTCAGCCGCTTCTCGTCGATGGCTTGCGCGTAGAGAAACGGCTTGAGCGTCGAGCCGGCCTGCCGCGCGGCGAGCACCGCATCGACTTCCGGCGCGTTCGAGAAACCGCCCGCCGATCCGACCCACGCCAGCACGTCGCCGCTGCGGTTGTCGATGACGATCGCCGCGCCATCGTGGACATTGCGCGGCGCCGCACGCGCGTTCAGCTCGGTCAGCGTGCGCGACAGTGTGTCGCGTGCGAAGCGTTGCAGCCGTGCATCGAGCGTGGATGGCACGCGCGCGCCCGCCGCCGGATGCATTTCGCCCGCGACGCGCCGCGCGAAATGCGGCGCGAGCGCGTCGTAGTCGGAAGACAGCGCGGGCGCGGAGGCGGTGCGCGTGAGCGTCAACTGCACGTAGCTTTCGACGTTCGCGCAGTCTTCGCGCGCGCGCATGTCGCGCAGGATCGCGCAGGCACGCGCCGCGACCTTCGCGTAAGGCGCGTTCGGCGCGCGCACGAGCGCGGCGGCGAGCGCCGCCTCGCGTTCGTTCAGCCCGGAAGGCGCCTTGCCGAACAAGGTCTGCGAAAGCGCCGACAAGCCGACGATCTCGCCGCGAAACGGCACGAGATTTAGATACGCCTCGAGAATCTGATCCTTGCGCCACGCGTGATCGAGCCACAGCGCGCCGACCGTCTGCTCCGCCTTTTCGCCGACGGAGCGTCGCCCGGGCCGGCGGCCTTCGTCGTCGATGAGGGTGGTGAGCTGCATCGTGACCGTCGATGCGCCGCGCGTTTTCGTGTTCCACAGGTTCGCCCACGCGGCCGCCGCGGCACCGCGCCAGTCGACGCCGCCATGCTCGTAGAAGCGCTTGTCCTCCGACACGACGATCGCCTCGCGCAATGCCGGCGAGATGTCCGCGAGCGCGACCCAGTCGCCGCGCCGCGCCGATTTGTCGATGCGAACGCGCTGCAGCGGAACGCCTTCGCGGTCGAGCAGCACCCAGTCGGAACTGCGCCAGTTGGCGCGCACTTCATCGAAGCTCGGATACGCGTGCGCGTTCATCGCGAACACGCACGCGATGCAGCCGATGACGAGGCGCGCGGCGCGTTTCATCGCGTCACTTCGCCGCGACCGGCTTCACGACCATCGGCGCATTCGGCAGCGCGCCGAAGGACGAGGGCGCATAAAGCGCTTCGACGCGCGTCGGCGGCAAGCCGAACGTGCCGACGCTGTTCAGCCGCACCGTGTATTCGACTTGCAGCTTGCCCTTCGGCAGATAGTCGTAATACGCGCGATAGCCGTCGAAGCCGCGCTCCACGAACGCGGGCCACGCGCCGTCGCGCTTTTCTCCTTCGGTCGCGGCGTCCGAATCGCGGCCGAGCCCCGAGCCGAGGATCGTCGCGCCGGCCGGAACCGGATCGTTGACGACGACCCAGGTCATGTCGCTTTGCGCATCGATGTCGAGGCGCACGCGCACGATGTCGCCGCGCGTGAATGCGCCCTTGACCGCCGGATCGACCGGGGTGACGGTCTTCGTGATGCGATAGCCCGCCGCGAACGGCGCCTTCAGCGCGACCGCCGCGAGACTTTCGATGGTCGCCCACGGCTTGCCGCTGCCTTCCTGCGCGAGCGTGAGCGCGCCGCTCGTCCACGGCAGCGTGGCGCTGGCGGCCGGCGGCGGCGCGGGCCATGTCACCGTTTTCTCATTCGAGCCGAGCTGGATCTTCGTCTGCCCGCTGACCGGCGTGCTCTCGAACACGCGCGAGAAGCGCCCGACGGCGAGCGTGCCCCAGAGATTCGCGGTCGTGGTTTGCCAGGCGCCGTTCTTCTGCATCGCGATGAGGCCGCCGACGAGACGCGGCATCTCGTCCTTCCAGCCGGGGGCGTCGGCGAAGAGGAGCGCGGTGCGCGCCGCGTTCGATTCGGTGCCGGTCATGAGCCAGTAGAGATCGTCGTCGCGTTCGGTCGAGAACGTGAGGCGCGTGCCCTGATAGGTGAGCCGCGCGCGCAGGATCTGCTCGACCTGCGCGCGCTTCTCGTCGCGACCGGCGATGCCTTCGACGCGCGACAGGATCGCGTAGTAGTCGAGCAGCGCGGAGGTCGGCCACTGATTTGGCGCGATCGTAATCGAACTGAGCATGCGCGGTTGCGCCATTCCGTAGCGCGACAGCGCCTCGATGGCCGCGAGCTTGCGCAGATCGAGATCCTGGCGCGGCGCCCAGAAATCACGCTGAAGCTTGCCTTCGACGAAATTGACGAGACCCGACGTGAGCTTGCCGCGAAGGTCGTCGGGCAGCGCAAAGCGGCGGTCGGCCTTCGCCGCTTCGTCCGACACGGCGAGCAAGTACGCCGACAGCGTCGGGCTGCCGGTCGGCCGCTCGTCGTCAGCGGGCGGGAAGTAGTTCGCGAGGCCGTCGCGGTCCAGATACGACGGCATGCGCGCGATCACGGTTTGCCACTGCGCGGCATCCGCGAGACCGAGCGCGCGCGAGGTCTGCTGTTCGAGACAACTGTACGGATAGCGCTCGAACCAGCGACGCACCCCGGGCAGGCCGTCGGCGAGCTTCGGTTGCAGCGATACCGCGACGCCGCCGCGAATCGTGCCGTCGCTCGACGCGCTGGCGTCGGCGGGCGGCGCGACGGGCAGCGTGAGCGTGCCGTCGACTTGCGTGATGGTCGCCTGCTGGACCGTCACGGGAATCGCCGCCGTGACGCGCTGCGTCAGTTTCACCGCATCGCTCGCTTTCGCTCCGCCTTGCTCGACCGCGCTCACATTCCAGGCAAGCGCGGCCGACGACGCAGCGGCGCCGAGCACATCGGGCGCCGTCACGTCCCACGCGACTTCCTGCGACGAATCCGGCGCGAGATCAATCGTGCGCGCGTCCAGCGTGAGCCCCGGAACGCGCGGCGTCACGACGACCTGCATCTTGCGCGCGGTCGTGTTGCGCAGCGTGAACTGCGCGGGGAACGCATCGCCGACGCGCACGAGCGGCGGCAGTCCCGAAATCAGTTGCAAGTCCTGCGTGCTGCGGATCGACGCGCTGCCGCTGCCAAATTGCCCCCCGCCGACCGTCGCGATCGCGACGATCCTAAAGCTCGTCAGCGCGTCGTTCAGCGGCACGTCGACCGACGCTTCGCCGTTCGCATCGAGCGTCACGCGCGGGTTCCACAACAGCAGCGTGTCGAAGAGTTCGCGCGTCGCACTGTGCCCGCCGCCGCCGCCCGCCGGCACCGCCTTGCGCCCGAAATGCCGGCGCCCGACGATCTCCATCTGCGCCGTCGCGGTCTCGACGCCGTACGCGCGCCGTTGCAGCATCGCGTCGAGCACGTCCCAGCTTCGGTTCGGCATCAGTTCGAGCAACGCCTCGTCGACGGCGGCGAGCGCGATCTGCGTGCCCGCCGGCGCCGGTTTGCCGCCCGGCAGGGCCACGCGCACCTTGACGTGCGCCTTCGAGCGCACCGCGTAGGACTTCGCATCGGGCGTCACCGTGACGGCGAGCCGGTGCGCCGCCGTGCCGACCTTGATCTCGGCGAGACCGTAGCGGAACGCGGGCTTGGAGAGATCGACGAGCGGCGTCGGCGCTTCGTACTGACGGCCTTCGTACCAGAAGGCGCGCGCCCATTCGACCGGCGCCTTCCAGCCCCAGGTGAAGAACGAGTACCACGGCACTTCGTGAATCCGTCCGCGCAGCGCGAGCACCGACACATACACGTTCGGCCCCCACGATTCCTGCACTTTGAGGTCGATGGTCGGGTCCTTGCCGTTCAGTTCGACGACCCGCGTCTCGACCACGCCCTCGCGTTCCACCGCGACGAGCGCGGTCGCGAAGCGAAACGGCATGCGTACCTGAAAGCGGGCGGTTTCGCCGGGCTCGTAGCTCGGCTTTTCGGGCAGCACGTCGATGCGGTCGGTGTTTTCGCCGCCGAACCACAGTTCGTCCTCGCGCGTGACCCAGACCGACGTGGTCGCATTGGCCGCGCGGCCGTCGCCGTCCTTGACGACCGCGATCAGATCGACGTTGCCCGCGTCCTTGAGTTTCGCGTCGCAGGAGAAGAGCCCGTGGTCGTCGCTCTTGCCGCTGCAAAGCGTGCCGAGGTCCTTGGTTTCGGTGTGGTTGTCGTAGGCGTAGAAGCCGCCGACCATGCGCTTGCGCGAACTCGACATCAGCCGCGCGACGCCGCGAATCTCCAGCGCGACGCCCGCGCGCGGCTTGCCTTGCAGGTCGAGTGCGAGCGCCTGCACCGGCACCGCGTTGCCGACCGAGACCCACTGTCCCGCCTTGACGCCGACGGCGAGCGCAGCAGGCCAGAGCGTGGCGTCGCCGCGAATCGTCTGGATTTCGCCGTTCGGGTCCGCGAAGGTCGCTTCCATCGCGAGCCGCTTCGGCGACTCGACGGCCGGCAGCGACTTCAGCGTGACCGTCCCCGCGCCGTTGCGATCGAGCGTGACCGGCAGCTTGTCGGCGACGAGTTTCGCCGTCGCGTTCTGTTCCTCGGCGCCTTCTTCATCGTCCGATGAGGCGCTTGCGCTCGCGCCGTCGTCGGCGGGCTTGCGGTAGGGCGCGAAGCTGAAGCCGTCGAACTGCGAGGCGAACGCCGGCGACGTGTCGCGCAGGAGCGCCGACACGCGCACCGGCAGGTTCGAAGCCGGCCCGCCCGATACGTACTCGATCTGCACCGCGACCGGCGCTTCCTTCGCCGCGACGAGCGCGCTCGTCTTCTGGTCGCGCACGCCGACCGAACCCTTGAACACGGGCAGCCGGAATTCCTCGACCCGAAAGCTGCCGCTATAGAACGACGCGCGCGCCGAGCCTTCTTCGTTGTCGTTGTCGTCGCCTTGGTTGCTCGTCGAGCCGTCGTCGAGCGACACGCTGTATTCGCCGAGCTTCGCCGCCGCCGGCACCGCGAACGAGGAGTCGGCGCTGTGATCGGCGGACCACGCGAGCGGCATGCTGTACGTCTGCCCGCTGCCTTCGTGGCGGATCGTCACGCGCGTCGGATAGTGCTCGGGAAACGCGAAGCCCTTGAGCGTCTCGACGCGCATCAGGTGCTTCATCGACACCGTTTCGCCCGCGCGCACGAGCGTCCGGTCGAAGACGGTATGCGCGCGCGTCGTGCGTTCGAGGCCCATGTCGGTCGGCACGTTGAAGCGCCACGACTCGATGCCGCGATTCCAGTCGGAGCGCACGAACGCCATGTCGGGGCCGGTCGCGGGATCGTCCACGCGCGCGGACACGAAAAAGCCGTCGTAGCTGAAGCTGTCTTCGTCGCAGCGGCGCAAGGGCGAGAGCGGCTTGCTGATCGTGACGAGCCCGTTCGCGTCGGTTTTGCCGAGCGCGAGCTGTTCGCCGTTGCAGTCGGTCACGCGCACTTGCGCGTTGGGCACGGGCTTGGCGCTGTCGAGCGCCGTCACCCACACGACGCTGTTTTCGCGGCCCTGCTTGAAATGCACGCCGAGATTCGTGACGAGCACCGAGGTGCGCACGTACATCGGCTGGGTTTTGCCGAGGAGCGACCCGCCGAGCGCCGGCGACGCCAGCTCGACGACATAGAAGCCCGGCTTCGCGAGCGGAATGCCGACCACTTCGAACGGCCGAAGCGCCTTCGGATCGGCGGCGGGCACGGTGAGCGCCTCGACGCCCGGTTGCCGGTTCAAAAGCGACAGCGAACGCACGTCGATCTGCGGATCTTTCGCGTGGGCGTTGTTGCTGTTGTCGGGAGCGGGCGTGTAGACGGGCGCGGCGCCATTGCCGAGCGCCTGCGGCATCAGTTCCCGGATCTCGGAGCGCGCCATCGACGTGCCGTCGAAACGGTCGACGATGCGCATCCAGCGGCGGATTTCATCGTCCGCGTCGACTTTCAGCTTCGTCACGCGCGAGGTGCCGGCGTTTAGTCCCTGCACGTGCAGGTCGGCCTCGACGTGACGCAGCGTGACGGGCAGCATCGCCGGCATGTTCGGCTCGGCGAAGCGCTCGATGATGCCGAACGTCGACGACGAAAACTTCGCGAGCGGCGGCATCGGCGCGGTGGACGTTTTCAACGGGAAGAGATCGGCGTTCGCAAGTTTGCGGCCGCTCGTGTCCTTCAGGTTCGCGGGCAAGTCGATCGACAGTTGCGCGCGTTCGGGCAAGGGCGCCGCGAACTCAATGCTGCCGACTTCTTCGCTCTTGTCGTTCGCATCGAAGCGGGGCGCGGCGTTGCCGCCCGGGCCGTGCAGGATGATCTTCTGCGCGTCGGCGCGGGCGATCGGCGCCGAAAAGCGCAGCTGCAACGGGCGCAAAGGCGTGCATGGCGCCTTCGCGTTCTCGCGCTCGCACGAAAAGCTTGCGGTGAAGGGATCGCGCACGGTGAAGTCGAAACGCTTTTCGACGTCGTTCGCGATGCCGCTCGGGCCCGCGACACCGGCGCCGTAGACGAGTTGCATCTTGGTCGCGGACGGCAGCGTCTGCTGACAGGCGAGCGTGAGCACGCGATCGCTTTCCTTGTCGAGCCGGAAATGCTTGAGGAGGGCGGTGCGCGTGTTCGCGTCGAGCGTCTTGACGGGGATGCGGTTGCCGAGCGCATTCGATTCGCACCAGACGTTCGCGAGCACGGAGGCTTCCGTCGCCGGGCCGTTGAGTCGCAGCACGAAGGCCTGGTCTTCCTCGATTTCGCCGCCGCCCGGCATCACGCGCATGACGAACGGGCCGCCGGTTTCGAACGCGAAACTGCGCTTGCCCGTGACCGCGTTGCCCGCGTCCGACTTCAGGCCGTCGTTGAAATCGACCGCGCAGCGCATGCCCGGCGGCAGGTCGCGCTCGAAATCGTAGGCCCAGGTTTTCGCGTCGATCCAGCGCGCCGTGCCGCCGACGCTCGCGCCGCTGCATGCGACTTTCGCGGGCGCGGCCGCGCCGGGACTGCCGAAGGCGATCATCGCTTCGTCGAACTTGACGACGACCTGCCGCACCTGCGCGACCTTGCCTTGCGGCGATACGCTCACGGCGCGGGCGGCATCGGCGCGAGGCATGGCGGTACCGAATACGGCGGCCGTCAGCAGGGCCGTCGCGGCCAGAATCCATTGTTTTTTTGTTGTGACGCGGCTCATTCGCGCTCGCTCCGGGTTCGGCAGACGCCGCAGATTCTACCGGAGCCCTACACGCATCTTTCAGTTTCAGTGCATGAAAAGCGATGTTGAACGCAGAAGTTTGCGTTTGGTGACAATTCAGCTGCGGACGTCGGAAGACTTCGTCGCGACGGACACATGCCGCGTGCTGACACGGCGCCAGTAGAGAAAGAGCCCGACGCCCGCGACGCCCAGACTCAGCGTGTTCGCCACCCAGAAGCCGCGCGCGCCCTGCAGCCACTGCGGCACCATGCCGCCGGCATCGAAGCCGAGCAGATAGCCGCCGCCCAGGCCGATGCCCCAGAGCGCGAGCGCGTAGATGACGGTCGGCACGAGCGTCACCTTGTAGGCGCGCAGGATGAACGCGGTCGAAATCTGCAGCGCATCGAAGAGGTGATAGAAGACGACGATCATCACCAGCGGCATCGCCGCCGCGATGACCGCTTCGTTCGGCGTATAAGCCGAGATGATCTCCAGCCGCAGCGCCAGCACGAGCGCGCCGTACAGGCACGCGATCCCGCTCGCGAGCGCGATGCCGTGCCGCGAAATCGACGCGGCCGCGTCGAAGCGTCCTGCGCCGAGCGCCTGCGAGACGAGCGTCGACGAAGCGATGCCGATCGACAGCGGCGTCATGTAGAGCACCGCGCCGAGGTTGCCGGCGATCTGGTGGCCGGCGAGCGACGTCGTGCCGAAGCGCGAGATGAAGAGCGCCATGAACGTGTAGGACGTCACTTCGATCAGATAGGAGAGCCCCATCGGAATGCCGAGCTTCAGCAGCGCGGCCTGACGTTTCCACACCGGCCAGCAGAAGCGCGAAAAGATGCCGAACGGGCGGAAGAACTCGAATTTCACGAGCACCGTCATGCCGACCGCGGCAAGCAGCCAGTTGATCAGCGTGCTGGCAAGCGCGCAGCCTGGGCCGCCGAGCGCCGGCACACCGACCCCGCCGAAGATGAACCAGGTATTGAGCGGAAACTTGACGATGAGCGCGCCCACTTGCAGGAACATCACGAGGCGCGGCTTGCCGACCGCGTTCGTGAGCGAACTGTAGACGCGAAACACGAGGCTCGCGGGCAGCCCGAACGATACGATCCGCAGATACTGCACCGTGCGCTCGTGCAGCGCGGGCGGGGCGTCGGCGAGACCGAGGAGCGGCTCGGGAAAGTAGAGCAGCACGAAGCCGATGACGGCAAGCAGCGCCGCGAGCCAGAGCGCCTGCCGCACTTCCTCGCCGATCTCTTTCTCGCGCGCCGCCCCGAACAGTTGCCCGGCGATCGGCTGGAGCGCGACCAGAATGCCCGTCAGACCGATATAGATCGAAATGTAGACCGACGACCCGAGCCCGAGCGCGGCGAGATCGGTGGCGGAAAAGCGGCCGACCATCGCCGTGTCGATCACGCCGAACGCGATGATCGCCAACTGGCCGATCAGTACCGGCCACGCGAGCGAGGCGATTTTGCGCACATCCGCGAGCATGTCGTGAAACGCCGGACGCATCGGCTTACGGGCGCCGCAGCGTCTTCGGGCGCTCGCGCTTGACGGGCGGAACCGGCCGTTCGATGCGCACATACAGGCGGAAGCGTTCGTCGCGGTCGGCGACGCGCCGGCCTTCCCAGACGAGCTTCCACACGAACGCCGACATCGACGACGGCTCGCCGAAATCTGCGCGGTCCTGTCGCAGGATCACGTCGCAGTCTTCGTCGAAGGAGAAGCGCATGCCGCCGAAATAGGCAAAGGTCGCGATCTGCGCGTCGCCGAGACGCACGGGCGAGATGCAGCTGTAATCGGGCGGCAGGTGGTCGGCGATCTGTTCCGCGACGTCGCGATAGGTCCGGCTGTAGTTCACGACCGGCAGCCACAATGTCATCAGGAGCACCCACATGAGCGTCGTGCCCGCGCTCGACAGCACGACGCTGCGCCACAGCACTTTCGGATGGCGCGCGAGCCGCCAGCGGGCGAGCAGAACCCAGCAGAGCGTCACGGCCACCGCGCACACGAACGACAGGATCTTGAACTCGGGATGAAACCCGGGCGCGAGCCGCGCGAGATTGCGCGCGAGCGGCGGCGGAAAGCCGAAGATGCCGGCCGTCCAGACGAGCCACACGAACGTGCCGAGGATCGTGAAGCTCAGCATCGCGAACCAGTCGATCGCGTTGATCGCGCCGCGCTTCAACGTCGGCAGGGCGAAGGTCGCGAGCACCGAAAGCGGCGGCAACAGCAGCATGAAGAGACGATTCGTCTCGTGGCTTTGCAGCACGACGAGCACGAGCAGCGGCCCGATCACCGAGAGCGGCACCGCCACGTGCGGCGAGCGGCGCTGTCCGCCCCAGCTGACGAAGGTCCAGATCGCGAGCGGCCACGCGGGCCACGTGAAGAGCGGCAGGTTCTTCATCGCGTAGCCGAGCACTTCGGACGGCGGCCCGGTGAACGTGTGGAAGCTGCTGCGCCACCACTGGCGCAGCCACCATTCACCGTCTTCGGGATAGAAGTGCAGCGTCGGCAGCACCCACGCGGCGATCAGCGCGATCGCGAGCGGCAGCCCCATGATGACGAGCGGCAGGGCCCGCACCGGCCGCACGACGATCGTCATCGCGAGCGTGCAGACCAGGAGCGCGAACACGAGCACCGGGCTGCTCGACAAACCGACCACGCCGATCGCCGCGCCCCAGATGAGCGCGCCCTGCACTGGCTTGTCGATGCTGCGCACGAGGCCGTAGACGAGCATCGCGCTTCCGGCGAACTGCGCGAGCAGCGGCGAGGCTTCGTGACCGCGCTCGGCGAGCCCGAAGCACGCGAGCAGGATGAGCAGCGCGCCGTCGGCGAGCGTGCGGCCGTAGTCGCGCGGCTCCGGCTCGCCGCCGAATGCGTACTTGAACGGCTGGGCTTCATCGCGCCGGCCGAGCAGATAGGCCGTGTACCAGACGAAAGCGCAGGCGAGACAGAAAAGGAGGCCCGTCGCGACGCGCGACGCGTTGCTCGCATCGACCCACGGACTCAGCACGCGGATGAAGAGGGCGCCGAGCCAGTACATCAGCGGGCCGTCGGCGGTGAGCGCCTTGCCGACGAGATTCGGCAGCAGCCAGTCCTTCGCGTCGCCGTTCGCCATCGTCCACATCACGCCGAAGCCCGCCGCGTCCTCGTTTTTCCACGGATCGCGGCCGAACAGCCCGAACGACGCATAGACGATGCAGATGGCGAGCAGAAGCCAGCGCGGCAGGGCGCTGGTGGCGGAAGCGGTCAGGCGGACGACAGAGCGCATGCGAAAAGGAGCAGTGGATGGAAAAACAGCGACTTCAAGGCCGCGAGCGGCGCGGGTCGTTCAGCCGGCGCGCGAGCCCCGACGATGCGTGAATCGAAGCATCCGGCATTGTAGACGCGAGCCGTGCGGGTCGGCAGAAGCCGGGCGCCGCCGGGGTCGCGAGGGGCGAAGCGTGTCACGGTGCGGCCCGGGCCGGTACGGCAGGCCGCACCGAGCAGGGACAAAAAAGGGCAGCTTTCGCTGCCCTTTTTGTCGGTATCGACGAATCGACGTGTCGCGCCGACCGTGAAACGCTGCCGTCTTACTTCTTCGCCGAGAACGCTGCAAACTTCTTGTTGAACTTCTCGACGCGGCCTGCCGTGTCCATGATCTTTTGCTGACCGGTGTAGAACGGATGCGATTCCGACGACACTTCGATCTTCGCGAGCGGATAGGTCTTGCCTTCGAACTCGGCGGTTTCGCGCGTGTTGATGGTCGAACGCGTCACGAACTTGAAGTCGTTCGACATGTCGACGAACAGCACTTCGCGGTAATTCGGGTGAATGCCTTCTTTCATGGTCTTTCCTGATATCTGACGGTAGCCAACCCACTCGGCGTCTCCGAACTATTCGGAAATCCGCCTGTTTTCAAGCGAGTCACTTGCCTGAGGTCGAAAAACGGCGATTATGCCAGAAAATCAGTCGTTTGGCATGATTTCGCGGCGCCCCGCTCACGCGGACGGATGAGCCAGCGCGCCCACGCCTGCCGGGTCCTGGCGGTAATAGCGCGCGAGCAGCCGGTACAGCTCCGGATAAGCCGCCTCGAAGGCCTGCGGCGTGACGAAGAGCGCCTCGCTGCACACCGCGAAAAACTCCGACGGATGATCGGCGGCGTACGGGTCGATCAGCGAATCGCGCTCGAACTGGCGGAATCGGCGCTCCGGCACGGCGTCGACCTGCGCGCAGAAGTGGTCGTACGCGTGGTCGAAGACGTCGGCCCAGGCTTGCGCGTCGAGCGGCGCATGCCAGCGGCGAAAAAGCGGCGGATGGCCGTCGGCCTCGCCGTTGACCATGTCGATCTTGTGCGCGAATTCGTGGATCACGACGTTGTAGGCGTCCGCGCCGTCCGTCATCTGCGCGTCTTCCCACGACAGCACGACCGGGCCGCCTTCCCACGCCTCGCCGCTCGCGTCGTGCTCGACTTCATGGACGACGCCGTCTTCGTCCTCGACCGTCTTCTTGATCACGAATTCGCCCGGATAAACGATCACGCCCACCCAGCCTCGATACAGGTCGAGGCTCAGGTTGAGCACCGGCAGGCAGGCTTGAGCTGCGATCGAGACGATCATCGCGTCGGTGAGTTCGAGGTCGTGCGCGGTCGAAAACTCCTTTTGCGCGATGAAGAGGCTCGCGCACTCGCGCAGGCGGACGAGATCGGCGGCGCCGAGGTGGCCGAAGAACGGCAGCGCGTCGAGCGTGCGCTGCCAGAGCGCATCGTCGATGGCGTACTTGCGCAGCGCGCGTTTGCGCCGTTGCGCGCCGAACCAGCGTGAGAAGAGATTGGGCATCGTGTCAGTCGATCTGTTTTTGCCAGCACGCGAACGCGCCGCCGACGAGCGCGACGCCCATCAGGAAGTAGAAGCCGTCGAGCGACGCGAGGAAGCTCGCCTGCTGCGCGACCATCCGGCTCACGTCCGCGATCGCCAGCGCATGCGCCTCGGCGACGCTGCGCCCGGCAGCGGCGAAACCGTGCGCGAGCGTCTCGACGGTCTGCTGGAACACCGGATTGTACTGATTTGCGGCTTCCGCGAGGCGCGTCTGATGCACCGCCTGCCGATGCTGCTCGACGATGATCACCGAGGCCGTTCCGAACGAAATCGTCAGTTGACGCACGATGTTCTTCAGCCGGTAGCCGTGCGTGAATTCCTCGATCGCGAAGATGCGGAACGTGAGATTCGCGACCGGCAGCACGATGAAGAGCAGCAGGAGGCCGCGCAACAGCATCGGCAGGATGAGCGCGCTCTGGCCGACCGCGGGCGACATGCGCGTCATCAACCACGCGACGAGCGCCGCGATCGCAAAGCCGGGCACGATGATCCACTTCTTGCGCGGCAGCAGCTTCGCGTAGCGGAAGTAGGCGAAGAGCGCGGTGCCCGAAATCAGCGACGTCACGCCAACGAGCCGTCCCGCGTTCTCCACCGGGTAGCCGAGCCCCTGTTCGAGAAAGCGCGAGATCAGAAAGCTGAAGCCCGTCGACTCGTAGTAATAGAACATGTAGAGCAGGAGCCCCACCTGGAACGTGCGCTCACGCAGCGCATGCAGCCGCACGAGCGGCGACGGATGATGCCACTGGTGCCAAACGAACCAGGCGAGGGCGCCGATGCCCGAAACGGTCAGGAGAATGAGCATCGGCGAGGCGGTGAAGAGCTGGAAGCGCACCTGCTGCATCACGATCTGCAGCGCGCCCTGCGCGAATGCGAACAGCAGATAAGCCCAGAAATGCGAATCGCCGCGCGCTTCGGGCTGCACGTTGCCGGAATCGGGCACCACGAGCAGCGCGAACACCGCGAACGCGACGCCGACGGGCGCGGTGCAGAAGAAGATCGCGCGCCAGTCGAAATGCGCGATCAACAGACCGCCCGCGAGCGGCGCAAGCGCGCTCGAGAGCACGATCAGCGCGAGAAACGAGCGCAGCGCGTTCGCGCGCGGCTGCGGCGGGAAGCTGACCTGGATCAGGATGCGGCAGGCGCCCATCATCGGGCCGTTGAAATAGCCCTGGAAACCCCGCGTGAACATGAGTTGCAGCGAGGTGTCGCACACTGCCGACATCGCCGCGCCCGCTGAGTAGAGCAGGAGACATCCGGCGATATAGCGCCGATGCCCGAGCCGCTCGACCCACCATTGCTGCTGGAGAATGCCGAGCACGGCGGCGACCGCGTAAGCGCTCGACGACCACACGAGTTCGTCCGGCGACGCATTCACGCCGCCCGCGATATAGCTCGCGAAAAAGGAAAAGGTCGCGTTGTCGAAATAGTCGAGGCCGGTCGCGAGCGCGAGCACCCACGGGAAGAAATCGCCGCGAAGGCGTTCGACGGTGACGGCCTGCGAACTCATGCGCTGCCGCGCTTCGCGCGTTTCGCCTTCGATGCCGCGCGCGCGTTGCGGCGCGCGTCCAACAACTGGTCGGCAGGCGTGCCGGCAACGCGCGCTTCGACGTAATCGAGATCGCGCCGCAGCTCCGCACGCACGGTCTGCGCTTCCTTCAGTTCGCGGCGCACCGCGTCGATACGCGCGTCGAGGGCGTCGAGTTGCTGCTGAAGACCGCCGCGGATCTCGTCGAGCGATTCGGCCGAATAGCGCCGGTTGCCCGCATCGGTCGATTCGAGCGGGCGCTTGAGCATTTCCACAATGCCATGCAGCGAGAAACCCAGCGAACGCAGACGCAAAATGCGCCCGAAACGTTCGAGATCGCTTTCGTCGTACAGACGATAACGGCCTTCGCTGCGGCTCGGCGTGACGAGGCCGCGTTCCTCGTAATACTTCAGCGTGCGCGGCGTCACGCCGAGCCGTTCGGCGGCGTCGCGCACGGTGAGAAGCGGGGTGGATTCGTCGGACATGGGCGAGATTATAGTGCAACCTGAACGTGAACGTACAGGTTTGGCCTTGGCGGCGTGCGGACGAAAAAAAACCGCTCGGCGAAGCGAGCGGTTTTCGTGCGGCGTGAGCCACCGTAGCGGCGAAGCGGGATTAACCTCCGCCGCGGCGCATCAGATCGAAGAACTCGGAATTGCTCTTCGTCTGGCGGATTTTGTCGAGCAGGAATTCCATCGCTTCGACTTCGTCCATGTCGTGGATGAACTTGCGCAGCACCCAGACCTTTTGCAGCAGGTCCGGCTTGATGAGCAGTTCTTCGCGGCGCGTGCCCGACTTGTTCAGATTGATCGACGGATAGACGCGCTTTTCCGCGAGACGGCGCTCCAGGTGCACTTCCATGTTGCCGGTGCCTTTGAACTCTTCGTAGATCACGTCGTCCATGCGGCTGCCGGTTTCGATCAGCGCCGTGCCGATGATGGTGAGCGAACCGCCTTCCTCGATGTTGCGCGCCGCGCCGAAGAAGCGCTTCGGACGCTGCAGCGCGTTCGCATCGACACCGCCCGTCAGCACCTTGCCCGACGCCGGCACGACCGTGTTGTAGGCGCGCGCGAGACGCGTGATGGAGTCGAGCAGGATCACGACGTCGTGCTTCATCTCGACGAGGCGCTTCGCCTTCTCGATCACCATTTCGGCGACCTGGACGTGGCGCGCGGCGGGTTCGTCGAAGGTGGAGGCGATCACTTCGCCCGCCACCGAACGCTGCATTTCCGTCACTTCTTCAGGACGCTCGTCGATCAAGAGCACGAAGAGCACGATGTCCGGATGGTTCGACTTGATCGCATGCGCGATGTGCTGAAGCATCACCGTCTTGCCCGACTTCGGCGACGCCACGAGCAGGCCACGCTGGCCCTTGCCGATCGGCGAGATCATGTCGATGATCCGGCCCGTCACGTTCTCCTCGCCGCGCATTTCGCGTTCGAGCGGGAGCGGCTTGTTCGGATGCAGCGGCGTCAGGTTCTCGAACATGATCTTGTGCTTCGAGGCCTCGGGCGGCTGCCCGTTGACCTTGTCCACCTTGACCAGCGCGAAATAGCGTTCGCCGTCCTTCGGCGTGCGCACTTCACCTTCGATAGTGTCGCCGGTATGCAGATTGAAGCGGCGAATCTGCGAGGGGCTGATATAAATGTCGTCCGTGCTCGCGAGATACGAGGTCTCGGGCGAGCGCAGGAAGCCGAAGCCGTCGGGGAGGACTTCCAGCGTGCCGTCGCCGAAGATCGTGTCGCCCGTCTTGGCGCGCTTCTTGAGAATCGCAAACATCAGTTCCTGCTTGCGCAGGCGGTTTGCGTTTTCGATCTCGAGGCCATTAGCCATTTCGATCAGGGCTGACACGTGCTGAGACTTGAGCTCGGATAAATGCATACGGATTTCCCGCCAGGGAGAAGAGGTGCGACAGAAAGATTTGGGAGAAGAGGTGAGCGGAACCGCTCTAGGACTTGTACGTCTTTGAAGTCTTGTGATTCTAGCATAGCACACGCCGGGCGAGCCCCGGGTGGCGGTGCGACGCGGCTTTGGCGCCCATGTTGTCGCTAGACAACATGGGCCGGCTTCTGCCCGACGACACAGAAGCGAACCAGGGCGCCTTCGCGGCGCCCTGATTTATGTACTACTTGTGCAACGAGCCCGGGGTGTCACAGGTTGCTGTCGAGGAACGCGGTGAGTTGCGACTTCGACAATGCGCCGACCTTCTGAGCGGCCACTGCGCCGTTCTTGAACAGGATCAGCGTGGGGATGCCGCGCACGCCGAACTTGACCGGCGTCGACTGATGTTCGTCGACGTTGATCTTCGCGATCTGCAGGCGATCGCCGTAATCCTTCGCGACTTCGTCGAGGATCGGGGCAATCATCTTGCACGGACCGCACCACTCGGCCCAGAAGTCGAGCAGGACAGGTTTATCCGACTTGACGACATCCTGTTCGAACGATGCGTCGCTGATATGCTTGATTGATTCGCTCATTATCTGAATACCTCTATGGATTCGAGGCCTGCGTTTGAATGCTCGCCACGATACACCAAAACAAGAAAAGTTCTTCGTTGCTGCGGAACTGAAAACCGCTCGCATGCCGCACGCGACAAAGCCTTTGCTTTGGGCCGCGAACGTGCCGGAGCACGTCGGTTACGGGTGATTCACATGTCATCTTAGCCTACTTTGCTATCCGTTGCCGGATGCCGATAGGGACGTCGCGGCAGCATCGATACGGCCCACATGCGGGCGCAAACCGAAAGCGCAAGAGGCCGCCGAAACGCTTGCGGAACAAGGCCCGACGGCGCTCGCCGAAGCGCAATCGAAGCCGGAGGTGCGCTTCTGTCCATCCGATGATACAATTCGTCGTGACGGGCCTCCTCGCATGGCGGCGCGGTCAACCTGGTCAGGTCGGGAACGAAGCAGCCACAGCCGTTTTCCGCCAGTGCCGAGGGTCGGGCTCGTCACCTTCCGCTTTTTCTTGCTTTTCTCTGCTCTTCTCTCACTCGTTTTCACGTCGATCGGCACGCGTTGAACGCATGTCGGAAGCGCCATTGCGTCCGCCTTTGTCGCGTGACGTTGCTGATACAATTTCGGCATGACCTATCAAGTTCTCGCACGCAAATGGCGGCCGAAATCGTTCGCGTCGCTCGTCGGCCAGGAGCACGTCGTTCGTGCGCTCACGCACGCGCTCGACGGCGGCCGCCTGCACCACGCCTATCTGTTCACGGGCACGCGCGGTGTCGGCAAGACGACGCTCTCGCGCATCTTCGCGAAGGCGCTCAACTGTGAAACGGGCGTGACCTCCGCGCCGTGCGGCGTGTGCCGAGCGTGCCGGGAAATCGACGAGGGACGTTTCGTCGACTACGTCGAGATGGATGCGGCGAGCAATCGCGGCGTCGACGAAATGGCGGCGCTGCTCGAGCGCGCCGTGTACGCGCCGGTCGATGCGCGCTTCAAGGTCTATATGATCGACGAAGTGCACATGCTCACGAACCACGCGTTCAACGCGATGCTGAAGACGCTCGAAGAACCGCCGTCGCACGTCAAGTTCATCCTCGCCACGACCGATCCGCAGAAGATTCCGGTGACCGTGCTGTCGCGCTGCCTGCAGTTCAATCTGAAGCAGATGCCGGCGGGGCACATCGTCTCGCATCTCGAGAACATTCTCGGCGAGGAAAAAATTCCGTTCGAGGCTCAGGCGCTGCGGCTTTTGTCGCGCGCGGCCGACGGCAGCATGCGTGACGCGCTCTCGCTCACCGATCAGGCGATCGCCTATTCGGCCAATCAGGTCACCGAGGAAGCCGTGCGCGGCATGCTCGGCGCGCTCGACCAGAGCTACCTGATCCGGCTGCTCGATGCGCTCGCCGCCGGCGACGGCGAGGCCGTGCTTTCGGTCGCCGATGAAATGGCGCTGCGCAGCCTGTCGTTCTCCACCGCGTTGCAGGATCTGGCGGGCCTGCTGCACCGGATCGCGTGGGCGCAGTTCGCGCCGGCGTCGGTGCTGGATGAGTGGCCCGAAGCCGAAGACGTCCGCCGCTTCGCCGATGCGCTTTCCGCCGAGCAGGTCCAGTTGTTCTATCAGATCGCCACGGTCGGACGCAGCGAACTGGGGCTCGCGCCGGACGAATACGCCGGCTTCACGATGACGCTGCTTCGCATGCTCGCATTCGAGCCGGCTGGCGGCCCGGGCGGCGGCGGTAGCGTCGCGGTCAATGTGCCGGTGGGCGGTTCGGTGAGAAAGACCGGGGCGGCAACGGCTGCGAGCGCGAGCGCCGGCCGTTCGTCGGCGCAGGCGGTGCAGGTGGCTCAAGCGAACGCGGTCGCGGCGACCACGCGTGAGGCGTCTGCCGAGCCGGTGCAGCCCGAAGCGGCGAGGGCGAAAGCGGTTCCGACGGCCGGCGAGACGAGCGTCGCGACAGATGAACGCGCCGAAGCCTCGACCGCATCGCAGCCGTCATCGCGCGTCGATGAATCAGCCGACGCCGCAGGCCCGCAAACCACAACGGGTTTTAGGCGTGAAGCAGAGCCGCCCGCCGACTACTCCGATCGAATCGGCTCGCCGCCCGTCGCATCGGCGGCGCTCGAATCCCGCGACGAAGCATTACCCGATGCGCCGGTCGTACCGATCGCCGCTGCGACCCAGCAGGCCGCAACCGCGTCCGAACGCGACGCGGAACCGCCCGCCGACATTAACGACCGGACCGCTGCGCCGCGCGCCGCTTCCGGCGCGAGCGCTGCGCTGGATGTGCTGCGTAGCGCCGGCATGCGGATATCGTCTGATCGCGGCGCGCGCGCGGCGCCGGCAACGCCGAAGCCCGTCGCAGCGAAACCCGCAGCGCCCGCTGTTCCAATCCCGACACCGCGTCGTTCGTCCGCAGCGCAGCCGGTCGAATCGACGCCAGCCGCCGCTCCTTCGGCCGCGCCGAAACGCGACGCCGCCGCTTCCGTGCCCCCGTGGGAAGACATGCCGCCGGACGATTACCAGCCGGCATCCGCGGAAGATGCCTATTTCATGCCGCCCGACGACGGCTTCGTGCCCGCGTTCGAAAGCGGCCCCGACGACCTGCGCTTCAACGCGACACCAACGCCTGCAACGAAAGCCGACACGCGCCCGCTGCCGCCCGCGATCCCGCTCGATCCGATCGGCGTCAAGGGAGACTGGCCCGCGCTCGCCGTCGATCTGCCGCTCAAAGGCATCTCTTATCAGCTAGCGTTCAATAGCGAACTGACCGCCTGCGATGCCACCTCGATTTCGCTCAGCGTGCCCGTGCCGCAGTACGCCGAAGTCTCGCAGGTCGCGAAGCTGAAGACGGCGCTCGCCGACAAGCTCGGCCGCGCACTCGAAGTCAGCGTGACGGTCGGCCCGGCGCTCCGCACGGCCGCCGCGCTCGACGCCGCCCTGCGCGCGAAGCGCCAGCAGGAAGCCGAACAGGAGATCGCGCGGGACCCGTTCGTGCAATCCTTGATCCGCGACTTCGGCGCGAGCATCGTGCAAGGGTCGATCAAGCCGCTGGCATCGTCGGGCACGGCCGCTGGCAACTGAGTATCGACGCGCCCCGCAGTAACGAACACGCAGCATCGGACGATCAAGGCGCACCTGACGCTCACGCGTGCGCCGATCATTCGCACCGCTTTCACATTCAAGCGATTTCCAGGCAAGGAGCCACATCATGATGAAGAATCAACTCGCCGGGCTGATGAAGCAGGCCCAGCAGATGCAGGAAAACATGAAGAAGATGCAGGACCAGCTCGCGCTGATCGAAGTGGAAGGGCAGTCGGGCGCGGGCCTCGTCAAGGTGACGATGACCTGCAAGAACGACGTGCGCCGCGTGCAGATCGACCCGAGCCTGCTCGCCGACGACAAGGACATGCTCGAAGACCTCGTCGCCGCCGCCTTCAACGACGCCGTGCGCAAGGCCGAAGCCACCACGCAGGAAAAAATGAGCGGCATGACGGCCGGTATGCCGATGCCCCCGGGCTTCAAGATGCCGTTCTGATCGCCTGCGCTCGTCGAACACAGGGATTACGCAAGGAAACATGAAACAGCCTTCTGCCTTGTCGGCGCTCGTCGAAGCGTTGCGGGCGCTGCCCGGCGTCGGCCCGAAGTCGGCGCAGCGCATGGCCTACCACCTGATGCAGCACGACCGCGCGGGCGCCGAGAAGCTCGGGCGCTCGCTCGTCTTCGCGACGGAGCACCTGAAGCACTGCGAGAAGTGCAACACGTTCACCGAGGCGGCGATCTGCGAAGTGTGCAGCGATGCCGAGCGCGATCCCGCGCTCCTGTGCGTCGTCGAGACGCCCGCCGACCAGGTCATGCTCGAACAGACGCTCACGTATCGGGGGCTCTATTTCGTGCTGATGGGCCATCTGAGCCCGCTCGACGGCATCGGCCCGAAGGAGATCCACTTCGACCGGCTGATCGGCCGCGCGAACGATGGCGTCGTCGAGGAAGTCGTGCTTGCCACCAACTTCACGAATGAAGGCGAGGCGACCGCGCACTATCTCGCGCAGACCTTGAAGTCGAAGGGCCTGAAGGTGACGCGGCTCGCTCGCGGCGTGCCGGTGGGCGGGGAACTCGAATATGTGGACGCCGGAACCATCGCGCGCGCGATGCTCGACCGGCGCTCGGTATAGGAACAAGAACAGCGGGAACATTGCATATGACGGAAGAAGAGGCCAGGGCGCTCGCCACGCACCGGCATTACAAGGGCGGGCTGTATCGCGTGATCGGCGTGGCGCGGCATTCGGAGACAGAAGAACCGATGATCGTCTACGAACACCTGTGGCCGCATGAACGCGGCCTCTGGGTGCGGCCGGCCGAGATGTTCAACGGCACGCTCGCGGACGGCACGCCGCGCTTTACGGCGCTCGACATCCCGCTCTAGTCCGGGCGCGTCAGAACAACAAAATCGGAGACGACACCATGAGCACATCGACCGGGCCGCTTGCCGGCGTCAAGGTGCTGGAACTCGGCACGCTGATCGCGGGCCCCTTTGCCGCGCGCTTCATGGGCGAATTCGGCGCGGACGTCATCAAGATCGAAGATCCGAACGGCGGCGATCCGCTGCGCAAGTGGCGCAAGCTCTATCCGGAAGTCGGCGGGACCTCGCTCTGGTGGGCCGTGCAGGCGCGCAACAAAAAGTCCGTGACCGTGAACCTCAAGGCCGAGGAGGGCAAGGAGATCGTCCGCCGGCTCGCGAAGGAAGCGGATATCGTCGTCGAGAATTTCCGGCCGGGGCTGCTCGAAAAGCTCGGGCTCGGGTATGAAGTGCTGTCGGCGGAGAATCCCGGGCTCGTGATGGTACGCCTCTCGGGCTACGGGCAGACCGGCCCCTATCGCGACCGGCCGGGCTTCGGCGCAATTGCGGAGTCGATGGGCGGCCTGCGGCACATCACGGGTTATCCGGACTTGCCGCCGCCGCGCATCGGCATTTCCATCGGCGATTCGATCGCGGCGCTGCACGGCGTGATCGGCGCGCTGATGGCGCTGCACCACAAGAAGGCGAACGGCGGCAAGGGACAAGTGGTCGACGTCGCACTGTACGAAGCCGTCTTCAACATGATGGAGAGCGTCGTGCCGGAGTACGGCGTGTACGGCCTCGTGCGCGAACGCACGGGCGCGTCGCTGCCGGGCATCGTGCCGTCGAACACGTATCCGTGCCGCGACGGCAGCATCGTGATCGGCGGCAACAGCGATCCGATCTTCAAGCGCCTGATGCATGCCATCGAGCGCGACGATCTCGCGAACGATCCCGCGCTCGTCTCGAACGACGGCCGCGTGCCGCGCACGCAGGAAATCGACGACGCGATCGCCGCCTGGCTCGCGACGCGCAGCATCGACGAGGCGCTCGCGGTGCTCAATGCCGTCGACGTGCCGGCGGGGCGCATCTTCAGCGTCGCGGACATGTTCACCGATCCGCAGTACATCGCGCGCCAGATGCTGCAGCGGTTTCCGTGGCAGGACGGCCGCGAGATCACGCTGCCGAACGTGACGCCGAAGCTCTCGGAGACGCCCGGCGAGACGCGCTGGCTCGGGCCGCAACTCGGTGAACACACGGATGAAGTCCTTCAGTCGCTCGGGTATCATCCTGACGATATTTTGAGACTGCGGGCCGCGAAGGTGATCTAGGCACCTGGCTGGAAGGCGCGTCCGCTGACAAGAACACAAGACCGGAGATGGAAGTCGATGAAACGCAGAACGTTCGTGGCGAGCGGTGTCGTGCTCGCAGGTAGTGCATTGTCGGGCGCGCCGCTCGCCTTCGGGCAGGCGAAGCCGGAGCAGTCCAAGGTGTCGATCGCGGTCGGCGGCAAGAATCTGTTCTATTACCTGCCGCTCACCATCGCGGAGCGCCGCAACTACTTCAAGGATGAAGGGCTCGAAGTCGAGATCGCCGACTTCGCCGGCGGCGCGAAGGCGTTGCAGGCGGCGGTCGGCGGCAGCGCCGATGTCGTCTCCGGCGCGTTCGAGCACACGCTGCTCCTGCAGGCGAAGAACCAGTATTTCCGCGAGTTCGTGCTGCAGGGACGCGCGCCGCAGATCGTGCTCGCGGTATCGAAGAAGGCGATGCCGAACTTCAAGTCCGTCGCCGACCTGAAGGGCAAGAAAATCGGCGTGACGGCGCCCGGTTCGTCGACGTCGATCATGGCGAGCTACGTGCTCGCGAAGGCGGGGCTCACGGCGAGCGACGTCTCGTTCATCGGCGTCGGCGCGGGCGCGGGCGCGATCGCCGCGCTGCAGTCCGGCCAGATCGACGCGATCGCGAACCTCGATCCGGTGATGACCAAGCTCGATCGCGCGGGCGACATCCGCATCGTGTCGGACACGCGCACGCTCGCCGACACGAAGACCGTCTTCGGCGGCAACATGCCGGCGGGGTGCCTCTACGCGTCGCAGAGCTTCATCACGAAGAATCCGAACACCACGCAGGCGCTCACCAACGCGATGGTCCGCGCGCTGAAGTGGCTGCAGACGGCTTCCGGCTCCGAGCTGATCGCGACGGTGCCCGAAGGCTTCCTGCTCGGCGACCGCGCGCTCTACCTCGATTCCTGGCAGCACGTGAAGGAAGCGATGTCGCCGGACGGCCTGATGCCCGCCGACGGACCCGCGACCTCGCTCAAGACGCTCCAGGCGTTCGACCAGACGGTGAAGGGCAAGCCGATCGATCTGTCGAAAACGTGGACCAACGACTTCGTGAAGAAGGCGCTCTCGACGGTCAAGGCGTGACGCCGATGCAAGCTTCTGCTCAAGGCTACGCGCTCGCGCTGGAAAACATCACCTGCACGTTCGCGTCGCGCGAAAACCGCGCGGCGCGCTACACCGCCGTGAAGGACACGACGCTTCGCATCGCGCCGGGCGAGTTCGTATCGGTCGTCGGGCCGACGGGCTGCGGCAAATCCACGCTGCTCAACGTCGGCGCGGGGTTGTTGCAGCCGTCGTCGGGCGCGGTGACGGTGTTCGGCGAAAAGCTCGACGGCATCAACAAGCGCGCCGGCTACATGTTCCAGGCCGAAGCGCTGATGCCGTGGCGCTCGGCGCTCGACAACGTCACGGCGGGCCTCTCGTTTCGCGGCGTGCCGAAAGACGAGGCGCGCGAGCGCGGCGAGGAGTGGTTAAAGCGCGTGGGTCTCGGCGGCTTCGGCGATCGCTATCCGCACCAGTTGTCGGGCGGCATGCGAAAGCGCGTCGGCATGGCGCAGACGCTGATCCTCGATCCGGACATCATTCTGATGGACGAACCGTTCTCCGCCCTCGACATCCAGACGCGCCAGCTGATGGAAAACGAGCTGCTTGATCTCTGGGCCGCGAAGCGCAAGGCCGTGCTCTTCATCACGCACGATCTGGACGAAGCGATCTCGATGTCCGATCGCGTCGTCGTGCTGTCGGCGGGGCCGGGCACGCATCCGATCGGCGAATTCGCGATCGACCTGCCGCGTCCGCGCGACGTCGCCGAAATCCGCTCGCATCCGCGCTTTGTCGAACTGCACGCGCAAATCTGGGGCGTGCTGCGCGAAGAGGTTTTAAAGGGCTATCAGCAGCAGCTCACCGCCGTCTAACCAAACGCCGCGAAGGCGGAACAAGATCATGTGGAACAAATTGCGCCCGAATCGCGCAAATCTGGCGGTGTGGCAGTGGCTGCTGCTCGTGTTGTGCTTCGTGCTCTGGTACGTGCTCACGAGCCCGACGCTCCTTCCCGCGTTTTATTTCGACGACAACAGCAAGGCCGCGTTCTTCTTCGGCGAGCCGCAGAAGGTGCTCTTGCGCATCTGGGAATGGTTCACGACCGGTGAAATCTACGTTCACCTGTGGGTGACGCTGATCGAAACCGTGCTCGCGTTCGTGATCGGGACGGTGTTGGGACTGGGCGTCGGGCTGTGGCTCGCGCTCGCGCCCATGATGAGCGCGCTGCTCGATCCGTACATCAAGGCCGCGAACTCGATGCCGCGCGTGATTCTCGCGCCGATCTTCGCGGTCTGGTTCGGGCTCGGCATCTGGTCGAAGGTCGCGCTGGGCGTCACGCTCGTGTTCTTCATCGTGTTCTTCAACGTCTATCAGGGCGTGAAGGAAGTGAGCCCGGTCGTGCTCGCGAACGCGCGCATGCTCGGCGCGAACCGCAAGCAACTGCTGCAGCACGTCTATCTGCCGAGCGCAACGAGCTGGGTGTTTTCGAGCTTGCATACGTCGGTCGGACTAGCGTTCGTCGGCTCGGTGGTCGGCGAGTATCTCGGCTCGGCGCGCGGCGTCGGCTATCTGATCCTGCAGGCCGAAGGCACCTTCGACATCAACACCGTCTTCGCCGGGATTCTCGTGCTCACGGCGTTCGCGCTGGTGCTCGACGGCATCGTCGCGCTGGTCGAGCGGCGGCTGATGAAATGGCAGCCGAAGACCGGAGAGACCGAAAAGTTGTGAAGCGCTTGATGCCAGATTGAAAAACGGCGCGCTGATTCCCGGGCGCGCCTTTTTTTCCAAGCCCGTCAAGCGGTTTCGCCGGCATCGGGCCTGCCTGCGGACCACGCAGCGCACCGGCAATACGGTCAGGACGCACTCACGGCACGATGACCACTTTCCCGGTGACGCGCCGGTTCGCCATGTCTTCGAGCGCTTGCGGGGTTTCGTCGAGCGAGTAGCGTTTCGACACGTGCGGCAGCAGCCTGCCTTCCCTGATCCAGCCGATCATCCGCTCGAAGCCTTCGTGGGCGAGCTCCGCCTCGCGCTTCATGTGCTCGCCCCAGAACACGCCGACGATGCTCGCGCCTTTCAGAAGCACGAGATTGAGCGGCAGCTTCGGAATCTCGCCGTTGGCGAAGCCGATCACGAGATAGCGCCCGCGCCACGCGATGCTGCGAAACGCCGGTTCCGCGTAGCTGCCGCCGACCGGATCGAAGATCACGTCGGGGCCGCGGCCGTCCGTCAGCGCCTTGATGCGTTCGCGCAGGTCCTCATGCGCATAGTCGATGGTCGCGTCGGCGCCGTTTTCGGTGCACAGCGCGAGCTTCTGCTCGCTCGATGCCGCCGCGATCACCCGCGCGCCCAGAGCCTTGCCGATCTGCACCGCCGCGAGGCCGACGCCGCCCGCGGCGCCGAGCACGAGCATGGTCTCGCCGGCCTTGAGCGCTGCCCGGTCGACGACCGCGTGATACGACGTGCCGTAAGCGAGCGAGAACGCCGCGGCATGGGCGAGATCGACGTCGTCCGGCAACGCCACGCACGACGACGCGCTCGCCACTGCCTGCTCGGCGAACGCGCCCTGCGCGGTGTAGGCGGCGACGCGCATGCCGGGCGCGAACTGCGTCACGCCCGCACCGACTTCGCGCACGATGCCCGCGAGTTCGGCGCCCGGCGTGAACGGCAGTGGCGGCTTGAACTGATATTTGTTCTGGATGATGAGCACGTCGGGGAAGTTCACGCTCGCGGCTTTCACGTCGATCACGACTTCGCCCGCGTCAGGATGCAGGTCGGGCAAGGTCTCGATGGAAAGGGCTTCCGGGGGTCCGTACTGGTTGCATCGAACGGCGCGCATTCTCTCTCCTGATTGAGTTCAAGACGTCGCGCATCAGTGTAGAGCATGGCTCCGGCCGTCGTCCGCGTGCCATCTTTCCTCGGTTACAATCGTCGGATGCGAATCCTACTCAGCAACGACGACGGTTATCTGGCGCGCGGCATCAACGTGCTGCACGACGCCCTGTGTCCGCTCGGCGAGCTCACCGTGATGGCGCCGGAGCAGAACTGCAGCGGCGCGTCGAACTCGCTCACGCTTTCGCGGCCGCTCAGCATCCATCAGGCGGCCAACGGCTTTTACTACGTGAACGGCACGCCCACCGACTCGGTTCACATCGCGCTCACCGGGATGCTCGACAACAAGCCAGACCTCGTCGTGTCGGGAATCAACAACGGCCAGAACGTCGGCGAGGACACGCTTTATTCGGGCACCGTCGCCGCCGCCACCGAAGGCTTCATGTTCGGCATTCCGGCCATCGCGTTTTCGCTCGTCGGGCGCGACTGGCTGCATCTCGATGCGGCCGCGCGCGTCGCCGCGGAAATCGTCGCGCATTTTCTAGAGCATCCGATGCCCGGTCATCCGCTGTTGAACGTGAACATTCCGAGCCTGCCTTACGAGCAGATGGGCGAATGGCAGGTTACGCGGCTCGGCAAACGTCATCCGTCACAGCCGGTGATCCGCCAGACCGATCCGCGCGGCAACCCGATCTACTGGATCGGGCCGTCGGGCGATGCGCTCGATGCGAGCGAAGGTACCGATTTCCACGCCGTCGCCAACGGCCACGTGTCGATTACGCCGCTGCAACTCGACCTCACGCATACGAAGCTCTTGTCGGACACGCGCGAATGGGCGCGCGCCGGGAGCCATCGCTCATGACCGACGAGCGCGCGAAGCGCTTCCCGCTCGCGCTCGCCGATCTCGTCCGCGAGCCGAAGAAGCCGGGCGCCCGGCCGAACGAAGCGCGCGCCAAGGCCGCGACAGCCGCGAGCGGTGCGCTGCGATCGGTGCCGGGCATCGGCGCGGTAAATTCCGCGACGCAGAAAAGCCGTGCCGGCAAGCCGGTCGTCGCTGTTCAGGCCGCGGTCAAACCGGCCAAGCCGGTTGTGCCGAGAACCGCGAATCCCGTGTCGGTCGTCGCGGCCAGGACGACGCTGCGAACCGTCGCGCCTGCGGCACCGGCCAGCCCAAAGGTTTCCAGCGCCGTCGCGCATCACTTGCCGGGCGCATTGCGCGCGGCGCCGCGCCAGAACGAGCATCGCGAAGCGACCGCGAGCACGGTCAACGTGAAGCGCGGCGCACCGAATGTCGCGCTGAACACGGCGTACGCGCTGACCTCGGAACGGGTTCGCGAGCGCATGGTCGAAAGGCTGCGCGTGAACGGCATCGCCGATGCGCGGGTGCTCAACGCGATGTCAGTCGTCCCGCGCCATATGTTCGTCGATCCCGGACTAGCCGCGCAGGCCTATGAAGACGCGGCGTTGCCGATCGGCCATCATCAGACCATCTCGAAGCCATCGGTGGTCGCGCGCATGATCGAGCTCGTCGCGGCGGGCCGCTCGCTCGCGAAGGTGCTCGAGATCGGCACCGGCTGCGGCTATCAGGCGGCAGTGCTGTCGCAGGTCGCAACGGAGGTTTATTCGATCGAGCGGGTGCGCCCGCTGTCGGAGCGCGCGAAGCTCAATCTGCGCCCGCTGCGCGTGCCGAACATCCGCCTGCATTACGGCGACGGCCGCCTCGGCCTGCCGCCGGCAGCGCCGTTCGATGCGATCGTGATCGCGTGCGCGGGGCTCGACGTGCCGCAGGCGCTGCTCGAGCAACTGGCGGTCGGTGGCAGGCTCGTCGCGCCGGTCGGCTCGCAGGACGCGCAGTCGCAGGTGCTGACACTCGTCGAGCGCGTATCGCCGACGCAGTGGCGGAAGTCCCAGCTCGATCGAGTTTTCTTTGTACCCTTAAAATCCGGAGTGATTTGACACCGATGAGTATGTTGCGTTTTGTGCGAGAAGGGAGCGTGTTGGTCCGCCGGACGGCGGTCGAGCGCGGCGTGTGCATCCTCGCGCTGTCCATGCTGGCAGCCTGTGCGACGCGGATGGAGCAGGCGCCGGTCGTCGACCGGACCGGCGCGCCGCTGTCGACCGAAGCGGCGCAGGCGGCGCAAAACGGGCCGCCGCCGCCCGGCTATGTCCGTGTGAAACCGGGCGACACCCTATATCGGATAGCACTGGAAAACGGTCAGAATTATCGTGATATCGCGGCATGGAACAACATGACCAATCCGAACCAGATCGAAGTCGGTCAGCTGGTTCGGGTGGCGCCGCCGGGAGCGAATCTCGCCGCAACGACGCCGGGCGTGTCGACGGCGCCGATCGCGGGTGGCGCCGTGCTGGCGCAGCCGCTCAACAATTCGACGTACGGCACGCCGCAACCGGGCGTGACGACCGGAACGACCGCGGCGCCGCCGGTGTACGGCTCGGCCTCGGGCATGGGGACGGCGCCGGGGATGGCGCCGGGCGTCGGCGCGGGCGCGGCGGCGGGCATGGCCGGCATCGACAACAACGCGGCCACGGCGCCGGCGACGCAGCCGGCGTTCATCTGGCCGGTGCGCGGCCCGATCATCGGCACGTTCGACGACGCGAAGAACAAGGGCTTGAACATCGGCGGTGCGCCGGGCGACCCGGTGAATGCGTCGGCAGACGGACGCGTGGTCTACTCCGGAAATGGGCTGCGCGGTTACGGTAATCTCATTATCATCAAGCACGATGCGACTTTTCTCACGGCATATGCACATAACCGCGCTTTGATGGTAAAAGAGGGTGACGCGGTGACAAAAGGGCAGAAAATCGCTGAGATGGGTAATAGCGATTCGGATCGCGTGATGTTGCATTTCGAAGTCCGCCGGCAGGGCAAACCTGTCGACCCGCTGAAATATTTGCCGCCGCAATAAAAAGCGAAACCATCATGCCTAAAACGAAGCGCCGCCTCCCTCAAGCCGAGACTGAGTCGATCAGCCGACCTATGCAAGTGTCGGTGGAAGACGGTGCTTCGAGCCATGACGAAGAAGATACCGAAACGGTCGACGTCGAAATCGACGCCGCCGACGACGAATCCGGTGAATCCGGCATACGCACTAAAGACACGATCGATGCCGCAAACGATTCCGCGCCCGACGCCGACGATTTCCGCTCGATTTTGCAGGCGGAACTCACCGCCGACACCATCCAGCATTATCTGAATCGGATCAGCGTCAAGCCGCTTTTGACGGTCGAGGAAGAGCAGCGTTATTCGCGGCTCGCGAAGGCGGGCGAATTCGAGGCGCGCCAGGTGATGATCGAGCGCAATCTGCGGCTCGTCGTGAGTATCGCGAAGGGTTATCTGAATCGCGGCGTGCCGCTGCTCGATTTGATCGAGGAGGGCAATCTCGGTCTCATGCACGCGATCGAAAAATTCGATCCGACGCGCGGTTTTCGCTTTTCGACCTACGCCACCTGGTGGATTCGCCAGAGCATCGAGCGCGCCATCATGAATCAGGCGCGCACGGTGCGCTTGCCGGTGCACGTGATTCGCGAGTTGAATCAGGTGCTGCGCGCCAAGCGTCATCTGGAAAAGAATTCCGCGAATTCGAACACGGCGATCGCGCCGGACCGCCGCGACGCGAGCATCGACGACATCGCGTACCTGACCGGCAAGACGCCCGAGGAAGTCACCGACATCCTCGCGCTGAACGAACACACCGCGTCGCTCGACGCGCCGCTCGACCTCGATCCGGGTTCGAGCCTGCTCGACCTCTTGTCCGACGACCAGAGCCAGTCGCCCGACGCCGAAGTGCAGCACCGCGAACTGGAGACGCTCACGCGCTTGTGGCTGTCGCGATTGTCGGACAAGCATCGGCATGTGATCGAGCGCCGGTTCGGACTGAATCACATCGAACCGGCGACGCTCGAAGAACTCGCCGACGAAATGGGCCTCACGCGCGAGCGTGTGCGCCAGATCCAGCAAGAGGCGCTCGTGCGGCTCAAGCGCTTTTTCGCTTCCAACGGCGTGCGCAAGGACGCCGTGCTCTAGCATTCGATGACTCCCATCCTCGTTTTCGACATCGAGACGATTCCCGATGTCGACGGTATTCGCCGTCTCGAAGATCTGCCCGCCGACCTCTCCGACGCCGAAGTCGCCGAATTTGCCTTTGCCGCGCGCCGCGAGCGCGTCGGCAACGACTTCCTGCCGCATCATCTGCAACGTATCGCGGCGATTTCCTGCGTGTTTCGCGACAACACCGGCTTTCGGGTGCGCTCGCTCGGCACGCCGCAGGATCCGGAAGCGTCGCTGATCCAGTCGTTCTTTCGCGTGATCGAGAAGTACACGCCGCAGCTCGTCTCGTGGAACGGCGGCGGGTTCGATCTGCCCGTGCTCCATTACCGTGCACTGGTGCATGGCGTCACGGCGTCGCGCTACTGGGACGCCGGCCAGGACGACCGCGAGTTCAAGTTCAACAACTACCTGAGCCGCTACCACACGCGCCATACCGACCTGATGGACGTCCTCGCGATGTACCAGGCGCGCGCGAACGCGCCGCTCGATGCGCTCGCGAAGCTCTGCGGTTTTCCGGGCAAGCTCGGAATGGACGGCGGCAAGGTGTGGGAGGCGTACTGCGCCGGCCGGATCGACGAAATCCGCGCTTATTGCGAGACGGACGTCGTCAATACGTACCTGATGTACTGCCGGTTCCAGCTGATGCGCGGTGGTTTTTCGCCCGACGAGTACGCCGACGAGATCAATTTCGTGAAGAACGCGCTCGCGCTCGAACCCGCGCCGCACTGGGCCGAATATCTGGCCGCGTTCGGACGCTGACGGTCGGCCGTTTTGGCCTGCCGCGCTGCGACGTTCGTCTACAATCTCGCCTTTGTCATGTCAGTCAGGAAGTACGCAGGTGTCTGAAGCCGCTCGAAAACCGCATCGCCGCCGCGCCGCGCCGGCCCGAAACGTCGTCGCCGATCTTTCGTCCGTCGCGCCCGCCATCGAAATCGATTCGCTCGACATGGATGCGCGCGGCGTCGGGCGTACCGTCAACGAGGACGGCGAGCCGGGCAAGGTGATTTTTGTCGAAGGCGCGCTGCCCGGCGAGCGCGTCACATATTCCAGCTATCGCAAGAAACCGAGTTTCGAGCAAGCGCAAGTTGTCGACGTGCTGCGCGAAAGCGTGATCCGCACGAAGCCGAAGTGCCCGTTTTTCGGCACCTGCGGCGGCTGTTCGATGCAGCATCTCGACGTGCGCGCACAAATTGCCGTGAAGCAGCGCGTGCTCGAAGACAATCTTCAGCACCTGAGCAAGCTGCGCGCGGAAACCATGTTCCGGCCGATCCACGGGCCGTCGTGGGGGTATCGCTATCGCGCGCGGCTGACCGTGCGGTACGTCGAGAAAAAGGGCGGCGTGCTGGTCGGCTTCCACGAAAGGAAGAGCAGCTACGTCGCCGACATGACGAGCTGCGAAGTCCTGCCGCCGCACGTTTCCGCGATGCTCGTGCCGCTGCGGCATCTGGTGGCGGGGCTGTCGATCCGCGAGCGGATGCCGCAGATCGAGCTCGCGGTCGGGTCGGACGTGACGGCGCTCGTGCTGCGTATCCTCGAACCGCTCACCGAGGCCGACGAGGCGCTCCTGCGCACCTTCGCCGACGAGCACGGCGTACAGTTCTGGCTGCAGCCGAAGGGCCCGGACACCGTCTATCCGTTCTATCCGCTCGACAAGGAACTGGCTTACACGCTGCCAGAATTCAATATCCGCATGCCGTTCAAGCCGACCGATTTCACGCAGGTGAATCACCAGATCAACCGCGTGCTGGTCAGCCGCGCGTTGAGCCTGCTCGCGCCGGCGAAAACCGATCGCGTTCTCGATCTTTTTTGCGGCATCGGCAATTTCACGCTGCCTCTCGCGCGCGTGTCGCGGGAGGTGGTCGGCATCGAGGGCAGCGAGGCGCTCACGACGCGTGCGCTGGAAAACGCGAAGGCGAACGGTGTCGATGCGCATACGTCGTTCGCGTGCCGCAACCTGTTCGAAGTCACCGCCGACGACATGCGCGCGCTCGGCGCGTTCGACAAATTCCTGATCGATCCGCCGCGCGAGGGCGCGCTGGCGATCGTGAAGGCGCTCGCCGACATCGCGCAGAGCGGCGACGGACCGTTGCCGAAGCGGATCGTGTACGTGTCGTGCAGCCCGTCGACGCTTGCGCGCGATGCCGGACTGCTCGTGCACGAAGCGGGCTACCGGATGAAGGGCGCGGGCGTCGTGAACATGTTTCCGCACACGTCGCACGTCGAATCGATCGCGCTTTTCGAGCGGGATTAAGGCGCTTTCGATTCGCGCAGACGTAAAAAAAACGGCCCGAGGGCCTAATGCCGTTCAGTTAAGGTCTCGTTTGAGGACACGAACGGTATAACGAAACGGTCGCGATTTGACGGCTCGAGCGCAACTGCGCCCGGGCCGTTTCTCATTGAGGAGCTGCTTGAGCCGCTCGCGCAAGCGGGTGAGCAACGCAGGCAGTTTGCCGTACGAGCGCGTCACCGCTGCCCATGTCAGTTCGTACTGAATGGTATGGAACGCG